>CAVZPY010000006.1:0-137092 GCA_963777265.1 uncultured Alphaproteobacteria bacterium | reverse complement strand
TCCCTTGGGCGCCGCCGTTTCGGTTCAGGTGGCGGGGCCGAGCTTGCAGCCGAAGGCGTCGGGCGGCTGCATGAGCGGCGCGCCGGGCACGATCTCGACGGTCTCCCAGTAATCGTCGGGGCTCTTCATGTCGGCTTTCTTCTTGCCCGCGCTGGACGATCACCGGGCGCACGAGCTGGTGGTCGGCGGCGCGGAAATAGACGTCTCCACGGTGGACTTCATGTGTATGCCGGATTCGTAGGCCTTGATGATGTCGGGTGGATAGAAGGTGCCGGCGGTCTCGACCATGTTCGCCCACATCGCGACCTGCATATAGGCGTTATTGGCGCCCCATTCCGGCTTGTAGTTGTATTTCTTCTGGAACTCGTCGTTGAACATCTTGGCGAGAGGATACTTGTCCTCGAGCGTCCACCAGTAGTCGGTCGCGGTATAGACGCCCCCCATGATGTCGGCCCCGACCTGCTGGGCCAGGAATGGGATCTGATAGGCCACCACCAGCTTCTGCTTGCCGAGAATGCCGAACTGCTTGGCCTGCTTGATCGACAGGACCGCGTCATTGCCCCAGTTGACATTGATGAACACGTCGGCGCCGGAATTGGCGATGTTGAGCAGATAGGTCGAGTAGTCCGGCGCGCCGAGCGGGCAGATCTGGTTGGTCACGGTGGTCCAGCCGCCCTTCTTGACGAACTCCTCCGTCGAGTGCTGGACGGTGTGGCCGTAGGTGTAGTCGGGCGTCAGATAGGCGACCTTCTTGTTCGGCCCGATGTTCTTGATCAGGACCGGGCTGAGCGCCGCGGCGGCCGTCTGGCCGTAGAAGCATTGCCGGAACGAATAGCGCACGCAGTCCTTGCCGGTGGTGTCGTTCGAGCCGCTGACGCCGGTCAGGTAGATCACCTTGTCGCGCTGTGCCAGCTTGTTGAGCGCCACCGCGACCGCGCTCGAGGTGGAGCCGCTGAACATCACCGCCTTGTTCTCGCTGATGAAGCGCGACGCCGCCTGCACCGCCGTGTTCGGCTTCGCCTCGCTGTCGGCGACGCCGTATTTGACCTCCTTGCCGAGCACGCCCTTCTTCGTCTTGGGCGAGATTTCGCGGATCAGCGCGTTGCCGGTGTTGAGATGCTCGACCGCAAGCTCGTAGCCCTTGAGTTCGTCCTCACCCGGAACCGCATAGGTGCCGGTCCGGGGCACGACGAAGCCGACGAAGATCGAGGAGCCCTCGCTGCCGGCAGGATAGGTGCCGATCGCCGGATGGCTCGCGGCGAGCGCCGGGGCGGCCGGCAGCAGCCCCGCCCCAAGCAGGCCGCCGCCGGCGCGCAGCAGGGTGCGCCGCGACGGCGCGAAATCGGAACCGGTTGGACGCGTCATCGACGGCTCTCCCTTGCCCCGGACACGCCCATGAACGAACGGTCAGGTTGATCCCGCTATAAGGGCAGGAGCGGCGCGCGCGCAAGCACGCGGTGCGTGTGGAGGTCACCGCCGCCCGTAATCATCCGCCAGCCGTTCGATGTCGTCCTCGTGCAGGTGCGCGCCGTGCTGGACCTCGATCACCACCAGCTCATCCGTCCCCGGGTTCTCGATCCGGTGCGCATCGCCGAGCGCAATCTGCGCGGATTGGCCGGCGGCCACCTCGAACACCTCCGCCCCCCTCGTCACCCGCGCCCGCCCCGCGGCCACCGCCCAGGTCTCGGCGCGGTGCGCGTGGCGCTGCAACGAGAGCCGCGCCCCCGGTCGGACCACGATGCGCTTGACCGCGTAGCCGGAGCCCACCGCCAGCACCTCCCATGACCCCCAGGGCCGCTGATCGCTGGCACCCGGCGTGTAGCCGTTGCTCATAGTGTGTTCGCTGCCCTTGCCATGCCCTCAGTAACTCCGGCGCCCGACCAGGGCGTGCCAGATCACCAGCAGGATGATCGCGCCGAAGATGGCGACCAGAAAGCTCCAGGGGTTGAAGCCCGTGATGCCGGGGGCACCCAAGGCGTTCAAGATGAAGCCTCCGATCAGCGCGCCGACGATGCCGAGCACGATGTCGAGCAGGAGGCCTGCCCCTGTCTGTTGACGATCTTGCTCGCGATGAAGCCCGCGATCAGGCCAAGGATGATCCAACCGATGATCGACATCTCTCAGACCTCTCGTTGAGACAGGACGAACTTGTCGCGTAAGGGAACGGCGACCGCGGAGAGGCTAGTGCGCCGCCGATGCCGGTGGCAATGGCGCGGATCGGCAGAGGCGGCAAACGCGAGAAGCTGCTTCGAGCAATCATGCTGCCGAACATGCCGCCATCGGATCACGCGACATGGCGAAAATTGCGCCGCTTTGGTGCATGATGCCGATGTCACGCTGATCCTGCCGTCCAACAAGACGATCGCTGTTGGGTGGGATGCCGTGGAGAAACGGTGGGAGCAGCAGAACGCCGCAATCGCGGACCTCACAGATCAGACACAGCTAGACGGGCCCTATGTGCACATAGAGGGCGGTCGGGTATCTCGTCGAAGCACACCACCGGACGCTGCGGGTCTGCGGTTTCGGCGTAGCGAGTTCCTGGCTGCGCCATGAGACTTGACAATCCGCGAGGAATCGTGTTAGAATATTTGCCTGAATTGCGGCCGGAGCGGGCGGAGCGCCGTGCCGGTGGGAGCTGACGGGGGTTTCGGATGCCGAGCTGCTGACCATGATCGTCGCGGAGACCGAGATGACAGAGGAGGGACGGTGCGACGGGCGAGCGAGCCGGCGGCGAAAAAATCCCAGTTCTCAGGGGCGGCAAGCCGAATCCAGCCTTGTTCTCAGGAGCCTGATCCGCCCTGTTCTTGGGCCTCAGCGAGCCTAATGCGGCCCTGCTCTTCGGCCGATCAGGTTCGCCACCGCCGGCGGCGGCCCGGGACCCCGGGATTTACGCTGCTCGAGATGCTCGTCGTCGTCGCGGTGCTGGCCTTGGTGCTGGTGCTGCTGGTGCAGCACGGGCCGCTGCGCAGCCGCACGCTCGATGCCCGCGCCGCGGCCGCAACGCTCGCCGAGACGCTGCGCGCCGCCCGCGCCCGCGCGATCGAGACCGACCGCCCGGTTGCCGTGACGCTCGACCTCGCCACCCATCGAATGCGCGCCGGCGACGCGCCCCCGACCGCGCTCCCCGACCTGCCGATCGCTGCCGAGACCATTTTCGGCCCGCGCTCCGAAAACCGCGTCACCTTCGCCTTTGCCCCGGACGGCAGCGCCTCGGGCGGGCGATCACGATCGGCACCGGGCCGGCCCGGGCGCGCATCGACATCGACTGGCTGAGCGGGCGCGTCCGCGTCGCCGATGCGCGCTGAGCGCGGCTTCACCCTGCTCGAAGTGCTGGTCGCCTTCGCGATCGCAGCACTCGCACTCGGCGTCATGTTCCGCGCGATCGGCACCGGGCTCGGGTCCGCGGCGGTCGCGGCGCGCTATCAGCAGGCGCTCTCCCGCGCGCGATCGCACCTCGCCGCCGCCGGCGTGCGGCTGGTCCCCGGCACGCAGTCGGGCGAGGACGGCGGCGGCTTCGCCTGGCGCGTGCGCATTGCCGTCGCCGGCGAAGGGCCGCCGCTTCCCGCCGGCGTGCGCGCCGTGCTCTACGCGGTGCGCGTCACCGAGAGCTGGGATGCCGACGGCCGCACCCGCGCAGTGACCCTCGACACCGAGCGCACCGCGACCGTCGCCGCCCCAGTCCCGGCCGCGGCGGTGCGATGAAGCGCGCGGCGGGTTTCACCCTGCTCGAAGTGCTGGTGGCCCTGGTCGTGTTCGGCCTGCTGATGGCGGGCCTCTCGCAAGGGGTGCGCGTCGGCCTGCGCGCCTGGTCGATGCAGGCGCGGCAGAGCGCGCGATGGAGCGACCTCGACGCCGTCGATCGCACGCTGCGCGGGCTGATCGCGCGCATGGACCCGGGCGGCCAGCGGCGCGACCCGCTGCTGCGCGGCGGTCCGCACGCGTTCGCCTTCACCACCGAGCTGCCGCAGGCCGCCGCGGCGATGGGCACCAGCCGCGCCGACGTGGCACTCGGCGTCGATGCCGACCACCGGCTGGTGCTGCGCTGGCGGCCGGCCGAGCACGTGGTCCGCTTTGCCCCGCCGCCGCCGCCGCGCGTCGCCGTGCTGCTGGACGGAGTGGCGGCGCTCGACCTGCAATATTGGCGCCCGCCGGCAGGCGTGCAGGCCGGCGCCTGGCTGCGCGCCTGGTCGGGCCGCCGCCTGCCGGCGCTGGTGCGGCTGCACATCGCCTTCGCCGATCCCGCGCGGCGCTGGCCCGATATCGTCGCCGCACCCGCGCGGGTGCGGCCGTGACGCGGCGCGCCGACCCGGCGCACCGACCTGGCGCAGCGACCCGCCACACCGAATTGCGTGCATCGAGCGCATCCGCGGCTAACATGTGCCAGTAAGGGCCTGGCCAGCCACGAATCGGGAGGTTGCGCAGAGCCCCCATGCTCGCGGAGTTCTTTGCCTGGTGGGCGCAGCAGCTTCGCGATCTGCTGGCAGGCGCCGGCGCCCGCGCTCCGCGCGCCCGCGCCCTGGTGATCGCACCGTCCAGCCCCGGCCCCGACTTGGCGCCGTCACCGTCTCGCTGCGCCGCCGCGGGCGGGAGCGCGTGCTCGGCCGGTCGCCGCCGGGCGCGGAGGGCGTCGCGGGCCTGCGCGCGATGTTCGCCCGCGCCCGCCCGCCCGCGACCGTGCTGCGCCTGCCGCCGGACACGCTGTTGGAGCGTCCCGTGACGCTGCCGCTCGCGGCCGAGCGCGACCTCGCCCGCGTGCTCGGCTACGAGATGGACCGCCTGACCCCGTTCCCCGCCGACGAGGTCTTTTTCTCCGCCTCCGTCGCGGCGCGCGACCGCGCGCGCGGCCAGCTCCGGGCGCGGCTGTTCCTGGTGCCGCGCGCCGCCGTCGCACCGCTGCTGGCGCTGCTGCGGGAGGCCGGCGCGCCGCCGCCGGAGCTGGAGGCGACCGACGCGACGGGCGCGCTGCGGCCGATCCCGCTGCGCACCGCGTCCGCGCCGTCCGGGCGGCGGCTGGCGGCAGCGCTCGGCGTGCTGTGCGCGGCCCTCGCGCTGACCGCGATCGTGGTGCCCTTCGCGCGCCAGTCAGCCGCCTCGGCCGCGATCGAGCGCCGCATCGCGGCGCTGCGCCCGCGCGTCGATGAAGCCGAGGCGCTGCGCCACCGCATCGCGAACGCGGCCTCGCGCGGCGGCGCGCTGGCGGCGCAGCAGGCGCGGGCGGGCGACGTGCTCGCGGTGCTCGCCGCCGTCACCGACCGGCTGCCCGACGGCACCTTCCTCACCGCGTTCACGCTGCATCAGGGCCGGCTGACGTTGCGCGGCCAGTCGCGCGCGGCGGCGCCGCTGATCGCCTCGCTCGCGGCCGATCCGCGCATCCGCGACCCCGGCTTCGCGGCGCCGGTCACGCGCGCCGCCGGCGGCCAAGCCGACCTGTTCTCGATCACCGCACAGGTGGCCCGCTAGCATGGCCGCAACCCCGGCACTGCCCACCGGGCGGGCCGGCCGGCTGCTCGCCCTGGCACTGGCCGGGCTGGCGCTGCTCGCCGTCTGGGCCGTGCTGGCACAGCCCCTGCTCGGCTGGTATCGCGACCGCGCCGACCGCCTCGCCGAGCGGCGCCTGCTGCTCGCGCGCATGACCGGGCTTGCCGCCGAACTGCCGGCGCTGCGCCGTGCCGCGCAGGCCGCTTCGGGGGCGGCGCAAGCGGCGCTCGTCCCGATCGCCGGCGGCAGCGACGCGATCGCCGGCGCGTCGTTGCAGGAACAGGTGCAGCGCATGGCGGCACAGGCCGGCGCCACGGTCTCCAGCATCGAGACGCTGCCGGCGAGCGAGGCCAGCCCCTATCGCCGCATCGGCGTGCGCGTCACCGCCAGCGGCTCCTGGCCGGTGCTGGTGCAGCTGCTGGCCGCGATCCGGCAGGCGCGGCCGAGCATGGTCGCCGACGACCTCCGCGTGCTGAGCCCGCAGCTCCCCACCGCCGCGCCGGTGCTGCCGCTGACGGCCGATTTCTCTGTCCTCGCCTTCCGCTCCGCATCCGGGGCGCCGGGTGCCGCGAAGTGAAGGCGCCCGCGGACGATGCTGCTCGGCGTGCTGGCGCTGGCGCTCGCCGGCGTGGTCGCCGCCGAGCTTGCCGCCCCCGGCCCGGCGTCGGTCGCGGCGCCGCCGGCGCCGGGGCGGCTGCCGGTCGCGGCGGCGGCGCCGGCGGGCGGCGGGGCGGGTCGAGGGCTGGGTGGGCACGATCCTGGCCCGGCCGCTGTTCAGCCCGAGCCGCCGCCCCGCCGCGACGGCCGCGGCCGCCGGTCCGGGCGGACTGCCGCGGCTGGCCGGGGTGATCGTCGGGCCGGAGGGCAAGACGGTGATCTTCGCTGCCGCCGGCGACGGCGCGCCGATCCTGGCGCATGAGGGCGGGCAGGTGGGGGCGTATCGGGTGCAGTCGATCGGCGCGGGCGAGGTGACGGTGCGCGGCCCGGAGGGAGTGCGCGTGCTCCGTCCGGCCTTCGCGTCCACCGACGCCGGCGCCGCGCCGTCCCGGCCACCCGGTCCTGCCCCTCGGGCAGCGGCCCCGATTGGGCAAGGTGCCGAGCGTGTTCTCGACCCATCTCCCGTTCACGCCGCTGCCCGGCGCCGAAGGCGCCGCAACCAAGCACCGCGAAGGCGCCGCCATGAGGCGCCTCGCTTCCCTGCCGCCGCTGGCCCTGCTCGCCGGCCTCGCCGCGTGCCAGGGGCCGTCGCCGCCGCCCTCGCCCGCATCGCTCACGCCGCTGCCGCCGCTCGGCCCGGGTGCGGTGGCGGCGCCGCGGATCGGCGGCCCGATCGGCGGCGCCGCGCCGCTTCGCCTCGGCGCAGCTCTCCTACGGCACGCCGGCCGCCGTGCGCCTGCCCGCCCCCGCGGGCGCGCCCTCGGGCGGCGACATCTCGCTCGACTTCGCCGACACCGACATCCGCGCCGTGGTGGCGCAAATCCTCGGCAACATCCTGAAGGTCAACTACACGATCGACCCCGCCGTCCACGGCACCGCCACCCTGCACACCGCGCAGCCGCTCGCCCGTGCCCAACTGCTGCCGGCGTTGCAGACGCTGCTCGCGCAGGACGGGGCGGCGCTGATCGAGAGCGGCGGCATCTACCGCGTGGTGCCGGCCGCCGCCGCCGGGGCCGCGCCGGGCACCGCTGCCGCCGGCGCCGACACGGTCGCCAACGGCGTTCTGGTGGCGCTGCGCTTCGCCTCCGCCGAGCAGCTCGCCAAGGTGTTGCAGCCCTTCATCGGCAATGGCGGGCGGATCGTCGCCGATCCCGGCCGCAACGCGCTGCTGGTCACCGGCGACCCCGCGGTGCGCGACACGCTGGTGCGGCTGATCCAGGCTTTCGACGTCGATGTGCTCGCCGGCCAGTCCTATGCGCTGCTGCCGGTCGCCGCCGGCGACGCCAAGGATTTCGCGACCGCGCTGGAGACCGCGCTGCGCGCGCGCCAAAACGGCGCGCTGGCCGGCGTGGTGCGCGTGGCCCCGCTCGAGCGGATCGACGCGGTGCTGGTGGTGGCGCCCGCAGCCGGGCGAGATCGACGCCGCGCGCCGGGTGTTCGCCCTGGTGCAGCAGGCGCGGCGCGCGACGGTGCGCACCTGGCGCGTCTATTACCTGCGCAACAGCCATGCCGAGAGCACCGCCTACATCCTCCAGCAGGCGTTCACGCCTGACAATGTCACCGCCCAGCCGCCGGGCAGCAGCCGCCAGGCCGCGCACGGCCACGGCGGGCGTCGCCGCCCAGGGCGCGGGCGCCGGCGGCGTCGGGACCAGCGGAGCGCTGGTCAATGGCGCGCCGGCATCGGCGGCGGCATCGGCACCGGCGGCATCGGCACCGGCGGCATCGGTACGGGCGGCATCGGCCGAGCGGTGCGGCGGCCGGCGGCGTGCCCAGCGTGCTCGCCGGCGGCCTGCCGCAGGAGGCGGGCGCCGGCGCAAGCCGCACCACCCACGCCGCCGCCCTCGGCCAACCCGCTGCTCGGCGGATTGCAGGGATCAGGCACGGCCGGGGGCGCCAGCACCGCCGCCGCCGAGGCAATGCGCATCATCCCCGACGACCAGAACAACTCCGAGCTGGTCTATGCCACGCCGGCCGAGCAGGACACGGTCGCCGCGATGCTGCGCAAGATCGACATCCTGCCGTTGCAGGTGCGCATCGACGCCACCATCGCCGAGGTGACGCTCAACGACCAGCTTCAGTACGGCACCCAGTTCTTCTTCAAGTCGGGCGGCATCAACGGCATCCTCAACAACGCGACCAGCCCGCTCGGCAACCCGGCTTCGACCGTGCTCGGCACCAGCTTCCCCGGCTTCATCCTCGCCGGCCACAACCTGGGCGGCGCGCCGCTCGCGATTTCGGCGTTGCAGGCGGTCACGCAGGTACGGGTGCTGTCCTCGCCCGAGATCATGGTGCTCGACGGCCAGCCGGCGCGGCTGCAGGTGGGCAGCCTGGTGCCCTATCTCACCTCCTCGGCGCAGAGCACCATCGCGGGCGGTGCCCCGATCATCAACTCGGTGCAGTACCAGCCCACCGGCGTCATCATGAAGGTGACGCCGCGCGTCGATACCGGCGGGCAGGTGACGCTCGACATCGCGCAGGAAGTCAGCCAGGTCGATCGCACCGCGCCGCAGACGCCGGGCATCAATTCCCCCACCTTCTCCGAGCGCAGCGTCACCTCGCGCGTGGTGGTGCAGGACGGGCAGACGGTGGGGCTGGCCGGACTGATCTCCGACAGCGTGACGCGCGGCAACCAGGGCATTCCGTGGCTCAAGGACGTCCCGCTGCTCGGCTTCCTCGCCGGCACGCAGAACAACCAGCGCGCCCGCACCGAGCTTCTGGTGCTCATCACCCCGCACGTCATCCACGACCAGCGCGACGCCCGCGCGCTGACCGAGGATTTGCGCGACAGCCTGGTCAACGCCGCCGCCGTGCCGCAGGAGCTGAACGGCCTGCCCGCCTCCGGCTCGGCCGATCCGAACGCGAAACTGCGACGGCGCCTCGATCTGCGATGAGGGAAGATAAGGCCAGGGGCTCTCGCCCCTGACCCCGCCAAGGGCGGTCGCCCTTGGAACCCTTTCTTCAAAAGAAGGGGGTCTGGGGCCGCCGGCCCCAGCGGGGTCGAGGGGCGGAGCCCCTCGCGCGGCTTCGCCCTGCTGGTCGTCCTGTGGACGCTGGTGCTGGTCTCGCTCGTGGTCTCCCAGCTTCTCGCCGGCGGCCGCAGCGACGTGCGCATCGCCGCCAATTTGCGCGGCGCCGCGATCGCCGAGGCCGCCGCCGACGGCGCGCTGCACCAGGCGATCTTCCGCGCGCTCGACCCCTCGCGGCAGGGCTGGCCGGCCGACGGCACGCCGCACCGCGTGGCACTGCCGGGCGCGCGCGCGGTGGTGCGGATCGTCGATCAGGGCGGCCGGATCAATCCCAACACGGCCTCCGCCCGGCTGCTGACCGCGCTGCTGCAACAGGTGGGGGCGGATGCGCGGACCGCGCGGGCGCTAGGCGCCGCGATTGCCGACTGGCGCTTCCCCGGCGCCGAGCCGCGCCACTTCGGCGCCAAGGCGCCGCAATACCGCGCCGCCGGCCGCGCCTATGGCCCGCCCGGCGCACCGTTCGAGAGCCGCGACGAGCTGCGCCTCGTGCTCGGCATGACCCCGGCGCTGTACGCCCGGCTGCGGCCGCACCTCTCGGTGTGGTCGGACGGCGCGCCCGATCCGGCGCTCGCCGACCCGGCGGTGGCGCGCGCGCTCGCCGCCGTCGGTGCGGGGCCGCCGGGCGCGCAGCCGGTGCGGGTCGTCGCGATCACCGCCGCGGCGACCGCGTCCGGCGGCGCGCGCTTCGTCCGCCGCGCCGTGGTGCGGCTCGATCCCACCGGGCGCACCGGCCTGTTCCGCATCCTCACCTGGCGGCAGGGATGATCCGGCTAGGGATTGCAGATTTCGCCGCCCGCCCCGCCATTCGGGTTGGGTCCGCCCGAACAGAGATCGTAGTCGTGGCCGGCGCGGTCGGAGGGATCGCGATAGACGAACGGATGGTTCCACGGATCGAGCGGCACGCGCCCGCTCTGCACATAGGGGCCGTTCCAGCCGGTCACGTCGCCGGGGTCCTTCACCAGCGCGGCCAGCCCCTGCTCGGTGGTCGGGTAGCTGCCGGTATCGAGCTTGTAGAGGTCGAGCACCGAGCCGATGCGCGCGATCGACTGGTGCGCGATCGAGAGTTTCGCGCCCGCGAACTGGCGCAGCACGGCCGGCGCGACCAGGCCGATCAACAGGCCGATGATCGCGATCACCACCAGGATCTCGAGCAGGGTGAAGCCGGCTTCGGGGTCGCCTTCGCTCCCCTTCCGGGCGCGAATTCTTCGCGCCATCCGCCCCTGACATGCCGATCCCGTATCTCGCCTGCATGGCGGCCGCCGCCTCCTTCTACGCGCTGCCGCCGCGCGTGCTGCCGGCGATCCAACTGGTGGAGGGCGGACGCATCGGCATCGTCGCCGCCGATCCCGACGGCACCTTCGACCTCGGCGTGATGCAGGTGAACACGCGCTGGCTCGCGCCGCTCGCCCGCGTCACCCGCCTCACCGAGGCCGAGGTGCGCGCGCGCCTGATCCTCGATCCCTGCTTCAACATCGCCGCCGCCGCCGCCATCCTGCGCACCTATCTGGTCGAGACGCATGGCGACCTGATGGCCGCGATCGGCGACTACCACTCGCACACGCCCGCACTCAACCTCGCCTATCGGCAGGCCGTGGTGCGGGCGGCCGAGCTGCTGTTCGGCGGATCGGGCCGCGCGCGGCGATGATCGCGCGCGGCCCGTGGGCGCTGGCGTCAGGCGATGGCGCCGTTCAGCCCGCCGGGGAAGAACCCGTGGTTCACCCCGCCGAGATAGACGATGTTGAGCACCTGCGTGGTGGTGCGGCTGAACGCGAGCGCGTTGCTGTCGGCGAGCACGACGTTGGTGTTCTGGCCGTTCGCGCTCAGCACGCCGAAATCGTCCGGCGCCCCGCTGAGCAGCGCCCGCACCTGGCTGATCGCCTGGGTCTGGAAGAGATAGCCGGCCGCCGCCAGCACCGAGCGGATGTTGCCGGCATGATACGCCTCGACCGCGAGGATGCCGGCGGCCGCGGCGAGATAGTCCTTGTTCGGATCAGCGGTGCCGCGCCGTGATAGGCGGTGACACCCACGTCCTCGAAAATGTAGGCGCCGAGCAGGAAGTCGTCCTCGTTGGCGAACGGGCTGAAGGTCTGGCCCGGCCGGATCAGCCCCGCCGCCAGCGCCGCGGTAGTGAAGCTCACCTGGAGGTCGATGTTCGGCTCGGCGACCGCGGCGCTGCCGAGCGCCGAGCGCAGGAAGCGCACGTGCGCCAGTTCGTCGAGGGCGATCTGCTGCGCGTACTGCGCGATCACCGTGGTCTGGAACGGCACCGCGCTGCCGCCGAGCACGGTGCCCTGCGTGCCCACGCTGCCGGTGGTGTCGGCCGCCGAGAGACCCTGGCCGGTGGTGGCGCGCAGGTAGAACTCGGCTTCGAGGTATTCGAGGTTGAGCGCGAAATTCAGGATGTCGTTGTCGGTGACGCTTTGCGCGCGCGCCGGGCGCGTGCTGGCGGCAAGCCCGCCCGCGGCCATCGTGCCGATCGCGGCGGCGCCGAGCCCGATGTCGCGCATGAAGCGGCGGCGGCGGAAGCCTGTCCTGGTGGTGGCTGCGGAAACGGCCTCGGCCGCCTCTGAGCGGTCGTCGCTGTCACGGAACATGTGGATCGTGCCTCCCGATGGACGTGTGCAGACGGATCGGTTGGCGATCGGCCCCTCGCCACACATCCGCCATACGTTCGGAAGGACGTTCGGATGCGATCTCAGCCGCGCCGGGTCGTTCGAGTAACATGATGGTGTTGCCTCATGGCGAATGACACCGCAGTGGAGCGGCGCTATGCCTGCGCGGCATCCATCCGCGGATGCGGCTCGTAGTGACAGTGCGCTAGAACAGGCCGCGCCTGCCCGCCGCGCGCGACCCGAGGACGCCCGATGGACACGCTGCTGCCCGCGCTGCTCGTCGCGCCGTTCGTCGGCAGCTTCCTCGGCGTGCTGATCCGGCGCCTGCCCGACGGCCGGCCGGTGGCGCTGGCGCGGTCACGCTGCGAGGCGTGCGGGGCGGCGATCCCGGCGCGGCACATGCTGCCGATCGGCAGTTTTTTTCTGCTCCGCGGCCGCGCTGCCTGCTGCGGCGCGCCGATCGCGTGGGCGCACCCGGCGATCGAACTCGCGGCACTGGCCGTCGCGGCCTGGGCGGGAAGTGTGGCCGGGGGCGATCTCGCGCGGCTGTGGGCCGGCTGCGTGCTCGGCTGGACGCTGCTGGCCCTGGCCTGGATCGATGCCGAGCGGATGCTGCTGCCCGACGTGCTGACGCTCGGCCTGCTGCTGGCCGGGCTGGCCGCGGCCTGGGCACGACCTCAGGCCCCTGTTCTCTGGGACGCTTGTTCGACCGCGCGTTGGGCGCCGCCGCCGGGTTCATCCTGCTGCGCGGCGTGGGGGCGTTCTATCGGCGGCTGCGCGGGCGCGAGGGGCTGGGGCGAGGGCGATGCCAAGCTGCTCGCCGCGATCGGCGCCTGGGTCGGCTGGCAGGCGCTGCCGATGGTGCTGCTCGGGGCGGCGCTGTTCGGGATCGCGACCGCGCTGCTGCGCCGCGAGGGCTTGCGCGCGCAGACTGGCGGTGCCATTCGGCCCCGGCCTCGCGCTGGCCGGCTGGCTCGTCTGGCTCTATGGGCTGCGTTAGGATGGATGCGTTCGTCGAACCGCAACCGGCCGGCGGCCGTGAACCGATCGAGGCTCTGCTGGCGCGATTGGGCGAGCGGCTGGTCGAGACCGGGCAGTGCGACGCCCGCGCCGTCGAGCGCGCCCGGCGGGTCGGCGCCGAGAGCGGCCAGCGCCTCGATGCCGTGCTCACCCAGCTCGGGCTGGTCAGCGACCGGGGGCTGGCCGCAGGCGACCGCCTCCCTGCTCGGCCTGCCGCTCGCCACCGCCGAGGATTTTCCGGCCGAGCCGGTGCTGCCCGAGCTGCTCGCGCCGCGTTTCCTGCGCGACGCCCGGGTGCTGCCCTGCGCGGTCGCCGACGGGCGGCTGGTTCTCGCCGTCGCCGACCCGCTCGACCGCTTCGCCCCCGCCGCGATCGCCGCGCGCACCGGCATGGCCGTCGTGCTGCGCGTCGCCGTGCCGCTCGACCTCGAGGCGGCGATCGCGCGGCTCTATCCCGAGGCGGATGCGCCGGCCGAGCGAGCGGAAGCGGCGGACGGCGCGCCGCTGGAGGAGGATGCCGAGCGGCTGCGCGACCTCGCCAGCGAGGCGCCGGTGATCCGGCTGGTCAACCAGCTCATCGCGCGCGCGGTGGAGACGCAGGCCTCCGACATCCATCTCGAACCGTTCGAGGACCGGCTGCGGCTGCGCTACCGCTATGACGGCGTGCTGCACGAGGCGGAGGCGCCGCCGGGGCGCCTCGCCGCCGCGATCGTCTCGCGGGTGAAAATCATGGCGCGGCTCGACATCGCCGAGCGGCGACTGCCGCAGGACGGGCGGATCAAGCTCGCGGTGCGCGGCCACGAGATCGATTTCCGCGTCTCCACCATCCCCTCGCTGCACGGCGAGACGGTGGTGCTGCGCGTGCTCGACCGCAGCGCGGTTGCGTTCGACTATGGCGGCTGGGGCTGGCGCCGGCGATCGCGGCGCGGTTCGGCGCGGCACTCGAACTGCCCAACGGGATCGTGCTGGTGACGGGTCCGACCGGCAGCGGCAAGACGACGACGCTCTATACCGGGCTGCTCGGGCTGAACGCGGTATCGCGCAAGATCATCACGGTCGAGGACCCGATCGAGTACCAGCTCGCCGGCATCAACCAGATCCAGGTGAAGCCGCAGATCGGGCTCAATTTCGCGAGCCTGCTGCGCTCGATCCTGCGGCAGGACCCGGACGTGATCATGGTGGGCGAAATCCGCGACCTGGAGACGGCGCAGATCGCCGTGCAGGCGGCGCTGACCGGGCATCTGGTGCTCTCCACGGTGCACACCAACTCGGCCGCCGCCACGATCACCCGGCTGCGCGACATGGGGCTGGAGGACTATCTGCTCGCGGCCGTGCTGCGCGGGGTGCTGGCGCAGCGGCTGGTGCGGCGGCTCTGTCCCGACTGCCGGCGCCCGGCCGAGGCGCCCGCGGCGCTGGTGCGGCGTTTCGGCCTGGACGCGGCGGACCGAGGCGCGGCCGATCGTGCTGTGGCACGCGGTCGGCTGTCCGCGGTGCCGCGGCACCGGCTATCGCGGGCGGCAGGCGATCGCGGAGTTCCTGCGGCCCGATGCGGCGATCGAACGGCTCATTTTCGCCCGCGCCGATCAGGCGGCGGTGGAGCGCGCGGCGACCGAGGCCGGGATGCGCACGCTGCTGGATGCCGGGCTGGACGCGGCGCTCGCCGGCACCACCACGATCGAGGAGGTGATGCGCAGCCTGCGCACGGAAAGCGAAGGGGGTCCGGGGCCTGCGGCCCCAGCGGGGTCGAGGGGCAGCGCCCCTCGCCTTCTTCCTGACGCATGGCCAGCTTCCGCTACCGCGCGATCGCGCCCGGCGGCGAGGTGGTGCGCGGCGTGATGGAGGCGGCGAGCGAGGCCGAGGTGGTGGCGCAGCTTCGCCGCCAGGGCCGCATCCCGATGCGGGCCGAGCCGGAGCGCGGCGCCGGCGCGCTCGGCGACCTGCTGCATCTGGAACTCGGCCGCGGCGGCGCGCTGTCGCGGCAGGAGGTGACCAACTTCACCCGCGAGCTGTCGCTGATGCTGGGGGCGGGGCAGGATCTGGACCGCGCGCTGCGCTTCCTGGTCGAGACGGCGCGGGGTGCCCGCGTGCGGCGCGTGCTGGGCGGCCTGCGCGATGCGGTGCGCGACGGGCGTGCCCTGAGTGCGGCACTGGCCGAGCATCCGCGCAGCTTCCCCCGCCTCTATGTCGGGCTGGTGCGCGCCGGGGAGGCGGGCGGCACGCTGCCGGCGACGCTCGCGCGGCTGGCGGAGCTGCTGGAGCGGCAGCGGGCGCTGGCGAGCACCGTGACCTCGGCGATGATCTATCCGGCGCTGCTGGCGGCCGCTTCGATCGGCTCGGTATGGCTGCTGCTGACGCAGGTGCTGCCGCAATTCGTGCCGCTGTTCGCGCAAAGCGGGGCGGCGCTGCCGGCGTCCACGCAATTCCTGATCGCGGCCGGGGATTTCGCCTCGACCGGCGGTCCGTGGGTGCTGGCGGGCGTGGTGCTGGCCGGGCTGGCGGCGCGGCAGGCGCTGCGGCGGCCCGGGCCGGGCCTGGCGGCGGATCGGCTGCTGCTGCGGCTGCCGGTGGTGCGGGGTCTGCTGCGCGAGCTGGAGGCGGCGCGGTTCTGCCGGACGCTGGGGACGCTGGTGCAGAACGGGGTGCCGCTGCTGACGGCGCTTGCGATCGCGCGCGAGGCGGTCGGCAACCGCGCCGTCGTGCAGGCGATCGAGGCGGCGGCGCTGCGGGCCAAGGGCGGCGCGGGACTGGCCGAGCCGCTGGCGGAGGCCGGGGTTTTCCCGGCGCGCACGATCCACCTGCTGCGGCTGGGGGAGGAGACGGCGCAGCTCGGCGCGATGGCGCTGCGGGCGGCGGAGATCCACGAGGAGCGCACGCGGCTCTCGGTGCAGCGGCTGGTGGCGCTGCTGGTGCCGGCGATCACGGTGCTGATGGGCGCGGTCGTCGCCGGGATCGTCTCGTCGCTGCTGCTGGCGATGCTGAGCCTGAACAATCTGGCGCATTGAAAAGCATCATCCTGCTCGGATGATCCTCGCGACACCGGACGCCTCATACAGCCGGCGGTGCTTGCGGCACCGTCTCGGCGTCGATGAACAGTATCTCCGCTACCCCGCTCCGCCGCCCAGCCGTCGTCCAACAACAGCAACGCGTTCATCCTCCGGTGAACCGTGCTTGACGTGCTCCGGCGCCGCATCATCCGCAGCAGATGCGCCCGATCCGATGGCCTCGGAACCAGTCCCGCCATGCCGCCAGCAAATCCGACCCCGCCGCGTCGGTGCCAGCTAATTCCGCGGAGTTCCCTCGAACTCGGGTATATAATACAAATACGGGGCGTTACCGCTTCGCTCGGGCCTGCACGAGAGATCGGTAGAGGTCGATCGTGCTCTGTGCGATCGCATCCCAACTGAACTGCCCGAGCACCCGGCGCCGTCCGTTCCTGCCGAACCGCTCCCGCAGCCCGGGATCGCGGGCAAGACGGTTGATCGCGCCAGCCAGCCCGGCGGAGAAGGCGGCCGGGTCGGCCGGGTCAAAGGTGCCGGGCTTGAGGCCCGGATCGACCAGGAAGCCGGTTTCGTCCGGCACCACCACCTCCGGGATACCGCCTACAGCCGAGGCGACGACTGCGGTCTCGCACGCCATGGCCTCGAGATTGATGATCCCGAATGGTTCGTAAACCGAGGGGCAGCAGAACACAGCAGCCTGGGTATAGAGCTGGATCACGTCCGGCCGGGACAGCATTTCGCGAATCCAGATCACGCCGGGGCGGCCGGCCGCGACCCTGGCCACGCCCTCCTCCATCTCGCGCCCGATCTCCGGCGTGTCGGGCGCCCCGGCGCACAGCACGATCTGAAGCTCCGGGTCGATCTCGGGGATGGCGTTGACGAGGTGAATGACCCCTTTCTGCCGCGTGATGCGGCCGACGAACAGGAGAAAGGGGCGATCGGGGTCGATGCCATAGCGGACGAGCGCGTCTCGTGCCTCGACCGGCCGATAGTCCTCGGTGTCGATGCCGTTGTGGATGATGTGGACTCGCTCGGGCTTGACGTTGAACAGGCGCAGCACGTCGTCGCGTGTCGCGCGCGAGACAGCGACCACGGCGTCGGCCCGCTCGATCGCCGTGCGCTCCATCCAGGCGCTCAGGTGGTAGGCAGTGCCGAGCTGCTCGACCTTCCAGGGCCGGAGCGGCTCAAGCGAATGGATCGTGAGCGCGTAAGGCACATCCCAGAGCTGGCTCGCGAGCACGCCGCCCATGTCGGTGTACCAGGTGTGGCAGTGCACCAGATCGGCATCGAGCCGGTCCTTGGCCATCACCAGCGAGCGCGCCATTGCGTCGACGGCGCCGACGAAGCGCGGATCGGTGTCCCGCTTGGTTTCCTCCCACTGCGGATAGCCGCGCACCGTCAGGTTGCCCGCGTCGATGCGCTGGTCCCCGAAGCACCGCACCTCGACCTCGACCAGCTTGGCGAGCGCCCGGCTCAGATACTCCACATGAACGCCCGCTCCGCCATAGACATGGGGCGGGTATTCCTTGCTGAAGAGGGCGACCTTTCGCAGCTCTCGCATGGGTTTGTCTCCTGAAGCGCACAATTTCAGATTTGGCCGACCAGCGTGCGATACAGCGCCGCATACTGCGCCGCCGGGCGACCCCACCCGACTTCGGCCGCCATGCCGTTCGCCTGCATCCGCCGCCACGCCTGCGGCTCGCGCCACAGGGCGAGCGTGCGCGCAATCGCGGCACCGAGGCCGGCCGCAGTGAGCGGCGCGAACTGCACCCCCGTCGCGACCCTGGCGGCGAGGGCTGCCTCGTTGGCGTCGATCACCGTATCGGCGAGGCCGCCCACCCGCGCGACCACCGGCACCGCTCCGTAGCGCAGCGCACAGAGCTGGGTCAGGCCGCACGGCTCGAAGCGCGAGGGGACCAGCAGCGCGTCGGCGCCACCCTGGATCAGATGGGCGAGGGCTTCGTCGTAGCCGATGCGCAGGCCGACCCGGCCGGGATGTGCCGCCGCGATTGTCTGCATCGCCGCCTCGATCGGCGCGTCGCCGGCGCCGAGCAGTGCGAGCTGGCCGCCGCCCCCGGTCAGGGTCGCAAGCGCGTCGGCGAGAACATCCATCCCCTTCTGCCAGGTCAGGCGGCTGATGACGCCGAACAGGGGAGCGGCCGGCTCGGGGGCGAGGCCGAGGGCGGCCTGCAACGCCGCCTTGTTCGCGGCTCGCAGATCGGGCTGCGCGGCGTCGTAGCGGGCTGGCAGATGCGGGTCGGTGGCCGGGTTCCAGACCGCGGTATCGATGCCGTTGCGGATGCCGCTCAGCACGCCCGCGCGGGCGCGGAGCAGGCCGTCGAGACCCATGCCGCCCTCGGGCGTCTGGATCTCGGCCGCGTAGCTGGGCGAGACGGTGGTGATGCGGTCGGAGAGCTGCAGCCCGGCCTTCAGGAAGCCGATCGCGCCGAAATATTCCACGCCTTCGATCGTGTAGACCGAGACGGGCAGCCCGAAGGTTGCGAGCAGGCCGGCCGGGGCCTTGCCCTGATGGGCGAGGTTATGGACCGTCATCACCGTGCCCGGCCGGCCCCCGCCGTCGCCATTGGCGAGGTAGGCCGGCGTTAGCCCCGCCTGCCAGTCATGCGCGTGCACCACGTCCGGAATGAAGCCCGCGACCGCGCCGCGCCCGATCGCGGCCGCGACCGCGCCGAGGGCCGCGAAGCGCAGCGCGTCGTCGGCATGGCCATACAACGCGTCGCGCGCGTAGAGGTGCGGCGCGTCGATGACGAACAGCGCGAGATCGCCCGCGTGCGCCGCCAGCACGTGGGCCGGCGCACCGAACAAATCGGGCAGCGCCAGCGCCGGCGAGACGCCCTCGATGCCGGCCAGCACCGCCGGATAGCCTGGCAGCAGCGTGCGCACGGCGACATCGTGTGACGCGAGTGCCGTCGGCAGCGCGCCCGTCACATCGGCGAGCCCGCCCGTCTTGACCAGCGGGAAGAGCTCGGAGGCGACGGAGAGGACGCGAAGCGGCATCAGTTGGCGACGCGGTCGATCATCGCCTGCGTCACGAGGCAGATGCCGCGATCGGTGCGGCGGAAGCGGCGCGCATCGAGCTCGGCATCCTCGCCGACGACAAGGCCGGGCGGGATGCGCACGCCGCGATCGACAACGACATGGTCGAGCCGGGCATGGCGGCCGATCTCGACATAGGGCAGCACGACGGCGTTCTGCACCCGCGCGTAGGAATGGACATGGACGCCGGTGAACAGCAGTGCCCGGTCCAGTGCGCTGCCCGAGACGATGCAGCCACCGGAGACCAGCGAGTTCACCGCCTCGCCGCGGCGGCCGGCCTCGTTGTGGACGAATTTTGCCGGCGGCGTGATCTCGCCATAGGTCCAGATCGGCCAGTCGTGGTCATAGAGATCGAGTGCCGGAACCAAGTCGGTGAGGTCGATATTGGCCTCCCAGTACGCATCGACGGTGCCGACGTCGCGCCAATAGACTTCCAACTCGGCGGTGGAGCGGACGCAGCTATCGGCGAAGCGATGCGCCACGGCGCGACCGTGCTTGACGAGATAGGGAATGATGTCGCGGCCGAAATCGCGCGACGAATGCGGATCGGCAGCATCGCGGCGGAGCTGGTCGAACAGGAAACGGGTCTCGAACGCGTAGATGCCCATGCTGGCCAGCGCCATCTCGGGACTGCCGGGAATCCCCGGCGGGTCGCGGGGCTTCTCCAGGAACGCGGTGAGCCGGTCGGCGGTATCGACGGCCATCACGCCGAAGCCGGTCGCCTCCATGCGCGGCACCTCGATGCAACCGACGGTCACATCGGCGTCGCGCTCCACGTGAAGTTGCAGCATCTTCTCGTAATCCATCTTATAGACGTGATCGCCCGCGAGCAGGACGATGTATTGCGGCCCGTAATCGGCAATGATGTCGATATTTTGATAAACCGCGTCGGCGGTGCCGGCATACCACTCGGTCTCGGAGACGCGCTGGCTCGCCGGCAGGATGTCGAAGCTCTCGTTGCGCTCGGGGCGGAAGAAGTTCCAGCCGCGCTGCATGTGGCGGATCAGGCTGTGCGCCTTGTATTGGGTCGCGACCCCGATGCGGCGGATGCCGGAATTGAGGGCGTTCGACAGCGCGAAGTCGATGATGCGCGACTTGCCGCCGAAATAGACGGCGGGCTTGGCGCGGCGATCGGTGAGTTCCTGCAAGCGGCTGCCGCGACCGCCGGCGAGCACGTAGGCCATCGCCGATCGCGCGATCGGGGCGTTGACGGTCGGAAGCGCCGGCATCGACATCCTCCTGTTGCACACCCGCCCGGGCGCGTTCCCCGAGGCAACGGACGCGCGATCATCAAGCCGGACACGGCACGCCGCAACCTCACCGGTCAGCCTATCGGTTGTACCAAATCTCGCATCGCAAGACCCGTTGGTGTCCCGTGTCATCGCGAGGCGCACTTGCGCCGCGGCGATCCAGGGGCTGTAGGGCCGGCGTCTCTGGCGTGGCCCTGGATCGCCGCGCCGCCAAGCGGCGGCTCGCGATGACGGCGTGCCAGCGCCTGTCTCTTTTTAGCCGACGACCCGCAAGCGCGGAGGCTTGCCGCCGCACGGGCCCTCGGCTAGAGCCGCCCGCATCACCCCGAGGACCGGCTGATATGGCGACGGAACGGACGCTTTCGATCATCAAGCCGGACGCGACGCGCCGCAACCTCACCGGCCGGATCAATGCCCGCCTGGAAGCCGCCGGGCTGCGCATCGTCGCACAGAAGCGCCTGCACTTGACCCCGGCGCAGGCTGAGGCGTTCTACGCCGTGCATCGCGAGCGCGGCTTCTTCCGCGATCTGGTTACGTTCATGGTCTCCGGCCCGGTGGTGGTGCAGGTGCTGGAGGGTGCCGACGCGGTCGCGCGCAATCGCGACGTGATGGGCGCCACCGATCCGAAGAAGGCCGCCCCCGGCACCATCCGCGCCGAGTTCGCCGAAACGATCGAGGCCAACTCGGTCCACGGCTCCGACAGCACCGAAACCGCCGCCGCCGAGATCGCTTTCTTCTTCGCGGGGATCGAGATCGTCGGCTGACCCGGATCAACCGCGACCCGTGAGTGGGCCGCATGGAAGCGGGCCGCCTGGTCCGATCGCGATTGTTCTGCCCGCGCAGGAGGGGTTTTCCCCCGACGCGGCGGGTGCCATCGCGCTACTTGTGCATCGGCTCGCGCGCCGGGCCACCCATCCGGTGCAAGTCCTGGGTCCGGCGCGACCGGAGCCGCCCTTCGCCGACGTGCGATTCCAGCCGCTCCCCCTCCGCCGCTGGCCCGCCGCGACCCAGCGCTACCGCTATGGCCGTGCCGCTGCGAACGCGCTGGCGGCGACGGAACCGGCGCTGATCGAGGTCCACAACCGGCCCGAGCTGGCGCTCGCCCTCGCCGCGCGCTTCCCCGCTGTCCCGGTCTCTCTGTTCCTGCATAACGACCCGCAGGGGATGCGCGATGCCCGCACGCCCGCGCAGCGCGCGGCACTGCTGGACCGGCTGGCGCGCGTCGTCACCGTCTCCGCCTGGCTCCGCAGCCGCCTGCTGCATGGCGTACGCTCCCCGGCGCGGCCGCCCGTCGTGCTGGCCAACTGCCTCGAGCTCGCGGCCCTGCCGCCGCGCGCTCCTCCGGCCGGGCGCGCGCCACTGCTGCTGTTCGCCGGGCGGGTGGTGCGCGACAAGGGCGCCGATGCCTTCGTCGAGGCCTGCGCACACGCGCTGCCGCGCTTGCCCGGCTGGCGCGCCGAGATGATCGGCGCCGACCGTTTTTCCCACGCCAGCCCGGAGACGCCGTTCCTGCGCCGGCTGCGCCCTCGGGCGGCGGCGGCAGGCGTTGCCCTCGCCGGCTACCGGCCGCACGCGACGGTGCTGGAGGCAATGGCCGCTGCCGCGATCGTCGCGGTGCCGAGCCGCTGGCCGGAACCGTTCGGCCTGACCGCGCTGGAGGCGATGGCGAGTGGGGCGGCGCTGATTTGCTCCGATCGCGGCGCCCTGCCGGAAATCGCGGGTGGCGCCGCCCTGATTGCCGACCCGGACGATCCCGCCGCCCTGGCCGACGCTTTCTGCACCCTGGCCGCCGATCCGGCGCGCAGGCAGGCGCTGGCCGAGGCCGGTCTGGTCCGCGCCCGCCGCTTCGATGTGGCCCACGCCGCCGCGGCGCTGGATGCGCTGCGGACGGAATTGCTCGGCCGGTGATCCGAACCCTCGACCGCGTGGCACTGGCGGCCACGCTCGCCTGCCCCATTTTTCTCTTGCACGGGCGCGGCATCGCCGAGGCGATGATCGATCTGACCGCGCTCGTCTTTCTCGCCCGCTCCGGGTGGGCGGGCGAGTGGCGCTGGCTGCGCACCTTTTGGGTGCCGGTCGCAGGGGCGTGGTGGGTGTGGCTGGTGGTGTGCTCGGTGCCAGGCATCGGGCAGGGCGGCGCGCACTCGTTCTTCCAGGCGCTCGCGGTGGTGCGGTTCCTGGTGTTCGCAGCGGCGCTGGAACACCGGGTGCTGGCCGACCCGCGGCCGCGGCGCTGGATGGGATGGCTGGTCTCGGCCGCCACGCTCTACATCGCCGCCCAGGCGATGCTGCAATTCGCAACCGGAAGAAACCTGTTCGGGGAGCCGCGCGCGCCGGACGGCACGCTCACTGGCCCGTTCGGCAAGGAACGGGCCGGGCCGCCCTTTTCGCGCCTGATCTTCCCCGCCGTGCTGCCGCCCGCGTGGCGGCTGGTTTCGCGGCCGGGCACGTGGGGCAAGCTCGCCGCCGCGTTGCTGGTGCTCGCCACGGTCACGGTGCAGGTGCTGTTCGGGCAGCGGATGCCGGTGCTGCTGGTCGGACTCGGGCTTGTCGTCTCGGCGATCCTGCTGCCGCGACTGCGGGTGCTGGCGCTCGGTGCCGGGTTTGCCGTCCTGGTGCTGGTCGCCGCCTCGGCGGCGATCGACCCGCCCGCGTTCCACCGGCTCGTCACCCTCTTTTCGCACCAGATGGCGACCTTCCCGCAGACCGAATACGGGCTGATCGCCGCCCGGGCGGTGGCGATGCTGCGCGCCTCGCCCTGGACCGGGCACGGCTTCGACGCCTTCCGCTTCGCCTGCGCCGACCCGCGCTTCTTTCACGGCTGGTATGGCGGCAACGGCGGCGGGGTGGCGATCTGCGTGCAGCACCCGCACAACCACTATCTTCAGGCGGCGATCGAATCCGGCCTGCCCGGCCTGGCGCTGTTCTCGGCCATGGTGCTGGCATGGCTGATCTGTGTCGGCCGCGGCCTGTGGCGCGCGCCCGATCCGCTGCGCGTCGGCCTGTTCGTGGCCGTGCTAATCCAGGAATGGCCGATCGCCTCGGCCAGCGACTTCGTCGACATGCCGCTCGGCGGCTGGTTCTTCCTGCTGCTCGGCTTCGGCCTGGCCTGCGCGCGAGCTACGGCCCCAACCTGCGGCGCTCAGGTGGCAGCCGCCCGCCGCGCGCCCTATATCGCGCAGAACAACCCCCCGATCCCGGAGCGAAGACACTGATGGACGCTCAGGTGCCCGTGACCGTGCTGACCGGCTATCTCGGCGCCGGCAAGACCACGCTGCTCAACCGCATCCTCACCGAGAGCCACGGCCGCAAATACGCGGTCGTGGTCAACGAGTTCGGTGAGCTCGGCGTGGACAACGACCTCGTTGTCGATGCCGACGAGGAAGTGTTCGAGATGAACAACGGCTGCATCTGCTGCACCGTGCGCGGTGACCTGATCCGCATTCTCGGCGGGCTGATGAAGCGGCGCCAGAAGCTCGACGGCATCATCATCGAAACCACCGGCCTCGCCAATCCCGCGCCGGTGGCGCAGACCTTCTTCGTCGATGAGGGCGTGCGCGAGAAGACGCGGCTCGATGCGGTCGTGACCGTCGTGGATGCCAAGAACCTCGCGGCACGGCTCGAGGACAGCGCCGAGGCGGCGGCGCAGATCGCGTTCGCCGACGTGATCGTGCTGAACAAGACCGATCTGGTGAGTGCCGCCGAGCTCGCCGAGGTCGAGCGCCGCATCCGCGCGATCAACCGCTTCGCCCGCATTCTGCCCGCCGAGCGGGGCAATGTCCCGATCGAGGCGCTGCTCGATCAGGGCGCGTTCGACCTCAAGCGGGCGGTGGCGCTGGAGCCCGGTTTCCTCGACGGCGAGGACGAGCACACGCACAACGAGGACATCGCCTCGATGAGCTTCGAGGTCGAGCGCCCGATCGACCCGGAGAAGTTCAACGCCTGGATCAGCGCGCTGCTCGCCGAGCGCGGCCCCGATTTGCTGCGTACCAAGGGCATCCTCGCCTATGCCGGGGAGGATCGGCGGTTTGCGTTCCAGGCCGTGCACATGATGGCCGACGGCGACTTCATCGGCCCCTGGCGCGAGGGCGAGCCGCGCCGCAGCCGCATCGTGTTCATCGGCCGCAACCTCAACCGTCCGCTGCTGCGCCGCGGCTTCGAAGCGACGCAGGCGGCGTGAGCGGGACTGCGGCGCGGCACTTCCTGATCGAGACGCGCGGCGTCCGCGCCGAGTGGGACGCGTTCGTCATCGCCGCCGCCTTTGATCGCGGTGGCGCGCATTGTGCGTTCGCGCTCGGCGACGGGACGCTGCGGATCGGCGCGCGCGCCGACCCGCAATGGCTGCGCGCGGAGGCGCATGACGGCGCGGTACTGGCGCTGGCGCAGGACATGCAGCCGGGCGGGTTCATCACCGGCGGCGACGACGGCGCGTTCCGGCGTACGAGCGCCGCGGGCGAGGTGTCCGAGATCGCGTCGCTCGGGGGGAAATGGGTCGAGCACGTCGCGAGCCACGCCGATGCCAAGGCGAGCTTGCTCGCCTGTGCCGCCGGGAAGTTCGTGCATGTGTTCGACGCGGGGGACGCGAAGCTGAAGGTGTTCGCGCATCCCTCGAGCGTCACCGGGCTGGTGTTCGACGCGCGCGGCAAGCGCGTCGGCGCCTCGCACATCAACGGCGCCTCGCTTTGGTTCGTGGCGGCCAAGACCGACACGCCGCGGCGCCTGGAATGGAAGGGCAGCCATACCGGCATCGCGATCAGCCCGGACGGCGACGCGGTGGTGACGGCGATGCAGGAGAACGCGTTGCACGGCTGGCGCCTCTCCGACGGGCAGCACATGCGCATGAGCGGCTATCCCGCCAAAACGCAAAGCATGGGCTTCACCCGCAACGGCAAATGGCTCGCCTCGTCGGGCGCCGAGAGCGTGGTGATGTGGCCGTTCTTCGGCGGCGGCCCGATGGGCAAGCCGCCGATCGAATTCGCCGGCGGCGACAACGTGCTGTGCACCGCGGTTGCGTGCCATCCGAGCATGGAGACGGTCGCGGCCGGCTTCAGCGACGGCCTGGTGGTGGTCGCCGATATCGGATCGAGCCGCATCCTGCCGGTCTGCGATCCCGGGCATGGGCCGATTTCCGCGCTGGCCTGGAGCCCGGAAGGGGCGATGCTGGCGCTCGGCACCGAGCAGGGTTTTGCGGCCTTGGTGGATTTCGCGCGGCGCTGACGGCCTCGCGCGTCGTGCTCGGCGAAGGCCGAGCGTCCACGTCGTTCCGTTGTGCAACACAGGAAGTCGTGGGTGGTCGGCCTTCGCCGACCACAACGGTGAGGCTGAACGATCGCGTCAGCGCCGCGCCGCTGATCCCATCACCAGCGCGCGGATGCGGGCGGGGTCGGACTCCGCCATCACCGCGCGCGCGAGCCGGCCGCACTCCTCGATGCTGGCCGCCCGCACCGCCTGCTTCACCCGCGGCACCGCGGCGGCGGTCATGCTGAAGCTGCGCAGCCCAAGGCCGAGCAGCAGCCGTGTCAGCCGCGGGTCGGCCGCCATCTCGCCGCACACCGAGACCGGCCGCCGCAGCCGCCGCGCCGCATCGGTCGCGAACTGCACCAGCCGCAGCACCGCCGGGTGCAGCGGATCATAGAGATGTGCCACCTCGCTCGCCGCGCGATCGACCGCGAGCGTATACATCGCCAGATCGTTGGTGCCGAGCGCGAAGAAATCCACCTCCAGAGCCAGCGCGTCGGCGGACAGCGCCGCCCCCGGCGTCTCGATCATGATGCCGAGCGGTGGCGGCCGGTCGGGCAGCCGCCTGTCGCTGCGGCGCAGCCGGCGCAGCACGCGGGCATAGATCTCGCGCGCCGCCCGCACTTCCGTCACACTCGTCACCATCGGCAGCAGCACCCGCACCGGCCCCGCGGTGCCCGCGCGCACGATCGCCGCGAGCTGGGTCTCGAACAGCTCCGGCCGGCGCAGCAGCAGGCGGATGCCGCGCAACGCGAGGGCCGGATTGGGTTCGGTGCCTTGCGGCACCAGCCCCTCCGCCTCCAGCGCGTCCACCTCCTTCTCGCCGCCCCAGTCGAGCACGCGGATGGTCACGCCGTCGCCGTCCATCGCCTCGACGATGCTGCGATAGGTTTCGGTCTGCGCGTCTTCGTCGGGCAGGCCCTCGCGGTTCATGAACAGGAACTCGGTGCGCAGCAGGCCGATCCCCGTCGCGCCGGATTGCGCCACCAGCGGCAGCTCGGCCGGCAGTTCCAGATTGGCCTGCAACTCGATGGGCACGTCGTCCTGCGTCACCGAGCGCAGCGGTCGCAACCGCGCCAGCCGCTGCCGCTCGCGCGCGAAGGCCGCGACCCCGCGACGCGCGTGCCCGAGCGTCGCCGCCGAGGGGCAGAGCGTCACGGTGCCGGCCGCGCCATCGACCACCGCCACGTCGCCGGGGCGGAGCGAGGCGGTGAACCCGAGCGTGCCCAGCACCGCCGGCACGCCGAGGGCCCGCAGCATGATCGCGGTGTGGCCGTCGGTGCCGCCCTCGTCCGCGATCACGCCGGCGATGCGCGACGGCTCGATCAGTGCCGCATCGGACGGGCGCAGCGCCTCGGCCGCCAGGACCGAGCCCGCAGGGAGCGAGGAAAAATTGCGGAATGGTGCCCGCGTCAGGTTGCGCACGACGCGGCGCGCGATCTCGCGTACTTCATCGGCGCGGCGCTGCTGGCCGGCCTCGTCGTCGCTCGCCATCGCGAGCAGCACGGCGGCGATCGCGTCACTCTCCTCGGCGATTGCCGTCTCGGCCGAAACCAGCCCCTCCGCGATCCGCGCCCGCGCCCCGCGCACCAGCCGCGAGGGGCCGAGCATCTGCATGTAGGCATCCAGCAGCGGCGCGATCTCGGCGTGCGCGTCCTCGGGCAGTATGGCGAGGCGCGCGCGCAGCTTCGCAAGCTGGCGACGGGATTGCGCGATCGCCGCCTCCAGCCGCGCCGTCTCGGCGCCGATGTCGGCGGCGTGGATGCGGTGGCGCGCGACCGTCTCCTGCGGCTCGATCGCGCGATGCACCGGGCCGATCGCGATCCCGGCCGAGACCGCGATGCCGGCGAAGCACCGCTCCGGCCGGGCACTCCCCTCAAACGTCTTCATTGAAACCGTGCTCGACGAGGGCGGCGAGCGCGTCGATCGCCTCCTTCGCGTCCCAGCCTTCGGCGCGCAGCTCGATCTCCGCACCTGGTCCGGCGCCGAGCATCATCAGCCCCATGATCGAGCGCGCCGAGACCGACTGCCCGTCGCGCGCGACCTCGACCGAGGCGCCGAACCGCTCGGCCATCATCACGAACTTCGCCGCGGCGCGTGCGTGCAGGCCGCGCTTGTTGCAGATCCTGACGGTGCGGGAGAGCGCCTCGCCGCTCATGCCGCGGCGGGGATGCGGCTCATCCGCAGGTCCCGGTCTTGGGGAGCGGCTTGGGGGCCGCCGGGGGGCCCGCCTGGGGGATGGTGCAGTGGCCGAGCACGTCGGAGGCGGAGGCGATGTATTTCCGCCCCGCCGCCTGCGCACAATCGACGCATTCGGGCAAGGTCTGGCTGCCGCGCACTTTCGCGAGCTTGACCAGCATCGGCAGGTTGACGCCGGCGATCACCTCGAGCTTGCGCCCGTTCATCATCGAGATCGCGAGGTTGCTGGGCGTGCCGCCGAACATGTCGGTGAGCAGCACCACGCCGTCGCCGGTATCGACGCGGGCGATGGAATCCTGAATGTCGCCCCGGCGGCTCTCGATGTCGTCGTCGGGGCCGATGCAGACGGTGGCGACGTTGCGCTGTGCGCCGACCACGTGCTCCATCGCCGAGCGCAGCTCGTCGGCGAGCCGACCGTGGGTCACCAATACGAGACCGATCATGGGTTAAGTCAGGCCTCCTGTGCCTGAACGGCGAGGTCCGCGGGCGCGCGGGCCGGCGGCGGGCGGGAGGCGGCCTGCTCTCGCGCGAGTTCGCGATGCGTCACCGTCAGCCGCCAGGTGCCGGCGTCGGGGGTGCGCAGATGTGCGGCGAGTCGCTCGATCAGATGCACCGAGCGGTGCCGGCCGCCGGTGCAGCCGATCGCGATGGTGACGTATTTCTTCCCCTCCTGCACGAAGCGCGGCAGCACCAGGGCGAGCAGGTCGCGGATGCGGGCGAGGAAGGCGGCGTAGTCCGGGTCGGCCGCGACATAGGCGGCGACGTCCGGATCAAGCCCGGTGCGCGGCCGCAGCACCGGGTCGTAATGCGGGTTGCGCAGGAAGCGCGCGTCGAGCACCAGGTCGGCGTCGCGCGGCAGGCCGGCGGGATAGGCGAACGATACGAGCGAGACCGTCATCCCTTCATGACCGAGACCGGGCTCGGCGAAGCGTTGTTCGATCAGTTGCCGCAGCCCGGCAAGCGGCAGGTCGGAGGTGTCGATCACCAGATCGGCGGCCTCGCGCAGTGCCCCGGTCAGCGCCTGCTCGGCGGCGATGCCGTCGCGCACGCGGCCCTCGGGGGCGAGCGGATGGCGCCGGCGGCTCTCGGTGTAGCGGCGCATCAGCACGCCGTCGTCGGCCCAGGCATAGACCAGCTCGGTGCGCAGCATCGGGCGGGCACGCAGCCGCTCGCGGGTGGCGAGCACGGCACCGGCGTCGAACCCGCTGGTGCGGGCGTCGATGCCGATCGCGAGGCCGCGCGCGCCGGCGGCCACCTGCCCGACGACCAGCCCGTCCACCAGCGGCAGCGGCGGGTTGTCGACCGCCGCGTAGCCGAGATCCTCGAGCGCGCGCAGCACCGAGAGCTTGCCTGCCCCGGAGAGGCCGGTGACCAGCACGACGCGATGACAGTCCTCGTTCATGCGAAGGCGCCCGCGATCTGGGCGACGCGGCCGAGCGCGCAGTCGAGCGCCAGCGCCACCCGCGCCGGGGCCGACGGAGCAGCCGGGTCGAGTGCGATCACCGGCAGGCCAAGTTCCGTGTCGCGCGCCGGGCGCGGCAGCCGCTCGGCGGGCGCCCCGAGCCGGACGGCGAGTGCCAACGGGGCCTCCGCCGCGTGGGCGAGGCGCACGATCCCCAGGCCCCGCACTTCCAGCAGCCCGGCGAGTTGCGCCGGGGGACGCGCGATCCCGGCTTCGATTTCGACCCTGTCATCGGCAACGAGCATGAACCCGAGTTCCAGCAGACGCAGCGCCAGGTCGGACTTGCCCGATCCGGGCGGCCCCAGCAGCAGCACGCCCGCCTGATCGCGGGCCACGCAGCTCGCATGGATCTGCATCGGGTCGGCAATGTGGGGCGGCGCGCGCGGAAAGGAAAGCGGGTTGTGCCGCGGGGAACCGCGTGCCAGCGTCCGGCCTGCCATGCCAACCTGTGACGTCCCAAGCCGTATCATTGAAATCGCCGGCCGCCGCATAGCCGGGTATGTCCGCCGCACGCCCGTCCTGCGGCTGCAAGCGGGCGAGCTGGGGCCGCCGGTGCCGATCGTGCTGAAGCTGGAGTTTCTCCAGCACACCGGCAGCTTCAAGCCGCGCGGCGCTTTCAACCGGCTGCTGCAGGCCGAGCGGCCCGAAGCCGGGGTCATCACCGCCTCGGGCGGCAATCACGGCGCCGCCGTCGCGTATGCCGCACGGGCGCTCGGGCTGCGCGCCGAGGTGTTCGTCCCCGAGCCGACGCCGGCCGAGAAATGCGCCCGTATCGAAGGTTTCGGCGGGCACCTCGTGCGCGCGGGGACGAACTATGCCGAGGCGCTGATGGCGAGCCGGGCGCGCCAGGCCGAGACGAGAGCGCTGGAAGTCCACGCCTACGACCATGCGGAGGTGTTAGCCGGGCAGGGCACGGTGGGGATGGAGCTCGAGGCTGACGCACCGGACCTCACGCACGTGCTGGTCGCGACCGGTGGCGGTGGGCTGATCGGCGGCATCGCCGCCTGGTACGGCGGCCGGGTGGGCGTGGTGAGCGTCGAGCCGGAGGGCTGCCCCACGCTGCACGCGGCCCTTGCCGCCGGGCACCCGTTGGCGGTGGCGACGTCCGGCCTCGCCGCCGACAGCCTCGGCGCGCGCGAGGTGGGATCGGTGATGTTCGGGGTGGCACGGGCGCACGTGACCGGCTCGGTGCTGGTGGGCGACGGGGCGATCCGCGCGGCGCAGCGCCTGTTGTGGGGGCGGCTGCGGATCGTCGTCGAGCCGGGCGGTGCCACGGCACTTGCCGCCCTGTTGAGCGGCGCGTTCCGGCCGCCCGAAGACGCACGCGTGGGTGTCGTGCTGTGCGGCGCCAACTGCGCACCGGGCAGCGTCGCATGACCCGCCGGCGGATCAGCCAGGGCAGCCGCTTCGAGGCCGAGAGCGGCTATTCGCGCGCCGTGGTGGATGGGCGTTGGGTGTTCGTGAGCGGCACCACCGGATACGACTACGCAACGATGACCATCGCTCCGGGCGGCGCGGTGGCGCAATGCCGGCAGGCGCTGGCGAACATCGCGGCGGCGCTCGCCGAGGCCGGTGCCGGGTTCGGGGACGTGGTGCGGGCGCGCTACTACCTGCTCGACGCGGGCGATTTTCCGCCGTGCTTCCCGCTGCTGCGGGAGGCATTCGGGGCGGCGCCGCCGGCGGCGACGATGCTGGTGGTGGCCGGCCTGGCCACGCCGGAGATGCGGATCGAGATCGAGGTGACGGCGCTGCTTGCCGGATGAAGTGCCGGCTCGCACGTGGTGGTGGGGCTGGCTGCCTGGACGCTGGCCGCGCCCGCGCTCGGACTGCCGGCGCTCTCGCCCGAGGCATTGGCACTGGCGGCGGCCGGCGCGCTGCTGCCGGACATCGACCATCCGCAGTCCTGGGTCGGGCGGCGAATGCCGCTGGTATCGCGCCCGCTCGCGGCGCTGCTCGGGCATCGCGGCGTGACGCACTCGCTGCTGGCGGTGCTGGCGGGGGCGGCGCTGCTTGCGTCGCAGGGCCTGGCGCGCGATGCGCTCGACGCGCTGGCGGTCGGGTATCTCTCGCATCTCGCGGCCGACGTGCTGACGCCGGCGGGGCTGCGACTGGCATGGCCGCTGCGGGCGCGGGTCGCGGTGCCGATCTGCCGCACCGGATCGGCGGCGGAGGCGCTGATCGTCGCGGGGCTGGCCGCTTTCGCAGGATGGCGGGTGCTATCGTAAGCGGACCCATCGCGATGCACCGCTGCTTCGCCGTCCGCAACGCCTGGCGGACAGGTGGCTTAATCGAGCTTATCGCCCAGATCTGAAATCGGACAACACTCAGTTCCGGTCGCGCGCGCGCAGACCGATATCAGGCACCCAACGTCTCGGCTCAGCCCCACTTTCATAATTGGCGAAGTCCGACCATCCACGATTTCGCAACGTCCAATCATGGCTCAGAACAAGAATCTGCACTTCCAGAGGCGAGAGGTATTCCCGATGCCCGTCCGCCCCGCCTCAGCGCTCTTTGGACGACCGCGAGGAGAGCCAATTGATCAGGCGGCGGTGGAACACGATCGCCACCGCGGCGACCACGATCGCGACGATCCAGAGCAGCTCCAGTGAGCCGTCGCCGTGATCGGGTGACACGCCGAACCATTGCTCGATGAAATCCATCCGCCTCTCCTTGCGCTCAAGACAGGTTCTTGCCGGCCGCCGCTTGGCGATCGGCGATGCAGAAGACCGCATCATGGTCGGTGCGCGCCTTCAGTGTCCAGCCTGCCATCGTTGCGCGCCGGTTCGGTTGCCCCGCGACTGGCGCAGATGAGCATTGACCGAGGCGCGGAGAAGTCGATAAGCTTTTCGCTTGCGGACGGCTTCATGGGCCTTCGCGCTGGGGGGCGCGCCAAGCCTTTGCCGCGAAAGGGGAAGGAATGGACGCAATTCGCCTGCAGCGCATGATCGACCGGGTGAAGGAGGGGCACCTCTCGCGGCGCGGCTTCATCCGGCGCCTGGCGGCGCTCGGTCTGACGGTTCCGATGGCCACGCAACTTCTCGCCATCGGCGGCGTCGCGATGGCGGAGCCGGCATCCACCTACAAGCCGACCAAGCGCGGCGGCGGCGGGACGCTGAAATTGCTGTGGTGGCAGGGCCCGACTCTGCTCAATCCGCATTTCGCCGTCGGCACCAAGGACCAGGACGGCTCGCGCCTGTTCTACGAGCCATTGGCCTCCTGGGATAATGACGGCAATCTCAAGCCGATCCTGGCGGCCGAGATCCCGAGCCGCGACAATGGCGGGCTTGCCGCCGACGGCAAGTCGGTGATCTGGAAGCTCAAGCAGGGCGTGAAGTGGCACGACGGCCAGCCCTTCACGGCCGATGACGTGGTGTTCAACTGGCAGTATGCCCGCGACCCCGCGACCGCGGCGGTGACCTCCGGCAGCTATACCCATATCCAGGTCGAGAAAGTCGATCCGTACACCGTCAAGATTCTGTTCCCGGTGCCGACGCCGTTCTGGGCCGACCCGTTCGTCTCGGCCACCGGCCAGATCATCCCGAAGCATCTGTTCGAGCCGTATATCGGCGCCAAATCCCGTCAAGCGCCGAACAATCTGAAGCCGGTCGGTACCGGCCCCTATCTGTTCAAGAGCTTCAACCCGGGCGATCTCGTCCAGGGCACGATCAACATGAATTACCACCAGCCCAACCGTCCCTATTTCGACGCGATCGAGATGAAGGGGGGCGGCGACGCGACCTCGGCGGCGCGCGCGGTGCTGCAGACCGGCGAGTACGACTTCGCCTGGAATCTGCAAGTCGAAGACGAGGTGCTGAAAAAGCTGGAGGCCGCCGGCAAGGGGCACGCGAATTTCGTCAAAGGCGCGAACATCGAGCACATCCAGATCAATTTCACCGATCCCTGGAAGGAGGTCGACGGCGAGCGGGCCAGCATCAAGACCGTGCATCCGACGCTGAGCGATCCGATGGTGCGCCAGGCCCTGTCGCTGCTGATCGATCGCGGCGGGGTGCAGAAATACATCTACGGCCGCACCGGCGAGGCGACGGCGAACTACCTTAACGGGCCGCCCCGCTTCGTCTCCAAGGACACGTCCTGGGAATTCAACATCCAGAAGGCGATCGAAATTCTGGACAAGGGCGGCTGGAAACCAGGCCCGGACGGCATCCGCCAGAAGGACGGCAAGAAGCTCAAATACGTCTTCCAAACCTCCATCAACCAGCCGCGTCAGGAGACGCAGCAGATCGTCAAGCAGGCCTGCCACAAGGCCGGCATCGCGATCGACATCAAGGCCGTGGTCGCTTCGGTCTACTTTTCCTCCGATGCCGGCAGCAACGACACTTATCCGAAATTCTACACCGACCTGCAGATGTACACGACCGGCCCGACCCAGCCCGATCCGGGCCTGTGGATGCAGTCCTTTCTCTCAACCGAGGTCGCGAGCCGAGCGAACAAGTGGCAGGGGCGCAACATCACCCGCTGGCGCAACGCGATGTACGACAAGATCTACGGCGAGACCACAAGCGAGCTCGATCCGGTGAAGCGGGCCGCCCAGTTCATCCAGCTCAATGATCTGGTGGTGAAGGACATCGCTGTCATTCCGGTGGTTTTCCGGAAGGGCGTCACGGCAAGCGTCAACGGCCTGCGGGCGCCGATGAGCGGCTGGGCCAATGATACCTGGGATATCGCCGACTGGTACAAGGAAGCCTAGGCCTGTCCGTTTGGGACAGAGGCAGCGCGGGCAGCCGCGCTTCCCAGGCCGGCCGCTGATAAGCGGGGTTCCCGATGTCACGGACCTATGTGCTGCGACGCATTTCCCTCGCTATTCCCAGTCTGCTGGGCATCAGCGTTATTCTGTACACGATTCTGGCGCTTGCGCCGGGTGACCCGTTCGGGGAGCTCATTACCAACCCGAATGTGCCGGCGGCAGTGGTCGCTCATCTGCGTGCCAGCTTTGGCCTCGATGACCCGATCTGGCTGCGCTACATCCACTGGCTCGTTGCCATGCTGCACGGCGAGTGGGGCTTTTCCTTCGTCAGCCGGGTGAACGTGGATACGCTCATCTTCCAGCGGCTGCCGGTGACACTCGTGGTGCTTGGCTCCGCGGAGCTGCTCGCAATCCTGGTCGCGATTCCGGTCGGCGTGCTGGCCGCCGCGCGGCCCTATTCCATCTTCGATCAGGTGGCCAACACGCTCGCCTTCGTCGGCTTTTCCCTGCCCACCTTCTTTACCGGCCTGCTGCTGATCCTGCTGTTCAGCATCCAACTGCATTGGCTGCCTTTCGTGTTCCGCTCGGATCTATCGGCCAGGGGCTTCGACTGGTGGTGGCAGAACTTCCGGCAAATAATCATGCCGGTCTCGGTGCTCGGCCTGTTCCAGGGCGCCTCGCTGGTGCGCTATGTGCGCTCCTCGGTGCTCGACGTCATCAAGCTCGACTACGTGACCACGGCGCGCTCCAAGGGCATCGGCGAGCGCCGCGTGCTGAGGCGGCACGTCCTGCGCAACGCCCTGATCCCGGTGGTGACGCTGGTTGCCGTGCAGATGCCGATCATCTTCGGCGGCGCCATCATCACCGAGCAGATCTTCCGCGTCCCTGGCATCGGCTCTCTGCTGATCTCCTCGATCCTTGCCAATGATACGCCCGTGGTGATGGCCGTCACCTTCGTGTTTGCCTGCCTGGTGGTGCTGTTCAACCTCATCGCTGATCTCCTGTATGTCTGGCTCGATCCGCGTATCGCTTTCCGCTGAGGCGGCGGACCCGGCTCTCGCCGGCGACCACGAGCGCCCGGCACCGCGCGTCTCGCTGCGGCGCGAGGCTTGGCGGCGCTTCCGCAAACACAAGATGGCCCTGATCAGCAGCGTCGTGCTGGCGTTCATGCTGCTCGGCGTCATCTTCGGCTCCCTGCTCTGGCCGGTTCCCATCGACCAGATCGACTTCGCGGCCAAGCTGCAGGGGCCGACCTGGGCACATCCATTGGGCACGGACGATCTGGGCCAGGATCTGCTGGCGCGGGTCATCTATGGCGGCCGCATTTCGATGGCCGTCGGCCTCGCCGCCATGATGGTGGCGGTGTTCGTCGGCGTGGTGATCGGCGCGGTCTCCGGCATGGCGAGCGGGCGGATCGATGCGGGCCTGATGTGGACCACCGACCTCTTCCTCTCCCTGCCGCAACTGCCGCTGCTGCTGCTGCTGATCTACCTGTTTCGCGACCCGCTCAGAACGCTACTCGGCCCCCAGGGCGGCATCTTCCTGCTGATTGTCGTCGTCATCGGCGGCCTGCGCTGGATGCCGCTCGCGCGGCTGGTGCGCGCGCAGTTCCTCTCGTTGCGCGAGAAGGAATTCGTGGAAGCGGCGCGCGCGCTCGGCGCGTCCCGGCCACGGCTGATGGTCAAGCATATTCTGCCCAATGCGATCGGGCCGGTGATCGTCGCCGGGACGATCGAGGTGGCGAACGCGATTATTGCCGAATCCACGCTCTCCTTCCTCGGCCTCGGCTTCCCGCCGGACACCCCCACCTGGGGACGCATGTTGTACGACGCGCAGAATTACCTCGACATGGCGCCCCATTGGGCCCTGTTCCCGGGCGCCGCGATCTTCCTCGCCGTGCTGTCCATCAATTTCATCGGCGATGGGCTGCGCGACGCGCTGGACGCGCGCCGCGTGCTCTAGCTTAGGGACGCCGTATGGGCGAGGCGCTGCTCGAGATACGGGACCTCAAGACCTGGTTCCGCACCGATGACGGCATGGTGCGGGCCGTGGATGGCGTGAGCATGGCGATCCGCCGTGGCGAGACGCTGGCCGTTGTTGGCGAGTCCGGTTGCGGCAAGACCGTGACCGCCCGCAGCGTGCTCAAGCTGATCGACATGCCGCCGGGCCGCTTCGAAGGCGGCGAGATCATTTGGCGCGGCCGCGACCTCATACCCCTGCCGGCCGCCGAGATGGACAAGATCCGCTCGCGCGAGATCGGCATGGTCTTCCAGGAGCCGATGACGTCGCTCAACCCGGTCTATCCGGTGGGCGAGCAGGTCGCCGAAGCGCTCCGCGCCCACGAGAAGCTCTCGCGCAAGGCCGCACTCGACCGCGCGCTGGGGATGCTGCGGCTGGTGCAGATCCCCAATCCCGAGCGCCGCATCCATGACTACCCCCACCAGTTCTCCGGCGGCATGCGCCAGCGCGTGGTCATCGCGATGGCGCTGGTCTGCGGGCCGCAGTTGCTGATCGCCGACGAGCCGACCACGGCACTCGACGTCACCATCCAGGCGCAGATCCTCGATCTTCTCAATGACATGAAGGCGCGGCTCGGCATGGCGATCATGCTGATCACCCATGCCATGGGCGTGGTGGCCGAGAATGCGCAACGCGTGGTGGTGATGTATGCCGGCAAGGTGGTGGAAGACGCGCCGGTGGACGAGCTGTTCGCCAATCCGCGCCACCCCTACACGCGCGGGCTGATCCGTGCGATCCCGCGCGTCGATGCGCACGCGCACCAGCGGATGCGGCTCGCCCAGATCCCGGGCATGGTGCCGAGTCCTGCTCGATCCGCCGGCCGGCTGTCGCTTTGCCGCACGCTGCGAGTTCGCGACCGTGGCCTGCCGCAGGGCGGAGCCGCCATTGCGTCTGGTAGGCCCCGATCACAAGGTGGCGTGCATCCTGTGAGCGATCCGCTTCCCCTGCTCGCCGTCCGCGACCTCAAGAAGCACTTCTCGGTGACGGGCGGATTTCTGGCGCGTGAGATCGACCGTGTGCACGCGGTGGACGGGGTGAGTTTGGAGATCAAGCCGGGCGAAACGCTCGGCCTGGTCGGCGAATTCGGCTGCGGCAAATCGACCACCGGCCGCTGCATCATGCGGCTGATCGAGCCGAGCTCGGGCGAGATCTGGTTTGAAGGTCGTGACGTGATGCGGCTGGAGGGCAGGGAGCTGCGCAGCCTGCGCCGCGACATGCAGATCATCTTCCAGGACCCGTTCGCCTCCCTCAACCCGCGCCACACCGTGGGCGGTATCATCGGCGAAGCGCTGATCATCCACCGTCTGGCCAAGACCCGGCACGAGCTTGACGACCGCGTGGTGGAGTTGCTCGAGACGGTGGGGCTGCGGGCGGACGCCCTGAACCGCTTCCCGCACGAATTCTCCGGCGGCCAGCGCCAACGCATCGGCATCGCCCGTGCGCTGGCGGTCCAACCCAAGCTCATCGTCTGCGATGAGCCGGTCTCCGCGCTCGACGTTTCCATCCAGGCGCAGGTGATCAACCTGCTCGAGGATCTGCAGGAAAAGTTCCGCCTCACTTATCTTTTCATCGCCCATGATCTCTCGGTGGTCGAGCACATCAGTGACCGCGTGGCCGTGATGTATCTCGGCCGCGTGGTGGAGATCGCTCCGGCGCGCGAGCTGTACGACAATCCGCGCCACCCCTATACGGAGGCCCTGCTCTCCGCGGTGCCGATCCCGGACCCGAAGGTGAAGCGCAACCGCATCGTGCTGCAAGGCGACGTGCCGAACCCGCTTAGCCCGCCCTCAGGCTGCTATTTCCGCACGCGCTGCCCGCTCGCGGAGAAGCGCTGCGCCGAGGAGGCACCGATGCTCCGGCAAGCGGCGGGCGGCCACTGGGTCGCCTGCCACGTGCGGGGGTAGCGGTCGTCTATCGGCTCAGCCGCCCACCAGATCGATCGCGCGCTCCGCGGCTCGGCGATTGATCTCGGCCAGCTCGGTGCCCACCAGCGCATCCAGCTTGGCGATCTCCGCATCGACCCGCGTCATCAGCTCGCGCGACACCGCCGCGGCGGACGCCGTCGGCGCGTTATCGGAGATCGCGACGGTGTTGATCAGATCGATCAGCGTATCGTTCAGCCCCGCCGGATTGCGCAGCGTGTCGCGCGCCGATTCCCGATACACATCCACCAGCACGCGCTCGATCGCTCCGAGGCGCTCTGCAACCGTTTTCGCCCTGTCGGCGAGATCGGCGTGGGAATCACCCAGCCGTTCGGCCAGCGCGGTGAGCTGGCGCTTGATGCGGCGGATGCGGTTGACCGCGGCGTTGAGCCGGCCGAGCAGAATCCAGGAGTTCCTGCAGCAGCGCGAATTGCTGCCGATAGGCCTCCGGCGTCGTGGCCAGGCGCGGATCCTTGACGATCGTGAAACTCGCAGTCCGTCGCTCGGACCCGACCGCCAGCTCCACCTGATACTCGCCCGGCACCGTGGTCTGGCCGGCCGTCGGATCCGGCTCCTTGGAGAGCGGCTTGTTCCGCGGCGCGGTCAGCGTTTCATCGAGCTTGACCGGGGCCGGGTGCAGCATGTCCCAGACGAAGCGATTGAGGCCGGGCCGCGTTGTCGGACGCCGCGCCGCCGGGAGCGCGTCGTCGTCGCTGCGGAAAGCGACGATCGCGCAGCCGGATGCGTCGCGAAAGCCGAGCGAGACCGCGCCGGAAGCGTCTTCCGCCAGCCAGTAGTACACGATCGCGCCATTGGGCGGATTCTCGCCGACGTCCAGGTGCTCGCGTCCGGTCGTGCCGTCCGGTTTCTCGAATGTCCTGATCCCGCCGCCGATGCCGGGGGCGACAGCGAGCGAGATGCCGGACCCCACGCTGCGCAGGGCGCCGAAATGCAGCTTCGTGCGAATGGTTGTGCGCGGCGTGAACAGCCTGGTACCCTTGCCGCCATCGGCAAGCTCGCGCAGCGGCGTGATGTCATCCAAAACCCAGAAGGAGCGTCCGTGCGTACCCGCGACGAGGTCGCTGCCCTTGATTTTCAGGTCATAGACCGGAACGACCGGCAGGCCGCCCGGCATGCGTGACCAGGCTCTGCCCGTCATTGGAAGTGAAGTAGAGTCCGGTCTCGGTGCCAACGAACAGAAGGCCCTTGCGCACCGGATCGGCGCGCAGGACGCGCGTGATCTCGCCCGCCGGAAAGTCACCATTGATGGATTGCCAGCTTCGCCCGCCATCGGTGCTGCGGAACAGATACGGCTTGTAGTCCGCGAGCTTGTAGCGTGTCGCGGCGACGTAGATCGTGTCGGCATCGTGCGCCGAGATCTCGACGCAACCGACATAGGCGAGTTCCGGCATGCCCGCCGGGGTAACGTTCTGCCAGCTCTTGCCGCTCGTTGCGCGTGACATGCACGAGGCCGTCGTCGGTGGACGCCCAGATCTCGCCGCGGCGATGCGGCGACTCCGACCACACAGGCGCAGGTGGCGTGCATCTCGGCGCCGGCACTCTCATGCGTGATCTCGCCGCCGGAATGACCTTGGCGCGAGACCTCGTTGAGGCTAAGATCGGGTGAGATCTCCTCCCAGCTCATGCCCTCGTCGCGCGTGCGGAATACATGGTTGCCGCCGGCATAAAGAATATTGCTGTCATGCGGCGAGAACACGATCGGAAAGGTCCAGGCGAAGCGGTATCTTCATGTCCTTCGGCGCGACGCCGGTCGATTCCTCAGGCCAGACATTGACCAACTGGATCTGGCCGGTGCGATTGTCATAGCGCTGCAACGATCCGGCACCGCCGGGACTCGAACCGATGGCGCCGCAATAGACGATGTTGTGGTCCTTGGGATGCACCGCGATGAAGCCGCTCTCACCGGTGCCCGGATAGGTGCAGTCGCCCAGCGTGATCGCGCCCCACACGGCCGCACTCGGCGTCGCGATCGAGGTATTGTCTTGCTGCGTGCCGTAGACACGGTAGGGATATTGGTTGTCGATGTCGATGCGATAGAATTGCGCAGTCTTCTGGTTGTAGATCGAGGACCAGGTGTAGCCGCCGTTGAACGACACGCAGGCGCCGCCGTCATTGCCCTCAACCATCCGGTTCGGGTCGGCGGGATCGATCCATAGATCGTGATTGTCGCCGTGCGGCGTCTGGATCTCGGTGAAGTTCGTGCCGCCGTCGGTGGATTTCCAGACCGCCAGATTGGCGACATAGACCGTCTCGCCGTGGCAGGGATCGGCGAAGACGTGCGTGTAGTACCAGGGCCGGTGCATCAGGTCCCGATTCGAGCAGACAAAGCACCCAGCGCGCCCCGTAATCGTCCGACCGATAGAGGCCGGTTTTCTCGGCCTCGGTCTCCACCAGCGCCCAGACGCGGCCGGAGCGGGCCGGCGATACGGCCACCCCGATCTTGCCGAGCGGCCCCGTCGGCAGGCCGGGATTGCGCGAGATCTCCTCCCAACTGTCGCCGCCATCGGTGGAACGGAACAGCCCGCTGCCGGGGCCGCCGCTGGACATGATTCCAGAAATTGCGGCGCGTCTGCCAAAGGGTCGCGAACAGGATGCGCGGATTGCCCGCGTCCATCGAGAGGTCGACGGCGCCGGTGTCCGCGTTGCGATACAACACCTTGTCCCAGGTGCGGCCGCCATCGCGGGAGCGGAACACGCCGCGCTCCTCGCTCGGCCCGAAGATATCGCCGAGGGCGGCGACATAGACGAGATCAGGATCGTGCGGATGGATGCAGATGCGGCCGATATGCTTGGTCTCGCGCAGGCCGGCATGGCTCCAGCTGCGGCCGGCATCGGTCGATTTGTAGATACCGTCGCCATAGGAGACGTCGAGCCGGATCGCCGTCTCGCCGGTTCCGGCATAGATCACGTTGCCGTCCGCGCGCGCCACGGCGAGGGCGCCGATCGCGGCGGTGCCGAGGAAGCCGTCGGTCACGCAGCGCCAGTAGATGCCGCCATCGACGGTCTTCCACACGCCGCCGGCGCAGGCACCGAAATAGAACACCGCTTGGTTGTCCGGGTCGCCGGCCACGGCGACGACACGGCCGCCGCGCGGCGGCCCGATGCATCGCCATTTCAGCGCATCAAGGTTCGACTGTGCTGTGATGTCGGATGAAACGACCAATGTAGCGATCCTCCGCTTTCCGCCTGATGTGCGCCGCAAGCCTAGATGCAATTCCTGCGGCGATGCAACCTGCCCCGGCCATACCGCCCCTTGCCCTCTTTCAATACGTTGCCCGTCCCGCGGAAATATCGAACACCGCCCCGGTGCTGGCAGAACAATCGGGCGACGCGAGCCAGCACACGAGCGCCGCGATCTCGTCGGTCTCCACGAACCGGCCCATCGGGATCTTGCCCAGCATGTAGCCGATCTGCGCCTCGGTCATCTGCGAAAAGAGGTCGGTTCGCGCCGCCGCCGGGGTCACGCAGTTCACCAGCACGCCGGTCTGCGCCAGCTCCTTGCCGAGCGACTTGGTCAGCCCGATCAGCCCCGCCTTCGAGGCGCTGTAATGGCTCGCGTTGGGGTTGCCCTCCTTGCCGGCGATCGAGGCGATGTTGACGACCCGTCCCCAGCCGCGCGCGATCATCCCCGGCAGCACGGCGGCGCAGGCGAGATAGGGCGCAATCAGGTTTACCTCGATCACGCGGCGCCAGATTGCGGTGGGAAGTTCCCAGGTCGGGCCGTTGCCGCCGGTGATGCCGGCGTTGTTGACCAGGATGTCGATGCGGCCGTGCCGGGCCTCGGTTGCCCGCACCGCCTCGCGCACCGCCGCCGCATCGGTGAGCTCGATCGCGTGGGTGCTGACCGCCCCGCCCAGCGCCGCGGCCGCCGCCTCCAGCGCCGGCGCATCCGAATCCCAGAGTGCCACCGTGGCCCCCGAAGCGAGTGCGCGGCGTGCGATCGCAAGCCCGATGCCGCGCGCGCCGCCCGTCACCACCGCCACCCGCTCCGCCAGATCAAGCTGGTTCACCGCCGCCTCCCGCGTCCACCCCGGTCATCGAACCACGTGCGGCGTCCGCCGGGAAGGTTTTCGGGCTGGCCATCACGGGCTACAGCAGCCGAATGATCCCCGCCACCCTGCCGCGCGCCGCCCTCGTCACCGGCGCCGCTCGCCGTATCGGCCGCGCGATCGCGCTGGCGCTGGCGGATGCCGGCTTTGCCGTTGCCGTCCATGCCCGCGAGGCGACGGCGGAGGCGGAGGCGACCGGTGCCGTGGTGCGCGCGCGGGGCGTGGCCGCAATCGTGCTGGCGGCCGACCTCACGGACGAAGCACAGACGGCCGCACTGCTCGGCCGGGCGGAGGCGGCGCTGGGTCCGATCGGCGTACTGGTCAACAACGCCAGCGCGTTCGAGCGCGACGAATGGGACACGGCGACGCGCGAGAGCTGGGACCGGCACCTCGAAGTCAACCTTCGCGCGCCGTTCGTGCTGACGCAGGCGTTCGCCCGCGCCCTGCCGGCGACCGCCCACGGCGCGGTGGTCAACATGGTCGACCAGCGGGTGTGGAACCTGACCCCGCATTTCGTCTCCTACACGGTGGCCAAGGCGGGGCTGTGGGCATTGACGCAAAGCCTGGCCTTGGCGCTGGCACCGCGCATCCGGGTCAACGCGATCGGGCCCGGCCCGACGCTCCCCAGCGCGCGCCAGAGCGACGCGCAATTCGCGCGACAGGCCGCCGCGCTGCCCTTGCGCCACGGCGCCGACCCTGATGAAATCGCGCGCGGCGTGCTGGCGATCCTGGCGCTGCCGTCGATGACCGGGCAGATGCTGGCGCTGGATGGCGGACAGCACCTGAACTGGCATCCGGCGCCGCATCTGCGCGCAGCCCCCGTGCAGTGATCACGGGCTTGTCCACCTCGGCGTGGAAAACCGCAAGAGTTACAGAGTGATGGCGGATCGATTTCAGCTTGTCGCCAGGGGTGCCGAGCGGAATCGCGGGATTTCAGCCGCTTGCCCCGATTGCGCGTTTCTTGGGCAATGTGTCGGAAGCCGCCGGATTCCGGCGCGCCCGGGAACGCGAAGCCGTTTTGCGCACCGGCTTATCCACAGGATTCGTGGATGATTGAAGAACACGAGTTCAGCCGTGATCGGCCGTGCGACCCCGCGCCCGAAGCGACCCCCACCGGGGCCGCGCTGATCGCGGCGTCGCTGGCGACACTGCCGCTCAGCCCCGGCGTCTATCGGATGCTCGATGCCAAAGGCGACGCGCTCTATGTCGGCAAGGCGCGCAGCCTGAAGAAGCGCGTCGCCGCCTACACCCAGCCCGCGCGGCTGGACGAGCGGCTGCGCCGCATGGTGGCGCAGACCCGCGCGCTGGAAGTGGTCACCACCCATACCGAGGCCGAGGCGCTGCTGCTCGAGGCAAACCTCATCAAGCGGCTGCGACCGCGCTTCAACATCGTCCTGCGCGATGACAAATCCTATCCCTGGCTGATGCTGACCGAGGACCATCCGTTCCCGCAGATCGCCAAGCATCGCGGCGCGCAGATGCGGCGTGGCAGCTACTGGGGGCCGTTCGCCTCCGCCTGGGCGGTGAACCAGACCGTGACCGCGATGCAGCGCGTGTTTCTGCTCCGCTCCTGCGCCGATACGGTGTTTGCCGCCCGCACCCGCCCGTGCCTGCTGTTCCAGATCCGCCGCTGCTCGGCGCCCTGCGTCGGCCGCATCGACGCCGGCGGCTACGCGACGCTGGTCGGGCAGGCGCGCGCCTTCCTCTCCGGCAAGCAGGCCGACGTGCAGCGCGAATTGGCGGCCGAGATGGAGCGCGCGGCGGGCAGCCTGGAGTTCGAGCACGCCGCCGCGGTGCGCGATCGTATCCGGGCGCTGACCCATGTGCAGGGCAGCAGCGTGATCAACCCGGCGAGCCTGGATGACGCCGACATCATCGCCGCCTGGCAGAATGCCGGCCAGACCTGCGTGCAGGTGTTTTTCGTCCGCGGCGGACGCAACAACGGCAACCGCGCCTTCTTCCCGACCCACACGAAATCCGAGGAGGCGAGCGAGGTGCTCGGCGCCTTCGTCGCCCAGTTCTACGACGACAAGAAGCCGCCGCCGCTGCTGCTGCTCAGCCACGCGATCCCCGAGCCGGCGCTGGTCGCCGAGGCGCTGAGCCTGAAGGCCGAGCGGCGGGTCGAGATTGCGGTGCCGCAGCGCGGCGAGAAGCGCGCGGTCGTCGCCCACGCCGAGACCAACGCGCGCGAGGCGCTGGAGCGCCGGCTCGCCGAGACCGCCGGCCAGGCGCGGCTGCTGGAGGCGGTCGCGACGCTGTTCGAGCTGCCGGCGCCGCCGGAGCGGATCGAGGTCTATGACAACAGCCACATCATGGGCCGCAACCCCTATGGCGTGATGATCGTGGGCGGACCGGAGGGGTTCGTGAAATCCGCGTACCGCAAGTATGCGATCCGCGGCCCGATTACGCCCGGCGACGATTTCGCGATGATGCGCGAGATGCTGGAACGCCGCTTCGGCCGGGCGATGAAGGAGGCCGCCGAAGGGGCCGCCGCGGCACTGCCCGATCTGGTGCTGATCGACGGCGGCGCGGGGCAGCTCTCGGCGGCGCGGCAGGTGCTGGCCGATCTCGGTGTCGCCGATGTGAAGCTGGTCGCGATCGCGAAGGGGCCGGATCGCGACGCCGGACGCGAGTGGTTCCACACCGACGGCCGCGCGCCGTTCCAATTGCCGCCGCGCGACTCGGTTCTCTATTACCTGCAACGGCTGCGCGACGAGGCGCACCGCTTCGCCATCACCACCCACCGCGCCGGACGCTCCAAGACGCTCACGCGGAGCGAGCTCGACGAGATCGCGGGCGTGGGGGCGGCGCGCAAGCGCGCGCTGCTCAACCATTTCGGCTCGGCGCGCGGGGTGAAGATGGCGGGGCTGCCGGACCTGGAAGCGGCACCCGGGATCAACCGCGAGACGGCGCGGCGGGTGTATGCGCATTTCCATCCCGATGCGCGGCTGCAAGGTCTCGTCCTGACGACCGGCCGGTGGCCGCCGCGATGACAGCGGTTTTGTGAACGCGCCGCGGGCCGCGCAACCTGGACAGCGCGGGCGGACGGGATTACCGCTCGGGACGACCGCGCAGGCGAGGGGAGGCGTGCCATGCGGCAGCACCGTTCCGGGTGGCAGAGTCGCGGCACTCGCGGTCGTGGCGATCACGGCCTGGGGCGCCAGGGCGCGGGCCGACGAGCTTGCGCGTGCCGTCTATGGCACCCTGCCGGACGGGCGCACGGTCGATCTCTACACGATGCGCAACGCGCACGGCATGATCGTGCGGTTCATCAGCCTCGGCGGCTGCATCACCGAGATCGACACGCCCGACCGCAGCGGGCACTTGGGCAACGTCGTGCTCGGCTATCGCGATCTGGCGGGCTATGATTCCGACAAGACCTATTTCGGCGCGATCGCCGGACGCTATGCCAACCGCATCGCCAAGGGCACTTTCGCGCTCGACGGCAAGACCTACCATCTGCCGATCAACAACGGCCCCAATTCGCTGCACGGCGGCACCACCGGGTTCAATTTGCAGATCTGGAACGTGGCGCCGAAGCCGGTGGCGAACGGGGTCGCGGCGGTGCTGACCTACACCAGCCCGGACGGGCAAGACGGCTATCCGGGCACGCTCGAGGTCACGGTCACCTACACGCTCGAGGATTCGAACGCGCTGCGCATCGACTACGCGGCGACAACCGACAAGCCGACCGTGCTCAACCTCACCGACCACTCCTATTTCAATCTCGACGGCAACGGTTCGGGCTCGGCGCTCGACCAGCTCGTGCAGATCAACGCCGATGCCTACACCCCGACCGACGCCACCCAGATCCCGACCGGCCAGATCGCGCCGGTCGCGGGGACGCCGATGGACTTCCGCACGCTGCATCCGATCAGCGCCGAAATCGAGGCGCCGTTCTCGCAACTCGTGCTGGCGCACGGCTACGATCACAACTGGGTGCTGAACAAGACCGCGCCCGCGCGCGCTCGACTTCGCCGCGCGGGCCTATTCGCCGGCCACCGGCCGCGTGCTCGACGTGTTCACGACCGAGCCGGGGTTGCAGTTCTACACCGGCAACTACCTCAACGGCTCGCTGGTCGGCTCCGCCGATACCAGCTATCGCCAGGGCGACGGCTACACCTTCGAGACCCAGCACTTCCCGGATTCGCCGAACCACCCGAACTTCCCGACGACGCGGCTCGATCCGGGGCAGACCTTCCGTTCGACCACGATCTTCCGCTTCTCCACCGACAACTGACGCGGGCGCCGATCGGTTGACCTCTCGGCGCGGCACGTAGGTCGCGTGGAATGGACGGGTTCGACATCGTCGATCCGGTGTTCGCAAGCTACGTGCTGCCGAACGCGCCGTTGCAGAAGCTGGCCGAGGGCTTTCGCTGGCTGGAAGGCCCGGTCTGGTTCGCCGATCTGCAATGCCTGCTGTTCAGCGATCATCCCCAACGATCGCGTGATGCGCTGGACCGAGGATGGCGGCGTCTCGGTGTTCCGGCAGCCTTCGGATTTCGAGAACGGACACACGCGCGACCGCGAGGGGCGGCTGATCTCGTGCTCGCATCGCGGCCGCTGCATCACCCGCACCGAGCTCGACGGACGCATCACCGTGCTCGCCGACCGCTATCAGGGCAAGCGGCTCAATTCACCCAACGACGTCGTGGTGCGCTCCGACGGCAGCATCTGGTTCAGCGATCCGCATTACGGCATCAACACCGATTACGAGGGCGGCAAGCAGGAGGCGGAACTGCCGCCCTATCTCTACCGGCTCGACCCGGATGACGGTTCGCTCGCGGTCGTCGCCGACGATTTCGACGGGCCGAACGGACTGTGCTTCTCGCCCGACGAGCGGACGCTGTATGTGGCCGAGAGCGGCCGGCAGTTCGCCGAGCAGCCGCGGCGCTGCATCCGCGCGTTCGACGTGAGCGAGGATGGCGCGCATCTGTCGGGCGGGCGGGAGTTCCACCGCGTGGAACCGGGCTTCGCGGACGGGTTCCGCTGCGATGATCTCGGCAACATCTGGAGCAGCGCCGGGGACGGCGTGCATTGCATCGCGACCCTCGGGCGATCTGCTCGGGCGGATCAAGGTGCCATCCACCGTCTCCAACCTGACCTTCGGCGGCCGCAACCGCAGCCGCCTCTTTTTGTGCGCGTCGCACACGCTGTATGCGATCTACGTCAATCGGCGCGGGGTGCAGGTGCCGTGAGCGGGGCGAGCGCACGCGGGTTCGTCGTCGTCCACCGTCTCCAGCGGCGCGTCGAGTTCCAGCACCGCCTCGGCCTGCCCGGTCTCCAGCGCCTCCACCGCGCGCAGCTTGCGGCCGACGGCGCGGGTGCGCACGCGGGCGCGCTCGATCGTGCTGCTGAACGTGCCGGCCTGCTTGCCGAGCTTTTCGAGCACGTCGTCCATCTTGACCATCTCGGACTTGGTGGCGCCGAGCAGCCGGCGCACCTCGTCGGCCTTCTGCTCCAGGGCGAGCGTCACGAAGCCGAGCTGGATCGTGCGCAGCAGCGCCGGCAGCAGGCTCGGCCCCATCACCAGCACGCGGCATTCGCGGCTGATCGTCTCGATCAGGCCGGGCGCACGCGCGATCTCGGCATAGAGGCCGTCGGTCGGCAGATAGAGGGCCGCGAACTCGACCGTCACCGGCGGGCGGATGTATTTCTCGGCGATCTTGCGCGCCTCGCCGCGCACGCGGGCCTCGAGCGCGCGGCGGGCGGCGCGCTCGGCCTCGGCATCGCCCGCCGCGGTCGCATCCAGCAGGCGCTCGTAATCCTCGGTCGGGAACTTGGCGTCGATCGCGAGCACCGGGCACTGCTCGCCGCGCATCGGCATTCTGCACGGCGAATTCCACCATCTCGTTGCTGTCGTCGCCGAGCTTGCGGTTCATCTCGTAGGTGCCGGCGGGCAGGATGTCGTCGAGCAGCGCGCGCAACTGCGTCTCCCCCCAGCCGCCGCGCGACTTGACGTTGCCGAAGATGCGCTTGAGGTCGCCGATCTGCGCGGCCGTCGCCTGGCCACGTCGCCCATCGCCTTCTGCACGGCGGCGAACTGGTCGAGCACGCGCTGGAAGCTGGTCTCCATCTGCTTCTCGACTGCGGCGTGGAGCTGCTCGTTCACCGAGCGCTGGATCTCGCCGAGGCGCAGCGCGCTCGCATCCGCCATCTCGCGCAGCTTCGCTTCCAGCAGCACGCGGCCCTCGCCCTGTTCGCGGGTGGTGGCGAGGGTGAGCGCATTGAGCGCCGCCTGCGTGTCGCTGCGCATCTGTTCGAGCCTGCCGCCCAGCGCGCGTTCGGCATTTGCGAGATGGGCGCGGGTGGTCTCGCCCTCGGCGCGCTGGCCGGCGAGACCTTGCTCGGCGAGCACGCGCAGCCGCTCGGCGTCGTGCGCGCGGCGCAGCACCAGCAACAGAAGCAGGCAGGCAATGATGCTGCCCAGCGCCGCGATCGCGGCCAGAATGTCGGATGCCATCTCGCCTCTCCCGGTGCGGTGCGCCTTCACTCGCCCCAGCGTGACGATGGCGCCGCGAGCGCGAGACACAGGCGCGTCGCAGGGCTCCGACTCGGGCGACCGGCATTGTGCCCGAGCGGCGGCTTCAGCGCGATTGGTCGGACGCCCTCCGAGCGCCAGATCGTTCGCTCTGGCGTTTAGGCGTGGTATTGGCGGCCCATCGCAAAGGGGGCTGGCTCGCGATTAGCGCAGGCGCTTGCGCCGTCCAGCGATCCCGCCCGGCCCAGAAAGGACAAGCGGGACATGTCGGACCTTCGTAGTCGATGCCTTCTTCATGTGGGCAGCCAATGATCTCGATCGGTCATCACCACCGTCTTGGCTCCGGCCGTCTCGATGAACGCCAGCACTTCTTCCGCAACACGGGTATCGCTGCGAATGTCGGCGTGCCTCGGAGAACCAACGTCGAAGTTCGGTAGCCTCGGCATCCTCGGACGGAATGATGGCGACAGCGAGCTTGGTGGCCATGGAATTGTCCGGGCCGTACAATGCGAAGGTTGCGACCGGCCAGCCGCGAAATCCTCTCTTGGCCCTCTTGCTCAGCCTCTTGCGTGCCCGCTCAATCATCCGTTCGCCACCAATCTAAATTCTCGCACCAACGCCCGGGCCGCTGCCCAGCCGTTGCGCACGCCCGCCAAACTTCGGTGCTCCACCCCTTCCATACAACACGAGACACCGCCGTGGCCGCCGTCGGCTTGACAGGCACCCTTCCCCACCGGACCGTCCCCGCCCATGCACCCGTGCCTGCCGCCGCACGAGACCGTCACACCGCCCGCCTGGCGCTCGCCGCCCGGCGGCTGCGACTGCCACTTCCACATCTTCGGCCCCGCCGAGCGCTATCCGCTCAGCTCGCGCCGCCGCTACACGCCCGAGCAGCCGGCACCGGTCGCCGCCTATCGCCGTGTCGCCGACGCCCTCGGCCTTACCCGCGGCGTCGTCGTGCAGGCCTCGATCCACGGCACCGACAATCGCTGCACGCTCGACGCGACGGCGGAACTCGGCGCCGGCTATCGCGCCGTCGTCGTGATCGACGACACCGCAACGGCCGCCGACCTCGCCGCCATGCACGCGCGCGGCGCCCGCGGCGTGCGGTTCAACGTCGCCTCCGGCGGCGGCACGCCGATCGAGCAGCTCGATGCGGTGGTGCGCCGGATCGCGCCCCTGGGGTGGCATCTGCAACTCTACACCGAGCCCGAGCACCTTGCAGCCCTGGCACCGCAACTCGGCTCCCTGCCGGTGCCGCTGGTGCTCGATCACATGGGCGGCGCGCGGGCCGCCGAGGGCACCGCCGCGCCGGGTTTCCGGGCGATGCTGCGGCTGCTGGAAGGCGGGCGGACCTGGGTGAAAATCTCCGGCTATCGCGCCTCCGCCGGGCACCCCTATGCCGACGTGGCACCCCTCGCCCGCGCGCTGCTCGCCGCCGCACCCGAGCGCTGCGTCTGGGGCACCGACTGGCCGCACCCGAGCCTCGCCGCCGACATGCCCGATGACGGCCACCTGTTCGACCTGCTCGGCGAGTGGGCGCCCGATGCCGCAACCCGCCGCCGCGTGCTGGTGGACAATCCCGCCGCCCTCTACGGGTTCGGCGCCGCCGCCTCCGGCACGTAGCGGAACGCGCCGGCGGCGCGGCCGACATGGCCCAGCCCCGGCCACGGCGCGTGATAACTGAGCACCCGCATCCGCTCCTCCGCGAGCCGTCGCAGCAGCCGCGTGCGCGTCGCCGCCCCCACCACCGGGTCCACGTCGAAGGCGCTGTGCGCTTCGGGATAGGCAAACGAGATCGGGTGCAGGAACGCGGTATCGGCCAGCACGCACACCGCCTCGCCCACGTTGGCGATCACGAACACCATGTGCCCCGGCGTATGCCCGGGGGCGGCGATCGCGTGGATGCCCGGCAAAAACTCCTCGCCGTCGCGGATGAACAGCATCCGCTCGCGCAGCGGCAGCAAGTGGCGACGCACGCCGGCCACGGTGCGATCGTGGTCCGACCCGGCATAGTGCTCCCAGAACGAAAGCTCGTGCTCGGCCATGTAGATCATCGCATTGGGGAAGGTCGGCGTGCCATCGGCGCGCATCGTGCCCCAGCAATGGTCGGAATGGGCGTGGCTCAGCACCAGCGCGTCGATCTGCTCCGGCCCGAGCCCGAGTTCGCCGAGGCTGCGCAGCAGCCGGCCGCTGTGCGGACCGTACAGTTTCGCTTCCCCCATGCCGTCGTCGAACAGCACCAGATGGCCGCCGAGGTCGAGCAGCAGGATGTTCTGCTCCATCCGCGACGGGCCGTCGGGCAGGAATTCGCGGGCCAGCGCGGCGGCGACCTCTGCGGGCGGCAGTCCGCGATGGATCTCGGCCGCCGGCGGCAGCATCAGCGGACCGTCGGACACCACCGCCGCTTCCAGTGTGCCGATGCGGAAGCGGTGCGCATAGGGGATATGCCCGCCGATCCGCGCCGGGTTCAGCCCGATCCGCTGGCGCCACTCAGGCATCGAGCGGCGCGCAGGCAGCGTCGAGCCAGGCACGGTCGGGCGCGTCGAGATGCGGCCCGATCTCGGCCAGCACGCGGGAATGGTAGGCGTCGAGCCAAGCCCGCTCGGGCGGCGTGAGCAGCGCCGGCAGCACCATGCGCCGGTCGAAGGGCGCCAGCGTCAGCGTCTCGAAGCGCAGGAACGGTTTTGCCGCGCCGGGCAAGTCGGCCGGCTGAACGAGCAGAAGATTTTCCAGCCGGATGCCGTACTCGCCAGGCACGTAGAGGCCCGGCTCGTCCGAGAGGATCATCCCCGGCGCGATCGCCACCGGCCTCGCGAGTCGGGAAAGACTGACCGGGCCTTCATGGACCGAGAGATAGGCGCCGATGCCGTGTCCGGTGCCGTGATCGTAATCCAGCCCCGCCTGCCACAGCGCGCGGCGGGCGAAGGCGTCGAGATGCGCGCCGTTCAGTCCCTGCGGGAACACCAGCGTCGCGATTGCGATCATGCCCTGCAATACGCGGGTCCAGCGCTCGCGCAGCGCGTCCGGCGCAGCACCTGGCCCGGTCCAGAGCGTGCGGGTGATGTCGGTGGTGCCGTCGAGGTACTGCGCGCCGCTGTCGATGAGAAAAAGTTCGTGGGCGCGGATCGGCCGGTCGGTCGCCGGCGTCACGCGGTAGTGGATGATGGCGCCGTGCTCGCCGGCGCCGGCGATCGCCGGAAAGCTCTCGCCGCGGAAGCGCTCGCCCTCCGCCCGCAAGGCCAGCAGACGCGCGGCGGCCGTCATCTCGCTCTGCCCGCCTGCCGGGGCCGCGGCGGCGAACCAGTGCAGGAACCGGCACATCGCGACCGCGTCGCGCGCGTGTGCGGCCCGCGCCCCCGCCTGCTCGGTCGGGTTCTTGCAGGCTTTCGGCAGCAGGCACGGGTCCGGCCCGTCGGCCACGATGGCGCCGGCCGCGCGCAGCGTGTGCGCGAACCAGGCCGGCGTGCCCGCCGGATCGACCCGGACCGTCCGCCCATGCAGGGCGGCCAGCGCCTCGGGCAGCGCCGTACGGGGTTCGCAGGCGACCGCGTTGCCTAGCCACGTGCGGGTCTCGGCGCTCAGCTTGGCCGGCGCCATGAACAGCGTGGCCGTGGCGTCGGCGCGCATCAGCGCGAAGCCGAGTGCCACCGGCGTGAACCCCACATCCTCGCCGCGCAGATTGAACAGCCAGGCGATCGAGGCCGGGTCGCTGATGATCGTGGCATCCTGGCCCGCTTCCCGCAGCGCCTCTGCGATCTCGCCCCGCTTCGCCTCGGCATCTTCGCCGGCCAGCGCGAGCGGGTAGGGGACGGCCGGGGCCGCGGGCGGCGGCGGACGGTCGGGCCACACCGCATCCACCGGGTTGCGCTCCAGCGCTACCATCGCCAGCCCCGCCTCGGTGTACCGGGCCAGTGCTTCCTCGCCGATCAGCCACGGGTCGTAGCCGATCCTGGCCGCCGGGGCTGCGTCCTTGATCCAGCCGGGCGGTGGCTCGGCGGTGATGTGCCGGACCTGCCAGAGCGCGGGGTCGATCTGCGCCGCCGCCTGCGTGACGTAGCGGCCGTCAGTGAACAGCGCCGCCCGGTCGGGCAGAACCGCGGCGAGCCCCGCCGAGCCGGTAAAGCCTGTGAGCCAGGCCAGCCGCTCGGCCGAGGGCGGTACGTATTCCCCGAGATGCTCGTCCGCGCGCGGCACCAGGCAGCCATCCACACCCTGCCGCGCCAGCTCGGCACGCAACACAGTCAGCCGCTCGGGAAACGGATGCACCTTCGGTCGCTCACGCCAGGGTTGCGCAGAGTGCATGGAGTCTGTGACAATCACGCTTTTTGTGCATGGCTGGCGGGGCTGATCCGCATTTTTCATCTCGCTGCCGGACGATCATATTGCACTGCAAGAACTCCGGGGGCTTCAGGCGGGACGCTCCCGCCGGCCCGGACCGGGGCTCGGTCCATTGCCGAGGATGACTGCCATGAACATCCGTCTTGCCAAGGACGATTTCGCCTTCAACGGCCCAGGGTCGGTCAACTACAGCCCGGTGCCGGCCGATGGCGCCGAACGCGCCCGCGCTTTCACCGTCACCCGCCCCACCGGCCTCGTCGGTCGTGCCCGCGCCTGGCTTGTCCAGGCCCAGCGCCGCCGCCAGGCGATGAACGAACTGCAGATGCTCACCGATCACGAGCTCTCCGATATCGGCCTTGTCCGCTCCGAGATCCCGATGATCTTCGAGCCGGGCTTCGCCGAGCAGTACGACACCCGTCGCCGCCACGTCTGAGCGTGCATCCCGGCCGGGCCGTCAGGCCCGCGCCGGGGCGCCGCCTTCAGCGTGCGGCAGGGTGACGCCGATCATGTCGCCCTCATGCACGATCGCGGCGAGCCGTGCCGCATCCCACCCCTCGGTGCCGGCGGGGCGCAGCGGCAGCACCATCCAGCGGTAGTCGGCGGTCGAATCGACGACACGGATGCGCGTGCCGGGCGGCAGCGCGGTACCCCATTCGGCGAGCACGCCGGCCGGGTCGCGCACCGCGCGGGCGCGATAGCCGGCGGACTTGAACCAGAACGGCGGATAGCCCAGCACCGCGCGCGGATAGCAACTGCACAGCGTGCAGACCACGAGGTGATGCAGCGCCTCGGTATTCTCCAACACTCCGAGCGGCGGCGCGCCGCGCATCGGAATGCCGAGCGCCTCGGCCGCCTCTGTGCCGTTGCGCAGCATCAGCGCGCGGTACTCGGGGTCGGTCCAGGCGCGGGCGACCATGCGGGCACCCTGCGCCGGGGTTGCGGTATCGGTCTGGCGGATGCGCTCGGCGATCTCGGGTGCGGTCGCAATGCCCTTCTCGGCCAGCAGCCGGCGCACCGCCGCGAGCAGCCGGTCGCTATCCGCCTCGATCAGGTTCATGGCCACACTCGCGCGCAGAACTCGGGATACGTCTCTGCCATCTCGGCACGGACCGCGCCGCGGAGCAAGCCGAGTTCGGCCGCCGAGGGATCGGGCGTCGTGGGGATTTCGGCCGCCGCGTCGTAGGCAAAGCCGGTCGCGTCCCGGACGCTTGCCGCGGTCTCGCCGGGATGCAGCGAAGCGAGCGCGAAACGGCCAGTGGCCGCATCGAAGCGGAACACGCAGCGGCCCGTCACCAATGCCTGCGCGGTGCCGCGGCGGAACACGCCGGGCGCGGAGAGGCCGGGCGCCGAGACGTGCTCCACCCGTTCCACCAGCACGCGGCGCGTGTGCTCCTCGCGAAACAGGATGGTGCGCGGCGTCATCAGGTACATGAACGCCGAGCCGAAGCTGCCGGGAAAGCGCGACGCCGGTTCCCGGCCAGTCGCCGGTGCCGATCAGGTTGATGTTGGCCTGCCCGTCGATCTGCCCGCCGCCGAGGAAAGAAAAGATCGATGCGGCCCTGGCCGGCGAGATCGAACAGCTCGCGCGTGCCGTCGGTGAACGGGTTGCCGCGGCGGCGGTGCAGCAAGGAGAGCCGCACGTCGTGGCCGAGGGCGCGCACCAGCAGGCAGGCGGCGGCCGGGATCGGGCTGGCGGCGCCAACGGCGACGTGCCGCGCAGGCGGGGCGGCGGGATCGACGATCAGCCGTGCGATCGCGGCGATCAGCCGCTCCTCGGGCCGGACTCATTCCGCGGCGCGGGCCGGCGCGGGGCAGCACGTGGCGTTCGAGATAGCGGCGAAAAGCCGGCATCGCTGCGGGCGGCAGCGGCGTAGGCGGCGAGGTGCCCGGGATCGGCCGGATATTCATCGAGCAGCGCCGCGGGCCAGGCGCCGCGCCCGGCGACCGCGATCGCCGCGATGTAGGTGGCGGCGATCGTGCCGGGGGCCATCCGCTCGTCGTCGAGGAAACTGCCGGGCACCATGCGCTCGACCGTGACCAGGGTGCGGCGGGCGGCATGGGCGAGCGTCGCGCATTCGCGATGCCGGCCGACCCAGATATTCCCGTCCGCATCGGCGGCCGGCGCGTGGAAGGCCGCAATCTCGGGCGTGAGCGCCGGCAGCAGCACGATCGGGTCGCCGCCATCCGCGAACGGGTTGTCGATCACCAGCCAGTCCGGCCGGTGCGCGAGGATGTCGCTGCCCAGCACGCCGCGCAGCGGCAGGAACGGCACACCCTTCTCGGCGGCCTGGAGCATGGTGTGGATCGCCGGGCAGGTGGCGTCACGCATGACGAGGCGGCCGGCGCGCAGGGCGGCGCGGAAGCGCGGCGCCGGTCCCGCCTCGCCGAGCGAGACCGCCGAGCTCTCCACCGCGGCCACGCAGCCGGCGCCGATGAGCAGGTCCGTCGCATAGCCCGAGACCGGCACGCCGAGCAGGCGAAGCCCGCGCGCGCCACGCCGCACCAGTGCGCGGGCGAGCGCGTTGGGCGGCAGCGAGTTGTCGGGCGGCAGGGCGAGCAGGGCGCCGTCCGGGACTGCGGCGGCGAGTGCGTCGATGGAGAAATCGGCGACGGATCCGAGCATGGGATGCTCCGCGGTTGCGAGGATGGAACCGGCATCGCTGGTGGATGGCAAGGGGCGATCGGTCGTCAGCGCGCGACCAGCGCTTTCAAGGCGAGCAGGTCGCGCCGCACCCATTCCGCATCCGCCGCAAACTTGGCGTCGGACATGCGCGGCTGTCGAAACAGGGTGAACAGCACTTCGGCACCCTCGCCGTTGGGGACTATTCGAAGCGGGACATAGATTTCCGCGCCGATGCCGGCATCGATGGAGTGATCCATGACGCCAAACGCATTGTGGCCGGTGAACCTGATCCTGATCGGCCCTTCTGGGCCATCGGCCTTCCAAGCGTCTCCGTCCTGCACGAGCGACGATCGGCTGAGGCCGGAAGCCCATTTCGGAAAGTCTTCGGGGCGCCAAACCGCCTCGTAAATTTCCGTGCAGTTGCGGTCGATCGAGATGCTGATCGTCTTGGCCTGAAGCATTGCAGTCTTCCTTCGGGGGCGTCATTCGACGAGTGCCGCGAGGCGCTTCGGCGCGATCAGCCGGTAGCTGCGCCTGACCAACGCAGTTACCTCGTTCCAGTCCGGCTTGCGGTCGAGCCGCATTCCGACCCAGCCTTTGGGGCCGACATAGGCCGGAACGAAGAACCGTTCCGGATCGGCGCCGACCAGCACCGCCTGGGCGCCGGGCGGCGCCTTGCACAACAGCGCGATGCATCCATCGTCAAGGTCTTTCTCCATCGCGAAAATCTTGTTATTGATCCGGAAGGTCGGATTGCCCCACGACTTCGTCTCCACCGTTTGCGGGAGAGCCAGGCAGATTGCGCGCAGGCGATCGGTCGGTCGCTTTGGCATGGCGCCACTCTAGCGCAGCGGGCGCTGGCGCGGCAGGGTGCGGCGGCGCTAGGCTTGGGGGAAATACGCCGGGGAGAGACGACTTGGCCGAAGAAATCGTCATCGCGTCCGAGCAGGACGTGGCCCATTTCGTGGACCGCCATCCGGCGAGCCGTGGCACCTGGCTGATCGTGCTGGTCGCCCTCGGCGGCGTGTTCGTCGATGCCTACGACTTCACCAGCCTCGGCATTGGCGTACCGCAGCTCAAGGCAGCGTTCGGCCTCACGCCATTGGAGGTCGGCAGCGTCACCGCGATGATGGCATTCGGCGCGTTCTGCGGCGCGCTGTGGGGCGGCTACTACACCGACAAGATCGGCCGCTTCAAAATGTTTTTGCTCGATCTCGTGTTCCTGGTGATCGCCGCGATCGGGGCGGCACTCTCGGTCAATCTGGCGATGCTGCTGTTTTTCCGGTTTCTGATGGGCGTGGGCGTGGGCCTCGACTTCCCGGTGGCGCTGAGCTTCATCGCCGAGTTTGCCAACCGCCGCCGTCGCGGCGGCAGCGTCAACCTCTGGCAGCCGATGTGGTACGTCGCCGCGTCGGCCACGGGCCTCGTCGTGCTGCCCTTCTATCTGCTCGGCGCCGGGCCGGAGCTGTGGCGGATCGCGGTCGGCTTCGGTGCCGTTCCGGCGCTGGTGATCCTGGTGCTGCGCTATCGGTGGATGGACGAAAGCCCGCTCTGGGCCGCCCGCAATCTCGGCCTCGCGGAAGCCGCGCGCGTGATCCGCAAGACCTACGGCGTCGCGGTCCGGGCGGCATCGGCGCCGCCGCGCAGGCCCGGCCCCGCGCAAGCCAACGTGCTCGAGATCTTCTCGCCGCTCTACCGCTCGCGCACGCTGCTCGCCTCGATCATCTGTGCCACACAGAGTGCGGAGTATTTCGCGATCGGCTTCAACCTGCCGTCGATCTCGACGAAGCTGTTCGGCGGCAACTTCATTTTCGCGATCCTGGGCGCGATCCTGTTCAACCTGTTCGGTATCGTCGGCGGCTTCGTCGGATCGGCGGCGAGCGCGGCACTGGGCACCCGCCGGCTCGCGATCACCGGCTACGCGCTGGTCATCCTGAGCCTGCTGGCACTGGTGGCGGGCGGCGGACAGCTCCCGCTCGCGATCACCTCGCTGCTGCTCGGCCTGTTCATCTTCGGCCATTCGATGGGACCGGGTGCCCAGGGCATGACGATGGCGGCCCTCTCGTTCCCCACCCGCATCCGCGGCGTCGGCACCGGCTGGGGGCAGGCGATGGTGCGCGTCGGCAGCATCTTGGGGTTCTATTTCTTCCCGCTGCTGGTCGCCGCGGTCGGGATGCGCTCCATGCTGTTCATCCTCGTCCTGGTGCCGCTGGCCGGGCTGGTCGCGGCCCTCGCGATAAGGTGGGAGCCGGTCGGCCAGGACATCGAGGCGGAGGACGAGGTCCCGTCTCTGGCGCGTTCGCGCGCGACATTGCAGGGCGGCTGAGCGATGGAGACCCGGCTGAAGGCGCCCGCGCGCACGCCGCAGGCGGAGGGCGAGACGGCACGGCGCGTGGTCGCCGAGATGCTCGCCGCGATCGAGGCGGGCGGCGAGGCGGCGGTGCGCGCCTACGCGGCACGGCTCGATCGCTGGTCCGGCCCGATCGTGATGGAGCGTGACGCGATCGCGCGCCGCATGGCCGAGGTGCCCGATGCGGTGAAGGCCGACATCGCCGCCGCCACCGCAAACGTGCGCCGCTTCGCCGCGGCGCAGCGCGCATCGGTGCAGGATTTCGCGATCGAGCTGGCGCCCGGCCTGACCGCGGGCCAGAAGCTCGTGCCCTGCAACGTCGCCGGCTGCTACGTGCCGACCGGCCGCTACGCGCATATCGCCTCGGCGATCATGTCGATCGTGACCGCGCGCGCGGCCGGCGTGCCGAGCGTGATCGCCTGCGCCGCGCCCTATCGCGGCGAGGCGATCCATCCCAGCGTGCTCTACGCCATGACCGAGGCGGGGGCCGACGTGGTGATGACGCTGGGCGGCGTGCAGGCGGTCGCGGCGATGGCGTTCGGCCTGTTCACCGGGCGTCCGGCCGACATCATCGTGGGGCCGGGCAACAAGTTCGTGGCCGAAGCCAAGCGCGCGCTGTTCGGCCGCGTCGGCATCGATGTGTTCGCCGGCCCCTCGGAGGTCGCGGTGATCGCCGACGAGACCGCCAATTCCGAGCTGGTCGCGGCCGACCTCGTGGGCCAGGCCGAGCACGGCCATGAAAGCCCCGCCTGGCTGTTCACCACCCACCGCCCGCTCGCCGAGGCGGTCGCGGCGCGCATCCCGGCGCTGATCGCGGCCCTGCCGCCCGGCGCGCGCGATGCGGCCGAGGCGGCGTGGCGGGATTTCGGCGAGATCATCCTGTGCGATACGCGCGAGGCGGCGGTCGCGGTCTCCGACCGCTACGCGAGCGAGCACCTGGAAGTGCATTGCCGCGACCTCGACTGGTGGCTGGCGCGCCTGACCAATTACGGCTCGCTGTTTCTCGGCGAGGAAACCACCGTCGCCTACGGCGACAAGGCGTCCGGCCCGAACCACATCCTGCCGACGCGGCTGGCCGCGCGCTATTCCGCCGGGCTGTCGGTGCACAAATTCCTCAAGCCGCTGACCTGGCAGCGCATGGACGCGGCGGCGAGCGCGCGTATCGCCCCGCTGGTCGCGCGCATCTCGCGGCTGGAGGGGATGGAGGCGCACGCGCGCACCGCCGATCTGCGGCTGCGCCGATACGCGCCGGGCAGCAACGCCGCACTCGGCGATCCGGTGACGAGCTGAGCGATGGCGCGGCGGCTCGATGCGCTGTTCTCGCTGGAAGGGCGCACGGCGCTTGTCACCGGCGGCAGCTCGGGTATCGGGCTTGCGATCGCAACCGCACTCGGGATGCAGGGCGCGCGCCTGCTGCTCGCGGCGCGGAGTGCCGCGGTACTTGACGAGGCCGCGGATCGCCTTGCCGCCGACGGCATCGAGGCCGCGGACTGCGCGGTCGATCTGGCGGAGGCGGACGGACCCGATCGCCTCGCGGCCGCCGCCGCAAGCGCTGGGCCTTGCGATCGACGTGATCGTGCATGCCGCCGGTGTCAATTTGCGCGAGCCGTTCCAGCAGGTGAGCGCCGCGGCGTTCGATCTGCACATGGCGATCCATCTGCGGGCACCGTTCCGCCTGGTGCAGCTTTTCGCGCCGGCGATGGCGGCGCGCGGCTGGGGACGCGTGATCCTGATCGGCTCGCTGCAATCCTGGCGCGCCTTTCCCGATTCCGCGCCCTATGGCGCGGCCAAGGGCGGCGTCGTGCAGCTCGTGCGCGCGATCGCCGAAGCATGGTCGCCGAGGGGCGTCACCTGCAACGCGATCGCGCCGGGCTTCTTTCCCACCCCGCTCACGCGCGCGGTGTTCGACGATCCCGTGCTCGCCGCCGATCGCGCGGCGCGCACCGCGATCGGGCGCAACGGCGCACTGCCCGATCTCTACGGGGCGGCGATCTTCCTTGCCTCCGACGCCTCCGCCTACGTCACCGGCCAGACGCTCGCGGTGGACGGCGGCTTCACCGCCAAATAGGATTTGTTCAGATGAAGGCTCTGGTGTACACCGCGCCGCACGCGATCGAGTTCGCGACCATGCCCGATCCGGTGGCGGAGAGCGGGCGAGGTGGTGGTCGCGGTCGAGGCGGTCGGCATCTGCGGCTCGGACATGCACGCCTATCACGGGCATGACGAGCGCCGGCCGGCGCCGCTGGTGCTCGGCCATGAGGCGGCCGGGCGCATCGCGGGCGGCCCGCGCGGCGGAGAGCCGGTCACCATCAATCCGCTCGTCACCTGCGGGCATTGCGATTTCTGCATCTCGGGCCGCGCGCATCTCTGCCGCACGCGGCAGATCATCTCGATGCCGCCGCGGCCGGGCGCGTTCGCCGAGCGCGTGCGCATCCCCGACGGCAACGCGATCGCGGTGCCGGAGGATTGCGACATGGTGGTGGCGGCGCTGGCCGAGCCGATGGCGGTCGCCTGGCACGCGGTGCGCGTCGGTGCCGCGCGGCTCGACCGCCCGCTCGCCGCGTCGCGATGCGTGGTGCTCGGCGGCGGTGCGATCGGGCTGGCATCGGCACTGGTGCTGCGGCATTTCGGCGCGCGCGACCTGGCGCTTGCCGAGCCGAACGCGCTGCGCCGTGTCAACCGTCGCGCGCGCCGGCATCGCGGCTTACGACCCGGCCGGCGACGCGGCGCCCGAGGACCGGCACGCGGCGCTGGTGATCGACGCGGTCGGCGCGCGGGCGACCCGCGCCGATGCCTGCCGGCTTGCGGCGCCGGGCGGGACGATCGTGCATGTCGGCCTGCTGCCCGGCGCCGAGGGCATCGACATCCGCCGCATCACCTTGCAGGAGATCACGCTGGTCGGCAGCTATTGCTATACGCCGCTCGATTTCCGCGAGACGGTCGCGGCGCTGGTGGCGGGCGATTTCGGCGCCGCCCGACTGGGTGGAGCAGCGCGCGCTGGCCGAGGGCGGACGGGCATTCCAGGACCTCGACGCGGGGCGGGTTGCCGCGGCGAAGATCGTGTTGCGGCCGTAGGGCCGTCGGAAGCTCGAGTTTGGGCGCGGGAGTATCCGAGCGATGGCCGGCGTGGATATGAAGGCGATCTCGAAGCGATTCGCCCATAAGCGGGGCGTTGTAGAAATCCTTCGCGACGTCAGCATGTCGGTCAATGACGGCGAGTTCGTCTCTCTTGTCGGACGCTCCGGTTGTGGCAAGACAACGCTGCTGCGGATTGTCGGCGGATTTGTCCGTGCGGATGCGGGAAGCGTGCTCGTCGATGCAGCCCCGGTGCGCGGCCCCGGCTCCGATCGCGGGATGCTGTTCCAGCAGCCGATGCTGTTTCCGTGGCTCACGGTGCTGGACAACACGCTGTTTGGGCCCGCGCGCAGAAGGACGCTGCACGGCGGACGCCCGCGAGCGTGCGCTCGAGCTGCTCCGGATTGTCGGCCTTGCGGGATTTGAGCTTCACTATCCGAAGCAACTGTCCGGCGGAATGATGCACCGTGCGGCCTTTGCCCGGGCGATGATGGTCAACCCAAAGATATTGCTCATGGACGAGCCGTTCGGAGCGCTCGACGCACTGACGCGTGCGGGTATGCAGCAGTTCCTTCTCGATCTTTGGGAGCGGCAGCGCTTTACCGTTATCCTCGTCACGCACGACGTCGAGGAAGCCGTGCTGCTGAGCGATCGCGTCGCCGTCATGGCCTCGGGACCGGGCGAACTGGTCGAGACGATCGCAATCCCGCTGCCGCGGCCCCGTACTTACGAAGCCTCTGAAAGTGCCGATTTTGTTGATCTCAAGCGCCATGTCCGGCAGGCCGTCGAGCGCGCGCGGAGCGGCGCGTCGGCGGTCGGCATGAACCGGGCGGCGGCGGTGCGGTAGCGGCTGTCGAACCGAAGCCAGGCAAAGGGGCTGACGATGAATCCGCCGGAGAGCAACGTTCGGGAGGCAACTCCGGCCTACGAGACCGGCACCCCGTACGCCGTGGAGATGGGGACGGCGCAACTGCCGCGCGTGCAATCCCCGCTCCTGCGCAAACTTCTTGCTCTGGATTGGTCACGGGTTGTCATGGGCCTTGTCGGGGTGGTCGGCATCATCGCTATCTGGTGGCTTGCCGCATTGATCATCTCGGACAACGTCATCCTCCCTTCTCCGGACGAGACGGGCCGGACCCTCGTGCATTACCTGACCCGTCGCTATCCCGCCCGGGGCGAAACCCTGCTGGGGGATACGGCGGCCAGCCTGGCCCGGATCCTTGTCGGGTTCGCCTGGGGAGCATTGGTGGGAACGGCGCTGGGGGCAGCCATGTCTGCGCTCAGACCGCTCCGCCTGATTATCGACCCGCTGATCGAGCTCGGTCGTCCCTTGCCACCCCTTGCCTTCATTCCTCTCCTCATCGTGTGGTTTGGCATCGGCGAGCTGCCAAAAATCCTCCTCATCGGCCTTGGGGTGATCCCGATCATGGTCGTCTCCGTGGTGGCGGCACTCGACGCTGTCCCGGAAGAATACATCGAGGCGGCACGCTCGCTCGGCGCGTCGCCGCGGTATGCGCTCGTCCATGTGCGCGTGCGGGCTGCATTGCCTGCCGTCATCACTGCGCTCCGCCTGGCGATGGGAATCTCGTGGACGAGCATCGTGGCGGTCGAGATGATCGCGGCCACGAGCGGGCTCGGATACGTCATCCTCGAAGCGTCCAACTATCTCATCACGCCGCTCATCTTCTCCGGAATCGTGCTGATCGCGGCGGTTGCCCTCGTCCTCGATGCTCTCTTGCGGTTGCTGCGAAGACTTGTGGCCCCGATGGGCTAGTCGCGCCAATTCCGAATTCGCTCGCAACGGCGACGTTTGGCCGGCCAGATCTTGACCAGGTAGAGCGGGAGCCACGATAAGAACTGGAGAGGAGGACGTACGGGTGGGAATGGCAAGAAGGCTCAAGAGCCTGAGGTCACGGTTTTTCGCGGGGGTGGCGCTCGCTGGACTTGTGGGAGCGGCCTGTGGGTTTCCGATCTCCAGCGCATCCGCACAGCAGGCCGCATCGGAGCCCACCATCACCTGGGGGTATTTCCAGGGCCAAGTGGCGGGACCCGGCGCAATCATTGGCGCCCTGAACTCCCTCCTGGCACGCATCCCGGCGCACATCAAATTCGTGCCGATCAACAGCGGCGTTGCGGCCTTGGCGGCGATGCGCGCCGGCTCGTTCCAGGTGGTCGAGGGGGTTGGCAACCCGCCCGTGGTGGGTGCGCTGGCGGCCCGCACTCCGCTCGTCGTCGTGTTTGCCGAGAGCTACGACGGTGCAGGTCTCTACGTAAACACGAGCGTGATCCACACCACCAGCGAACTGGCCGGACAGAGCATCGGCGATCTGGTCGGCTCCTCGGAGGATTACGAGCTGAAGGGATATCTTCAGGCGCAGGGCCTGACTGACAAAGTCCACGTGGTCCCATTTGCGTCCGACGCGGCAGCCGCGGCGGCCTACTTGGCGGGGAAGCTGAACGCCGTCTATGTCGATTTCGGCGCCGGTGTGCCATTGGCAGCCAAGCCGCAAACCAAAATCTGGACCGACGCAGCGAAGATCGCGGAACTCGGTTATCCGTCGCTCAACGTTCTCGTCGTCTCGCGGACTTTCGCGACCAGGAACAGGGCGCTTACGCAAAAGATCATCTGCGCCGTCTCGGCGGCGAGCGACGATATGGTAGGCCCGCAGAAAGCGCATTACTTCGCCGTCGCGGCGCCATTGCTGGGTGAACCTCCCGACGTCGCGGTCAAGGGGTCCGCAATATGGCCGGAGCTGACGCTCAAGCAACAGCTCGAATGGTTTGGCAAGCCAGGCACGAACGCCTCGCAGTCGAAGATTGTCCAGGAAGCGTACCTCAAAAGTGCGAGGTTCTTGGAGAGCAGCGGCACGGTTATGTCGGTCCCCTCGACTGCACAGATCGCGGCGGCCATCGATCGGAGCTTTGTTGACGCGGCGCTGAACGGGGCAGCATGCAAATAACGTCCAGATGGGTGGGGGAAACGCCAAGGACCAAAGCGGCGCACCCACGGTCCGGCTCGCGAGGGGCGCTCACGATTACCTTCAGTGGTTGCTGTTGACCACGCGCACGACCTTCCCGGAGCATGGCCGGCCGCACGGGGAGATTGCTGCCGCGCTCACGCGCATGCGCGAGAACGACGCGGACTGGCGGGGTGGGCGCGTGCCGCTCTACGTGTTCGGAGCGCCGCCCGAGGTCGCGGAGATCGGCCGTGACGCTTTCATGGCGTTCTTCTCCGAGAATGCCCTCGGCGCCCGCCGCGCCTTCAAGAGCCTCCTGCACATGGAAGAGGAGGTCATCAACATGGCGCTCGACCTCTTCCATGCACCCGCCGAGGCTGCGGGGTCGATGACCTCGGGCGGCACGGAGAGCATCTTACTCGCCGTGAAAGCCTGTCGCGACGTCGCCCGGGCGCGGCGAGGCGAGCGCTCGTTTCGTGGCAACCTCGTGCTGCCCGAAACCGCGCATCCGGCGTTCGACAAGGCGGCCCGGATGATGGATCTGGCGGTGCGCCGCGTTCCTGTCGGCACTGATTTCCGCGCCGACCCGGCGGCGATGGCTGCTGCGGTGGACGCCGAGACGATTCTCATCGTGGGTTCGGTGCCCTGCTTCCCGTATGGTGTGATCGACCCCATTGCCGAGCTCTCCGATCTCGCGATCTCCCGCGGGCTGTGGCTGCACGTCGATGCCTGCGTCGGCGGCTATCTCGCTCCCTTTGTGCGCGACCTCGGCTATCCAATTCCGGATTTCGATTTTGCCCTGCCCGGTGTCGCGTCGCTCTCGGCCGATCTGCACAAGTTCGGCTTCTGCCCAAAACCCGCCTCGACAATCCTGTTCCGAAACCCCGAATACGCCGATGCTGCCGGCTTCGATCTCGACGTCTGGCCGGCCGGCCGCTTTATGACCAACACGCTGGTGGGCACGCGTCCGGGCGGCGGTGTTGCGGGGGCCTGGGCGGTCCTCAACCATCTCGGCCGTGATGGCTATCGCGCCATCGCCGCCCGGCTGCTTGCGATGCGCGATGCCTATGTCGGCGGCATCGAGGCGATTCCCGGCATGCGCATCTTTGGCCGGCCGGAACTCACGATCATGGCTTTCGGAGCGGCAGGGACCGACATGTCCGCAGTGGCCCGTGCCATGGCCGCGCGCGGCTGGGTGCCGGGACTTGTGCGCAGGCCGCCCGGGCTGCACATGATGGCGTCGCTGTTGCACGAGGACGCCCGTGAGCGATACCTCGAAGACCTTGCAGTGGCCGTTGCCGCGGCGCCCCCGGCGACGGCAACCGGGGTGACTGCCGTCTATTGATGCGCTTCAGCCGCGACCGAGCGTGATGTCGACGGCATCGGCGCCGAGCACGGGCATCCGCGTGCCCGGCTCGGCGGCGCGCAGGTGCAGCCGCACGCCGTACTGGTTGCGCAGGTAAAGATCGCGCGTGCCGGTGGTGCGGTCGAACGCTGTGCCGTCGGCGTGGTAGCGGCCGGCGAAGTCGGCGAGGGTGGCGAGGCCTTGCACCTGTCCCACCGCCGCCACCAGCGCCACCTGCGCGCCATAGACGCCCAGGCCGCCGGTGCGGAACGCGACCGCCTGGCCACCGAAGGTGATGGTGCCGCGCCCGCTGCCCCCGGCGCCGACATCGGCCAGCGGATCAAGGTTCATCCGCACCGCCCATCCCGGCGGCACGGTCGGCTTCGGCGGTCCCGGAGCGGCGCAGGCGCCGGCGAGCAGACACGCGAGCACGGCCAGCATCGGCCGCGCGCACAGCACGCTCACGCGAGCCGGACGGCCGCAGCGGTCGGCCGTGCCGCGCGCCCCATCACCGCGGGCGGAAGCTGATCGGCGCCGTGAGATGCGGGTCCGGCGGTCCGGACTTGGTCCTGGCAGGCCGCCAGCAGCGCGGCGACGGCCAGGAAAAGGACGAGACGCAGCGGCACGCGATTGATCTTTCAGTGATCCGCCGCCCGTCTCGGCCGCGAGGCCGGATGTGTCAAGGGCGAAAATCGGCGGCGCGGATCGCCATCTCGAGCGCGGCGGCAGCGGCGAGCAGGGCGTGCAGGCGGGGCCGCAGCAGGCGTCCCTGCTCGGGGCCGAGGTCGAGTGCGCGGGCGCAGAGCCGGCCGATCCCGTCGTCCAATCCGGTGAGGTCAAGGCACCGGCCGCACTCGGCCAGCGCGCGCGCGACCGCGAGCAGGCCGAGCATCCCGTCCGCCTCGCGCGCGACCGCAGCGGCCGCCGGATCGGCGTCGCTGGTCGCGGCCATGCCGCTCTGCCAGGCCGGACGATGGGCAGTCGTGTCAGCCATCCCTGGCCAGTGCACCAGGTGTCGGTTAACGAAACGCTACGGAGCCGCCGGGCAGGTAACGCCGCGGCAACCGGTTCCGCTTATGCTCGTGCGGGATCGACTGCCGGAAGGACGGGCGGTGAAACGGGGCAAGGCGCTGGCGATCGCGTCGGCGGCTTGGGATGCGCGGACCATGCCGCAGCGCGCGATCGCGGAGGACCTCGATCGCGCGCTCGATCAGCCGATTTTGCGCTATAAGCGGCATCGGGACCGAGCAGTCGGCATCTCGCCTCGAAGACCAGCGCCGCGCCAACCTCACCGTGCTGGAGACGATGCGTGCGGTGCTGGCGCGCGCGATCGCGGTGGTGAAATGAACACGATCCCGACGCCGGTCGCAATCGGGCCGGCAGGCGACTATCATGCTGCCATGTCTAACGACCGACACCACGCGATCCCGCCTGGTGCGATGACGATGCGACCCGTGAAGTCTTCAAGCATTCGGGCGATTGGCTACGATGAGGACGCCATGGAGCTGCGGGTCGAATATCACAGCTCGCCTGGCGCCTATGGGTATCAGGGCGTTCCGCGCGAGGTTTTTATCGAACTTACGGAGGCCGAATCGAAGGGTGGTTACATCAATCGCATGATCAAGGGCCGGTATCCGTATGACCACCGGCCGTCGCCCCTGCGAGGCGGGCGCCCGAAGCGGCGTCGGCCGTAGCACGGGTGCCGGTCTGCAACGGCGGTCACGACTGACGAACGGCGGCCACGCTCCGAAAGCCGGGGTCGCGGCGCAGGCTGGCGGAGGGGATGGGATTCGAACCCACGATAGCCCTTGACAGACTATAACGGTTTAGCAAACCGCCGCCTTCAGCCGCTCGGCCACCCCTCCATCCCAGACACGGCGTTTGCGGGCGTGCTTGTACGGGGGCCGCGCGGGCGCGTCAAACCGCGCCCGCTCAACGCCGATGCACCAGGGCGAGGCCGATCCCGGCGCCGATCAGCGCCCCGCCCGAGAGCCGGTTGCGCAGCCGCGCCCGGCGCGTGAGCCAGCCCCGCGCGCGCCCGGCGAGCAGCGCCCACAAGCTGTCGATGCCCAGCGCCACCAGCACGTACGTGACACAGAGCAGCGCCAATTGCGGTGCCGGCGCGCGGTCGGGGCGGACGAATTGCGGGAAGAAGGCGCCGTAGAACAGCAGCGTCTTGGGGTTGGTCGCCGCCACCACCAGACCGCGCAGCCAGATCGCACGCAAGCTGCGCGGACGGGCATCGGCCGTGCCCGGCGCGGGGATCGGCGCCCGCCATTGGCGGATGCCGAGCACGACCAGATAGGCGACCCCCGCCCAGCGGATCAGCCCGAACCAGCCGGCGAGGGCCGCCATCGCCGCCGCCATGCCGAAGCCCACCAGCGTGAGCTGAACGAGCGTCGCCGAGACGCGTGCCGGCGAGCGCCAGCATGCCGTAGCGGGTGCCGTGGCTGACGCTGTTGGCGACGATCACCGAGACGTTCGGCCCCGGGATCAGCATCAGGATGACGGTCGCGAGCACGAACGCGGCGTAGAGATGGAGCGGGATCAAAAGCGGCCCTCCGCAGCAGCCTATGTGCGGCGCCACGCCGGCGTCAACGGATCGGCGCACAATTGCTGCGGCCCTGCATCACGCAATCCTGCACCGCCGCCCCGCGGTGCAGCGCACCCGAGATCCACCAGCCGGCCAGCACCAGCAGCACGATCGCGACCAGGGCGACCAGCAGGCCACGCCGGCCCGGCCCCTCGTCGTCATTCTCGCCGCTCATCCGCGCCGGCCCGCTGCCGCCAGCACGTCCGCCACGCTCGCCCCCGCATCCACGCCGAGCACATGGTGCGCGTGCCACAGCGCGTAGAACAGCAGGCTCCATCGCGCCTGCGCCTCGCCGCGCGCGAACACGCGGCCGACCGCCTCGGGCGCGGCAAAGGCGGCGATGCCGGGCGCCCCTGCCACCAGCCGCGCGAGCGCCTCGCCGCGCGCCGCCATCCAGCGCCCGATCGGCGGCTTGAAGCCGCGTTTCTTCGCAAACGGCTCGGCCTGCGGCAGCCGCTCGGCGAGCCAGCGCCGCAGCACCAGCTTGCCGCGCCGCCAATCGACCTTGCAGCGATCGGGCAGTGCCAAGGCAAACGCCGCGACCAGCGGATCGACGAACGGCGTCCGCCCCTCCACCCCGTGCGCCATCAGGCAGCGGTCGAGCTTCACCAGCAGGTCGTTCGGCAGCCACTCCGCGCAGTCGAGCGCCTGCATGGCCGCCAGCCGGCCACGCCCCACGGCCGCCTGCCGTTCCGCCGCCCCCAGACCGACGCGCCAGCCATCGAGGGCGAGGCCGGCGACATCCTGGAACACGCCACCGGTTCGCGGCGGGCGCTGCACGAAGCGCCACGGCGCCACCGCCCGGCGATAGCGGCCATAGCCGGCGAACATCTCGTCGCCGCCCTCGCCGCACAGCGTCACCTTGAGCTGCCCGCCGGCGGCGCGGCCGAGCAGCCAGGTCGGCAGCGCCGCCGCGTCGGTGGTCGGGTCATCCAGCGCCGCCGCGACGCGGGGGGCAAAATTCCAAAAATCCGCCTCGGTCATGGCGATGCGTTCGCAGCGCGCGCCGACGGCGCGGGCGACCGCGAGAGCGCCTTCGCTCTCGTCGCTCGCATCCGACCCGTCATAGCCGATGGTGATGGCCTGCACCCGCTCGCCGGTCGCGCGGTGCATCAGCCAGAGCAGGGCCGCGCTGTCGATGCCGCCGGAGAGGAACAGCCCATAGGGCACGTCGGAGCGCAGATGCGCGGCGACGCTCTCGGTCAGTACCGCGTCGAGAGTCGCCGCCCGGGGCCGCCGCGTCCAGCGGGTCGAGCCGCTCGCGCGCCACGATCCGGCCGCCCTCGACGGCCAGCGTCTCGCCGGGGAGCACGCGAAAAATGCCGGGGAAGATGGTCGGCGCGCCGGTCGTGAACTTGAGCTGCAGCAACTCGGCGCGGCGGCCGGGGTCGATCTCGGCCCGCGCCAGCCCCGCGCGCAGCAGTGCCTGCGGCTCGGAGGCGAAGGCGAAGCCCCCAGGGGCTTCGACGTAGTAGAGCGGCTTGATGCCGAACGGGTCGCGCGCCAGCACCAGCCGCGCCGGCGCGCCGGATCGTGCAGAGCGAGCGCATACATCCCGCGCAGGTGGCGCGCGAAGCCGAGACCATGCGCGGCGTAGAGGGACAGCACCGGCTCGCAGTCCGAGCGGGTACGGAACGCCACCTCCGGCATCGCGGCGCGGAGTGCCGGGTCGTTGTAGATCTCGGCGTTGGCGACCAGGGCGAGGCCGCGCTCGCCGAACAGCGGCTGGTCGCCGGTTTGCAGATCGACGATGGACAGACGGGTGTGGACGAGGGCCACGTCGCCCGCGACGTGCTGGCCCTCGGCATCCGGTCCGCGATGGCGCAGCGCCGCCATCAGCCGGTCGAGGGTCGCCGGATCGGGAAGCCGCCCGTCGCGCGTCATCATGCCTGCGAGGCCGCACATGTCGCGGCTATAGCGGGCGGGGACCGCGGGGGACAGGTGTTGCCGGTTGGCCAGCCGCGGCAAGCGACATGCGGCGTTTCGCGGTGGTCGGATTGGGGCACTGCCCACCTCAGAACAAGGTTGGATCAGGGCCGCGCCTCATCTCCCCATGGGTCGCTCCTTGAACACGACCGCGCAACAGTCCTTGTCCATAATACTAACAAAGTTGGTTAGTACGATCAAAGGAAATTGCGACGGCGAGCCTTTAGGGCCTGCGCTTCGGGTCAACGTCGAAGTGCAGGTGGTACGTTCGGCGGTTTGTGTCGGTGCCCGGAGCCGCCTAAAATCGGCTCGCCGAACATCGTGGCGCAAACGCGCCGGCCCCGCCGCACACAAGCACCGGCCGGCATCTTCGGGGGAGAAACAGCATGACATCACTGGTACGCTCGCTGGCCTTCGCGGGCCTTGCGTCTCTCGCGGTGGTCGGGCCGGGCGCCGGCTCGGCGCAGGCGGCACCCAAGAATGCCAAGCTCGTCTATTTCATCTTCACCGGTTATGCGTATCCGTATTTCGCGCCGATGGCGGCCGCGGTGCAGCAGGCGGGTGCCCACTACCCCGACCTGTCGATCAAGATCGTGAATGCCAACAACTCGGCCTCCCAGGAGATCACCGACATCAAGGAGGCGGTGGCCGCTGGCGCCAAGGGCATCATCCTGAACACCGTGCAGGAATCGGCCACGGGTGCTGCGCGCCAGGCAATGCGGGACGGCGTGCCGGTCGTCACGGTCGATCGCGACGTCAGCGATCCCGCGGCCCGCATCGCATTCATCGGCGACAACGACGAGACGCTCGGAAGAGAAGAGGCCCAGTACGCGGTGGACACCATGCGCCGGGACAAGATGAAGAAGCCGTGGCACGTGGTCGTGCTGCAGGGCACGCTGGGCGCCAGCGTCAGCATCGGGCGCCTCAAGGGCACGATGGACGTGCTCGATCCGCTGGTGAAGGACGGCTCCGTGCAGATCGTGCTGAACCAGTCGGCGAATTTCGCCACCGACACGGCGCAGGCGATGATCTCGGCGGAGCTTGCCAAGACCTCCGACATCCAGCTCATCGACTGCGCCAACGACGCCATGGCATTGGGTGCGATCAACGCGCTGAAGACCCACGGCATCACCCCCGGCAAGCAGACGCTGGTCGCCGGCGCCGACGCGCAGCCGGAGAGCATGGACGCGATCAAGGCCGGCACCCAGCTCGATACCGTGACGCATTCGCCGTTCGTCGAAGCCTACTGGGCGGTGGAAGCGATGGACAACGTGCTGGCGCACAACACCAAGCCGGCGGCCGACAAGTTCCCGCACGGCGACATCATCATCCCGATGACGCTGGTGACGCGGCAGAATGCCTCGCAGATCGCCGGCTGGGGCACGCCGCAGAGCATTCCGCCGCTGCCCTACGGCACCTCGCAGGCGTTCAAGGTGACGGCAGGAAAATGAGCACGGCGGGGACCGGGCCGCCGCTGCTGTCCGCCCGCGATCTGGTGAAGACCTTCGGGCCGGTGCGTGCGGTGGACGGCGTCAGCCTCGACATCTGCGCGCAGGAGGTCGTCGGCGTCATCGGCGACAACGGTGCGGGGAAATCCACCTTCCTGTCGCTGCTCACCGGCTTTCACCAGCCGGATTCCGGGCGGTTGCTGTACCGCGGCCAGCCGGTCCACGTCAGCTCCCCCTACGTCGCCCGCACGCGGCTGAAGATCGAGATGATCTATCAGAAGCTGGAGCTGGCGCCCGATCTGCAGGTCTGGGAGAACCTGTTCCTGGGTGCCGAGCTGCGCACGCTGGGCCTGTTCTCCGCCCGCGGCCGGATGCAGCGTCGCGCCGCCGAAGTGCTGCGCGAGCTGAACACCAGGATCTCGCCCTACGACGTGCTCGGCGAGCTGTCCGGCGGCGAGCAGCAGGCGGTGGCGATCGGCCGCGCGCTGCTGTTCGACCGCCAGATCGTCATCATGGACGAGCCCACCGCGGCGATTTCCGTGCAGAAGGTGGAGGACGTGCTGAACCTGATCCGCCGGCTGCGCGCCGCCGGCAAGACGATCCTGCTGGTCAGCCACCGGCTGGACGACCTGCTCGATGTCTGCGACCGGATCGTGGTGTTCTTCCACGGCCGCATCCGGCAGATCATGGAGAACAAGGGGATCGGCGTCAGCGACCTGGTGCATGCGATGTTCTGACCGCGAGGCCCGTCGCCCATCGGCCCAATCACTTCGCCGCCTGCGCCGAGCGCGCCTGCAATCCCGCCAGCACCAGGATGCAGGCGACGAAGATATACTGGTACAGCGCCGGCAGCCCGACCAGCACGATCACATCGTTGATGACGCCGATCACCAGCGCGCCCAGCGCCGCGCCGACGACCGTGCCGCGGCCGCCGGTGAACGGGATGCCGCCCAGGATCACCGCGGCGATCGCCTCCAGCGAGTATCCTTCTCCGGTCAGCGGATACACGGAATCCTGCCAGGCGGTGATCATGATGCCGGCCAGCGCCGCCAGCAGGCCGGAGACGGCGAGCACCGCGATCTTGATGAGCCCGGTGCGCAGCCCCACCGCGCGCGCGGCATTCTCGTTCGACCCGGCGGCCTTGATCCAGCCGCCCGCCGGCGTGAGCGACAGAACCAGTTGGGCGACCGCCACCACCGCCGCGCCGATGACGATCAGCGTCGGCACGCTGCCGATGCGTCCCGCCATCCAGTCGAAACCGAAGGGGCGCGGCGGGCTTGCCTGGTCCGGGCTGATGTAGTTGCCGCCGTTGAACAGCAGTGCCACGCCGCGGAACCCCCAGTAGGTGCCCAGCGTGACGATGAAGGACGGGATGCGCCCGCGCGCCACCAGCACGCCCACCAGCGCGCCGACGCCGAGCCCGGCCAGCAGCGTGATCAGCACCGCCGGCAGCGTGGGCACGCCGTGGAACACCGTCAGCCACGCGATCAGCAAGCCGGACGCGGCCAGCATGCTCTCGACGCCGAGGTCGATCATGCCCACCAGGATGACGAAGGCCTCGCCGATCGTCGCCACGACCAGGAAGCTGGAGCTGGTCAGCACCGCCTCGACATTGCGGAACGACAGGAAGGACGGTGCCGCGAGTGCCGCGATCGCGCAGATGATGATAAGGAAGCCGGCTGGCCGCCGCACGCTGCCCGGCCGCCCGAGCACGGCGCGACGCCAGTTCTGCCGCGGCGCATCCCGTGTCTCGCTTGCTCCCGACATGCACCCGGCCTCGTGTTCTGTTCTGGAGTTCCTCGTCATTGCGAGGAGCGAAGCGACGAAGCAATCCAGGCCCGTGCCGCGGGTGAGGCCGCTGGATTGCTTCGCTCCGCTCGCAATGACGACGATAGCGCGGATACGAGTCGCTTCAGCCGATCTCCTCGTATTTCGCGAGCTGCCATTCCGCCGGCTCCAGCGCCGCCGCGGCGTACCACTCGGCGAGCAGCGGATGCGCTCGCACCGCCTCGCAATAGGCACGGCTCTCGGCGGCCGAGTTCCGGCTCGTAGCTCAGGAAGCGCGCGACGACCGGCGCATACATCGCATCCGCCGCCGTGAACCCGGCCCCGAACAGGAACCGGCCCCCGGCGCCGAAGCGGGCACGGGCGCGTGACCAGAGCGCCTCGATCCGCGCGATGTCGGCCAGCGCTGCCGGCGTGCGGCCGATGCCCGGCTTGTGCGCGCCGAGGTTCATCGGCATCGCTTGGCGCAGGCCCGCGAAGCCGCCGTGCATCTCGGCGGCGACCGAGCGGGCGACGGCGCGGGCGGCGCGATCCGCGGGCCAGAGCGAGGGCGTGATCTCGGCGCAGTATTCGCAGATCGCGATCGTCTCCCACACCTGGATGCCCTGGTGTTCGAGATACGGCACCAGCCCGTTGGGCGAGAGGCGCCTGATCTCCGGCGTCGGCCCGGACGGCGCGAAGGGGATCGTCACCTCCATCACGTCGAGCCGCGCGAGGCGCACCGCGAGCCATCCGCGCATCGACCACGACGAGTATCGCCGCTGCCCGATGTAGAGGGTGCCGTCCGCCATCGCCCGCCTCCGCTGCTGCGGCCCCGACGATGCCATGCCGCCAGGGTCGCGCAACCCCGCCGCCGCGCAACCCCGCTTGCGGCCGGCGCGGCACCGCGCGAACCTGCGCTCGACCCACCTGCGAGGCCCCAGATGAACGAGCTGTCGTCCGCCCGGCCCAACAATCTCGACGCGTTCTGGATGCCGTTCACCGCCAACCGCGCCTTCAAGCAGGCGCCGCGCCTGCTCGCCCGCGCCGAGGGGATGCACTACTACACCCCCGAGGGCCGCGAGGTGCTCGACGGCACCAGCGGCCTCTGGTGCGTCAATGCCGGCCACGGGCGGCGCGAGATCATCGAGGCGATCCAGAAGCAGGCGGCGACGATGGATTTCGCGCCGAGCTTCATGATGGGCCACCCGATCGCCTTCGCCGCCGCCGCGCGCGTGGCCGAGGTCACGCCGCCGGGGCTGGATCGCGTGTTCTTCACCAATTCCGGATCGGAGAGTGCCGACACCGCGCTGAAGATCGCGCTCGCCTACCATCGCGCGCGCGGCGAGGGCGGCCGGGTGCGGCTGATCGGGCGCGAGCGCGGCTATCACGGCGTCGGCTTCGGGGGGATGTCGGTGGGCGGCATCGGGCCGAACCGCAAGCAGTTCGGCGCGCTGCTGCCGTACGTGGACCATCTGCCGCACACCGACGACCGCGCGCGCAACGGCTTTTCGCACGGGATGCCCGAGCACGGCGCCGAGTTCGCCGACGCGCTGGAAGGGCTGGTCGCGCTGCACGGCGCCGAGACGATCGCGGCCGTGATCGTCGAGCCGGTGGCCGGATCGACCGGCGTGCTGATCCCGCCGCGCGGCTATCTCCAGCGCCTGCGCGAGCTCTGCACCAAGCACGGCATCCTGCTCATTTTCGATGAGGTGATCACGGGTTTCGGACGGCTGGGCGCCAATTTCGGCGCCGAGCGGCTGGGTGTGACGCCCGACATCATGACGATGGCCAAGGGCCTGACCAACGCCGCCGTGCCGATGGGCGCGGTCGCGGTGCAGGAGGCCATTTTCCATGCGATCGTGGACGGCGCGCCGGCGGGCATCGAGTTGTTCCACGGCTACACCTACTCCGCGCACCCGCTCGCCTGCGCCGCCGCGATCGCGACCATCGACCTGCACCGCGCCGAGGATCTGCCCGGCCGCGTGCGCGCGATCGAGGGCTACTGGGAGGAGGGGGTGCACAGCCTGCGCGGCCTGCCGAACGTCGTCGATTTGCGCAATCTCGGCCTGCTCGCGGGCATCGAGCTGGCGCCGCGCCCCGGCAAGCCCACCGAGCGCGCCGGCCGCGTGCTCGCCCGCTGCTTCGATGATGGGGTGCTTATTCGCACCACCGGGGACATCGTGGCGCTCTCGCCGCCGCTGATCGTCGAGCGGCCGCACGTGGACCGCATCCTGGAAACGCTGGCGGATGCGATCCGGGCGGAGGCGGCATAGGGCGAGGCGCTTTTTCCAGGATCAGCGCCGCGATCTTACGCGAGCACGACAGTCATGGTGCTGAGGCGGATGCTCGGGGAGCGGTCGTCTGCACTGCGCGGCCGGATCGTCGGGATCTATGTCGTCCTGCTCCTGGCCAACCTGGCGACCTGGTTTTGGGCCGTGCTGGTGTTCCGCCGCCAACCGATCCTGCTTGGAACCGCGTTGCTCGCTTACGGCTTCGGCCTGCGTCATGCCGTGGATGCCGACCACATCGCCGCGATCGACAATGTCACCCGCAAGCTGATGCAGGAGGGCAAACGACCGGTCGCGATCGGGTTCTGGTTCGCGGTGGGACATTCGGCGGTGGTCATTCTCGCAGCTGCGCTGATCGCGGCCACGGCATCCGCGATGGCGGGGCGGTTCGAGGCGTTCAAGGGTGTCGGTGGCGTCATCTCGACCGGCATCTCCGCCCTGTTCCTGTTTGCGATCGCCGGGATGAACCTGGCCATCCTCCGCTCGGTCTGGCGCACCTTCCGCCACGTCCGCAGCGGTGGTTCCTATTCGGAGGAGGATTTCGACCTGCTGCTCAACCGGCGCGGCCTGCTGGCGCGGCTGTTCCGACCGCTGTTCCGTCTGATCGGCCGCAGTTGGCACATGGCTCCCCTGGGCTTTTTGTTCGGCCTCGGCTTCGACACGGCGACCGAGGTTGCCCTGCTCGGCATCTCGGCGACCGAGGCGGCCAAGGGCGTCTCGGTGTGGTCGATCATGGTGTTTCCCGCGCTGTTCGCGGCCGGCATGTCACTGATCGATACGACGGACGGCGTGCTGATGCTGGGTGCCTACGATTGGGCGTTCGTGCGGCCCATTCGCAAGCTCTATTACAATCTCACCATCACCTCGGTCTCCGTCCTGGTTGCCGTGCTCGTCGGCGGCATCGAGGCGCTGGGCCTGATCGGCGGCCAGTTCGGATTATCGGGACGGTTCTGGCGCGGGGTGGGGGCGCTGAACGACAACTTCAACAGTTTGGGCTTTGCCATCATCGCGATCTTCATCATCGCCTGGATCGGATCGGTGCTCGTGTACCGTTACGGCGGCCTGGCCGCGCTGGAGGTGCGGTCAGCGAAGAATTAGCGGGATCGCTTGGCCAGGGTTCCAAGGGCGACCGCCCTTGGCGGGGTTTGGGGCGGAGCCCCAACCTTCCGCTTATACCCACGGCCGTATGAGGTGACTGCTTCCGCTCCGTCATGGTCGGCCCCCGGGCCGGGCCGAAGGCCCGCCCGAGGACAGGCTCCGGCCGACCATCCACGACTTTCGTGCGGTCGCAAAGTCGTGGATACCCGGCCTTCGCCGGGCATGACGATGGGGCAACGGATGCGTTGCTACGGGTCATTGCCGAGGGGTCGTTAGTATTACACGTCAATCCCGCGAATAGCCGCGCGCAGCGTACGCCCCGCCCTGGTAGCGCTCGGCAACCGGGCTGTCGCTCACCTTGGCGCCGAGCTGGCCGGCGAACGGATCGGCGCTGTCCTGCGGCGCCCAGCCGAGTGCAGCGCGCGCATCCCGCCGCCAGAAGCTGCGTGCATTGGCCGAGGCGCCCCAGATCACGCAGCACCCGACCCGCTCGGCGGCGGCGCAGCGCTCGACCAGCCGCGTGAGGTCGGCATAGGAGAGCCAGGTCGCCAGCATCCGCGCATCCACCGGCTCGGGGAAGCAGCTGCCGATCCGCACCGCCACCGTCTCGACGCCGTGCTTGTCGAAATAGAGGCGTCCCATCAGCTCGCCGTATGTCTTCGATAATCCGTAATAGCTGTCGGGGCGGAAGGCGCAGTCGTCGTCGAGCTTCTCCGTCCGCTCGTGAAACCCGATCGTGTGGTTGGTGGAAGCGAACACCACCCGCGCGTGCTCCCGCCGCGCCGCCTCGTAGATGTGATAGAGGCCGCGCAGATTGGCGCCGAGGATCTGCTCGAACGAATAGTCGTCGGTCGAGGCGCCGCCGAAATGCAGGATCAGTCCGCAGCCTTCCGCGAGCCGCAGCACGGTCACGGCGTCCGAGAGGTCGGCCTGCGTGAAGCTCGCGCGCGGCGGCAGCGGGTCGGGGAAGGGGCGGAGATCGGAGAGCCGCAGCGTCCAGCCCTTCTCGCCAAGCGTGCGCGCGAGATGGCGGCCGAGATTGCCGGCGGCCCCGGTCAGCAGCACCGGGCGCTGCATGGTGTCGATCATCGCTCCCTCCCTTGCCGGGTTCTGGCGGCGGGGGCAGGATCGTTGGGCACGGGCATAAGTCAAGCGCATGGAGGGAATGGATGGCGGCGGAGTGGCACCGGATCGTGCACGAGACGCTGCGACGCCAACGACATCCGCCTCGCCGCCTACGTGCCCGACAAGGTGCTGGCGCCGCTGATCGCGGCGCTGCACGCCGATGCGGCGTTCACCACGCTGGTCTGCACCCGCGAGGAGGAGGCGGTCGGCATCGTCTGCGGCGCCTGGATGGGCGGGATGCGCGGGGTGGCACTGATGCAGACGAGCGGGTTCGCCACGCTGCCTAACGCGCTCGCCTCGCTCGCGGTGCCGTACCAGATGCCGCTGGTGATGCTGATCTCCGAACGCGGCACGCTCGGCGAGTTCAACATCGGGCAGGCGATGGTGTGCCGCACGATGCGCCCGGTGCTCGCGGCACTCGGCATCGAGCACCACACGCTGACGCGCATCGAGGAGGTGGGCTTCGTCGTCGATCGCACGATCCGGCAGGCGGTTGCGACCCAGGCGCCGGCGGCACTGATCCTCTCGCCGCTGCTGACCGGGGGAAAGGTGTTCTCGGCATGAGCGGGCGCAACACGAAGCGGATGAACCGCACCGAGCTGACCCGGCTGCTGGTGGCCGCACTGCCGGCCGACGCCGCCGTGGTGGCGGGGATCGGCAACACCAATTTCGACCTCTGGGGGGTGGGGCGGCGGCCGCAGAACTTCTACATGCTCGGCAGCATGGGGCTCGCGTGCCCGATCGCGCTCGGGGTGGCGCTGGCGCAGCCGGGGCGGCGGGTGGTCGCGATCGAGGGCGACGGGTCGCTGCTGATGCAGCTCGGGTGCCTGGCGACGATCGGCATGGCGCGGCCGCGCAATCTCGCGATCGTGGTGATGGACAACGCGCTCTACCAGGTCACCGGCGGGCAGAAGACCGCCTCGGCGGCGGGGGCGGATTTCGCGGCGCTGGCGCGCGGCGCCGGGATCGCGCGCGCCGCCTGGGCAGCGGACGAGGCGGATTTCTCCCGCATGGTCGGCGCGGCATTGTCCGAGGACGGCCCGAGCCTGATCGCGGCCGCCATCGACGATAAGCCGGCGGCCGCGCAGACCGAGCGCGACCCGGCGCGCATCCGCGACCGCTTCATGCGCGGGCTAGGCGTGCGGCCGGCGGAGTGATGTCAGGCGCCGAAATCTCGACGCGTCTTGACGGTTCGATCCCCACCGTCATGGTCGGCGGAGGCCGACCATCCACGACTTCTCGTTTGGCACGATCGCAAAGACGTGGATGCTCGGCCTCCGCCGAGCATGACGTGGGCAGATGCAAGGCCCGGGTCAGGCACCTGGCATGGTCTATTGCCCCGGAATCGCGCCCATGAAGTCGCGCTTGCCGAGCTCGACGCCGTTGTGGCGCAGGATGTCGTAGGCCGTGGTGACGTGGAAAAAGAGGTTGGGCAGCGCGAAGTGCAGCAAGTAGCTCTGCCCGGTGAAGGTGAACTCGCGCTCGCCCGCCTTGAAGCTGACCGTGCGCTCCTCGCTGCCGTCGAGCTGCTCGGGCTTTACATCCTTGAGAAACGCGAGCGTGGACGCGACGCGCGCCCGAAGCTCGGCAAAGCTCGTCTCGGTGTCGGCGACCCGCTCGACCGGCATCCCGGCCGGGCGCAGCACCGCCCAGCGCCCGAAATCGCAGGCGATCTGCACCTGCTTGGTCAGCGTGAACATGTCGGGGTAGAGCCGCGCCGTCAGCAGCGCCGCGGGGTCGATCTTGCGCGCCTCGCAATGCGCGGCGGCCTTTTCCAGCACGCCGGAAAGTCCGCCGAGCACTTGCAGGCAGACCGGCACGCAGACGTCGTACATCGAAAGCGACATGCTCGTTCCCTCCGTCAGAGCGCGCCGCCGCGGCGGCCGGCGATCGCGCCGAGCCGCAGCCGCAGCGCATTGAGCTTGATGAAGCCTTGCGCGTCGAACTGGTCGTAGGCGCCCTCGTCCTCCTCGAACGTCACGTGCTTCATCGAATAGAGGCTGTTCGGGCTCTCTCGCCCGACCACCGCGACATTGCCCTTGTAGAGCTTGAGCCGCACCCGGCCGGAGACCGATTTCTGGCTCTCGTCGATCGCCGCCTGCAGCATTCGCCGCTCCGGGCTGAACCAGAACCCGTTGTAGATCAGCTCGGCATAGCGCGGCATCAGGCTGTCCTTGAGGTGCGCTGCCTCGCGATCGAGCGTGATGCTCTCGATGCCGCGATGCGCCGCCAGCAGGATCGTGCCGCCCGGCGTCTCATAGACGCCGCGCGACTTCATGCCCACGAAGCGATTTTCCACCAGATCGAGCCGGCCGATGCCGTTTTCCTTGCCGAGCGCGTTCAGCCGGGTCAGCAACGTAGCAGGCGAAAGGCGCTCGCCGTCGATCGCGACCGGATCGCCGTGCTCGAAATCGACCGCGATCACCGTTGCGCGGTCGGGCGCGTCCTCGGGGCGGATGGTGCGCTGATAGACGATCTCGGGCGCCTCCTGCGCCGGGTCTTCCAGAATCTTCCCCTCGGAGGACGAGTGCAGCAAATTGGCATCGACCGAGAACGGCGCCTCGCCGCGCTTATCCTTGGCAATCGGGATCTGGTTGGCCTCGGCGAATTCGAGCAGGCGGGTGCGGCTGGTCAGCTCCCATTCCCGCCACGGCGCGATCACCTTCACGTCGGGCTTGAGCGCGTAGTACGACAGCTCGAAGCGCACCTGGTCGTTGCCCTTGCCGGTCGCCCCGTGCGCGACCGCATCGGCGCCGGTCGCCTCCGCGATCTCGATCTGCCGCTGCGCGATCAGCGGCCGCGCGATCGAGGTGCCGAGCAGGTACTGCCCCTCATAGAGCGCGTTGGCGCGGAACATCGGGAACACGAAATCGCGCACGAATGGTTCGCGCAGGTCATCGACGAAGATCTCGCGCACGCCGAACATCTCCGCCTTGCGGCGCGCCGGCTCCAGCTCCTCGCCCTGGCCGAGATCGGCGGTGAAGGTGACGACATCGCAACGGTACGTGGTCTGCAGCCAGCGCAGGATGACGCTGGTGTCGAGGCCCCCCGAATAGGCGAGCACGACTTTCTTCACGTCCTTCACGCGCATCGTGGCTGGCGCTCCTGCGTCGGGCGAGGTGGAGGTCCGGGCGGGAATCGAACCCACATACGCGGATTTGCAGTCCGCTGCATCACCACTCTGCCACCGGACCCCTCGTGTGGGCTTGGCGCAACCCCTTCGCGGGCTTCGGGCGGCGCCGCGGATGAGAGATATATCCGATCGCCCCCGGGGGCGCCAGCCCGCCGCCCTGCGGCCGTCCACCATCGCACCAAGCTGAAATCTCGGCGCTTGACTTGGGGCGGTCAAACCTGATTCCGTGCCGAGCGGGAACGGAAGCCCGCACCGGGCCGATCAACGGAGGAGACACCAGGATGCACCTGCGCGCGAAGCTCGCCCGGATCGCCAGCCTGACCCCGATCCTCGCCGCGGCCCTGGTCCTGGGCGGGGCCGCCCTGCCGGCATCGGCCGCGACCATCACCATCGCCACGGTCAACAATTCGCAGATGGTCGAGATGCGGAAGCTCTCGCCCACCTGGGAGAAGCAGACCGGCAACAAGGTCAACTGGGTGGTGCTGGAAGAGAACGTGCTGCGCCAGCGCGTGACCACCGATATCGCGACCAACGGTGGGCAGTTCGACATCGTAACGATCGGCTCCTACGAGACGCCGAGTTGGGGCAAGCAGGGCTGGCTCGCGACGCTCGGCGGCTTCCCCGCGTCGTACGACCTGTCGGATATTTTCAGCTCGGTGCGCGACGCCCTCTCGTCCGGCGGCAAGCTCTACGCGCTGCCGTTCTACGCCGAGAGCAGCTTCACCTATTACCGCACGGATCTGTTCAAGCAGGCCGGGCTGACCATGCCGGCGCAGCCGAAATACACCGAGATCCAGACCTTCGCCGACAAGCTGACCGACCGCGCGAAGCAGCAATACGGCATCTGCCTGCGCGGCAAGCCCGGCTGGGGCGAGAACATGGCGTTCTTCGATACGCTGGTGAACACGTTTGGCGGGCGCTGGTTCGACATGCACTGGAAGCCGCAGCTCGATACCCAGCCGTGGCATGACGCGCTGACCTTCTATGTCAACATCATGCGCAAGGACGGGCCGCCCGGCGCCAGCAGCAACGGCTTCAACGAGAACCAGGCGCTGTTCGCGACCGGGCACTGCGCCATGTGGATCGATGCGACCTCGGGTGCGGGCTACATCTACGACAAATCGACGAGCCAGGTCGCCGACAAGACCGGGTTCACCGCCGCACCGATCGCAAAGGTGCCGAACGGGTCGCACTGGTTCTGGGCCTGGGCGCTGGCGATCCCGAAATCGTCCAAGCAGCAGGCGGCGGCGAAGGCGTTCCTGCAATGGGCCACGTCGAAGGAATATATCGACCTGGTGGGCAAGACCGACGGCTGGACCGTGGTGCCGCCGGGGACCCGCGCCTCCACCTACAGCAATCCCGCCTACCTGAAGGCGGCCCCGTTCGCCAAGACCGTCGAGCAGGCGATCAAGACCGCCGATCTGAACCATCCGACGGCGCAGCCGGTGCCCTATACCGGCATCCAGTACGTGGCGATCCCGGAGTTCCAGGCGATCGGCACCACCGTCGGGCAGCTCATCTCGGCGGCGCTCACCGGGCAGATGAGCGTCGATGCGGCGCTGAAGCAGGCGCAGAGTTCGGTCGCCGCCACCATGCAGCAAGCCGGCTACGGGCAATGACAAACCGCCGCTGATGGGCGCAGCCACCACCGTCCCGGGCCGCGTCGCGCCCCGTGCCCGGCGGCGCGGCCTCGGCGGCGGCGTGGACACGAGGCCGCTCACCTTTCCGGCGGTGGGCGTGCTGCTGGTCTGGATGATCGTCCCGCTGGCGATGACGCTGTGGTTCTCGTTCCGCCGCTACAATCTGCTCAATCCGATGCTGCACGGCTGGGCAGGGTTCTCCAACTATCGCTTCCTGATCGAGAGTTCGGCGCTCGGCTCGGCGCTGCTGGTGACGGTCGAGATGGTGGTCGCGGTGCTGGTCATCACCGTGGGCTTCGGCGCGATCCTGGCGGCGCTGTTCGACAACCCGTTCCCCGGACAGGGCGTCGCGCGCGTGCTGCTGATCTCGCCGTTCTTCGTGATGCCGACGGTGAGCGCACTGGTCTGGAAGAACCTGCTGATGAACCCGGTGAACGGGCTGTTCGGCTGGCTCGCGCGCCTGATCGGCCTGAACGGGTTCGACTGGTTCGGGCAATTCCCGCTCGGCTCGATCGTCGGCATCGTGTCCTGGGAGTGGCTGCCGTTCGCGTTCCTGATCCTGTTCACGTCGGTGCAGTCGCTCGATGCCTCGACGATCGAGGCGGCGCACCTGGACGGGGCCGGCCCGATCGCGATCTTCCGCCACATCCAGGTGCCGCACATGGGACGCGCGATCAGCGTCGTCATCATGATGGAGACGATCTTCCTGCTCGGCATTTTCGCCGAAATCTATGTCACCACCGCGGGCGGCCCCGGAACCACCACCACCAACCTCACCTTCCTCATCTACCAGCGCGCGCTGCTCGCCTTCAACGTGGGCGGCGCCTCGGCGGCCGGGGTGATCGCGATCGTGCTCGCCAACGTGATGGCGGCGTTCCTGCTGCGCACGGTGGCGCGGAGGCTCGACGTATGAAATCTCGCGGCGCGAAAAAGACGCGCGGGCAGGCGGTGGCGGGCATTCTGTGCTGGCTGGCGGCGCTGCTGATGTTCTTTCCGATCTTCTGGATGCTGCTCGCGAGCTTCAAGACCGAGGTGCAGGCGGTGCAGACGCCGCCGCTGCTGTTCTTCGCCCCGACGGTGCAGAACTACCGCGACATCTTCGCGCAGGCAAATTATCTCCTGTTCGCGTGGAACAGCGTCGTGATCTCCTTCGGTTCCACCATCATCGTCCTGCTGCTGGGGGTTCCGGCCGCGTTCGCGATGGCGTTCTATCCGACGCGGCGGACACGCGACGTGCTGCTGTGGATGCTGTCCACCAAGATGCTGCCGGCGGTCGGCGTGCTGGTGCCGATCTACCTGATCGCGCGCGACGCCGGGCTGCTCGATTCCGTGCTCGGCCTGATCATCATCTACGTGCTCTCGAACCTGCCGATCGCGGTGTGGATGCTGTTCACCTTCTTCCGCGAGACGCCCAAGGACATCATCGAGGCGAGCCGCATCGACGGCGCCACGGTGCGCCAGGTCGTGACCCGCGTGGTGCTGCCGCTGGCCGGGCCGGGGATCGCATCGACTGCCCTGCTCAACATCATTCTCTGCTGGAACGAGGCGTTCTGGAGCCTCAATCTCTCGTCGCACGACAGCGCGCCGCTGCCGGCCTTCATCGCCTCGTTCTCGGCGCCGCAGGGCCTGTTCTGGGCCAAGCTGTCGGCCGCCTCGGTGCTGGCGATCGCGCCGATCCTGGTGTTCGGCTGGATCAGCCAGCGGCAACTGGTGCGCGGCCTCACGTTCGGTGCCGTCAAGTAGGGGCCGTCAAGGAGGGAAGGGCGCGCCATGTATCTGGAGAAGTTCAGGCTCGATGGTCGCGTCGCGGTGGTCACCGGCGGCGGCCAGGGCATCGGCTTCGCCTGCGCGCAGGCGCTGGGCGAGGCCGGGGCGCGCGTGCATGTCGCCGAGAAGCTGCCCGAGCGCGTGGCCGATGCGGTCGCCAAGCTGCGGGATTTGGGCATCGAAGCCGACGGCGCGGCGCTCGACGTCACCGACAGCGCGGCGGTCGAGGCGCTCGCCGCGCGCATCGAGGATGCCGCGATCCTGGTGAACAACGCGGGCATCGCGTTCAGCGACGTGCGCGCCGAGGACACCACCGACGAGCACTGGCGCCGCCACATGGACGTGAACCTCGACGGCCTCTTTTGGTGCTGCCGCGCGTTCGGGCGGCGGATGCTGGCGCACGGGCGGGGTTCGATCGTCAACATCGGCTCGATGTCCGGCTTCATCGTCAACAAGCCGCAGCCGCAATCCTTCTACAACGCGTCGAAGGCGGCGGTGCATCACCTGACGCGCTCGCTCGCCGCCGAGTGGGGCGATCGCGGCGTGCGGGTCAACGCGGTGGCGCCGACCTATATCGCGACCCCGCTCACGCTGTTCGGGATGGAGAACGCGGCGATGCGCGACACCTGGATCGAGATGACGCCGATGAAGCGGGTCGGCCAGCCGGAGGAGATCGCGGCGACCGTGCTGTTCCTCGCCTCCGACGCGGCAAGCCTGCTGACCGGCAGCATCGTGCTGGCCGACGGCGGCTATACCTGCTGGTAGGAGAGGTGTGATGCGGCTCGACGGCAAGGTGGCGCTGATCACCGGCGGCGCGCGCGGCATCGGACTCGCGATCGCCCGGCGCTATGCGGATGAAGGCGCCCGCGTGGTCATCGCCGATTTGTCGGAAGACGCGGCGCGGCAGGCGGCCGAGGAGGTCGGGCACGGCGCGACGGCGCTCGGCGTCGATGTCACGCGCCAGGACAGCATCGAGGCGATGGTGGCCGCGTCTGTCGCAGCGGCCGGCCGCATCGACATTCTGGTCAACAACGCCGGCGTGTTCGACCTCGCCCCGATCATGGAGATCACGCGCGAGAGCTATCGGCGCGTGTTCGCGGTCAACGTCGAAGGCTTGCTGTTCACCTTGCAGGCGGTTGCCGCCCAGATGATCCGCCAAGGGCAGGGCGGCAAGATCATCAACTTCGCCTCCCAGGCGGGGCGGCGCGGCGAGGCGCTGGTCGCCGTCTATTGCGCGTCCAAGGCGGCGGTGATCAGCCTGACGCAGAGTGCCGGGCTGGACCTGATCCGCCACCGCATCAACGTCAACGGCATCGCGCCGGGCGTGATCGACACGCCGATGTGGGACCAGGTGGACGCGCTGTTCGCGAAGTACGAAAACCTGCCGCTCGGCGAGAAGAAGCGCCGGGTCGCTGCCGCCGTACCGCATGGCCGCATGGGCCGGCCGGAGGACATGACAGGGATGGCGGTGTTCCTGGCCAGCGCCGATGCCGACTACATCGTGGCGCAGACCTACAACGTCGATGGCGGCAACTGGATGAGCTGATGCGGTTTCACGACGAGTGGAATCGAATTGTCCAATCGCGACGCACCACTGCGTTCTCGTGTCATTCCCGCGAAAGCGGGAATCCAGGTGGTCGGCGTGCTGACCGCCATTCACCTGGACCCCCGCTTTCGCGGGGGTGACGGTAGGTGCAATGCCGTCGCGTTTCCAGTCAGGACGGAGCCGCTCTGATGCGGGACGCGGTTCTCGGCGTCGATGTCGGCACCGGCAGCGCACGAGCAGCGCTGTTCGACTTGGCGGGCCATCGGCTCGGGCTTGCTACCGAGCCGATCCGTCTATGGCGCCCCCGCACGGATTTCGTCGAGCAGTCGGCTGACGACATCTGGCGCGCGGTCTGTGCCGCCGTGCGCGGCGCGGGCGCGCAGGCAGGCGCCGTCCGGCTGCACGGCGTCGGCTTCGATGCGACCTGCTCGCTGGTGCTGCGCGACGCCGCGGGCGAGCCGGTCTCGATCAGCCCAGACGGCGATCCGGCCCGCGACGTCATCGTCTGGATGGACCACCGCGCAACCGAACAGGCGGCGCGGATCAACGCGACCGGCCACGAGGTGCTGCGCTATGTCGGCGGCGCCATCTCGCCGGAGATGCAGACGCCGAAGCTGCTCTGGCTGAAGCGACATCTGCCGCAAGCCTGGACGCGCGCCGCGTATTTTTTCGATCTGCCGGACTTCCTGACCTGGCGTGCCACGGGACACACCTCGCGCTCGCTGTGCTCGACGGTGTGCAAATGGACCTATCTCGGGCACGAGGGACGATGGGACGCGTCGTATTTCCGCGCGATCGGCCTCGGCGAACTCGCCGACGAAGGCTTCGCCCGCATCGGCACCGATATCCGCCCGATCGCGGCCCCGATTGGGGCGGGGCTTTCGGCGCGCGCGGCCGCCGAGCTTGGCCTCGCCCGGGGAATTCCGGTCGGCACCTCGGCGATCGACGCCCATGCCGGCGGCATCGGCGTGATCGGCGCACCGCTCGGGGATGAGGACACGGATTTCAACCGCCGGCTGGCGCTGATCGGCGGCACGTCGAGCTGCCACATGGCCGTCTCGCCCGCGCCCCGCTTCGTCCCCGGCGTGTGGGGACCCTATTTCTCCGCCATGCTGCCGGGGATGTGGCTGAACGAGGGCGGCCAGTCCGCGACCGGCAGCCTGATCGACCACGTGATCGCGAGCCATGCGGGCCTGTCGGGCGCGCGTGGCGAAGGCAGCATCTATGACGCGCTGAATGCGCGGCTCGATGCGCTCGCCGCCGGCCTCGCGTTCCCGGCCGCGCTGACGCGCGAGCTGCATGTCGATCCCGACTTTCACGGCAACCGCTCGCCGCACGCCGATCCGATGCTGCGCGGCACGGTCGCCGGACTGACGCTCGCGGCCGGCGCGGACGAGCTGGCATTGCTGTATCTCGCGACGATCCAGGCGATCGCCTACGGCACGCGCGACATCATCGCAGCCTTGGGGTCGCAGGGCTTTGCCACCGACACGGTGCTCGCCTGCGGCGGCGGCACCCGCAATCCGGTGTTTCTGCGCGAGCACGCGGACGCGACCGGCTGCCGGGTCGTGCTCGCCGAGGAGCCGGAGGCGGTGCTGCTCGGCGCCGCGGTGCTCGGCGCGGTCGCCGGCGGCGCGCATGCCGATCTGGAGGCGGCGATGCGGGCGATGACCCGCGCGGGCAGCGTGATCGAGCCGGCCGGCGGTGCGGTTCGCCGCTACCACGACGCGAAATACGCGGTGTTCCGCCGGATGCACGCCGACCAGCTCGCCTGGCGGGGGCTGATGCAGGACGGCTGAAATCACGGGTGGTATGTCTCAGTCGCAAGGACGTGCGGCGGTGACGACCGCCCCTTCCCGGGCGGCTTGGGTCCGCCTACCTTCCCGACATGACCAGCGCCACGTTGCCGCCGGAACTGGAACGCTTCGCGACCGAAGCCGTGGCGCAGGGGCGCTACCGTGACCGGGATGCGCTGATCGAGGCGGGTGTGAGCCTGCTGCAGCGGCTTGAAGCCGAGCGCGGGCAGGTGATCGAGTCCGTGCTGGCGGCGCAGGCGGAAGGCGACCGCGACGGCTATCTCACCGCCCAAGACGTGGTTGCGCGCGTCGAGGCCCGGATCGCCCGGAGAAGCACGGCGCCGGCTTGAGCCGGTTGCGCAACTTCGCGCCGCAAGCAGCCAGGGATCTCGAGGAGGCGGCGGACTGGATCGCGGATGGTCCTGGTGGTGTTGCCGCCGCGCGCCGGTTGCTCGGCGCCGCCGTGAAGGACGCGGCCCGACTCGCACGGCGCCCTCTACTCGCACGGCGCCCTCTACTTGGCCATCGCCGGCTTGATATTTTGCCGGACCCGTTCCGGTTCTGGTCGGTAAAGGGGCTTCCGTATCTGTTGATCTACAATGCGGAGCGCCGGCCGGCACAGGTGTTGCGTGTGCTGCATATGGCCCGTGACTTGCCGCCGTTGCTCGCGGACCTTCTCAGCCGGCCGGGAGACAACGATCCCGCGGGCGGCTAGCGGCCGCGCGCGCGTACGGCTCAGGACAACCCCTCGATCTCGCCCTCCGGCCCGATCCGGATCGCCTCGGCCGACGGCGTGCGGGGCAGGCCGGGCATGGTCATGATCTCGCCGCAGATCGCGACCACGAACCCCGCCCCGGCCGACAGCCGCACTTCGCGCACCGGCAGCACGTGCCCCTCGGGCGCGCCGAGCAGCGTGGGATCGGCGCTGAAGCTGTACTGCGTCTTGGCGACGCAAACCCCAAGCCCCGGGTGCCGCGCGTCGAAATCGGCGAGCCGCCGCGCGGCGGGCGCCGGGATCGACACGTCGGCGGCGCGATAGATCTCGCGCGCGATCGTGCGCAGCTTCTCGGCCACCGGCATCTCGGGCGGATAGAGCGGCCGGAACCGTGCCGCGCCCCCCGCGATCAGGTCGAGCACCGCGCGTCCCAGCGCCGCCGCACCCGCGGCACCATCGGCCCAGTGCGTGCAAGGGACCAGTTCCACGCCCTGAGGCGCGATCCCGTCGCGCACCGCCGCGATCTCGGCGTCGGTATCCGAGGTGAAGCGGTTCAGCGCCGCCACCACCGGCAGCCCGAACTTGCGAAGATTCTCGACATGACGCGCAAGATTGACGACGCCGCGGCCGACCGCGGCCACGTCCTCGCGGACCAGATCGGTACGGGCCACGCCGCCGTGCATCTTCAGCGCGCGCACGGTCGTCACCACGACCGCCGCCGACGGCGCGATGCCCGCCGCACGGCACTTGATGTCGAGAAACTTCTCGCCGCCCAGATCGGCGCCGAACCCGGCCTCGGTCACCACCACATCGGCGAGCCTGAGCGCGGTCCGGGTCGCGATCACCGAGTTGCACCCGTGCGCGATGTTGGCGAACGGGCCGCCATGCACCAGTGCGGGCGAGCCGGCGAGGGTCTGCACCAGATTGGGCTGAAAGGCGTCGCGCAGCAGCGCCGCCATCGCGCCATCCGCCTTGAGGTCGGCGGCGGTGATCGGCGAGGCGTCGCGGCGCGCGGCCACCTCCATCCGCCCGAGCCGCGCCCGCAGATCGTCAAGATCGCGCGCCAGGGAAAACACCGCCATCACCTCGGAGGCGGCGGTGATGTCGAAGCCGTCCTCGCGCGGGTAGCCGTTGGCGGTGCCGCCCAGGCTGTTGACGATCGCACGCAGCGCGCGGTCGTTCATGTCCATGCAGCGGCGCCAGGAGACGCGGCGCGTGTCGATGCCGAGCGGGTTGCCCCAGTAGACGTGATTGTCGATCAGCGCCGCGAGCAGATTGTTCGCCGTCGCGATCGCGTGGAAGTCGCCGGTGAAGTGCAGGTTGATCTGGTCCATCGGCACGACCTGCGCGTGCCCGCCGCCGGCGGCACCCCCCTTCTGGCCGAAGCTCGGCCCGAGCGAGGGTTCGCGCAGGCAGATCATGGTTCGGGTGCCGAGGCTGTTCAGCCCATCGGCCAGCCCGACCGTGGTGGTGGTCTTGCCTTCTCCGGGCGGTGTCGGGCTGATGCCCGTGACCAGCACCAGCTTCCCCTCCGGCCGCGCCTCGGCGGCGCGGATGAAGTCGAGGCTGATCTTCGCCTTGTACCGGCCATAGGGTTCCAGCGCGTCGGCGGGAATGCCGGCCCGTTCGGCGATCTCGGCGATCGGACGCAGGGTTGCCGCGCGGGCAATTTCCAGATCGCTCGCCATCTCAGGCCGCCCGCCGGAGGGTTACGCCCAATTCCGCCATCGCCTCGCCGATCGCCCCGACCGCGCCGCGCATGTCGGCCGGTGTCACCGCGCCGATGCAGCCGATGCGGAAGCTCGGGAACGGGGTGTTATAGAAATTGCTGATCAGCACGCCGCGCCGCTTCAACGCATCGACGAACGCCTGGAGATCCCACGCCGGACTGTCCGGCGCGTGAACATTGACCACCACCGGCCCCTGCACCGCGGGCGACAGGCACGGGCGCAGGCCGAGCGCGCGCACGCCGTCATAGAGCGTGCGCATGTTCGCGGTGTAGCGCGCGAGCCGCGCCGGCCGGCCTTCCGCCTCGAAGCGGCCGAGGGCGATTTCGAGCGCCACCAGCACCTGGCCGGGCGGGGTGAAGCGGAAGGCGCCGGGGTTTCTCAGCGTGTGCGCGTAGATGTCGGCGAGGTCGAGCGACCAGCTCTGCGCGCGCCCGGCGCTCTCGCGCAGCCGGTCGATGCGGGCGGCGGCGAAGCCGAGGCCGGGAGGCGCCTCCAGCCCCTTGTTGGAGGTGAACATCGCCGCATCCACCATCGGCAGGTCGCGCATCGGCAGTGGCATGATGCCGAACGCCGAGACGGCATCGACCAGCACGCGCCGCCCTTCTGCGCCGGCCGCGGCGGCGAGGGCGGGGACGTCGTGGATCACGCCGCTGCCGGTCTCGCTGTACACCGCGCCGAGATGGCTCGCCTCGGGATGGGCGCGCAGCGCGGCGGCAACCAGTTCCGGATCGGTGCGCTCGCCCTCTGCCACCTTCACGTCGATCACCACGCGCCCGGCCTCGCGCGCCAGCCGCGACATCCGGTCGGCGTAGGCGCCGGTCGCGGGGATCAGGATGGTGCCGCCGTGCGGGACGAAGGTGCGGATCGCCGCCTCGACCACCATGTGGCCGCTGCCTTGCAGCGCCAGCACCGCGTGGGTGTCCGCGTCCGCCTCGGCGATCGGCAGCAGGCGGCGCAGCACGCGGACGTAGAGGTCGCGGAAATCGTTGTCCCAGGGGGCCACATCGCAGGCGAGCGCCTGGCGCACGTCGGGGTGGGTGGTGACGGGGCCAGGGATCAGCAGCAGCATGGGCACACCTCGGGCGATTGTTGGGCAGGACTCGCACGGGCGTCGCCGCGAATCCAGCCGGGCGGCGTCTAACCTGCTATGCTTGCGGCCATGACGATGCCGTTCGCGCTGCCGGCCTGGGTGCCGTGGTGGGTTCCGCTGCTGGTGCTGCTGCCGGCCCTGCTGCTGGGGCTTGCGTTCCTGGCGATGCCGTTCAGCGTGTTCGGGGTGAAGGCGCGGCTGGAGCTGATCGAGGCGCGGCTCGATGAGATCCAGGAGGAGATCCGCCGCCTGGCGCTGCGCCTGCCCGAGCGCGGTGCGGCGGTCGGCTACGAGGAACTGCCCGATCCGGCGCGCTACCGCCGCCCGCCCCTGGGCATGGGCCCGGCGGCGGTGCGGCCGCCGATTCCGCCACGGCACGAGCCGGAGATCGAGGACGAGCCGGAGATGCCGCGGGTGATCCGTCCGGGGCCGCGCCGCGCGCCCGAGCCGGACAGTCCGCCACCGCGCAGCGAGCCGCGGCTGGACTGGCCGCGATAGGGAAGGGGGTCGGGCACGGGGCTTACGGGCACGGGGCTGACCGTGAGACTTGGCATCGTCGTCGGGCTGGCGGCCGAGGCGCGGCTCGCCCGCTCCCTCGGCGGCACGGTCGCGATCGGCGGGGGCGGGGAGGGGGGCGCGGGCGCGGCGGCCGAGCGGCTGCTGGCGGGCGGCGCCGAAGCGCTGGTCAGCTTCGGCCTCGCCGGCGGCCTCGACCCGGCCCTGCGGCCGGGTGCGATCCTGGTGCCCGAAGCGGTGCTCGTCGCCGGCCGCGTTTGGCCAGTCGATGCGGTGCTCGCGCGCCGCCTGGGGGCGCCGATTGCGGGGAAAATCCTGGGCGGCGGCGCGATCGTCGCGACCGCCGCCGAGAAGCGCCGCCTGCACGCAGCGACCGGCGCCGCCGCCGTCGATCTCGAAAGCGGCGCCGTCGCCGCGGCCGCGACCCGCGCCGGCCGCCCCTTCGCCGTGCTGCGCGCGATCTGCGACCCGGCCGAGCGCGACCTGCCCCCGGCCGCGCTGGCCGCCCTCGGCGCCGGCGGCGCAATCGCGGTTTCGCACCTGCTCGGCAGCCTGCTAAGCCGGCCCGGGCAGATCGCCGCCCTGCTCGCCCTCGCCCGCGACGCCGCCGCCGCCCGCCGCGCGATGGCCGCCCATCTGCGCCGCCTCGCCGTCTGACCGAAGGAGACCCGAATGGAGCCGATCAAGCCGATCAAGCGCTACACCGCGATGGCCGACCCGCAGGCGCGGCCGCGCTACACCGGCATCCCGACCTTCTTCCGCGCCCCGGCGACCGAGGACCTCGCCGCCGTCGATCTCGGCATCATCGGCGTGCCGTTCGACGGCGGCGTGACCAACCGCGCCGGCACGCGCCACGGCCCGCGCGAGGTCCGCAACCAGTCGAGCCTGCTGCGCAGGTGCAATCCCGCGACCGGCACCGCCCCGTTCGACGGCATCCGCGTGCGCGACCTCGGCGATTGCTGGATCGAGGAACCCTATGCGCTCGCGACGGCGCATGAGGAGATCGAGGCGTTCTATCGCCGCGTGCTCGGCGCCGGCGTGATGCCGCTCTCGGTCGGCGGCGACCACTCGATCAGCCTGCCGATCCTGCGCGCGGTGGCCGCAAACGGCCCGGTGGGCATGATCCACATCGACGCCCATGCCGATACCGGCGACGACTACATGGGCAGCCGCTTCCACCACGGCGCGCCGTTCAGCCGTGCCACCGACGAACACCTGCTCGACCCCAAGCGCGTCATCCAGATCGGCATCCGCGGCAGCAGCAACGATCCCGACATGTGGGCCTACAGCAAGCGCGCGGGGATGCGCGTGCTGCCGATGGACGAGTTTCATGATCGCGGCTGGCGCTTTGCACTGGAGGAAGCGCGGCGCATCGCCGGCGACGGCCCGACCTATCTTTCCTTCGACATCGACAGCCTCGATCCCGTCTATGCGCCCGGCACCGGCACGCCGGAGGCGGGCGGCATCACCACCATCGAGGCGCAACGTCTGCTGCGCGGGCTGATGGGGATCGATTTCGTCGGCGGCGATCTGGTGGAAGTGTCGCCGCCGTTCGACGTCGGCGGCCTGACCGCGTTCCACGGGGCCTCGATCCTGTTCGAGATGCTTTGTCTTCTGACCGACGCACGGCGGCGGCGGAGCTGATACGGTCGCAAAGGATTGACGCACCCTGGCCTATGCACCTCCCACGTCATGCCCGGCGAAGGCCGGGCATCCCCGTCTTTCGGTCGTGCCACGACGCGAAGTCGTGGATGGCCGGCCTGAGCCTGTCCTCGGCGGGCCTTCGGCCCGACCCGGGGGCCGACCATGACGGTGGGATGAGCCGCTGCGGTGAGTTGATACTTTCGGCACCTACTATGAGAGGAACGCTTGCGTGACCGATCCAGCCTACAGCGTCCGAAGCGTGTTCATCGCCCGCGCGGCAGACGCCGTGTTCGACGCCGTGGCCGATGTCGCGACCTGGCCGCAATGGGCCGTCCATAACGTGCGCTCGGCGCGCGCGTTGCCGGACGGCACGTTCGCGATCGAAACGCCGCGCGGCCCCGGACGCATCCGCGCGAAGATGGCGCGCGATTGCGGCATTCTCGACCACGAGTTCATCGATCCCGTCGAGGGCACCTGGCTGGTGCCCGGTCGGGTGGCCCCGCTCGCCGGCGGCGCGGTCGTCTCGATGGCATTCGCCAAGCCGCCGGGGATGCCCGGCGATGCGTTCGCGGCGGGCATGAAAGACCTCGATGACGAACTGGCGCACCTCAAGCGCCTGCTGGAAAATCGGACGTGAACGCGATGGATTTGAAGCTCGCGGGCAAGCGCGCCCTGATCACCGGCGGCTCGAAAGGGATCGGCCGTGCTGCGGCCGAGGCGCTGGCCGACGAGGGCTGCGACGTCATCCTGGTCGCGCGCGATCCGGCAACCCTCGATGCAGCGGCAGGCGCGATCCGGACCCGGCGGCAGGTCGCGGTGCAAACCATCGCGGCCGACCTCTCCAGCGAGGCGGCGGTGCGGCGCACGGCCGATGCCGCGGGCGAGATCGACATCCTGGTGAACAACGCGGGCGCCATCCCGCCCGGCGGCATCGGCTCGGTGGACGACGAGACCTGGCGGCGCGCGTGGGATCTGAAGGTGTTCGGCTTCATCGCATTCTGCCGCACGGTCTATCCGATGATGGCGGCGCGCAAATCCGGCGTGATCGTGAATGTCATCGGCGCGGCGGGAGAAAAATACCCGCCGGGCTACATCGTGGGTGCGGCCGGCAACGCGGCGCTGATGGCACTGACGCGCGCACTCGGGCGGCAGGCGCCGGCCGACGGGCTGCGCGTGGTCGGCATCAACCCCGGTCCGGTCGCGACCGAGCGGCTGGTGATGCTGCAGCGCGACCGCGCCGCCAAGACGCTCGGCGACGCGGAACGCTGGCAGGAGCTGCTCGCCGCAATGCCGTTCGGCCGCGCCGCGTCACCCGCGGAGATCGGCCATGCCGTCGCGTTCCTGGCCAGCCCGCTCTCGGGCTACACGTCCGGCGCGATCCTGACCATCGACGGCGGCATGGCGTAACCCTTGTCTGCGCAGGAGCCCGATCGTGAAGCTGTTCATGGCCAGCCTCTCCACCGAGACCAACACCTTCTCGCCGATCCCGACCGGGCGCGCGAGCTTCATGGAACGCGGCTATCATCGCCGCGACGGCAGCCGCCATTCGCCGGCCAGCGGCAACATCCCGCTGATCGAGTGGCGGCGCATGGCCGAGACCGACGGCCACACCATCGTCGAGAGCATCTGCGCCGGCGCGCAGCCCGCCGGCACCACGCTGCGCCGAGTCTATGAGGAGCTGCGCGACACGCTGCTCGACGATCTGCGCGCGGCGATGCCGGTCGATGTCGTGCTGCTGTTCATGCACGGCGCGATGGTCGCAGACGGCTATGACGACTGCGAGGGCGATACGCTCGCGCGTGTGCGCGAGATCGTGGGGCCGAAGGTGACGATCGGCATCGAGCTCGACCTGCACTGCCATCTGACCGAGCAGATGCGGCAAGCCGCCGACATCATCATCACCTTCAAGGAATACCCGCACATCGACATGGCGGATCGTGCGCGCGAGCTCTATCCGCTGTGCCTGCGCGCGCAGCGCGGCGAGATCCGCCCCGTCATGGCCTACTACGATTGCCGCATGATCAATATGTGGCGCACGCCGCTCGAGCCGATGCGCGGCTTCGTGCGCCGCATGGCCGAGCACGAGGGACGCGACGGCATCCTCTCGGTCTCGTTCGGCCACGGCTTCCCGTGGGGCGACGTGGCCGACGTGGGTGCCAAGATGCTGGTGGTTGCCGACGGCGATCCGCAGGCCGCGGCGACCCTCGCGAGCCGGCTCGGCCGCGAGCTGTGGGAGATGCGCGAGCAGGCGGCGACCGCGCACGACACGATCGATGGCGGGATCGACGCGGCGCTGGCCGCACAAGCCGGCCCGGTGGTGCTGGCGGACGTGGCCGACAATGCCGGCGGCGGCGCCCCGGCGGACAGCACGCCGATCCTGCGCCGGCTGGTCGAGCGCGGCATCAAGGGTGTGGCGATCGGCATTTTCTGGGACCCGCTCGCGGTGCGCTTCTGCCAGGAATGGGGCGAGGGCGCGCGCATGAGCCTGCGCATCGGCGGCAAGTGCGGCGCCGCGTCGGGCGATCCGATCGATCTGCCCGTCGTGGTGCGCGCGATCGCAGACGCGCACACAGAGACCGGCCTGAGCGGCGGCCGCGCCCAGCTCGGGCCGAGCGTATGGGTGGAGTCGGGCGGGATCGACATCGTGCTGGTGAGCAACCGGCACCAGACGTTCCATCCCGACGCCTTCACTGGCATCGGCTGCCGGCTGGACGACAAGCGCATCGTGGTGGTGAAATCGACGCAGCATTTCTATGCGGGCTTTGCGCCGATCGCGAAGCAGGTGCGCTATGTCGCCGCTCCCGGCGCGATCGGGCCGGACTACGCGGCGATCCCGTACACCAAGCTGCGCACGCCCTATTGGCCGCGCGTGGCCGATCCGTTCGCGTCCGGCCGATGACCTTCACGGTCGTGGCCCGCTGCCCGGCAAGCGGGCGGCTCGGCGTCGCAATGGCGACTCGCGCCCCCGCCGTCGGCAATCGCTGTCCGGTCGTGCGCCCTGGCCGGGGCGCCGCCTCGGTGCAGCTCATCGCCGATCCGCGACTGACGCAGCTCGCCGGCCGACTGCTCGATTTCGGCCACTCGGCGCCAAAGGTGCTCGACGAGCTGCGGGCGAGCGATAGCCACATCCATCGGCGCCAGATCGGTGTCGTGGACAGCTACGGCCGCACCGCCGCCTGGAGCGGCCCGACCGCGAACGGCTACAGCGGCCACGAGCTTGGGGCGCAATTCGTCGCGATGGGCAACGCGGTGGTGGGCGAGCGCGTGGTGGCGGCGATGGCGCAAAGCATGGAGGCGGGCGCGGGCAGCGATCTGTGCGACCGGCTGATCGCCGCGGTGGAGGCGGGCGGCGATGCCGGCGGGCAGGAGGAGGGCCAGTTCTCGGCGGCGATCCTGGTGTTCGGCGCCGAACCGTTCGCCGAGCTCGACCTGCGCGTCGATTATCACCCGTCGCCGATCGCGGAGCTCCGGCGCATCTATGACTGGTTCCGCCCGCTGATCCCCTATTACCTGCGCCGTCCCTATGACCCCGACATCGCGCGCGAGGATCGCTGGCGCGAGGCGGCGCTCGCTATTCCTTCACCGCCCCGGTGAGGCTGGAGACGTAGTACTCCACGAACAAGCGAATAAAAGAGCGCCACCGGCACCGAGCCGAGCAGCGCGCCCGCCATCAGCGATCCCCACTGATAGACGTCGCCCGTGACCAGCTCGGTCAGCACCGCGACCGGCACGGTCTTGTTCTGGGTCGACTCGATGAACGCGAGCGCATAGATGAACTCGTTCCACGACAGCGTGAAGGCGAAGATGCCGGCCGAGATCAGTCCCGGCACCGCGAGCGGCAGCGTGATCCGTCGCAGGATCTGCAACCGCGAGGCGCCGTCGATCAGCGCACACTCCTCCAGCTCGTACGGGATCGACTTGAAGTAGCCGATCAGCAGCCAGGTACAGAACGGCACCAGGAACGTCGGATAGGTGAGAATGAGCGCGAGCGGGCTGTCGTACAGGCCGAACTGGAACACCACGCTGGCGAGCGGGATGAACAGGATCGTCGGCGGCACCAGATAGGCGAGATAGATCAGCAGCCCCACGTGCTGCGAGCCGCGGAAGCGCAGGCGCTCGATCGCGTAGGCGGCGAGCACGCTCGCAAACAGGGAGAGCGCGGTCGCGCACACCGCGACCGTCATCGTGATCAGCAGCCAGCGCGGATAGTCGGTCTTGAACAGCAGGTTGCGGATGTTCTCGAGCGTCGGCGAATGCACCCAGAACGGGTTGAATTTCTTGTAGTCGTACAGCTCGTAGTTCGGCTTGATGGCGGTGATCGTCATCCAGTAGAACGGGAACAGCAGCACGATGACGAACAGCGCGAGCGGCACATAGACCGTCACCACCCGACGCGCGCGCGAATCCCATGCCAGCCGCTCGGGCGCGCCGGGATCGACGCGTCCCGCATCGAGCGCCGCCTCACTCATTGCCGGGCCCCTGCTGCCACTTGCGCCGGCCGACGCCGAAATAGCAAACCAAGGTCGCGACCATCAGGAACGGGATCATCGCAACCGCGATCGCGGCGCCTTCGCCCAGGCGCGTGCCCGGGATCGCGCGCTGGAAGGCAAGCGTTGCCATGAGCTGGGTGGTGTTGAACGGGCCGCCGCGGGTGATCGCATAGACGAGCTGGAAATCCGAGAACGTGAACAGCACCGAAAGCGTCAGCACCACCGCCAGGATCGGCATCAGCAGCGGCACGGTGATGCGCCGGAACCGCTGCCAGCCCGAGGCGCCGTCGAGCAGCGCCGCTTCGTAGAGCGAGGGCGAGATGGTCTGCAGCCCGGCCAGCAGGCAGATCGCGACGAACGGGATGCCGCGCCAGATATTGGCCGCGATCAGCGACCAGCGCGCGTTCCAGGGCGTGCCGAGGAAGTCGATATAGGTCTTGCGCCAATGCAGCAGATCGACCAGCACGTAGGAGATGATCGAGAACTGCGGATCGTAGATCCACCAGAACGCGATCGCCGACAGCACCGTCGGCACGATCCACGGCAGCAGCACGATCGCGCGCAGGAACGCCTTGATCGGCAGATGGTTGTTCAGCAGCAGCGCGAGCCACAGCCCGAGCGCGAACTTCCCCACCGTCGCGGCCGCCGTGTAGAGGACGGTCTGCCACACCGCCATCCAGAACACCGGGTCGTTGGCGAGCGAGATGAAATTGCCGAGGCCGATGAAGTGCCCAGGCTGGCCGATCGTGTCGTCGGTGAAGGCGAGCCAGACGCCAAGGCCGAGCGGGTAGGTCAGGAAGATCAGCAGCAGCCCCGCCGTGGGCAACATGCACAGCGCCACCAGGAACGGCTTGCTGTCCAGCACCCGCCCGAGCGTCGTCTGCTTGGGGCGGGTGTAGGTCCAGGTCTGAACGGTCGCGTCCATGCGGTCCTGCTTTCAGCGTCGCACCCGTGCCCCCGCCGGCGTGCGGCCGGCGGGGGCGGGGCGTTCAGCCCTTGAAGTAGCGCGCGGCCTGCTGCGCCGCCTGCTTCGCCGCCGCCTGCGGGCTCGCGGCGCCGGTCGCGACCTTGGCGAACATATCGACCAGGATGTAGTTGGCCGACACGGCGCTGGAGGCGGACGAGATCGGCGCCATGTAGCCGTCGTAGTACGGCGTGTCCATGCCGTCGCGGTACGGCTCCAGCTTCGGGTCGGAGGTCCAGAAGCTCATCTTGCTGTACGCCTTCAGCGGCTCGGACCAGTAGCCGAGGCACGACGACAGCCACGGCCCGTATTGCGGGCTTTCCATCATGAAGCGCAAATAGTCCTTCGCCGCGTTCGGATATTTGCTGTGCTTGAACAGCATGGCGTTGACCACCGTGGCGCTCTCCGGCGTCCGCTTCGCCAGCCCCTTCGGCGCCAGCTGGTGCATGGTGTCCACCGCCATCGCGTTCTGCGTCTTGTCCGGCGAATTCTTGAGCGCAAAGTAGATCGAGACGCCGTTGAAAGTGAGCGCGATCTGCCCGGCCGCATACGCCTTGTTGTTGCTCGCGTCGTTCCAGGAGAGCGTTCCCGAGATCATCGTGGGATAGATCTCCTTGGCATAGTTCAGCGCGTCGATCGTAGCCTTGGAATCGAGCGCCACCTTGCCGTTCTCGTCGGCGACCATGCCGTTATGCGACCACAGCAGCCAGTCGCAGAATCCGTTCGCGTCGCCGACGGCGTGGCCGAGCGCGAAGCCGACCGGATGGCCGATCTTCTTCAGCTTCTGGCACAGGGTCAGGAAGCCGTTGAGGTCTTCCGGGACCTTGTCGTAGCCGGCCTGCTTGACCCAGGAGCTGCGATAGACGGTCGGCCCCGTGCTGCCGCCGAACGGGATCGAGATCCAGGTGTCGGTCTTCCATTTCCGGCCGTAGATCTGGGCGAGGTCGTACCAGCCGCCGTATTTCTTGCCGAGATAGTCGGCAAGATCGGTGAGGTCGACGAGTTTCGAGGCATAGACCTGCGGATCGGCACCCCAGCCGACGACGATGTCCGGCCCGGCGCCGGTGTTGGCGGTGACGGCGGTCTGCGGCCGCAAATCCTCCCAACTGATGAAATCCACCCGCACCGGAACGCCGGTCGCCTCGGTGTACTTCTTGGTGTTGGCGCGGAACAGCGTCTCGTCAGGAGCGACGAACTTCGCCGGGCGCAGCACCCGCAGCGTCGCCCCCTTCTCGATCGCGTATTTCGGCGCCGTGACATCCGCCGTCGGCACGTCGTTCGCGGCGTGCGCGCCGATCAGCGGCACGGCGGTCGCACCCAGGGCGGCCGCCCCCAGCAGCAGCGAGCCGCGTCTCGTCAGGTCCGTCATGGCTTTACCTCCCTCGTCGTGCAGTTCAGTATCAGGCGTTGCAGCGCACCCCGGTCTCGGCGTCGAACAGATGCACCAGGCTCGGGTCGGCGGACAGCGTGATGGTCTCGCCGGGACGCGCGGTGACGCGCTCGCGGAATGCGCCCACGATCTGCGCCGATCCCACCCGCGCGATCACCTGCGTCTCCGCACCGGTCGGCTCGATCACCTGCACCGTCGCGGGCACGCCGGCGGCGGTGAGCTGCAAATGCTCGGGCCGCACGCCATAGACGATCGGCCGGCCGGCCGGCGCCGCGATCCCGGGCGGCAGCGGCCAGGCGGCGCCGCCCTCGGTGCGGAAGTTTGCGCCGTCGCGCTTGCCCGTGAAGAAGTTCATTGCCGGCGAGCCGATGAAGCCCGCCACGAACAGATTGGCCGGCCGGTCATAGAGCTCGAGCGGCGCGCCGGCCTGCTCCACGTTGCCGCCGTTCATCACCACGATCGTGTCGGCCATCGTCATCGCCTCGATCTGATCGTGCGTGACGTAGACCGTCGTCGTGCCCAGCCGCTGGTGCAGCTCCTTGATCTCGGCGCGCATCGCGACGCGCAGCTTGGCATCGAGGTTGGAGAGCGGCTCATCGAATAGAAAGACCTGCGGGTTGCGCACGATCGCCCGCCCCATCGCCACGCGCTGCCGCTGCCCGCCCGAGAGCTGGCGCGGATAGCGGCCGAGCAACTGGTCGAGGCCGAGGATGCGCGCCGCCCGCATCACCTCGGCGTCCACCGCCGCCTTCGGTGCGCGCGCGAGCATCAGCGCGAACGCCATGTTGTCGCGCACCGTCATATGCGGATAGAGGGCGTAGTTCTGGAACACCATCGCGATGTCGCGTTCCTTGGGGGCCACCTTGTTCACCACCCGGCCGCCGATCGCGATCTCGCCCTCCGTGATGTTCTCCAGCCCCGCGATCATGCGCAGCAGCGTCGATTTGCCGCAGCCGGAGGGGCCGACCAGGATCACGAACGCGCCGTCCTCGATCGCAACACTCACCCCGTGCAGCACCTCGGTCGCGCCGAAGGATTTGCGCACGTCGCGGATGGAGACGTCGGCCATCGTGGCATGCCCCTTCAGAACCGTGAAATCCGCGTCTCCTTGGCGGTGATGAACTCGAGCAATGCGGGCTTGCCGGCGCGCGTCTGCTCGATCCCGCGCCGGATCGCGGGTGCGATCTCGCGCGGCGCCGTGACCCGCTCGCCATAGCCGCCGAACGCCCGCGCCATCGCCGCATAGTCGCCGGAGATGTCGGTGCTGCGGTATTTCTCGGTCGAGACCGGCATCACCTTGAGCTCGATCGCCATCGAGAAGTTGTTCAGCAGGATCGAGAGGATCGGGATGCGCTCGCGCACCGCGGTCTCGAAATCCATCCCCGTGAAGCCGATCGCGGCGTCGCCCCAGACGTTGATGCAGAGCTTATCCGGTCGTGCCAGTTTCGCCCCCATCGCCAGCCCGAGCCCGTAGCCGAGCTGCGTCGTCTTCCCCCAGCCGAGATACGAGAGCGGCTCGGTCGAAATCCAGAATGGCGAGAGCTGGTCGCGCGGGCTGCCGGCATCATGGGTGATGATCGTGTTCGCGCGGTCCACGGTCTGCATCAGCTCGTGGATCACGCGATAGGGCGAGAGCGGCACCTCGTCGGAGGTGAGCCGCGGCATCCACTCGTCCAGCCACGCGCCCCGCATCTCGCGGATCGCCCGCGCGGTTGCCGTCGCGTCCCTGGGCTCGGGTTGCGTCCTCTCGATCTCGCCAATCAGCGCGTCGATCGTCAATCGCGCGTCGCCGACCAGGCCGATCGCGGCCGGCACGTCCTTGTTGAGATGGTCGGGATCGAGCGTCGCGTGGATCACCGTCTTGCCCTTCGGGATCGCAATCGCGAACGAGGTTTCGGTGAAGCTGCACGCGAGCCCGATGATGAGGTCGGCCTGCTGCAAGAAATGATGCGCGGCCTTCGGATAGGCCACCCCGCCCGAGCCGAGCGAGAGCGGGTGGTCCTCGGGAAAGCCGCTCTTGCCGCCGAGGCTGGTCAGCACGGGAATGCCGGTCAGCTCCACCAGGCGACGCAGTTGCGGCCATGCGCGCGACCAGTGGATGCCGGTGCCGGCATAGATCACCGGCCGCTCGGCGCGCAGGATCAGTTTTGCCGCATCGCGCACCTGGTCGGGATCGGGACCGTAGCGGCTCGCCATCACCGGCGCGTAGTCGAGCGGGCCGGGCAGCTCCTCATTGAACATGTCGCCCGGGATCTCGACCAGGCACGGGCCGCCGCGGCCGTTGCGCAGCCGGGTGAAGGCGCGCCGCATGATGTTGGGCACCTCGGCCGCGATCGTGATGCTCTCGGCGGATTTCAGCACCGAGCGCATCGCGGCCACCGGATTGTAGTTGCCGGGGATTTGCGCCACCCGCCGCGCATAGCCCATCGGCAGCACCAGCAGCGGCACCGATTCCCCGAACGCCTGCGCGATCCCGCCATAGGCGTTCTCGGTCCCGGGACCGTGCTGCATGCAGAACGCGCCGAGGGTGCGGCCCGACGTCACCCGCGAGATGGCGTCGGCGATGTGCAGGCCGATCCGCTCCTGGCGCACCATGATCGGGCGGATGTCGGCGCTCGCGGCGAACTCGATCAGATGGTTGACGGGATAGCCGGCCAGGATGCCGATGCCCTCCCGCTTCATGATCTCCGCGACGGCCTCGCCCACTTTCATCGCCCGACCTCCCGTGATCGGGGCAGACTAGGCGGGACGCCGGGGGCTGGCAACGCCGGCGGCTCAGGCCCGCATCGCGGCTTCCTGCCCGGCCAGCGGCATCGGCAGGTATTTCTCGTAGCCCTTCGGCACCACCTGCCAGAAGCGGTCGCGGGTGCGGTCCCATTCGTGCAGCAGCATTGCGGCGTAGCGGCTCGATGTCTCGTCCACGTGGCGCGCGATCAGCGTGCGCAATTGCTCCTCCCACGCGCGCGCGGCGATCCGTGCCCAGGTGAGGCTGTCGGGATTGGCGCGCAGCGCGAACATCTCGTCGGGGTCATAGACAAACGCGACGCCGCCGGTAAAGCCGGCGCCGAAATTGTCGCCGATCGGGCCCAGGATCACCACCGTGCCCCCGGTCATGTACTCGCACCCGTTCGAGCCGCAGCCCTCGACCACCGCAATCGCGCCGGAGTTGCGCACCGCGAACCGCTCGCCCGCCTGGCCGGCGGCGAACAGCGCGCCGGAGGTCGCGCCATACAGCACGGTGTTGCCGATGATCGTGTTCTGCTGGCTCGCCAGCGTCGAGGAGGGCGAGGGCCGCACCACGATCGTCGCCCCCGAGAGCCCCTTGCCGACATAGTCGTTGGCGTCGCCGAACACCTCCAGTCGTAGGCCGCGGACCGCGAACGCGCCGAGCGACTGTCCGGCCGAGCCGCGCAGCCGCACCGTCACGTGCCCCTCGGCCAGCGCCTCACTGCCCGAAATTGCGCACGATGCGCGACGAGAACCGGGTTCCGATCGCGCGCTGCGTGTTGCGCACGTTGTACTGAAGTTGCATCTTCTCGCCGTGCGAGAAGAACGCGGCGGCGTCGCGGATCATCTGCGCGTCCAGCGTGTCCGGCACCTCGTTGCGGCCCTCGATCGTGCAGTGGCGCGCGAACGGGCCGGGATCGGCCTGCGCCAGCAGCGGATTGAGGTCGAGGTCGTCGAGGAAGTCGGCGCCGCGGCTGACCTGGTGCAGCAGGTCGGTGCGGCCGACCACTTCCGCCAACGTGCGGCAGCCGAGCGAGGCCAGGATGCCGCGCACGTCCTCGGCGACGAAAGAAAAGAGGTTGATCACCTTCTCCGGCGAGCCCTCGAACTTCTCGCGCAGTGTCGGGTCCTGCGTGCAGACGCCGACCGGGCAGGTGTTGGAATGGCACTGCCGCACCATGATGCAGCCCATCGCGATCAGGCTCGCGGTGCCGATGCCGAACTCCTCCGCCCCGAGCATCGCCGCGATCACCACGTCCCGCCCGGTCTTGATGCCGCCGTCGGTGCGCAGCCGCACGCGATGGCGCAGCCGGTTCAGCATCAGCACCTGATGCGTCTCCGACAGCCCCATCTCCCACGGCAGGCCCGCGTACTTGATCGAGCTCTGGGGCGAGGCGCCGGTGCCGCCCGAATGGCCGGAGATCAGGATCGCGTCCGCGCGCGCCTTGGCGACACCCGCCGCGATGGTGCCGATCCCCGAGCGCGCGACCAGCTTCACGCAGACCTGCGCATCGGGATTGATCTGCTTGAGGTCGTAGATGAGCTGCGCCAGGTCCTCGATCGAGTAGATGTCGTGGTGCGGCGGCGGCGAGATCAGCATCACCCCCGGCTGCGAATGCCGCAGCTTCGCGATCATCTCCGAGACCTTGAAGCCCGGAAGCTGCCCGCCCTCGCCGGGTTTCGATCCCTGCGCGATCTTGATCTCGATTTCCCGGCAGTTGTTCAAGTATTCGGCGGTCACGCCGAACCGGCCCGACGCGATCTGCTTGATCGCGGACGACGCGTTGTCGCCGTTCGCGCGCGGCTTGCTGCGCGCCGCGTCCTCGCCGCCCTCGCCGCTGTCCGACCGCGCGCCGATCCGGTTCATCGCGATCGACAGCGTCTCGTGCGCCTCCGGGCTCAGCGCGCCGAGCGAAATCCCCGGCGAGAGCAGCCGCTTGCGAATCTCGGTGATGCTCTCGACCTCGTCCACCGGGATCGGCGTGCGTCCCTCGGTGCGGAAATCCAGCAGGTCGCGCAATGCCACCGGCGGCATCTTCCGCACCGCATCCGCATAGCGGCGATAGATGGTGTAGCTGTCCGACGCGACGGCACTTTGCAGGGTGTGGATCAGCCCCGCCTCGAAGGCGTGGGTCTCGCCGCGCCGGCGCAGCTTGTAGTTGCCGCCGACCGGCAGGCTCACTACTTCCGCGTCCCACGCCAGCGCGTGCTGGCCGAGCACCTTGCGCGCGATGCCGGTCAGCCCGATGCCGGAGATGCGCGACTGCATCCCCGGGAAGAACTCCGCGACCAGCGCACGCGAAAGCCCGATCGCCTCGAAATTGTAGCCGCCGCGATAGCTGGAGATCACGCTGATCCCCATCTTCGACATCACCTTCAGCAGGCCCTTGTCCACGGCTTTCTTGTAGCGTCCGACCGCGGTCTTCAGATCGAGGTTGCCGAACAGGCCGCGCCGCACGCGGTCGGCGATGCACTCCTGCGCCAGATAGGCGTTGACCGTGGTGGCCCCGACGCCGATCAGCACCGCGAAGGTATGCACGTCGATGCATTGCGCGGCCCGCACGTTGAGGCTGGTGAAGGTGCGCAAGGATTGCCGCACCAGATGCGTGTGCACCGCCCCCGTCGCCAGCACCATCGGGATCGGCGCCTGCGCCGGCCCCTGCGCCTCGTCGGTCAGGATCACGTGCGTGCAGCCGGCGCGCACGCCCTCCTCCGCCTCGCGGCGGATGCGCTCGATCGCGGCGCGCAGCCCCGCCTCGCCGTCGATCACGGGGAAGGTGCAATCGACCTCGCACGCCGACGCACCCATGGTCGCGCGCATCGCGGCGAACTCGGCCGTGCTCAGCACCGGGCTTTCGAGTTGCAGCAGATCGCACTGGCTGCTGTCCTCGTCGAGCACGTTGCCGAGATTGCCGAGCCGCGTCTTGAGCGTCATCACGCGGGTCTCGCGCAGGCTGTCGATGGGCGGGTTCGTCACCTGGCTGAACATCTGCCGGAAATAATGGTGCAGGCCGCGATAGCCTTCCGACAGCACCGCGATCGGCGTGTCGTCGCCCATGCTGCCGACCGCCTCGTTCGCCTCCTCCACCATCGGATGGAGGATCATCTCCAGCTCTTCGAGCGTGGTGCCGGCGGCGACCTGCCGGCGGCGCAGCTCCTCGCCCTGATAGAGTGTGGGTTCGGTCGCGTCGGCGCGCACGATGTGGTCGATCACCGTGATCCGCCGCGCCCAGTCGCCGAACGGCTGGCGCGCCGCCAGCATGTCCTTCAGCGCCTCGTCCTTGTAGAAATGCCGCGCCTCCAGATCGACGCCGATCGTCTGGCCCGGCCCGACGCGTCCCTTCTCGACGATCTCCACCTCGTCGAGCTTGACCATGCCGGTCTCGCTGCCGACGATCAGCAGGTCGCCGCGCGTGATCGTGTAGCGCAGCGGACGCAAGCCGTTGCGATCCAGCCCCGCGATCACCCAGCGCCCGTCGGTCGCCGCGATCGCCGCCGGCCCGTCCCACGGCTCCATCACCGCGTTGCAGTAGAGGAACATGTCCTGGTGCGCGCGCGGCATCGTCGCGTCCTGGCCGATGCTGGCCGGGATCATCATCGCCTTCGCCATCGGCGCGTCGCGCCCGGCGCGCACCAGCAGCTCGAACACGTTGTCGAGCGTCGCGGTATCCGAGCCGCCCGCCTGCACCACCGGCTTGATGTCGTCCATGAACGGATCGAGTGCCGCATCCGCCAGCCGCGTCTCGTGGCTCTTCATCCAGTTGACGTTGCCGGCGAGCGTGTTGATCTCGCCGTTATGCGCCAGCATCCGGAACGGCTGCGCCAGCCGCCAGGTCGGAAACGTGTTGGTCGAGTAGCGCTGATGGTAGATCGCGAACCGGCTGACGAAGCGCGGATCGCGCAGATCGGGGTAGAACTCGGCGAGACTCTCGGCGAGGAACATGCCCTTGTAGATCACCGAGCGCGCCGAGAGCGAGCAGATGTACAGCTCCGGGATCTGCGCCGCGATCGCCTGCTTCTCGATGCGCCGGCGGATCACATAGAGGTCGCGCTCGAAATCGGCATCGCTCGCGCCGCGGGCGTTGCGGATCATGATCTGCTCGATCTCGGGGCGCGTCGCGTTCGCCTTCTCGCCGATGCAGGCGACGTTGATCGGCACCTGTCGCCAGCCATAGATCGCGTAGCCGAGATCGAGGATCTCGCTCTCGACGATCTGCCGGCAGCGCTCCTGCGCGGAGAGATCGGTCTTGGGCAGAAACACCATGCCCACCGCGATATGTCCGCACGGCGCCTTGTCGCCGCCGCGCTCGACCGCCTCGGCGAAGAAATCCTGCGGGATTTCGACATGGATGCCGGCGCCGTCGCCGGTCTTGCCGTCGGCATCGACCGCACCGCGATGCCAGACGGCGCGCAACGCATCGATGGCACCCTGCACCACGTCGCGCCGGGGGCGTGCCGTCCAGGGCCGCGACGAAGCCGACGCCGCAGGCATCGTGCTCCTGCGCAGGGTCGTAGGTGCCCGCGAGCCGTGCGGCGTTGGCGTGCCAGTCGGCGATGAAATCGCTCATCGAATGGCGCCCTTCCTTGACGAGAGGCACTATCGTGTGTATAAATACACAATAAAAGAGCGAACGGGATGACCGCGACCGAAGCGATCAGCCGCCTGCGACGGGAGGGCTGGCCGGGCCGCGGCTCCCATCTTGTGTTCCGCAAGAACGGCCGGCGCGTGGTCGTCGAGAACCATCGCGGCGACATCCCCACCGGCACTCTGCGCCAGATCTGCAAGCAGGCCGGCTGGGAGTGGCCGCCGAGATCATGAAGGAGCAAGCCGTGATGCGCCGCAGCTACATCGCGCTCGCGCACCGAGAAGCGGGTGAGGCCGCGTGGTCGATCCTGTTCCCGGACTTTCCCGAGATCGCCTCTTCGGCCGAGGAGGAGGACGCGCTGTTCGAGCAGGCGCAGGACGCGCTGGCGACCGCAGTGGACGCCCGCCTTGAGGACGGGGAGCCGTTGCCGGAGCGGGGCCGATCTGGAGAGGGCTCTGTCGGCGACGCCCTGGCGTAGATCGCCGCATCTGGTAACGATGCGTGTACCCGTGGAATTGCCGGACGAGGCCGTCCGGGTCAATATCAGCCTCGACAAGTTGCTGCTCAAGCGCATCGACGCCGCGGCGGAGCGGCGCGGCATGAGCCGGTCCGGCTTTCTGGCCGAAGGCGCGCGGCAGCTTCTTAGGGGCTAAGCGTAAGGTCGGGGCTCCGCCCCAAACCCCGCTGGGGCCGCCGGCCCCAGACCCCGAGTCGTTAAGCGGCGGGTGATCTCCCCCTCCCCTTGTGGGAGGGGGCCGGGGGAGGGGTGCGCACTGGGCGCGGTATCGTGCGGCACCACCCCCCACCCCGGCCCTCCCCCGCAAGGGGAGAGGGAGAACAGTTCCTTTCTCATTCCGCCGCCACGGCCAGCGCCGCCCCCTGCTGCTCCAGCCAGCTTGCATCTGCGCCGCCGCGTCGCGTCCGTCGCGGATCGCCCACACCACCAGGCTCGCGCCGCGCACGATGTCGCCGGCCGCGAACACGCCCGGCATCCGGGTCATGAAGCTGCGGTGGCTGATCTTCAGCGTGCCCCAGCCGCTCACTTCCAGCCCCGGTTCGTCCCACAATCCCGGCAAATCCTCGGGATCGAAGCCCAGCGCCTTGATCACCAGATCGGCGCCGGCCTTGAAGTGGCTGCCGTCGATCGGCTCGACCGACTGCCGCCCCGACGCGTCCGGCATCCCGAGCCGCATCCGCACCGCGCGCACGCCGGCAATCGCATCATTCGCCGTGGAACGCCTCGGGGGCGGAGAGCCAGACGAACTCCACGCCCTCCTCCTCGGCGTGCTTCACCTCGCGCATCGAGCCGGGCATGTTGGCGCGGTCGCGGCGATACAGGCACTGCACCGACGCCGCCCCCTGCCGCACCGCGGTGCGCACGCAATCCATCGCGGTATCGCCGCCGCCGATCACCACCACCCGCTTGCCGGCGGCATTCAGTGTGCCGTCGTCGAACGCGGGCACGGTGTCGCCCAGCCCCTTGCGGTTCGACGCGGTGAGGTAGTCGAGGGCCGCGACGATCCCGGGCAAGCCCACGCCCGGGCCGCCGATGTCGCGCGCCTTGTACACGCCGGTCGCGACCAGCACCGCGTCGTGCCGCGCCCGCAATGCCGCGAACGGCAGGTCGCGGCCGATCTCGGTGCGGAGGTGGAACCGCACGCCGCCTTCCTCCAGCAAGGCCGCGCGGCGCAGCACGATCGGCTTCTCCAGCTTGAAGTTGGGGATGCCGTAGATCATCAGGCCGCCCGGGCGATCGTGGCGGTCATAGACATCCACCTGATAGCCGCGGCGGCGCAGCTCCTCCGCCGCGGCCAGCCCGCCCGGCCCGGCGCCGACGATGCCGACCGACTGCCCCCGCTCGGCGCGCGGCCGCACCGGCCGCACCCAGCCCTGGTCGAAGGCGGTGTCGGTGATGTAGCGCTCGACGGCGCCGATCGTGACGCTCTCGTAGCCCTTCTCGATGACGCAGTTGCCTTCGCAGAGCCGGTCCTGCGGGCAGATGCGGCCGCAGATCTCGGGGAAGTTGTTGGTGGCGCTGGCGACCTCGTACGCCTCCTCCAGCCGTCCTTCGGCGGTCAGCTTCAGCCAGTCGGGGATGTTGTTCGAGAGCGGACAATGCACCTGGCAGAACGGCACGCCGCACTGGCTGCACCGGCTCGCCTGCGCCGCCGCGCCGTCCTCCGCGAAGCGGCGGTAGATCTCGTCGAAGTCGCGCCGGCGCTCCGGCACCGGACGCTTGTCCGGCGTCTGCTGCTTCAGGCGCACGAATTGCAGCATTCGGTCAGGCATTGGGCGCGTTACCCCGAGCGGCGGCGTGACGTTCCGCTGCTATAGCGGTCGCCCGGACGCCGACCAAGGTTTTTTGCACCGCAAGGACAGCATGTCTGCCCCTTTTCTGCCGAGTTTCTCTGGCCGGGACAATGGCGACGCCTGTTGAGGCAGGATTAGGTCCGATCCGGGACGATCGGCTCCAGAGGGTTCGGCGATTTCTTCCCGCCGCCGGGGCGATACTGATCGAGGTAGGAGGGCACGATCAGCTCCATCGGCGTCGGCACGATGCCGAGCGCGTCCAGCCCGGCCGCACCCGCAGCAACCACGTTGTCGCGCCCGAGCATCGCCAACTGGTCGCGGGTGAACGGCTTGCCCGGCAGGCGCTCGGCGAACGCGGCCTGCAACCGCGCGAGGCCGGTCGGGATCGCGACCAGCCGGCGATTTCGCTGCGTCACCTTCAGGATGTACGCGACAATCTCGCGGAAGGTCAGCACGTCCGGGCCGCCCAGTTCATACAGGCGGCCCGCGGCATCCTCGCGCAGCAGCGCCGCCACGATCGCGTCGGCCACGTCGCCGACATAGACCGGCTGCATCCGGGTCTGGCCGCAGATCACCGGCATCACCGGCGACAGCGCGGCGAACCAGCCGAGGCGGTTGAGGAACTGGTCCTCGGCGCCGAACACCACCGACGGGCGCAGGATGGTCGCAGCCGGAAACCCGGCCCGCACCGCCTGCTCGCCGGCCGCCTTGCTGCGCCCGTAGGCGCTGGGGCTGGCCGGATCGGCCCCGATCGCGGAGACATGCACCAACCACGGCACCTCCGCGGCGGCGGCCGCCTGCGCCAGCGCGCCCGCTGCATCGGCGTGGATGCGCTGGAAGTCGCCCGCGCGCCGCTCGGCCAGGATGCCGACCAGGTTCACCACCACGGTCGCGTCCTGCACCGCGCGCGCCACCGGCTCCGCCTGCGTGATCGGCGCATAGATCGGCACCACCTGCCCGACCTGACCCGCGGTGGCCAGGAATTGCGCGGCCACCGGGTCGCGACCCGCCACCCGCACGACGTAGCCGCGCGCCGCCAGCCGCTGCACGACGTAGCGGCCGATGAAGCCGGAGCCACCGAACACCGTCGCGACACTGCGCGTTGCCATCGCGTTTCTCCCAGCAAGGTAAGGTCGGGGCTCCGCCCCGAACCCCGCCAAGGGCATTCGCCCTTGGAACCCTTTAACGAAAAGCCAATTATACAGCCTGCCAAACGTACCCAATGTGGCGAAATGAGCCTGAAGTAGACGCAGGGTCGGCTAAGTCCCTGAGTATAAGTTCCCAGTCTTTATCTCGTCACATCGCGAACAGTCGTGAAATACGGTAGTTCCGGTGCAGTTCATCGCCTGCCGATACGCCGTCCCTTTGGCGCCAAGCACGGCGCTTGATTATCGGCCAGCGTATGGTGGCCTCTTCGGCACTGAGCTGGCGATCGGGCGTCCCAAGGAGATGTATGGAGAAATGACAACATCATCCATCGGTTCCGACCAAATGTCTGGCACGCAGCCATCCGGGTCTGCGGCGGCACGTGGCCGACGAATGGCACTGCTCAACGAATGCGTCGGGTTGCAGTAGACGCTATCCGTGAGCCTGAAGGTGGAAATTGTCGATGTGCCTTAGTGCTGCAGCCCGTCGCATTGTTGGACGGCTCGCTGTCGGAAACGGCCCGATTTGCCGACCATGAAGCCGCAGCGGATGGTGTCGAGGTATCTTGGACCGCTTAACATAAGAGCTGGCATTCCAGCTTTCAACTCATAGTCGCGCTTTCTACTCATTGTCGCTCATCGCTTTACAGGTCAATGGCTGAAGTCGGAACGGGATCTGCGGTCCGCCTACTGGCCCCGAGCGGGGTCGAGGGGCAGCGCCCCTCGCCTTAGTTCTTCGACTTATCGACCAGCCGGTTCTGCCCGATCCAGGGCATCATCGCGCGCAGCCGCTCGCCCACCTGCTCGATCGGGTGGTTCGCCATCCGCGCGCGCATCGCCTTGAAGCTGGTCTGGTTGACGCGGTTTTCCAGCATCCAGTCGCGTGCGAAGCGGCCCGATTGGATGTCGCCCAGCACCCGCTTCATCTCGGCCCTGGTCTCGGCATTCACCACCCGCGGGCCGGAGACGTATTCGCCGTACTCGGCGGTGTTGGACACCGAGTAGTTCATGTTGGCGATGCCGCCCTCGTAGATCAGATCGACGATCAGCTTCACCTCGTGGACGCACTCGAAATACGCCATCTCCGGCGCGTATCCCGCCTCCACCAGCGTCTCGTAGCCGGCCTTCATCAGCTCCACGAGGCCGCCGCAGAGCACGGTCTGCTCGCCGAACAGGTCGGTCTCGCATTCTTCCTTGAACGTCGTCTCGATGATCCCGGCGCGCCCGCCGCCGATCGCGGAGGCGTACGAAAGCGCGATTTCGAGCGCGTTGCCCGACGGGTTCTGCGCCACCGCCACCAGGCACGGCACGCCGGCGCCGCGCTGGTATTCGCTGCGCACCGTGTGGCCGGGGCCTTTCGGCGCGATCATGAACACGTCGATGTCGGGCCGCGCTTCGATCAGGTTGAAGTGGATGTTCAGCCCGTGCGCGAAGGCGATGGCGCTGCCGGGCCGCATGTTCGGCCCGAGCTTGTCGCGATACAGCTCGCCCTGGCCCTCGTCGGGCGTCAGCACCATCACCACGTCCGCCCATTTCGCCGCCTCGGCCACGTCCATCACCCGCAGCCCGGCGGCCTCCGCCTTGGCGACGCCGGCGGAGCCGGAGCGAAGTGCCACCACCACCTCCCTGACACCGCTCTCTTTCAGATTGTTGGCGTGGGCGTGGCCCTGGCTGCCGTAGCCGACCACGGCGACCTTCTTCGCCTTGATCAGGTTCACGTCGGCGTCGCGGTCGTAATAGACGCGCATCCTTCCCGTCTCCTCGGTGCTGGTGTTGTCGATCAGATCGTGCGGGTGCCGCGGGCGATTGCGGCGACGCCGGTGCGCGACACTTCGGCGAGCCCAAGCGGGCGCATCAGCTCGAGGAAGGCGTCGAGCTTGTCGGTCGCTCCGGTCAGCTCGAAGACGAAGCTCTGGGTGGTGGCGTCGATCACGCGGGCGCGGAAGGCCTGCGCGATGCGCAGCGCCTCGCTGCGGCGCTCGCCCTCGCCCAGCACCTTGATCAGCGCCATCTCGCGCGCGATGTGCGGGCCTTGCTGCGTCAGGTCGGCGACGCGATGCACCGGCACCAGCCGGTCGAGCTGCGCCTTGATCTGCCCGATCACCATCTCGGTGCCGGAGGTCACGATATTGATACGGCTGCGGTGGCGCCCGTCCTCGACCGGGGCGACGGTCAGGCTGTCGATGTTGTAGCCGCGGCCCGAAAACAGGCCGATCACCCGCGCCAGCACGCCGGCCTCGTTCTCGACCACGACCGAGATCGTGGCACTGCGCGCATCGGCGGCGGCGCTGGGCATTAGGTGGACCTGCTCCGGGCCGCTTGCGTGGCCGGACCCCTCCCCCGACCCGCTCCCGCAAGGGGAGGGGGCTCGATGCGCACGACTCCCCCTCCCCTTGCGGGAGGGGGTCGGGGGGAGGGGTGATGCGGCGGCCGGAGCAGAACCATCACACCAGCACCAGCCCCTCGTCCGTAATCCCCGCTGCGCGGTCCTCGGTCTCCACGCCCAAGATCATCTCGTTGTGCGCCGCCCCGGACGGGATCATCGGGAAGCAGTTTTCCTTCGGGTCCACCGCGATGTCGGCGATCACCGCGCGATCGGCCGCCAGCATCTCGCGGATCACGTCGTCCAGCTCATCGACGCTCTTGGCCCGCAAGCCCACCGCGTGAAAACTCTCGGCGAGCTTGACGAAATCCGGCAGTGCCGCCGAGTAGCTCTCCGAATACCGGCCGCCGTGCAGCAACTCCTGCCACTGCCGCACCATCCCCATGTATTCGTTGTTGAGAATAAAGACCTTCACCGGCAACCGGTACTGCGCCAGCGTGCCCATCTCCTGGATGTTCATCAGCACGCTCGCCTCGCCCGCGATGTCGATCACCAGCGCGTCGGGGTGCGCCACCTGCACCCCCATCGCGGCGGGCAGGCCGTAGCCCATCGTGCCCAAGCCCCCCGAAGTCATCCAATGGTTCGGCTGCTCGAAGCGGAAATGCTGGGCCGCCCACATCTGGTGCTGGCCCACTTCGGTGGTGATGAAAATCTCCCGTCCCTGCTCGCGCGTGATCTCATAGAGGCGGCGCACCGCGTGCTGCGGCTTGATCACCGCACCGCGCGCGCGGTCCTGGCGGTAGCTCAGGCAGTCGGTCGCGCGCCAGGCGTCGATCTGCCGCCACCATTCCGCGAGCGCGCGGCGGTCCGGCGCCGCCGCATCCGCCTTCCACGCCGCGATCAGCGCCGCCAGCACGCGCCCCGCATCGCCCACCACCGCGACATCGACCGCCACGTTCTTGTTGATGCTGGACGGGTCGATGTCGGCGTGGATTTTCACGCTCCCCGGGCTGAACGCATCCAGCCGGCCGGTCACGCGATCGTCGAAGCGCGCGCCCAGCGCCAGCATCGCGTCCGCTCCGTGCATGACGAGGTTCGCCTCGTAGGTGCCGTGCATCCCGAGCATCCCCAGGAACTGCGGATCGCTCGCCGGATAGGCGCCGAGGCCCATGAGCGTGCTGGTGCAGGGAAACCCGGTCAGCCGCACGAACTCGATCAGCAGCGCCGCCGCGCCCGGCCCGGCGTTGATGACGCCGCCGCCGCTGTAGATCACCGGCCGCCGCGCGCGCTTGAGGATCGCGACCGTCTCGGCGATGCGCGCCGGATCGGGTTCGGTGCGCGGGCGATAGCTGCGATGTTCGCCCGCTTCCGGCGCCGCATAGGGCGCGCGGCCGATCAGGATATCCTTCGGCAGATCGACCACCACCGGGCCGGGCCGGCCGCTGCGCGCGACATAGAACGCCTCATGCACCACCCGCGCCAGATCCTCGCCGCGCTTGACCAGGTAGTTGTGCTTGGTGGCCGGCCGGGTGATGCCGGTGGTGTCGGCCTCCTGGAAGGCGTCGTTGCCGATCAGGTGGGTCGGCACCTGGCCGGTGAGACACACGACAGGAATGCTGTCCATCAGCGCATCCACCAGCCCGGTCACGGCATTGGTCGCCCCCGGCCCGGACGTCACCAGCACCACGCCGACGCGGCCGGTGCTGCGGGCGTAACCCTCGGCGGCATGCACCGCGCCCTGCTCGTGGCGGACCAGGATGTGGCGGATGGCATTCTGCCGGAACAGCGCGTCGTAGATCGGCAGCACCGCGCCGCCGGGATACCCGAAAATGACCTCGACGCCCTGCTCCTTCAGCGCCCGCAGCAGCACTTCCGCGCCAGACCGCGCCTCGGCTTCCGCCATCCCTGCCTCCTGTCAGCGCGTACGATAACGGCGAATGCTGCGGCGCGTCAACCGGTTGCGCGAACAAAGTTGAACAGATCAGCCATGTCCTGGTCCGAAAATTGCTCCAAAACACCAATTCGAGCATGGATCGTGCGTGCCCGGCCGGGGGGCGCCAACGGATGATGCCGGAACCAGGTCGCCTGCCGCTTCGTGTACTGCCCCGTCACCGCCCGCGCCCGCGCCGCCGCGTCCTCCAGGGTGATGGCGCCCCGCAGATGGGCGGCCAGTTCCGGCACGCCGTGCGCCCGCATCGCCGGCAGCGCCGGATCGAGGTTCTGCCGGAGCAGCGCCCGCACCTCCTCCAGCGCGCCGGCAGCGAGCATGTGCGCGAACCGCGCCGCGATCGCCGCCCGCAGCGCCGGGCGCGGCGGGTCGAGCAGCACGGCGCGGAACCGCCAGGGCGCCGGCGGCAGGCGCGGCCCCGCCTGCCAGTCCGCCAGTCCCCGCCCGGTGCCGGCCCACACCTCCCACGCCCGCGCGATCCGCTGCGCGTCGGTCGGGCGCAGCCGGGCCGCGGTCGCCGGATCGAGGGCCGCGAGCCGCGCGTGCAGCCCGGCCGGCCCGCACTCCGCGAGCAGCGCCCGTGCCTCGGCGCGCGCCTCCGGGCCGGGATCGGGGATTTCCGACAGCCCCTCGACGAGTGCCGAAAAATACAGCCCGCTGCCGCCGCACAGGATCGGCAGCCTGCCCTCCGCCCGCGCCGCGTCCATCGCCGCCAGCGCAGCCCCCCGCCACCAGGCGACGCTGCCCGCCTCGGCCGCCGCCCGCACGCCGTAGAGATGATGCGGCGCACGCGCCTCCTCCGCCGCCGAGGGCCGTGCGGTCAGCACGCGCAGCTCGCGATAGACCTGCATCGCGTCGGCGTTGATGACGGCACCGCCCAGCGCCTCGGCCAGCGCCAGCGCCAGCGCCGACTTGCCGCTCGCGGTCGGCCCGGCGACGATCAGGGCACCGGGGAGGGCCGCAGGCAGTGGCGCGTCTTGCCCCTCGGTCACGCGCCTGTCATTCCCCTCATCCGATGGCCTTTGTCCTCACCCTGGTCGCCGCGCGGGAAATCGCTCCGCTCGACGCCGGCGCGATCGCGGCCGCCCGCGACGCGGTGCGCGGCGGGCCGCCTGACATCCTCGCACCGCACGAGGCCGCCGACATCCCCTGCGACGCCGCTCCCGACCTCGACGCGGTGCGCGCGGCCCTGGGCGGCGCCGCCATCGACGCGCTGGCGATGCCGGCCGAGGGGCGGCGCAAAACCCTGCTGCTCGCCGACATGGACAGCACCATCGTCACCGGCGAAACCCTCGACGAACTCGCCGCCTTCGCCGGGCTGAAGGAGCACATCGCGGCAATCACCGCGCGCAGCATGAACGGCGAGATCGACTTCGCCTGCGCGCTGCGCGAGCGCGTCGCCCTGCTGCGCGGCCTGCCGCTTGACGCGCTGGAGCGCACCTGGGCCGGCGTGCGGTTGACGCCGGGGGCGGCGACCCTGGTCGCGACCATGCGTGCGCACGGAGCGCGGACGGTGCTGATCTCGGGCGGCTTCACCTTCTTCACCGGCCGCGTCGCCGCGCTGGCGGGGTTCGACGCGCATCATGCCAATCGGCTGCTCGACGACGGGGAGGCGCTGACCGGAGAGGTGGGAGAGCCGATCCTCGATCGCGACACCAAGCGGGCGACGCTGCTGGAGCTGGCGGCGGCGGCCAACCTGCCGCTCACGGCGACACTCGCGATCGGCGACGGTGCCAATGATATCGGAATGCTGCGCGCGGCGGGGCTCGGGATCGCCTTCCGTCCCAAGCCAATCCTGGCCGCGGCGGTGGCCTGCCGGCTGGACCATGCCGATCTGCGGGCCGTGCTGTTCGCGCAAGGCTTTCGCGCCGATTGCTTCGCCGGACCGTAGCGGGCCTCGCGCGCAACCTGCCGCTCGGCAATCCATGCTATGGAGGCCGGTGTGACCCGTCAGGACATCATCGTCCGCCTGCAAGAAAACGAGGCGGCGCTTCGTGCGCGCGGGGTGGCCCACGCCGCCTTGTTCGGCTCGCGGGCGCGCGGCGACGACCGGCCGGACAGCGATACCGACATTATGATCGAGATCGATCCCGAAGCTCCGGTGACGGTCTATGATTACGTGGCCCTGAAGGACTACATTGCAGGCCTGTTCGATGGTCCGGTCGATGTCGTCGATCGCGAAGGGCTAAAGCCCTACGTGCGGCCGCCTGCCACGAGCGACGCGATCTATGCGTTCTGATCCATCCGCGACCCGCCGACGGCTCAACGATATCCGTCATCATATCCGGCTCGCGCAGCACTTCCTCGGTGGCCTCGGCTCCGACCAGTTTCGGGACGACATTCTCCGTTTCTACGCCGTCACCCGATGTCTTGAGATCATCTCCGAAGCGTCGCGTCGGTTGCCGGACGAGATCACGGCGCGCCACCCGTCAATCGGGTGGAAGGAAATGGCCGGCGCCGGCAACGTTTACCGTCACGACTACGAGGATGTCGCCGCCCGTCGTGTATGGAATACGGTGCACCGTGCTCTTCCACCCCTGCTGGTCGTGGTCGAAACGGAGCTTGCCATCCTCGACAGCGGATGACGCTCGCGGAGGATGCGTGCGGCCGGTTCACCATCCCTGCCCGGGCCCGCCACGCCTCACGAAACCGGCGATCTGCAAACAATCCGAGTGCCCAATGGCTGCGCTGCTGCTCGGCTTCCTCCCCGCCCTGCCCTTACGCGCGAGTGCCCCCGACTCTCCGGGTGATGTAAAAGATCGCGACAGACGGCACTCCACCCGGCTGTGATCAGTTGGCTAACCATCTGATATTGCAGCATTCGTCTGGTGTGGCACAGCGTTAAACTTTAGCGAAGATTTTACGGTTTGGCTGGGGTGCGATGGAGGGGCGAAGAAGGATTTTCTTCAGTATCAAAAGCTTCCTGAGTTGGCACGCCGCTTGCTTGTGCTTCCCTGCGCCACGCAAGGAAGAATGTTATGGTCCACCTCAAGACCGCACTGCTCGCCGGGGCATTCATGGCCGCGGCATCCGTCGGCATCGCCCGCGCCGACAGCATTACCTTCACCTCGAATGCCGGAGCCACCAACAACCCGCTTTCGTTCACTGTGGGCGGGGGTACCGGGAACCTGACCGGATGGGAGTACACGCCGAACAACTACGTACTCGACCGAGATGCTATACCAGAAGAATCACGGGCGGCGACGAGATCGGCATTGGCATCAACGGCGATTTCGACAACGAGATCAGCAATAACGGGGGCGGCAGACATGGCGGCGCCGCCGTTCGGCGTCATCGTCATCGACCTCGGGGCGTCCGGGGCGCTGCGCACCGATGCCGCGAACGGCACGCTCGGCCTCTCGTTCAACTCCGTGCAGAGCCCGGATGCCGGCGGCGTGTATTATGAAAGTAGCGCCCCCAGCAACTTCTTCGGCACTTACTTCGGTCCGGACCTGAAGCACAGCACCGCCGATCTCACGATCAATTCGGCCCAGGACAACGGCGCGAACCCATTGTTCGCCCACACGAACGACGAGTTCCTTTACATCACGACCGACATCAACAACGCCAACCAGGTCCTCGATCCTGCTGCACGACATCGAGACCCCGTCCAAGTCCGTACCCGAGCCCGCCACCCTCGGCCTGCTCGGCGCCGGGCCTGCTTGGCCTCGGCCTGGTTCGCCGGCGCAACCGCGGCACCCGATAAGCCTCGGCCGCGGCGTGGAAAGCGGCGCCTTCGGGCGCCGCTTTTTCTTTGTTCGGCTCCCTCGCCGCGCGCTCTTGCTTTCGGCGCAGGCCGGCCGTGCGCCACCGGCCCATTGCCGTGTCCTTGCCGCCTGGCTCGCGGTCGCCAACTATCGCTTGCGATGCCATAAGGGACGAGGGTGACGACGCGATGACACTGGTTGTCGGGATTCCGGCCTGCTCCAAGATGATCGGTATCGAGCCGCAGCACGCGACCCCGTCGCGCTACGGCCGCGCGCTGATGGAGGTCGCCGGCGCGGTGCCGATCCTGATCCCGCCGGTGGGCGAAGATGCACTCGCCGTGCTCGACCGCATCGACGGCCTGCTGGTCTCCGGCAGCCCGAGCAATGTCGCCCCCACCCACTACGGCGTCGCCGAGAGCCTGACCCCGGACCAGCACGATCCGGCGCGCGACGCGACCACCCTGCCGCTGATCCGTGCCGCACTCGCCCGCGGCCTGCCGCTGCTCGCGATCTGCCGCGGCATCCAGGAACTCAACGTCGCCCTCGGCGGCACGCTGCACCAGCAGGTGCATGAACTTGCCGGCCGGCAGGACCACCGCTCCGGCCCCGGCACGCTCGCCGAAAAATTCGGCCTCAAGCACACGGTCCGCCTCAGCGGCCAGCTCGCGCGCATCGTCGGCCGCGACGAGATCACCGTGAACTCGCTGCACGGGCAGGCGATCGACCGCCCGGCCGAGCGGCTGGTGGTGGAGGCGGTGGCCGAGGACGGCACCATCGAGGCGGTGCGCGTCGCCGGCGTGCCCGGCTTCGCATTCGGCATCCAGTGGCATCCCGAGTGGGACACCGCGGCCCACCCCGATCGCGCCGCCATCTTTCGCGCCTTCGGCGCCGCCTGCCGGCGCTGGCGCGACGGCCTGAAGGCAGCGGCGTGATGCGCCAGGGCGGCTTGGCCCCCCTGCTCGCGCGGATTTTCGGCAGCGCCATCTTCATTCTCTCCGGCTGGGCGAAGGTGATGGCCGGTGCCGGCCTGGCCGGGTCGATGGCCAAGCACGGCCTGCCGTTCCCGATGCTGGCCGCGATCGTCGCCGACGTCGTCGAACTCGGCGGAGGCGTGCTGCTGCTGGTCGGTCTGTTCACCCGGCCGGTCGCAGGAGTGCTGGCGATCTGGTGCGTCGCGACCGCGCTGGTGGCGCACACCGACTGGTCCCATGCGGCCAACAAGGTCAACTTCTTGAAGAACATGGCGATGACCGGCGGCTACATCGCGATCGCCACACTCGGCGCCGGCGAGCTGAGCCTCGACGCCATGCTGCGCCGCCGCCGCATCGTCGTGAGGGCGTGACCCCGCTCACCCCGTCACTGCGAGGAGCAACGCGACGAAGCAGTCCAGGCCCGCGGCATGGTAGTGCGAGCCTGGATCGCCACGCCGGCCAAGCGGCCGGCTCGCGATGACGGTTCCCGCGATGTGCATCAACAACCCTGATTCCTGGTGGTAGTCTCCCTGGCAAGGCGGCCGGGGAGGAGAGGGGTGCCGGAAAACGAACTGAGCTATGTCCACGGCGCGAGCACGGTCCCGCTGCTTGGCGAGACGATCGGGACCGCCTTGGACCGCACCGTCGGGCATTTCCCGGATCGCCCGGCGCTGATTGTCCGCTCCCAGGGCGTGCGCCTCACCTGGCGCGCGTTCGCCGCCGAGGTGGAGGCGGTGGCCGCGGGGCTGCTGGCGCTCGGACTCGAACCCGGCGATCGCGTCGGCATCTGGTCGCCCAACAACGCCGAATGGGTGCTGACGCAGTTCGCGACCGCCAAGGCCGGGCTGGTGCTGGTCAACATCAACCCCGCCTACCGTCTGGTCGAGCTGGAATACGCACTGAACAAGGTCGGCTGCCGCGCCCTGGTCACGGCGACGCGGTTCAAGACCAGCGACTATCTCGGGATGCTGAACACGCTGCTGCCCGAGCTCGCCGCTGCGGCGCCGAACCAGCTCTCCGCCGCCCGCGCCGCCGCACTTCGCGCGGTGATCCAGATCGGCGAGCAGACCGCGCCCGGCTGCCTCGGCTTTTCCGCCCTCGCCGGGCTCGGGGGCGCGCACGAACGCGAGCGCCTCGCTTCGCTGGCCCGCACGCTGCAATTCGACGATCCGATCAACATCCAGTTCACCTCTGGCACCACCGGCGCGCCCAAGGGGGCGACCCTCACCCACCACAACATCCTCAACAACGGCTTCTTCATCGGCCGCGCGATGCGCCTCTCCGAGCACGACCGGCTGTGCATTCCGGTGCCGCTGTATCATTGCTTCGGCATGGTGCTCGGCGTGCTCGCGGCGATGACGCACGGTGCCGCCAGCGTCTTCCCCGGCGAGGGTTTTGATCCGCTCGCGACGTTGCAGACCGTCGCCGAGGAACGCTGCACCGCGCTGCACGGCGTTCCCACCATGTTCATCGCCGAGATGGACCACCCGGATTTTTCCTCGTTCGACCTCGGCAGCCTGCGCACCGGCATCATGGCCGGCTCGCCCTGCCCGATCGAAGTGATGCGCCGCGTCATCGAGCGGATGCACATGCGCGAGGTCACGATCGCCTACGGCATGACCGAGACCAGCCCGGTCAGCTTCCAGAGCGCCACGGACGACCCGATCGAGCGCCGCGTTTCCACCGTCGGCCGCATCCAGCCGCATCTCGAGGTGAAAATAATCGACGCCGAGGGCCGCATCGTGCCGCGCGGCACACCGGGCGAACTCTGCACGCGCGGCTACGCGGTGATGCGCGGCTACTGGGAGGATGCGACGCGCACGGCCGAGGCGATCGACCCCGCGCGCTGGATGCACACCGGCGATCTCGCCACCATCGACGCCGAGGGCTACTGCAACATCGTCGGCCGGATCAAGGACATGGTGATCCGCGGCGGCGAGAACGTCTATCCGCGCGAGATTGAGGAATTCCTCTATCGCCACCCGGCAATCGCCGACGTGCAGGTGTTCGGCATCCCCGATCCGCGCTACGGCGAGGAGGTCTGCGCCTGGATCAAGCTGCGCGAGGGAGCGAGCCTGACCGCCGAGGACGTCCGCGCCTTCTGCGAGGGCCAGATCGCGCACCAGAAAATCCCGCGCCACATCCGCTTCGTCACCGAGTTTCCGATGACGGTGACGGGCAAGGTGCAGAAATTCCTGATGCGCGAGGCGATGGCACGGGAACTGGGTGCGCGCGAACAGGCGACCGCGTGAGCCTCGCCCTCATCCCATGATGCTTCGGCTCTCGGCAACGAGATGAAAGAAGCGTCCGGTGAAGGGCTTCAGCACCTCGAGCGTCGTGGCGTGCGCCTTCGTCCTGATGTCGGAAGCGAGGGATTGATGGATTGCGTCCATGCTCGGGTAGTCCATTTCCAGGATCATCACCGTGGGAACCGATCCCGGGTCGGACTGTCTGACGCGGAGCACCCGGACGTCCTGGACGTGCGGGAAGGACCGCCAGATCGGCTCCAGCCGGTCCTTCACGTCCTGGAAGAACGCGTCCTCGGCTCCAGCCTTGATCGCCCCCTCGAAGATCGCGACGCGGGTCAGCATGGCCTCTCTCCCTTCGCTCTACGAGGTCCTGGCGAACCGACGGGCCCGCCCGCCTCCCTCCAACAAGCGCGGCCGAAGAGCGTTGGTTCGTTCCCTCGACGCGCCGCCGATGATAGGCCTCGGTGCCGCTCCGCCGCGAGGATGGTTGCGTGGCCGACACAACAGACCTGACCGATCGCGGCATTTTCCGGTTCTGGTCGCGCGAGGTGTGCCGCTACGGCGACACCGACCGGCAGGGGCACGTGAACAACGCCGCGTTCGTGACCTTCTGCGAGACCGGGCGCGTGCTGTTTCTCTATGACGACGCCGCACCCCTCGCGCCGCCGGGGTGCGGGTTCGTGATCGCGCGGCTGGAACTCGACTTTCGCGCCGAGCTTCAGTGGCGCGAGGTGGTGGAGGTCGGCACCACGGTGCTCGCCTGCGGGCGATCGAGCTTCACGCTCGGGCAGGGCCTATTCGCCGGTCCGCGCTGCGTCGCCACCGCCCGCTCGGTTCTGGTGCTGATCGACGAGACGACGCGGCGCGCGACACCGTTGCCGGAGGCGCTGCGCACGCGGCTGCTCGCCGTGACGTAGCCGGCCGGCAACGGCATCACCCCTCCCCCAACCCCCTCCCGCAAGGGGAGGGGGCCTATGCGTGCTGCTCCCCCTCCTCTTGCGGGCTTGGGCCGCGAAGCGGACCAAGGCCGGGGGGAGGGGTCGATGGGTTGGGCATTGCATCACACCCGCTCGACGAACCGATCCAGCACCCGCTTCGCCCCCGCCCGGTCGAACGCAATGTCCAGCCGGTCGTCCTCCACCGCGGTCACGGTGCCGGTGCCGAATTTCTGGTGGAACACCCGCGCCCCCACCGGGATCGCCTCGCTCCGCGCCGGACGGCCCGGCTGCTCCCACGCCTCGATCACCCGCGGCCGGCGCGCCACCATCGGGAACTGCCCGGCGAAATTCGTGGCCGCCGCGATCCGCGCATCGCGCGCCAGCGCCGCCGAGCCGGTCGCCTCGACATGCGCCTCCGGCAACTCGTCGATGAAGCGGCTCGGGATGCTCGATTGCCAGTTGGCGTAGATGCGCCGGTTCGCCGCGTGGCTGACGATGGCGCGGCGGCGTGCCCGCGTCAGCCCGACATAGGCGAGCCGCCGCTCCTCCTCCAGCGCCTTGTTGCCGCCCTCGTCCAGCGCGCGCTGGTTGGGAAACAGCCCTTCCTCCCAGCCGGGCAGGAACACGGTATCGAATTCCAGTCCTTTCGCGCCGTGCAGCGTCATCAGGTTCACGCGGTCGGCATCGGCGTCGGCCTCGTTCTCGACCACCAGCGCCACGTGATCGAGGAACCCCGCCAGGGTCTCGAACTCCGCCATCGCGCGCACCAGCTCCTTGAGGTTGTCGAGCCGCCCCGGTGCCTCGGGTGACTTGTCGGCCTGCCACATCGCCGTGTAGCCGCTCTCGTCGAGCAGGGTCGCCGCGGTCAGCACGTGCCCCTCGCTCTGCAGCATCGCGCGCCACCGCGCGAACCCGTCGAGCAGGATGCCGAGCTGCTCGCGCACCCGCCCGCGCAGGCTGCCGTCGGCCAGCATCTGTGCCGCCGCCGCGGCGAGCGGGATGCCGGCGGTCCGCGCCCGCTCGTGCAGGCCGCGAAGTGCGACGTCGCCGACGCCGCGTTTCGGCACATTGATGATGCGCTCGAACGCAAGATCGTCGGCCGGCTGCTGCACGATCCGCAGATAGGCGATCGCATCGCGGATCTCGGCGCGCTCGTAGAAGCGCAGGCCGCCGACCACGCGATACGGCACGCCGAGCACGATCAGCCGCTCCTCGAAGGCACGGGTCTGAAAGCTCGCACGCATCAGCACCGCGATCTCGGCGAGCGCGTGGTCGTCGCGGTGCAGCGCCTCGATGCGCTCGCCGACCATGCGCGCCTCCTCGTCGGAATCCCACAGCGAGACGACCGAGACGCGCTCGCCCTCGGCATCGTTGCGGCCGGGGCGCAGCGTCTTGCCAAGCCGGCCTTCGTTGTGCGCGATCAGCGCCGACGCGGCGGCGAGGATCGGCGCGGTCGAGCGATAGTTCCGCTCCAGCCGCACGATGCGCGCGCCGTCGAAGTCCTTCTCGAAGCGCAGGATGTTTTCCACTTCGGCGCCGCGCCAGCTATAGATCGACTGATCGTCGTCGCCCACGCAGCAGATGTTCTTGTGCTGCTGCGCCAGCAGCCGCAGCCAGAGATACTGCACCAGGTTCGTGTCCTGGTACTCGTCCACCAGGATGTAGCGGAAGGCGCGGTGGTACTGCGCCAGCACGTCCGGCTGGGTGCGCAGAATCTCGGTCATGTGCAGCAGCAGATCGCCGAAATCGGCCGCGTTCAGCGTGCGCAGCCGCTCCTGGTAGTCGACGTACACCTCCCGCCCGCGGCCGGCCGCGAAGTCGCCGATATCGCCCGGTGCGAGCCGCGCGGGCGTCAGCCCGCGGTCCTTCCAGCGCTGGATCAGCGCCAGCATCGCCGGCGGCGCCCAGCGCCGCGTGTCCAGCCGCCCGGCCTCCATCACCTGCTTGAGCAGCCGCAACTGGTCGTCGGTGTCGAGGATCGTGAAGCGCGGATCGAGGCCGACATGCTCGGCGTGCCGGCGCAGCATCCGCGCGCACAGCGCATGGAAGGTGCCGAGCCACAATCCCTCCGCCGGCCGGCCCAGGATCGCCGAGACGCGCAGCCGCATCTCGCGCGCCGCCTTGTTGGTGAATGTCACCGCCAGCACCTGCCCGGGGGCCGCGCGGCCGGTCAGCAGGATGTGAGCGAAGCGGGTGGTCAGCACGCGCGTCTTGCCGGTGCCGGCGCCGGCCAGCACCAGCAGCGGCCCGTCGAGGGTCTCCACCGCCTCCCGCTGCTCGGGGTTCAGGCGCGCCAGATACTCGGTCATGATCGCGGGATGGGTCGGGCCGGCACGGCGGGGGTATAGAACGAGTGGCGAACGCCTCCAACCCGCGCCGGGGTCTTCGCTTGCGCAGCCTGGGCGTGCTCGAAGCCTCGGCGCGGCACGGCTCGGCGCTGCTCGGCGCCGGCATCTTCGGCGGCATCCTGGTCCCGCCGCTGGCACGGGCGCTGCATCCGACCGTCAGCTTCGACGTGATCGCGCTGATGACGCTGGTGCTGCTGCGCGTCGATTTCGCCGCCGCCCTCGGTCATCTCCGGCGGCCGCTGCTGGTCGCGGGCGTGGTCGCATTCCTGCTGCTGATCTCGCCGCTGCTGGCGTGGGCGGCAGTCTCGCGGCTGCCGCTCGACCCCGTGGTGGCCGGCGGTGTGGTGCTGTTCGCGACCGGCTGCCCGGTCACGTCCTCGCCCGCCTTCGCGCGGCTGGCCGGGCTCGATCCGGAACTGACCCTGCTCGCGACCCTGGCGGCGACGCTGCTGCTGCCGCTGACCGCGCCGCCGCTCGCGACCGCGCTCGCGGGGATCGACCTCTCCCTCGGTCTCGGCGGCCTGATGGCGCGGCTTGCCGTCGTGGTCGGCGTGCCGATGCTGTTGGCGCTGCTGCTCCGCCGCGTGATCGGCGCCCGCCGGCTGACCCGCCTCGAAGGCGCCATCGACGGCGCGCTGGTGTGGCTGCTGGTGCTGTTCGGCGTCGGCGTCATGGCCGGCATGACGGCGCGGCTGCTGCACGATCCCGGCTGGGTGATCGAGGCGGCGCTGGCCGCCTTCGCCGTCAATTTCGGCCTCAACCTCGCGACCGCGTTCGCCTTCGCCGGCTTTGGGCGGCGCGAAGCCGCCTCGGTCGGATTGCTGAGCGGCAACCGCAGCATGGCGCTCTATCTGGCGGTGCTGCCGGCGAGTGCGGACCCGCGGTTGGCCCTGTTCCTGGCGCTGTGCCAGTTCCCGCTCTACCTCAGCCCGTTCCTGTTGCGTCCGGCCTACCGGCGGCTGCTGCGCAAACGGCGGCGGGGCGCACGCCCAGGATGTGGGCGATGACATAGGTCAGGTCGGGACGGTTCAGCGTGTAGAAATGGAACTCATCCACCCCGTTCGCCTGCAGCACCCGCACCTGCTCGGCGGCGACGATGGCGGCGACCATGCGCCGCGTCTCCGGCTCGTCGTCGGTGCCCTCGAACATCCGGCCGAGCCAGGCCGGCACGCTCGCCCCGCACAGCGCGCTGAACCGCACCGCCTGCGCGTAGTTCGAGACCGGCATGATCCCGGGCACGATCGGCGCCGTGATCCCGGCCGCGAGGCAGCGGTCGAGGAAGCGCAGGTAGGTGTCGGTCTCGAAGAAATAGTTGGTGATCGCCCGCGTGGCGCCGGCGTCGAGCTTGCGCTTGAGGTTGTCGAGGTCGGCATCCGCACTCGCCGCCGCCGGATGCACCTCCGGGTAGGCGGCGACCGAAATCTCGAACGGTGCGATGCGGTGCAGCCCGGCGACCAGATCGTAGGCGAAGGCATATCCGCCGGGATGCGGCGAATACTCGGTGCCGGGTGCGGCGTCGCCGCGCAGGGCCACGATATGCCGCACTCCCGCCGCCCAGTAGCGGCGCGCGACCTCGTCCACCTCCGCGCGGGCCGCACCGACGCAGGTCAGGTGTGCTGCCGGAACCAGCGTGGTCTCCTGCACCAGCCGCTCGACCGTGGCATGGGTGCGCGCCTGCGTGCTGCCGCCGGCACCGTAGGTGACCGAGACGAAACGCGGCGCCAAGGGCTCCAGGCGCCGGATGCAGGACCAGAGCTGCGACTCCAGCGCCTCGGTGCGCGGCGGGAAGAACTCGAAGCTGAGCGCCGGCGGCCGGTGGTCGGCGCGCGGGGCGGGCAGGGCGGCGATCCGCGGGCCGGTCAGCCAGCGCTCGAGCGTCGCCGGGGCGGCGCCGGGGGCGAGCGGCGGTCGGGGCAGGGAGGTCATGGCCGCATTCTCCCGCGCCGGACGCGGCGGAGCAAGGTTTGCGAAACCCAGGTTTGCGAAACCGGGACGCGGCAGGATAGGGTCCGCCCCGCTTCACTCGCCGACTGCGACGAAAGCTGGACATTCGCCGCTTGGGCCTGTTCCATCGCTCCGTTCCGTCTCCCAGCCGGCCGCCGGCCGGGCTCAACCGTCGAGGACCACGATGCGCGCCGGCTGCCGCACCTTCTCACGCTCCTCCCTCGCCGCTGCCGCGGCCTTGCTCGGCCTCGCCTCGGCTGCGCCACCGCGCCGCCGGCCAGCCGGCCCGCGGCCCTGGCCGCCTATCGCGCCAACAACGACCCGCTCGAGCCCACGAACCGGGTGTTCTTCGCCGTCAACAACGGCATCGACAAGGTGTTCTTCCGGCCGCTCGCGATCGTCTATCGCCAGGTGCCGCAGGTGATCCGCAATCCGATCCACAACATGCTCGACAATATGGGCGAGCCGGTCACTTTCGCCGACGACGTGCTGGAGACCAAGTCGCGGCGCGCCGGCGACACCTTCATGCGGTTCCTGATCAACACCACGGCCGGCGTGGGCGGCCTGTTCGACGTCGCGACCGGCTGGGGCTATCCGGCCCACGATGCCGATTTCGGCATCACCCTGGCACTCTGGGGGCTGCCCAACGGGCCGTTCCTGTTCCTGCCGGTGCTGGGACCCTCGAGTCCGCGCGACGTGACCGGGTTCGCCGCCGACATGGTGATCGACCCGTTCTTCTGGCCGCCCAATGGCGGCGGGTTCAACACCTTCCGCATCACCCGTACCGCGGTCTCCGCGGTCGATGCGCGCGAGCGGGTGCTGGACGCGACCGACCAGATCAACAAGACCGCGCTCGACCCCTACGCCACGTTCCGTAGCCTTTATCAGCAGCACCGGCAGTCGCAGATCGACGCGGCGCGTTCGGACAACCGGGCGACCGTGCCCGACTGGTTCCCGCCTCGGTGAAGGATGCCATGACCCCAGAACTGACTCGACGCAGCCTGCTCGCCTCGGCCGCCTCGCTCGGCGTGGCCGGGTTCCTCGCCTGGGTCGCCCCGGCGCGGCTGACCCCGGCTTGGGCGCAGGAGACGCCTTCAGCCGAGCAGGCGGCCGCGTTCGTGCGCCAGACCGGCGCGCGGCTGGTCGCAATCGTCAACGGCCCCGGCAGCCTGGCGCAGAAGCAGGCGGCGCTGCAGGCGGAGATCAACTCCGCGGTCGATGTCAACGGCGTCGGGCGCTTCGTGCTGGGCCGGTTCTGGCGCGTGGCGACGCCCGGGCAGCGGCAGGAATACCTGCGCCTGTTCCACGCCGTGCTGATGAACAGCATCACCGGCCGGCTCGGCGAGTACCAGGGCGTGCGCTTCACCGTCGGCCGCGCGACGCCCACCGCCGAGGGGGTGCAGGTCGCAACCGTGGTGGCACGGCCGAACAACCCGCCCGCCAACGTCATCTGGGTGATCCGTGACATCGGCGGCGGCCCCAAGATCGTCGATGTCGTGGCCGAGGGCACCAGCCTGCGCCTGACCCAGCGCGACGACTATGCGAGCTACCTGACCCGCAACAACGACAGCGTGCAGGCACTGATCGACGCGCTGAAACGCCAGGTCGGCCAGGGCTGAAGGAGCGGGGCTGAACGAGCGGGGCTGCAACCGGCGCCGACGGCACGCTTTGTTGCCGGATGGCCCGCGAAGCAGCCCGTCCCCACCCGTTCGAGGGCCGTTATGATGTAACGCTCGCCACCGCGATCGTGGCACTCGTGCCGTTCATCGTGGTCAGCACCGCCTATGTGATGTTCAGTCGCCAGGTGCAGGCCGATCTTCACGCGAGCCGGCTCGGCGCGGAGATCGTGGCCGGGCTGTCGATCGCCGGGTATGCGTTCGGCGCGCTGACGGGCGGCGATCTGGTCCAACGATTCCCGCAGCGTCCGCTGTTCCTGCTCTGCGAGACGCTGTTCGTGCTGGGATGCGTCGCCTCCGCCGCCGCACACGGCATCCTGACTTACGGCTTCGGGCGCATCCTGTCGGGCTTCTCGACCGGCCTGCTGCTGGTGATCGCGCTGCCGCCGGTGATCCAGAAATTCCCGCCCGAGAAGCTGCCGGTTACTGTCGTGTTCATCAATCTCGGCTTCTTCGGCGCGGTCTGCATCGGCCCGCTGCTCGGCGGCGCAGTCGAAGCGGGGCACGCCTGGCGCTGGTTCTTCGCCGGCCTCGGTGCGATCGGCGCCCTGAACCTGGTCGTGGCGCTGCTGACTCTGCCGCTCCAGGATCCGCCCAATCCCAACCTTGCGTTCGATCCTTGGGCGGGCGTGCTGGGCCTTCCGGCCGTCGTTTTGCCGTTCTGGGCCTCGGGGGAGCTCGCCGCGCATGGCTTCGGCTCGTTCCGATTCGCAGTGCCGCTGAGTGTCGGGCTTGCCTGCTTCATCGCACTGCTGCTGTTCGAGTATCACCAGAAGGAACCGCTCTCGCCGGTGAAGCCGATGTGGACCACCGCCTCGGTCGTCGGCACCCTGGTCGCGATGATCGCGGGCGGCGTGTTCGTGGCATTCCTGGAACTGGGCGAGCGCTTGCAGATGGAGGTGGCGCACCGCACGCCGCTCGCCACCGGCATCTTGTTCTGGCCGCTCGCAGCCGGCGTCTGCCTGACCGCGATCCTGCTCGGCGTCCTGCTCACGACGCGGTTCCTGCCGCTGCTCGTGCTCGGCGGCATGGCGTGCCTGATGGGCGGCGGGGCGCTGATCCTGACCCTCGGCGCGCACGGCGCGCCCGCGCGCACGCTGGGCGCTGCGGCCCTGCTCGGCCTCGGCGCCGGGGCCACGGTCTCGCCCGGCCTCTATCTGGCCGGGTTCCCGCTGCCCGCGATGATTATCGGGCGGGTGTTTGCGCTGGTCGAACTGGTGCGCTCACTCGCCGACTACATCATCGCCCCGGTGATCGGGCGCATCGCCCGGCAGGGCTCGCACATGCCGCCGCTCGACTGGCCAGGCGTGCGCGAGGCGAGCTGGATCACGCTGTGGATCACGGTCGGGTTCACCGCGATCGGCGTCCTGCTCTGGATCGCCGGCGGCGTCGGCCTGCCTGTCCCGGACCTCCGCGCCTGGATCAAGGACAACAAGCCGGCGATCCGCTCGCCCGTGCTGCTGGCACGGCTGCGCACGGACGCTGTGTCGTGACATCAGCGGCAGGTATCATGCGTCGGCGCCGAGCACGGAAATGCCGAGCGCGGTCCCGGCGGCGCGCAGCTTCTCATCGAGGGTTGCGAGCGGCAGAGCGCGACGTTGCGCCAACTCCAGGTAGGCAGCGTCGTACAGGGTGAGCCGGAAACGGTCAGCCAGTTGCAGTGTCTCGGCCCAGGCGGATGTGTCGGTATGCGGGTCTGTGGCGATGTCCAGGAGCGCCAGATCGGCCAGAGCGGCGCGGCGCATCTCGCCATCGATGCGGCCGCGGCGGACCGCGACCGTAAGACTGTTCGCCACCTCCAGCCGCCACAGCGCCGGCACCACGGCACCTTTCTCGGCGACGGTATCGAACAGCCGGCGGATCGGCGTGGTCGTTTCTTCACCGTAGATCCAGGCCAACGTGGCCGAGCTGTCGAGCACCAGGCTCAGGGCCGGCCTTCGTCACGATAGGCCTTCCATTCGGACCAGTCGAAGCGGCCGAGCTTGCGCTGTTCCGCGCGTTCGCGGATGCGCCGGATCGCTGCGCGCGCTTCGTCGCGGCTGACCCCTTGCCGTAGCGGCACCAAACGGGCGACCGCTTTGCCGTGGCGGGTGATCGTCACTTCTTCGCCGTGCTCGACAAGGTCGAGCAACTGGCCGAGCCGGTTCTTCGCCTCGAAGGCTCCAATTTCGCGCATGGCATCCAATCTAGCTCAAGCTAGACTATCTCAGGGCCGGTTGGGAGTCCAGCCCGTTTTCGCCCTGTTCTGAGGCTTACGACCCGCCCGCCTCCCGCTCGGCCTGCGCGCGCAGCACGAAGCGTTGCAGCTTGCCCGATTCGGTGCGCGGCAGCCGCTCCACGAAGCTCACGGCGCGCGGATACTTGTAGGGCGCAATCGCCGCCTTCACGTGCTCCTGCAACGCCCGCGCCATCTCGTCGGACGGCGCCGCCGGCGGGCGCAGCACCACGAAGGCGCGCACGACATGGCCGCGCGCCGGATCGGGCGACGCGACCACCGCGCATTCCGCGACCGCCGGATGGCCGAGCAGTGCTGCCTCCACCTCCGGCCCGGCGATGTTGTAGCCCGATGAGATGATCATGTCGTCGGAGCGGGCGCGGAACCAGAAATACCCGTCCGCATCCTGGAAGTAGGTGTCGCCGGTGATGTTCCAACCGCGCTGCACGTAGTTCGCCTGGCGCGGATCGGCGAGATAGCGGCATCCCGTCGGACCGCGCACCGCGAGCCGCCCGATGGCACCGCGCGGCAGCGTGTTGCCGTCCTCGTCGATCAGCTTGGCCTCGTAGCCGGGCACCGGCAGGCCGGTTGCCCCCGGCCGCACCGCCTCCTCGGGGCTGCCGATGAAGATGTGCAGCATCTCGGTCGAGCCGATCCCGTCGAGGATGCTAATTCCCGTCCGCTCGCGCCACGCCTCCCAGGTCGCCTTCGGCAGCGCCTCTCCGGCCGAGACGCAGACGCGCAGGCTCGCCGCGTCGCCCGGCTGCATCTGTGCCAGCATGGCGCGGAACGCAGTCGGCGCGGTGAAGCACACCGTCGGCCGCTGCGCCCGCAACGCCGCCAGCAGGTGTTCCGGCGAGGCCTGTTCCAGCAGCAGGCTCGCCGCTCCCACCCGCAGCGGGAACAGCACCGCGCCGCCGAGGCCGAAGGTGAAGGCGAGCGGCGCGCTGCCGGTGAACAAATCATCGGCGCGCGGGCGCAGCACGTGCGCGCCGTAGGTGTCGCAGGTCGCCAGCAGGTCGCGATGGAAGTGCATGGTGCCCTTGGGCAGGCCGGTGGTGCCGGAGGTGAAGGCGATCAGGCACACATCGTCGGCGCGGGTCTCGGCCGGCGCGAAGCCGCCGGAGGCATCGGCCACCAGCGCCAGCAGATCGTCCGGCCCATCGCCGCCCATCGGGATCGTCGTGATGCCCGCGACCCCGCGCATCTCGGCGAGCAGGTTGTGGTCGCACAGCGCCAGCCCGATCCGCGCCTTCTCCACCACGGTGCGCAGCTCGCCCGCGCGCAGCAGCGGCATGGTCGGCACCGCGATGCCGCCGGCCTTCATCACGCCCAGGATGGCGGCGGCGAGCAGCGGCGTGTTCGGCGCGCGCAGCAGCACGCGGTTGCCGGGAATGATCCCGAGCCGCGCGGTCAATACCGCTGCGATCCGGTCCACGCGATCGGCGGTCTCGGCATAGCTCCAGGTCTCGGTGGGGGAGAGCAGGCAGCGCCGCGCGCCGTGGCCGGCCGCGACGTGGCAATCGAGCAGCTCGGTCACGGCATTGAGCCGCTCGGGATAGCAGAGGCCGGCATCCAGCAGGTCCGGCCATTGTTCGGGCGGGGGCAGGTTGTCGCGCGCGAAGCTGTCGAACGCCATCGCTCAAAGCCTTCCGGCCCGTTTGGTGCGAAGGCTACGGCGCGTCGGATTTATTTCAAGCCTCAAGTATTGCGCGGCCGGCCGGGCCGGGGCTGAATGGCGGCATGAAGGTGCTCATCGCGGGCGGCGGCATCGGCGGACTGGCGGCAGCACTCTCCCTGCACGCGGCCGGGATCGAGGCCGAGATGTTCGAACAGGTGCCGGAGCTGCGCGAACTCGGCGTCGGCATCAACACGCTGCCGCACGCGATCCGCGAGCTGGCCGCACTCGGGCTGCTGCCGGCGCTGGATGCCGCCGGCATTCGCACCCGCGAGCTGATCTACGCCAACCGCTTCGGCCAGACCGTCTGGCAGGAGCTGCGCGGCACCGATGCCGGCTACGACATGCCGCAATTCTCGATCCACCGCGGCAAGCTGCACGGCGTGCTGCACCGGGCGGCGCTGGAACGGCTCGGCCCGGCGCGCCTCAACACCGGTTGCCGGCTCGCGGGCTTCGTCGAGCGCGGCACGGAGATCATCGCGACCTTCGAGCGGCGCGGGGACGGCGAGCGGTTCGAGGCGGCCGGCGACGCGCTGGTGGGTGCGGACGGCATCCACTCCGCGGTGCGCGCGCAGCTTTATCCCGATGAAGGGCCGCCCACCTGGAGCGGCATCATGCTCTGGCGGGGGGCGACCGACTGGCCGGTCTATCAGGACGGGCGGACGATGGTGATCGCCGGCGGCAATGCCGCGAAGTTCGTGTTCTACCCGATCCACCACGACCCGGCGCGGCCCGACCGGCGGCTGACCAACTGGGCGATCATGGCGCGCATCGGCGACGGCTCGAAGCCGCCGCCGCGGCGGGAGGACTGGAACCGGCCGGGCCGGCTCGACGAAGTGCTGCCCTTCGTGCGCGACCATTTCCGGCTCGGCTTCGTCGATCCGGTGGCGCTGATCGAGGCGACCGGGACATTCTACGAATACCCGACCTGCGACCGCGACCCGGTTCCCCGCTGGAGCTTTGGCCGCGCGACGCTGCTCGGCGATGCGGCGCACCCGATGTATCCGGTGGGCAGCAACGGCGCGAGCCAGGCGGTTCTGGATGCCCGCGCGCTCGCCCGGCACCTGGTGTCGGGCGTGGCGGTGCCCGAGGCGCTTGCCGCCTACGACGCCGAGCGCCGCCCGGGGACGTCCGAGATCGTGCTGACCAACCGCCGCGGCGGCCCGGAAGGCGTGATCGACGTGATCGAGGCGCGCGCGCCGGACGGGTTCGGCGACATCGAGGCGATCGCGAGCCACGCCGAGCGCGAGGCGATCGTGCGCGGCTACGCCGCGATGGCCGGATTTGCGCGCGAGCAGGTCAATCGGGGCTGAACGATCGGTTCGCGACGCCCCGCCGCTTGGCGGGCGTGCCCGTCCTTGCGAGCGCAGCGAAGCAATCCAGGCCGCAGCCTGCCCCGGCGCAGGCCGGGGGCACCGTGCGGCGAGCCTGGACTGCTTCGTCGCGTCGCTTTTCGCAGTGACGGGTTACGGTGCATTGGGTCGTGTCAAGACCGGGTACTTTCTCCTTGACTTTTCCCTGCCGTTCGTTCATGTTTTGTTCCGTGGATTTCCCCCAACCCCTCCCCGAACCCGCCGACCCGGCGCAGCAGCGCACCGAGCGCCACTTGCGGATGCTCGCCGAACTCGGGGCAATCGGCATGGACCTCGCCCGGGCGCTGCACCGCCAGGCCATGAGCGAGGCGGCCGAGGTGCCGGCCGGGCCGCCATCGGACGCCACCCCAAACCGGGGGCCGCAAGCCGACCCGGCGCTGCAATTCGCCCGCATCGCCCGCGCCGTCCGCCAGACCGTGGCCCTGGAAGCCCGGCTCGCCGAAGACCGCGACACCCAGCAGGAACGGCGCCAGGCCGAACAGGCCCGCCAGGCCGCCGACGCCGCGCGGGAGGCCGCCGCCTGGCGCAGGAAGCAGATCAAGCGCCGCATCCTGCCCGCCATAGAAGCCAGCAAGATCGAATACTCGCTGGACGACCTTAAGGAGCAGCTCGACGACGACGCGGAGGACCCCGAGCAGCTCCCGCTCGCCGAAGCCGTCGCCCGCATCTGCCGCGCTCTCCGGATCGACCGCGACCCCATCGCCGCCCGTTTCGGCCTCGACCGGACGCCACCCGACGACACCGCCGGGCCGGACGAGAGCGCAGCGATCGGGGGCGCAGCAACGGCGCCCGCCGCGAGCAGGCCCAAAGGCGCTTGGGCGCCGCTTCGCCCGCCCGCCTCAATTTGCCCCCACCTCGTTGATCCCCTCCCATCGCGCGGCGCCGTCTCGGGAGCCGGGCCGCCATAGCTCACCGTCATGGTCGGCGAATGTCACTGCTGTCCGGCACGCTTTTTGCTTGCGGAATCGCATGGCGTTGATTCTGCTGCGAAGGAGACGTTCGGCAACGTTATCCACCGCAGCAAGGACCAGCGCCATGCGCCATCAGCCTACCTTATCGAAGCGCTGTTCGAGGAAATTCCCTGGGACACGTTCGAGCGGCTCACCGGCCGCTATGGCGCCGATGATGGCGTGCGCTCCTTCGATAGCCGGGACCATCTGATCGCCATGCTGGGCGCGGCGTTCGGCGGCCTGCACGGCCTGCGTCAGACGGTCGCCGGATTGCGGCCGGGCAGCAGCCCGCTGCGGCTCATCGGCAGTCAGGCGCCGCGCCGCTCGACGCTGGCCGACGCCAACGGCCGCCGCGATGCCGGGCTGTTCGTCGATCTGCTGCAAGCCATGCTGCCGCGGTTGCACCGCACCCTGCGGCAGGAGATGGACGAGGTGATCCGCCTGATCGACAGCACGCAGGTCAATCTCGGCCTGCGGATGCGCCAATGGATCGGCCTGCACCGCAACCAGCCGACCGCCAAGATCCACATGGTCTATGACCCGCGCGCCGGGCAGCCGGTCCAGTTCGACCTCACCTCGGCCAAGATCAACGACATCACCGCCGCCAGGCGGATGCTGCCATCGAGGCCGGGGCGACCTACGTGTTTGATCTCAGCTACTACGATTTCGCCTGGTGGGCCGCGCTGCGCGACCAGGGCTGCCGCTTCGTCACCCGATTGAAGCGCAACACGCCGCTGCATGATGTCGAACACCGGCCGGTTGCCGCCGGCACGATCGTGCTGTCGGACCGCACCGGCCGGCTGCCCGAGCGGCTGGCGAAAAGCCGCCGCAACCCATTCGACGATATCGGCCGCGAGATCACGATTCCGTCCGGCCCAGCCGCAGCCTGCACCTGTTCACCAACGACCTGACCAGCCCCGCCGAGGCCATCGCCGCACTCTACAAGGAGCGCTGGCAGATCAAGCTGTTCTTCAAATGGATCAAGCAGAACCTGCCGCATTAGCCACTTCATGGGCACCTCGCCAACATGCACACTCCGATCGCCGCCATGATCACCTACATCCTGGTGCGGCTCACCCACGCCAAGCAGACGCTCACACAGGCGGTCGCCCACTCCGCAACCGCCCTGCTGACCGCCATCCGCAGCCATCTGTTCACCCGCAAAACGATCGCCGACCTGCTCGATCCGCCAAAAATACAACGACCACCCCCAATCCCCAACTCACTCTGTTCCCATGCAAGTAGCATCGACAGCGGTCGCGATTTTCGACCATCCACGACTTTCGTGGACCCGCGAAATCGTCATATCCCGGCCGGTCCTGTTGCCAGCCACTCGCCTGCGGCAAATGCGTCGATGCGGCTTCCCGATCTCGCCGATCCATCGCGCGCTGCCCGACGAGGCGGCGACCGCCTCCCTCGCCCGTGCGGTCGCCGACCTCTGCAGCCGGGCGACGTGGTGCTGCTCGAAGGCCCGCTCGGCGCCGGCAAGACCGCGTTCGCCCGCGCGGCCCTCCGCCACCTCGCGGGCGACCCGGCCCTCGAAGTGCCCAGCCCCAGCTACCCCTGCTGCAATCCTACGACACGCCGCTTGGTCCAGTGCATCACTACGATCTATGGCGGCTCAACGGACCGGCCGACCTCGCCGAGCTGGGCTGGGAGGAGGCGCGCGCGGACATCGTGCTGGTCGAGCTGGCCGGACCGGCTCGGCCCGCTGCGGCCTGCCGACGCTTTGACCATCATGTCCGCCACGCCGGGGCGACGCGCGCGCGGCCGTGCTCACCGGCTGGCCGGACCGGCTTGCGGCGATGTGATGCGCGTCCAAAACATCCCGCCGCATCTTCCGTTCCTCGACACGCTGGCGGTATCGGCTCGCCTCGACCGGGAGCACGCCGGCCGAGGGGCTGATCCTGCTGCCGACCCGCCGGGCAGCGAGCGCGCTCGCCGAGGCGTTCCTGCGCGCCGCCGGCGGCCGGCCGCTGCTGCTGCCGCGGATCACCGCGCTGGGCGGAATCGACGAGATCCCGCTGGCCCTCGCCGGCGCGCTTCTCTTCCCCGCCGGTCGATCCGCTTTTTGGGCTCGCGGTGCTGAGCCGGATGATCCTCGGCGATGCACGGCGAGGGCGGTGCCCCGACCACGGCCGACCGCGTCGGCTGCTGGCGCGGAGCTGGCGATCCTTCTGGACGAGGCCGCACCGCCGAAATCGACCTTGCGGCAAGGTTGCCCGACGCCGCCGCTTCCGGCTTCGCCGCGCACTGGCAGTTGACGCTGCGCTTCCTCGCCATCGTCACCGAGGCGTGGCCGCGCTGGCTTGCCGAAACCGGGCTGATGGATGTGGCGGCCCGGCCGCTGGCGCTGCTGGACGCGCAGGCCCGCGCCTGGGCGGAAGCGCCGCCGCCGCACCCGGTCTGGATCGCCGGCACCACCGGCGCGATCCCTGCCGTCGCCCGCCTG
>CAVZPY010000005.1:0-109866 GCA_963777265.1 uncultured Alphaproteobacteria bacterium | reverse complement strand
CTATCCCAGCCACTTCGCCACCAGCTTCTGCCGCGCCCCGGTCTGCCGCATCTGCCGCAGCCACTCATCGACGAAGAATTTCAGCGCCACGTCGCGCGGCATCATGTAGCCCAGCTCCGAGCGGTTGAACGGATGGTCCGGATGGATCGCGCAGAGCTGCGGGTGCAGTTTTTGCTGCAATCGCGTCTCCACCCCGTCGGTGATCATCACATCCGCCTTACCGTCCACGAGCTGCTGGAAGATCGTCGCGTTGTCGGGATACATCACGATCTGCGCCTGGTGCAGATGCGCGCTTGTCGTAGCTCTCGTTGGTGCCGCCGGGATTGGCGATCACGCGCACGCCGGGCCGGTCGATCTCGGCGAGCGTCTGGTATTTCGCCTGATCGGCGCAGCGCGCGATCGCGGTCTTGCCGCTGCCCATCACCGGGATCGAGAAGAACGCGGTCTTGGCCCGCGCCAGCGTGATCGTGACGCCACCCATCGCGATGTCGTATTTGCCCGATTGCAAGTCGGCCATCATCGTGGGCCAGGTGGTGTGCACGATCTCGAGCTTCACGCCCATCGCTTTCGCGAGTGCCGCCGGCCATATCCACGTCCAGCCCCGTGAAGCTGCCGTTCGCCTTGTCGAGGAACGAGAACGGCTTGTAGTCGCCGGTCAGCCCAACGCGCAGCACGCCGCGCTTGATGATCGCATCCAGCCGCGTCGGCGCCGGTGCCGCGGCAGCCTGCTGCGCCAGCGCCGCACCCGCGCCGAGAAGCGGCGCGCCCGCGAGAAACGCCGCGAATGCCGCGTATCGGATCAGCCGCATCTTCCATTCCCCCCGTGACGCCCGAACCTGCCAGAGCCGCCACGATCCGGCAACAACCGCTCAGAGCCGCCCCAGCACCCGCAGCCAAACCCCGATCGCCAGATCGTACGGCAGCGCCAGCGCCTCGCGCAGCCGCCAGAACCAGCGCACCGAGAACCGGTGCGAGGCGGGCCCCGCGAACGGGCGGCAGCCGCGCGCGTCGAACCCCGCCAGCCGCAGCAAGGCGATGCAGCGCGGCAGGTGATACGTGCTGGTCGCGACCAGCACCCGCCCCTGGTGCCCGCGAGCCCGCAGCAGCCGCGCGCACGCCCGCGCCGAACTCAGCGTGTCGGTCGCATTCTCCTCCGGCACGATCCGCGCCGGTTCCACCCCCGCCTGCCGCAGCAGCCGCGCCATCACCGCCGCCTCGGACGGCCGATGCCGGCCGACGCCGCCGGTGGGCAGGAACCAGGCGCCCGGGTTGCGCGCCGCACAGCGCAATGCCGCCCGCACCCGCTGCTCCAGCGCCGCCGAGGGCACGCCGCCGCGCTTCACCGCCGCGCCGAAAATGACGATCGGCGGTCCCCCCTCCGTCATTGGGGCGGCGCGAGCAGCACCCGGTTGACCGCCACCAGCGCCGCATACGTCGCGGCCCAGGCGCGCATGAACGCCGCACGGTCGATGCCGCGCTCCGCCAGGGCCGCGCCGATTTCGGCGACGCTGCGCCGTCCGTCGATCAGCGGCAGGATCGCCGCCGCCTGCGCCGGCAACGGCAGCGGCACCCGCAGCCCGTCGAAGTTGAAGACGATCGTGCCGTCGCGCTGGATCAGTTTCGCCAGTTCCGCGCCCGGCATCTCGCGCGCGATCGGCACCGCGTCCGGCGCGCTGCCGTCCGGCACCGGCGGCACCTCGCCCTCACGCACGCAATAGAGGACGTGGGTGCTCATGTTGCCGGTAAGCGCTTCGGCCAGCGCCGCGCGGGCCACGGGATCGAGGTCTGCCGCCCGCGCCCGCAGCCGCGGATCGGGCAGCCAGGTCGCTGGGTCGTAGCGCATCGGCTCCATCAGGCAGGTCACCGCCAGCCCGGCGGCGCCGAGCAGCGCGAACAGATCCGGGATCGCGAACGGCCGGTCGCGCGGATTGAGCAGCAGGTCAACGAGGCCGGCATCGCCGCCGCTGATATGATCCGCGAAATAGGTGTTGGCGCGCAGCCAGGCGCTGGCCGGCAGATGCCGCATCACCCGCCGCGCCACATCCAGCCGCGCCGGCGGCGCCTCCGTCTCCGGTGCCAGCAGCCGCAGCGCGTCCTGCAGCATATAGACCCCGGTGCGCCCGTGCGGCGCATAGAGCATCAGCCCCATCCCGCCGCCGGGCGCCAGCACCGCGAGCAGCGCGCGCAGACCCTCGCCCGGATCGGGCAGATGGTGCAGCACGCCGCAGCAATCGATGTAGTCGAACGGCCCCAGCCCGGAGCGGGGCAGGTCGAGCAGCGAGCCCCGCCGCCAGACGAGATTGTCCAGCCCGCGCACCTCCGCCCGCGCGCGTGCAATCTCCATCGCCGCCGCCGAGCGGTCGAGATAGGTCACGCTGCCGGGCCGTCCGTCGCGGGCCATCTGCTGGGCCAGCATGATCGCCGCATCGCCGGTGCCGCCGCCGGCGATCAGCGCATTGAGCGGCCGCGAGGCGGGGCGGGCGGCGCCGAACACCCAATGGTCGATCTCGCGCAGATGGCTCGGGCTGCCGACGATCAGCCGCTTTTTTTCGTCGCGTACGGGTCGCGCTCGGGATAGGGATGGGCCTCGTATTGCGCGGCGAGGCGCGCGTCGGTCGCGTCGGCGGACATGGCGGGCAGGCATATCCCGCCGCCGCCTGCCCTGCCAGCCGCTTGCCCTGCCACGCGGGCGACCGTATCTGTTGCCGCCATGCGCGCCATGTCCCTGATCCTGCTTGCCCTTGCCACCGCGGTCGCGACGCCAGCCGGGGCGCAGACGCATCCGCCCGCGCAGACGCACCCGCCGGCGAAGCATCCCGCCCCCGCCCATCCGGCCCCGGCCCACCCGGCGCCCGCCGCCACCACTGCGCCCTCGGCGATCGGCAGTTTCGGCGACTGGACGGCGGCCAGGATGGAGCAGTCCGGCGCGCCCGCCTGCTACGCCTTCGTGCGCGCCAACCCCGCCGGCAAGCTCGCCGGCCGCGGCGATGTGGTGCTGAGCGTGACCGAGCGGCCCTCGGGGCGCGATTCGGTCGCGGTCAGCGCCGGCTACGCCTATCCCGCCGGGGCCACGGTCACGATGAAGGTGGACAAGACCACGTCGCTCGACTTCTACACCGCGCAGCGCTCGGCCTTCGCCCGCGACGGCCAGGCCGCCGTCACTGCCTTCAAGCGCGGCAGCGAGGCGGTCGCGACCGGGTCGGGCCCGCTGCGGGGCAGCGACGTCAGCGACAGTTTCAGCCTGCACGGCTTCACCGCCGCCTACGACGCGATCGTGAAGGCCTGTCCGGCCAAATGAACGCCGACCCCCCGGGCGTGATAGAATTGGGCGAGGCGGAACGCACCCGCATCCTCGCCAAGACGGCGCGCTTCGCCCCGCCGCCCGCGACGCTGCCCGACGGACGGCGCGATCTGGTGGGGCTGTCGCGCGAGGAGCTGGCCGCCGAACTCGTCGCGATCGGCGAGAAGCCGTTCCGCGCGCGCCAGCTCTGGCACTGGATCTATCACCAGGGCATGACCGATTTCTCGGCGATGTCCACGATCGCGCGGCCGTTGCAGGCGCGGCTGGCGGAGCGGTTCGCGATCGGCCGGCCGGCGCTGGCCGCGCGCCAGACCAGCGAGGACGCCACGGAAAAATTCCTGTTCCGCTTCCGCGACGCGCAGGAAGTCGAGAGCGTCTATATCCCGGCGCTCGAGGAAATCCGTGGTGCCGCCTGCCTCTCCTCGCAGGTCGGCTGCACGCTCTCCTGCCGGTTCTGCCATACCGGCACACAGCCGCTCGCGCGCAACCTCTCGCCAGCCGAGATCATCGGCCAGTTCATGGCGCTGCGCGACGCCTACGGCGAATGGCCGAGCCCGGCCGGCGAGGCATCGCGGCGGCTCTCCAACATCGTGCTGATGGGGATGGGCGAGCCGCTCTACAATTACGAGAACGTGGCGGCGGCGATGCGGATCGCCTCGGACGGGGAAGGGATCGCGCTGTCGCGGCGGCGAATCACGCTCTCGACCTCGGGTGTTGTGCCGATGATGGACCGCTGCGGCGCGGAGCTCGGCGTCAATCTCGCGGTCTCGCTGCACGCGGTGCGTGACGAGCTGCGCGATGAGCTGGTGCCGCTCAACCGCAAATACCCGATCGCCGAGCTGATCGCGGCGTGCCGGCGCTATCCGGGGGCGAGCAATGCGCGGCGGATCACCTTCGAGTACGTGATGCTGCGCGGCATCAACGACAGCGAGGCGGATGCGCGCGCGCTGGTGCGGCTGATCGCGGGCATCCCGGCGAAGGTGAACCTGATCCCGTTCAATCCCTGGCCCGGCAGCACCTATGCGCCGAGCAGCCGCGCCGCGCTCGATCGGTTCGCGCGGATCGTGATGGATGCGGGGTTCGCGGCTCCGGTGCGCAGCCCTCGCGGGCGCGACATCCTGGCGGCATGCGGACAGTTGCGCACCGAGAGCCGGCGCGAGCGGCCGGCGGCGTGATGGCAGCAGGCGCGGCGCCGCGTCTATCACGGCGTTTCGATCGGCATCCTGATGTTGCGCACCGGGTTTCGCCGCTTCCCCGGCGATGTCGGCAACGCCGCGACGTTTTCTTTTCCGGTGCAGTATCGCGTGGTGCGCGACGCCACGCCCGAAGACGTGGCGCAATTCCACGACGGCCGCCTGCTGCCCGCGTTCCGCGACGCGGCGCTGGCACTGGTCGAGGAGGGCGTGGACGCGATCGCGACCTCCTGCGGCTTCCTCGCCTGCTATCAGCGGGAGCTTGCGGCGGCGTTGCCGGTGCCGGTTGCGACGAGCGCGCTGCTGCAAGTCCCGATGGTCGCGCGTACGCTGCCGGCAGGACGGCGGGTGGGCGTGCTCACCTACGACGCGGCGGCACTGGGTCGCGCGCATCTCGATGCGGCCGGAGCGGACGGCGACGTGCCGATCGTGGGCCTGCCGCCGGACGGCGCGTTCGTGCGCGCGATCCGTGCCGGCGATCCGGCGCCCGATTTCGACGCGCTGGCGGCCGAGGCGGTGGATGCGGCGGCACGGCTGGCGGCGATGCCGGGCGTCGGCGCGATCGTCTGCGAATGCACCAATCTCGGCCCGTTCTCGGCGGCGATCGCCGCGCGCACCGGCCTGCCGGTGTTCGACGTGGTGAGCCTGGTGCATTGGCTGCACCAGGGCCTGCGGCCGCGCCGGTTCGCGCGGGAATGAGCGCCGGTTTCCTGGCATCCTTGCGCGAGGCGCTGGGCGCCGACGGCCTGCTCGCCGGCGATGCGATCGAGCCGCGCTACCTGCGCGACTGGGGCATGGCAGCCCCTGACGGCGCGCTGCCGCTTGCCGTCGTTCGCCCACGCAGCACCGAGGAGGTCGCCGCTGTGCTGCGCGCCTGCACCGCCGCGCGCATCCCCGTGGTGCCGCAGGGCGGGCTGACGGGGCTTGCCGGCGGCGCCACACCCTCGGCCGGCTGCATCGCCCTCTCTCTCGAACGGATGCGCGCGATCGAGGAAGTCGATGCCGCCGCGGGCACCATCACCGTGCAGGCCGGCGTGCCGCTGCAAGCGGTGCAGGACGCGGCGGATGCGGCGGGCCTGTTTTTCCCGCTCGACATCGGCGGCCGCGGCACCTGCCTGATCGGCGGCAACGTCTCCACCAATGCCGGCGGCAACCGCGTGCTGCGCTGGGGCATGGCGCGCGCGCTGGTGCTGGGGCTGGAGGTGGTGCTGGCCGACGGCACCATCGTCTCCGCCCTCAACAAGATGCTCAAGAACAACGCCGGCTACGACCTCAAGCACATCTTCATCGGCGCCGAGGGCACGCTCGGCGTCATCACGCGGATCGTGCTGCGCCTCTATCCGCGCCCGCGCAGCGTCTGCACGGCGCTGTGCGCGCTGGCCGGCTATGAGCAGGTGCTGCAATTGCTGGCCAGCGCCCAGGCTCATCTCGGCGGCGAACTCGCGGCGTTCGAGGTAATGTGGCCGGATTTCTACCGCCTCGGCACCGACGCGCTCGGCCGCCGCGCGCCGCTGCCGCATGGCTGTGCCCATTACGTGCTGGTCGAAGCGATGGGCACCGAGCAGGCGCGCGACGAGCCGCATTTCTCCACGATGATCGAGGGTGCGGTCGGCGACGGCATCATCGAGGATGCCGTGGTCGCGCATTCCTTGCAGCAGGGCCGCGAGATCTGGGCGATCCGCGACAGCTCCGGTGAGTTTCCGCGCATCTTCTGGCCGCTGCTTAACTTCGACGTCAGCATCCCGATCGGCGACATCGGCGGCTTCGTCGATGACTGCGCCGCCCGCCTGCGCACGCCCTGGCCGGCGATGCGCACCGCCTTCTTCGGCCACATCGCCGATAGCAACGTGCATGTCGTGCTCAACATGGATGGCGAGCCGTTGCCTGACCACGCGGTCGATCCGCTGGTCTATGCGTGCGTGCGCGACTGGCGCGGTTCGATCTCGGCCGAGCACGGCATCGGCGTGCTCAAGCGCAACTATCTCGGCCACTCGCGCAGCCCCGAGGAGATCGCGGTGATGCGGCGGATCAAGGCGGCCCTCGATCCGCTCGGGATTCTCAATCCCGGCAAGGTGCTCTGACGTCCGCCCCGTCCCCCAGCGGGCGCGCCATCACGCCGCGGCCAGCTCCCGCCAGCGCACGCAACGGACGAGGTGCGACGGCGCCGCGGCCTCCAGCGCCGGCACGGCGGCATCGCACCGGCCCGGCTCGGCATGCGTGCAGCGCGGATGGAACGGGCAGCCCCGCGGCAGGTGCGCCGGATCGGGCACGTTGCCGGGGATCGCCTCCAGCATGGCGGCGCGCGCGCGGCCGAGGTCGAGGCGGGGCACGGAGCGCAGCAGGCCGACTGTGTAGGGCATCAGCGGCCGGACAAACAGCGGGCCGACCGCAGCCTGCTCCATCACCCGCCCGGCATACATGACCATCACCCGGTCGGCGATCTCGGCGACCACGCCGAGGTTGTGGGTGATGAACAGGATCGCCATGCCGTTGCGCTGCTGCAATCCGCGCAGCAGGTCGAGGATTTGCGCCTGGATCGTGACGTCGAGGGCCGTGGTCGGCTCGTCGGCGATCAGCAGCACCGGGTCGCAGGCGAGCGCCATCGCGATCATCGCCCGCTGCCGCATCCCCCCGGAGAGCTGGTGCGGGTAGCTCGACAGGCGGCGCCGCGGCTCCGGGATGCCGACCTGATCCAGCAGCGCCACCGCCGCCTCCAGCGCCGCGCGGCGGGAGGTGCCGCGATGATGCACGATCGGCTCGGCGATCTGCTCGCCGATCGTGTGGACCGGGTTGAGCGAGGTCATCGGCTCCTGGAACACCATCGAGACGCTGTTGCCGCGCACGTCGCGGATCGCCTCGGGTGGCAGCGCGAGCAGGTTCTGCACGCCCCCCTGCTTGGCGCGCAGCAGTACCGCGCCGGTGACGGCGGCGGCCGGGGGCGGCGGCAGCAGGCCCATCAGAGCGAGGCTGGTGACGCTCTTGCCGGAGCCGGATTCGCCCACCAGCGCCAGCGTCTCGCCGGCGCGCACGTCGAACGAGACGCCGTTGACGGCGGCGACCTCGCCCGCATCGGTGCGAAAGCCGACCGCGAGATCGCGAACCCCCAGAACGAGATCGGCGGCCAGATCGGCCGCCGATGACGTTGTGCCGAAGCGGGTTGCGTTCAGCTCGTATGCGTGGGGTTGTCGCTGCAGGCGGCGGCCGGAGCGGCGGTGGCGAGAACGGCACCGCCGAGGCAGCCGAGCAGGGCCAGCCCGAGGATCAGTCGCTTGAGCATCGAACCCTCCTGGAGTGGATGCGGGGGAAACGTATCACGGCTCCCCGCGTTCGCCACCCACAAATCGGCTTGACCATGATCAGGCGAAGTCGGCGCTGGTCAGCCCGGCGACGCCCACGAAGGTGATCTCGGTGTGATCCGAGAGCGTGATCGAGGTGCCCGCGGCGCCGACCTGCTGGCTGGCGAGCGCGTTCGCCTGCTCCGCCGCGCCGTAGCCGGCGAGCAGGACCTGGTCGCCCTTGGCGGCGTCGAAGCCGAAGATCAGGTCGTTGCCGCCGGAGGAGAGGCCGCTGACGAAGCCGTAGAGGTCGGCGCCGCTGCCGCCGAGCACGGTCTCGCTGCCGGTGCCGCCGATGAAGGTCTCGTTGCCCGCACCGCCGCCCAACAGGTCGTTGCCCGACCCGGCGAAGAAGGTGTTTGCCCCCGATGAGCCGGCCCCGCTCAGCGTCTCGTTGCCCGCGCCCGCGACCAGGATGTCGGGCGCCGACCCGGCGGCCATCAGCAGATCGCCGCCCCCGGCGCCGAAGATCGTGCTCCATTGCTGGCCGGCGATGATGACGTTGTTGCCCAGTGAGCCGCCGGCGAACAAGCCGCCGCCCTGGCCGCCGCTGATCACGTCGCTGCCGGTTCCGGTGCCGCCGATCACGGTCGCCTGGCCGCCGCCATTGACGAACAGCATGCCACCATTGCCGCCGAAGGTCAGCGAGTTGCCCGACGCGAACACGGTATCGCTGTTGGAACCGCCGATGATCGTGTCGGTGCCGGTGGAATAGAGCAGCTCGTTGCCGGAGCCGAGGGTGATCAGGTTGTCGCCGCCGCCCGACGTGATCGTATCGTTGCCGGTCGAGGCGACGATCGTGTCATTGCCGGCGCCGCCCTGCACACTGACACTCTGGCCGCCATCGCCGAGGGTCTGGCCGGGGGTGTTCGCGCCGCCCGCCCCGGCGGTGCCACTGGCGGGCAGGTTGAGCGGCACGTTCACGGGCCCGCCGCCGCCGACAAGGATGGAGCCGGACGGCGCGCCGGGGCCGACCTGGAGCTGCGCATAGGTCGAGGTGTTGTGGTCGTCGGTTGCGGCGATGCTCAGGAAGTCGAACGGCATCCGCGCGAACGGCTCATTGTAGGCAAGGCTGCCGAGGGCCGCGTTGATGGCGGCGAGCGAGCCGGTCAGGGTGATCTGCGTCGTGCCCAGCCCGCTCTCCTGCACGCCGGCGACCGGTGCCACGCTGAGCTGGCCGGCGAGGTCGCCGAGCACGACGGTCATCGGCGTGCCGGCTGCCGCCTCGTACGGGTCCTGGACGCTGACGCCAGCAATCGCGGTGGTGGCCTGCATTGCCACGGCGTACGTGGCCGGGGCCGTGATCGAGGGGAGGGCGTAGCGCACGCCGGAGTTGGACATAGGGCCTCCATCCGCGGTGACGGCGGCCTACGGACCGCCGGCTGCTCACAAGGTGCGCGTTCTGCGCCGGCAGCGTTCGCGCTGCCGCGGAGGCGAAGATGCGGGAGGAACGTCTATTTTCGGTTAAGGCCCACGGCAGATGTGTGGACGCGACGTTCAGGGCCGACTGCCTGGCGCACGGGCACGCCCCGCCGCGCCCTGCGGGCGGCCTTGCCGCAGGCGGCGCTCCAGCCAGCCCACACCCAAACTGGCGGGATAGCTGATGACCAGATAAATGATGAAGATGATCGTGTACACCTGAAGGTACTTGAACGTGTCGGCCGCGATCAGTTGGCCGGTGAAGATCAGCTCGGCGATCGAGATGGTCGAAACCAGGGCGGTGTCCTTGAACAGCGAGATGAAGTAGTTCCCGACCGGCGGGATGACGATGCGCAGCGCCTGGGGAAAAACTACCCTCCGCATCGTGGTGCCACGGCGCATGCCGAGCGCGAACGCGGCTTCCCATTGTCCGTGGTCCACCGCCTCGATGCCGGCGCGGAACACCTCGCTGAGATAGGCGCCATAGTTGATGGCAAGTCCCAAAATTCCGGCCTCGATGCGATCGAGACGGATGCCAAAGAAGGGAAACACGTAAAAGATGTAGAATAGTTGCAGCAGCAGGGGGCTGCCGCGGATGATCTCGACGAACACCCTTGCCGGTATCGAGAACCCTTTGGTTGCGGACAAGCGGCCCAGTGCCAGGATCAGTCCGAAGATCAGCGCCAGCGCCATGCTGGCCAAGGTCAGGAACACCGTCACCGCGGTTCCGCGGAGCAGGTCTGGCCCCCAGGCAATCAGGTCGTGGAACACGCGGTCGGACGGGACGGGACGGGACGGGTCAGCGGGCGCGAGTGGTCAGAGCATCCGCATCAGGGGTTCAGGAAGAACGCCGTCGGCATCAACCCCCATTTGGTGAGGATCGCAGCGGCGGTGCCGTCCTGTTTCATGGCTGCATAATCCTTGTTGAATGCGGCGAGGAATGCGGAGTTGCCCTTCGCTAAGCCGAACGCGCAGCCGGAGGTATCTTTGTCCTGCGGTCGATAGTCTGCGACCAATTCGAAATTCAGGGCCGGGTTCTGCTTGAGAGCGTAGGCCGACAGCGAGGCGTCCACCACGCCGGCATCGAGCCGCCCGGCCGCGAGATCGGCGAACACGTTCTGGATGGTCGGGTAAAGCTGAATGTTGATCGGCTTGCCCGTCGGGCAAGAGGCGTTCTTGCCCTTCAGCAGAGCGGCATAGGTTGTGCCCTCGTAGGTGCCGGCGCTATGGCCGCATAAGTCGGCCAGCGAATGCAGGTTCTTCGGATTGCCTTTGGCAACGTCGAGCGCCTCGGGGTTGTAGAAGGTGATCATGCTGAAGTCGATGACCTTCTGGCGCGCCGGACGGATGTACATGGCGTCGCCGATCAGTTCGATCCGGCCGCTCTGGATCGACGGGATCAGGCTGGCGAACGGCATCGCCGTGACCTGCAGCCGGGCCTTGATACCCTCGCGCTTCAAGAACTCACGCAGGATATCGGGCAAGACGCCGATCGGGTCGTTGCTGCCTGATTGGACATAGGATAGCGGCGCGTCGTTCGAGGTGCCGATCGAGAGCACGCCGGACTGCCGGACACGCTGCATCAGGTCTTGCGCCGACGCGGCGGCGGCGGACGTCGCAAGCACCACGCAAACGACGAAGGTGCTCAGCGGAGCGAAGCGGCACGCACGGCGGAACGGGGTCAGGCGCATCGGACGGATTCCCTGGCATTCGGGTTGCGGGGAGGCGCACCGGTGGTTGCGCTATATACCACGCCATTCTACGGTGCCAGTTGAGAACGACACCGCATCATAGAGGCAGCCGCGCCGTGTTGGAAGCTATCCCAGCCCGCTTTGGCCGCGCCTTTCGGATGGCAGCCGGCCAGTGCATCGAGGTGGTCAACCCGCACGGCACCCAGGTCGCGGACACCTGGGCGTTCAACGCGCAAGACCCGCTCGAATATCTCGCGATGGACCAGACGCGTTCGGTGAACAGCACGATCGTCATTCGCCCGGGGACGATGCTGGTCAGCAACCGCCGGCGACCGATGCTGGTGTTGCGTGAAGATACGTCTCCGGGTGTTCACGATACGTTGCTCTGCGCCTGCAACGATGCGATCTACCGCGAGCTGGACTGTCCGCCCGACCACCGGAGTTGCGAGCAGAACCTGCATGAGGCGCTCGGCATGATCGGCCTGTCGATCCCGTTCACGCCGCCGCCGCTGAACCTGTTCATGAATGTCGCCGTGGCGGCGGACGGGACGCTGGTCCGCGGGGCGCCGGCCGCGCGTCCGGGTGACCTGGTGCGCCTGGAGGCGAGCATGGATTTGGTGTTCGTGGTGTCCGCCTGTCCGCAGGACGTCACGCCGATCAATGGCGCGTTGCGCCAGCCCCGCGACCTCGGCGTTCGCATCACCGGCGGGAGTGCCGCGTGATGCTGCCGCCCGAACTCGCTGGCAACGCCGCGATTCTGTGGCGTGCCAAGCTTCATGCGCCTGCCGCAATTGGCCGAGCCCGAGGGGCTAGACGCGGCGATCATCGGGCTGCCGTCGGACAGCGGGTCACCGTACCGCACCGGCGCACGGTTCGGGCCCAATGCGATCCGCGCCGCGTCGGTCATGCTGCGGCCGATCAACCCCTACCGCGGCGGCCTGCACCTGTTCGAATCGCTCCGTCTGGCGGATGCCGGGGACGCCATGGTGGTCCCGGGGTACGAGGAGGAATCGCTGGCCCTGATCGAGCAGGCGGTGGCAACGCTGGTGCAGTCGGGCGCTGTGCCGCTCGGCCTAGGCGGCGATCATTCGGTATCCCTGCCGGCGCTTCGCGCGGTGGCGGCCCGGCACGGTCGGCTGGCGCTGGTGCATTTCGACAGCCACACCGATACCTGGGACCGGTATTTTGCCGGCCGGCGCTACAGCGCGGGAACCCCATTCCGTCGCGCCGTCGAGGAAGGCCTGATCGATCCGTCGCACTCGATCCAGATCGGGATGCGCGGCTCGCTGTTCCGGGCCGACGATGTCAGTCAATCGGAGGCGCTCGGCTATCTGGTCGTCGATACCGACCGGCTGTTCGAGCTTGGGATGGAGCATGTGGCACGGATCGTGGCCGAGCGGGTCGGCGACGCCCCCTGCTATCTGACCTTTGATATGGACTTCGTCGATCCGGCTTCGGCGCCCGGGGTGCAGACGCCGGAAGCGGGCGGCCCCACGGCGCGCGAGGCGCTGCGGTTGCTGCGACTGTTGCGGCCGATGCGGCTGTGCGGGGCGGACGTGGTGGAGACCAATCCGCTGTACGACGGTCCGGGCCAGGTCACGGCGCTGTTGGCCGCAACGGTGGCGGCGGAAATCCTGGCGCTGCTGGCGTCCGGGCCCTGCTCGTAGCCGCGCCGGTCATCGCGCCGGCCGCGCACGCAAGATCAGCCGAGCGCCGCCTCGACCGTGCGCACCGCCTGCAACGGCAGTGCCGCCCGCCCGACCACCTTGCCGCCGATGCAGGCGAGCCAGTCCGCACCCGCGGGCGGCCGCGGCCGCAATTCGACCACCCGCGCCTCCTCATCGAGGGCGACCGCCGCATAGGAGCGCCAGCCGGTGCGCACCGGGCCGAGCACGCGCACCACGCGCGCGATCGGCCGGCCGGCATCGTCGTAGCCCACCCATTCGAGAGTCCGGTTCGCGCCCGAACCCTCGTCCACCCGGCCCCGCGTCCAGTGCAGACGCGACGCCGCGCGCATCAGGCGCTCTTGGCCATGATTTCGTCCGCGATGTTGCGCGGCACCGGATCGTAATGGTGGAACTGCATCGTGAACGAGGCGCGGCCTTTGGTCATGCTGCGCAGGTCGGAGATGTAGCCGAACATCTCCTTGAGCGGCACGTGCGCGCGCACGATCACGGTCGAACCCGAACTCTCCTGCGCCTGGATCATCCCGCGCCGGCGGTTGAGGTCGCCGACCACGTCGCCGACGTGATCCTGCGGCGTCGTCACCTCCACGTCCATGATCGGCTCGAGGATGATCGGGGCGGCCCGCTTCATGCCCTCGCGGAACGCCGCCTTGGCGGCGATCTCGAACGCCAGCGCCGAGCTGTCCACGTCGTGGTACTTGCCGTCGACCAGCGTGTAGCGGAAATCGACGGTGGGAAAGCCAGCCAGCACGCCGCTCTCGGCCTGGACGCGGATGCCTTTCTCGACTGCGGGGATGTATTCGCGCGGCACCGAACCGCCAACCACCGCGTTCTCGAACACGACCCCGGCGTTGCGCTCCTGCGGCTCGAAGGTGATCTTCACCTCGGCGTACTGGCCGGAGCCGCCGGTCTGCTTCTTGTGCGTGTAGGTCTCGGTGTACGGCCGCGTGATGGTCTCGCGGTACGCCACCTGCGGCGCGCCGATATTGGCTTCGACGCCGTATTCGCGCCGCAGCCGGTCGATGATGATCTCAAGATGCAGCTCGCCCATCCCGGAGAGGATGGTCTGGCCGCTCTCCTGGTCGGTGCGCAGGCGCAGGCTCGGGTCCTCGCCGGCGAGCTTTTGCAGGCCGAGCGTCATCTTCTCGACCGCCTCCTTGGTGCGCGGCTCGACCGAGATGTCGATCACCGGCACCGGGAAGGCCATCCGCTCCAGCACCACCGGGTCCTTCTCCGAGGCGAGCGTGTCGCCGGTCGCGGTGTCCTTGAGGCCGACGAAGGCGGCGATGTCGCCGGCCTGCACCTCCTTGATCTCCTGGCGCTTGTCGGCGTGCATCTGGAACATCCGCCCGATCCGCTCGCGGTGCTCGCGGGTGGTGTTGAGCACCATGTCGCCCGATCGCAAGGTGCCGGCATAGACGCGCACGAAGGTCAGCGTGCCGTACTTGTCATTGATGATCTTGAACGCGAGTCCCGCGAAGGGCGCCGCCGGATCCGCCTTGATGACGCGGCGATCGGCGTTCTCGTCCTCATCCGCCACGGCCGCGACCTTGATGCCGGGCACATCGACCGGACTCGGCAGGTAGTCGATCACCGCATCGAGCAGCGGCTGGACCCCCTTGTTCTTGAACGCCGTGCCGCACAGCACCGGGCGGAACGCGCCGCTGATCGAGCCGGCCTTGATGCAGCGCTTGAGCGTCGTGGTCGCCACGTCGCCGCGCTCGAAATACTCCTCCATCGCGGCGTCATCGACCGAGAGTGCGGTGTCGAGCAGCAACTGGCGATATTCCTTCGCCTGTTCGGCGAGCTCGGCTGGGATCGGCTCGTCGTGATACCTGGCGCCGAGCTCGCCGCCCTCCCAGACGATCGCCTTCATCTCGACCAGATCGACCACGCCCACGAACTTGTCCTCGACACCGATCGGCAGTTGCAGCGGCAGCGCCACGATGTCGAGCTTCTCCTTCAGGCTCGCGAGCGAGCGGAAGAAATCGCCGCCGGTGCGGTCCAGCTTGTTGATGAAGACGACGCGCGGGACGTTGTAGCGGTCGGCGAGCCGCCAGTTGGTCTCCGATTGCGGCTGCACGCCGGCCACGCCCTCGATGATGAAGATCGCCCCGTCGAGCACGCGCAGGGACCGGTTCACCTCGATGTTGAAATCGATGTGGCCGGGCGTATCGATGATGTTGATGCGGTGGTTCTTCCACTCGCAGGTGACGGCGGCCGAGGTGATGGTGATGCCGCGCTCGCGCTCCTGCTCCATGTAGTCGGTGGTGGTGTTGCCGTCGTGCACCTCGCCGATCCGGTGCGACATGCCGGTATAGTAGAGGATGCGCTCCGTCGTGGTGGTCTTCCCCGCGTCGATGTGTGCGGTGATGCCGATATTGCGGATGCGATCAAGCGAGCCGGTCATTAGGAAGGGCCTCCAAACCACAGCGGGCGCAACGAAGCCCCTGCCCCGCGCGCCCGACAATGCGTCCGGCCCGCGGCCGGCGATGTGCTCCGCGCTATGTGCCCTCGCGGTGCCCCGATTGCAAGCGCCCCGCGCCCTCGCCCCTCACGCAAGGGGACCCGCAGGGGGAGGGGTCAGGGGTCGCCGGTCGTGTCGGTCAGCTCATCGCCGCTTTCACCCGGTCGGGGCGGAACGGCGTCTGCCGCAGACGCACGCCGGTCGCGTCGAACACGGCATTGCCGATGACGGCGGCGGTCGGGCAGGTCGAGGGTTCGCCGGCCCCGTATGACGGATACTCGGGCCGGTTGTTCACCATCACGACATCGATACGGTCCGGGATTTCCTCGAAACGCAGGATCGGATAGCCCTGCCAGTCGCGGCTGGTGACATGGGCCGTGTCGAACGTGACCTCCTCACGCAAGGTGCGGCTGAGCGACTGGATCACGTTGCCCTCGATCTGGTTCCTGATCCCATCGGGGTTGACGACCAGCCCGCAATCATGGGCGACCACCACGCGGCCCACCTTGATCTGCCCGCTGCCCGGATCGACGGTCACGTCGGCAATGGTCGCGACGCGCACGTCATCGCGGTTGACCCAGGCAATGCCACGGCCCTGGGCAGGCTTGCCGCTGCCGTGATCGGACCTGCGGCCGGCCGCCGGCCGGCTCCGCCAGCCATACGCCTCGGCGGCCGCCTTCAGCACATCGATCGCGCGTGCATCCCGCAGATGCGCCAGGCGGAAAGCGAGCGGGTCCTGCCCCGCCGCCGCCGCCAGCTCGTCGATGAACGACTCCATGGCGAAGGTCGTCTCGAACTGGGCCGGTGAGCGGAGCCAGGCGGTCAGCAGCGCCACCCGCCCCTCGCCGTGGCTGGCCACGTCGGCGTTGTCGAAACGATACGCATAGGTGAGCGAGGGACGCCCCTGGCCGGTTTCTCCGGTGACATCGGGCTGACCGATGAGGTCCGCCGCGATCAGGTGGGTGTCGCTGGTGGTGGGGATCCAACTGTGGTGGCGCCAAGCAATCACGCGGCCGTTATGATCGAGCGCACCAAGCAGATCCTGCACGATCGGCGGCCCTTTGGGCTCCCAGCCGTGTTCGTCCCAGCGCATCCACTGCACGCGCACCGGCCGGCCGACGGCCTGCGACATCACCGCCGCGTCGGCCACCACGTGGTCAAAGCCATTGCGGCCATAGCCGCCGGCGCCCTCGAACCAGCGCAGCTCGATCAGGTCGAGCGGCATTCCGAGCAGCCGCGCCATGTCGCGCCGCGTCTGATGCGGCATCTGCGTGCAGGACCAGAAGGTGGCGCGATCCGGCTTCACGTCCGCGAGGGCGCAAGACGGCCCGATCGACCCGTGCATCTGGAACGGCGTCTTGTAGGTCGCCTTCAGGGTCTTGCCGGCGGTGGCGAGCGCCATTTCCACCGATCCCTGGCTGGCGACCGAGGTATTGCTGCCGGAGGTCTTGCGTACCGTCTCCCAGATCTGGTCCATTGCCGGCAGGCCGTTCCAGGCCGACCACTTGGCCTGACCTGCATCCGGGCCGGTCGGGTTCAGGACGGAACCGAGCTTCTGCGCGGCCTGGATCGCGCCCCATTCCGTCTCGGCGACCACGCCGAGAAAATTGTCGCGCCGCACGATCTGCACGAACCCCGGCAATGTCCTTGAGGCCGGTCTCGTCCACGCTCAGCAGGCGCGATCGCACCCCATACGGCCGCACCACGCGCCCATGCAGCATCCCATCGACCCGGACATCCTGGATGTAGGTGAACTGGCCCGTCATCTTGCCGGGGATGTCCTTACGCGCGACCGACTGGCCGACCACCGTGTATGCGGACGGATCCTTGGTGCGCGCATCGGGCGCCACCTTCATGGCAAAGCGCAACCCGCTGGCGCCGATCTGCATGTTCAGGCGCTTTCCGTCCACCAGCGCGCCGTAGGTGATCGAGCGGTCGGGGAAGCCCAGGACTGAGATCGTGCCGCCCTTGGCGATGAGCTGGCTGACCGAGGCGTTGAAATGCGCGGCGGCGAGATCGAGCAGCGCCTGCCGGCCAGCGGCGGCCGCCTGGCGAATCTGCGGGCCGGCGTAGCGCACGGTCCTGCTGCCATAGCTCGGGCCCTGGTCCACGGTCTCGGACGTCGTGCCCATCACCACAGCGAGCCGGTCCACCGGGAAATCGAGCTCTTCGGCCGCAATCTGCGCCAGCGCCGTCTGCACGCCCGTGCCGGTTTCGACCTTCCCGGTAAACAATGTGGCCGTGTTGTCCGGATGCACGGCGAGCCAGGCGTAGAGGCTGCCCGCCGGCGGCGGTGCCACCGAAGCGCGTGCGGCGTTGGCGGTCGTGGCCGACGCGACCATCGGATCGAAGAGGCTGAAGGCGATCACGAGGCCGCCCGATGCTTGCAGGAAACCGCGCCGGCCCAGCGCGGGGGCGATGGCGGCGTGCATGTCGGTGCGCTGCGTGCTCATGGCCTCATGCTCCCTGCCTGGCAACTCGTTCGATGGCACGCACGATCCGCATGTGCGTGCCGCAGCGGCACAGATTGCCGTTCAAGGCCTGCTTGATGTCATCTCGGCTGGGATGCGGATGCTGATCGAGCAAGGCCTTGGCACTCATGATCATGCCGTTGATGCAGTAGCCACACTGCGCGGCCTGCTCCTCGATGAAGGCTTTCTGCAACGGGTGCGGGTTGTCGATGGTGCCAAGTCCCTCCAACGTGGTGATCTTGGCACCGCTCGTGGCGGCGACCGGCATCATGCAGGAGCGGATGGCATTCCCGTTCATGACCACGGTGCAGGCGCCGCACTCCGACAGCCCGCAGCCGAATTTCGGGCCATGCAGCTGGAGATTGTCGCGAAGCGCGTAGAGCAACATGCTATCCGGTTCGACCTCGACCGTCCGGTCCTCGCCGTTCACATGCAGCGTGATTTTCTGGGGCATAGCGGGCTCCCTCGAGCGTGCGCCGATGCGCCGACCACACTGCGAATGCCCCCGGGTTGCAAGGGTAGTCGCTCCTCGGGTCGTTCACGCTTCGCGGCGCGCTCACGCCGCGGCGCGGCCCAGCCGGTCGTTGATCGCAAGCCCGAGACCGTGCGCGGGCACCGCCATCGCGGCGATCCCTCGCAGGCCCCGGCGCCGGCCCTCGGCATCGAGCCAGCGCAGGCCCGCGAACAGGCGGGCCGCCGCCTCGGCGAGATTTTCTTCGGCGCTCAGGTTGAACGCGAGCGGAGCCGCGGGGGCCGGTCCGAAAGCGAGCAGGGCTTCGTCCGCGCCGGCGGCACGCGCCCCGAGCCGGACCGGCAGGCGCGGCGCATAGTGGGACGCGAGTTGACCCGGCGCGCGCAGCATGGCGTCGGCCGGGCCGATTGCGAGCGGGCCGATCGCCGCCGCGATCGCCTCCGCCGGCAGGCCGCCCGGCCGCAGCAGCCGCGGCGGCCCGGCCGAGAGGTCCAGCACGGTCGAATTCGACGCCGATCGCGCACGGCCCGGCATCGAGCAGGGCGGCAATCCGGCCATCCAGTTCGTCCAGCACGTGCGCCGCAGTGGTCGGGCTGACCGCGCCGGAGCGGTTGGCCGAGGGCGCGGCGACCGGGCGGCCGACGCCGGCCAGCAGCGCGCGCGCGACGGGATGCAGCGGCACCCGCACCGCCAGCGTGTCCAGCCCGGCGGCGGCCAGCAGCGCGACCTCGCTGCCGGGGCGCCGCGGCAGCACCAGGCTCAGCGGGCCGGGCCAGAACGCGGCGGCGAGCGCCTCGGCGCGGGCGTCGGGCACCACGTCTCGCCACGCCGAGGCGGCGTCGGGATAGTGCGCGATCAGCGGGTTGAAGCGTGGCCGGTCCTTGGCCGCGAACACCGCGGCGACCGCGCGCGCGCCGGTCGCATCGGCACCGAGGCCATAGACGGTCTCGGTCGGGAACGCGACCAGTGCGCCCTCGCGCAACAGCGCCGCCGCTCGCGTCAGGCCTGCCGCATCGGCTGCGAGCCGCTCGGTGTTCACCCGCCGCGCCGGCCGAGGGCGACGAAGGGCGGGTTCTCCCATCCCGGCTTGCCGTAGCCGAGCGGCGCACTCCCGAGCGTGCGCACCGAGCCGCCCGCCGCCTCCAGCACCGCCTGCGCCGCCGCCGTGTCCCACTCCATCGTGCGGCCGAAGCGCGGGTAGAGGTCGGCGATCCCCTCCGCGATCCGGCAGAATTTTATGGACGATCCGACATGACTGGTGGAGGCAACCGGCTGGCCGTCCAGGTAGTCCGCGAGCCGCGCGTCGTTGCCGTGACTGCGGGACGCCAATACCGCAAGCCCCTCCGGCGGCGGCAAGCGGGCGTGGATCGGCCGCTCGCCCGCGGCGTCATGGCGGAACGCACCCGCGCCGGGCAGGCCGCCAAAAAGTTCACCGCGCGCCGGCACGCCCACCGCGCCCAGCACCGGGCGGCCCTCGCGCACCAACGCGATGTTGACGGTGAAATCGTCGCGCCCGGCGGCGAACTCCTTGGTGCCGTCGAGCGGATCGACCAGCCAGAAGCTGTCGGCGCGCGCCGCGACGATCCCGGCCGCCACCTCCTCCTCGGCGATCACCGGCAGGTCCGGGGTCGCGGTGCGCAGGCCGCGCACGATCAGCGTCTCGGCGGCGCGGTCCGCCTCGGTCACGGGCGAGGCGTCGGCCTTGCGCTCGGTCGCGAAGCCGGCGGCACGGACGCCCAGAATGACCGCACCGGCCTCGCGCGCGAGGCCGGCCGCGATCGCAAGCAGGGCGGCATCGTCCATGCCGGGTGGATAGCGGAGCAGGCCGGAACTGGCAAAGCCATGACCCGCTGCTACAGTCGGCAGCTTGCTCGCATCCTCCGGAGATACCGTTGCCATGCTGGAAATCGCCTTCGCCCCGCCGACCCTGCCCACCTCCGGCGCGCTCGCGCTGCTGATCGCCGAGGGCGCGGCGCCGTCCGGCCTGTGGGCGGCGGCCGACCGTGCCACCGGCGGTGCCATCGCGCGGGCGCTGGAAGCGGCACGGTTCACCGGCGCGAAGGACAAGAGTGCCACCATCCTGGCACCCGGCGGCGGGCTTTCGCGCGTGGTCGTGGTCGGACTGGGCAAGCCCGACGCGCTCACGCCGCGGCGGATCGAGGCGGCAGCCGGCAGCGCCGCCACGGCACTCGCGCAGGATGAGGCCGCGTCGCTCGCCGCCGACGGGCTGACCGCGGCGCAGGCGAGTGCCGCGGCGCTCGGCGCCACACTCGCGCGCTACCGCTTCGACCGCTACCGCACCAAGGAGAAGGCCGAGGATAAGCCGAAGCTCGCGCGGCTCGCAGTGCTCAGCGGCGATCCCGACGCGGCCCGGGCCGCGTGGGCGCCGGCGCGTGCGGTCGCCGAGGGCGTGGCGCTGGCCCGCGACCTGGTGAGCGAGCCGGCCAACGTGCTCAACCCGGCCGAGATGGCGCGGCGCTGCCAGGAGCTGAGCCGGTTCGGCCTCGGCGTCGAGGTGATGGGGCCGCAGGAGCTGGAAGAGCTCGGCTTCGGCGCGCTGCTCGGGGTGGCGATGGGCAGCGCTAACGAGGCGCGGGTCGTGGCCATGCAGTGGCGGGGCGCGTCAGCCGGGGCCAGGGCCGGAGCTGGGGCGATGGCCTCGCCGCTCGCCTTCATCGGCAAGGGCGTCACCTTCGACACCGGCGGCATCAGCATCAAGCCCGCCGGCGGCATGGAGGACATGAAGTGGGACATGGCGGGCTCGGCGGCCGTGGTCGGTCTGATGGCCGCACTCGCCGGGCGCAAGGCCAAGGTCGATGCTGTTGGCCTCGTTGGTCTGGTCGAGAACATGCCCTCGGCGACCGCCCAACGGCCGGGTGATGTGGTAAAAACCCATTCCGGACAGACGGTAGAAGTGATCAACACCGACGCCGAAGGGCGGCTGGTGCTGGCCGACCTGCTCTCCTACTGCCGCGAGCGGTTCAAGCCGCGCTTCATGATCGACCTCGCGACGCTCACAGGGGCGATCATCACCAGCCTCGGTCATGAGCACGCGGGGCTGTTCTCTAATGACGACGCGCTGGCGGCGTCGCTGCTCGCAGCGGGACAGGCGACCGGCGAGAAGCTGTGGCGGATGCCGCTCGACGAGGCGTACGACAAGCTGATCAAGTCCGATATCGCCGACATGAAGAACATCGGCGGCCGGCCGGGGGGTGCCATCACCGCTGCCCAGTTCCTGCAACGCTTCGTCGCCGACACGCCGTGGGCGCATCTCGACATCGCCGGGATGGCATGGGCGACCAAGGACGCGCCCGTCACCCCCAAGGGGGCCACGGCCTTCGGGGTGCGCCTGCTCGACCGGCTGGTGGCCGATGCCTACGAGGGTGGTGTCGGCTGACCGAGATCGGCTTTTACCATTTGACCCGCACCGGGGCGGACGCGGCCCTGCCGGCGCTGCTCGGCCGCACGCTCGCGGCCGGCGAGCGCGCCCTGGTGCTGTGCGCGAGTGCCGAGCGCGCGGCGGCGCTGGATACGGCGCTGTGGCTGTGCCCCGACCCCGATTGGCTGCCGCACGGCACCGCGGCGACCGGCGACGCCGATCTGCAACCGATCTGGATCACCGCCGCCGACCTGGGCGCAGACCAGAAGGCGCCGAACGGGGCGCGGTTCCTGTTTTTGATCGAGGGCGCGGAGAGTGCCGCGCTCGACCGCTTCACCCGCGCCTTCGACCTGTTCGACGGCAACGACCCGGCGGCGGTGGAGGCGGCGCGGCAGCGCTGGACTGCGGCCAAGGCGGCCGGTCACGCGCTCACCTATTGGCAGCAGGGCGCGCGGGGGTGGGAGAAGAAGGGGTGATCGCGACGTCCTACGGAGGGGAGGTGGTGCGCGCCCTGCTCAGAAATCCAGATCCGCGTAGTGGGCGGGCGGCGTCACCCCCGGCACCCGATCGGCGAGGAGTGCGCGAAAACTCGGGCGCGACTTGATCCGTGCATACCAGTCCTTCGCCGCCGGCGAGAGGCTCCAGTCCACGTCGGAGGCGAAATCCAGCGCCGAGAGATGGCCGGCGGCGGCGAAATCGGCCAGCGACAGTGCCGCGCCCCCGAGCCATTTCCGCGTCTCCGCCAGAACGCCCACGTACTGCAGGTGCTCGCGCAGCGCCGCATAGCCGGTGCGTAGCGCCGTCGCGTCCGGGTTCCCGCGGCCGGAGAGGCGCTTCATGAATTTCTCGCCCAGCAGGTTGCGCGTCACCTCGAAGCTGAACTTGCCGTCGAACCACGCGACCAGGCGGCGCACCTCCACGCGCTCCGCCAGGGTGCGGCCCAGCAGCGGCGTGTCGGGATAGGCTTCGTCGAGGTATTCGGCGATTACCCCGGAATTGGGGATCACGAGGTCGTTCTCCTCGATCAGCGTCGGCACCGTCCCGGCGGGGTTGAGCTCAAGGTATTCGGGCCGCTTCTCCCACACCTTCTCGATGCGCAACTCGAACGGCAGTCGCTTTTCGGCGAGCACCAGGCGGATTTTCCGCGAAAAGGGCGAGAGGGGGAGGTGGTAGAGCAGGCGCATGGCCAAACTGTATCGCACCGGAAGCGGCCGGGGCCAACCCGGGTGCCTGCCCGCGTGAGGGTTGCGCACATCATCGCGGGGGCGCCGATGGGCGGCGCCGAGCTGTTCTTCGAGCGGCTCTGCACCGCCCAGCACGCGGCGGGCGATACGGTGCTGCCCGTGATCAAGCGCGACGCGGCGCGCGCGGCCCGACTGCGTGCGGCGGGGCTGGCGCCGATCGAGCTGGGCTTCGGCCAGGCCTGGGATCTGCTGACCCGCCCACACCTACGCGCCGCGCTCCACCGCTTCGCTCCGCGCGTGGCGGTGAGCTGGATGAGCCGGGCAAGCAGCTTCACGCCGCGCGGCGACCACGTCCTCGTGGGCCGGCTGGGCGGCGTCTACAATCTCGCCCATTTCCGCCGCTGCGACCACCTGGTGGGCAACACGCGCGGCCTCGTCGTCTGGATGCGGGGGCAGGGCTGGCCCGAGGCGCGGACGCACTATCTGCCCAATTTCGTTGCCGACCAGGCCGGCGCGGTGCCGGCAGCCGAGTTTTCCGGGCGTCACCCGCTGCTGCTCGGCCTCGGCCGCCTGCACGACGAAAAGGGCTTTGATGTCCTCTTGCGTGCCCTGCCTGGCTTGCCCGGCGCCACCCTGGTGCTGGCCGGCGACGGGCCGGAGCGCGCGACACTGGCCCGGCTGGCCGCCTCGCTCGGCGTCGCCTCGCGCGTGGTGTTCGCCGGCTGGCGGCGTGACGTGGGCGCGCTGCTCGCGGCCGCCGATGCGCTGGTGCTGCCGTCGCGGGTCGAGCCGCTGGGCAACGTCATCATCGAGGCATGGTCGGCCGGCCGCCCGGTCGTCGCCGCCGCCGTCGCGGGGCCACGCGAGCTGATCGAGGACGGGGCCGACGGCGTGCTGGTGCCGCCGGAGGACCCGACTTCCCTCGGCGCCGCGATCGCCGGCCTGCTCGCCGATCCGGCGCGGGCGCGCGCGATCGCCGCCGTCGGCCGCCGCCGCTACGAGGCGGAGTTCACCGAGGCGCGCGTGCTGGCGCTGTGGCGGTCGTTCCTCGGCTCCGTCACGGCGCCGACCGATCCCGGTGGACAGGACCATACCGCCGCTGGAACCTGAGATCACCGTCGGCGTTCATTTCGGCCAGGGAGGACGTATCGATGCCCATTCTGCTTTGGCTTCTTGGGGTCCCGATCCCGATCATCATCCTGTTACTACTGTTTTGGCATTGAGCGACCAGCCGATGCCGGTCGGCACTGCCGAAACCGTGCTCGCTCCTGTGCGGTCAGGGATTTCCTGGGCAGCCGTCTTCGGCGGTGCCGCCGTCGCGACCGCCGTTACCATCATGCTGATCGCTCTTGGATCCGGCCTTGGCCTCGCATGGGTGTCGCCGGCCAGCGGCGGCAATCCTTCCGCCGTTACTTTCACCGCACTCGCGGCCGTTTGGCTCATCATCGTTCAATGGGTCTCATCGTTCTTCGGCGGCTATCTGGCAGGCCGGTTGCGTCCCGGCTGGTCTGGCGTGCATCGCGATGAGATCATGTTCCGTGATACCGCGTCCGGCTTCGTCGCGTGGGCGGTGGCATCCATCTTCGTCGTCGGCGTGGTGGCCTCGGGCACCTCATCGCTGCTCGGCGGCGCCGGGCGTGCGGCCGCGTCGGTCGCGTCATCTGCCGCGGGCGGGGTCGCGCAATCGGCAGGCACCGCATCGGCGAATTCCAACGGCTACATGCTCGACACGCTGTTTCGGCCAACCCAGCCGAATGCACAAACGAACAATGCCGAGGCGAAGGCGGAGGCGGGCCGCATCCTGGCTATCGGGGCGATGGGCGACGTCAGCAAGGCGGATCATGACTATCTTGCACAGCTCGTTGCCGCACGCACGGGCCTCTCCGCTGACGACGCAGCCAAACGGGTCGACCAGGGGATCGCCGCGGAGAAGCAAGCAGTCGAGAAAGCGAAGCAGGCCGCGAACGCCGCGCGCAAGGCGGCTTCGTCCTTCGCGATCTACACGTTCTTCTCGATGCTGATCGGCGCGTTCATCGCCTGCGTCGCCGCTGCGATTGGCGGGCGGCAACGCGACGCGTTCTGACGCCCGCGGAAAGGGTTCCGGCGGCCTCGCGCTGCTTCATGCGTGGTGCAGACGCATCGGCCCGGCGGTACCCAGCCGTCGTTCCAGCCGCCCTTGTGCCACCATCAGCACCGACACGATGGCGAGATAGTAGACCAGAGCCACCGCGTAGAACTCGGTGTAGCGGAAGGTCACGCTGGTGGCTCGCGTGGTGATCGCCAGCAATTCCTGGAGCGAGATCACGGAGGCGAGCGAGGTGGTCTTCAGCAGCGTGATGAACTCGTTCGCCGTGGGCGGCAGCGCCACCCGAAGCGCTTGCGGCAGCACCACCAGGAAGAACGCCTTCGGGCGCGACAGGCCGAGTGCCGCCGCCGCGTCGCGCTGCCCCTGCGGCACCGAGATCAGCGCCGCCCGGCTGATCTCGGCCTGATAGGCGGTTTCGTTCAGCCCGAGGGCGAGCCAGGCCGCGAGGAACGGGGTGAACCAGGTCTGGCGAAAGGCCGGGATCAGTTGCGGCAGCGCGTTCCAGACGAACAGCAGCAGCAGCAGCACCGGCGCGCCGCGGAACAGCCAGACATAGAACGTGACGAAGCCACGCACCGCCCGCCGCCGGGCCGACGCCATCACCGCGAGCACCAGCCCGAACCCGATCCCCACCGCGTGGGAGAGGATCGTCAGCGCCACCGTGACCAGGGCGCCCATGAAAAACGGCCGGGAGAACAGCGCGCCGAAGAACAGCCGCCAATCGAATTGCATCCGCTGTGGGCGTCACTGGGGCGGCGGGATCAGCGGGGCCTCGGCGTCAGCGGGCGGCATGTGCCAGGTCGCGGCGAGGCGCTTGATCGTGCCGTCCGCGCGCAGTGCGGCCACGTCCGCCGTGACCGTCGCCGCGTCCTGTGCGTTCTTCGCAAAATAGATGCCGAACTCATCGGTCGGCGGATAGACGTAGGCGACGGCGAACGCGCCGGGCTGCGCCACCGCCCGCCAGGCCGCCTCGGTGTCCTGGGTGATCGCCACCGCCGCACGTCCGGTCGTGAGCTGCTGGATCGCATCCGACCCGCCGGGATAGGACTCGATCGTGATCGGCGCCTTGCCCGCCGCCTTGAGCCGATCGCTCAGCGCGTGCGCGCGCTTCTCGTATTGGGTGCCGGCCTGCACCGCGAGCACCTTGCCAGACACGGCCTCGGGACTGGCGATGTCGGGCGTCTTCGCCGCCTTCAGGAGCACCATCGATGAGACCAGGTAGGGCACGCCGGAGAAGTTCTTCACCCGCTCGGGCGTGATGAAGGTGCCGCTCAGCACCATATCGCAGCGCCCCCCGGAGACGCCCGGCAGCAGGCCGGTGAACCCCATGACGATGATCCGCAGCTTCGCGTCCCAACGCTTCGCCAGCGCGCGGGCGAGGTCGATGTCGAAGCCGACCGGCTGCTTGTCGCCGGTGTGCAGGAAGAACTCCATCGGCGCATAGGTCGGATCGGTGCAGAGCGTCACCGACCCGCTCTTGACGAACGAGGGGGCGGCGGCCCCGGCGGCGGGGTTGGCAGCGGCGGTCGCAATGAGGGCGGTGCCGGCGCAGGCGGTCAGGGCAAGCCGGGGCAGGGTCATGATTTTCGATCCTCAAGATTGCCGGGAAGCTGGCCGGGGCGGAAACACGCCATATGGGATGATTTCGCCGTCGTTTTCCAGTGCGGTCGCGAACCGGGGCGCGGACCTCGGACGCCGAGACGGCGATGCGGCACCTGTTTGCTCACATCACGTTCTCCGGGCGCGCCGGCAGCTCGCCGCGCTCCACGCGCGTCACGATCTCGGTCAGCTTCGCGTGCGACGGTGCCGGAACGCCGATCGCCGCGCCGCGCTCGGCGATGAAGCCGTTCATGAACGCGATCTCGGTCCGCCTGCCCTTCAGCATGTCCTGGCCCATCGACGGGCGTTGCAGGTCGCTGCGGGCGCCGGAATTGCTGCCGGCGAGAAGCCGCGCCTCCACATCGTCCAACGCGCTCGCGTCGCCCTCGCCGGCGCGCGCCAGCATCTCGGGATCGAGACTGCCGATCGGCACCAGCGCGTACCCCAGCGCCTGGCCGATACGCACCGCCTCCGCGCCCAATCGGATCGAGAAGCGCCGGATTGCCTCGATGCGGTCCGCGTCATTGCCGCCCAGCCCGGTCGCGGCCGAGATGCCGTTGCGCATCCCGTTCAGGCAGAGCTTCGACCACCGCTCCCCCCAGAGGTTCGTCGTCGCCGTCACGCTGTCGATTTTGCCCACCATCTCCGCCAGCCTCTCGACGCGCGGCGTGATCCGCCCATGCGGTTCGCCGACGCGGAACACCGTGTGCGCGGCTCCGCCCTTCGGCGCGGTGCGCCGTATGTGCCCCGCCTCGTAGAGATCGACCGAGATGCGGGCGGCGATCATCCCCACCGTGCGGCCCCAGCCGACGATCGCCGCGATCCGTTCCTCGTTGATGCAATTCTGCAGCGACACGACGAAGCCGCCGGGTGCCAGGTATTGCCGGATCAGCATGGTCGCCCATTCGGTGTCGTAGGATTTAACTGACACGAGCGCGATGTCGATCGGCCGCTCCTTTGTCAGCGCCTGCGCCTCGGTGATGTGCCGCGCATCGACGCGCACGGTTGCGCGCTCCGCCTCGGTCACGCCGGACAATTCGAGCCCGCGCCCGCGCATCCGCTCGACATGCTCGGGCCAGGGATCGATCAGTACGATGTCGTGGCCGAGCCGTGCCAGGTGCCCTCCCACGTATCCGCCGACCGCGCCCGCACCCACCACCGCGATCCGCTCCGCCATCGCCATCTCCTCTCCTGCCGTGCTTTGCGGCAGGATAGGGCGGTGCGGCGAGGGGGGAAACGCAGGCCATGACGGCAACCGAGCGAAAGCTGCGCGTGCGCGCGATCCTGGCAGGCGGGGAATGCCTCCGTCCGGGATCGGTGTTCGACCCGATCTCGGCGCGGATCGCATCCGATCTCGGCTTCCCGCTCGGGATGTTCGCCGGCTCGATCGCGGCGCTGACGGTGCTCGGCGCCCCCGACATCGTGCTGCTGACGCTGACCGAGTTCGCCGAGCAGGCGCGGCGCATCACCCGCGCCGCCCCCGACCTGCCGCTGCTGGTCGATGCCGACCACGGCTACGGCAATGCGCTCAACGTGATGCGCACGGTGGAGGAGCTGGAGGTGGCCGGCGTCGCCGCGCTGACGATCGAGGACACGCTGCTGCCGAGCGCGTTCGGCGCCGCGCGTCCCGCACTCGTGTCGCGCGAGGAGGGCGTGGGCAAGCTGCGCGCCGCCCTCGCCGCGCGCGGCGATGCGGCGACGGTGATCGTCGCGCGCACCTCCGCCACTCGTATCGCGGATACGGCGGAGGCGGTGGCGCGGGCGCGCCTCTACGCCGCCGAGCGGCCGGACGCACTGTTCCTGGCGGGGCTGAGATCGGCGGACCAGCTCGCCGCGGTCGCCGCCGCGATCCCGGGCGTGCCGTTGATCCTGGGCGGCGCGGAAGTCGGCCTCGATGCGCCGGGCCTCGCGCGGCACGGCGTGCGCCTGGTTCTGCAAGGCCACCAGCCTTTCCTGGCGGCCGTGGAAGCGGTGCGCGCGACGCTCGCGGCGCTGCGCGAGGGTGCGGCACCCGCCGCCCTCGCCTCGGCCGAGACGCTGCGACGGGCGAGCCGGGATGCGGAGTGGCGCGCCCGCGCCCGTGCGTTCCTCGGCGTCTAGCCCTCAGTGCAGGCGCGGCCCGCGCAGGAAGCGCGTCCGGTCGCCCGAGACCACCGCGACGGCAAGCATCTCGCCGTCGCGCGCCAGCCGCAGCCGCACCTCCGTTCCGGCCGGCCCGGCGGCCCAGACCTGCCGCCACAGCCCGGCGAGGTCGGTCACGTCCTGCCCGCCCACCGCCAGGATGCGATCGCCGGTGCGGATGCCGGCGCCGTCGGCCGGGCCGCCATCGGCCAGGCCGCCGACCACCAGCGCGTCGTCGTTCTCCATCGCATAGAGGCCGAGCCACGGCCGCGGCGGCCGGTTCACCCGCCCGAACGAGACCAGATCGCCCAGGATCGGTGCGAGCAGGCTGATCGGCACCGCCATGTTCATGTCCAGCCGCCGCCCCTGGCCGTCGCCCTGCTGCAGGATCAGCGAGCCGATCCCGAGCAGCCGCCCGTCTTCGCCGATCACCGCTGCCCCGCCCCAGAGCGGGTGCGCGGGTGCCGTGAAGATCGCGCGGTCGAGCACGTATTCCCAGTAACCGGCGAATTCCTGCCGCGCCACCACGCGGGTCGCGATCGCGTGCTTGCGGCCGCCGGCCGCGGCGAACACCACGCCCTCATCGACCGCGGGCCGCTCGGCATCGCCCAGCGGCAGGTGCGGCAGATCGAGCCGGCCCAGCGGCTGCACCAGGCCGAACCCGCTCTCCTGGTCATAGGCGAGCGCGTGACCGGGCACGGCGCGCCCGTCGGCGGTGGTCAGCCAGATCGTCTCGGCCTCGGTGATCAGGTAGCCGATCGTTGCCACGAGCCCGTCCTCGCGGATCACGGCACCGCTGCCGGTTCGCTCGGTGCCCAGCGTGTCGGCGGTGAAGGCGTCGGCCGGCACCCCGGCGCGCAGGCCGACGACGGCGCGCAGCGCGGCCTCGACGTCGAACCCGTAATCGTTCGGGTCCGGCTGCAGCTTGCGCGGAATTTCCCAATGTTCGTCGTTGGACATCGTGCGGGTCTCGGACCGGGCTGCCCATCATATCGGCGGATCGGCGGCAGGCGGCAACCCGATCAGCGGCGCAGGAACCAGGCGAGCAGCGTCACGCCCACCGAGAACAGCAGCGAAACCAGCACAGCGCTGCCAAGCGGAAAATAGAACACGAAGCCCGGCCGCTCGATCCGCAGATCGCCCGGCAGGTGCCCGAGCACGCGGCCGAGCCAGGGCCAGGCGATCCCCGCCAGCACCAGCAGCACCCCGAGCGCGATCAGCCCGCGCGAGATCATGCGCCGAAGATGGCAGGCTCCACCGGACTTTCCACCGTCGCCGCGCTGCGCCACGATCCGACCCGAAGCGCGGCGGGAGCGAGAGGGGCATGTGGGAACCGAGCGAGCGCTATCCCGATCCGGCGATCGAGGTGCTGCACCCGGACTTCGCCCGCTTCCGCGTGCTCGGGGCCATCGAGCGGCTCGCCACCGGCTGCCGCTGGTCGGAGGGCCCGGTCTGGTTCGGCGACGGCCGCTATCTGCTGTGGAGCGACCTGCCCAACAACCGCATCCTGAAATGGGAGGAGGAGACGGGGGCCGTTTCGGTGTTCCGCCGCCCGTCGCAGCACGCCAACGGCAACACCCGCGACCGCCAGGGCCGCCTCATCACCTGCGAGCACGACAGCCGGCGCGTCACGCGCACCGAATACGACGGCCGCATCACCGTGCTGATCGACCGCTTCGAGGGCAAGCGCCTCAATTCCCCCAACGACGTGGTGGTGGCGGCCGACGGCGGCATCTGGTTCACCGACCCGCCCTTCGGCATCCTCGGCTTCTACGAAGGCCACCGCGACGAACCGGAACTGCCCACCAACGTCTATCGCCTCGATCCCGCGAGCGGCGCGGCGCGCGTGGTCGCGGGCGAGGTCAACCGCCCCAACGGCCTCTGCTTCTCCCCCGACGAGCGCATCCTCTACGTCGTCGAGTCAGGACCGCCGCGAAAGATTTTTGCCTTCGACGTGACCGGGGAGGGCACCCGGCTCGCCAACCAGCGCCTGTTCATCGACCCCGGCGACGGCACGCCGGACGGGTTTCGCTGCGACGCCGAGGGCAATCTCTGGGCCGGCTGGGGGATGGGCTCGGCCGAACTCGACGGGGTGCGGGTGTTCAACCCCGCCGGCGAGCCGATCGGACACATCCGGCTGCCGGAGCGGTGCGCCAACCTCTGCTTCGGCGGGCGGCATCGGAACCGCCTGTTCATGGCCGCGAGCCAGTCGCTCTATTCGCTGTTCGTGAACACGCAGGGGGCGGTGGGCGGATAGGGCGCAGCAAAACCGCCGCGTGATCTTGCTAGCCGCGAGCGGTCTTGCGAGGGCGCCCGCCTTTTGCACCGTTCGAGCGTGCCGCAGCGGCCTTTGCCGGCGATGTCGCCTGCCCCGCCACACGGGCAAGCTCCCTGGTCATCCAGGCGCGAGTGCCGAAGATGCCCGATACCAGCGCCGGAACGTAGAGGTCGGCATCCAGCGCTGGCCAATGCAGGTTAAAGCCAAGTCCATCGACCTCGACGCCGGCGAGAGCGTCGTCGCTCGCACCCTGCAGGTCCTGCACGACCTGCGCCGGAAAAGCATACGTGCAGCCGTTGATCAGATCGACCACCACACGGCCCGTAGCCTGATCGTAATGCGCGGCCGCGGCTCGGGGTTCGGTTTCAAGCATCTTGCGGCCTCGCGCCTCGGCCGCCTTGAGCTGCGCGTCAGTCACGTTGACCATGGATGCGCTCCCATTCCTGCAAAAAATCATGCCGGCGCTCTATCACCTCGGCGATCAGGCGCCGCATGTCGGACCGCTTGATGCCGATACTGGAAACCACTTCGGGTGCGCCATCAGCCCAAGCAGGTTGATTTTCGCCTGTCCCGCTCCGGTGATGTGGACATGGGCCGGTTCGTGATCGAGCGTGTAGATGACGAACCGGAAGCCGTGAGCACGATGGACGACAACCATAGCCGAAGATAACCCATCCGCTGGGTTATTCAACTCCCTTCGGAGATTTACAAGCTACGCGACAGCCGCCCAGTGTCGCAGATAGATCGAGAGCGCGGGTCCTGCCGCTGATGCGACGTGACCGGGGAGGGTACCCGCGGTTCAATCTATTCGAGCGCGGGCCCCTCGCGGGCCGTCTTGGCGAAGCGCGGTCGGCCGTCCGCGAGATGCACCCAGGCAAGCTGCTCCGCGACGTAGACGTGGGCTTTCGGCGCCAAGCTGTCGGGATCTTCGAAACTGGGGACAAAGAGATGGATCTCCTCGGGCCAGCGCTCGCCCGCGAAGCTCACGGGCGAGCCGCAGCGCCGGCAGAAGCGTCGGGTGACACCGGGCGAAGAGTGGTAAGCGCCAGGCGCTTCACCTGACCACTCGACTGCGGCGATCGGATACCCGGCGTAGGTGGCAAACGCGGCGCTGGTGGCGCGGCGGCAGCTCTCGCAGTGGCAATGGGCGACCCACTTCGGCTCGCCGCGCGCCACAAAGCGCACCTGACCGCACAGGCATCGTCCCCGCCTCTCGATCGTGGTCATGGGTCAGCGCATCCCCGAAAACACCTGCCGATCCTTGTTCTCCCGCATCAGCATCGAAAACCCCGGAACGCCTTCGAACCCCAGCCCGTGCGGCGCCCCGCCCTCCGGGTCGGCAACCACCTTGCCGTACGCCGCGGCGCCGAACTTCTCCCACTTTCCGGCCGGCTTCTTGACCTCCAGATTGACCACCGTCGCCTTGAACACCAGCCGCACGATCGCCTCCCTCGGCGCGGAGGGCTTGGTCAGGCTCGGGCAGCCGGCGATCATCTGCCAGCCGTTCGCCAGCGCCCATGCCGTCAGTTCCTGCTGGTCCATGCGATTCCCTCCCGATCCGCGGCTTATGTCCGCTCGCCGATCACCCGGTCGCCTGCGTGCCAGCGCGCGAGGGCGCGGGCGTAGCGCGGCATCACGTCCGGCATGATGGTCTGGCCTTCCGGGGGCGCGATCGACCCCGAACACATAGCGAGGAAAGTCGAGCGGCTTCAGCACGGCCCAGATCGCGTCGTGCTGGTCGGGCGGCAGAATCTGCGCGGGATCGCCCACCGCGATCCAGCCCAGCGGCACCGTAGCCCAAGCCGGTAACGCGGTGCGTATGTGCACGATTCCGTTGATCCGCACCTCTGCGCCGCGGCCGATGCGGGCACCGTTGAACACGGTGCAGCCCGTGGCCAGGAACGCCTCGTCCTCCACGGTGCAGCCCGTCAGATAACTCCGCGGCCCGACCAGCACGTTATCGCCGAGCGCCAGTGGCGCCCCGCGCACGCCGCGCAGGACGGCGGTGTCCATGATGATGCAGTTGGCCCCAAGCCGGATCGGTCCGCTCTCGGCGACCAACACGGCACCGAAGCCGATCGAGCAGCCGGGGCCGACCACGACCTCGCCGCACAGCGTGGCGTTGGGGGCCACGCGCGCCGTGGGATGGACCTGCGGGACGTGGCCGGCGTGCTCGATCAGCATTGCATTTCTCCCGCCGCCGCTACGTTGCGGGCTTCGCCTTGCTGGGCTTTGCGGCCTGCGTGTCGCGTCGCAGCCGGTGCTCGCCCAGGAACAGCAGGATCGGGGCGGCGATGAAGATCGACGACGAGGTGCCGACCACGATCCCGAACAGCATCGTCCAGGCGAAGTCCGATAGAGTGGGCCCCCCGAACAGGGCGAGCGGCAGGCTGGCCAGGAACACGGTGGATGACGTTCCGAGCGTCCGGTTCAGGGTTTCGTTGATCGACAGGTCGATCAGGTCGCGCAGCGGCATCGACTTGTACTTGCGCAGATTCTCGCGCACCCGGTCGTACACCACCACCTTGTCGTTGGTGGAGTAGCCGATGATGGTCAGGATCGCGGCCACCATCACCAGATCGAACTGCAGTCGCGTCACGGCCAGGAACCCGATCGTCTTGGTGGTATCCAGGATCAGCGTCGCGACCGCGCCGACCGCGAACTGCCACTCGAAGCGGAACCAGATGTACACCAAGATCATCAGCAGGCTGATCGCCAGCGCCAGCAGCCCGTTGCGGAACAGTTGGGCCGAGACCGACGCGCCGACCGCATCGGTGCTCAGGATCGTCGCCCCCGGGGCCGCCTGATCGAGCGCCTTGTGGACCTCGTTCAGCGCCGTCTGCGTCGCCGACCGGCCGGGCCGCGCCTCCATGCGGATCAGCACCGCGTTGGCGCCGCCGAAACGCTGGATGCCGGCATCCGGCACGCCGTTGCGCGAAAGGGCCGCGCGCAGGGCTGCGAAGTCGGCCGGCCCCGGCGTGCGCACCTGCATCACGATGCCGCCCTTGAAATCGATCCCAAGGTTGAGGCCCGGATAGAAGAAAAGGACGATCGAGGCGGTGGACAGGATCGCCGAGACGATCAGCCCCATGTAGCGCCCGCGCATGAAGCGGATGCGGGTGCCGTCGGGGACGAAGCGGAACATCGGTCGGGTAAACATGGCTTCCTCAGACCGGCAGTGCGACCGGGCGCACCGCGGCATACCAGCGCACCATCATCAGCCGCGCCACCAGGATCGCCGTGAACAGCGTGGTGACGATGCCGAGCGAGATCGTGAGCGCGAAGCCGCGCACCGGTCCGGTGCCGAACACGAACAGCATCACGTGCGCGAGCAGGGTAGTCATGTTGCTGTCGATGATGGTCGAATAGGCGCGCTGGAACCCGGCCTCCATCGCCTTCAGCGGCGTGCGGCCGTTGCGCACCTCCTCGCGGATGCGCTCGTTGATCAGCATGTTGGCATCGACCGCCATCCCAAGTGTCAGCAGGATGCCCGCCATGCCCGGCAAGGTCAGCGTCGCCTGCAAGATCGAGAGGAGCGAGATCTGCAGGATCAGGTTCATCACCAGGGCGATGTTCGCATACCAGCCGAACAGGCCGTAGAACGACGCCATGAAGAAGACGACGAGGGCGAACCCGACCGCGAGCGAGATGATGCCGGCCCTGATCGAATCCGCTCCCAGTTCCGGCCCGACGCTGCGCTGCTCGACCACTGTCAGCGGCGCCGGCAGCGCGCCCGCGCGCAGCAGCAGGGCGAGGTCGGTCGCCGAGGCGGCGGTGAAATTGCCCGAGATCTCGCCCTGACCGCCCAGGATCGGCTCGCGGATCACCGGTGCGCTGATCACCTGGTTGTCGAGCACGATCGCGAACGGATGGCCGACATTGGCGCGCGTCACGTCGGCGAACTGGCGCGCCCCGGTGCTGTCGAAACTGAAATTGACCACCCACTGCCCGGTCTGCCCGTTCTGTCCGGCGCGCGCGTCGGTGAGGTCGGCGCCGTCCACATCCACGCGCTGGCGAACCGCGATCTTCTGTCGCGGATTGTCCTGCATCGGCAGGAATTCGATCCCGGGCGGCGGCGGACCCGCGAGATTCGCGGTCTCATCGACCAGGTGGAACGTCATGTGCGCGGTGGTGCCGAGCAGCGCCCGGATGCGGTTCGGGTCCGACACGCCGGGAAGCTGCACCACGATGCGATCGGTGCCCTGGCGCGTGATCTGCGGATCGACGATGCCGGTGGCATCGATGCGGCGACGCACGATCTCGATCGATTGCTGCACCGCCTGCGTCGCGCGCGCCAGTAGCGCGGGCTCGGAGAGCGTCAGCGCGAGACTCCCGTCCGGCTGCGCGCCCACCGTGAAGTCGGGCGCGTTCATGCCCTTGGCGATGCCATTGAGGGCCGCCAGCGCTGCCCCCTGCTGCGAGGGCTCCGGCAGCAGCAGCGAAACCCGGTTCAGCTTCGGTTGGGCGGCGAGGTCGCGATAGAACACGTCGGCCTTCTGCAAGGCCTGCCGCGTCTCATCGACGAGGCTGTTCAGCCGCTCCTTGATCACCGAGTTCATGTCCACCTCCATCAGGAGGTAGCTGCCGCCGCGCAGGTCGAGGCCGAGATGCACCTGGTGCCATGGCACCCAGGATGCCGGTGCCGCCACCAGGTTGGGCAGGCAGAACAGGATGCCGAGCGCGCAGACCATGGCGATAATCAGGGTCTTGAGCGGGCTGAAATACATCATCGCGGGGTGGTCATCGCAGCGTGGTCACAGGTCGGGCGGCTCCGAAGCTCGAACGGGGCGGGAACATGCGCGGGCGGCCCGGGAGTGGCAAGTCGCCCCCAGCCCGGAAGAGGAGGCTCTGAATAAAAATCCTTCCTCGTCCCCCTTTCGACGCTCCCGCCGTCGTCAACACGGCAAATGCTAACCGCCGGCCGCTTTTTGATTGTGGACTTGCGCGAGCGCGACTTTGCTAGGCCCACGAAGAGCGCCTCAACCGGCACCGACGGCACACTCTCGGACAAGATCGGCCGCACGGCTCGCCTGCGAGGAGACCTAGCCCATGCGCCCACCCTTGGTGTTGGCCCTTTCTGCCTCCGTTGCGGCGCTCGCTGCGGCGGCGCCGATGTTCTCGCGCACGCCCCCTGGCCCGGCCAATGTCACCGCGCAGACCACCGCCGCCGACAACATCGTGGCCTTTGGCGCGGGCGGGGCCGGCGCCGCGGGTTGGGTCGGCGGCATCGGCGGAATGGGTGCCAAAATGGGCGGCACGTTCAGCCTTCTGGGCGGCGAGACGCGCCGGACCGCGGTGGGCGCCGCGAGCGGAGGCGGCATCAGCGCCGGTGGCGGGGATGGCGGCTTCGTGGTCGCACCCGACGACTCCGCGCTGGTGTTCACGACCTACGGCGTCGGCGGCATCGGAGGTGGCGGCCAGGGCGGCACCGGCGGCGACGTGGCGGGCAGCGGCGACGGCGGCCTGGGCGGCGGCAGCGGCGGCGGGCCGTTGGGGACGAACCTTGGGAGCGTGGGCAGCGCATTGCGCGAGGCCGCCTTCGCGCCTGCCGTCGTCGGCGGCACCGGCCCGTCCTCGAACGGCAGCCTCGGTCTCAGCGGAGGCGGCGGGATCGGCGGCAACGGCGGCGGCGGTCCTCTCCTCGGCGATGGTGGCGGCACCTCCTTCGATACCGGCAACAAACCGCTCAACATCAGCGATTTTCGGCCCGGAGATGGCGGAGCGTTGATCCCTCCGAAGCCTGACAGCGTGCCCGAGCCGGCCGGCCTCGCCCTGTTCGGCGCCGGCCTGCTCGGCCTCGGTCTCGTGCGCCGCCCGCGCCGGAGCGGCTAGGTCCGTCTCTCTCGCCCGATCACCGCGGGCCGCCAAGCATCGGCGCGTCTGCTTCCGGCAACGCCGTGGCTATGATAGCGCGGACCGCCGAGGAATTCATGGTGCTGCGGATCGGGCTGGCCGGGGCAGGGCATTTCGGGCACTTCCACGCGCTGAAGGTGGTGGCCTCGCCGCGCGCGACGCTCGCCGCGATCAACGACCCCGACGCCGCCCGCGCGGCGGCACTCGCGCGCGAGACGGGCGCCGCCGTGCGAGACTGGCCGGCGCTGCTCGCGGAGTGCGATGCGGTCATCATCGCCGCCCCCGCCGAGGCGCATTTCGCGCTCGCCGAAGCGGCGCTGCGCGCCGGGCGGCACGTGCTGGTCGAGAAGCCGATCGCGGCGACGCTCGCCGAAGCCGACGCGCTCGCGTCCCTCGCGGCAGAGGCCGGCCGCGTGCTGCAAATCGGCCATCTGCTGCGCTTCTCCGCCGAGCACCAGGCGATCAGCAGCCGCATCGCCGCCCCGCTCTACATCGAGGCGACCCGCATCGCCCCCTACAAGCCGCGCGGCACTGATGTTTCGGTCGTGCTCGACCTGATGATCCACGACCTCGACTTGGTGCTGGCGCTGATCGACAGCGACATCGAGAGCGTCGATGCGGTCGGCGCCGCCGTCTCCAGCCCGCACGAGGACATCGCCAATGCGCGGGTGCGCTTCGTCAATGGCTGCGTGGCCACGATCACCGCGAGCCGCATCTCGCTCAAGACCGAGCGCCGGATGCGCCTGTTCGGGCGCGCGGGCTACTGTTCGGCCGATTTCGGCGCCCGCAAGCTGGTGATGATCGGCCGCGAGCGCGGCATTCCACTCCCCGGCACCGGCGGCTTCCGGCGCGAGGAAATTTCCTGGCGCGAGCACGACGCGCTGGCGGCCGAGCACGCCGCCTTCATCGCCGCGTGCCTGGACGGCGCGCCGGTGGTGGTGGACGCCGCCGCCGGGCGCCGCGCGCTGGCCGCGGCGCTGGCGGTCGCCGAGAGCATGGCCCGTTCGCGCGCGGTCGCCGCGGCGGCGGGGCTGATCTGAAAGCGGGCTTCGCCCCTCCCCCCGGCCCCCTCCCGCAAGGGGAGGGGGAGAGGCGCGCATAAGAAGCCCCCTCCCCTTGCGGGAGGGGGCCTGGGGGAGGGAGGGGGCGCGGCTCAGGCGGCCGGCGCCTCGGGCACGCCGCCCTCGGGCTCGGTGCGGCGGCGGCGGTCGGCCATGAACTGGTCGAACTCCGCCTTGTCCTTCGCCTGGCGCAGCCGGTCGAGGTATTCGACGAACTCGCGCTGCTCCTCCTCCAACCGGCGCAGCGTTTCGGAGCGATAGGCGTCAAACGCGGCGTTGCCGCTCGGCGCGAAGCCGCGGCGGCGGCCGCAGCCGCCCCAGCCCCAGCCCCGCCCGCGCTGGGAATCGGTGCCGGCGGAGGTGTTGTACCAGCGCCCCGGCCCCTCCTGACGCCAGGCCCGGATGCGACCGCTGAACGCCAGGAACAGCAGCAGCGCCACACCCAGCGGCCAGAATACCCAGAACCCGAGCACGGTCGCGGCGATCCACCCCGCCTTGCCGTACTCGTCCATCTTCGCAGCGAGCACCACGAGAGCCTCCGTGTGAATGTGAAGCACATTCACATTCGGGACGGCCGCATCCCTTGTCAAGCCACGGCGGCGAAAATCCCGCCGTTCGATGGAAGGGTCAGCTCAGCGCCGCCTCGCCCATGATCCAGGCCTTGAAGGCGGCCACCTCCGGCCGGTGGTCGGCAGCGCCGGGACGCGTGACGAACCAGTAGGCGAAGGCGGTCGTCTCCGGGGCCTCCAGCACGATCGCGAGCCGCCCGGCCGCGACGTCATCGGCCGCATAAGTATCGCGCACCAGGGCCAGGCCCTGCCCGCTGACGGCGGCACGGATCGGCAGGTGATCGTCGCCGAGCCTTGGCCCCAGAGCGGCGCGCCCTTCGGGATCCTTCACGCCCAGTGCGCGCAACCACAGCACCCAGTCCATGCCGTCGGCGTCTTGAAGCAAGGGCAGGCGGAGGCAATCGGCCGGCACGCGGATGGGAGGTGCTGCCGCCAGCAGTCCGGGACTTCCCACCGGGACGAGGCGCGGTTGCAGGAGACGGACGCTTTCCAGCCCGAGATAGACGCCCAATCCGTGCCGGATCGCGATGTCCACGCCGCCAGGGCCACGTCCCACTGCCACCAGCTCCGCCGCGGTGTGAAGGGTCACGTCAATCCGTGGATGGGCGAGCGTGAACCGCCCAAGCCGGGGCACGAGCCACGTCGCGGCGAAGGACGCCACGGTGCTGATCCGCAACTGCCGGCGGCGGCGCCTGCCGCCTGCGTCAAAAATCTCCAGCGCGGCCTCGATCTGATCGAATCCCGCGAGGACGGGATCGAGCAGCCTGCGCCCTGCCGGAGTCAGGCGGATCGCGCGATTGCCGCGCTTGAACAGGGCTTTGCCGAGCCGCGCCTCTAGCGCTTTCACCTGTTGGCTCACCGCGCCCGGCGTCACGCCGAGCACGCCCGCCGCCGCCTTGACGCTGCCCTGGCGCCCGACCTCGGCGAAGGCGCGCAGCGCCAGGAGGGGCATGGGGCCGGCCATGCCATCAGTTTAGCCGCACTAAATCGAGGCGCAACCGATGTGGTTTGTCGGCGCAACGCTCTGCCGCCACGTGACGGCCATGAGTGCGCACGAACGGAGAAGTCGATGAGCCTTCACATCCGAGCGGCTGAACAGGAGGATGCGGCCGTTGTGGCGCTGCTCGGCCGTATCACGTTCGCGGAGACCTTCGGTCCCCTGTTCGAGCACCATCCAGACGATCTGGCCCTCTATCTGCAGGCGACGTTCGGCGTCGCCAAGATCAGGCGGAGCCTGGGCAACCCCGGCAACAGCTACCGGCTTGCTTTCGCCGATGACCTGCCGGTCGGCTACGCCAAGCTCAAGTATCCGTCGGCAACCGGGCTGCTGCCGGGGTCGGATGCCGCGCAGCTCCAAAAAATCTACGTGCTGCGGGACTTCCTCGGCCGGGGATCGGCCTGCCGCTCCTGCAAGTGTCGGTCGCACGCGCGGCGTCGCTTCGGGCATCGGCGGTCTGGCTGTCCGTGCTTTGCCAGAACGAGCGGGCGATCCGGTTCTATCGCAAGCACGGCTTTGCGGCGCTCGGATCGCACACCTTCACGATCGGCGCGCAAACCTTCGATTTCGAGGCGCTGGTGCGGTCCCTCGCGTAGTCCTCAGCCCCCCGCGAGGCCGAGCGATTGCAGGTAGATCAGCATTCCTGCCTCCAGCAGTTCCTCCGGCGCCATCGGCAGCCGCGGCCGCGTGCCGGCGGGGGCGGCCACGAACAGGGCCGCGATGCCGTGCGCCATCGACCACATGTGCAGCGCCACCATCAGCGGCGGTGGCCGGCCCAGGCTGCCGGCGGGCAAGGGGCGGCGCGCGCACACCGCCTCGGCGGCGCGGCGCAGCACGGCGAAGGCGGCATCGCCCGCGCGTCGCAGGGCCGCATCGCCCTCGCCCGCCGCATCGGCGCCGAACATCGCCGCGAACGAGGCCGGCTCGCGCCGCGCGAACGCCAGATAGGCGCGTCCGCACCGCTCCAGCGCACTCACCGGGTCGGGCCGCCCCTGGTCCCAGGCGCGCTCCAGCTCGCCCGCGAACCGCTCGAAGCCCCGCCGCGCCACCTCCGCGAGCAGCGCGTTGCGGTCGCGGAAATGCCGGTACGGCGCCGCCGGGCTCACCCCCACCGCCCGCGCCACGTCGGAGAAGGCGAAGCCCGACGGGCCGTGCTTGGCGATCAGGCCCAGTGCGGTCTCGATCAGCGCCTCGCGCAGATTGCCGTGATGGTAGCCCCGGCCGCCCTTCTGGTCCTGACCACTCATGTATGGCGGCTTTACATCATCGGCGGCGTCAGCGCAGCAGGCGCAGCACCGCGTCGGCTGCCGCGTCGGCCGGCACGCCGGCCGCAGGCCGCAGGCGCGCCAGCGCCGGGCCGAACGCCGCCCGCTGCGCCGCCGCCACCCCCGGCTCGGCGATCAGGCGGCGCACCGTCGCGGCCAGACGGTCGGGCGTGCAGTCCCGCTGCAACAGCTCCGGCACCACGCGGCTGCCGGCAAGCAGGTTCACCATTGCCACGTGCGGCACCCGGATCAGCCGCCGCGCCAGCGCGGCCGTGATCGGGTTGACACGGTACGTGACCGCCATCGGCACGCCTGCGAGCGCCAGCTCCAGCGTCGAGGTGCCCGATTTGGTCAGCGCCGCGGCGGCGGCGGCATAGGCGTCGTGCTTGTCCTCGGTCTCGGTGACGATCACCGGCCTCACCCGCCAGTCGCGCGCCGCGGCCGCGACCGTGCCGGCGACCGCTGCCGAGATCGGCACCACCGGCACCAGCCCCGGCAGCAGTGGCGCGAGGCGTTCAAGCGCCGCGCCGAACACCGGCAGCAGGCGCGGCGCCTCGCTGCGCCGGCTGCCGGGCATCAGCACCAGCACCGGCGCTTGCGCCTCGATGCCGTGCCGCGCCCGGAACCGCGCCCCATCGCCGCGATCGGCGCCGCTTTGCAGCACCGGATGACCGACGAAGATCGCCCGCAGGCCGTGGCGCGCAAAAAACTCCGGCTCGAAGGGCAGCAGGCAGAGCAGCGCCTCCCACAGTCCCGGAAAATGCCGCACCCGCCGCTCGCGCCATGCCCAGACCTGCGGCGCCACGTAATGCGCGCGCGGAATGCCAAGCGGCGCGATCGCGCGCAGCAGCCGCAGGGTGAAGCCCGGACTGTCGATCGTCACCACCACGTCCGGCCGGCGGCGGGCGATGTCGGCCGCCGTCTCCGCCAGCCGCCGGCGCAGGCGGACCACATTGGGCAGCACCTCCGCCAGCCCCATCACTGCCAGCTCCTGCATCGGGAACCGGCTTTGCAGCCCCTCGGCTTCCATCCGGCCGCCGCCGACGCCGGCGAGCCGCAAGTCAGGGCGGCGGGCACGTAGCGCCGCGATCAGCCGGGCGCCGAGCACGTCGCCGCTCGCCTCGCCGGCAACGATGTAAGCGAGAAGGCCAGGGGCTCCGCCCCTGGACCCCGCCAAGGGCCCAGCCCTTGGAACCCCTTCGGTTCCGAATGTCATCGGCGCTGCATAGGCAGCCACCGCCGGGCAAACAACCGCAGCTTGTGAACAAGCTCACAGCGGCGCTTGCGCGCCACTCGCATCCTGCGATCCGTCGCCATCCCAAAACGAACGGAGTCCGCCATGCGCATCCAGCTCGCGATCCCGACCGCACACTCGTTCCCACGCCCGCGCCTGGCGCACGCTTTCGCCGCCGTCGGCGCCACGCTGCGCGCCTGGCGCGCTCGCGACCGCGAACGCACCGAGCTCGCCATGATGGACGCGCGCGAGCGCAGCGACCTGCCGTTTGCCCGCGAATTCGACGTCCGCAGCGAGATCGCCAAGCCGTTCTGGCGCGAGTGAGCGCGAGCGCCGGCGCCTCATCCGGGCTCGACAATCCGCGGTCACTCAAAATGCCAGTTCGCGATCCCCGCCGCAGACTCGCGCTAGCGCTTTCCCTTGCCGGATCTGGCCTTGACGAGCAAGGCCAAGAAGTGAGACGCTTCGCCGTTCGGGGACGCTTCTCGCCGCTTGCTTTGCGGCACATCACGTCCCGCTCAAGCCGTCCACGTTCATCGGTGTACGCAACAGATAGGTCGTTGTCCGATGGAACTTATGACGCCGCCGGTCAGCGATGGGCTGCTTAACAAATTTAGGCTTACCCGTTTCCACGATATCGCCGAGTTGGAGGGTGGCGCCTATTGGCCGCGGCTCCAGCCGTATTTCGTCAAGCCATACTTCAGGCGTCTGACCTATCGACTGACCGGCAAATACCCGCTTCCCCAGAAGCCAGGCGTGGTCCAGTCAACGCGCGGCGCCAGTGGTCTCGGCGACCTCGACATCGCCTACGTCGCGGACCGCCGTGCCACGGCGATGTCAATTATCGAAACCGGCCTTCCTGACTATTGCCTGACATCCGTGTCCCGCGGCGCCTTGGATACCGCGGCGCCACGCTTCGCGAGTCGGTCCACATCGACCAAAGCGCTGCCCTGATCTACCGCGGCCTGCCCGACACCCGCCTGAGCGCCACAGATGACCACGAGCGACTGGCCATTTGGATACCTGCCGCCTGCCTGGAACAACGGCTTGCCGCGCTCTTGGGGCACCCGGCCGGAGACAAGATTGACTTCTTTCCCCGCGTCGCTTGGGAGTCAGGCCCGAGCCAGTCGGTCAAGCGACTCATCCAGTTGATGACGGCAGAACTCGCATCTCCGGATTCGTTCATCCTGAACGGCATCGCGCGGCAGTCGTTTACCGACCTGCTGCTCTATTCGCTCCTGCAATCTGTCCCGCACAACTACATGGACCGTCTTGCCCGGGCGGCAAGCTCGCCGGTTCCGCGCTCCGTGCATCGGGCCGAGGCCTTTATCCGCTCCCGTGCCGGACAGCCCATTGCGCTGCATGAAATTGCCGAGGCAGCGGGTTGCAGCGTGCGGGCCCTGCAGCTCGGGTTTCGCCAGTTCCGCGAGACGACTCCGGCAGCGGCGATCCGTCAGGCTCGGCTAGAAGCGGTGCGCCAGGCCTTGGCCCGCGGCGAGATCGAGGGAACGGTCACCGCGGTCGCCCATCAATATGGGTTCACTAATCCGGGACGTTTCACGAGTCTCTACAAGGCAGCCTTTGGCGTGTCGCCGGCCGACACCTTGCGAGGCCCTCGGTCACTTCGCGCAGTCCGGCGCTAACCCAATCAGAGCAGGACGACTCTCCAAGGGTCCAGCCAAGCCCGCGGGGCCTCGCGAGATTTGCGCGATCTGTCCCGGTCCTTCGCCATCCGTATAGCATGGCCCGATCCACCGAGATTAGAAACGACTTGCCACCCCAGGAGAGCAGGTCGCTCCCACGCCACTCGCACCCTGCGATCCGTCGTCATTGAAAACGAACGGAGACAGTCATGCGCATCCAGCTTGCGATTCCCGCCGGACAGTCGTTCGCGTGCCCGAGCCTGACCCACCTTCCGGCCGCCATCGGCGCCACGCTGCGCGCCTGGCGCGCCCGCGACCGCGAGCGCACCGAGCTCGCCATGATGGACGCGCGCGAGCGCAGCGACCTGCCGTTTGCCCGGCAATTCGACGTCCGCAGCGAGATCGCCAAGCCGTTCTGGCGCGAATGAGCGCGCCGCGGCGGCAGGATCAGGCGAACGCGCTGTTCGGCAGGTTTGCCACGCCCGCGAAGGTGATCGTGGTGTGGTCGGTCAGCACCAGCGTCGTGCTGCCGCCGCTGCTGCTCTGGCTGGCGATCGGGTTGGCCCCGTAACCATCGAGCAGCACCTGGTCGCCCTTGGCGGCGTCGAAGCCGAAGATCACGTCATTGCCGCCCGAGGAGAGGCCGTTGACGAAGGCGTAGAGATCGGCGCCGCTGCCGCCGAGCACGGTCTCGCTGCCGGTGCCGCCGATGAAGGTCTCGTTGCCCGCACCGCCGCCCAGCAGGTCCGCGCCGGAACCCGCGTAGAACACGTTGTTGCCGGTGCTGCCCACCCCGGTCAGGGTCTCGTTGCCGGCGCCCGCGATCAGCAGGTCAGCGGCCGGGCCAGCGGCCATCAGCAGATCGCCATTGCCGCCGCCCCAGATGGTCGTCCCCTGCTGGCCGGCGATGATGACGTTGTTGCCGTCCGAGCCGCCCTTGAACATGCCGCCGCCGGCGCCGCCGTCGATGGTCTCGCTGCCGGCCCCGCCCACCACGATCGCGCTATCGGCGCCGTTGATGAACACCAGCGACCCGCTGCCGCCGAACAGCAGCGCGTTGCCGCTAGCGAACACCGTCGCCGGCCCGCTGCCGCCGAAGATGATGTCGGTCCCGGTCGAATAGACGACGCTGTTGCCGCCATCGAGCGGGATGAAATTGTTGCCCGGTCCCGGCGCGATGGTCGTCGTGCCGCCACTGCCTTCGGTGCTGCCGACGCCGCCTCCGCCCCCGAGCGTCACCGCGATCTCCACCGGGCCGGCGGTCCCGGCCTGGTCGCTGGCGCTGATCGCGATCGTGTCGGTGCCGGCCCCGCCCGCGCCGGTATAGGTGACGCCCGCCAGCTCCTGGTTCACCGCCGCGAACGTGCCGGCGAGCGTGAGCGCGTCGCTGCCGGACCCCGATACCGCGCCGCCATCCGCCGCCGCGGCCGCCAGCGCGCCGCTCTGATCCGTCAGCGTCACGCTGACGAGGGCCTCGCCGCCCGTAGGATCGGAGATCGTCAGCCCGGCGACCGAGACCGCAGCGCCTTGGCTGCCGTTGAGCGAGGTCGGCGCACCGATCGTGGGCGCGGAGGGCGCGCCAGTTGAACACTGACCTGGGCGTAGTTGGTGCCGCCGCCGGCATCGACCGCCTGCATGCTGATCGTGTCGAACGGCAGCCGCACCAGCGATTCGCCGTATTGCAGGGTGGCCAGCCCCGCGTTGATGGCGTCGAGGCTGCCGCTCAGCGTCATCTGCGTGCTGCCGAAGCCGGTCAGCGTCAGCCCGGCAATTTCGCCCATCGACAGCACGCCGGCCATATCGCCGATCGTCACCGTGATCGGCGTGCCGGTCGCGCTCGCGTACGGATCCTGCAAGCTGATCCCGCGCAGCGGCGTAGTTTGCTGCAAAAACACCGGATAGGACGGCGGAACCGTGAAGGTCGGGTCGGGCGGCGGCGGGGTGGTTACGCTTGCACTCACAACCGGCTCCCGTCAATACTCTGACGGGATGCTCTGTTACCCGCCCTAGGGTTACAGACGTGGAATGCTCGCGTTATGGGCGAGAAAGAAGCGCGTTAGTAACGCAAGGATTCTCTAATTCGCAGGGATTATGGCAATCGGCGCGGTGATCGCCGGGTCATCTGGCGCGGTACAACGCCGCCTGCGTGTGCTCGGGGGAGGCGATCTCGACCCACGCGCCCCGCCGCGCAGCCCGATAGAAGCAGGCGCGGCGGCCGGTGTGGCAGGCGACACCGGTCTGATCGACCAGCAGCAGCACCGTGTCGCCATCGCAATCGAGCCGCATCTCGACCAGGCGCTGCACCTGCCCGGATGTCTCACCTTTGCGCCACAAGCGATTGCGGCTGCGGCTGAAATAACAGGCGCGGCCGGTCGCGAGGGTTTCCGCCACCGCCTCGCGGCTCATCCAGGCGAGCATCAGCACCTCGCCGGTATCGTGCTGCTGGGCGATGGCGGGGATCAGCCCGTCGGCGCCGAAGCGCAGATCGGCGAGCATTAGCCGCTTCCTGGCGGGGGCAGGAAATGCACCTCGTGCTGGGCGGCGAGCCGGATCACCTCGGCCGGGTCGGGCACGCCGTCGATCTTCTCGAACAGGTCCCACAGCGTGCGCGCGGGCGCCACCCAGAAGAGGCAGGTCACGTCGGCGCTGGACCTGTTGAAGATGCCGTGCGGCACGTTGCGCGGCAGCCGGATCAGATCGCCCGGCCCGGCGCCGGCGTCGCGCCCGTCGAGCATCAGCGCGAAGCGGCCCGAGAAGACGTAGATGAACTCCTCCTGCGTCGGGTGGACGTGCGGGGGGACGAAGGTGCCGGGGGGAAGGTCGCGTGCCAGGCCATGCTCGATTCCGAGCGCTGCATCGGCACGTAGGTCTGACCCAGGATGTTCCAGGCGATTCCGTCGATCCCGGTGCCGGCCGGCGTCACGCCGGCGGTCATCAGCGTCATCTCTTTTCTCCCCGGCGTGAGCGGTCGCAGCAGGATGCCACGTTCCGCTGCGCGCGGCATCACTCGCCCACTCCCAGATAGGCGGCGCGCACGGCGGGATCGGCGCGCACCGAGGCGGGCGGCCCGCAGGCGATGATCCGGCCCTCCGCAAGCACCGAGACCCGGTCGGCGAGTGCGAACACCGCATCCATGTCGTGCTCGACCAGCAGCATCGCGATCTCCCCCTTGAGTGCGCGCAACAGGGCGATGACGCCCGCGCCCTCCTCCTGCCCCATGCCGGCGAGCGGCTCGTCGAGCAGCAGCCAGCGCGGCGACTTGCGCCAGCGCGCAGGCGATCTCCAGAGCTCGCCGCTCGCCATGCGACAGCGCCGCCGCCGGCACCGCCGCGCGCCCGTCCAGACCCACCCGCGCCAGCGCCGCCCGCGCCGGCGCCTCCAGTTCCGGATCGCCGGCGGCCCGTCGCAGCGGCGCCAGCGGCCGGCGCGCGCCCGCCTGCACGGCGAGGGCGGCGTTGTCCAGCGCCGAGAGGCCCGGCACCAGCGCGCTCACCTGGAAGGTGCGCGCCAGCCCGGCGCGGGCGCGGCGGTGCGGCGGCCACGCGGTTGCGTCGGCGCCGTCCAGCATGACACGCCCGGCATCGGCGCGCAGCGTGCCCGCGAGCAGCGCCAGCAGCGTGGTCTTGCCGGCGCCGTTGGGGCCGATCAGCGCGTGGACTTCGCCGGGTTCGAGGTCGAGATCGACGTCCCGCGTCGCCGCCAGCGCGCCGAACCGCCGGACCAGCCCGCGCGCCGAGAGCGTGCTCACCAGTGGTGCGGCCGCAGTCGGACGAGGGCCGCCAGCAGCAGCAGCGCGCCCAGCAGCAGCCGCCCGTGGGCGGAGACAGCGGAGAGCGACTCCTCCACCAGCACCAGCCCGATCGCGCCGGCGGCCGCACCCTGCGGCGTCGCCGCCCCGCCCAGGATCACCATCACCAGAAGCTCGCCGGAGACGCGCCAGTCCATGATCGCCGGGCCGACGAAGCCCGAGGCGGTCGCGAGCAGCCAGCCGGCAAGGCCGCACGCGGCGCCGGCGCCCACATACGCCGCAAGCCGCAGGCCGCGCACGTCGAACCCCAGAGCGGCCGCCCGCGCCGGGTTCTCGCGCGTCGCCAGCAAGGCCCGCCCGAACCGCGAGGCCCCGATCGCGCGCGCCAGCAGCACCGCCCCGAGCAGCAGCGCGAGAGCCAACCCGTGCAGCGCCAGCGGCGCCCCGAGCACGTCGCTGCCGGCGAGCGGTGGCGCACGGTCGAGCGCCATGCCGTCGCTGCCGCCATAGGCCGCGAGCGATTCGGCGACGAAATAGGCCATCTGGCCGAACGCGAGCGTGGTCATCAGGAACCCGACACCGCTGGTGCGCAGCGCGATCAGTCCGGTGGGCCAGGCGAAGGCGGCGGATGCGGCCATTGCGACCGGCAGCGAGATCGCCGCCTCGTCGGCGCCGATCGTGCCCAGGATCAGCAGCGCATAGGCGCCGATGCCCAGGAAGGCCGCGTGGCCGAGGCTCGGCAGGCCGGCAAAGCCGACCACGATCTGCAACGAGACGGCCGCGAGAGAAAACAGGGCGGCGCGCGTGGCGAGCGTCAGCAGATATTGGTTGCCGCCGGCCCAGGCCGCGAGCGGTGCCAGGGCGAGCAGCACGAACAGGACCGCGAACGCGACATGGTGCAGCCGCCTCAACCGCGTCCCCGCGCCGGCAGCAGCCCTTGCGGACGCCACGCCAGCACCGCCGCCATCACCACATAGACCAGCATCGACGCGAGCGCCGGCCCCGCCTGGTGCGCCGCCGACGGGCCGAGCCAGGCGAGCAGGCCGGCATCGAGCGCGCCGCGCCCGAGCGTATCGAGCAGCCCGACCAGCAGCGCCCCGACGAACGCGCCGCGCACCGAGCCGGTGCCCCCCAGCACGATCGCGACGAAGGCCGGGATCAGCACCGCCCCACCCATGCCGGGATCGACCGAGACGATCGGCGAGGCGAGCGCGCCCGCGAACCCCGCCAGCATCGCTCCGGCCGCGATCACCAGCGAAAAGAGCCGCCCGACATCGACGCCGAGGGCCGCCAGCATCACCGGGTTGGAGGCACCCGCGCGCAGCCGCATGCCCGTCCGCGTGCGCTCGATCAGAGCCGCGAGCAGCCCGGCCATCGCCAGCGCCGCCGCCATCAGCGCGATGCGATAGACGGGATAGCGCAGCCCGTCCGGCAGCAGGATCGCGCCGCCGAGCAGGGCGGGGACCGGGGCGGCGAGCGGCGCCGGCCCCCAGATCCAGCGCACCCCCTCCTCGGCGAGCAGGATGATGCCGAACGTCGCCAGCACCTGATCGAGATGATCGGCGCCGACGAGCCTGCGGAACACCACCCGCTCCAGCACGACGCCGATTGCGAAGCTCGCCGCCGCGGCGAGCGGCAGGCCGAGCCAGAAGCTGCCGGTGAGTGCGGTGAAACTGACGCAGAGATAGGCGCCGAGCATGTACTGCACGCCGTGGGCGAGATTGACCACGTCCATCACGCCGAACACCAGCGTGAGGCCCGCCGCGATCAGGAACAGCAGCAGGCCGAGCTGCAGCCCGTCGAGCGCCTGGACCAGCAGCAAACCGGCGGCCACGGTGCGGTCAGTGCAGCGGGCATTCCTTTGCGAACGGGTCGGCCTGCTGCGAGAAGATCTTCTTGACGATCTCGGTCTGATAGAGCCCGTCCGGCCGCTTGGCCGCGCGCACGAGATAGAAATCCTGGATCGGGTAGCCGTTGGTGTTGAAGCGGAACGGCCCGCGCGGGCTCTGGATATCGGCCGCGTGCAGGGCGGCTCGCAGGGCCGGTGTGTCGGCGGCGCGGCCGTCGGTCTTTGCCAGCGCGCTCGCGATCAGTTGCCCCGCATCGTAGGCCTGCATGGCGTAAGACCCGGGAACGTAATGGTATTTCGCCATGAAGTCGGTGACGAATTTCTGGTTCGCCGCGTTCTTCATATCCGGCGCCCAGGTCATGCCGCCATAGAGGCCGACGGCCGCGTCCTTCTGCGCCGGCAGAGTCGACTCGTCCACGGTGAACGCGGACAGAAACGGAATCTTCTCCGCCAGCCCGGAGGCGCGGAACTGCTTGACCAGCGCCACGCCAAGCCCGCCCGGCATGAACGCGAAGATCACGTCGGGCTTGGCGGCGGCGATGCGCGCAAGGTCGGACTGGAAATCGACCTGGGTGAGCGGCACGTAATCTTCATCGACGATCGTACCCTTGAAGCGGCTCTTGAAGCCGGCGATGGCGTCGCGCCCGGCCTGGTAGTTGGGCGCGATCAGGAAGGCGCGCTTGTAGCCCTGGCTTTGCGCGTATTCACCCAGCACCGCATGGACCTGGTCGTTCTCGTAGCTGGTGACGAAGAAGTTGGGGCTGCATTGCTTGCCGGCGAATACCGACGAGCCGGCATTGGGGCTGATGAGAATGGCGTCGCCTCGCGTCACCGGGCGGAAGATCGCGGCCAGCACGTTGGAGAAGATCGGGCCGACGACGAAGCGCACGTGATCGCTTTGCAGCAGCCGGCGCACGCGGCTGACCGCGACTTCGGGCTTGAGCTCGTCGTCCGCGACCACGAGCTGCACCGGGCGGCCTGCGAACACCCCGCCGTGCTCGGCGATCGCGAGTTCCAGCCCGTCGCGTGCCTGCGTGCCGAGCACGGCGGCCGGGCCGGAGAGCGTGACCAGCAGCCCGATCCTGACCGGCGGTGCGGCGGCCTGCGCCGTTCCCGCTGCCACGCACGCGGCGATCAACCCCGCCAGCAGCACCTTGCGCATCCCCGCCTCCCCATCCTCGTTGGTGCATCTAAGCGCAGACTGTTGCACTTCGGAAAGAGGCGCGTCTCGCCCTCCGAGGTCCGTCATCGCGAGCCGGCCGCTTGGCCGCGTGGCGATCCAGGCCCGCGGCACGGCGCGGCGGGCATGGACTGCTTCGTCGCGTTGCTCCTCGCAGTGATGGGGTGCGGTCCTAACCACGTGCCGCCAGCACCGCGGTCGCCTCGATCTCGACCAGCGCCGCGTGCTCGACGAGTCGCGCCACCTCCACCACCGACATCACCGGAAACTGCCGGCCCATGACGCGGCGATACGCCTCGCCGATCGGGCCGAGACCGGCGCGATAGGCATCCATGTCGGTGACGAACCAGGTGAGCCGCACGATGTCGGCCGGCTCGCCGCCCGCCTCGGCGAGCACGGCAAGGACGTTCCGCAACGCCTGCTCCACCTGCGCCGCCATGCCCTCGGCGAAGCGGCCGTGCTGGTCCCAGCCGATCTGGCCGCCCACGAACACCATCTCGCCCTGTGCGGCGATGCCGTTCGCGTAGCCGGAGGGACGCGGCCAGTGCGCCGGCTGCAAATTGCGATGGCCGCTCATGCACTCGCCTCCTGCAAGACGGCGCGGGCGATGACCAGCCGCTGCACCTCCGAGGCGCCCTCGTAGATGCGCAGCGCCCGCACCTCGCGATACAGCGCCTCCACCGGGTTGCCGCAGGCGACGCCGGCGCCGCCCCAGATCTGCACCGCTTCGTCGATCACGCGCTGCGCCGCCTCGGTCGCGAACAGCTTGGCCATCGCCGCCTCGCGCGTGATCCGCGCTCGGCCGGCGTCGCGCGCCCAGGCGGCGCGATAGACCAGCAGCGCCGCAGCGTCGATCGCGGTCGCCATCTCGGCGAGCTTGGCCTGGGTCACGTCGCGTTCGGCGAGCGCGCGGCCGAACAGTGTTCGCGATTGCGCGCGCGCGAGTGCCTCGTCGAAGGCGCGGCGTGCGAGGCCGAGCGCGGCCGCCCCGACCGTGGGGCGGAAGATGTCAAGCGTGCGCATGGCGAGCTTGAAACCCTCGCCCTCGGCGCCGAGCAATGCGCCGCCGGGCAGGCGGCAATCGTCGAAGCGCAGGGTCGCGAGCGGGTGCGGCGCGATCACGGCGATGCGGGCGGCGATGCTGAGGCCGGGCGTGTCGGCGGGCACGGCGAAGGCGGAGATGCCGCGCGTGCCCTCGCTCTCCGGCGCGCGTGCGAACACGACATAGTGCCCGGCGATGCCGCCGTTGGAAATCCAGGTCTTGCAGCCATCGAGCCGCCAGCCGGTGTCGATGCGTCGCGCCGTGGTGGTCATTGCGCCGACATCCGATCCTGCCTCCGGCTCCGACAGTGCGAAAGCGGCGAGCGAGTTTCCGGTGCGCACCGCCGGCAGAAAACCGGCGCGCTGGGCCTCGGTGCCGGCGAGCAGGATCGCGCCGGAGCCGAGACCCTGCATGGCGAACACGAAATCCGCGAGTGCGTCGTGCCGGGCGAGGATTTCCCGGAGCAGGCAGAGCGCGCGCACGTCGATCGCGGTGGCACCCGCTTCCGGCACCGCGTGCGCGAACAGTCCCGCCGCGCCCATGCGGTGCGCGAGCGCGCGGCAGGCGGCGTCGGTATCGGCGTGGTCGATGGCGCCCAGATGCTCGGCGGCCCAGGCTTCGCCGCGCTCGGCGAGTGTGCGGTGGCGGTCCTCGAAAAATGGCCAGGACAGAAAGCTGCGGTCGGGCATCACGTCACCTCGCCGCCGGCGACCGCGATCGACTGCCCGGTGATCGCCGAGGCGGCGTCGGTGCAGAGGAAGGCGACCGATGCGGCCACTTCGTCGGGCGTGATGAGGCGGTCGAGCGGATTGGTGTGCGCGAGTGCCGCACGGCTGTCGGCATCGCTGCGACCGGTTTTCTCGGCGATCGCGCGCGCGGCGCGGGATGCCATTTCGGTATCGGTGAAGCCGGGGCAGACGGCGTTCACGGTTACACCGCGCTTGGCGCATTCCAGCGCGAGCGCGCGGGTGAAGCCGATCATCCCGTGCTTGGCGGCGCAGTAGGGCGCGGTGTAGGCATAACCCTTCAGTCCCGCGGTGCTGGCGATGTTGACCACGCGTCCCCAGCCGCGCGAGAGCATCGCCGGCAGCACCGCCTGCGTCGCCACCACCGCCGAAAGCAGATTGACCGCGAACATCGCCTGCCAGTCGGCCGGCGTGCTGCGGTGGAACGGCACCGAGATCGCCGCCCCCGCATTGTTCACCAGCACGTCGAATGCGCCGAGCCGCGCGATCGCGGCAGTGAGTGCTGCCGCGTCGGTGACGTCGGCCGCCGCGTGCGCAGCGCCGAGTTCGGTGGCGGCCCGCTCCAGCGCCGCCCGGTCGCGCCCGATCAGCGCGAGCGTCGCCCCGTCGGCCGCGAGCCGCCGCGCGACCGCAAGCCCGATGCCTTTCGCGCCGCCGGTGATCAGCGCGCGCCGGCCGGAAAGACCCCCTCCCCCAACCCCCTCCCGCAAGGGGAGGGGGCTTTTCGCGCGCTGCTCCCTCTCGCCTTGCGGGCTTGGGCCGCGGAGCGGACCAAGGCCGGGGTGAGGGGTGGCTGCGCTCATATCGCGACCGCCATCTCGTTGCCGCGCCGCAGGCCGCGTTCGAGCTGCTCGCGCCCCGCCAGGTATTGCTTCGGCCACCACTGTCCGGCATGGCCGAGCACCGCCGCCGCGTGCTGCGCGTAATTCGGATCGGAAAGATGCGGACGCGCCAGCGCACACAGATCGGCGCGGCCGGCGGCGATGATGGAATTGAGGTGATCCGGCTCGGTGATGTTGCCCACCGCCATCGTGGCGATGCCGACCTCGTTGCGAATACGGTCGGAGAACGGGGTCTGGAACATGCGGCCATACACCGGCGTCGCGCGCGTCGAGGTCTGGCCGGCGGAGACGTCGATCAGATCGGCGCCGGCATCGCGGAATGCGCGCGCGATCTCGACCGCGTCGGCATCGGTGATGCCGCCCTCCACCCAGTCGGTCGCTGAGATGCGCACCGACATCGGTAGCACCTCGGGCCAGGCCGCGCGCATCGCCCGGAACACTTCGAGCGGGAAGCGCAGCCGGTTGGCAAGATCGCCGCCGTATTCGTCGTCGCGCGTGTTGGTGAGCGGCGAGATGAAGGCCGAGAGCAGGTACCCGTGGGCGGCGTGCAGCTCCAGCATATCGAACCCCGCTGCGGCGCCGCGACGAGTTGCGGCGACGAACGCATCGCGCACCGCGTCCATGTCGGCGCGCGTCATCGGCCGCGGCGTCTGGTTCTGCGCACTCCACGGCACCGGCGAGGGGCCCATCACCTCCCAGTTGCCGGTATCGAGGGGTTCGTCCATCCCCTCCCAGCCGAGCTTGGTCGATCCCTTCGGCCCGGAATGGCCGAGCTGGAGGCAGATTTTTGCACCGCTCTGCGCGTGGACGAAATCCACGATGCGCCGCCAGGCATCGCGCTGCGCGTCGGTGTACATCCCCGCGCAGCCCGGCGTGATGCGGCCCTCCGGCGTCACGCAGGTCATCTCGGTGAAAATGAGACCGGCGCCGCCCAGCGCGCGCGCGCCGAGATGCACGAGATGAAAATCGTTGGGCATCCCGCCGGTGGCGCTGTAAGTCGCCATCGGCGAGACGACGACGCGATTGGCGAGCGCCATCCCGCGCAGGCGGAACGGCAGGAACATCGGCGGCACGGGCACGTTCTGCCCGGCCCCGTCGGCGCGGGCGGCGAGCCAGGTCTCTATTCCCTCGAGGTAGGTGCGGTCGCGCAGGCGCAGATTCTCATGGCTGACGCGCTGGCTGCGCGTCAGCAGCGAATAGGCGAACTGCTCCGGCTCCAGCCCGACATAACGATCGACATGCTCGAACCATTCGGTCGAGTTGCGCGCTGCCGACTGGATTTTCAGCACCTCGATCCGCCGCTCCGCCTCGTAGGCCGCGAGGGCCATGGGCACGTCCGCGCCGTGCCGCTCGAACGCCCCGGCCAGCGCGATCGCGTCCTCCAGCGCCAGCTTGGTGCCCGAGCCGATCGAGAAATGCGCGGTGTGCGCGGCATCGCCCATCAACACGATATGGCCGTCCACCCAGCGCTCGTTGGAGACGCGATTGAAGCGGATCCATTGGCTGCCGCGCAGATGTGCCATGTTCGCCATCAGCCGGTGCCCACCGAGCCAGGGCGCGAACAGATTTTCGCAGAACGCGATCGAGGCTTGGGCGTCGGCATGATCGAGGCCCGCCGCCTGCCAGGTCGCCTCGCTCGCTTCCACGATGAAGGTCGAGGTCTCGGTATCGAAGCGGTAGGCGTGCGCCCAAAACCAGCCATATTCGGTCGGAACAAAGACGAAGGTGAACGCACCGAAAGTCTGGTGCGTGCCGAGCCAGACGAAGCGGTTGCGCCGCTCATCGATCGAGGGGCGAAACACCTCCGCGCGGGCGGCGCGCACCGCGCTGTTCACGCCGTCGGCGGCGACGATCAGATCAGCCGGCCCGATCGCGTGCAGGTCGCGCAACTCGGTCTCGAAGCGCAGCTCGACGCCGAGGGCCGCGGCGCGCGCCTGCAAGATACCGAGCAGCCGCTTGCGTGCGATGCCGCAGAATCCGTGCCCGCCGGAGCGGATCACGCGGCCCTGGAAATGCACGTCGATGTCGTCCCAATGGGCGAAATTGGCCTCGATCTCGGCCAGGCTCTCGGCGTCCCCGCCGTGCAGGTTGCGCAGCGTCTCGTCGGAGAACACCACGCCCCAGCCGAACGTATCGCCCGGTCGGTTGCGCTCGATCACCGTCACGGCGTGCCACGGGTGGCACTTCTTCATTAGGATGGCGAAATAGAGCCCCGCCGGGCCGCCGCCCACGCAGACGATGCGCATTGCTTCTTCCTCGGCGCGGATACTTGACGCCTAAACCATTTACACCCGAAATGCGCCTTCCCTCAAGCCGCCCGCAAGGCGAGGCCCGCCATGCCCCATCCGATGACCCATCCCATGCGCGGGCCGAACCGCTTCAAGCTCGGCGTGTTTTCCGCCAATGCCGATGGCGGCCTGACGCTGACGCGGGTGCCCGAGCGCTGGGCGGCGCGGTGGGAGGACGTGGTCGTGGTGGCGCGGATGGCCGACCGTGCAGGCATCGAGTTTTTTCTGCCGATCGCGCGCTGGAAGGGGTTTCACGGCGCCATGAACAGCCGCGAATGGAGTTTCGAGACGCTGACCTACGCCGCGGCACTCGCGGGGCTCACCGAGCGGATCGCGCTGTTTTCCACCGTGCATGTGCCGATGGTGCATCCGGTGTTCGCGGCCAAGGCCTTGGCGACGGTCGATCACGCCTCGGGCGGGCGCGCGGGGCTGAACATCGTCTGCGGCTGGAACCCCGAGGAGTTCGCGCTGTTCGGCCTGCCGATGATCGAGGACCGCTATGCCCAAGGGCTGGAATGGGCCGCGATCGTGGAGCGGATCTACGCGGGCGGGCCGCCCTTCGACTATGACGGGCGCTTCTACCACCTCAAATCGGTCTCCGGCCTGCCGCTGCCGGTGCAGCGGCCGCGGCCGATGACGCTGAACGCCGCGTTTTCGCCACCCGGCCGCGCGTTTGCCGCGCGGGCGGCGGACTTCCTGTTCACCACCTTCGTCGAGATCGAGGCCGGGCGCGCGCACATCGACGACATGCACGCGCGCGCCGCCGAGGCCGGCCGCGAGGTCGGCGTGTTCACCACCTGCCATGTCGTCTGCCGCGAGAGCCAGGCCGAGGCGGAGGATTACTACGAGCACTACGCCGTACGGATGGCTGATACCGAGAGCCTCGATTTCTATGCGGGGGCGAAAGAAAAGTTTTCGCACTCGCACGACCCGGAGGCGTACACGCGCCACCGCAAGCGCTTCGCCGCCGGGGCTGGGACGTATCCGCTGGTCGGAACACCGAGAAAGATCGCTGAGGAGATGGTGCGGATGGCGGAGGTGGGCTTCGCCGGCACCACCATCTCGTTCGTCGATTTCAAGGGCGAGCTGCCGTATTTCATCGCAACCGTGCTGCCGCTGCTGTGCCGTGCGGGATTGCGGGAGGGGAGTTGAAACCATGGCCGACCTGCCTATCACACTGACGCTCGCCGACTATTCGCGCCTGATGCCGCTTGCTACTGGCGAGGTGGCACCCGACGGCATCGCGCTGACGTTACAACTCGGCCGCCGCGGCTCCTGGCCCGATCGCGCCGAGATGCTGCGGCGCGCGCTGCACGACCCGGCGGTGCAGGGCGGCGAGCAGTCGATGGCCGGGCACCTGATCCGCATCGACCGCGGCGACCGCGGCCATGTCGGACTGCCGGTGTTTCCGCTGCGCAATTTCACGGCCCGCGATCTCTACGTCCGAGAGGGAAGCGCGGTGCGCGATGCAGCCGACCTCGCGGGCGCGCGCATTGGCATGTACGGCTGGGCCAACAGCGGCAGCATCTGGTATCGGCATTTCCTGCGCTGGATCGGCGTCGATCTGGATCGGCTGCAATGGTGGATCGGCGATATCGATGCGCAACGCGTGGGCAGCGCCACCGCCCTGCCGCCCGGCGTCAATCAGCCACCGATGGGCCGGTCGCTGTCGGAGATGCTGATCGCGGGCGAGCTGGATGCGATCTACAGCCCGCCGCGCCCGGCGCGCTATCATCCGACCGACGGCCCGATCGTGCGCCTGTTTCCCGAGTTCCGCAGCCTGGAGCAGCGCTATTTCCGGGAGACCGGCGCGTTCCCGCCGCAGCACCTGATCGTGCTGCGCCGGGCGGTGTGGGAGGCAAACCCCTGGATCGCGAAGAGCCTGACGGACGCCTTCATCCGCTGCAACGACGCGTTCACCGCATCGCAGCGCGGCTTCCCCTACGCGACGCCATGGCTGGAGGCCGAGCTCGAGGACACGACGGCGCTGATGGGCGAGGATTTCCACCCGTACGGCCTGGAGCAAAACCGGGCGCAGATCGAGATGTTCTGCCGCACCGGGTTCGAGGCCGGACTGACGCAGCGGCTGATCTCGGCCGATGACTATTTTGCCGAGTTCCGCGCTTCGTAGTACCCGGACTCGGCGGAGCGCGAAGCATGGCCTTCGTCATCGCGAGCCGCCGCTTGGCGGCGTGGCGATCCGGCCGCCAGCTCAAGATGCCGTCTCGGATCGAATGACGGAGTATCGGCGTGATGGGCTCGCTTCCCACCTTCCGCACGCCGCGATTGACAGTTCGGCCGCGCACGATAACCGACCTCGACGCCTGCCTGGCGATGGACCGCGACCCGGAAGTGACGCGGTTCGTCGCCGGACCGTGGGCAAACCCGCTCGCGCACCGAGCCTTCGTTGAGTCCCGCATGCGGCATCCCTACCCACCCGGCATGGGGTATTGGTCGATTATCGGGCCCGAGGGGTTCGTCGGGTGGATTCTATTGACCCCTCTGGACCTCCATGGTCCGGAAATCGAGATCGGCTGGCGGTTGATGCGGGCGGCTTGGGGCCGCGGCTACGCGACGGAAGCCGCGAGGCCGGTGCTGGATCATGCGTTGCATGCGCTCGGGCTATCGAAGGTGGTGGCCGACATCGATCCGGCCAATACAGCGTCGGTTAGCGTCGCGCGCAAACTCAGACTCCAACCGGCAGCCCCTGTGCTCTATGCCGGACGCACCGTCACCCGCTACGTGGCCTGTGCTGCGCGGGTATCGCCATGACCGAGCTTTTCACGCCGGATTTCCGGAGCCAACCCTACTGGTGGGATCGCGCCGCCCCGATGCCGATCGCCGTCGCGGCCCCGCCGCGGGAGGTCGACGTGGCCGTCGTGGGCACGGGGTTCACCGCTCTCTCGGCCGCCCTGGTCCTGCTGCGAGCGGGACGCAACGTCGCCCTCCTCGACAGCGAGGATCCCGGCTTCGGCGCCTCACGTCGGAATGCCGGGTATCTCGGCCGGACGCTCAAGAAGAGCTTTCCCGATCTGATGGCAACGCACGGCCGCGAGCACGCGCTCGCTGTGTATCGCGAGCTCGATGCGGCATTGCAGACAGTGCGCGCGGTCATCGCCGAGGAACGGATCGAATGCCACGAGGTGCGATGCGGCCGCTTCATCGGTGCCACCTCGCCGGCGCATTACGCGCGGATGGCACGGGAGTTCGAGGTCACGCGCCAACACCTCGGCTTCGAGTACCACATGTTGTCGCGGGCCGAGCAACGCATGGAGATCGCCACCGACCTCTATTGCGGCGGCGCCGTGATCCCGGACCTTGGCGCGTTGCATCCGGGCCTCTACCACAAGGGGCTCCTCGAATGCGTGCTCGCCGCCGGCGGCATCGTCTGCGGGCGGACGGAGGTGCGCGGCATCGTCCGCGAGCCTCACCGGATGCGACTCGAGATCGGCGCCGGATCGATCATGGCGCGCGACGTGATTGTCGCAACGAACGGCTACACGCCCCGCCACTTCCCCTGGCACGCTCGCCGGCTGATCCCGTTCACCGCCTACATGGCGGCGACGGAGAAGCTTGCCCGAGACGCTGCTCGGGACGCTGCTGCCGAACCGGCGAACGGTGATCGATTCCAACGTCAACATCGATTTCGTCCGTGTCGCACCAGACAGTCCGCGTCTGCTCTTCGGCGGTGCCACGGGAAGCAATCTCACGTCGATGGAGGCAATCGCGCTCCGCCTGCGCGCCATCCTCGCTCGCATCCTGCCCGATGTCGCAGAGGCCCGCCTCAGTCATATTTGGACCGGCCGTTGCGCCGGCACGTTCGATCTCATGCCGCACATGGGATGCCATGACGGGATCTGGTACGGGATGGGCTACAACTTCGCCGGCGTGCCGATGGGGACCTACTTCGGCGTCAAGATCGCACAGCGCATCCTGGGGCTGGCCGCCGGACACACGGTGTTCGAGAGTAGCCGCTTTCCGACACTTCCCGCTCTATCACGGCAATCCGTGGTTCGTTCCCTACGCCATGCGCTACTTCGACTGGAAGGACCGGCGCTTCGCGGTCCGAGGCAGAGCCGAGCCGTAACCCTTGAGATGCGACGGCCGGGCCGCCGCAGGCTCAGTCCCGGTCGATGCGCGTGCCGTACTCGGCCGCCGCCTGCTCCGGTGTCAGATAGCCCCGCCGTAGGTCTCGCTGGACCAGGGCGGGATCGCGAATTGCGGGATCCCCGTAGCCGCCGCCGCCCGGCGTTCGGACCTGCACCCAGTCTCCGGCCCGCATCGCGTAGTCCTCGCCTTTGGAGATGTGCGGGGGTGTCGTGACCGTGCCGCCCTGACAGACCGCGATCTCGTTTCGGCCGCCCTCGCCCCCGCCGGCGAGTCCCGGCGGCCCGACCGCCCCATGGTCCATGACGAAGGATGCCTTGCCCTCGCCTCTGAGCAGCCTGACGCGGTAGTTCACGCCGAAGCCGCCGCGGTTGCACCCGGGACCAGCGGAGCCTTCGCGCAGAGCGTATTCCTCATAGAGGATGGGATAGTGCTGTTCCAGCACCTCGATCGGCTGCGTCTTGGAGATGCCGATCGTCGAGCAGCCATTGGTCAACCCGTCGCCCTCCCACGAGCCGCCATAACCGCCGCCGCTGAACATATACATGATGTAGTGGCGCTGCATCTCCGGGTCGTAGCCGCCGAGAGTGAAATTGCCGCTGGTGCCGGCCGGAGCCGCGAACAGCCGCTCCGGGATCGCCTGGCCCATCGCGCCGAACACCGCCTCCACGACCCGCTGCGATACCTCGGCGGCGGCACCGGCGACCGGACGCGGATATTCGGCCGCCAGGAACGTGCCCTCCGGCTTGGCGACATGCAATGGGGCGAAGCAGCCGGCATTGATCGGCACGTCCGGGAAGATGTGTTTCATCGCCAGATAGATTGCCGACTTCGTCGAAGCCCAGGGTGAGTTCATCGGGCCCCGGCACGCCAGGCTCGACCGTGAGAGGTCGAAGTCGATATCGGAGCCGCGTACCGTCATGTCGAGCCGGATCGCCAGTTTCTCGAACACCACGCCGTCGCTGTCGTGCCAGGAGGTGAAGCTGTAGGTGCCATCGGGAATATCGGCGATATGGGCACGCATCTGCCGCTCGGAACGGCGCTTCATCTCGACGATCGCCGCATCCACGGTCTCGACGCCATAGCGATCCAGCAGTTCGGTCAATCGCCGCTCGCCGACCTTCAGCGCGCCCACCTGCGCCTTGATGTCGCCGATCCGCTCCTCCGGGACACGGATATTGGTCAGCACCATCGCCGCAATGTCCTGGTCCCTCACGCCGCGCCGGTAGAGCTTCACCGGCGGGATGCGCAGACCCTCTTGTTGAATCTCCGTGGCCGTGCTGTTGAAGCCTCCGGGCACCATGCCGCCGGTGTCGGGCCAATGGCCGGTATTCGACAGGAAGCACCACAGCCGCTCCTGGTAATAGAACGGCGTGACCATTTTCACGTCCATCAGGTGCGTGCCGCCGAGATAAGGATCATTGACCAGGATAATATCGCCCGGTTCCAGGTCGCGCCGACGCTCGATCACCGCCCGGGTGGTGAACTGCATGACGCCGATGAAGATCGGCAATCCCATTTCGCCTTGCGCGAGGACCTCGCCGGTCTCGCGATCATAGATGCCATTCGAGCGGTCGAAGCCTTCGGAAATCACCGGCGAGAACGACGTCTTCTCGTGAACCAGGTCCATCTCGCCGGCGACCTGCCGCAGACCGTGCTGGATCACCGCGAGCTGGACGGGATCGAGGTTCATGCGGAGGCTCCCACTTCGATAACCAGATTGCCGACACCGTCGACGCGCAGTCGGGCGCCGGGATCGAGCAAGGTGGTGGCGTCCATCTGCTCGATGATGGCAGGCCCCTCGAGCGATGCCCCCGAAGCCAGACGCTCGCGCCGATAGATCGGAGTACGGTGCCAGGCACCGCCGAAATAGACCTCGCGGGTCGTGTGCGGCCGCAACGGTTCGGCGGAGACGGACGATCCGAACAGCGTCATCGGCACCTTCGTCCGGGTGCCCAGAACCGTGGTCCGCAAGTTGCCGAGCAGCGCCCGCATCTCGCCCAGCTCGATTTCGAAACGCTCCCGGTAGCGCGTGGTGAACACCTCCATCGTCCGGCGCGCGTCGAAGCCGGGGCTGGTCACGGGCACCCGGAACACGTGGCTCTGGCCGCCGAACATCATGTCCGCCTCATGGACGACGACGACGCCGCTGATGGGCACGGCTTCGCGCGCGATCAGCGCCCGGCCCTCGGCCACGTGCTCCGCCAGGATCGCGTCGATGGCGGCGGCGTCGACCTCGAGGAGCGGCGCGGCGATGGTGCGGACGAAATCGTGCCTGACATCGGCGAAGACGCAGCCCAGGGCGGAGGTCGCTCCGGGAAAGCGGGGCACCAGCACGTGCGGCACGCCGAGTTCGGCGGCGAGGGCGGTCGCGTGCAGCGGCCCGGCGCCACCGAAGGCAAACAGCGCGTAGTCCCGCGGGTTCTGGCCGCGTTCGATGGAGACCAGGCGAATGGCACTCGGCGAGATGGTTGGTGGCGACGGCGACGATTGCCGCGGCGGCCCCGATCGCGTCCATGCCGAGCGGCCGGCCGATCTGCTCGAGCATGGCATCCCTCACCCTCTCGACCGGCACGTGCCGGACCACGCCGGCGATCGCCGCCGGATCGAGGCGGCCGAGCAGAAGGTTGGCGTCCGTCACCGTCGGCGCGGTGCCGCCGCGCCCGTAGCAGAGCGGCCCGGGGCTCGCCCCGGCGCTGTCCGGCCCGACCTGCAGGATGCCCGCCTTGTTGACGCGTGCGATCGACCCGCCGCCGGCGCCGATGGTGTGGATGTCAATCATCGGCACGCGAACCGGAACTCCGTAGGCGATGTCCTTCTCGGCCGAGATGGCTGGCTGGCCGTCGCGGATCACGGTCACGTCGAAGCTGGTGCCGCCCATGTCGCAACTGATGACGTTGCCGAAGCCGGCATCAAGCCCGATCCGAGCCGCGGCGAGCGCGCCGGCGGCCGGTCCGGACATGACGGTCTGCACCGCATGCGCACCCGCGAGCCGAGCCGTCATCGTGCCGGCGTTGCCCTGCATCACCAGAAAATCGTGCTGAAGCCCACCTTGCTGGAGCTCGACTGCCAACCGCCCCAGATAGTCGCGACATGATCGGCTGAATGTAGGCGTTGACCGCGGCCGTGGAGCCACGCTCGAATTCGCGCACCTCACGCAGGATTTCGTGACCAACGGTGACAAATGGATTGGGCCACAACGCGCGGGCGATCTCCGCCGCGCGCAGCTCGTGCTCGGGGTTGGCGTAGGAGTGGAGGAAGTGGATGACGAGCGCCGCGGCGCCGCGGCGAAGTAGCTCGGCAACGGCGTCGTGCACGCTGCCTTCGTCGAGCGGCACCAGCACGCGGCCCGCGGCGTCCATCCGTTCGGTGACTTCGAGCCGCAGGTCGCGCGGAATGATCGCCTCGAAGCTGCCGGTCAGGCCGTAGGCGTGCGGCCGCGTGCGGCGACCGAGCTCCAGAATGTCCCGAAAGCCTGCGGTCGTAATCAGGCCGCAGGCGACACCTTTTCGCTCGAGCACCGCATTGGTCCCGACGGTGGTGCCGTGGACGAAGGCCGCGACCTCCGCCAGCGGCACCGCGGCCTCGCGCAGCGCGTCGAACACGCCCCTCGCCTGGTTATCCGCCGTCGACAGCACCTTACCGACCCGGAACGTCCCCGAGGCCCCGTCGACGGCGACCAGATCGGTGAAGGTCCCTCCGACGTCCACACCGACTTGCCACCTCGTCAATCCGTGCCTCCATCACCATGCGGGTGTCTCCCGCGATGCCGGCATTGCTGCAACACGACAACGGGCGTGCGTCACCAATAGCAGGAGGTGGAAGGCCGGTCCAAGACCGAACCGTAGAGGCCACCGATCAGCGGAAACGCGGTTCCGTTGCTTTTGAACACGAAGGCCGGGCCGGAGACGGCGGCACTCTTGCGGAGTGCCTTCGCGGCCTCGAATTTCGGCGCGACCGGACGGTCAACATCGACGAGCTCGCCCGCCTTGCGCAACGCCTCGATAAACTCGCGGAAATCCCGGAACGGCATGACAAGTGCGTCCTTGGGCGGCTTGAACGGTGAAATCTCAGGATGAGGCAGACGATGCTGCCCCCCGCCGAAATGATCGGCGTGAGTGTGTCGTGTATTTTGCGTGATTAACAGTTCTGTCGGTCACGTTGCAATTTCGATTCTTGCAGGTGGAAGAATTCGGAGCCTAGCTTGTCTCGGACGAATACCGGTTGGACTCCGTCAGTCACAGGGAGACGTTTCGATGAGCGGAACCGGCGGCGGCGCCGAGCCGCCGCAGACCGGGCTGGCCGACATGGGGAACATCAGCTTCTACAATCAGCCCACCGACCCCATTCCCCCCTTCACCCTATCCGATCTTGCCAACTATGCGGGCTCGTTCGGCGAGATCGTGCTGAACGTCACCTGGGCGCAATTGCAGCCGAACGCGAACGGCTCGCTCGACACCTCGGTGATCTCGAGCGCAATCAGCGCCGTTGAGACCTATAACGCCGAGAACGGCACCGATCTCGGCATCAAGCTGCGTGTCTGGGGCGGCTACACGGCACCCGATTGGGCCAAGACCATCGACGGGCCGCCCATCACGATCACCGGCCCGGGTACGGTCGATCAGAGCGACAAGAACAACCCCGAGACGATCGGCCGGTTCTGGACCGCCGATTACATCGACGCCTGGACCAGCCTGCAAAACCAGCTCGCCGCCCTCTACGACGGCAACCCGATCATCAGCGGCATCTCCAACACGGCCGGGGCCGCTGCCACCGACGAACCGTTCGTGCCACTGAAATACATCCCGCCGAATCAGGCAGGGGCGGTGAATCAGCCAGGGGAGCTGGAATCCGGCGGCTATACCGACGCGGCGGAGCAGCTTACGCTGCGCGCCGCCATTGCGGATTATTCCGGTTGGGCGACGACGCCGCTCGACTACACGATGAACCTCTTCCACCTCCAAGACAGCGGCAAGCCCTCGGGTGACGAGAACTTCACTCTCGCGGTCTTGCAGGAGGCGGAGAATTCCGCGCGCGTGGTGCAGGCGGGCAACCATGCGCTGAACAATCCGCTGCCCTCCTTCGACGCCTTCGTCTATGCCCAGATGGCCGAAGACGCGGCGCTCGATCCCACGACTGCTCCGGGCAGCTTTCAGACCGCGTCCCCGGTTAATCTTGGAACCAACGAAAGCGTCGGAAGCGAGCCGAGTTGGGGAGCCTATGCCGACTGGCCGAACGCCGTCACCCAAGGTGTGGCGGCAAATGCCGGGGACATCGAGCTCTGGGACGGGCCGGCGACGACCGGCTTCACCGGCCTCGAACCAGGTCAGGTGCAGGACCTGGCCGCGATTCTTGCCGCCGGCACCGCGCCCCTGACCGGTGCGCCGGACGACGGCGCGGCACTCGGCTTCATGGCACCCGCATCCGTCGCGGGCGCCGCCGGCACGATCGCATTCTCCGGCGTCGATGCGGTGCTCCTCGCGAGCGCCGTGGCCCAAAACTCCTACACCGTGACGCTGACCTCCACGGGTGGCGATACGCTCGCCGTCACCAATTTCGGCGGCATCGTGGACGGACCTGCGAGCGGCGCGGCGCTCACCGTATCGGGTCCGCTGTCGCTGGTGAACACGGTCCTCGCGAGCCTCACCGATACGCTGCAATCCGGCACGGACGTCGTGCAGTTTTCGGCCACTGACAGCAGCGGAGACACGGCGGTCCGCAGTGTGGGGGTGCAGGTCTCCGCGCCCGCGGCTTCATCCGGTTCGGGCCCAGGCGCCGGCGTGCCGCCCGCGGTCCCCGCCGGCTCCACCAGCTACACCTGGACCGGCCAAGGGTCAGACACTCTCTTCTCCGATCCCGCCAACTGGACACCTGCCAATGGTCCGCCTGGTGCCGCGGACAGCGTGTCATTCACCACCGCCGCGAGCCCGGCTCCCTCGGTCGTCACCGGCACGGGTGCCGCGGCATCGCTCACGATCGACAGCACCGTGGCATTCGGCGGCGGCAGCACGATTACCGTTGGCCAGAACGGCGCGGGCGATCTCGACATCGCGGACCAGCAAGGCAGCGCCGGTGTGCTTGTTCTCGGCGGTGTGGAAAGCTCGCTCGCCGTTGCCGGCAACCTCGAAATCGGCGGCACCGAGTCGGGCGCCGGCGGCAGCGGCACGCTGCTCGCCGCGCTGGCGCCAAGCGATTACAGCACGGCAAGCCTCACGGTCGGCGGCACGCTCGAGGTCTGGGGGGCGGGCATCGCGCGGTTCACCGGGTCTCTCGAGGCCGCTGCGGTCACGATCGAGAACCGCGGCACGATCAGCGGCGACGGCACTCTGACCGCCACCGGCGGCGCGATCCTCAACGACGGCACGATCGAAGCGGCGACCGACCAGACCCTCGGCCTGCAGCAATTGACCGTTGCCAACGCGCTCGCGGGTGAGGGAGCGCTGGTCATCGATCCCGCCGCTTCGCTGATTCTGGGGGGCGCGGTCGGTCCTCACCAAACGATCGATTTCGCGCCCGCCGGCATCGCCCAGTTCTCGGACGATCCCTATTCGCCGAGCACGCTCGTGCTCGCAAAGCCACTCGGGATGCAAGGCAGCGTCAGCGGATTTTCGTTTGCCGATACTCTGGTTCTGGACGGCGTGACGGCGACCGGCGCGAGTTACGACGGCACGAACGGCACATTGACCGTCGATCAATCGGGCGGCGGGCCGCTGAGCTTCGCCCTTTCGGGGGACCTCGCCGGTCTCGCTCCTGTCGTCAACGTCGCCGGCTCCGGCGCCGGTGCCGAGAGCACCGTGAGCTTCGTCGCCCCAGCTGCGGGCCTGTTGCCGAGCGTTACCGCGCCCGCGGCACTCGAAGGCGCCGCCGGCGCGCCGGTCCTGGTGCCGGACATCGTGATCGCGGCGCCGCTTCCCGCGTCGCCGCCCAGCGACATGACGATCGGGGTCACGCTTGCGGCCGTCACCGGCACTCTCGCCGCCGGCGACGACAACGGCAACACCAGCGTGAACTATTCGGTGGGCGGCGGCAGCACGCTCACTCTCTCCGGCACGCTCGGCGCGGTCGAGCGCAGCCTCCAGACCCTCACCTACACGGGTGCGGCGGGGCAGCCGAAGGACACGATCACGATCACGGTTTCCGACTACGCCGGCGCGTCGGCAACGGCCGCGACGATCTCGGTTTTCAACAATTCCGCCCCGCTCCAATTCGACTGGACCTCCTCCGGAGGCGGCAGCTTCGCTGACGCCGGCAACTGGACTGCGGGCGGCACGACGTCAAACGTGGCGCCGGGCGGCACCAACATCGCCGCCTTCGGTCCCGGCACCAACACCATCTCCGGCAACGGCGCCGTCGGCGAGATCCTGGACACCGGCACGACGACGCTGACCGGGCAGGTCACGGCCCAGGCACGCAACGGCGTCGCGCTCGTCGTGGACGCCGGCGGCGCGCTCACGCTCGCGGGCGGTGCTTCGCTCACCGCCCAAGGACAGGCGAGCGTGGGTGGATCCGGGCAGGGTCTTCTCACGCTGATGGGCGGCGCGCTGGCGCTCACCGGGCCGTCCACGTCGAATGCCCTCGTCATCGGCGCGGCGGGCGGCAGCGGCGGCACGGTCCTGAACCTCGAACAGATCGAAGCCGCCGGCACGGTGGTGGTCGGCGAAGCGGGCGCCGGCACGCTCGAACTGCTCGGCGTCGCCGCGACCGCCGCGGACGGCGGCGCCGACATGGGCCAATCGGCCGGCGCCCAGGGCATCGCGACGATCGATGGCGGCGAATGGGCAACATCGGGCCAGCTCACCGTCGGCGACGCCGGCAACGGCTCGCTGCTGATCGGCGGGACAGTCAACGGTATCACCGGCCAGGTGACGGCCTTCGATATGACGATCGGTGCCCAGGCCGGCGGCCAGGGCTCGGTCACGCTCGACGGCGGCGATCTGCTGGTCGCCGATGCCGATGCCGCTTCCAGCGCCTTGACCGTGGGCGCCGGCGGCACCGGCAGCCTGACGATCGCCGATGGCGGCAACGTCACGGTCGGCGTCGCGCAAGGAACGATCGCAAACAACACCGGCACGCTCGAAGTCGGCGGCACCGCCGGCGGATCGGGCCTGGTACGCATCGGCGGGGACGGCGCACTGCTGGTAGACGGCAATGCCACCATCGGCGGTGCTGCCGGCGCCGGTGCAGTAACCGTCGGCCAGAGCGCGGACGACACCGCCTTGTTCGCGACGGCCGGCACGCTCGCGATCGACGGCACAGGGCAGATCGCACTCGGCGGCGCCAATGCCAGCGTCCGGGCGAACGTTCTCGACCTCGCCCCAGGCGCCCTTCTCTCCGGCGCCGGCACGCTCTCGGGCGATGGCGGCGGCAATGACACCATGATGCTGGCGAGCATCGAAAACGACGGCTCGATCGCCGCGAGCGGCGGCAACCTGCTGCTCTACGGCGACGTCGCCGGCACCGGCGCGCTCTCGGTCGCAACCGGTGCGACGATCACGTTGCAGGCCGCCGTCGACACCGGCCAGACGCTCGCCTTGAGCCCGAACGCGCAGGCCGTGCTCGACGATCCGCGCGCGTTCGCGGGAACGATTGCCGGATTCGGCTCCGGCGACGTGCTGGATCTGGCGAGCACGGATGCGAGCAGTGCCACCTGGTCCAACGGCGTGCTGACGCTCGACACCGCCTCCGGTGCCATTCAACTCAACCTCGCCGGAACCTACGCATCGAACGCGTTTGCCGTGCAGCCGGACGGCCTCGGCGGAACGGATGTCGTGCTGGCGCCGAACGGCGGCGGCGAGGGCGACGTGCACATGCTCACCTTCGACGGCCTGCACTATGATTTCCAGGCCGTCGGCGAATTCGTGGCCGCCCGATCGACCGAGCCCGGCAACCCCTTCCAGGTCCAGATCCAGACCCAATCGGGCAACGGCGCGGTCAGCACCACGGAACAGCTTGCCGCTGCACTCGGGGATGCCCGCGTGACCTTCGCCGTCGGTCGTGCCGATCCCGTCTGGATCAACGGCGCACCGGACAAGGCGCTGCGCGGCGGTGCCGTGCAGCGGCTCGCGGGCGGCACACTCGCTCAGCTGTCGTCCGGCTCCTATCAGCTCACCTGGAACACGGGCGAGTCTGTCAGCATCACCGATGCGGGCGCCTATCTCGACTGGTCGGTCTCGCTCGGGCCGCATGACGGACCCGGATCGGTGCAGGGCCTGCTCGGCAGCGACAGTGGCCAGGCAAACGATTTCCAACTGCCGAACGGCTCCGTGATCCCGCAGCCGCTGAGCGGCACCGAGTTGCTCGGCGCCTTCGCCGATGCCTGGCAGGTGGCGCCCGGCACGTCACTTCTGGACAATACCTCCGCGCCTTCGCCGACGACCGAACCTGCGGTCCGGACCGCACTTGCTGGCATGATTGCCGAAAGGCCGCACTTCATTCACACGGCTGGCGTCGATGCCGCGGAGACGCGGCCCCCGACGGCGGCAAGTCCAGTCTCGTACGAGGCTGGCACGGCGGTCCAGGACGCAGTGGCGCAATCGGCCGGCGAGTTCTTCGGTCTGGCGGCCCCGGACAGCCCGACCGCCGCATTTGCCGATGCCGGCGCAAATGCAGCCGCCTCGGCCCACGCGGCCATCACCATGAACGACGTCGGTAGCGCGCTTCCGTTCGGCGCATCAAGCCTCGTGCACACGTCCCACGGAGCGGTTTCATGGTAGCCGATCGTCGCGTCCGACGGCCGATTGCTCCGCCACGCATGTCGCGCCGAGGCGTGCTGCGCGCCGGCGTGTTTGCCGGCGTCTCCGTCTTTCTCGCGCCGCTCGGCAGCCCCGCCTACGCGGCGCTGTTCGAGGAGAAGTTGCTGACCCGGCCTGTCTGGAGCGAACGGACGGGGGCGCTGAGATACCGCATCGATGGCACGGCGAAAGTGACGGGGGAGAAGATCTTCGCGCGCGACATCCGGGCGCGCGACATGCCGCACTGGCCGCAGCTTCAGGCGCACGCGCTGGTATTGCGCGTGACCAGGGCGGATCGGCTCTATGCCGGCTTCGACACCTCCGTGCTTGGCGCCGGGCTGAAGCCGGATCGCGTGGTGACGGCCGCAGATCTGTCGCGCGACAGGCTGGCCTTCCCGGCGTTCTACGGCACCGACGTGCTGCTGCCGGAGGGGAAAACGCCGGCCTATCTCGGCCAGGCCGTGGCAATCCTGATCTTCCACGACTTCGCTCACTTCCGCTTCGCCAAATACAAGCTGCAGTTCAACGATTCGGTGATCCGCTACGGCGCCGTCACCGGATCGCTGCAGCGCGATCCTTGGGGCAGCTCCCGCTTCGTGCGCGTTGGCGGCAAGACGCCGTACGACGACGACGTGTTCTCCCCGATGACGCAGGGGATCGTGTCGCCAGCCTACAAGAAACATTATCCGATCTGGCCCGCCAGCGCGCCCAGCGGCGATATCGGCGCCGAGGGCATGTTCCACGCCGACGCCATCGACCGCGAGCTTGCCCATCCGCCCGCGGGGTGGCTGGTGCTGACGCGCAACTATGCCTCGCAATCGGCCGATACCGCGGCGCTGGAGCCAGACAATGCCAATGGTTGGTACGATGCAGCGAAGCGGCAGCTGCACCTGGTGGTGCCGACGCAGTCGCCGCAGGAAGTGGCGGAAGGCGCGGCGACGATGCTTGGGCAAAGCCGGCTCGGGCTGAAGCGGCTGTTCCTGCACCCGTGCTACACGGTGGGCTACGGCTCCAAGGACCACTGCACCATGCCGTTCTACGGCGTGATCGCCGCCGCCTATGGCGATGGGCGGCCGGTGCGGCTGGCCAATGACCGCTTCGAGCAGTTCCAGGCCGGCCTGAAGCGGCACCAGTTCCGCATGCGTTACACCATGGCCGTCGAGCGCCGGACGGGCCTGCTGCGATCGTTCCGGGCCGGCATTGTCGCCAACGGCGGGGGCCGCGCCAATTGCTCGGCCTTCCTCGTCGCGGTGGGAGCCACTGCGGCGCAGTCGGTCTATTACTTCCCAAAGAGCGATTTGACCGCCACCGCCATCGCCTCCCGCGCCATCGATGCCGGCTCGGCGCGTGGCTACGGCGCGCTCGAGACCATGACGGCGACCGAGTTGATGGTGGACGAAATTGCCGAGCAGCTCGGCCTCGACCCGATCGAGTTCCGTCTGCGCAACGTGCTGAAGTCCGGCATGAAGAACACGCAAGGGGCAATCCCAGCCGGGGCGTTGCGGGGCGAGGCGATTTTGGAGCAGGCACGCGCCCATACGCTTTGGACAGGCCGTGCCGCTCGCAAGGCGGCATACGATGCCGCGCATCCCGGACGCTATTACGGCGTCGGCTTTGGTTGCATACAGCGGGATTTTGGCATCGGTGCGGAATCCAGCCTCGCGAAAGTGGAGCTATCGCCGGATGGCCGCATTGCGCTCTATCACACCGGCACGGAGATCGGCACCGGCGCGTCCTCTGCGCAGGCAGTCGCCTGTGTCCGCTGGCTCGGTCATCCGGCTGACGGGGTGCACATGGCGGTCACCGACTGGCCCGACTTGCCGGTGCAGACCAGCGGCGACCCACACGCGATGAGCCAGGCGGACCAGGATCGGCTGGAACAGAACCCGCGCTGGAGCCCTGCTTATGCGTCGGCCTCCAGCGCCAGCAACTCCGCCTTCTATTTCACGCATACCACGCGGGAAGCGGCCCGGATCGTCTTCCGCTACGGGCTATGGCCGGCCGCGCTCGCGCTCTGGGGGGCCGGCGTTGGCGGGGGTCAGGCAGCATCGCTGGTCGTCCGACCCGAGGATGCGCGCTGGACGAACGGAGCTCTGACGGCGGACGGAATGCAGCCCTTGCCTCTGGCGCGGCTGGCGAAGGAGGCGCATGCGCGCGGCCTGGTCGTCGGCGCCGCAGTGCATGCGTTCAACCGCTGGGAATGGGCTGAAGCGAGCTTCATGGTGGAGGGCATTTCGGCGCGCGCGCCGTTGGACGGACTTGCCCTCCGCTACGGCGACGGCGCGCCCGCCGCGAAGCGGGCGCTGATGACCACGCCGGGCGGCTATCAGGTGCTGGACCGGCAGGATGTGTTCTACCCGCCGACACAGCGGAACAACGCCAGGGTAACCTATTACAGCGCCGTCGGGACACTTGCCGAGATCGCCGTCGATGCCGCCAGCGGCCGGGTTATTCTGCTGACCCATCATACCATCGTGGAATGCGGCAGCATGCTGGTGCCGCAACTGGTCTCCGGCCAGATCCAGGGCGGCACAGCCATGGGCATCGGCCACGCACTGCACGAGTACCTGCCGCTCTACGAGGACGGGCCGGGCAACGGCACCTGGAACTTCAACCGCTACCACCTGCCACGCGGCGGCGATGTCGCGGTGTGGACGCAGACCGCGGAAGTGCTGCCGCCGTTATCTGCGACCGACCCGCCGAAGGGCATGGCGGAGGTGGCGATGATCCCGATCGTCCCCGCCATCGTGAATGCCATCGCCCATGCGACCGGCCATCGGTTCCGCGAGCTGCCGGTGACGGAAGAAAAGATCCAGGAGGTTCTGGCATGAGCCTTCCCACCCGGAAACTCACGGTCACGGTGAACGGCAGGACGTACGGGCCGCTGGATGTGCCGGAAGGCATGATGATGATCGACGTGCTGCACGAGATGCTGGGCCTGACCGGCTCGCGTCTCGGCTGCGGCCAGGGTATCTGCCATGCCTGCGTGGTGATCTGGGACAAGGACGACCATAGCAGCGAGGAAGTGCCAAGCTGCATCACCGGCGCGCACTTCTTCGATGGCAAGCATATCCGCACCATCGAAGGCATCGCCGAACGCGACGACCGGGGCGGGATCGTCGCGCTGTCTCCGGTGCAGGAGGCGTTCCTCGATTATTTCAGCTTCCAGTGCGGCTATTGCACGCCGGGCTTCGTCAATGCCGCCACCGTGCTGATCGAGCGGCTGAAACGCGCGCCGGTGCCGCGTGAGCAGGTGGAGGAAGCCGTGGCGGCTGCCCTCAAGAACCATATCTGCCGCTGCACCGGCTATGTGCGCTACTATGAGGCGGTGCGCGACCTGATCCTCGTGACGCCCGGCTTGACGCACGCCGCATGAAGCTCCGCCGCGTCGCCGCCCCGGTGCTGACGATAGTCGTTCTGGCGATGGCGGGGTGCTTTTCCGTCGCCCCGGCCGCTCCGCCTGCGCCGGCATCCAAGGCATCCGCCGCTGAAATCGCGCGCGGCAAATACCTGGGCCAGGCGGCGGATTGCGCCGCCTGCCACACCGCGCCGGGCGGGGCGCCCTATGCGGGCGGCCTGCCGATGCAGAGCGGCTTCGGCACGATCTACGCCACCAACATCACGCCCGATCCGGAATATGGCATCGGCCACTGGACCGCCGATGATCTGTGGCGCGCGCTGCACGACGGCGTCGCGCACGGCGGCCGGCATCTGTATCCGGCGATGCCGTACACCTCGTACCGCGGCATGGTGCGAGCGGATTCGGACGCGATCTACGCTTATCTGATGCAGCTTCGCCCGATGCACGTGCCGAACCGCCGCACACGACTGCACTTTCCCTATAACATCCGCTTCGGCATGGCGGCATGGAACGCACTGTTCCTGAGGAACCCTATTCCGGCGGCAAGCCAAGGCAGTACCGCGACCTGGCAGCGCGGGCGCTACCTGGTCGACGTGCTGGGCCATTGCGGAGAATGCCACACGCCGCGCGGTTGGCTGGGGCAGATGAAACTGGCGCACCGGCTTTCAGGCTCCGCGCTCGGCCGGTTCTCGGCACCCGACATCACGCCGGCGGGGCTTGTGTCGCGCGGCTGGACGGCCTTGGGGCTTGCCGCCTTCCTGGGCAGCGGGTTGGCGCCGCAGGGCTCGGCCTTCAGCGAGATGCACCCGGTGATCGCGGTCAGCACACGGCACCTGACGGCAGAGGACCTGAAGGCGGCAGTGACCTATCTGCTCGGCGATCACCCGCCGGTGCCGCCGCCGGCCGCAATGCCGGCTGCGGCGGCGAATTTGCCCGGGCGCGTCCCCTATCTCTCCCTCTGTGCCGGCTGCCACGGGCTGGACGGCAACGGCAAGCCGCACACCGTGGTGGCGATGCGCCGCAATTCGGTGTTGCGTCTCGACAACCCGCACAACCTGATCCTGACCATGCTGGACGGGATCGGCGCGCAGGATTTCCCTGACCTGGAGAGCATGCAGGCCATGCCGGGCTTCGCCGACAAACTGAGCGACCAGCAGGCTGCCGACCTGGCCAATTACCTGCGCGCAACCTGGGGCGCGCGGACACCGGACGTCACGGCTGCCACCGTGAATGCACTGCGCTGAAGCGAGCCTTCGCCGACCATGAAGGTGGGGATGAGTCGATGCGTTCGGCGCCTGGCAAGCCGCTGGGCCTATCGACTGGACTATGCCTCGCAACGGACCGTCGCCACGGCTTCAGAAGCCATGCCCGCCGGGGGACTCGAACCCCCACGCCCGAAGGGCCGCGGATTTTAAGTCCGCTGCGTCTGCCATTCCGCCAGGCGGGCAACGAACGGGTTCCAAGGGCTATGCCCTTGGCGGGGCTCGAGGCGGAGCGGGCCAAGGTTCCAATTGGCCCCGCTCGGGCCAATTGGAAAGCCCGCGGAGGGAGCGCCCCGACCTTACTGGCCCTTCAGCCTCAAGGCGATGTCGAGCGCCCGTCGCAGCAGCGCCTCGCTCGCCTCGGGCGTGCGGAAGCCGCTGTGGGCCGAGAGCGTCACGTTTTCCAGCGTGGTCAGCACGTGTCCCGGCGGCAGCGGCTCCTCGTCGAACACGTCGAGCGCCGCGTGCGCGAGCCGCCCGTCGCGGAGCGCCGCAATCATCGCCGCCTGATCGACCAGTGCCGCGCGTGCGGTGTTGACCAGGATCGCACCCGGCCGCAGCCGCCCAAGCCGCGCCGCATCCAGGAGGCCGCGCGTCTCGTCGGTCAGCAGCAGATGCAGCGAGAGCACATGGCTTGCAGCGAGAAGCTCGTCCACGCTCACGAACGCAACGCCCGGCGCCGTGCGCGGCGTGCGGTTCCACGCGAGCACGCGCATGCCCGATCCGTGTGCGATCCGCGCCACCTCGGCGGCGATGCCGCCAAAGCCGAGCAGACCGATCGTCTTTCCGGTGAGCTGGGCGCCCTCGGTGCGCAGCCAGGTGCCGGCACGCATCTCGCGGTCCATGCGCGCGATGCCACGCGCCGCCGCCCACATCAGCGCGATCGCGTGTTCGGCGACCGCGGTATCGCCATAGCCCTTGATGGTGTGGACGGTGATGCCGAGTTCGGCCAGCGTCTCGGGGTCCATGTAGCTGCGCGCGCCGGTGCCGAGGAACACGACGTGCCGGATCGACGGGCAGGCCCGCATCGCCGCGGTCGGCATCTGGGTGTGGTCGTTGACGACGAAATCGTAGCCGTCGAGCAGCGCCGGCAGCGCCTCGGCGGCCACATGGTCATGGTCGCGCACATCGACCGGCGGATCGCCCGGCCGGCGGACGGAGGCGAACAGGTCCGCGAGCGCGTCGCTCGCGTCGATGAAAATGCCGCGCATCCCGCTCCCCTAGTGGCGCGCGCGGACAGTGGCGGCTTGGCGCCCAGCCTTCAAGCGCGCCTTCCGTGAAGCGGGCGGCTCAGATATGCAAGTGGCACGTTCATGCCCCGCGCACCCTCGCTCGTCCCCGATTCGGCCGTCCCGGCGCCTCCGGCAGCATTGCCGCGACGGCGCCGGCGGCCGCTCTGGGCGCTGCTGCGCTGGGGCGTGATCCTCGCCGTCTGGGGGGCGCTCGCGGTCGGCACCGTGCTCGTCTGGTTCGCCCGCGACCTGCCGCGGCCCGAGGACGCGCTGGTCGCCACCCGCCGGCCCGGCCTCGCGTTGCAGGACCGCACCGGTCGCACCTTCGCCACCTACGGCGACATCGTCGGCCAGCCGCTGCGCCTCGCCCAGCTTCCCGACGCGCTGCCCGAGGCCGCAGTCGCGATCGAGGACCGGCGGTTCTGGACCAATCCGGGGATCGACCTGGTGGGGCTGGTCCGCGCGGCCGTTACCGACCTGCTTGCCGGGCGGGTGGTGGAGGGCGGCTCGACCATCACGCAGCAGGTGGCGAAGAATCTTTTTCTCACCAACGCACGCACGCTTAAACGCAAGGTGCAGGAATTGCTGCTGACGCTGTGGCTGGAGCGGCATTTCACCAAGCAGCAAATTCTCGAAATATGGCTCAATCGCGTCTATCTCGGCGACGGCGCCTACGGGGTCGATGCCGCGTCGCGGCTCTATTTCGGCGTCGGCGCGCGGCGCGTCAGCCTGTGGCAGGCGGCGGTGCTGGCCGGGCTGCCGGCGGCACCCTCGCGCTTCAATCCGCGCGCCGACCCGGTGGCGGCGGCCGGGCGCGGGCGGGCGGTACTGGCGGCGATGGTGCAGACGGGCGCGATCACGGCTGCGCAAGCGCGAGCGGCGGCAGCACAGATCTATTTCCCGCCGCGCCGGCGCATCGCCGCCGGCTGGTTCGCCGATTGGGTGGCCGGGCAGGCGCAGGTCCTGCTGCCGCGGGACGCCGACGCCAGCGTGCAAACGACGCTCGATCCTCGATTGCAGACGGCGGCGGAGGCGGCACTGGCGTCGGCGCTGGACGGCCCGGGCGCCGCCGATCACGTGGGCGAGGGGGCCGTCGTGGCGCTCGATGCGGCGAACGGGGCAGTGCGCGCGATGGTGGGCGGGCGCGACTACGCCGCCAGCCCTTTCAACCGCGCCGTGCTCGCCCGCCGCCAGCCGGGAAGCTGCTTCAAGCCGTTCGTCTGGCTCGCGGCACTGGAGCACGGGGTGCGGCCGGACGATGGGGTGCTCGACGCGCCGATCCGCATCGGCGCCTGGCAGCCGCTCGATTTCGAGCGCCGCTTCCTCGGCCCGGTGACGGTGGAGCGGGCGCTCGCGCTGTCGCTGAACGCGCCGGCGGTGCGGCTGCTGCTGCGCGCGGGCGGCCCGGCGTCCGTCGCCGCGGTCGCGCACCGGCTGGGCATCGCCGACCGCCTGCCCGATCATCCGTCGCTGGCACTCGGCACCGGCGAGGTCGGCGTGCTGGAGATGGCCGCCGCCTATGCAAGTTTTTTCAACGGCGGCTTCCGCGTGACCCCGAGGGGGATCGAGACGCTCGACCTGGACGGACGCGAGCGGCGGCCGCCAGTGCCGTCCCGGCCGCGGGTGATCGACCCCGATCTGGCCGCGATGATGGTGCGCATGATGGCCGCCGTGGTGCGCCAGGGCACCGGCACGGCGGCGGCGATCCCGGGCCGGCTGGTGGCGGGCAAGACCGGCACCACCCAGGACTATCGCGACGCCTGGTTCATCGGTGCCGCGCATGGCGAGGTGATCGCGGTGTGGCTTGGCAACGACGACGACACGCCGATGCGGGGCGTCACCGGTGGCTTGCTGCCGGCGCGCCTGTTTCGCGCGGTGGCGCTGGCGGTGCCCTGAGCGCCGCGGCCGTTGCACGCGGGCGGCGCCGCGTGGCAGACCTTGCAGGGAAGGAGAGGGGCGCATGGCCGCGAGCAACCAGATGCCGGGCCTCGATTTCGGCTTGGGCGAGACCGCCGACGCACTGCGCGCCTCGATCGCCGCCTTCTCCGCCGACGAGATCGCGCCGCGCGCCACCGCGATCGACCGCGACAACGCCTTTCCCGCCGATCTATGGCGCAAGCTGGGCGCGCTCGGCGTGCTCGGCATCACCGTCGAGGACGAGTACGGCGGCGCCGGCATGGGTTATCTGGAGCATTGCGTGGCGATGGAGGAGATCAGCCGCGCCTCGGCCTCGGTCGGGCTTTCCTATGGCGCACACTCCAATCTCTGCGTCAACCAGTTCCGCCGCAACGGCACGGAGGCGCAGAAGCGCCGCTATCTGCCAAAACTGATTTCCGGCGAGCATGTCGGCGCGCTGGCGATGAGCGAACCGGGCGCGGGCTCGGACGTGGTCGGAATGCGCACCCGCGCCGAGCGCCGCGGCGACCACTACCTGCTGAACGGCAACAAGATGTGGATCACCAACGGGCCGGATGCGGACGTGCTGGTGGTCTATGCCAAGACCGATCCCGCGGCCGGTTCGCGGGGCATCACCGCCTTCCTGATCGAGCGCGGCTTTGCCGGCTTCTCGACCGCGCAGAAGCTCGACAAGCTGGGGATGCGCGGATCGAACACCTGCGAGCTGGTTTTTTCCGATTGTGAGGTGCCGGCGGAGAACGTGCTCGGCGCAGTCGGGGGCGGGATCGCCGTGCTGATGAGCGGGCTCGACTACGAGCGCGCGGTGCTGGCCGCCGGGCCGCTCGGCATCATGCAGGCGTGCATGGACGTTGTGCTGCCCTACGTGCATGAGCGGCGGCAGTTCGGCGAGCCGATCGGCACGTTCCAGCTCATGCAGGGCAAGCTCGCCGACATGTACACGACGATGAACGCGGCGCGGGCGTACGTGTACGCGGTGGCGCGCGCGTGCGATGCGGGGCGGGCGTCGCGCAAGGACGCGGCCGGCGCGATCCTCTATGCCGCCGAGCGGGCGACCTGGATGGCGCTGGAAGCGATCCAGTGCCTCGGCGGCAACGGCTACGTCAACGAGTATCCCACCGGCCGGCTGCTGCGCGACGCCAAGCTCTACGAGATCGGCGCCGGAACCAGCGAAATCCGGCGAATGCTGATCGGTCGCGAGCTGTTCGAGGAGACGGCGTGATACCAGCGGCCATGCGTCCCCGCCGTTGCCAATCGTCATGGCCGGTGCAGCGCTCGATGAGTTCGAGACGAAGTGCGCTTGGTATGACCGCGCTCGCGACCGCGATCGACCGCCGCTCGGACGGGTTCCGCGCCAATGCCGAGACAATGGCGGCGCTGGTCGCCGAGCTTCGTGCCAAGATCGCGCGCGCCGAGCAGGGCGGCGGGCAGGCGGCGCGGCGGCGCCATGAAGGGCGCGGCAAGATGCTGCCACGCGCGCGGGTGGCGGCGCTGATCGACCCCGGCTCGCCGTTCCTGGAGCTGTCGCAGCTTGCAGCACACGGGATGTATGGCAACGACGTGCCGTGCGCCGGCATCATCACCGGCATCGGCCGCGTCGCCGGGCGCGAATGCGTGATCGTCGCCAATGATGCGACGGTGAAGGGGGGCACCTACTATCCGGTCACGGTGAAGAAGCACCTGCGCGCGCAGGAGATCGCGCGCGCGTGCCGGCTGCCCTGCCTCTATCTGGTCGATTCCGGCGGCGCCAATCTGCCGAACCAGGACGAGGTGTTTCCCGACCGCGAGCATTTCGGCCGCATCTTCTTCAACCAGGCGCAGATGTCGGCCGAGCGCATCCCGCAGATCGCCGCAGTGATGGGGTCCTGCACTGCCGGCGGCGCCTATGTGCCCGCGATGTCGGACGAGGCAATCATCGTGCGCGGCCAGGGCACCATCTTCCTGGGCGGCCCGCCCTTGGTGAAGGCCGCGACCGGCGAGGAAGTCACCGCCGAGGAGCTGGGCGGGGCAGAAGTCCACGCGCGGCAATCGGGCGTGGTCGATCACTACGCGCGCGACGACGCGCACGCGCTGGCGCTGTGCCGGCGGATCGTCGCCGGCCTCGGCCCGCCCGAGCGGGCGGCGATGGCGCGGCGCCCGCCCGCTGAGCCGCTGCACGACCCGGCCGAGCTGCACGGCGTGGTGCCGAGCGATCTGCGAACTTCATACGACGCACGCGAGATCCTGCTCCGCCTCGTGGACGGCAGCGACTTCGACGAGTTCAAGCGCCTGTATGGAACCACGCTCGTCTGCGGCTTCGCGCATCTGTTCGGGATGCCGCTCGGCATCCTCGCCAACAACGGCATCCTGTTCAGCGAGAGCGCGCTCAAGGGTACGCATTTCGTCGAGCTGTGCAGCCAGCGCGGCATTCCACTGCTGTTTTTGCAGAACATCTCGGGCTTCATGGTCGGCCGCCGCTATGAGGCGGGCGGCATCGCCAAGGACGGGGCGAAGCTGGTGACGGCGGTCGCGACGACCGCAGTGCCGAAAATCACGGTGATCGTGGGCGGCAGCTTTGGCGCCGGCAATTACGGCATGTGCGGCCGCGCCTTCGACCCGCGCTTCCTGTTCATCTGGCCGAATGCCCGCATCTCGGTGATGGGCGGCGATCAGGCGGCGGGCGTGCTCGCGCAGGTGCGGCGCGACAACCTGCGCGGCGCCACATGGAGTGACGAAGAGGAGGAGGCGTTCAAGGCGCCGATCCGCGCGCAATACGAGGCGCAGGGAAATCCGCTCTACGCGACCGCGCGGCTGTGGGATGACGGGATCATCGACCCCGCCGACACGCGCCGCGTCGTCGGCCTGGCGCTCGCCGCCGCGCTGGAGGCGCCGATCCCGCCGACGCATTTCGGCCTGTTCCGGATGTAACGGGCATGTTCGCGCACCTGCTGATCGCTAATCGCGGCGAGATCGCCTGCCGCATCGCGGCGACCGCGCGCCGGCTGGGGATCGAGAGCATCGCAGTCTTTTCCGACGCCGATGCCGGCGCGCTGCACGTGCGGCAGGCCGACCGCGCGCTGCGCATCGGGCCGCCGCCCGCGCGCGAGAGCTATCTGAATATCGCGGCGATCATCGACGCGGCACGGCGCAGCGGCGCAGAAGCGGTGCATCCCGGCTATGGCTTCCTCTCGGAAAATCCCGAGTTTGCCGATGCGTGCGTCGAAGCCGGGCTGGTGTTCGTGGGACCGCCGGGGTCCGCCATGCGCGCCATGGGGTCGAAGGCGTCGGCCAAGTCGCTGATGCAGCGGGCCGGCGTGCCGGTGCTGCCCGGCTATCACGGCGAGGCGCAGGACGCGGCAAGGCTGGCGGAGGAAGCGGCGCGCGTTGGTTTCCCGCTGGTGGTCAAGGCGGTTGCCGGCGGCGGCGGCCGCGGGATGCGCGTGGTGCGGGCGGCCGTCGATTTCGCGGCAGCGCTCGCCGCGGCCCAGCAGGAGGCGCGCTCGTCGTTCGGCAATGCGCGCGTGCTGATCGAACGCTATCTGGATCGGCCGCGGCACGTGGAGGTCCAGGTGTTCGCCGATGCCCACGGCAATGCGGTGCATCTGTTCGAGCGCGACTGCTCCGCCCAGCGCCGTCACCAGAAGGTGATCGAGGAAGCGCCGGCGCCCGATCTCGATGCGATGCAGCGCGACGCGATGGGCGAGGCGGCGGTCGCGGCGGCGCGTGCGGTCGGTTATATCGGCGCAGGGACGGTGGAGTTCGTGCTCGGCGCCGAGCATTTCTTTTTCCTCGAGATGAACACGCGGTTGCAGGTCGAGCACCCGGTGACGGAATGCGTCACCGGCTTCGATCTCGTGGAGTGGCAGCTTCGCATTGCCGCCAACGAGCCGCTCCCCGCGAGCGGCGGCCAGATCGCGCTGCACGGACATGCCATGGAGGCACGGCTGTACGCCGAAGACCCGGCACGCGGTTTTGCGCCGGCCGCGGGACGGCTCGCGGCGTTCCGGATGCCCAAGGATGCGCGCGTCGATACCGGATATGCCGTGGGGGATGCGGTCGGCACGCAGTACGACGCGATGCTGGCGAAGGTTATCGTCCATGCTCAGACGCGCGAGCAGGCGCGGCGGCGGTTGTTGCAGGCGCTCGCGGAATGCGACGTGGCGGGGGTGCCGACCAACCTCGATCTGCTGTCGGCGATCGCGGCGCATCCCGTGTTCGTCGCCGGTGCGCCGGATACCGATTTTGTCGAACGTGCGTTACAAGAACTGCTGCCGGCGCGTGCGCCGCCTCCCGCGGCGCTGGCGGCGGCGGCGCTGAGTCTGCTGCTCGACGAGCGCGAGGCCGCCGCACGCGCACTCGACGCCGGCTCGCCCTGGGCGGCGACCGATAACTGGTGGCTGAATACCTCGCCCGAGCGGGCGATCCGACTGCACGGCGCGGAGGCGCACGAGATCGGCGTGCGCCCGGGAGGCGTGCTGCGCCTGGGCGAGTTGCTTTTGCATGCAACTGCTGTGCGCATGTCGGACGGCACCCTTGCGCTCGATCTCGACGGCGTGCGCGAGACCGCGTTCGTCACCCGCATTGGCGCCGACCTCCACGTGCGGATGCGCGCGGCCACGTGGCGCTTCCGCCTACCGCAGGATGCAGCAGAAGTGGACGAGGCCGCGGCCGGCGGCGACCGGCTGCTCGCGCCGATTCCCGGCACGGTTACCCAGGTTTTAGCCGAGGCGGGCGCGACGGTCGCACGCGGCGAGACGATGGTGGTACTGGAGGCGATGAAGACCGTGTTCCGCCTCGCCGCGCCCGCCGATGCCGTGGTGGCCGAAATTGCGTGCCGCGCGGGCGACACCGTGCAGGAGGGGCAGTTGCTTGTGCGGTTCGCCGGTCAGCGAGAGGAGCGGCTATAATGGCGACCGCCGAACGACCCTGATCCGGCCTTGTTCTCAGGCCGGTCCTGGGCACGACCCTCGCAGTGAGGGGGTACGACGTGTACGGGCCGGGGATCGTTTTTACAGCATCCGAGACAAAATAATCTTCTGCACATCCGACGTGCCCTCGTAGATCTGGCACACCCGCACGTCGCGATAGATGCGCTCCACCGGATAGTCCGACAGATAACCGTAACCGCCGAGCGTCTGAATTGCCGCCGAACACACCGCCTCGGCGGTCTCGGAGGCGAACAGCTTGGCCATCGCCGCCGCCTCCAGCGCCGGCTGCCTGGCGTCCTTCAGCGCTGCCGCGTGCTGCGTGAGCTGCCGCGCCGCCGCCAGCCGCGTCTTGGCCTCCACCAACCGGAACGCCACTGCCTGGTGCTCGATAATCGGTCGCCCGAATGCGTGGCGCTCCTTCGCATAGCCGATCGCGTAATCCAGCGCCGCCCGCGCCATGCCGACGCTCTGCGCGGCGATCCCGATGCGCCCGCTCTCCAGCGTCGAGAGCGCGATCCGGTAGCCCTCGCCCTCGGCGCCGATGCGCTGTTCCTCCGGCACCACCATGTCGTCGAAAGCGAGGGCGCAACTGTCGGACGCTTTCTGCCCGAGCTTGTGCTCGACCTTGGCGACCGAGAAACCGGGCGTCGTGTTCTCGACCACGAAGCAGGAGAGGCCGCGCTTGCCCGCTGCCGGATCGGTCACGGCGAACAGCACCGTTACCTGGCCGATGCTCGCATTGGTGATGAACTGCTTCGAGCCGTTCACGACGTAGCCGGAATTGCTGCGCACCGCGCGCGTGCGGATCGCACTCGCGTCCGATCCCGCCGCAGATTCGGTCAGCGCGAAGCTGCCCAGCGCGGCGCCGCTCGCCAGCGGGCGCAGCCAGCGCTCCTTCTGCGCGTCGTTGCCGAAGCGTTCGACAATTTCAACCGTCGGCGCGTTGTGGACCGAGACCAGAGTGGAGATCGCGCCGTCGCCGGCCGCGATCTCCTCGATCACGGCTGCATAGGTCGAATAGTCGATCTCCGCCCCGCCCCAGTCGGCCGAAGTCGTGGCGCCAAGAAAGCCGAGCTCTCCCAACTCGCGCACGATCTCCGGCTCGATGCGCGCGGCGCGCTCGCGCTCGGCGGCGTGGGGTACCAGCCGGTCGGCCGCGAAGCGTCGCGCGGTCTCGACGATCAGGGCGTTGGCGTCGGTCTGCTCCAGCATCGCATCCTCCTGGTCCGCGGACCCTAGACCGAAGTGCAGCGCGCCAAAACTACGGGCGCGCCGAACAGAACGCGAACGGCAGCAAAAGCCGGGCGGCTTTCCCGTGCGGCGCCGAGCCGATAAGGTCGGGCGTTCGCAGGAGGCGAGGCCGTGGCCGGGAAAGTGATCATCAGTTGCGCCATCACTGGCGCCATCCACACGCCCAGCATGTCGGCGGCATTGCCGATCACCCCCGAACAGATCGCGCGCTCCGCGATCGACGCCGCCGCAGCCGGCGCCGCGATCATCCATTTGCACGCGCGCAACCCCGAGACCGGGGAGCCGACGCCCGACCCGGCCGTGTTCATGCGCTTCCTGCCGGTCATCAAGCAGTCCTGCGACGCGGTGATCAACATCACCACCGGCGGCGGGCTGAACATGACGCTGGAGGAGCGGCTCGCCGCCGCCCTGCAAGCCAGCCCGGAGATGAGCAGCCTCAACATGGGCAGCATGAACTTCAACATCTCGCGTGCCGGCGACCGCATCGCCGCCTGGAAGCACGACTGGGAAAAGCCCTATCTCGCGCGCACCGACGATCACATCTTCCGCAACACCTTCCGCGACATCGCGGGGATCACCGAACGCCTCGGCCGCGGCCACGGCACGCGATTCGAGTTCGAGTGCTATGACGTGGGCCATCTCTACAATCTGGCGTACTGCCTCGACCGCAAGCTGGTCGAGCCGCCGCTGTTCGTGCAGACGATCTTCGGCATCCTCGGCGGCATCGGCGCCGAGCCGCGCAATTTGATGTTCATGCGCGAAACCGCCGACCGCCTGTTCGGCCGCGACTACGTGTGGTCGGTGCTGGCGGCCGGGCGGCACCAGATGGCGTTCACCACCATGGCCGGCATCCTGGGCGGCAACGTGCGCGTCGGCCTGGAGGACAGCCTCTATATCGGCCGCGGCAAGCTGGCGTCGTCGAACGCCGAGCAGGTCGCAAAGATTCGGAGAATCCTCGAAGAACTCAGCCTCGAGATCGCGACCCCGGCCGAGGCGCGGGCGATGCTGCACCTCAAGGGTGGCGATCGGGTGGGGTTCTGAGCATGGAGGACGCCCGCGCGCTGCACCGCTCGTTGCTGACCATCGACACGCATATCGACATCTTCTGGCCCAATACGCCCGATCCGTTCTCGCGTACCGAGAAATGCGTTGATTTCGTCAAGATGCGGGAAGGCCACATGGTCGCCGCATGCCTCGTCGCCTACGTGCCGCAAGGCCCGCGCACGCCGGAGGGCTTTGGCCCCGCGCGGGAGCGGGCATTGGCGATGCTGGCGACGATCAACGCCCGCGGCCGCACCGAGGGGGGCATCACCGCACGCGTTGCCGCGAGCGCCGACGCGATCGAGGCGGCCTGGCGCGACGGCGCCTGCGTCGTCGTCCCGGCCGTCGAGAACGGCCATGCGGTCGGCGACGATCTCGGCGTTCTCAAGCAATTTCGCAAACTGGGTGCCGTCTATCTCACCCTGGTCCATAACGGCCACAATCTGCTCTGCGACAGTGCCAATCCGCGCGCCGATCTCGGTGACGCGGCCGTCCTGCACGGCGGCCTCAGCGATTTCGGCCGCGACGCCATTGCGGCGCTCAACCGCGTGGGCATGCTGGTCGATGTTTCGCATGCCTCGAAGGAGTCGATGCTGCAGGCAGCGGATTTCTCACGCACGCCGGTCGTTGCCACGCATTCCTGCTGCCGCGCTTTATGCGATAGCCCGCGCAACATGGACGACGCGCAGCTCGACGCCTTGCGCGACACCGGCGGCCTGCTCCAGATCACCGCGGTCCCCGGCTTCCTTCGCCCGCACGGGCGGCCCGAGACCGTGACGCTCGACGATTTCTGCGACCACATCGATCACGCGGTCCGGCGCTGCGGGATCGAGCACGTCGGCATCGGTTCGGATTTCGACGGCGGCGGCGGCTTCTCCGGCTGGCGCGACGCCGCCGAGTTCCCGAACGTCACCGCCGCCCTGCTCGCCCGCGGCTACGACAGGGCGGCGATTGCGCTGCTCTGGGGGGGCAATTTCCTCCGCACGCTGCGGCTGGCCGAGGCGCAGGCTGAGTGATGCCCTCTGCTCGGTTTGGATCATCCCTCCAAAACGAAGGTGAGCTCCATGGTCACGCGGTATTCTGCGATTTTTCCGTTGGTCACGCTTGCCTTCTCCTCGAGCACATGAAGGCCGGTGATTCCGCGCAACGTCTTGCTTGCGCGCGCGAGGCCATCCTGGATGGCGGCATCGAAGCTGGTGGGTGACGCTGCGGTTATTTTGGAGACGCTTGCTACTGCCATCTCTGCCTCCCTGAGGTAGCGGCCGCCGACGGGCTGCCGGCGGCGACTATGCAGCCCGCCAAGGCGGTTGCCAACGAGCCTCTGCGAACGATTCCGGGGGGCGCTGAAGGCCACCACGCCAGCATGTGCTAAGGCTTCGCCTACGCGGCGTTCGCCTGCGGTCACGGGGAGCTCGGCCATGGCGCTGGTGACAGTCTTCGGGGGAACCGGCTTTCTGGGCCACCGCGTCGTCAAATGCCTCACTGACGCGGGTGATACGGTCCGCGTGGCGGCGCGTCACCCGACGCGGGTTCGCGCCGGCGACACCTCCGGCGGGTCTGAACGCACGCTTGCCATCGTCGCGGACGTCCGCGACGAAGCGGCGGTTGCCGCAGCGATCGCCGGCGCCGACGCGGTCGTCAATGCGGTTTCCGCCTACGTCGAGAAAGCTGGTGTGACCTATGAGGCGATCCACGTTCAGGGCGCAATCCATATCGCGGAGGCATGCGAGCGGCAGGGCATCAGCCGGCTGGTCCATATCTCCGGGATCGGCGCCGACCCGGCTTCGCCTTCGCCGTATATCCGCGCGCGGGGCCGCGGGGAGCTGGCAGTGCGGCAGACCTCGCCGCGGGCGACGATCCTGCGCCCAAGCGTCCTGTTCGCTTGCGATGATGCGTTCCTCAACGCCCTTGCCAGGATCGCGAGATTGTCACCGATCATCCCCTTGATCGGCGGCGGGCAGACGCGGCTGCAACCGGTTCACGCCGGCGATGTCGCAAAGGCCGTGTACGCGGCGCTGCATAATCCGACCGCCCCGGGGAGCATCTATGAACTCGGTGGGCCGGAGAGCTATACGCTGCGGGCGATCTTCGAGATGGTCCTCGCCCAATTCCGGCGCCGCCGGCTTTTCGTGGCGATCCCGTTCGAGTTGGCCCATCCGCTCGCGCGCTGGCTCGAGCGCTTGCCGCGCGCACCACTGACCGTCGCTCAGGTCGATCTGCTCAAGGGCGACAGCATCCCGGCCGCAGGTACGCCTGGCCTTCGGGACCTTGGCATCGCCGGGCGGAAGCTTCAGGATACGATCGCCACGCTGCGGTGAGGTTCGCAGCTGCGGCAAACCTCCCCTACCATGATGCCGCGAATTAGGACGCAAGGGAGACCAGCGTGAGCGAGGCTACGATCTTACCGGAGACGATAGCGGCCGGCGAGCGACTGCTCGGCATCGAGTACTCGCCCGCCGAACGTGCGCTCATGCTGGACAATCTGGAAGGCCAGATTGAGGCGGCACGGGCACGGCGGAAGATACATCTGCCGAACGACCTGCCGATGGCCACCCGCTTTGATCCCCGGCTGCCGAATTTTCCCGCGTCATTGCCGCAACTGTCGGTCCGCCCGTCCAACGCCGAGCCAGGCCCGCTGCCTGCCGGCGACGAGGACATCGCCTTCGCCCAGGTCTCGAAACTTTCACAGTGGATCGCGCGCGGTGAACTCAGCAGCCGCCGGCTCACCGAACTCTACCTGGCGCGCATTGCCCAGCATGCCGGGCCGCTCGAATGTTTTGTGACGGTGACGGCGGCACTCGCCCGCGCGCAGGCGGATGCGGCCGACGCGCTGTTGAAGGCCGGCACCTGGCTCGGCCCGTTGCACGGCATACCCTACGGGCTCAAGGACCTTTTCGACACCAAGGGGATCTGCACGAGCTGGGGAGCGACGCCCTACAAGGATCGCATTCCGGATCGCGACGCGCAGGTTGTGGCACTGCTGCGGTCGGCGGGCGCGATCCTGATCGGCAAGACCACGTTGGGCGCGCTCGCCTACGGCGACATCTGGTTCGGCGGCAAAACCCGCAATCCCTGGAACCTGAACGAAGGATCAAGTGGTTCGAGCGCGGGGTCGGCCGCGGCCGTCGCGGCCGGGCTGTGCGGCTTTGCGATCGGAACCGAGACGCTCGGTTCGATCACCTCGCCGTCGCAACGCTGCGGCACGACGGGGCTGCGACCCACCTACGGCCGCGTCAGCCGCACGGGCGGGATGGCGCTCTGCTGGTCGCTCGACAAGGTAGGGCCGATCTGCCGATCGGTGGAGGATTGCGCGCTGGTGCTGGCCGCGATCAACGGCCACGATCCCGCGGATCGCGGCTCGATCGCGGCATCGTTCAACTTCGACGCCACGGCCGGGCTCGGCGGGATGCGCCTGGGCTATCTGCCCGAGGCCTTCGTGGACGCAGCGGCGACCGAGGTGGATCGCGCGGCACTCGCCGCCGCGAAGCGCCTGGGGATCGAGGTCGTGCCGGTGGCGTTGCCGGAGCTCCCCTACGCCTCGCTGATGGCGATCCTCTACGCCGAAGCGGCGGCCGCATTCGAGGAGCTCACGCTCACCGACCGCGATGACGAGTTGGTCTGGCAGGAAGAGGGCGCCTGGCCGAACGCCTTCCGCAAGGCGCGCTTTCTGTCCGCCGTCGACCACGTGCAAGCAGATCGACTGCGCTACCGCGTGATGCAGGCGATGGATGGTGTGTTCCGCACGGTGGATGCGCTCATCGGCCCGTTCATGACCGGGCCGATGCTGGTTGCGAGCAATTTCACTGGCCATCCGTGCCTGCATGTGCGGGCCGGGTTCCTCAATCTGGGCACGCGATCCGATCCCTCCCTCGCTCACGGCAAACTCGAGATCGGAGAAGCCACGGGCAGCACGCGGACGTTCGAGGTGCCGCATGGCATCTCGCTTTGGTCCGGTCTGTTCGATGAAGGGCGGTTGTGCAATCTGGGGATGGCCCTGGAAGCGGCACTTGGCGTGGCCGACCGCCGACCGGGCTTTGCCAGATAGCGGAAGCGTCCGCGGGCCGGCGGATCAGGTCGGGGATGCCGCCGCGGCGGCGGACGTGCGCAGGTGACAGGCCACGAGGTGGTCGGACTGGACCGCGAGCAGGGCCGGTACCGCGTCCCGGCACGCCGGCTGGGCAATCGGGCAGCGCGTGTGAAATGCGCAGCCAGGTGGCGGATTAACCGGGCTCGGGACATCGCCACGCAGCACGGCACGCTCCCGCCGCGCCCCCGGCCGCGGGATCGGAACGGCCGCCAGCAGGGCTTCCGTGTACGGGTGCGTAGGGCGCGAGAACAGCGTCTTCTTGTCGGCGACCTCGACAATACGACCGAGATACATCACCGCCACCCGATGCGCGATGTGCTCGACCACCGCGAGGTCGTGGGAGATGAACAGGTAGGCGAGATTGGAGCCGCGCTGCAGATCGATCAGCAGGTTCAGGATCTGCGCCTGGACCGAGACGTCGAGGGCCGAGACCGGCTCGTCCGCGACGATCACCGATGGCGCGAGTGCCAGTGCGCGCGCGATCCCGAGCCGCTGGCGCTGGCCGCCGGAAAGCTGGTGGGGGTAGCGCCGCATCTGCTCGGGCCGCAGACCCACCCGCTCGAACATCGCAGCGATCCGCTCCTCCTTGTCGCGCCCGGTTGCGAGTTTGTGGATCTCCAGCGGCTCGGCCACGATACGGCCGCACTTCATGCGTGGATTGAAGGACGAGAACGGATCCTGGAACACCACCTGAATGTTCCGCCGCAACGCTCGCAACTGCGCCTCGCCCGCGTTGGTGATGTCCTTCCCGCCGAGCAAGATGCGCCCCTCGTCCACCGGCAGCAACCGCGTCACGACCTTGCCGAGCGTCGTCTTGCCGCACCCCGATTTGCCGACGACACCGAGCGTCTCTCCCGGGTGCAGCAAGAACGAGACCCCACTCAGGGCGTGCACGAAGCCCTGGCTCAAGCCGAGCAGCTTGTTGCGCACCGGGAAGCGCTTCACCAGATCCGTCGCCTCGATTACCGGACGCGATCGGCGCGGGACCAGACCACCCGGCGCCCCGGACTCAGGCAAGGTTCGCCTCCAATCGGGCAGTCTCCCAGCAGGCCGCGGCGTGGCCGGGCCCCTTGAGTTCAAGGAATGGAGCCTGCTCGCGGCACCGCGCGGTTGCGAGCACGCAGCGCGGCGCAAAGGCGCAGCCGATGATCTCCTCCCGCATGGAGGGAACGGTGCCGGCAATTTCTTGCAGCCGCCCGTCCTCCGCCCCCGCTTCCAGTGAAGAGTACAGCTTCGGGACCGCCCCGAGCAGCCCGACGGTGTACGGGTGCCGCGGATGGGCGAACAGCTCCTCCACCCGGGCCTGCTCGACGATCGTGCCAGCATACATCACGATCACGCGCTGCGCCATGTCGGCGACGACGCCGAGGTCGTGGGTAATCAGGATGATGGATGCCCCGATCCTGCTCTTGAGCTCGTCCATCAGATTGAGGATCTGTGCCTGGATCGTGACATCGAGCGCCGTGGTCGGCTCATCGGCGATCAGCAGGCGCGGATTGCAGGCCATCGCCATCGCGATCATCACGCGCTGGCGAAGCCCGCCGGACAACTGGAACGGATACTGCCGCGCGCGCCGCCGCGGCTCCGGCACGCGCACGAGTTCCAGTGCCGCGATCGCCGCCTCGAACGCCTGTCGGCGCGGCAGGCCCTGGTGGGTTTCGATCGCCTCGGCGATCTGGCGGCCGACGCTCATCACCGGGTCCAGCGAGGTCATCGGCTCCTGGAAGATCATCGAGATCGCGTTGCCGCGAATACGGCGCATCGTCCGTTCGGGCAGTGCGAGCAGATTCTGTCCATCGAAGAGCACCCGACCGGTCTCGACATAGCCCGTCTGCGGCGGCAGAAGGCGCAGAATGGCCAGCGACGTCACGCTCTTGCCGCTGCCCGACTCGCCCACGATTGCGAGCGTCTCGCCCCGTCGCACGTCGAGGGAGACGCCATTGACGGCACGGACGAGCCCGCCAGCCGTTCTGAAGCGCACGCGCAGGTCCTCTACGCGGAGGAGTGCCTCCTCTTGCCGCCCCCGGCCGCTGCCGTCGTTCACACCTGGCGAAATGCCGGACTCCCGTTGTTCATGCCGGATATCTCACACTGTTCGATTTCCAATCGAATACTCCACGCGCGCAACAAAACGTCGGTCATGCCCCTCTTGCCGCATTCCCGAATTTGTCTCATCGTATCATGGCCGCGGGTCGGATCAACGCGGCGGAGCGGGAGGGGAGGCCAGCGAAATGCGACGCAGGAGCTTCTTGCAGACCTCGGGCACCCTGATGGGGGGTGCCGTGCTTGGCACCGGAGCGCGGACCGCCGCGGCGGCCACGAGCGACCAGCCCCGGCGCGGCGGCACCTTGATCTGGGGGCATTCCGAGACGACCCAGAACCTCGATATCCACCAGACCGGCACCGCCTCCACCCTGCGGTTGCTGCAGAATGTCCACGACTCGATCGTGACCGTGGACCACCGCTTGCAGGTGATGCCCAATATCGCGGAGCGGTTCGAGGTCTCCCCGGACCTTCTGCGCTACACGTTTTACCTTCGGCGCGGGGTCAAGTTCCACAATGGCGCCGAGGTAACGGCGGCCGACGTGAAGTACTCGTTCGAGCGAGTCAAGAACCCCAAGACCGGCGCGGTCAACTACGACGTTTTCAACGATGTCGATGCGATTGAAACGCCGGATGCCTATACCGTGGTCGTGCATATGCGGCAGGTCTTCGCGCCGTTTCTCGCCCGCGTGGCCGAGATCGGCGCCGGCGCCGTCATACCGAAGGAGTCCGGAAGCATTCAGGGCAAGGCGCCGATCGGCTGCGGTCCCTTCAAGTTCGTCTCCCGCGAGTTCGGCAACAAGTCGGAGCTCGCGCGGTTCGACCAGTATTGGCAGGGCCCGGCCTATCTGGACGGCATCATCGAACACGAAGTGACCGAACCCACGGTCCGCCTGACCGGACTACAGACCGGCCAGTTCCACTTGATCAACGACATCCCGCTCGATCGCGTTGCGACGGTGAAGAAGGATCCGAAGCTCCAGCTGCTCAGTTGGTTTCCGCTGTGCTGGGCGTTTCTCAACTTCAACCATGCGGTGAAGCCGTTCGACGACCCGCGCGTGAGGAAGGCGCTGGACCTCATGGTAGACAAGCAAGCCCTCGTGCAGGGCGCGCTCTGGGGCGGGGGAGTGCTGACCGCATCGCCGAGCTTCCCCTCCTCCGCCAGCTACGATCCTGCGCTCAAGCCGCGCAAGCAGGATTTCGCCGCGGCGAAGGCACTGCTTGCCGAAGCCGGAATTGGACCCGGGCAACTCGAATTCGTCTTCAAGGTCACTACCAACTATCCCTGGCACGTCGAGGCCGCGCAAATCATGCAGGCCTGGTTCGAACAAGGCGGCGTCAAGGTGAAGACCCAGCAGCTCACCTGGGCCGACTGGCTGAGCCAGTGCTGGGTGCATCGCGACTTCCAAGTCACCATGATGAATTTCTTTACGCTCTGGGAGGCCGACTTCCTGTACTTCTCGATCTGGAATTCCAAGGGATCGTTCAATTACAGAAATATCAAAGACCCGATGATCGATCAATGGACGCTTTCGGCCCGCCGATCCACCAATCCGGCGGAACGGGCAAAACTCTACAAGCAGGTGCAGAAGCGAATTCAGGATGAGGCGCACGACGTGGTCCTCTGGTTCCGCAACGGCACCGTGGGAGCCCGCCAGAACGTCGGCGGCCTCGACAAGCTGGTTCATCCGGACGGCTCCAACCTTCAGTTCCGGAACGTGTGGCTCAAGGCTTGATCGGATCGAACCCGCGCGGCGGGCGGTGCCCGCGCGCCGCGTCGGCCAGCGACGTCCGGCCGCGCACCAGAGTCGCGTGATGGCATGAACTATCTTGGCCGCCGTCTGCTGCTGTTTGTGGTCACCCTGCTGCTGATCACGGTGGTCACGTTCATCATAACGAACGTGTTGCCGGGCGACGTCGCGACGATGATCCTGGGCACGCGCAGCAACCCCGTCACTCTCATGGCATTACGCGCAGAGCTTGGGCTCAACCAGCCTCTGGCGATCCAGTACTGGCACTGGATTTCCCGGATGCTGAGCGGCGACTTCGGGGTATCGCTCATCTTCAAGGAGCCGATTGCGCTGCTGATCGCGCAGAAGATCACCGCGAGTGCGATGCTCGTCGTGCTTTCGCTGCTGCTGGCACTCGTGGTCGCGGTCCCGCTCGGCGTGTGGAGCGCGGTGAATTGCGAGCATTGGCAGGATGTGGTCGGCAGCGGCACCGCCCTTGCCGGAATCAGCCTGCCGGATTTCTTCTGGGGTATCGTGCTGATCCTGCTGTTCGCACGCTGGCTCGAATGGCTCCCCTCGTCGGGTTATGCATCGCCGCTCACCAACTTCCCCCTCGCGCTGAAATACGCGCTGCTTCCCTCGATTACTCTGGCACTCAGCCTGATGGCGCAGTTGATGCGGATGACGCGTTCGGCGATGCTCGAAGTCCTGTCGCAGGATTTTATCCGCGTCTGCCGGGCCAAAGGGCTTGGCGGCGGCGCCATCATCATCCGCCACGCGTTGCGCAATGCGATCACGCCCGTGCTCACCGTCGCCGGGCTGCAACTCGGCTACCTGTTCGGTTCGATCATCGTCGTCGAGAGCCTGTTCAACTATACCGGAATGGGATGGCTCACCTATCAGGCGCTCCTCAATCGCGACATGCCGCTCGTGCAGGCGACCGTTCTCGTGATCGCGGTTATCGTCATGCTGACCAACCTCTTTATCGACATCGTCTATACATTGCTTGATCCGCGGGTCAGGCTGGCATGATCCGATGCGGGCGTTCCTGACGCCGAAGGGCCTCGTCGGCATGGCACTGGTCGCGATCTTCGCCGTGGTGGCGATCGCATCTCCACTTCTGGTGCCCGCCGAGCTGGCGACCAGGATCAACATCCTCGGGCGCCTCAAGCCGCCCTCCGTCCTGCATCCGTTCGGGACCGACCAGCTGGGACGCGAGCTTGTCTGGCGCGTCATGCTGGGCGCGCACACGTCGCTCGTGATCGCCGTTGCGGCCGTCGTCCTGAGCATCGTGATCGGTCTGCCGATCGGCCTGCTGTCCGGCTATTACCGCGGCTGGACAGACCATGTGCTGATGCGCTTCGTGGAGACGCTGCTGAGCTTCCCCGCTCTGCTGCTCGCCCTGACCATCTCGGCCGTGCTCGGACCGAGCGAACGGAACACGATCTTCGCGATCGGCATCGCGTTCGCGCCCTATCTTGCGCGGATCGTGCGGGGCGAGGCCCTGCGCGTGGTGGCGCTGCCCTATATCGAGGCGGCACGGTCGCAGGGTGCCACCGCCGGGCGGATCATCCGCCTTCACGTGCTGCCGAACATCATGGCGCCGCTCATCGTGCAGGCAACGATATCGGTCGCTTTTGCGATCCTTGCCGAGGCCGGACTCTCGTTTCTCGGTCTCGGCACGCAGCCTCCGACCCCATCCTGGGGCCTGATGATCCAGGCGTCGCGCGACTATCTGGACGTGGCACCCTGGACCGCCCTGGTGCCCGGCATCGCGGTCGCGATGGCGGTGCTCGGGCTCAACACCCTGGGTGACGTGCTGCGCGACGTGCTGGACCCGACCATGGTGGCGCGAGGCTAGCGGGCCAATCTACTCTTCCCATGCCAACTCCCGCATCTGGCGTGCGGTGCGCAGCGTGTGCCGCCCCTTCATCGGCGCGTGCAGGAACCGGCTGAGCGCCGCCGCGATCGCCGGCGCTTGCCCGGGCAGCACCGACATCAGCCGCTCGGCCGCCAGCAGCGTCTTGAGAAGGTGGACGGAGATGATGAAGCGGTCACGGCCGTGATCGAACAATGCATCTATTTCCTGCGCCACGAACTGCCGCGTGTCGGCGACGACGAAGCGTTCTTCGTCCAACGCCGGATCGACGTAGCCGGCGTTGCGGCCGATGAAGCAGGCCATCTGCAGCAGCACCGCGGGCCATAGCTCCGGCCGGAGGCTGACCGCGGTGCGCGCCGCGTCGGCGAACGTCAGCGCATGGGTGAAGTCGAGCCAACCGACATTATCCGCCAGCTTGGCGTCGGTGCGGGTCAACGCGTGGGCATCGACGTGCAGCAGCGTCCAGGCCGCCGCTTCCACCAGCACGGGGAAGATGGCCTCCGATTTATGGCGCCCGCTCCAGCCCGCGACGACGGCCATCGCGCTCTTGGGTCCCCGCCCGCGGAGCGCCGCCGCGGCCAGTGGTGTCCCGTCGCGCCCGTGACCCCAGCTTGCGAGTTGCACGGCGTAGTCGCGGAACTCCGGCAACAGCTCCTCGCGCGTTGCATTGACCAGGCTGCGCGCGAGCATAAGCAGCAATGGTTCGTACGATGCCGGCCCGAGGCGTTCGGCAAGCTCGACGGTCTTGACCGCGTAGATCAACGAGTGGCCAAAATCCGCATAGTGCGACAGCGCCGAGCTGACCAGCACCGGAAGCAGGGCGCTGGGTCGAAGCTCGCCCGCAAGCGCACCGCGCAGCCGCGCGATCGCTGCCGGCTCGTCCTCGCTCTCGATGGCGGCCAGGAACGCCGCCTCGTTCCACGGCCGTTCGCCGGGCGGAAACGGCGTCGGCCGTCCCGTCCGCGCGTCGTCCGCGATATGGCCAAGAACCTCGCCGATCGCGACCAGCTTTCGGTCCGCGTCAACCTCCCGAGCATCGAACAGCGAAATCCACTCCGGCGCTCCGGCCAGCGCGTGCGTGGTGCCGAACTGCAATCGCTCCGCCACCCAAGCCACCGCCTCCCGCACGGCATCCAGCGGGTCCGCGCCCAGCCGCAGCAACCTTGCCGCCTCGCGCACCAGCCGTTGCTGGTCGGCGTCCTCCAGCGCCGCCCAGGACGCCGTGCAGAATTTCGCCGCGCCTCACCGCCGGTTCCGGCGGCGTTATCTCCAGCAGCACGCGCCCGCCCTCCAGCCGAACCGGGAAGCGCATGACCTGGTCGCCGCCAACCAGCGTCACTCCGGACTCGAGATCGAATTTCCAGTTGTGCCAGTTGCACGTCAGCACGCAGCCATTGGTCAGAACCCCTTCGCTGAGCGGGTAGCCTTCGTGCGGGCAGCGGTTGGCGCAGGCGTAAAGGCCGCGCTCGGTCTGCAGCACAAGGATCTGCCGGCCGTCATGCCGCACCACGGCCTTGCCGGCTGCGGCCAGCCCGTCGGCCGCCAGCCCGTCGATCCACGGCATCGCTCTCCTCCCTCGCCCTCGTAATCCGCTAAGCGCAGCGGCGCGCTCCCGCGGCAATGTGCTCCACGCGTTCGACCGTTACCAGCGTGCGCTCGAACACGACCCGCTCCGCGCACAGGGCCGCCGTTGTGACCGGCGCGCGTTTCGCGTAAAAACCTGTCGGGTCGCCGGCCGATGGCAGTCCGTGCGCCCCCGGCTTTCGCCCTGCGAAGAACGACACCGGATCGGGAGGGAACCTCATGGATCGAAATCAGGCCGGCGGCGTCACGCGCCGCACGCTCGTCACCGCAACCGCGACGACCGCCGCCGCGATCGGTCTGGGAGGCACCGCCGCGCGCGCGGCCGGCAAGCGGGTCGCGTATCTGACCCCAGGGCTCGACCTGCCATTCTGGCGCATCCTGGCCAAGGGAATCGACGACGAGGCGAAGAAGAACGGCGCCTCCTCCACCGCCTATGACAGCCACAACAGCGCCCAGACGCAAATCCAGAACGCGCAGGATGTGATCGCGCGCCGCGTCGACGGCATCATCATCTCGCCGACAGACAGCTCCACCGCGCCCGCCGTGCTCGCAGCGGCCAAGCGCGCCGGCATCCCCGTCGTCATCGCCGATATCGGCACCACCAGCGGCGAGTATGTCTCGTTCATCATCTCGGACAATTTCCAGGGCGCCTATGGCATCGGCACGGCGCTGGCCAAGGCGATGCAGGCCAAGGGGTGGAGCAGCGGCACGGTCGGGCTGGTCACGATCTCGCTCGCTCGCAACAATGGCCAGGCGCGGACCAAGGGGTTCATGAAGGCGATGGACGAGGCGCACATCAAGCAGGGTGCGCTGTCGCAGATGCAGACCTACACGGCGGACGAGACGTTCAAGTTCGTGCAGGACATGGTCACTGCGCATCCCAACATGCGCGGCCTGTTCATCGAGACCGACCAGCCGACACTGGGCGCGCTTCGCGCATTGCACGCGGCCCGGAAAGAGAAAGAAATTCTGGTCGCCGCGTTCGACGGCATTCCGGACTTCGTGAAACTGATCGCCGACGGCACCATCGTCGGCTCCGGCATGCAGCAGCCCTACCTGATGGGCCAGACCTCCGCGCGGGCGATGTTCGATCACTTCGCCGGCAAGACGCCGCCGAAGCAGAGCCTGGTGCCGATTCTGGTGGTGACGCAGCAAAACGTGAAGCAGTTGGAGCCGACCATCCGCAAGACGGTGTTCGGCCAATAGCGCGCCGACCGCTCCCGGCCACCGGCTGCCGCCACCGACGATGAGCCTGCTGGCGCTCAGCGGCATCTGGAAGCGCTTCGGCGCGACCACGGCGCTGGCCGATGCCGGCTTCACGCTGGAAGCCGGAGAGGTGCATGCGCTGGTCGGCGCCAATGGTGCCGGCAAATCGACCCTGTCGCGCATCGTCTCCGGCCATCTCCAGCCCGATGCCGGGCAGATCGTGGTGGACGGACGGCCGGTCCGCCATGCCGGTGCGCGCGAGGCAATCCGCGGCGGCATCGCCATGGTGACGCAGGAGACCTCGCTCGCGCCCGATCTGTCGGTGCTGGAGAACATCATGCTGCCGCGGCTCGGCATGAGGGGCCGGCTGCGCTGGTGGCTGCTGCGCGACCAGGCCGAGGCGCTGATCGCGGGTCTTGGGGAACAGGCGGCGCTGTCGCCCGACCGGCTGGTGCGCGATCTCAGCATCGGCCAGCGACAGCTCGTGGAGATCCTCAAGGCCCTGGCTCTCGACAGCCGGATCATCATTTTCGACGAGCCGACGGCACCGCTCTCGCCGCATGAGAGCGAGTTGCTGTTCGACATCATCCGCGGCCTGGCCGCGCGCGGGCGCGGGCTGATCTTCGTCTCGCATCGTCTCGAGGAGATTTTTGCGCTGACCGATCGCGTGACGGTGCTGCGCGAGGGCAGGGTGGTGGCCGACGGTGCCACGACCGGCGCGCTCACCCAAGGCGAGCTGGTGCGGCTGATGGTCGGTCGTGAGCTGTCCGACATCTACGCCCGCGGTGGCGAGCCGGTTTCGGCCGCGTCGGCGTCCGCGCCGGTGCTGAGCGTGCGCAACCTTCACTGCCCGCCTCGCGTGCGCGATGTTTCGTTCGACGTCCATGCCGGGGAGATCGTCGGCTTGGCCGGGCTGGTCGGCGCCGGCCGCTCGGAAACCGTCGAGACGATCTTCGGGTTGCGCCATGCCGCCTCCGGCAGTGTGGCACTGGGCGGCAGGCCGTTCGTTGCCCGCACGCCGCGCGAGGCGATCCGCGCCGGCATCGGCCTGGTGCCGGAGGATCGGCGGGGGCAGGGGATCGTGCCGGACCTGTCGGTGCGGGAGAACCTGCTGCTCGCGCATCTCGGCGATCATGCCGGCGCCGGCCTCGGCTACGGCGCCCGCACCGACGCCGTGCGACGGCTGCTGGCGCTGCTGGAATTGCCGCAACGACGGCTGCTCGACGCCAATATGCTGACCTTCAGCGGCGGGATGCAGCAAAAGGTGATCCTGGCGCGCTGGCTGGTGCTGTCGCCGAAGCTGCTGCTCTTGGACGAGCCGACGCGCGGCGTTGATATCGGCACGCGCAGCAGCATCTACGCGCTGCTGCGCCGCATCGCCGCCGAGGGGGTGGCCTGCGTGGTGGTGTCGTCCGATTTCGAGGAACTGGTCGGCCTCGCCGACCGCATCGTCGTGCTCAGCGACGGCGTCAGCGTCACCGATATCCCGAGCCGGCTGGTCGATATCGAGAAGCTGGCCATGTTCGCGGCGCCGCGCAGCTCGGCCGAACGGACCCACACCGTGCTGATGTCGCTGGTGGCCAGGCACGGGGGCGTCGCCTTCTGGATCGACATCGACGCTGGCCGGGTCTTCTGTTTCGATCGCGTGGGCGACCAGGCTGCCGCCGATCCCGGCTTTCATGGCGGCGCCTTCCCCTTGATCGACGAGACGCGCATTCCGACCGCTCTGCGGCACCGCCCCGGCGGCCTCGTCGCCGAGCCAGGTTCGCCGCTGATGACGCTGCTGGTGCCTCTGCTCGGCCGTCGCGGGCACCGGCTTGGCATTGTCGGGCTGACGCGCAGCGATTTGGCGGGCGAGGCCACGGCGGATGCCATCCGACACGAGATCGAGGCGCCGATGCTGCTTGCGACCCCGGCGGCTGCATGAGTCCGCCGCAGCCCGTGCGGGACCGCCCGCGCCGCCGCGTGGTGAGGCTGCTGGCGACGCAGATCGAGCTCAGGATGCTGCTGCTCATCGTGCTGGTCATGGGTGGCCTGGCGCTGATCTCGCCGTATTTCCTGACCGTCAGCAATCTGTTCAACGTGATGGATCAGTCGGTCGTCGTCGGCATGGTGGCGCTGGGCCAGACGCTGGTGATCCTGATCGGCGGGATCGACCTTTCCGTGGGCTCGCTGGCCGGGATGACCGGGATCGTTTTCGGCATGTCCTTCCCGGCTTTCGGACTTTATGGCGGTATTGCGCTCGCTCTCGGGGCCGGCGCGGCGGCGGGGCTGGTGAACGGCGCCATCATCACGCTGGGTCGCGTGGCGCCCTTCGTGGTGACGCTCGGCATGATGTCGGTCGCTCGCAGCATGGCCTACGTGCTGAGCGGCGCCAACTCGATCAACAATCTCCCTGCCGGGCTCGGCGCGATCTCCACCGACACGCTGGGCGGGATTCCGGTCGATTTCGTCTGTTTGCTGGTGGCGTATGCGCTGTGCTGGTGGTTTCTGACCTACGCCAAGGGCGGCCGCACCCTGTATGCGGTCGGCTCCAACATCGAGGCGGCGCGGGTCGCCGGGCTTGGCATCACGCTGTGGAGCATCCTGGCCTATGTCGCGTCCGGCGTGATGAGCGCGGTCGCGGCCATTTTCCTCGCGTCGCGCATCCTGTCGATCGACCCGATCGGCGGCCTGGGACTGGAGCTGGACGCGATCGCCGCGGTCGTGATTGGCGGGGCGAGCCTGTTCGGCGGTCGCGGGTCCATCATCGGCACGCTCGCCGGCGTGTTCATCATGGTGTTCATCCGCAACGGGCTCAATCTCCTGAACGTCTCGCCATACTGGCAGGGCACCGCCATCGGCTCGATCATCATCGCCGCGGTTCTGGTTGAACGGCTGCTGAGCGGGGCGCGCGGCAACGCCTGAGAGCAGCCCAGTAGCGGAGAGCCTCACCATGCACGAACACGCCCATGCCGGAATGCGCAACGAGCTGACCGAAGGCCACCGCCTGCCGCTCGGCAATCTGCCCGGCACGCGCTACCCGGACCCGCGTATCGAGGTGATCGACAAGCGTTTCAAGGCGCGGGCGGGAAATGCGGCGATCGAACGGATCGCGACCGGCTTCCGCTGGGCGGAGGGCCCGGTCTATTTCGCCGATGGCGGCTACCTGCTGTGGAGCGACATCCCCAACAACCGGATCATGCGCTGGCTGGAGGAAGACGGGCATGTCAGCGTGTTCCGCTCCGACAGCCATTTCGCCAACGGCAACACCCGCGATCGCGAGGGGCGGCTGGTCACTTGCGAGCACGATGCGCGCCGGGTCACCCGCACCGAGCATGACGGCTGCGTCACGGTGCTGATGGACAGCTACCAGGGCAAGAAGCTGAACGCGCCGAACGACGTGGTGGTCGCGTCCGACGGTGCGATCTGGTTCACCGATCCCGGCTACGGGATCGACGGTCCGTACGAGGGGCATCCCGCGGAGGCGGAGCTTCCCCGCAACGTCTATCGGCTCGATCCCGCCAGCGGCGAGGCTCGCGTCGTCGCCGACGATTTCACCCGCCCGAACGGCCTGGCCTTCTCGCCCGACGAGAGCCGCCTGTACGTCGTCGATACCGGCATCAGTCACGGCGGCCCGTCGCACATCCGGGTGTTCGACGTGAACGGCGCCAGGCTCTCCGGCGGCCGCGTTTTCGCCGAGGATTTCGCCCCCGGCATGACCGACGGGCTGCGCACGGATCAGGAAGGCAACGTCTGGTGCAGCATGGGCTGGGCCGAACCGTCGGAGGATGGCGTGCGATGCTACGAGCGGGGCGGCGACCTGATCGGCAAGATCCACCTGCCGGAAACCTGCGCCAATCTGTGTTTCGGCGGCAGGAAGCGCCACCGGCTGTTCATCGCGGCCAGCACGTCGGTCTATTCGGTGCACCTCAATGTCGCCGGGGCGCAGCGACCTTGAGCCATCGCACCCGATCGCGAGCCTCGCTGCTGCCGGTCGTGGCATCGGTGGCGGCCCTGGTGCTGAGCGGTGCCGTGCGGCCGGGGACCGCGGGCGCGGCCGTGCCGCCAGCGGTGGAGGCGACACACGGCATGGTGGTCACCTCGCAGCGCCTGGCGACCGAGGCGGGGCTGGCGGTGCTGCGCAAGGGCGGCAACGCGATCGATGCCGCGGTGGCGGTGGGCTACGCGGAAGCGGTGGTGAACCCGTGCTGCGGCAATATCGGCGGCGGCGGCTTCCTGGTGCTGCACATGCATGACGGGCGCAGCCGCTTCATCAATTTCCGCGAAACCGCACCCGCCGCGGCGACCGCGAACATGTACCTCGATGCGGCCGGCCGCGTGGTCCCGCGCGCCAGCCTGGACGGCTGGAAGGCGGCCGGCGTGCCCGGCACGGTGCTGGGGCTGGACACCGCGCTGCGCGAATACGGCACGCTGTCGCGCCAGGTGGTGATGGCGCCGGCGATCCGCCTGGCGCGGGAGGGCTTCGTGCTGACGCGCCCCGATGCCGGCATATTGGACGCCAAGACCGCACGTTTTCGGGCAAATCCGGTGACGGCCAGGGCGTTTCTGAACGCGGATGGCACGGCGTTGCAGCCGGGCGAGCGGCTGGTGCAAACCGATCTTGCTGACACGCTCGCCGCGATCGCCGCAAATGGCCCTGACGCCTTCTATAAGGGCCGCATCGCCGCGGGGGTCGCCACCGCGTCGCGGGCCGGCGGCGGCATTCTTACTGCGGCCGATCTGGCGAACTACCGGATCACGGAATCCGCACCGCTCACCTGCACCTATCGCGGCTACACCGTCCTGTCGTCGCCGCCGCCATCCTCGGGCGGCACCACGCTGTGCGAGATCCTGAACATCGTCGAGGGCTACGACATGCACGCGCTGGGCTTCCACTCGGCGCAGGCGATCCACGTGATGGTGGAGGCGATGCGTCATGCCTATCTGGATCGCAACACCTATCTCGGCGACCCGGCCTTCGTGAAGAACCCATTGCAGCGGCTGCTGTCGAAAGACTACGCCGCCGCGATCCGTGCCACGATCCTGCCGGATCGCGCGACGCCGTCGAAGGACCTGGCGCCGGGCGTGGCACCGCATGAGAACACCGAGACCACCCATTATTCGATCGTGGACAAGGACGGCAACGCGGTCGCGGTCACGTACACCCTCAATGCGTTGTTCGGAGCCGGCGTAATGGCGCCCGGCACCGGTTTCCTGCTGAACGACGAGATGGACGATTTCACCTCCAAGCCCGGCGTGCCCAACCTGTACGGCCTGGTGCAGGGGTCCGCCAACGCCATCGCGCCGGGCAAGCGTCCGCTGTCGTCGATGGCGCCCACGATCGTGTTGCGGGGTGGCCACGTGTTCCTGGTGCTCGGCTCGCCGGGCGGGTCGCGCATCATCACGATCACGCTGGAGACCGCGATGAACGTCATCGACCACGGCATGGCGCCCGAGGCAGCGGTGGACGCGCCGCGCATCCACCACCAATGGCTGCCGGACGTGATCGACGCCGAGCCCTACGCCATCTCCCCCGACACGCTGAAACTGCTGCAGGACATGGGCTACACGGTGAAGACCCAGAGGCCCTGGGGTGCCGCCGAGCTGATCGAGGTGGGCCGGCCGGCGGGCATACGGCTGGGGCTGCTGGTACGGCGCCAATGACGATCGCCAGCCGGCGGGCGCCGCGATCGGATACTGAGTTTTCATGCCCAGCCGGCCGGTAGCGCCGGGGCGGCCCAGCGTCCTCACGGGCCAGTTTAGGTTAGCCCTCGCGAAACCCGCCCTCCATCACGCTCTCGGCCAGCGGGCGGCGCGTGTTCGGCACCTCGCGGGCCGCGACATCGGGCGGCAGCAGCGAGCGGTCGCCGCGCTTGCCGATCGCGATCGCGGCCTCGACGCGGTAGTCGTCGGGCACGTGAAGCTCGGTCCGTGCGCGGGCGAGGTCGAAGCCGATCATGCCGTGCGCATCCCATCCGGAACGCGTACCCTGCAACGCGAGGCACGCCCAGGCGGCGCCGGCGTCGAAGGAATGGGTGTGCGAGGGCACCGGCGCCGGCTGGCCGGGCAGGTCCATCGTCGTGCGCGAGACGACGATGATCAGCGCCGCCGCATTGCGGCACCAGAGCTGGTTGCGCTCGCCGAGCAGGCCGAGGAAGGTCGGCCACGCCGGCGTGTCGCGGCGGGCGTAGAGGAAGCGCGCTGGCTGCGCGTTGTAGGAGGAGGGCGCCCAGCGCGCCGCCTCCAGCAGGGTCATCAGCGCCGCCTCGGGGATCGGCTCGCCGGTGAAGGCGCGCGGTGACCAGCGCTCGAGAAACCACGGGTCGATCGGGTAATCGGCACGGCGGCCGTTGGCCTCGGTCATGCGCGCTCCTGGGCTTGCTGCGGCGCGCAATCTCGGATGGAACCGGGATAGGGTCAACGCTGCACGGTCAGCGCAGCGTCGCGATCAGTGCCCGCAAATCGCCCTCGGCCGCCGCGGTGGCGCGGGCCTCGATCGCGCGGTAGCGGGCGACGATCTCGGCGCCGAGCGGCGTCAGCGCCGCCCCGCCGCCGCGCCGGCCGCCGGGCCGCGCCACCACCACCGGGGCGCCGAGATCGGCGTTCAGACTCTCCACCAGCCGCCACGCGCGCCGATACGACATCCCCATCGCCCGCCCCGCCGCCGCGATCGAGCCTGCTCGCCGCGATCCCCTCCAGCAACTGCACCTTGCCGTGCCCCAGCATCCGCCGCCCGCCGAGGTCGAGCCGCAGCGTCAGCCGCACCGTATCGGGCGTGGTTCGCGTCATCCCGCCCAGCATAGCAAGCGCCCGCTTTGACCGCGCCCGGCGCCGCGCGCTATATCCGCCGAGCTATAGCGCCCGCCATTGTCGTCATGGTCGGCGGAGGCCGACCATCCACGTCTTTCGGGCCACCGCGAAGTCGTGGATGCCCGGCCTTCGCCGGGCATGACGAGTGACATGCCGGGCATGACGCAGTACACGAGGAGCCGCCATGCGCCGTCGCCCGGCCCTGCTTGCCGCCATGCTCGTCGCCTCGGCCCTGCTGCTTGGCGCCCCGGCGGCGCGGGCCGGCCAGCCGGTACGCGTGCTCTACGCTGGCTCGCTGGTGGCGATGATGGAGCACGCCATCGGCCCCGCCTTCAACCGCGCGAGCGGCGACCATTTCGAGGGCTTCTTCGGCGGCTCCAAGGCGCTCGCCAACCAGATCAAGGGAAAGCTGCGCCGCGCCGACGTGTTCGTCTCCTCCAGCCCGACAGTGAACGCGCGACTGATGGGCCGCGCCAACGGCGATTGGGTGCGCTGGTACGCGGCCTTCGCGCAGTCGCCGGTGGTGATCGGCTACGATCCGCACAGCCGCTTCGCGCACGAGCTGCAAACGAACCCCTGGTGGCAGGTGCTCGCCGAGCCGGGCTTCCGCCTCGGCCGCAACGATCCGCAACTCGATCCGCTCGGCGCGCTGATCCTGCAAGTGCTGGACCGCGCGGAGACAAAACTGAACCAGCCGGGCCTGGCCGCGCGCATCCTTCGCCAACCCGGCGCGATCCTGCCCGACGGAGCCGTGCTCGGCCGGCTGCAATCCGGCCAGCTCGACGCTGCGTTCTTCTACTCGACCGAAACCGCCGGAACCGGACATGCCCGCCATCACCCTGCCGCCCGGCATCGTGCGCTGCAGCCGCGCACTACACCGTCACCATCCCCCGCGGCGCGGCCGATCCCGCAGGGGCGGCGCGGTTCGTCGCCTTCCTGTTCGGTGCCGACGGCCGCGCACTGCTGCGACAGCACGGGCTTGAGCTCGTGCCGCCGCGCATCACCGGCGACGCCGCCGCCGTGCCGGCGAGCCTGCGCCCGGTGCTGACCAGCGCCCGGTGAAGCGGCGCGGCCCGCCGGCGCTGCGCCTGCTCGCCGGGCTGCTGACCCTCTATCTCGCGGCACCGCTGCTGGCCGGCCTCGCGGCGCTGGCCGGCGGCAACTGGCAGGGTGCGGACTGGCCCGCGATCGGGCGCGCCACGCTGGTCTCGGTGGCCAGCGCCAGCCTGGCGAGCGCGCTGGTGGCCGTGGGCGGCATTCCGCTCGGCTTCCTGCTGGCGCGCGGGCGCGGGCGGGCGATCGCGGCGCTCGGGTTCCTGGTGCAACTGCCGCTGGCACTGCCGCCGCTGGCGAGCGGCATTCTGCTGCTGTTCCTGCTCGGCCCCTACGCGCCGCTCGGCCGGCTGCTCGGCGGCATCACCGACAAGTTTGCCGGGATCGTCGCCGCCGAGGCGTTCGTCGCCGCGCCGTTCCTGATCGTCGCCGCGCGCGAGGGCTTTGCCGGCGTCGATCCGGCGCTGGAGGACGTCGCCGCGACCCTCGGCCATCCGCCCGGCGCGCGGTTCCTGCGCGTGAGCCTGCGGCTCGCCTGGCCGGTGATCCGGGCCGGGCTGCTGCTGACCTGGCTGCGCGCCTTCGGCGAGTTCGGCGCCACCGTGATGCTCGCCTATCACCCGTATTCGCTGCCCGTGTACACCTTCGTCGCCTTCGGCGCGCAGGGCCTGCCGGCGATGCTGCCGGTGCTGCTGCCCACGCTCGCCGCGGCGCTGGCGGTGCTGGCGCTGGCGGCGTGGCGGCCGGGGCGCGGGCGCGGCGGAGCTGGCAGCCGAAGCTGCCCGCGCCCGCCCCGCTCGCGGCGCTGCCGGAGACGGCGCGGCGACGCGCCCCGCCTCGCCTTCCGTCGTTGCCCGCCGAGCCGGGCGGTTCGCGCTCGCCTGCGACTGGGCGCCGGCGTCGCGGCGGCTGGCGATCATCGGCCCGTCCGGGTCGGGCAAGTCGATGACGCTGCGGCTGCTCGCGGGGCTGGACGCATCGGAGGGCGGCTTCGTCCGCTTCGGCGGGCGCGACCTCTCGGCGCTGCCGCCGGAGCGGCGCGGCATCGGCTACGTGCCGCAATCCTACGCCCTGCTGCCCGACCGCACGCTGCGCGAACAGGTGCTGTTCCCGGTCGGCGCCGATCCGGCGCGGGCCGAGGCGTGGATCGCGCGTCTCGATCTGGCGGGGCTGGAGGATCGGCGGCCGGCGGAACTCTCGCTCGGCCAGCAGCAGCGGGCGGCGCTGGCGCGGGCGCTGGTGCGGCCGATGCCCCGGGGCGGCGGGTGCTGCTGCTGGATGAGCCGTTCTCGGCGCTGGACACGCCGCTGCGCCGCCGGCTGCAACGGGCGCTGCGGGCCTTGCAGGCGGAGCTGCCCAGCGCTGGTCACGGTGCTGGTGACGCACGACCCCGACGAGGCGCTGCTGCTCGCCGACGAATTGCTGGTGCTGCACGAAGGACGGGTGCTGCAGGCGGGCCGCGCCGCCGACCTGCTCGCCCGCCCCGCCTCGGCCGCGGTCGCGCGGCTGCTGGGGGCGGAGTTCGAGGCGGCGGGCCGGGTCGCGGCGCCGCAGGCGTTCGCGCTCGGCGGCGGCGTCGCCCTCGCGGTCGGCGGCCCGGCGCTGCCGGTGGGGGCGGCGGTCGGCTGGACGGTGCGGCGCGGGTTCGTGACGCTGCGCCCCGACGGCGCCTATCCGGCCACCATCGAGCAGGTGGCGAGGTCGGCGGCGGCAGCGAGCTGGTGGTGCGGCTGGGCGAGGTGCTGCTCGCGGCGCTGGTGGCGGGAGAAGCAGCGGCGCCCGGGCCGTGCCGGATCGACATCCCGCCCGCGGCGGTGCAGGTCTGGCCGGCGGACGGGTCGCGGCCGCTCGCCCCAAACCCCGCTGGCCCGCAGAGGGCCGGAGTGAGGTCGCAGTACACGCCGGTTCTCAGGGCAAGCCCTTGGCGCGGGTTCCGGGCGCGACCCGACCCTCTCCGCGCCGTGGGGCGCGAGCCCACGACGTCTGCGGCTGCCGGCACGTTCACGTTCCGCTGGCTTTATGATGGCACCCTTGCCCCCGGCCGCGCGGCTGCGCAGAATCAGGCCCAGCAAAGGATACCCCAGACATGCGCTCCACCCTCCGGGCGATCGCCCTCTCCACCGCGCTGGCGCTGCCCGCGGCGCTGCCGTTCGCGGCCGCTCGCACCCGCCTACGCGAGGGACGCGCCGGCCAGCTTCGCCGACCTCGCCGCAAAGCTGCTGCCGGCGGTGGTCAACATCTCCTCCTCCACCACGATCGCGGCGCAGAACGCGCCCGACCAGCAGCCGGAGATGCCGCAATTCCCGCCCGGCTCGCCGTTCGAGAAGTTCTTCCACGACTTCATGAACCGCAATCACCCCGGCGGCGCGCCCGACGAGGCGCCGCGGCGGATGCAGAGCCTCGGCTCGGGCTTCATCGTCGATCCGTCGGGCATCATCGTCACCAACAACCACGTGATCGACGGCGCCGACAAGATCACCGTCACGCTGCAGGACAACACCAGCCTGACCGCGACGCTGCTCGGCAAGGACGACAAGGCCGATCTCGCGGTGCTGAAGGTGAACGCCGGCAAGCCGCTGCCGGCGGTCGCGTGGGGCGATTCCGGCCACGCGCCGCGTCGGCGACTGGGTGCTCGCGATCGGCAACCCGTTCGGCCTCGGCGGCTCGGTCACGGCCGGGATCGTGAGCGCGCGCGGCCGCGACATCCGGCAGGGTCCGTACGACGACTTCATCCAGACCGACGCGCCGATCAACCGCGGCAACTCGGGCGGGCCGCTGTTCGACATGGACGGGCAGGTGATCGGCATCAACACCGCGATCTACTCGCCCTCGGGCGGCTCGATCGGGATCGGCTTCTCGATCCCGGCCAACGAGGCGAAGATCGTCGTCGACCAGCTCATCAAGTATCACCATGCACGGCGCGGCTGGCTCGGCGTGCGCATCCAGGAGGTGACGCCCGACATCGCCGAGAGCCTCGGCCTCAAGCCGCCTTCGGGCGCGCTGGTCGCGGGCGTGAGCGACGGCGGCCCGGCGGCGGCGGCGAAGCTGCAGAACGGCGACGTGATCCTCAAGTTCAACGGCCACGACATCAAGGAGATGCGCACCCTGCCGCGCACCGTCGCCGAGACCGAGATCGGCGCCTCGGTGCCGGTGGTGATCTGGCGCGGCGGCAAGGAGCAGACGCTGTCGGTGACGGTCGCCGAGATGCCGGGCGACAACATCAAGCCGGCGAGTGCGACGCCGCCCAAGCCGAAGCCGCCGACCACGAGCCGGATCGCCGGCCTCGGCATCGAGCTGTCGCCGCTGAACGACGCGGCGCGCAGCAAGTACCAGATCAGCGCCGACCAGAAGGGCGTGGTGGTGACGCAGGTGTCGCCCAACAGCCCCGCCGCCGAGCGCGGCGTGAAGGCGGGCGACGTGATCGTGGAGGTGCAGCAGGCGCAGGTGAACACGCCCGCCGACGTGCAGAGCCGGGTGGACAGCATCCGCAAGCAGAACCGCCGCTCGGTGCTGATGCTGATCCAGGGCCAGGGCGGGATGCGCTGGGTGCCGCTGCCGCTGGACGCCACGGGCGGCGGCGGCGATCAGCTTTCGCCGGGGTGAGATGGTCGCCATGCCCGACCCGTGGGCCGGCCATGACGAACCGGGAACGGTCGTGATGTGCGGCCGTTGGTATTATCCTCGCCAGCAGCCGCGCCGCCTCGAGCGCGAAATAGGTCAGCACGCCCTCCGCCCCGGCGCGCTTGAAGGCGAGCAGGCTCTCCAGCATGGCGCGCTCGCGGTCGAGCCAGCCGCGCTCGACCGCCGCCATGATCATCGCGTACTCGCCCGACACCTGGTAGGCGAAGGTCGGCACGCCGAACCGCTCGTTCACCCGCCGCACGATGTCGAGATACGGCATGCCGGGCTTGACCATCACCATGTCCGCCCCCTCGTCGAGGTCCATGGCCACCTCGCGCAGCGCCTCGTCGGCGTTGGCGGGGTCCATCTGATACGTCTTCTTGTCGCCCTTCAGCGCGGCGCCGGAGCCGACCGCGTCGCGGAACGGGCCGTAGAACGCCGAGGCGTATTTCGCCGCGTAGCGTCATGATCCGCGTGTGGATCAGCCCCTCCGCGTCGAGCGCCGCGCGGATCGCGCCGACGCGGCCGTCCATCATGTCCGACGGCGCGATCACGTCGATGCCGGCCGCCGCCTGCACCACCGCCTGGCGGCCGAGCATCTCCACCGTCTCGTCGTTGGCGACGTAGCCGTCGCGGATCACCCCGTCATGGCCGTGGTCGGTATAAGGGTCGAGGGCCACGTCGCCGACCAGGCCGACCTCGGGCAATTCGCGCTTGAGCAGCGCGGGCGGCCCGGCAGACGAGGTTGTCCGGGTTGACCGCCTCGCTCCCCTCGGCGTCCTTCTTCTCGGCCGGCGTCGCCGGGAACAGCGCGACGCCGGGATGCCCAGTCGCGCCGCCGGTTCGACATGCGCGGCCAGCCGGTCGAGCGTGACCCGCTCCACTCCCGGCATCGGCGGCCACCTCGGTCGCGGTCGCGTCCCTCGATGATGAACACCGGCCAGATCAGGTCGTCGACCGAGAGCCGGGTCTCCGCGACCAGCCGGCGGGTCCAGGCGTCACGGCGGTTGCGGCGCATCCGGGTCGCGGGAAATCGGCCGACGGTCATGGCGGCATCTTCTGGTCGGGCTGACGCGCCGTGCATAGGCCGGCGGGGACGGGCTGCCAAGCGTCATGCGCCGCGCGTATCGTCGCCGGCTAATGCGCTCTGCCCTGCGATCCTCCTGTGGTCTGCCGGCATGCCCGCCGGCCAGCCGCGCTGCGCCGAGACCGTGCAGATCCCCGCGACCGACGGCGCGCCCTTGATCGCCCGCCTGGTCACGCCGGCGGGGCCGGTCCGGGCGCCGGCGGTGGTGGCGCTGCACGGCTGCGGCGGACCATTTCCGGCCCGCGACGAGCAATGGGCGGCACTGGCAGGGCAGGGACATATCGTGCTGCTGCCCGACAGTTTCGGCTCGCGCGGGCTCGGGTCGCAATGCCGGCAACCCGCGGACGTGACACCGACCCGGCAGCGCCGGCAGGACGCGTTGAGCGCCGCGCGCTGGCTGTCCGCGCGGCCCGCACGCCGCCGGGCGGCGTGGTGCTGCTCGGCTGGTCGAACGGCGCCAGCACCGTGCTGGCCGCCGGCCGCGCCGCGCCGGACCTGCCGCCGGGGCTGCTGCGCGGGCTGATCGGCTTTTATCCGGGCTGCCGCACCGCCGCGAAGAGCGCGACCTGGCGCCGGCGGCGCCCATGCTGATCCTGATCGGCGAGAGCGACGACTGGACACCGCCGAACCCTGCCGCGCCCTGGCCGCCCGCTTTCCCGACGCATCACCTGGTGACCTATCCCGGCGCCTACCACGATTTCGACGTGCCCGACCGCCCGGTCCGCACCCCGCCGGCCTGGCCTTCAGCGCCGGGGCAAGGCGTCGCCCATGCCGGCACCGACCCCGCGGCCCGCGCCGACGCGCTGAGCGGGTGCCCGGCCTTCATCGACGCGCTGCCGCCGGCGAGGCCAGCCCGCGCCATGAGCACGGCACTGCCTATCCATAGCGATGGGTCACTGCGAGGAGCAGCGCGACGAAGCAGTCCAGGCCCGCCACACGGTGCCGCGGGCCTGGATCGCCACGCCGGCCAAGCGGCCGGC
>CAVZPY010000004.1:0-168412 GCA_963777265.1 uncultured Alphaproteobacteria bacterium | reverse complement strand
TGATCTCAACGAAGTGCTGGTTCGGCGGCAGGCTGCCACTGCCGTGCACCAGCTTTTCCAGCATCGCCGTCGAGTAGTGCTCGGAGGCGTAAATCATCGGGCTCGCCGCGGTGTTCCACCTGCCCGGGTAGCGCTTGGATCCGGCGGGGTCGAAAATCGGATGAACACCCGCCGGGTCGCCGATCCTGTAAGCCTTGAGGACGCGATCCAGCCGTTGCGGCATCAAGCCGCCGAGCCGTATTTCAACCGCCCGAGCAGTTCCTCCACGAGTTGTCCGCCCAGTTCGGTTGCCAGGGCGACGTCCACCGGCCGGCGTCCGCCCAGCAACGGGTGTGACCTGAACAGGAAGCTCCGGGCTGCCTCGTCGTCGCCCCAGATCTCCCGCGCGAACGCCCACACCTTGGCCACACGCGCCAGGCGCCCGCTTTCCTCCGCCGAAAGGCGCTCGTCCGCGTGTTTCTTGCGGCGCGCCAGCGTCGCCTTCGGCACGATCCTGAACCGGAAGGCGGGATTTGACGGCGCCAGCAGGCCGGAAACCCGATCAAGCGCCGAGACGGGAAGGCCATCCTCGATCATCGTGATGAACAAAAGCGGGGAAGCGCCAGCGCTGCTTGCCGGATTGCCCAGCCCCAGCACCTCGGCCAGCTCCGTGACCGCTTCCGCCGCACCTGACACGAGAAGCCTCCCTGCACCGAATGGGACCAAGACCCGCCCCATATGGCCCTCTGTCCAAGCGCCGCCAAGGCCTAACGGTCAGCTTCCGTGCTTTCGTGGTTGCGGTTCACGGCCCGAGGAACGCCAGCAGCAGGCGGTTCACCTCGGCTGCCTTCTCCATATGCGGCATGTGGCCGGCCCCCTCCACGATGTGGACCGCGACCAGCGCCGGCAAGCCCTCGGCCTGATGCACCGGCAGGATGCGGTCCGCCGCACCCCAGATCACCTGCATGGGCACCGAGACCTCGCCGAGCCGGTCGCGCAGGATCACGGTCTGCCGGCCGGCCGGGAAACTCGCGGCCGCGATCGCGGAGAGGCACGCGGTGGCGCCATCCAGGCGCTTGAAGCGGACTACGTCCTCGGCCATGTCGCGGCTGACCAGCGACGCATCGACGAACAGAAGCTGCAGCACCGGTACGATCGTCTTGCGCCGGTCCGCTGCGATGAAGCCGGCGATGAACGCCTCGTCGATCTCCGGTCCGAACCCGGCCGGGGCGATCAGCGACAGCGATGCGACCCGCGCCGGATGGCGGAGTGCGATATCGAGGGCGATCGCGCCGCCGAGCGAATGGCCGACCAAGTGCGCCCGCTCGATGCCGAGCGCCTGCTGCACTTCGACCACCGTCTGGGCGAGGCCGGCGACGTCGCCGCCCTCGACCCGCTTCTCCGACCCGCCATGCCCGGGCAAATCGATGGCAACGGTGCGGTGCGCCGCCGCAAGCATCGGCTGGTTGAACATCCAGGTATTCAGATCGCCGCCAAAACCGTGGATCAGAACCACCGGTGGCCCGCCGCCCTCTCCGACGGCCAGGATGCGGATGGTCCGGCCGCCCGCCGAAACGGTCTGCGGCTCCGCCGCCGCTTCCTCCCGTGCCGCGTCGTGGTGGGCCGCGAACTCCGCCTGGAAGCGTGCTACGAAGGCATCGATCTCCGCGTCCGGCACCGATGCGTCGGCGATCACGCCGAGCAGGGCGCCGACCGGCAGGTCCTGCTGCACCGGGGCCACGCGGCGCCGCAGGATGCCGGCCACCGGCGATTCCGTGGCGTTGGTGATCTTGCTGGTCTCGATATCGGCCAGCTCGTCGCCGGCCGCGACCGCGGCGCCCTCGGCCACCGCCCAGGACGCGACCTTGCCTTCGGTCATTGCCAGGCCGAATTTCGGCATGGTGACAGGGGTGATCGTCGCGGCACTCACGCCGGCGCCCTCCCCGCGTATTCCACCACCGAGCGTACCGCGGCAGAGATGCGGGCCGCGTCCGGCACATAGAGATCCTCGAGGCTGGCGGCGAACGGCACCGGCGTGTGCGGCGCCGTCACCATCCGGATCGGCGCCTTCAGATGGTCGAACGCGTCCTGCGCCACCAGGGCGGAAATGTCGGTCGCCATATTGCAGCGCGGATGCGCCTCGTCCACGACCACCAGCCGTCCGGTCTCGGCGACACTCTCCAGGATCGTCTCGGTATCGAGCGGCGAGGTGGTGCGCGGATCGATCACGGTGCAGGCGATGCCGTCGCTCCGCAGCGCATCGGCGGCCTCGATCGCGAACTGCACCATGCGGCCGATAGCGACGATCGTGACGTCATCGCCCTCGCGGGCGAGCCGGGCCTCGCCGAATGGAATGACATAGGCCTCGTCGGGCACCTCCTCCTCGACGTCGTACATGACCTTGTGCTCGAAGAAGATCACCGGGTCGTCGTCGCGGATCGCCTGGATCAGCAGCCCCTTCGCCTCGTACGGCGAGGACGGGATCACGACCTTCAGGCCGGGGATGTGGGTGAAGATCGGATACAGGCACTGGCTGTGCTGGCTCGCCGCCCGGAAGCCGGCGCCGTACATGGTGCGGATGACCAGCGGCGTGGTGGCGCCACCGCCGAACATATAGCGGAACTTGGCGGCCTGATTGAAGATCTGGTCGAAGCAGACGCCCATGAAATCGACGAACATCAGTTCGGCGACAGGGCGCAGGCCGGTCGCGGCGGCACCGGCAGCGGCGCCGATGAACGCGCTTTCGGTGATCGGCGTGTCCAGTACGCGGCCGCGGCCGAACTCTGCCAGCAGCCCTTTCGTCACCCCGAGCGGCCCGCCCCAGGCGTCGTCCTCGCCCGGCGCCTGGCAGCCGCCGGCCACGTCCTCGCCCATCAGCACGACACGCGGATCGCGGCGCATCTCGGCCCGCAGCGCCTCCTGGATCGCCTGGCGGAAGCTTTTCCGGCTCATGCTCCCTCTCCCCTCAATAAGATGCGTAAACGTCGGTCAGCAGGTCCGCTTCCCCCGGCCGGGCGGCCGCCTTCGCCGCGCCCACCGAGCGGTCGATGGCGGCGGTGATCTCGCGATCGAGACCGTCCAGCACGTCCTGGTCGAGCAGCGCTGCTTCGGTCACGCGGCGGCGAAAATCCGCCAGACAATCGCGCTCTGTTCGCAGTCGTTCGACCTCGCCGGGACCACGATAGGTCATCGCATCGCCCTCGAAATGACCGAAGTAGCGGTTCAGCCGCACGTGCAGCAGGCTCGGCCCCTCGCCGGCGCGAGCCCGCCCGATCGCCCAGCCCGCCGCATCGTGGACGGCGAAGAAATCGTGGCCGTCCACCTCGCGGGCCGGCATGCCGAACCCGGCCGCCCGCTCCACTTGGCCGCCGGCGACGGCGTAGGCGGAGGGCGTCGAACTCGGCATAGCCGTTGTCCTCGACGACGAACACGGCCGGCAGCTTCCAGACCGACGCCAGGTTGTAGGATTCGAGCGTGGTGCCCTGGTTGGAGGCGCCGTCGCCGACGAACGCCACCGCGACGCCGCCGGTGCCGAGCACGCGGGCGGTCAGGGCGGCGCCGCAGATCAGCGGCGGACCGCCGCCGACGATGCCATTGGCGCCGAGCATCCCCTTCGACAGGTCGGCGATGTGCATCGAGCCGCCCTTGCCGCCGCACAGGCCGTCGCGGCGGCCGTAGATCTCCTTCATCATGCCGTCGATCTCGCAGCCCTTGGCGATGCAGTGGCCGTGGCCGCGATGGGTGCTGACGATCTTGTCGCGGTCGTTGAGGTGCATGCACACGCCGACCGCCGATGCCTCCTCGCCGGCGTAGAGATGGACGAAACCGGGAATTTCGCCGCTGGCGAATTCGAGATGCACACGCTCCTCGAACTCGCGGATGGTACGCATGGCGCGATAGGCCTGGGTCAGCTCGTCCCGACTGAGTTGCACTGCTTCCTCCCTGGTCTTCTCAGACGTCCAGATTGGCAACCTTGAGCGCGTTGCCGACGATGAACTCGCGCCGCGGTTCCACCACGTCGCCCATCAGGGTCGAGAATACCTGCGCCGCATCCTCCACGTCGCCCACCTTCACCTGCAGCAGCGTGCGCGCCGCCGGGTCTAGCGTGGTCTTCCAGAGCTGGTCGGGGTTCATCTCGCCCAGGCCCTTGAAGCGCTGGATCGAGAGGCCCTTGCGGCCGTGCGCGAGGATGCGCTCGAAGGCACTGGCCGGGCCGGGCACCTCGACCTCGGTTCCGTCGAGCCGCAGCCGTGCCGGGGTCGCGAACCGCGCCCGCAGGAGCTCGGTGCGATCGGCGAGCCATCGCGCCTCGGCGCTGCGCAGCGCCGCGGCATCGAGCGTGCGCCGCTCGGCGACCCCGCGCACCGTGCGGGCGAGGGTCAGACCGCCGGCATCGGCGGCGACCATCCAGCCGCGCTCGCGCGGCGCCGAGATCGCGTCGAGCCGGCCGGCGAGCGCCGGTGCCGCCGCGGTCGCACGCGCGGCATCCGCGACCAGCGCGCCGGCGATCGCCGCCTGCTCCAGCAACGCGACCGGCACCGCGACCGCGAGCCGGCGGAGCTGGCGCGTCGCCTCGCGCAGCCACACCGCCTCGGTCGCGAGCGCCGGGCCGGCGAGCGAACGCCCGTCCGCGTAGTCGAGCCGTGCCTCGCCGAGCGACTTGTCGAGCAGGTACTCGTCGAGCGCCGGATCGTCCTTGAGGTAGCGCTCGTCATTGCCGCGCTTGGCGCGATACAGCGGCGGCTGCGCAATGTAGAGATGGCCGCGGTCGATGAGCTGCGGCATCTGGCGGAAGAAGAAGGTCAGCAGCAGCGTGCGGATATGGCTGCCGTCCACATCGGCGTCGGTCATGATGACGATGCGGTGGTAGCGGAGCTTGGCGATCTCGAAGCCGCCCTGTTCCGGCTCGCCCTGGCCGATGCCGGTGCCGAGTGCGGTGATCAGCGTGCCGATCTCGGCGCTGCCCAGCATCCGGTCGAAGCGAGCGCGCTCGACATTCAGGATCTTGCCTTTCAGCGGCAGGATCGCCTGGAACTTGCGGTCGCGGCCCTGCTTGGCCGAGCCGCCGGCGCTGTCGCCCTCGACGATGAAGATCTCGGAGTGCGCCGGGTCGCGCTCCTGGCAGTCGGCGAGCTTGCCGGGGAGGGTGGAGACGTCGAGCACGCCCTTGCGGCGGGTGAGTTCGCGCGCGCGCCGCGCCGCCTCGCGTGCCGCGGCCGCGTCCATCACCTTCTGGATGATCCCGCGCGCCTCCTTGGGATGGGTCTCGAACCAGTGCGCGATCTGATCCGCCGTCACCGCCTGCACCACCGGCTGCACTTCCGACGAGACCAGCTTGTCCTTGGTCTGCGAGGAGAACTTCGGATCGGGCACCTTGATCGAGAGCACCGCCGTCATGCCTTCGCGCATGTCCTCGCCGGCCAGTGCGAGGTTGTCCTTCTTGCCCATTCCCTCGGCGTATTTCGTCACCACGCGGGTCAGCGCCTGGCGGAAGCCGGCGAGATGGGTGCCGCCGTCGCGCTGTGCGATGTTGTTGGTGAAGCACAGCATCGTCTCGTGATAGCTGTCGTTCCAGGTCAGCGCGAACTCGACCCGGATGCCGCTCGCGGCGTCGTCGGCGCGCACGCTGATCGGGGAGGCCAATACCGGCGTCTTGCCGCGATCCACCCACTCCACAAACGCGACCAGCCCGCCGTCATAGCGAAACCGCACGTCCTGCGCGGGCGTGTGGCGCTCATCGCGCAGCACGATGGCAAGACCCGAGTTGAGGAAGGCCAGCTCGCGCAGCCGCCGCTCCAGCACCGAAAAATCGAACTCGGTGCGGGTGAAGGTGGCGGGGCTGGGCTTGAACGTGACCTCGGTGCCCGTGGGTTCGTCCGATGGGCCGACCACCGCCAGCGGCGCCTCGGCGTCCCCGTCGCGAAAGCGCATGCGGTGTTCCAGCCCGCCGCGCCAGATGCGCACCTCCATCCATTCCGAGAGCGCGTTGACCACGGCGGCGCCGACGCCGTGCAGCCCGCCGGAAACCTTGTAGGAGTTCTGGTTGAATTTCCCGCCGGCGTGCAGGCGCGTCAACACGACCTCGGCGGCGGAGATGCCTTCCTCGATGTGGATGTCGGTCGGGATGCCGCGGCCGTCGTCGCGCACCGTCACGCTGCCGTCGCCGTTCAAAGTCAGGCTCACGTTGCTGGCGAAGCCGGCCTGCGCCTCGTCCACAGCGTTGTCGATGATCTCGAACGCCATGTGGTGCAGGCCGGAGCCATCGTCGGTATCGCCGATATACATCCCCGGCCGCTTGCGCACCGCATCCAGGCCCTTGAGCACGGAGATCGAGGCGGCGTCGTACGCATCGGTGGTGGGAGGGGCGGAATCGGGCGGCGTCGCGGCGTTTTCGGACATGCCGGCGGCAGGCTCCAGCTTGGGTGGAATCACCCACAGAATATAGTCAATCGGCCGGTGAAAGCCCAGCTTTGCGCCCCGCTTCGTGCCCTGATTCGCGCCCGCATTCGGGCGGCGGAAAATCGGGATCGGGCAGCAGCGCGCCACCGCCGGTGCGCACGCCTTCGGCGTGGCCGGCGAGTGGCGCGAACGGCGCCGCGTCGGTGCCGGTGAGCAGCGCCTGCGCGGGCAGCCGCAGCAGGGCCGCGAACAGGGCGGCGCGGCGCGCCGCGTCGAGATGCACCACCGGCTCGTCGAGCAGCAGCAGCGGTGCCGCGCCGCGCGCATCCGCGATCAGCGCCGCATGGCCGAGCACGAGGCCCACCAGCATCGCCTTCTGCTCGCCGGTACTGGCCTGGGCGGCCGCCCGGCCGGTGGCGGCGTCGGTCAGCGCCATGTCGGCCCGGTGGGCGCCGCGTGCGGTGCTGCCGGCCGCGGCATCGCGGGCGCGATCGGCGGCGAGGCGAGGCACGCAGCCAATCCTCGACGGCCAGCGCCGGGCCGGTCGCCAGCCGCTCGGCGATCGGGCAGGCGATTTCGATCCGGGCGGTGGGGAAGGGGTCAGTGACCCCCGCGGCGAGGGCGGCGTTGAGCCGTGCCGCCAGCCCCGAGCGCGCCGCCGTCACGGCGACCGCGTGGCGTGCGATCGCCTCCTCCAACCCGGCGAGCCAGGCCGCATCGGCGCCGCCCCGCGCCAGCAGCCGGTTGCGGGCCGCAACCGCCCCGTCGTGCGCCGCGACCTCGCGTGCGTGGCCGGGCTCCAGCGCCCAGACCAGCCGGTCGAGGAAGCGGCGGCGGCCGGACGCGCCCTCCAGCAGCAGCCGGTCCATCTGCGGCGTGAGCCAGACGGCCGCCACCCGCGCCGCAATCTCGGCGGCGCTGCGCGGCGCGCTGCCGTCCAGGCGGAAGGCGCGGCGCTCGGAGCTGCCCTCCGCCTGGGTGCCGGTGCCGACGTCGAGTCGGCCCTCCGCGGTCATGAACCGGCCCGCAACCGCCCAGCCGCCGGCGGCTTCCTGACGCGCGAGCTCGGCCAGCCGCGCGCCGCGCAACCCGCGCCCGGGCACCAGCATCGAGACGGCTTCCAGCAGGTTGGTCTTGCCGCTGCCGTTCGGCCCCGTGACGACCGCCAGCCGCCCCGCCGGTCGCCAGGTGAGGGCCGCGTAGTTGCGGAAATCGGTCAGGACAAGGCGTTCGAGGCGCAGCACGCGACAGAGATGGCGCGGTGCGCGCGCCCGGGGAAGCCCGACGCTCAGACCCGCATCGGCATCAGCACGTAGAGCGCCGAAGCATCCGCCGCGTCGCGTACCACGGTGGGAGCGGCGCCGTCGGCGAAACGGAACTCCACTTCGGCGCCGACCTGGTCGGTGATGTCGTTGAGGTAGCGCGCCTGAAAGCCGATCTCCAGCGGGCCGAACTCGTATTTCACCCGGTCCGATTCCAGCTCTTCGGTCGCGGTGCCCTGGTCGGGGCTGGTCGCCGAGAGCACCAGCAGGTCGCGGGCGAGCGAGAGCTTCACCGGCCGCGCCCGCTCGCTGCTGATCGCCGAGACGCGCGCGACGGCGTCGGCGAAATCCTTCTTGCCGACGCGCAGCACCTTGTCGTTGTCGCGCGGGATGACGCGGTCGTATTCGGGGAAGGTGCCGTCGATCAGCTTGCTGGTGAGCAGGATCGGGCCGACGCGGAACTGGATCCGCGTGTCGGACAGCGCCACCTCGACCTCGCCGCTCTCCTCGTCGAGCAGCTTGCGCAGCTCGGCGACCGTTTTGCGCGGCACGATCACGCCGGGCATCGAGCCGGCCCCCTCCGGCAGCGGCTCCTCGACGCGCGCGAGCCGGTGGCCGTCGGTCGCGACCGCACGCAGCACCCTGGCCCCCTCGCTCTCGGCTGCGTGGAGATAGATGCCGTTGAGATAGTAGCGCGTCTCCTCGGTGCTGATCGCGAATCGGGTGCGGTCGATCAGGCCGCGCAGGCCCAAGGCGGTGACGTGGAAGCGGTGCGGCAGCGTGCCCGCCGTCATCGAGGGAAAATCGTCCACCGGCAGCACGACGAGGCTGGTCGTGAAGCGGCCGGCGCGCAGTGCCAGCTGCGAATCGCCGCCGCCGTGCTCGAACTCGACCTCGGCCCCCTCGGGCAGCTTGCGCACGATCTCATAGAGGGTCGCGGCCGGCGCCGTGGTGGCGCCGTTGCGGGAGATGGCGGCCGCGACCTCCTCGAGAATCGCGATCTCCATGTCGGTCGCGGTGAACGAGAGCCGGCTTTCGCGCACTGCGATCAGCACGTTGGCAAGAATCGGGATGGTGTTGCGCTTCTCGGCCACGCTCTGGATGTGGGCCAGCGCCCGGAGCAGCGTCGCGCGGTCGGCCTTGAACTTCATCGCACTGTTCCCCAGCGGGGGTGCCGCTCGGCGCCCCGGACCGGCATCCTACCGGAAGCGATTCCGGCCGCAAACTGCGGGTTCGGGGCAGGGCGGTCGTCAGGCCGGGGCGTCCGGCGCGGCCGGCTCAGGATTCCAGCATCCGGCGCAGCAGCTCGACGTCCTCGGCGAAGCCGGCGTCGCGCGCCATCAGCTCCGATACCGTCTTGACCGCGTGCATGACCGTCGTGTGGTCGCGGTTGCCGAAGCGGCGGCCGATCTCGGGCAGGCTGCGGCTGGTGAGCTGCTTGGCGAGAAACATCGCCACCTGCCGCGGCCGCGCCACCGCCCGCGCCCGGCGGGCCGAAGACATGTCGTTCATCCGGATGTTCCAGTGCTCGGCGACCTTGCGCTGGATTTCCTCGATCGAGACCCGTCTCGCATGGGCGCGCAGGATGTCGTGCAGCACCTCCTCGGTTGCCTCCAGCGTGACCGGGCGATCGAACAGGTTGGCGTGCGCGATCAGCCGGTTGAGCGCGCCCTCCAGCTCGCGGACGTTGGTGGTGATCTTGTGGGCCAGGAACTCCATCACCCGATAGGGCACCGCCACCCGGGCGCGGGCGGCCTTCGATTGCAGGATGGAGATGCGCAGCTCGAACGTCGTGGCGTGCAGATCGGCCACCATGCCGCAGCCGAGCCGCGTGCGCAGCCGGTCCTCCAGCCCCGACAGGTCGGAGGGAGATTTGTCGGCCGAGACCACGATCTGCTTGCCGGCATCGACCAGCGCGTTGAAGGTGTGGAAGAACTCCTCCTGCGTGTTGTCCTTGCCGATCAGGAATTGCAGGTCGTCGATCATCAGCACATCGACGCTGCGGAGCTGGTCCTTGAACTCCATCGTCGCCTGGCTGCGGATCGCGGCGATGAAGCGGTACATGAACTTCTCGGCCGACATGTAGGCGACGCTCGCGGCATGGGCGCGACGCGCCAGCTCCCAGGCGATCGCGTGCATCAGGTGCGTCTTGCCCAAGCCCACGCCGCCGTAGAGGAACAGCGGGTTGAAGCCCTGGCTCGCCGGATGCTCGGCGACGCGCCGCGCGCAGGCATGGGCGAACTCGTTGGGCTTGCCGACGACGAACGCCTCGAAGGTGAAGCGCTGGTCCAGTGCTGGCGCCACCTCCGGTCTTGTGTCCGGCGCGAGGCTCGGCCGGCTCGTCGCGTCGCGCCGGAACGGACGGCGGAGGATCGGCGGCGGCGGCGGCGACGCGGAAATCGATGCGGCGGATCGCGGGGTCTTCCACCTGGCAGAGCGCACGCAGGCGGTCGCCGTAATGGCTGCGCACCCAGTCGCGAACGAAGCCGCTGGGCAGGGCGACGATCACCTCGTCATCGTCACAGCCCGCGAACGACATCTGCTGCAACCAGGTGCGGTATTCGATCTCATTGACCTCGGCCTGCAGGCGGGCGCGCACCCGCGACCATTGGGTATCGAAGGCAGCCCCGGGCGCGAGGTTCGAGTTTAGCGGTGCTGGCGGGCTGATGCCTCTGCGATGGTCGCGATATCATCGTCCATGCCCCCGCCGCCCCCCTGCCGCCGCGCCGCGCCGTCTTGCGTCGCTTGTCCCCGCCCAGACTCTTAGGTCAGCTTCGCCAGCTCCCGCAATCGAAAACGGCGCTCCGCAAATCAAATTCATCATGCCGCAAAAAAGGATAAATCAGATTTGCGGCATCACAAAAACCGCGCGGCCGAACAGCGTGGACTCCGATTTTTTGAGACGCCCGGAACGTCGCCGCGGGCCGCCTGCATCACTCGGCGACGAGCGCCTTGATGCGAGCGGCGAGCCGGGAAATCTTCCGCGCAATGGTGTTGCGGTGCATGACGCCCTTGGTCACGCTGCGCTGCATCTCCGGCTGCGCCTGACGCAGCGCCGCGGCCGCCGCGGACTTGTCACCCTGGGCGATCGCCTGCTCGACCTGTCGGATGGAGCTGCGGGTGCGCGACTTGCGCGCCTTGTTGCGCAGCGTGCGACGCTCGTTCTGCCGGTTGCGCTTGCGCGCGGACGCCGTGTTCGCCATGGCCTCTGTCATCTGGTTCGTGAGACGGCGCACGGCAGTCTGCCGCAGCCCGGACCCCACCGCTTAGTCCCGCGGGCAGGGAGTGTCAATCGCCGCCGAAACGCGGCTTGCGTTTCGCGATGAACGCGGCCATCCCCTCCTGCTGGTCGGCGGTGCCGAACAGCGAGAGGAACAGCGCGCGCTCGTAACGCACGCCCTCGGCGAGCGTGGTCTCGAACGCCCGATCGACGGCGCGCTTGGCCATCGCCACCGCCACCGGCGAGAGGGCCGCGATCCGTTCGCCGAGTTCAACGCCTCGGCGAGCAGCTCGGCCGCCGGCACCACGCGCGAGACCAGGCTCGCGCGCTCGGCTTCGGCGGCGTCCATCATCCGCCCGCTCAGCACCAGCTCCATCGCCTTGGCCTTGCCGACCGCGCGCGTGAGCCGCTGCGTGCCGCCGGCGCCGGGGATGACGCCGAGCGTGATCTCCGGCTGGCCGAATTTTGCGGTATCGGCGGCGAGGATGATGTCGCAGGCCATCGCGAGCTCGCAGCCGCCGCCGAGCGCGAAGCCCGCAACCGCGGCGATCACCGGCTTCTGCACCTGCCGGACCGTTTCCCACCGCGCGCCGATGAAGTCGTCGAGAAAGACGCCAGGATAGCGGCGGGGCTGCATCTCCTTGATGTCGGCGCCGGCGGCGAAGGCGCGTTCCGAGCCGGTGAGCACGATCGCGCCGATCGCGGGATCGGCGTCGAAGGCGAGGAGCTGCGCGCCGAGTTCGTCCATGAGCTGGTCGCAGAGCGCGTTCAGTGCCTGCGGCCGGTTGAGCCGGATCAGGCCGACGCGGCCGTGCGTCTCGACCAGGATCATCTCGGGCATCAGGCCACTCCTCGCGGGTGGCGGCTTCTAGCTAGCGCTGGGTGCGCGGGCAATAGAACGTGCTGCGCGCCGACTGCACGATGCGCGCGATGCCGCGGCAGGCGGGCGGGCCGGGGCAGCGCGGGCAGCGCTCACCCTCGTGCCCATAGACCTGCCAAGCGTGCTGGAAATAGCCGAGCTCGCCCGACGGCTGCACATAGTCGCGCAAGGAGGAGCCGCCGGCGGCGATCGCCTCGGCCAGCGTTGCGCGGATCGCCGGCACCAGCCGGGCGGCGCGGGCGCCGGGCACGCTGCCCGCCAGCCGCCGCGGCGAGAGGCGGGCGCGGAACAGCGCCTCGCACACATAGATGTTGCCAAGCCCCGCGACCACGCGCTGGTCGAGCAGCGCCGCCTTGATCGAGCTGCGCCGGCCGGCGAGCGCCGCCGACAGCGCCTCCGGCGTGAAGCCCGGGTCGAGCGGCTCCGGCCCCAGCCCGGCCAGCAGGCGGTGCGCGTCCTCCTCGGCCGTCGGCAGCAGGTCGAGGGCGCCGAACCGGCGCGGGTCGATCAGCCCGATCCGGGTGCCGGCGTCGGTCTCCAGCACCAGGTGCTCGTGCAGGGCGGGCGGGGCGGCGCCCTCGGCGAGCACGATGCGGCCGGACATGCCGAGGTGCAGCAGCAGCGATCGGCCACCCTCCAGCCGGATCAGGATGTATTTGCCGCGCCGCCGCAGGCCGAGCACCCGCGCCCCGGTGAGCGTGCGCGCGAGATCGGGCGGCAGCGCCCAGCGCAGATCGGCGCGATTGACCGCGACCGCGCGGATGCGCCGCCCTTCCAGGGTCCCGCGCAGGCCGCGCATCACCGTCTCGACCTCGGGGAGTTCCGGCATCGCCGGGCGCCCTATATCCTGCCTCGCATGGGCGACCAAGCCGATCCCACCGCCGATTTCGGCTTCCGCCAGGTTCCGGCCGCCGAGAAGCCGCACCTGGTGCGCCGCGTGTTCGACAGCGTCGCACCGCGATACGACCTGATGAACGATCTGATGTCGCTTGGCATCCATCGGCTCTGGAAGCGGCGTTTCGCGACCCGGCTCGATCCGCGGCCGGGGTGCCGCCTGCTCGATCTGGCGGGGGGCACGGGGGACATCTGCTTCGCCTGGCTCGCCCTCGGCGGCGGGCCGGCGATCCTGTCGGACGTCAACGCGCGGATGCTGGCGGTCGGGCGCGACCGGGCAATCGCGCGCGGGCTGGTCGGCCGGCTCGGCTTCGTGATCGCCGACGCGCAAGCCCTGCCGCTGCCCGAGCGCGTCCGTCGATCGGGTCTCGATCGCCTTCGGCCTGCGCAACTGCACCGACAGGCCCGCCGTGCTGCGCGAAGCGCGGCGCGTGCTGCGCCCCGGCGGGCGGTTCCTCTGTCTCGAGTTCTCCCGCGTGCAGGTCGCCGCCCTGGCGCCGCTGTACGACGCCTGGTCGTTCCGCGTGCTGCCGCGGCTGGGCGCGGCGGTGGCCGGCGATCGCGCGAGCTACCAGTATCTCGCCGAGAGCATCCGCACCTTCCCCGACGCCGAGACGCTGGCCGAAATGATGCGCGCGGCGGGGCTGGAGCGGGTCGCGGTGGAGCGCCTCTCGGGCGGCATCGCGGCGATCCACGAGGGCTGGCGGCTGTGAGCGGGCAAGCGCGTGCTGCTGATCGTCGCGGGCGGGATCGCGGCGTACAAGACGCTCGAGCTGATCCGGCTGCTGCGCGCGCGCGCGGTCGGCGTGACTTGCGTGCTGACGCGCGGCGGCGCGCAGTTCGTGACCGCGCTCTCGTTGCAGGCGCTGAGCGAAGCCCGGGTCTATACCGACCTCTTTTCGCTCACCGACGAGAGCGAGATGGGCCACATCCAGCTCTCGCGCAGCGCCGATCTGGTGGTGGTGGCGCCGGCGAGTGCCGACATCCTGGCCAAGATGGCGGCGGGGATCGCGGACGATCTGGCGACCACGCTGCTGCTCGCGACCGACAAGCCGGTGCTGGTGGCGCCGGCGATGAACGTGCGCATGTGGCTGCATCCGGCGACGGTCGCGAACATGGCGACGCTGGCCGCGCGCGGCGTGCGCGTGGTCGGGCCGGACGAGGGTGCCATGGCGTGCCACGAGTTCGGCCCCGGGCGGCTCGCCGAGCCGCCGGCGATCCTGGCCGCGATCGAGGCGATGCTGTGTCCCGTCGCGCTGTGCCGGGCAGCCGCTGGCCGGGCGGCACGCGCTGGTGACGAGCGGCCCCACGCACGAGCCGATCGACCCGGTGCGCTACATCGCGAATCGCTCCAGCGGGCGGCAGGGGCACGCGATCGCCGCGGCGCTGGCGGCCCTCGGGGCGCGCGTGACGCTGGTGAGCGGGCCGGTGGCGGTGGCCGATCCGCCGGGTGTTGCGGTGCGTCGGGTCGAGACGGCGGCCGAGATGCTGGTGGCGTGCGAGGCGGCGCTGCCGGCCGACGTCGCGGTGTTCGTCGCCGCCGTCGCCGACTGGCGGGTGGCGCGGGAGAGTGCGCAAAAACTCAAGAAGGTGCCGGGCGAGCCGGCGCCGCCGCTGACGCTGGCACCCAACCCGGACATTCTGGCGACGATCGCCGCCGCGGGTCCGCGACGGCCGCGCCTGGTGGTGGGCTTCGCCGCCGAGACCGACGATGTGGTGGCCAACGCGGTCGCGAAGCGGGCGCGGAAGGGCTGCGACTGGATCGTGGCCAACGACGTGCGCGCCGAGACCGGGGTGATGGGGGGCGGGCGCAATACCGTGCATCTCGTGACCGCGGATGGCGTCGAGGACTGGCCGGCGCTGCCGAAGGAGGAGGTCGCCGCGCGGCTCGCGGCCCGGATCGCGACGGCGCTCGGCTAAACAGCAACGAGCGGGCGCCAAGCTTGACAGCCTGGCTTATCCTGTCCCGCGCCTGTTCGCCGGGGGACACGCCAGGCTCTCGGTCGCCTGGCCAAGGTAACGGGCGGGAGAGGGTTAACGCTGGCTTCTCTACGGCGACCGAGGTCAGCTATTCGCAGTGCTCGCGCGCCAGCATCTGGCGGCGCTAGTCGATCCGGCCGCAGTCGATTGGATGCGCGATCTGATGGCTCGGGCCGAAGCGGTCACGATCAGTGAACGCATCGGTGTCTGCCATGACGCAACCGACGACAAGTTCTTTGAGCTGGCCGTGAACGGCAAAGCCGATGTGATCGTGTCCGGCGACGCCGATCTGCTGGTGCTGAATCCCTTTCGTGGCGTCCCCATTGTCGGCCCCGCAAGTTTCGTGCAGGGGAGCGCGCATATGAAAGTGGCGAAGATATCGACCCGTCCCCCCGTCATGGTCGGCGAAGGCCGACCATCCACGACTTCGCTGTGGCACGACCGAAAGTCGTGGATGCTCGGCCTTCGCCGAGCATGACGTAGATGTGCCGAGGACGCGGATGTGCCGAGGACAAAGTACGTCACTACTTCCGCCGCTTGGAATTACAGAGTGCGTGCGTCAGGCCGCCTCCTCGAACGCAGCGGCGGCGTCCGCGAGCCAGTGCCGGAAACTCGCGGCGAAGCTTCTCGGGATGGCGATGTCGTAGCTCGGCACGTCGTCCACCTGCCAGATCTGGCAGCCGACATGAGCGGCGACGGTGATCGCGGTGGTGCCCACGGTGAACGCGGAGGGATGCAGATCGACCGGAATGCCCTTCGCCAGCGCCTCGCGCGCGAAGCGCCCGGACACCCGTAGCAGCACGCGGCCGTCGCTCTGATCGCACACGGCGGCGAGGCCATCGGCGCCGGCGCGCAGCGCCGCCACGAGATCGGCCGGGGCGCGCGCGGAGGTCACGAGCCAGCGCTCCGGGCCGGCCCAGATGAAGTCGGCGCCGTCGCCCTCGGCAACGTGCGGGGTCAGCGGCAGCTCGGCGCGCCAGGTGTCCCGCACCGTGCCGCGAAGTGCCGCCAGGCGGCCGCGCCGGGCGATCAGGCTGGCGATCGCGATGCCGCTCCGCTCCGCGATCAGGAGGCCCTCAGCCACGCAGGCGCGCTCCGTCGGGATCGACGAACACGGGATTGCATACCTCCACCAGAACGTCGCCGTCGCGGATCGGATCGACGGCGCGCACCCGCTCGCCGATCCGCTCGGCGCCGCGCGCCAGAAAACCCAGCCCGATCCAGCTCCCGAGGCTCGGCGAGAACGCAACCGAGGACACGAAACCCTGGTCGTTGGCGATGCTGGCCGGCGCACCTTCGGGGATGAAATGGGCGCCGGCTTGCAGGCGGTCCGCCCGGTTCACCGGGCGCAGCCCGATCAGGCGCGGGCGGGCGGGATCGGCGAGACCCGGACGGGCAGCCATCACCGCGCCGATGCAGTCCTTGCCGGGCGCGATCATGCGTCCGAGGCCGAGATCGATCGCGGTCGTCTGGCCGTTAATTTCATTCCCGGCGACATGGCCCTTCTCGATGCGCATGACGCCCATCGCCTCGATGCCGTAGGCCGTGATGCCGTATTCCTGGCCTGCCGCCATCACCTGCCGCGCGACGCGCCCGGCGATCCGGGCGGGGACCGCAAGTTCATAGGCCCGCTCGCCCGAGAAGGAGATGCGGAACAGGCGCGCGCCCGTGCCGTCCGCCAGCGAAACTTCCGCCGCCGCCATGTAGGGGAAGGCGGCATCGGCGAGGTCGGCGGCGACGATCCGCGACAGCACGTCGCGCGCGCGCGGCCCGGCGATCGCCAACTGGCCCCACTGGTCGGTGACGGAGACGAACTGCACGTCGAGATCGGGCCACAGCACCTGGTGGCAGAACTCCATGTGCGCGAGCACGGCCTCGGCGTTCGCGGTGGTGGTGGTGACGAGAAAGCGATCTTCGGCGAGGCGCGAGATCGTGCCGTCGTCGAAGGCGAACCCGTCCTCGCGCAGCATCAGGCCGTAGCGCGCGCGCCCGACGCGCAGCGTGCTCCACCGATTGACATAGAGACGATCGAGGAACGCCGCGGCGTCCGGCCCTTGCAGGTCGATCTTTCCGAGTGTGGAGACGTCGCACACGCCGACGGCGGAGCGCACACGTCGTCACCTCGCGATTGACGATCGGCAGCCAGTCGGTCTCGCCGGCGCGCGGATAGTACTGCGCCCGCATCCAGAGCCCGGTCTCGACGAAGACCGCGCCAAGCTCGGCCGACCATTCGTGCGTGGGGGCCAGCCGCGTCGGGCGGTAATCGTGGCCGCGATGGTGTCCGGCCAGCGCCCCGATCGTGACCGGCGTGTAGGGCGGGCGGAAGCGCGTGGTGCCGGTCTCGGCGATGGTCTTGGCGGTCAGCTCCGCCATCAGCGCCAGGCCGTTCACATTGGCGGTCTTGCCCTGGTCGGTCGCCATGCCGAGCGTGGTGTAGCGCTTGAGATGCTCGACCGCGCGGAACCCCTCGCGCTCGGCCAGTTCCACGTCGTCGCCGGTGACGTCGTTCTGGAAATCGACGAACGCCGTGGCCGCGCGTGCCGCGCACCCGCCACAGGGCGCGCTGGCCGGTTGCCTCCGGCTCGGCGTCGGGGATGTTGGGCAGGCGCGCGGGATGGCCGGTCTCGTCGGCCGCTGCCGCGCCGGCGCGCGCACCCCCGCTCAGCGCCTCGGCGGTCGTGAAGGCGCCCGAGGCCGCCCCCGCCACCGCCATGCCGGCGGGCAGCTTGTCCGGCACGAACGCCGCCTGCGCCTCGTCCCAGCGCGGCCGGCCGTCGAGATGGGAGCTGAGGTGGATGGTCGGACTCCAGCCGCCCGCCATCGCCAGCAGGTCGCAGCCGAGCCGCAGCCGCGCGCCGTCGGCGCGGGTGATCTCCACCCCCCGCACCGCGTGGCCGCCGATCGCGCGGCTGACCACGCCACGCACCAGCCGTACCCGCGCGGGCGCGGTCGCCTCGGGACGCGGATCGACCAGGGCCGCGACGCCAACCCCCGCGGCCAGCAGGTCGCGCACGGTGCGATGGCCGTCGTCGTGGGTGGCGAACACCACGGCCCGGCGCCCCGCGGCGACGGCGTAGCGATTGAGGTAGGTGCGCACGGCGCCGGCCAGCATCACGCCCGGGCGGTCGTTGTCGCCGAACACCAGCGGGCGCTCGATCGAGCCCGCCGCCAGCACCGAGCGCTTGGCGACGATCCGCCAGACGCGCTGGCGCGGCGCGCGCGGGTCCGGCGCGGCCAGATGGTCGCCGACCCGCTGCACGGCGCCGAACGTGCCGCCGTCGTAAAGGCCGAACACGGTCGTTCGGAACAGGATTTGGAGATTGGGGAGAGAAGAAAGTTCCTCCGCGGCGGTTGCCGCCCACGCGACACCCGGCTCGTCGCCGATGGCGCCCCGCTCCGCCAGCAGCCGCCCGCCCGGATAGAAATCCTCGTCGCACAGGATCACCCGCGCGCCGGCCCGCCCGGCGGTCAGTGCCGCCATCAGCCCGGCCGGACCGGCGCCGATCACCAGCACGTCGCAATGCGCGTGGGCGTGCTCGTAACGATCGGGGTCCGCCGCTTCCGCGGCGCGCCCGAGGCCGGCGGCACGGCGGATCAGCGGCTCGTAGACGCGCTCCCAGAACGAGGCCGGCCACATGAAGGTCTTGTAGTAGAAGCCGGCGTGCAGCAGCGGCGCGAACAGGGCGTTCGCCGCCATCAGGTCGAGGTGTCGCGACGGAAAGCGGTTCTGGCTGCGCGCGCGCAGACCGTCATACAGTTCCGCGACGGTCGCCGGCGTGTTCGGCTCGCGCCGTGCGCCCTCGCGCAGCTCCACCAGCGCGTTTGGCTCCTCCGGGCCGGCGGTGAGGATGCCGCGCGGCCGGTGCAGCTTGAACGAGCGCCCGACCAGGCGCACGCCGTTGGCGAGCAGCGCCGAGGCCAGCGTGTCGCCGGGATGGCCGGCGTAGCGGCGCCCGTCGAAGCTGAAGCGGAGGGTGCGCGCGCGGTCGATCAGCCCGCCAGCGGGAAGGCGGCTCATCGCGGAAGTCCTTCGTCGTGCCCCACCTCGGCCCCGCGCCACCCCTCCCCCAACCCCCTCCCGCAAGGGGAAGGGGCTTTGGTGCTCAACTCCCCCTCCCCTTGCGGGAGGGGGCCGGGGGGAGGGGGCGAGCGGTCGATCCGCTGGGCCTTGGCTGTCATCGCGGCCGCTCCATCGCCGGGCGGACGGCGAGGATTTCGTGGTTGCGCACGTCGCGCCGCACCACCAGCCAGGCGCGGCAGCCGCCGACATGGTGCCACAGCTCATCGAGCGGGCCGGCCGGGTTCTCGCGCAGATGCACGTACGCATGAAATGCCGCCGCCGCGTCGGGTGCGGCGGGATCGGGGCGGCCGTTCAGGTACGGTTTGGCGTCGCCAAGGTAAGAGAACTCGTCGTGGCCACGCTCGCCGCAATAGGGGCAGGGAATGCGCATCGGCTACTGTAGGTTCGGGCGCGCGCCGGCACCCTTCTCGTCGAGCACATGCCCGGTTTCGAAACGATCGAGGCGGAAGGCGGCGTTCAGCGGATGCGGCTCGTCGCGCGCGATAGTGTGGGCGAAGCACCAGCCCGAGGCCGGCGTCGCCTTGAAGCCGCCATAGCACCAGCCGCAATTGAGATAGAGGCCCGCGACGCTGGTGCGGTCGATGATCGGCGAGCCGTCCATCGACATGTCCATCAGCCCGCCCCAGGAGCGCACGATGCGCAGCCGCCCGGCGCGGGGCAGCAGCGCCAGCAAGCCCGCCGCCACCTCCTCCATGATCGGCAGATTGCCGCGCCAGGCATAGGAATTGTAGCCGTCGAGGTCGCCGCCGAACACCAGGCCGCCCTTGTCCGACTGGCTGACATAGAGATGCCCGCCGCCGAACGACACCACGGTATCCAGCATCGGCTTGATGCCCTCGGAGACGAAGGCTTGCAGCACGTGGCTCTCGATCGGCAGGCGCAGCCCGGCCATCCCTGCCACCCGCGAAGAATTGCCGGCGCAGGCGAGGCCGATCTTGCCGGCGCCGATGAAGCCACGACGGGTCTCCACGCCGATGGCGCGACCGGCCTCGATGCGAATGCCCGTCACTTCGCAATTTTGCAGAATATCGACCCCGCGCTGGTCGGCGGCGCGCGCATAGCCCCAGGCGACCGCATCGTGGCGCACGGTGCCGCCGCGGCGTTGCAGCAGGCCGCCCTTGATCGGGAATCGTGCGTTCTCGAAATCGAGCGAAGGGACGAAGGCGCGCACCTGCGACGTATCGAGCAACTCGGCATCCACGCCGTTCAGCCGCATCGCATTGCCGCGCCGGGCGGCCGCGTCGCGCTCGGCGTCGGAGTGGAACAGGTTCAGCACGCCGCGCTGGCTGATCATGGCGTTGTAGTTGATGTCCTGCTCCAGCCCCTCCCACAATTTCAGCGACCATTCGTAAAAGGCCGTGTTGGCCGGCAGCAGATAGTTGGAACGGATGATCGTGGTGTTGCGCCCGACATTGCCCGAGCCGATCCAGCCTTTCTCGACGACGGCGACGTTGGTCAAGCCGTGCTCGCGGGCGAGATAATAGGCTGTCGAAAGCCCGTGCCCCCCGCCGCCGACGATCACGACGTCATAGAAGGGCTTCGGGTCGGGCTCCCGCCAGACCGGCTTCCAGCCCTTCTGCCCGGCCACGGCCTGCGTGAGCAGCGAGACGAACGAGTATTTCAAACGAGGATGGTCCCGGGATCCGTGTCGTGCAGGCTGGCGCGTGCAGGCTGGCGCAGGCCGGCGCGACCCGTCTAGCCTGCAAGCGCCAACGGCTCAACTCGGGTCGCGCTGGGACCGCGCGTCGCCTTCCCCTCAGGCGGCGTCCTCGCGCCGGTCACGCACCTTCACGTAGGCGATCTGCGCATGGGTGCCGCAATAGGGCTTGCCCGGGATGGCATCGCCATCGCAGAACCGGAACGAGGGCGTCCCCGGCTCGCCGATCGGCCAGCAGCAAGCCGTGACCCGGCCGGAATACGGCCGCGCCGGCTGCATCAGGACCGGCCGCGGCGGCGGCGCGGGTCGCGGCAGCGGGGCGACTGCGGGGGCAGCGACGATCGGCCGCGGCGGTGACGCCGTCGCCGGCCTCGGCCGCGACACCGGCAACGGCGGCAGCGTCGGCCCGGACAGCCGCCGCGGCGGCCGCGGCGGCCGCGGGCCGCCCGGTTCGCGACGGATCGGCGAGGGGCGGGCCGGCAGGTCCATCCGGTGCGCCTTGCCGATTACCGAGTTCTTGGAAACCGCCAGGCGCCGACCGATCTCCGCCGTCGAGTGGCCCTCGTCCCACAGCGCGCGCAATCTAGCGACGATTTCGTCGGTCCAGTCCATCGTGAGGCCCTTCCCCGCCATCGACCTACTAGATACGGTATCTCGGATGGCAGGCTCTACACAACCCACAGTGCCACAAAAAGCTGTGGAAAACTCACCTCTCGGACCACAATACCTGGTGGCCCCGACTCCGCTGCGGCCGCGTTTCTCGCGGCATGTTACGGTCTGTGACGAAGGCCGAATTGACCCGGCCGGGCCGGCCGCCCATAGAGGGAGTGTCCCGATGCAGAATCCGCACCCGTGAGCCTCGCCCTCGCCGAGACCCGCTCCGATCTCGATGTCGCCCGTGCCGTGCTGGGCGGCGAGGCGGCGGCGCTGCGCGCGCTGGCCGCCGGCCTCGACGATCGCTTCGCGTGCGCCGTAGCATTGCTCGCGTCCGCGACCGGGCGGGTGGTGGTCAGCGGCATGGGCAAGTCCGGCCATGTCGGGCGCAAGATCGCAGCCACGCTCGCCTCCACCGGCACGCCGGCGCTGTTCGTCCATCCCGCCGAGGCCTCGCACGGCGATCTCGGCATGGTGGTGCCGGGCGACGCGGTGCTGGCGCTGTCCAACTCCGGCGAGACGCCGGAGCTCGCCGATCTGGTCTCGCACGCGCGGCGGTTCGGCCTGCCGCTGGTCGCGATCAGCGGCCGCGCCGGTTCCGCCCTGGCGGCGGCGGCCGACGTGACGCTGCTGCTGCCGGCGATGCCGGAGGCGTGCCCGATGGGTCTCGCGCCGACCACCAGCACCACGATGCAGATGGCGCTCGGCGACGCGCTCGCAGTGGCGCTGCTGACCCGTCGCGGCTTCGACGCCAGCGATTTCGGCCGCATCCACCCGGGCGGGCGATTGGGGGCGCGGCTGCGCCGGGTGCGCGATCTGATGCACGCGGGCGAGACGATCCCGCTTGCCGCCCCCGAGGAGACGATGGACCGGGCCCTGCTGGTGATGACCGGCGCCGGCCTCGGGTGCCTAGGCGTCATCGGCGCCGACGGAGTGCTGTGCGGCATCGTCACCGACGGCGACCTGCGGCGAGCGATGGGACCGAACCTGCTGGCGCGCCGAGTCGCCGAGGTGATGACCGCGGCGCCGCGCACGATCGGCCCCGACGCGCTTGCCGCGGACGCGCTGCATGCCATGGAGGCGCCGCCGCGGCCGATCACCGCGCTGTTCGTCGTGGACGGCGCCGGTCAGCCGGTCGGCGTGCTGCACATCCACGATCTGCTGCGCGCGGGTGTCGCATGAACAGCATCTCGCCACTGCGCGGTGGGGACGCGGGCAGAGGTGCCACGCGCCGGGCGGCGCCGGGCGGCCGGCTGGTGGGCGACGGGCTGTCGCGGCGCTACCGGGCGCCGACCGCTTCCGGCATCGCGCGCCGCCGCTGGATGGTGCGCTGGGCGAAGCGCGTGCTGCCGTTGCTGTCGGTGGCTCTGCTGGTGGTGATGGTGATGTGGCCCGAGATCGACCGCCAGGAGGCGCGCGACCGCATCGCGTTCCGCCGGCTGGGGCAGGTGACGGAAGCCGGCCGGATGACCGACGCGCGTTACCGTGGCGTCGATCGCCGCGGCCAGCCCTACATGGTGACCGCCGTGACCGCGATGCAGGCGACGCCCGAGCGCGTCGATCTCACCACGCCGAAGGCCGACCTGACGTTGCAGAGCGGCAGTTGGCTGATGGTCCGTTCGCGCCAGGGCGTCTATATCCAGCACGCGGGCCAGCTCGATCTCTCCGGGGATGTCACGCTGTATCGCGACGACGGCACCACCCTCGACACCGCAACCGCGGCGATCGACCTGCACGCGGGGGCGGCCGCCGGGCACCGCTGGACGCACGCGGAAGGCCCGTTCGGAATCCTTGATGCGCAAGGCTTCGCATTTCTCGACAAGGGCGACGTCATCCAGTTCACCGGCCCGGCCAAGCTGGTGCTCAACGGGGCGCACTGATGGCCGCCCGCATGGCGTGGCTGCGCGCGGCCGCCGTGCTCCTGCTCGCGGCCCCGATCGCCGCGCGCGCGCAGCAGATCGACTTCTCGCACGGCGGCCCGATCACCGTGACCGCGACCGACAGCATCGATCTCGACCAGAAGGCGCAGACGGTCACGGCGGTCGGCGATGCGCGCGCGGTGCGCGGCGATGTCACCGTCACCGCCGACCGGCTGATCGCCTACTATCGCAAGAAGCAGCCGGCATCCGGGGCGCCGGCGGCCGGCAATCCGGTCGCCGCCAAGCCGGCAACCCCGGTCGCGGTCACGCCGCCCGCGCCCGGCGCGCCGGGCATCGCCGCCGAACCCGATACCGGCGATAACGAGATCTACCGTCTCATCGCCGAGGGCCATGTCCACATCTACACGCAGACCGACACCGCGGTCTCCGACCGCGCCGTCTATGACATCGACCAGGCGGTGCTGGTGCTGACCGGGCAGCATTTGCGGCTGACCACGCCCAACGACGTGATGACCGCGCGCGACTCGATCGAGTGGTGGTCGGACAAGCACATGGGCGTCGGCCGCGGCGACGCCAGCGTGACCAGCAAGGACGGGCGGCGGATCACCGCCGACGTGCTGGTGGCCTACACCACTCCTTCAACACCGCCGCCGGCGGGTGCGGCATCGGTCAAGACGGAATCGGTCAAGACGGCATCGGTCAAGACGACATCGGTCAAGACGGGGGCCGCAACCCCGCCGGGCGGCGACCCGCTCGCCGCCTCCGGCAAGCTCAAGCAGGCGCAGGCGTTCGGCCACGTGGTGATCCACACCCAGACGGACATCGTCCACGGCGATCGCGGCGTCTACGACCCGGCGACCGGGATCGCGGTGCTGGTCGGCCAGGTGCGGATCACCCGCGGGGAGAATCGAGCTCAACGGCAACGAGGCGGTGGTCGATCTCAAGACCGGCCTGTCGCGGATGGTTTCCAACCCCGGCGAGCGGGTGCATGGGCTGGTGATGCCCAACAGCGCGCAGCAGCAACAGCAACAGCAACAGCCGGGCGCCGCGCCGGCGCCGGCGACGCGATGAACAAGACCGTTCGCCTCGCCCCCCGCACCGATGGTCTGGTGGCCCGCGGGGTCGGCAAGACCTACAAGAAGCGCGCCGTGGTGCGCGACGTGTCGATCGCGCTGCGCCGCGGCGAGGCGGTGGGCCTGCTCGGCCCCAACGGCGCCGGCAAGACGACGACCTTCTACATGATCACCGGCCTGGTGCGCCCCGACACCGGCTCGATCCGGCTCGACGGCGCCGATATCACCGGCCTGCCGATGTACCGCCGCGCCCGGCTCGGCATCGGCTACCTGCCGCAGGAGGCGAGCGTGTTCCGCGGCCTCAATGTCGAGCAGAACGTGATGGCGGCGCTCGAGGTGGTGGAGTCCGACCCCGACCGGCGCGACCTCATGCTCGACGAGCTGCTGGCCGAGTTCGGCATCGGCCATCTGCGCCGCACCCCGGCGCTGGCGCTCTCCGGCGGCGAGCGGCGCCGGGTCGAGATCGCGCGCGCGCTCGCCACCCAGCCCGGCTACATCCTGCTCGACGAGCCGCTGGCCGGCATCGACCCGATTGCGGTGGGCGAAATCCGCGACCTCGTCTCGCACCTCAAGGATCGCGGCATCGGGGTGCTCATCACCGACCACAACGTGCGGGAAACGCTGGAAATTATCGACCGCGCCTACATCATGCACGACGGCGAGATGCTGATGGAGGGGGCACCCGAGGAGGTGGTCGCGCACCAGGACGTGCGACGCGTCTATCTCGGCGAAAGGTTCAGCCTGTAGTAGACTGGCGGCCGATGCCGAAGATCGTCCGCGCCGCGCCAGCAAGGCGTGCCCCGTTCGGGGGCGATAGTGCGGCTATGCGCCCGATCTGACGGCCGCCATGGGGATCGGTCCGCGCATCGACCTGCGCCAGTCGCAGACGCTTGCGATGACCCCGCAAATGCAGCAGTCGCTCAAGCTGCTGCAGCTTTCCAACCTCGACGTCGCAGCCTTCGTCGAGGAGGAGCTCGAGCGCAATCCGCTGCTCGAGCGCGACGATGGGGACGCCGAGCCGGCCGAGCTGCCCGCTCCCGACCAGCGTCCCGGTCCCGAGCCGGAAGCCCTCTCGCCGCAAGCCGATGCCGCCGCCCTGGTCGCCTCCGACCAATTGCCGCAGGAGGCACCCCTCGATGCCGACTGGTCCAACACCTTCGACGCCGACGGCCCGCTGCTCGGCGCCGAGTTCAGCGGCGGCGGTGGCGCGGACGGACCGGAGCGCGGCGTGGAGGATCTGGCGGCGGGCCGCCGCACGCTGCGCGAGCATCTGGACGAGCAGCTTCGCCTCAGCTTCGGCGATCCGCTCGACCGGCTGATCGGCACGCAGCTGATCGCGCTGCTCGATGCGGCGGGGCGGGTTGCGGTCGAGAGCGAAATGATCGCGGCGGTACTCGGCGCCGATGTGGAGCGCGTGGCCTCGGTGCGGGCGCGGATGCAGCGCTTCGACCCGAGTGGCCTGTTCGCCCGCGATCTGCGCGAATGCCTCGCCGTGCAACTCGCCGAGCGGAATCGGCTTGATCCGGCGATGGTCGCCCTGCTCGACAATCTCGACCTGCTGGCGCGGCGCGATCTGCGCGCGCTGGGTGGCGCGTGCGGCGTCGATGCCGACGATCTGGCCGACATGATCGCCGAACTGCGCGCCCTCGATCCGAAGCCGGCGGCCACCTTCGAGGCGATTTCAGCCCAGCCGGTGATCCCGGACGTGCTGATGCGCGCCACCCCCGATGGCGCCTGGCTGCTCGAACTCAATCCCGAACTCGCTGCCGCGCGTGCTCGTCAACCAGCGCTATGCCGCGCGCGTCGGTCCCCGCCTGGGCCGCGAGGACCGGGCGTTTCTGGCCGAGCATCTGGCGAGCGCCAACTGGCTGGTGAGATCGCTGCAGCAGCGGGCCGAGACCATCCTGCGCGTCGCCTCCGAGATCGTCCGCCGCCAGGACGGGTTCCTTCGCCACGGCATCACCCACCTGCGGCCGCTGATCCTGCGCGACGTCGCCGAGGTGATCGAGATGCACGAGAGCACGGTCAGCCGCGTTACCTCGAACAAGTTCATCGCAACCCCGCGCGGCATCTTCGAGTTGAAGTATTTCTTCACCGGCGCGATCGCCGGCACCGCCGAGGGGGAGACCCACAGCGCCGAGGTGGTGCGCCGCCGCATCCGCGATCTGGTCGAGGCCGAGCCGCCGGACGAGGTGCTCTCTGACGAAGCGATCATGAACGCGCTGCGGCGTGAGGGCGTGGACATCGCCCGACGGACCGTGGCCAAATACCGCGACGCGCTGCGCATCCCTAGCTCGGTCCAGCGCAAGCAGGAGAAGGTAGCGCCGGCATGACCGGCCGCCGGACCCGCAGCGGCGGATCACGAAAGGTGAGGCGGGGCGCGGGAGGAGAAGCGATGCAGATCACGGTCTCGGGCAAGCAGGTCGATCTCTCGGACGCGCTCAGGGTGCGGGTTGCCGAGCAGCTCGAGGCGATCGCCGGCAAGTATTTCGACCATGCGCTTGAGGCCGTTGTCACTTTCGGCCGCGCTCGCAGCTTCTTCACCTGCGACGTCAACGTCCACGCCGGCCGCGGCCTCTCGCTGCGCGGCGAGGGGGAGGCGGCGGACGCTCACGCGGCCTTCGACGACGCTGCCGAGCACCTTGCCAAGCGCCTGCGCCGCTATCGCCGCCGCGTCAACGAGCACGCGCGCGACCTCGCCAACCGCGAGCGGCCCGAGGCGGCGCGGCAATACGTGCTGCGCCAGGAGGAGGAGCAGCCGGACGGCGAGGGCCGTACTGCCGCCGAGACCTACGCGACCGTGATCGCGGAATCCCCTGCCGAGATCAGTCGCCTCTCAGTGGGCGAGGCGGTGATGCGGATGGACCTCGCCGACCAGCCGGTGATGATGTTCCGCAACAGCACCAGCGGCGAACTCAACGTCGTCTATCGCCGCAGTGACGGGCACATCGGCTGGATCGACCCGAGCCGGCCGTAATATCGGACGCCTTTCAGCTCAAAGCCCTCTCCGCGTCGGCAGTGGAGCGTTGCCGCCGAGAGCCGAGACGGATCACGGCTCGTCCATGCCCGGCCGATGTGGCAAACTGGCCCCCCTCGCCTTCTTGAGAGGATGCGAATGCCACAGGACGAGATCGAAGCGTTTCGCGCCCGGCTTGCCGACGCGGGGCTGAACCTCACCGCCGCGCAGGCGGAAGCGGTGCAGGGCGGCTGGGCGAACCTGCAGGCCATGATCGCCATCATCCGCCGCCCGCGCCAGCCCGAGGACGAGCCGGCGCTCATCTTCCGGCCGGAGCAGGGCTGATGGCCGCGATCCCGACCATCGCCGAGGCATCGCGTCGGATTGCCGCGAAAGACATCTCCCCCGTCGAGCTCGCGCGCGGCTGCCTCGACCGCGCCGCGCGGCTCGATCCGGCGCTGCACGCCTTCCTGCTCGTCGCCGAAGATCGCGCGATGGCCGACGCGCGCGCCGCCGAGGCGCGGGCGATGCGCGGTGCGCGGCGCGGTCCGCTCGATGGCATCCCGATCGTCCACAAGGACATCTACGGCACCGCCGGCATTCGCACGACGGCGCACTCGCGGGTACTGATGGAGCATGTCCCCAAGGAGGACGCGACCACGGTGCGCAAGCTCGCCGAGGCCGGCACCGTGATGCTGGGCAAGGTCGCGACGCATGAGTTCGCGATGGGCGGTCCGTCCTTCGACCTGCCCTGGCCGGCGGCGCGCAATCCGTGGAACCCGGCGCACTTCACGGGCGGCTCCTCCTCCGGCACGGGGTCGGCGGTGGCGGCGGGGCTGGCGCTCGGGGGCACGGGGTCGGACACCGGCGGCTCGATCCGCAGCCCGGCCTCGTTCTGCGGCCTCGCCGGCATCAAGCCGACCTACGGCCGCGTCAGCCGCGCCGGCATCCTGCCGCTCGCCTTCTCGCTCGACCATGCCGGCCCGCTCGCCTGGACGGCAGAGGATTGCGCCCTGCTGCTCGGTGCGATGGCCGGGCACGATCCGGCCGATCCCGCCAGCGCCGACCGGCCGGTGCCTGACTACGCGGCGGCGCTGCGCGAGGATGCGCGGGGGTTGCGCATCGGCGTGGTCCGGCACTGGCACGAGGACGACACCGAAACCACGCCCGCGACGGCCGAGGCGGTGGCACGGGCGGCCGAGACGCTCCGCGGCCTCGGCGCCGAGCTCGCCGAGGTGCGGCTGCCGCATCTCGTCGAATGGGGCGCCTGCAACACCGTGATTCTTCTCACGGAGGCGTACGCGATCCATGCGCCCTGGCTCAGCACGCGGTTCGCCGAATACGGCGAGCTGTTTCGCGACCGGCTGGCCTTGGCCGCCCTCATCAGCGGTCCGGACTACGTGGCCGCCCTTCGCCGCCGTCGCGAGCTGTGCCGCGCGATGGCCCGCGGCATGGCGGGCTTCGACCTGCTGTTGACCGCCTCGACACCCGGCGAGGCGCCGCGGATCGACGCCGTGCCGAAATGGTCGCCGCCGGACAAACCGAGCTTCAGCCCGCCCGGCAACGTCACCGGCTATCCGGCGATCTCGGTCTGCGGCGGCTTTGGCCCGAGCGGGCTACCGCTCGGCATCCAGCTCATCGCCCGCCCGTTCGAGGAGGCGGCGCTGCTGGCCGCTGCCCACGCCTTCGAGCGCGCGACTGGGTTCCGCGATCACCGTCCGAAAATGACGGAGGCGCTATAGGCGTAGCGCCTCGCGCACGCCGTCGAGCACGATCTGGGCCGCGAGCGCCGCGAGCAGCACGCCGAGCACGCGGCCGATCACGCTCGCTCCGGTCTTGCCGAGCATCTGCGAGAGGCGCCGCGCCAGCAGCAGGGCGGCGAGTGTCACCAGGATGGCGGCGAGCAGCGCCGCCTCGATCGCGCCGATCAGGCGCGGGTCGCCGGCGGCGGTGGAGTTCAGCAGCACCATCGTCGTCATCGCCCCTGGTCCCGCAATCAGCGGGATCGCCAGCGGAAAGACGCTGATGTCCTCGTTGCTGCGGATCGCGGCCTCGCGTTCGCTGCGGCTGGGGCGCAGTGCGCCCTTGGCGGTCACCATGTCGGCGGCGGTGAGGAACAGCAGGATGCCGCCCGCGACCCGCATCGCCGGCAGACCGATCCCGAGCGCGTGCAGCAGCCGCTCGCCCGCCAGGCCGAAGGCAGCGAGCACGACGAAGGCGACGAGGCACGCCCGCCGCGCCTGCGCGGTGCGTTCGGCGATGGTGTCGTGCGGCGTCATCGCGGCGAACAGGACGGCGGTTCCCGCCGGATCGACGATCACCAGCAATGCCACCAGCGCGTAGAGGAAGCTGTTCGCAAGCGGGGCGTGCATGGCGCCGCATGGCCGGACGACGTTACGCGGTCAAGCCGGGTTGCGCGCCGCCCGCCTCCGCCGCACAACTTTGGAGCCGCAGGAGGCACGCCATGCCGATCATCAACCGCATCGCCGAATTCCACGACGCCATGACCGAGTGGCGGCACGATCTGCACGCCCATCCCGAACTCGGTCTCGCCGAGCATCGCACCAGCGGCGTGGTGCAGGCGAAGCTGCGGGAATTCGGCGTCGATGAGGTCCATGCCGGTCTCGCCGGAACCGGCGTGGTCGGCGTGGTGCGCGGGCGCGGCGAGGGCGGCGCCATCGGCCTGCGCGCGGATATGGACGCGCTGCCGATCGCCGAGGAGACCGGCCGGCCCTACGCGTCGCAGAACGCCGGCGTGATGCACGCCTGCGGCCATGACGGGCACACCGCAATGCTGCTCGGCGCCGCGCGCTATCTGACCGAGACGCGCAATTTCGACGGCACCGTCTATCTGATCTTCCAACCCGCCGAGGAGACGCAGGGCGGGGCCGGCATCATGGTGCGCGAGGGCCTGTTCGACCGCTTTCCGATGGAACAGGTGTTCGGGATGCACAACTGGCCGCTCGCGCCGGAGGGCACTTTCATCTGGCGCGACGGCCCGGTGATGGCGGCGGTCGCCAACATCGACGTCACCATTACCGGCCGCGGCACGCACGGCGCGCAGCCGCATCTCGGCGTCGATCCGGTGTTCGTCGCCGCCCAGATCATCTCGGCGGCGCAGGGCCTGGTGTCGCGCGTGATGGAGCCGATCGAGGGCGGGGTGCTCTCGCTCTGCCACATCGCCGGCGGCCACACCTACAACGTGATCCCCGAGACGGTGCGCATGATGGGCACCGCGCGCTGGTTCGCGCCCGAAGTGGGCGATCTGCTCGAAGGCGGCTTCATCCGGCTCGCGAGCGGCATTGCCGAGAGCCTCGGCGCCCGGGCGGAGGTGACGTACAAGCGCAACTACCCGGCGACGGTGAACGACCCGGCGACGCTGGCGCTGGCCCGGCGCGCGGCCGAGGCGGTGGCGGGACCCTCGCGCGTGCAGCCGATGGAGAAGCCGACGATGGGCAGCGAGGATTTCGCGTTCTTCGCCCAGGCAAAGCCGGCCGCGTTCATCCTGCTCGGCGCGCGTGCACACCCGGACGACGCCATGGTCCACCACCCGCGCTACGACTTCAATGACGCGATCCTGCCGGTGGGCGCCAGCTATTGGGCAACGCTGGTCGAGCAGATGCTGCCACGCCGCGGTTGAGATTGGACCACGCTTCTTTCGCGTTCATCACGACAGCGTGATCAGAGGCGAGCGGAAGCAGCGAGAACGCCGATCTTTGTGACGATATCACGAGTTCCGGCGCGGGCCGCCGCGAACAGTTGTAAATATTTCCGACAAATACTTTCGACTTTGGCGCTCTCTCGGGATGCCGAGGCACTAGCGGCGGGTGTGCCCGGGGCACCGATAGCGCGTGGCCTTAACTCAGGCGGACGGAGGTACGACGGCCGGCTGCTGTGGCAGCGCCGGCTCGGGCCGACGTTCAGCGGCGGCGGCGCACCACGGCGGCGACGAACAGCAGCGGGAAGCCGAGCAGGGCCAGGGTGCCGGGCTCGGGGACGCTCGAACTCGCGCTGCCGGTCGAGCCGACGGGGGCCGAAACCGGCGTCGCATCCTGGCTGCCGCTCAGCCAGTCGGTGCCCTGGATCGGGGCGAAATTGTACGTGTGCCCGCTGGCGCCGGCCGTGTAAGTCCAGCTCGCGGCGCCGGAGGTGGCGGTCTCAAGGGTGGACGCCATGCCGGCGCTGGCCGGCTGATGCAGGGTCAGGAATGCGCCGAGAGCAATGGCGGCGGTGCGGGCGATGAGGGCCGTGCGGGTCATGGAAAACTCCTGCGACACGTACGGATGAATCTTGCTCATCAAGGGCTTGGGCGCTGGCGGTCGGATCGGGCCGGCACTAGCGGCGGCGGCGGCGCACCACGGCGGCGACGAACAGCAGCGGGAAGCCGAGCAGGGCCAGGGTGCCGGGCTCGGGGACTCTCGCGGTCGCGTTGCCGGTCGAGCCGACGGGGTCGGAAACCGGGGTGGCGTCCTGGCTGCCGCCCAGCCAATCGGTGCCCTGGATCGGGGCGAAATTGTACGTGTGCCCGCTCGCGCCGGCGGTGTAGGCCCAGCTCGCGCCGCCGGAGGTGGCAGTCTCAAGAGTGGACGCCATGCCGGCGCTGGCCGGCTGGTGGAGGGTCAGGACTGCGCCAAGGGCGATGGCGGCGGTGCGGGCGATGATGGCGGTGCGGGTCATGGGAAGCTCCTGCGAAACGGGCGATGAACCTTGTTCATCAAGGGTTAAGGTGCTGGTGAGGTCAGCGGCGGCGGCGGCGCACTGCGGCGGCGACGAACAGCAGCGGGAAGCCGAGCAGGGCCAGGGTGCCGGGCTCGGGGACGCTCGAGGTCGCGCTGCCGGTCGAGCCGACGGGGGCCGAAACCGGCGTCGCGTCCTGGCTGCCGCTCAGCCAATCGGTGCCCTGGATCGGGGCGAAATTGTACGTGCGCCCGCTGGCGCCGGCGGTGTAGGTCCAGTTCGCGCCGCCGGAGGTGGCGGTCTCAAGAGTGGACGCCATGCCGGCGCTGGCCGGCTGATGCAGGGTCAGGAATGCGCCGAGGGCGATGGCGGCGGTGCGGGTGATGATGGCGGTGCTGGTCATCGGAACCTCTTTCAAAAGCGCAGCGGGGTTTTTCCCGGGCGTTGGCCTCGCACGCCGCCCAACCGGAAGCGGCAAGCAGCAATTAGCAAATGCTGTGCCAAACGCAGGGATCATAGCCTTATCAGTGACTTGCCAGCCGAGCGGCGAATCCGGACCGGGCCTGTGGCGATTCCGGACTGGCACTTAGGTAATTAGCTTTTACACATTCTTCCGGATCAGAATCGTTCGTGTTGTCGGCGATCGGCCGGGTTTCCTCATGATTCCGTGATCAACACACGCAAGCGTGAGGCATCTCGGCCCGCTTGCCATGGCATTATTATTGGGACAACACTTGCGGTTAAACCCCGGCGTGAGCCGATACAGGAGCATTGGGTGATGGCGACGGTCCAGGTCGGGAATCTTTCCTTCAATTATCAATTGAGTCCGATTGGCACGCTGCAACTCGCCAATGTCAGCAACGAACAGCCGCCGTTGGCGCAGGGCGGGACGACGACGACGATCGCCCTCGATTTCACCAGCGGCGATCCGAACCGGTTCACCCTTCTCAACGGGACGTTCCAGCTGGGCGGCCCGATCCCGGGCACAAACCCGACGCTCTATCAGGTGACCGGGGGCACCGTGACCGGGATCATCGAGGTGGAGGAGCAGCCTGGCGGCCTGCCCGTGCTGATCGACGAGATCACCGGTTTCGCGCCGCAGCCGCTGATCCCCGCGATCGCGGGCGGCAGCGCCAACGGCTATCTCAACCTGCTCGCCGGCAACGACACGGTGACGGCCGGATCGGGCACGGCGACCATCACCGGCGGCCTCGGGGACAATTCGATCTCGCTCAGCAGCGGCACCGACGTGGTCAACTCGCTCGGCAACGACACCATCTTCGCCGGCGCCGGGCCGGCCACGATCAACGCCGGCGGCAACGCGCTGGTGTTCGGCAACGGCCCGCTGAATTTCATCGACAGCGGCCAGGGCAGCTCGACCGTGGTGGGCGTCAACGCGTCCGCTCCGGCCACGATCTTCGGCGGCCAGGGCGGCGGGCTGTTCGCCGGCAGCAAGGGCGGCAACAACGTGATCGCCGCCGGGAGCCAGGCGACGGTGATTTTCGGCGAAGGCAACGGCGACATCATGGCCGCCAACGGCCCCGGCCAGGACCTGATCGCCTGCGGTTCCGGCAACGAGGCGATCATCGGCGCCAATGGGAGCGGCAACAACGTGTTCTGGGGCGGCACCGGCAACGACATCTTCGGCGGCGGCTCGGGCACCGATTTCTACATCGCCGGCAGCGGCAGCAACACCATCATCGGCGGCACCGGGACCGACTTCTATTCCATCCTCAAGGGCTTCTCCTCCGGCGGCACCGTGGATATTTTCGGCTTCGACCAGGCCAAGGGCGACAGTCTGTTCCTGGCCGGCGGCTACGGCCCCAGCGAGGCCGCCAACGCGCTTGCCGGCGCGACGGTCTCCAACGGCGCGACCGTGCTGACCCTCTCGGACAACACCACCATCCGCGTCGAGGGCGTGACCAACCTGAACGCGTCCGCGTTCCTGTAGGGGAGGGCGGTCGTGGCACGACACCCCTCCCCCAACCCCCTCCCGCAAGGGGAGGGGGCTTAGGCGGTTTGCTCCCCCTCCCCTTGCGGGAGGGGGCTGGGGGGGAGGGGTCGCGAGGTCGATGTGTTGGGGGCGGGCCCGGACCGCGCTCGCTAGCGTGCCCGCGCGAGCCGCGCCTCGTAGGCCTGCACCAGCCGCGTCGCCGGGAACAGCAGCGCGAAATAGATCAGCGCCACCACGGTATAGACCTCCAGCGGGCGATACGTGTCCGCCGTGATCAGCGTGCCCTGATACAGCAGGTCAGGCACCGCGATCGTCGAGACCAGCGACGTGTTCTTCAATTGCGTGATCGACTGGTTCATGAACGGCGGCACCATCCGCCGCACCGCCTGCGGCAGGATCACGTCGCCGCATCATCGGCCAGCGCCGCAAGCCCAGCGCCCGCGCCGCGTCCCACTGCCCGCGCTCGATCGAGATGATGCCGCCGCGGAAGATCTCGGCGTAGAACACGCCGCCGTAGAACGAGAGCGTGACCGTTGCTGCCGTGACCGCCGGCATCTGGATGTGCAGCAGCACCGGCAACGCGTAATAGACCCAGACGATCTGCACCAAGAGCGGCGTGCAGCGGAACGCCTCGATCACGGCCACCAGCGGCGTGTTCACCAGCCGCGAGCGCGACAGCCGCCCAAGTCCCGAGCAGCAATCCGATCAGCAGGCCGAGCAGGATCGTCCCCGCCGTATAGGCGAGCGTCACCAGCGTGCCCTTCCACAGCAGCGGGATGTAGCGCTGCAGGAAGCTGAAATCCCATTGGTAGTGCATTCCGCCCGCCGCGGCGGCGCAGCCTCAGAACGTGACTTCCGGCGGCACCTGGCTGCGCTTCACGCCCGCCAGCGCCAGCCCGTCGAGCAGCCATTCGCGGATCTGGCCGATGCCGCGGTTGAAGTCGAGCCAGGCGTTGAGCACGTCCAAAAACCGCGTGTCCGGCTCGCGCTGGATGCCAAAGTCCGACGGCAACGCCACCAGCGGTTCCGTCAGCAGATGATACGGCCCGAGGCTCGGGTTCTTGCCCACCGCGGAGAGGCCGAGGATGGCGGCGAGGATGTCCACGTCGACCTTGCCCGATTGCAGGGCGAGGATCGCATCGTCGCGGTTCGGATAGCCCACGTGCTGGGCGTCGGGCGCGAAGCGCTTGGCGCAGGTCTCGTGCAGCGAGCCGATGTCGAATGCGACCCTGATGTTCGGCTTGTTGATGTCGCCCCAGGTCTTCGGGTCGAACCCGTGCTTCGCGAGGCAGCCGAACGGATGGATGATCATCGGGTGGGTAAAGCCGATCGAGAGCGCGCGCTGCCCGGTCGGGTTCAGCGCGAAGGCGAGATCGACCTTGTTCGATTGCAGATCGAGCACCGAGGTGCCGTAGGTCGCCTCGACATAGGCGAGGCGGGCGTTGAACAGCTTGGCGATGTCCTGCGCCATGCTGATGCAGGCGCCCTTCCAGGTGCCGCTCACGATGTCCTTCTGGAAATACGGCAGCTCGCCCGGCAGGGCCGCGATGCGCAGCGTCCCGGTGCGGCGGACGCGCTCGAACGTGCTCTCGTCGCCCTACGCGGCCGTCGCGGCCTGCGCGGGTTCGATCAGCGCCAGCGAGGCGGGCAGCAATGCCGCCCCGGCGAGGCTGCGGCGTGTCACGCGGTCGGTCATCCCTGCATCTCCGTGCCTGCGGCGGGCGCGATGCTAGCCGCGCGTCCCCCGCCGGTCACGAGCCGATCTTCAGCGTCGAGACCAGCCCGCGCAGGCACGCCAGCACCGAGAGCGGCGTGAGCCGGCCGGTGCGCGGATTATCGTCACTCGGCACGCCCTCGATGGTCATGGAAAACCGCGCCGCCGCCGCCTCGACGCGGATGGTGTGGACGTTGCGCGTCATGGCGGGGTCGGCCCAGATGCGCACCCGGGTCCGCTCCGGCCCGATGCCCGCGAGTGCCAGTGCCGCGGCGACGTTGACGTTGGCCGGGAAGCCGGCGGCGGCCTCCCGCGCATTGCCGTCGAACACAAGTCGCGCCGCGGCGAGCCCGTCCAATACGATGCCGTGGGCCGCCAGATAGGGCGCACCCGCGAGGCCCGCGGGCGGCTTGCGGGTCTCGATCTCGACCGAAGCGACCTCGCCCTCGGCCGCGGCACGGACCGCATCCAGCCCGAGCAATGCCCCGCTCGGCACAACGATCCGGGCTCCCACCTCCCGCGCTCGCTCGATGAGCGCCATGCGCGGCAGCAGCGCGCCGACCGAGGCCGGCACCAGGATGCGTCCCGCCTCGATCGCCGGCACCGCGATCTGCTCGAACAGGGCGGCCGGCATCGCCTCCACGACGATGTCGGCCTGCGTCAGTCCGTCCAGATCGGTGATCAGCGGCCGATGCCGCAACCCGGCGAGCTTGGCCCGCGCACGCTCGTCGTCGCGATCCGCGACCGCGATCAGCCGCAGCCCCTCGATGCCCTGATCCAGCGCCCGCGCGAGCGGCAGGCCGATCGCGCCGAGGCCGCCGATCGCAACCGTCAGCGCACGACGTTTCACGGGACCGAAATGGGGCGAGCGATGGGATTCGAACCCACGGCATCCAAGACCACAACCTGGCGCTCTGCCAACTGAGCTACGCCCGCCGCCGAGACCCGCGCGATACGCCGATCAGCCGGCGGCCGTCAACTTCGCCTCCAGCTCCGCATCGTGCGCCGCCTGCGCGCGCGCGGCGAAGTGCCGCTCGAGCCGCAAGGCTGCCTCGTCGAGCACCGCATCCTGCTTGCAGAAGGCAAAGCGCGCATAGTGCCGCGGCGGGTTGTCGGCATAGAACGCCGAGAGCGGGATCGCGGTGACGCCGGCGTGCTCGGTGATGTAGCGGCAGAACGCCTCGTCGTCGCCGGCAAAGCCGAGCGGCGTGAAATCGGCGGTCACGAAATAGCTGCCCATCGTCGGCAGCACCGTCATGCCCGCGCCCCGCAGCCCCGCCGCCAGCCGGTCGCGCTTGGCGGCGAGGTCGCCGGCGAGTTCGGCAAAATACGCCTCGTCCTTGGCCAGCCCCACCGCGACCGCGCGCTGCAGATTGGGCGGCGTGGTGAAGGTCAGGTTCTGGTGCGCCTTCGCGATCACGTTCGCCATCGCCGCCGGCGCGGTGACGTAGCCGACCTTCCAGCCGGTCAGGCTGAACGTCTTGCCCGCACTGCCGATGCGCGCCACGCGCCGGCGCAGGCCGGGCAGCGTCATCAGCGGGATGTGCCGCCAGCCGTCGAAGGTCAGGTGCTCATAGACCTCGTCGCACACCGCATAGGCGTCGTGCCGCTGCAAGAGGTCGGCGATGAAGGCCAGTTCGACCGCGGTGAACACCTTGCCGGTCGGGTTCATCGGCGTGTTGAGCAGGATCGCCTTGGTGCGCGGGCCGAACGCGGCGGCGAGTTCGGCGCGCGGCAGCTCCCAGCGCGGCGCGTGCAGGCGCACGATCCGGGCCTCGGCCCCGAGCAGCCGCACCACCGGCAGATAGGTGTCATAGAGCGGCTCGATCAGCACCACCTCGTCGCCCGGGTCGAGCAGCGCCATCAGGCAGGCGGTGATCGCCTCGGTCGCCCCGGCGGTGACGACGATCTCGTGGTCGGGATCGACCTCCAGCCCGTAGAAGCGGCGGTTCGCCGCGGCGACCGCCTGGCGCAGCTCGGGCACGCCGGTCTGCGGCGGATACTGGTTGCGGCCGTCGAGCAGCGCCGCCGCCGCCGCCCGGACCACGTCCTGCGGGCCTTCGGTATCGGGAAAGCCCTGGCCGAGATTGATCGATCGGTGCTGGGCGGCGAGGGCGGACATCACCGTGAAGATGGTGGTGCCAGTGGCGGACAGCAGCGCGTTGGCCGGCTTCACGGCAATCTCCTCCCGATCTGTCCTGCGGTGGCCGTCAGGCGAGGCCGACACACTATGGCAAGTTACCGTTCCGCGGCAACCCGGTGCCTGCCCGCAACGTGGGCATCTGCCGCCGATGCTGCTCGCCGGACGGGCGCGGCGGGTGCGGGGCACGTGCCGCGACGCGGGTTCTGCCGCTGGCACGCAAAATGCTTGGGAAGGCCAGGATGAAGCTGGGCACGCGCTTGTGGGGCGGACCCTCCCGGCGTAATCACACGCGCCGCGAGCCGGCGGCGGAGTTCCGCGAGGGGCGCACGCGCATGAAGAAGATCGAGGCGGTGATCAAGCCGTTCAAGCTGGACGAGGTGAAGGACGCGCTGCACGAGGTCGGGCTGCAAGGGATCACCGTGGTCGAGGCCAAGGGCTTCGGCCGCCAGAAGGGCCACACCGAACTCTATCGCGGCGCCGAATACGTGGTCGATTTCCTGCCCAAGGTGAAGCTCGAGGTGGTGTGCGAAGACGCGGTGGTCGAGCGTGCGGTGGAGGCGATCATGGCCGCCGCCCGCACCGGCCGCATCGGCGACGGCAAGATCTTCGTCAGCGCGATCGAGGAAGTGATCCGCATCCGCACCGGCGAGCGCGGCGAGGCGGCGATCTGACGAACGATGAGGCGGGCCGCACGGGGCGGTGCGCTCTCGGTCTAGAGGAAGGACGGAACAGCAAGTTATGGTGAGAAAGCCCGAGGGTGCCGGCGGCGGCGCCGACAAGGTGATGGAGATGCTGAAGGAGCACTCCGTCGAATACGTGGATCTCCGCTTCACCGATCCGCGCGGCAAGTGGCAGCACACGGCGCAGCACGTCTCCACCATCGACGACGAGGCGTTCCGCGACGGCATCATGTTCGACGGCTCCTCGATCGCCGGCTGGAAGGCGATCAACGAGAGCGACATGATCCTGATGCCGGACGCCGAGACCGCGACGTTGGACCCGTTCGCGGCCAAGCCGACGCTGATCCTGGTCTGCGACATCGTCGAGCCTTCGACCGGCCAGTTCTACAGCCGCGACCCGCGCGCGACCGCGAAGAAGGCCGAGCAGTACCCTGAAATCGACCGGCATCGGCGATACCGCGTTCTTCGGCCCGGAGGCCGAGTTCTTCGTCTTCGACAGCGTCAAGTTCGGCACCGGCCCGAACTTCGGCATGTACCAGCTCGACAGCCTGGAAGGCCCGCAGGCCTCGATGAAGGACTACCCCGAGGGCAACATGGGCCACCGCCCGAGCATCAAGGGCGGCTACTTCCCGGTCCCGCCCGTGGACAGCGAAAGCGATCTGCGCGCCGAGATGCTCTCGACCATGGCCGAGATGGGTGTGGTGATCGAGAAGCACCATCACGAGGTGGCGCAGAGCCAGCACGAGCTGGGGATCAAGTTCGGTCCGCTGGTGCGCATGTGCGACCACCTGCAGATCTACAAGTACTGCATCCACAACGTCGCCCACAGCTACGGCAAGACCGCGACCTTCATGCCGAAGCCGGTCTATGGCGACAACGGCTCGGGGATGCACGTCCACCAGTCGATCTGGAAGGCCGGCAAGCCGCTGTTCGCCGGCAACGGCTATGCCGACCTCTCGGAGACGGCACTCCACTACATCGGCGGCATCATCAAGCACGCCAAGACGATCAACGCGTTCAGCAATCCGACCACCAACAGCTACAAGCGGCTGATCCCCGGCTTCGAGGCGCCGGTGCTGCTCGCCTACTCGGCGCGCAACCGCTCCGCCTCGTGCCGCATCCCGTATGCGACCAGCCCCGCATCGAAGCGCGTCGAGGTGCGCTTCCCCGACCCCGGCGCCAATCCCTATCTCGCTTTCTCGGCGATGCTGATGGCCGGGCTCGACGGCATCCGCAACAAGATCCATCCCGGCGATCCGATGGACAAGGACCTCTACGACCTGCCGCCGGAGGAGCTGAAGGGCATCCCGACCGTGTGCGGCAGCCTGCGCGAGGCGCTCGGCACGCTGGAGGCGGACCACGAGTTCCTGCTCGCCGGCGACGTGTTCGGCACCGACCAGATCGCGAGCTACATCGAGCTGCGCTGGAACGAGGTGTACCGCTTCGAGCACACGCCGCACCCGGTCGAGTTCGAGATGTACTATTCGGTTTGATCTTCTTGGGCCGACCGGCCCGCGCACCGTCGTGACCGACGAAGGGCTTTCGCCGGCCATGACGTTGAGGCCGCGATTTATTCACGTTTACGTTCCGTTCACTTGCACCATAATTCGCCGCACGGTAGAAAACCTCCGGTAGCAGCAGCACTGGAGGGTGTCGCTCTTGGCTGGCGTCACCGTGCCCGGCGGCGCCAATCGGCCGCCGCTGGCGTTCCAGGTCGCCTCGCCCGAAATCGCGGCCGTCGGCGCGGCGCTCGGGGCTGCCATTGCCGCCCGCCTCGACGCCGGCACGCTGACCCCGGCACTCTGGACCGGCACCGCACCGGCCGCGCCCGCCAGCGGCGAGGGCGAACTGGTCATCCCGTCAGGCGGCGGGACGGTGCTGGTTCCGGCCTACGAGGCGGCGGTGCTGGTGGGGGGTGGCCAGCCCACCACCGTCGAGGGCGGCGGCAACGCGGCGCAAACGGTGCTGGCCGGCACCGGCGGTCTGTTTTTCAACGCGAGCGGCGGCAACACCACGGTCTGGGCCGGCGGCGGCGCCAACCGCATCGCGTTCGGCGGCGGCACCAATCAGGCGGCGGTGGGGGGCGGCAGCGACACCGTGCTCGCCGCCGCCGGTTCGGTCACGATCGCCAGCGGCGCGCTGACCACGGACGTGCAGCTCGGCAGTGGCCAGGCGCTGGTCGCGGCACTCGGTGCGCTCACCGTCGAAGGCGGCACCGGCGATGAGACCGTGGGCGCCCTCGGCCCCGACGGCGTGGTGGTGGAGGCCGGCGCCAGCCGGCTGGTGTTCATCGGCGGCGCCGGCGGGGCGACGGTGGACGGCGGCACCGGGGCGGCGACCATGTTCGGCGGCACCGGCGGCGGCAGCTTCGCGGCCGGCAGCGGCGGCGGCAGCCGGCTGGTGGCGGGCACTGGCGCCTCTACCCTCTCCGGCGCCACCGGGGGCGACCAGGTTTTCGCGCTCGGCTCAGCCGGGGACGCGCTCCTGGCCGGCGGCGGCAACGAGACGCTTTCGGGCATCGCGTCCACCGGCGACAACCTCTACCGCGCCGGATCGGGCAGCGATCTGATCGGCGGCGGCGCCGGTGAGGGCATCTTCATCGCCGGCAGCGGATCGGCGACCATGATCGGCGGCACCGGCGGGGCAAACCGCTTCGTGTTCGTCTCCGGCCAGGCGGGCGGGACCGACCTGATCCTGGGCTTCGATGCCGCGCGCGGCGACGTCGTGGGCCTTTCGGGCTATGGCACGGACGCCGTGGCGGCGACGCTGGCCTCGGCACGGCTTGGTCCGACCGGCCTGACGCTGACCCTTCCTGATCACACCACCGTGAGTTTTGCCGGGGTCAGTAGCGTGCCTGAGAGCGCTATCCGATTGATCTAGTTTCGAATCCAACGCACGCCCGGCTATGTCGGCGCGCCTCTCGACGTTGCGAGAGCGAGACGGGTTGACGCACCGGCTCAGCCGGTGGTCCATCGTAACCCATTTTTAACGAAAGATTGCTATTGCCGGTCATTTCTCTCTGCGATAGAAAGATTCGGCCGACGGAAGATTCGCGGGGGAATAGGACATGGCATTCACGGTCACTGTTTCGGGCGGCATCGGCAAGCCGCCGATTCCGGTTCTCTACAATTCCATCAACAATGCGGCGTTCGCTCAGGTTCTCGCGAACACCATCACCGGGCTGGTGAACAACGGCACCTTCGTGCCGGTGTACAACGCCAATCCCACCGCACCGGGCGGCTACGCCATCAACCAGACCGGCGGCAGCCTGAATGCGGTCGGGCAGTCGGCCATCGTGCTGCAAAGCACGACAGCGGCGACGAGCGTCTTCGGCGGCGGCGCCCCGGCGCAGTCGGTGCTGTCATCGACCGGGGGGCTGACCTTCTCGGGCGCCGTTGGCAACACGACGGTGGACGCCGGTGGCGGCGCCAACCTGATCTCCTTCCTCGGCGGCACCAACGAGGCATTCACCGACACCGGCAACGACACCATCCTTTCGGTGGCCGGCAACAGCACCCTCTCGGCAGGTCTGGGCAACAACCTCGTCGGCGCCGGCACCGGCAGCACGCTGGTCGTCTCGACCGGCAGCGACACCGTGATCGGCAGCACCGGTAGCGAAACCGTCGCGGTCTATCCGGGCGGTAGCGACCTGGTCTATGGCCTGCACAGCCATCTGGTGTTCCTCGATGACGGGTCGGCCGGCAGCACGGTCAATGGCGGCACCGGCAGCGTCACCGCGTTCGGCGGCACCGGCCCCGACCTGCTGACGGGCGGCTCGGCCGGCAGCAACATCCTGGTCGCCGGCTTCGGCAGCAACACGCTGCAAGGCGCCGGCAATGGCGACGTGCTGTTCGCGCAGGGTGCGGCCCCCGACCTGCTGCAGGCCGGCAGCGGCAACGAGACGCTCTCGGGCATCAGCAGCTCGGGCGCCAACACGTTCATGGCCGGCTCCGGCAACGATCTGGTCGGCGGCGGCACCGGCAACGACACCTACTTCGCCGGCACCGGCAATGCCACCATGATCGGCGGCCCCGGCTCCGACCTGTTCGCCTTCGTCAACGGCAGCGCCGGCGGCACCGACGTGATCACCGGTTTCGACACCGCCGATCACGTCACCTTGCAGGGCTACGGCTCCGGCGCGGTGTCGGCGGCGCTCGCCACCGCGACCGTCGCGGGCGGTAACACCTCGATCACGCTCGCAGACCACACGACGATCACCTTCGCCAGCTACACCGGTCTCAACTCCTCCAACTTCGTCTGATCCAGCCCTCCTCCCGGACACGCCGGACGGGCCCCTGCGGGGGCCCGTTCCATCTCCGGGACGGGTCGCCTGCGCCGGAGCACGCATCTTCGCCGCTGCGCGCGCGTTCGACGGGTTCCCCCTTGCGGAGCCGCATGGCATGCCGGACCCGATCCCCACACCCCCGTCACCCACCCCGCCGCCGGTCGAGGTGCCGCCCTCGCCCACCCCGATGCCCACGCCGCCGCCGCCGGAGGCACGGTAGCGGCGGGGCGCCTGTTCATTCCGTTGCCAGCTTTGCAAGTTCCTCGATCAGCACATGCAGGCTGCGGTTCATCACCTTCTCGCGTCGCAGCACGTAGGCCAACTCGCGTGACGCCGGGGGCCGCAGCCGCTTTGCCACCGTGCCGGGAACGGCGTCGTGCAACCCCAGGGTCGGCAGGATCGACGCCCCGAGGCCGATCCCGACCAGCGCCTTGATCGCCTCGACGCTGCCGAGTTCCATGATCGGCCGCGCGGCGATCCCGGCACGGCGGAACCACGCATCGACGATGGCGCGCGTGTTCCCGCCCGCCTCGTAGAGAACGAGCGGCACGCGCGCCATCTGGGAAGGTGTCACGGCCGGACCGCTGGGTGCCATCGCCTCCGGCAGCAGGGCCGCCAGCGGATCGGTCAGCAAAGACGTTCCGATGAGCGCACGGCCCAGCGAGAGCGGCATGGTGATGAACGCGACGTCGAGACTACCGGCTTCGACCCGTTCCAGCATCTCGGGCGTGTTGCCGGTGGCGATGGTGATTTCCAGCCCCGGCATCCGCCGCCGCGCCGCGGCGAGCGCCGGCGGCAGCAGGTAGATGCAGGCGGTGGCGCCGGTGCCGAGACGCACCCGGCCCGCATCGCCAGCCCGGTGCCGGCCGGCCGCCGCGACCACGTCCTCGGCGGCGGCCTGCGCGCGCCGGGCGGGGCCGAGAACGCCTTCCCCGGCCGCGGTCGGCAGCAATCGTCCGCGGGCCCGATCCAGCAGCCGCACGCCAACCGCCCGCTCCAGTTCCCGCAATTGCTGGCTCGCCGCCGGCTGGGTCAGATTGAGCATCCGCGCCGCCTTCGAGACGCTGCCGGCCTCAACGGCCGCGAGAAAGGTTCGGAGCTGACGCAGGGTCGGGGTGGCCATAAGGCGAATTTATCCTGATGCGGCGTATCGGAAGAACTTTCTTCCATGCGAACCGGCGCGGATGAAGGATGCGCCGATGCACGACGCGACAGAGCCGCCCGCGACGGCGGCATTGATCCGGCCCGGCACCGATGCCGACGCCGAGGATGTGGCCGCGATCTATGCCCATCACGTCCGCCACGGCACCGCCTCGTTCGAGACCGAGCCTCCGAGCATTGCGGAAATGCGCCGCCGCCGTGCCGAACTGGTCGCGCGCGACTACCCCTATCTCGTGGCCGATGCGGGCGGATGCGTCGTGGGCTACGCCTATGCCGGCCCGTACCGCACGCGTCCTGCCTATCGCGAGACGGTCGAGACCTCGGTCTATCTGCGACCTGACGCGATGGGACGGGGGATCGGTGCGCGCCTGCTCGATGCCTTGGTGGGCGAATGCGAGGCAAAAGGATTCCGCCAGATGGTCGCCGTGGTCGGCGACAGCGGCAATCTTGCCTCGATCCGGCTGCACGAGCGCGCCGGCTTCCGGCTGGTCGGCGTGCTGCGTTCGGTGGGCTACAAGCACGGGCGCTGGCTCGACACCGTGCTGCTGCAACGGGCGCTGGGCGCCGGCGATGGCACCCCGCCGCAGCCTCGTCCCGGCTGAATGGCCGGACCGCGCCGCCTCGCCCTGGTGCTTGGGCTGAACCAGCTCCTCTCGTGGGGCACGACCTTCTACCTGCCGGCCGTCATCATCGGGGTTGCCGGCCACACCCTCGATGTGCCGCGCACGGCGCTGGTCGGCGGCTTCTCCTGGTCGCTGATCGTCTCGGGCATCTGCGCGCCGCGCATGGGGCGCTGGGTCGAACGCCACGGCGGCCGGCGTGTGCTGGCAGGCGGCGGCGTCATCATGGCACTCGGCCTCGTGGTGCTCGCGTGCGCGTCCGGCCTGGCGTTGTGGTACGCGGCATGGACCGCACTCGGCATCGGCATGGCGCTCGGCCTCTATGACGCGGCGTTCGCCACCATCGGCCGTCTGCTTGGCACCGAGGCGGGGCCGTCGATCACCGGGGTCACGCTGATCGCCGGCTTTGCGAGCAGCGTCTTTTGGCCGGCGGGTGTGGCCCTCGTGCATCTGATCGGCTGGCGCGCGACCCTGCTCGGCTATGCCGGCGTGCAGCTCGCGGTGAACCTGCCGCTGGTATTGCTGCTGGTTCCGGCGGGCGGTCCGGCCCCGCTGCGGGATGTGGGACCGCCGCCCGAACACTCGGGGCGCGTGCGCGCGAAGGCGCTGACCTGGCTCGCCAGCTACTTCACGCTGCGCTGGCTGATCACCTCGGCGATCGCGGTCTATGTCCTCACGCTGTTTCAGTCGCTCGGGCTGACGGCGCGCGAGGCGGTCGTCGCCGCGGCCCTGATCGGCCCCGGCCAGGTGCTCGGCCGGGTGCTGGAATGGACTTTCAGCGCCCGGATCGGGGTGCTGGCGCGGGCGCGGATCGGGGCGGCGCTGTTCCCGCTGGGCGCGGCCGTGCTGGCGTTCGGCGGCCCGGTCGCCGTATGTGCGTTCGCGGTGCTCTACGGGATGAGCAACGGCATCCTCACCGTCAACCGCGGCACGCTGCCGATGATGATCTTCGGCCCCGCCGGCTACGCCGCCCTGATCGGCTGGCTCGCGGTTCCGCCGCTGCTGGCGCAAGCCGCGGCGCCGACGCTGGCGGCGCCGGTGGTCGCGGCACTTCCGGCACTCGACGTGCTGCTGCTCGCGGGCGGGCTGGCGGCGGTGGCGCTGTGCCTGCTGCTGCCGCTGCGCATCGCCGCGCGGCCAGAGCGCGCGCGCCCGAGTCGCCCGCCGCGCCCGGCTCGGGTTGGATAATCTATTACAAGGCCAGGGGCCGCTTCAGCGCACGATCACGGCGGAGGGCGTGCGCGTCAGCACTTCGGGCCCGGTGGAGCCAAGGGGTACCGCGTTCGAGATGAAGAAATCCCCTCGCCCCGTCCCCATCAGCCAAGACAGGACATGAAAACTCATGCCGGCCTGCAACACGATATCGCTGTCGTCCCTGAGGCCGGTCACAGTGTTGCCGCCCGTCCAGCTCGGCGGGAATCCGATGCCGACCATGTAGCCGCAGTGGTGGCGCCGGTAATGGGACAGGCCGGCCCGATCGACGACGCCCTGCCAGGCGGCGTAGACGTCGCGGAACAGCGCCCCCTCCCGCATGGCGCCGAGCACCGCGTCGAACGCATCATGGCTGACGGCCGCAATCTCATAGGCGTCCGTCGGGGCGCGTCCGACGTGAATCAGACGTCCGAGCGGCGCGTGATAGCGTGCGATGCAGCCCGTCATCTCCATGAAGACTGAGTCGCCCGCCACGAGATGCCGGTCGGCCCAGGTGGTGTGCTCTTCGCCGAGGCGTTGGGTCGAGCGGATGAAAGGTCCGAAGCCGGGGAACGTGCCGCCTGCCTCGATCATGGCCCTCTCGCATTCGGCCGCAACGTGCCGCTCGCTCACCCCGGCTCCGATCGTCGCGATGGCAGCGGCGGCTCCCGCATCCGAGACCGTGGCGGCGGCGCGCAGATACGCCTGCTCGGCCGGGCTCTTGACCATGCGCAGTTCGTCGATCAGGCCCGAGATGTCGATCCAATGCGTCGCAGAGATCAGGCGCTTCACCGCGTCGGCGAGGCCGTGCGGCAGACCCGCCGACCACGCCTCGATGCCGATCCGCGTCGGCGCCGGCAGATACTCGCGAAGAACGCGTCCGACGGCGTCTGCTGCCGTCTCATTGTCCTGATGGCCTTCGAAGCGCGCGTTCCGCACCTGATTGGCGATCGTGACCTTCTCCATCGCCCGGGTGACGAGCGTGAGTTCGCCGTCCGCCGGAACAATCAGGATATGCGGCGAAAAGTAGCCCCAATGATCGAGGCCCGTCAGATAGAAGATGTTCTCCGGCGCGGAGACGAGCGCAAGCTCGACCCCCTTCGCCGCCATGCCGCGCCGCAGGGCGGCAAGACGCGCCCGGTATTCCTCGGGCGCAAAATAGGGCGTGTTGGGTGCCAGGCCGGCGCCCCCCTCCGGAGTTGCGGGAGGCCGCCGTGTGCGGGCCTGGTTCGGTGCTGCGGTGCACATCTTGCCGCAACACGGGGTCTTCAGCCCAGAAATGTTAAGGTCTTCCCCCGACAACTAGCGCCTGATGTATACATCTCTTGAAAGCGTGGCGGAAACCGGGCAGGGTGGCGTGCTCGGCGGTTCTGGAACATGCCTCGCCTCGCGCGACGCCAGGGTGTGGGCCGCAGACGAGCCGGGGAGAACGGGAGGCCAAGAGAATGACGATGACACCCCTGTCGCGTCGCGGGCTGATCGGAATGGCCGCTGCGCTGATGACGACGGCAGGCGCCGTCGCGGCCCAAGCCGAGGCCACGCTCGAGCGGGCGCGCAAGAACGGCTATGTGCGGGTCGGCTTCGCCAATGAATCCCCGTTCGCCTATGCGACGCCGGATGGCAAACTGACCGGCGAAGCGCCGGAGATTGCCAAAGTGATTCTCAAGAGGATGGGCATCCCGCAGATCGACGGCGTGCTGACCGAGTTCGGTTCGCTTATTCCGGGACTTCAAGCCGGCCGGTTCGACATCATTGCCGCGGGCATGTTCGTCACCCGGGCGCGCTGCGGACAGATCCTGTTCTCGGAACCGACCTACGGGATCGGCGAAGACCTGCTGGTTCCAAAGGGCAATCCGAAGAAGCTCAAGGATTACGGGTCGATTGCCGCGAACCGGCGCCTGAAGCTCGCGGTGGAGGCCGGCGCGATCGAGATGACCTACGCCCAGAAGGCCGGGGTTGGTCTGTCGCAGCTCGTTATCCTGCCGGACCAGTCGAGTTTGGTCAAGGCGGTGCAGTCCGGCCGGGCCGACGCCGCGAGCCTGACCGCACTGTCGGTCGAGGATATGGCACGGAAGAACACGGGCGTCGAAGCGCTGCCTCCCTTCAATACCGTCGCCGGTAAATCCGTGGTCGGAGAGGGCGCTTTCGGGTTCCGCAAGTCAGAGGCCGACTTCGTCAAGGCGTTCGACGCGCAGCTCAAATCGTTCATCGGCAGCCCCGAGCACATCGCCCTGGTCACGCCCTTCGGGTTCGGCAAGGGCTTCCTGCCGACCAAGACGACGGCCGAACTCTGCGCCGGACATTAAGCCGCCCCGGCCACGCCCCGGCGAGGTCCGGAACACGGTCGATGGCCTGGTAGAATGATAAATCCGCGACCGCTGGCGGTTTGCGCCATCCTGGCTTTTGCAGCGGGCCTCGTCGTCGCCAGCTTCGCCGACTTCAGGATCTTCCTTCCGGGGCTGCTGAAGGGCGCTCTGATCACCATCGAGATCACCCTCGGCGGCGCCGTGCTCGCCGTCGTCGCCGCCTTCGTCGCGGCCTTCGCCAAGATGTACGGCCCGCGGCCGTTCCGGTGGCTCGCCGGGATCTATGTCGAGATCTTCCGCGGCACCTCTGCGCTCGTGCAGCTGTTCTGGATGTTCTTCGTCCTGCCGCGCTTTGGCGTGTCGCTGGCGCCGATCACCGTCGGCATCCTGGCTCTCGGGCTGAACGTCGGGGCCTACGGCTCGGAGGTCGTCCGGGGCGCGGTCAACGCCATGCCGCGCGGCCAGTGGGAGGCGACGGTCGCGCTGAACATGGACTGATGGCAGGCGCTGCGCCAGGTCATCCTGCCGCAGGCGCTGGTGGCGATGATCCCGCCCTGGGGCAACCTCTTTGTCGAACTCCTGAAGGCAACGGCACTGGTGTCGCTGATCACGATCTCCGACCTCGCCTTCGAGGCGCAGGAGATGAACTCCACGACGTACCGGACGGTGGAGATCTTTCTCGATCGTCCTGGTGATATATCTGGCGATCGCCATGCTCATCACCATCGGAATGCGCAGCCTCGAACACGTGGCCTCGCGTGGCCTCAGCCGCGGAGCCCCATCATGACCTTCTGGGACTGGGGCTTCACCTGGCAGATCCTGCCGCTGCTGCTTCGGGCCTCGCTGATAACGCTCGAGGCAACGGTGATGGGCTTCATCATCGCCGCTGTGCTTGGCCTCGCCTTCGCCATCGGACGGATGTTCGGGCCGCCACGCCTGGCGGTTCCGCTGGCCGGTTTCATAGAGGCCATCCGCTCGACACCGCTCCTGATCCAGATCTTCTTCCTCTACTTCGTCCTGCCGCAATTCGGCGTCTCGCTTGGCGCGATGACGGCCGGCGTGCTTGCCCTCGGGCTGCACTATGCGACCTATTGTTCCGAGGTGTACCGTGCCGGGCTCGCCAACGTGCCCTGCGGACAATGGGAGGCATGCACCGCCTTGAACGTCTCCTCCTACCCCGCCTTCCGCGACATCATCATCCCGCAGGCGATACCGCCGATCGTGCCGGCGCTCGGCAATTACCTCGTGGCACTGTTCAAGGACACGCCCCTGCTGTCGGCCATTGCCGTGCTGGAGCTGATGGAGACGGCCAATATCATCGGCTCGGAGTTGTTTCGCTACACCGAGCCGATTACGCTGGTGGGTCTCATTTTTCTCATCTTCAGTCTTGCCGCCGCAGGGCTCGTCCGGCTGGTCGAGACCTGGGTCAACCGACGGATCATGCGGGCATGAGCGCATCCGGAACGGTCAAAGACGTGCCCGTGGCGCCGGCCACGTCGCCGATGGTTCGCTTCGAGGCAGTGACCAAGAGCTATGGCTCCCTCGTGGTGCTCGACAAGCTGGACCTGGAAATCGCCGCCGGGGAGAAGGTCGCGGTGATCGGTCCTTCCGGTTCCGGCAAGACGACGGTCCTGCGCATGCTGATGACCTTGGAACGCATCAACGATGGCGTGATCTGGGTCGACGGCGAACCCTTGACCAGCATGCCGCGCGGGGGGCGCCTGGTTCCGGCCGATGCGCGTCACCTGAAGCGGATCCGCGGCAAGATCGGCATGGTCTTTCAGCATTTCAACCTGTTCCCGCACATGACCGCGCTGAAGAACTGCATGCAGGCGCCTTGCACGGTCCTGAAACTGTCCAAGGCGGAAGCCGAGGCGCGGGGAGCCGACCTTCTGAGAATGGTCGGGCTTGGCGACAAGCTTTACCACTATCCGTCCCAGCTTTCCGGCGGCCAGCAGCAGCGCGTCGCCATCGCCCGCGCCCTCGCCATGCGGCCCAAGGTGATGCTGTTCGACGAGGTGACATCGGCGCTCGATCCGGAGCTGGTGGGCGAAGTTCTCAACGTCATCCGCAGGCTCGGCGCCGAGCTCGACGTCACCATGCTCATGGTCACGCACCAGATGGGTTTCGCCAAGGAATTCGCCGACCGTGTATGCTTCTTCCATAACGGCCGGATTCTGCGAGGAGGGGCCACCCGACAAGATTTTCGGATCACCGGAGAACGAACGGACCCGCCAGTTCCTGCGCGCGGTCCTGGAAGCGACATGAGTTCCTCGCGATGCGTGTTCAGGCGATGCGCCGGCGGCTCACACGGCCACGCCGGCGAGAACACGGTTCGAGCGCATCTACCGCGTTCTGCGCGATCGCATTTGCCTGCTCGACTATCCACCCGGGACCCGATTGTCCGAGGAGGAGCTGGCGAAGGAATTTGCGACCAGCCGGACGCCGGTGCGTCGCGTGCTTGGTCGGCTCGAATCCGAGGGACTGGTCGAGGTGCGCCACGGCGTCGGTACATCGTCACCGATGTCGAACTTGAGGATCTGGCGCAAGTCTATCATCTGCGGATGGAATTGGCCGTGCTGATCGGGCAGCTTTCGCCACTCCCACGCACGCCAGACGATCTCGACCGCCTTCGCGCGCTCATCGAGCGGTGCAACTCAGCACAGGCAACCGGCGATCAACGCGCGTTCCTGCGCCTCAACATGGATTTCTTCGAGGAATTGTCGGCGATGACCGGCAACCAGCCGCTCCGGGAGGTCAATGAGCGGCTCTACTATCAGATCTCGCGTATCGTATTGAAGCTGATGCCTCAGCTTTTCCTTGCCGAGGAATTCTCGATCTTTCGACGAGAGATGGAAGACGTTCTCGCCGCTGCCGAGATCGAGAACTGGGATGCGATCGGGCATATCAGGCAAACGCACATTTCCATGAGCTTTCACCGCATGATGAGGTATGCGGGCCGAACGAAACTACTCTCCGGATGAAGAGCGCGAGCGCGGCCTTACCGCGCCTGCGCGCTCGCCTCGCTGCGCGTGGCACCCACCCGTGCGGCCAGCGCCGCCGCCATGAACGCGTCCAGATCGCCGTCCAGCACGCCGGCCGGATTGCCCTTCTCCACCCCGGTCCGCAAATCCTTGACCAACTGGTAGGGTGCCAGCACGTAGCTGCGGATCTGGTGGCCCCAGCCGATCTCGGTCTTGGCGCTCTCCACCGCCGACGCCGCCGCCTCGCGGCGCTGCAACTCCGCCTCATACAGCCGCGCCTTCAGCATCTGCATCGCGATCGCCCGGTTGCGGTGCTGGCTGCGGTCGGTCTGGCAGGCGACCACGATCCCGCTCGGGATGTGGGTGATGCGGATCGCACTCTCGGTCTTGTTCACGTGCTGCCCGCCTGCGCCCGACGATCGAAACGTATCGACCCGCAGATCGGCCTCGTTCACCTCGATCGCGATCGTCTCGTCCACTACCGGATAGACCCAGACGCTCGCGAAGCTGGTTTGCCGCCGCGCCGCCGCGTCGAAGGGCGAGATGCGCACCAGCCGATGCACGCCGCCCTCGGTCTTGAGCCAGCCATAGGCGTTGGCCCCGTTCACTTGCAGCGTCGCCGACTTTATGCCCGCCTGCTCGCCCGGGCTCTGCTCCAGCAGCTGCACCTTGTAGCCGTGCGCCTCCGCCCAGCGCGTGTACATCCGCATCAGCATTTCGGCCCAGTCCTGCGCCTCGGTGCCGCCGGCGCCGGCATTGACCTCGACATAGGCGTCGCGGGCGTCGGCCTCGCCCGAGAGCAGGCTCTCGATCTCGCGCCGCTTCGCCTCCTGCGCCAGCCGGCGCAGCGACGCGGTGCCGTCCTCGATCATCGCGGCATCGGCCTCTGCCTCGGCCAGCGCCACCAGCTCGACCGCGTCCGCGACCTCGCGTTGCAGCGTCCGCAGCCCGTCGGTCTGTTCCACCAGCCGGGTGCGCTCGCGCATCACCTTCTGCGCGGCTTCGGGATCATCCCAGAGGCCGGAGTCCTCGGCGCGGGCGTTCAGCTCGGCGAGACGGGAAAGCGCCGCGTCCCAGTCAAAGATGCCTCCGCAGCAGCGCTACGGATTGCCTGATCTGCTCGTTGAGGGCATCGGATTCGGCGGACATGGCGCGCGGCTAATACAGCCCGCCCATCTGGCTGTCGAGCGTGGTGGCGGCGGCGGCCGAACCGAGCGCCTGTGCGTCCGCGGCCGTCTGCGAGGCATCCGGCTGACTGCCGGACGCAACCGCGCCCGAGGCGCCGGGCACCTGCCCCGGCTTGAACGCGTCCGTCACCACGCCCCAGCCGCTGTCCCAGCTCGCCATGGTGACGCCGGGCGGGGCGACGAAATCGAGCTTCGGGCGCCCGGCGAGTGCGGTCTTCATGAATTCGTTCCAGATCGGCGCCGCGACCACCGCGCCCTGCTGGTTCTTGCCCAGCGAGACCGGCTGGTCGAACCCCACCCACACGACCGTCACCAGATCGGGCGTGAAGCCGCCGAACCAGGCGTCGTGGAAATCCTCGCTGGTGCCGGTCTTGCCGGCGATCGGTCGGTCGATGCCCTGGCGCGCCGGTACGCCGGTGCCGCGATTGACGACCCCCTCCATCATGTTCACCACCTGGAACACGCTCGCCGGATCGGCGATCTGCTTGCGCGCGTCGTCCAGCACCGGCGGGCCGCTCGGGTCGGTGCAGTCGCAGGTGAGGGCGGGGTTGCGCCAGATCACGTGGCCGTTGCGGTCCTGCACCGTATCGACCACGCTCGGCACCACCTCGCGGCCCATCATGTCGAGGCTCGCATAGGCGCCCGCCTCACGCATCACCGTGGTCTCCACCGCCCCCAGCGCCGCCGGCAGCACGTGGGGCATCTTGTCCACCATGTGAAAGTCGATCGCGGTCTTGGCGACGGCGCTCATGCTGACCCGCTGCGCCAGCCGCACCGTCACCAGATTGAGCGACTTCTCCAGCGCGATGCGCAGCGGCACCTCGCCGAGCCAGCCCTCCTCGTAGTCATGCGGCGCCCACACGCCCTTGGGCCCGAGATTCTCGTAGAACGGCCCGTCGAGGAAGCGCTGGCTGGGCGAGATGCCCTGCTCCATCGCGGCCAGATACACGATCGGCTTGAAGCTCGATCCGGGCTGGCGCTGCGCTTGCGTCGCCCGATCGAACTGGCTGCTCTCGTGGCTCCAGCCGCCGACCATCGCCAGCACGCGCCCGGTGCGCGGATCCAGCGAAACCAGCGCGCCCTCCACCTTCGGGATCTGGCGCAGGGCCAGCCGCTCCGGCCGGCCGCCGCGACCCGGTGCCGCCTGCTGCAACGAGGCCATCACCACGTCGCCCACCCGTAGCTTCCACACCCACGGGTCGTCGGCCGCGAACATCGGGCTGGTGCGCGCGACCGGCTCGGCGGCCCCCGGCGCGGGCTGCAGCCAGCCCATCTGAAAGACCCCGCCCGCCGCACGCAGCACCACCGCGAGCGTCCAGTGCGGCAGCATCCCCGGCGGCCGCGCGACCGCCGCCAATTCGCGCGACCAATCGGCGGCGAGCAGGGCCGGGGCCGAGCCGAGATGCGTGACCGGCCCGCGCCAGCTTCCTTGGCGCCGGTCGTAGCGCATCAACCCGTCCCGCAGGGATTGCTCGGCCGCCTTCTGCAAGGCCGGATCGAGGCTGGTCTGCACCGTCAGCCCCCCTTCCAGCGCCTTCTGCTCGCCGAACTTGTCGATCAGTTGGCGGCGTACCTCGTCGGCAAACCAGGCGCTGCCGGGGATCGGCGCCGGCTTCTGGTATTTCGCGGGCGCCAGCGGCTCGGCCTTGGCCGCCGCGGCCTGGGCGGCGGTGATCGCGCCGTCGTCGCGCATCCGGTCGATCACCCAGTCGCGCCGCGCCCGGGCCGCGTCCGGGTGCTTCGCCGGATCGTAGTAGTTAGGCGCTTTCGGCAGGCCGCCGAGGAACGCCGCCTGGGCGATGTCGAGCTGGTCGAGCGGCCGGTTGAAATAGGTCTCCGCTGCGGCGGCCACACCGTAGGCGCCCTCTCCCAGATAGATGTCGTTCAGGTAGAGTTCGAGGATACGCTGCTTGGGCATCGCGCCCTCGAGGCGCATCGCCAGGATCGCCTCGCGGATCTTGCGCGTGATCGTGAGCTTGTCGGAATTGAGCAGCATGTTGCGCGCGACCTGCTGCGTGATCGTGGAGGCCCCGATCGGCCGCCGTCCCTGGCCGAGCTGCCTCAGATCGGTCACGGCGGCGCGGACGATCGCCGCCGGGTCGATGCCGCCGTTGTTCCAGAACCCCTTGTCCTCGGCCGAGACGAAGGCCTGCGCCACCAGCTTCGGGATCGCCGAGAACGGCACGAAGATGCGGCGCTGCGGGCCGAGCTCGGCGATCATCGCCTGGTTGCCGGCATAGATCCGGCTCATCTCGGGCGGCGCGTAGGTGCGCAGGCCATCGACGGTCGGCAGGTCGGCGGCGATGCGGGCATAGATGTACCAGCCGACCACGCCGCCGCCCACCATTGCCAGCAACGCCAGCGCAAATCCGGCCGCGACGATCGCGGCCAGCATTCGGCCGAAGCCGCCGCGCCGGCGCGGCGGCTTCGGTCGCGGCGTCCGATCCGGCCGGCGGCGGGGCGGCGGTGCCGGAGGCTCGGGGGGAACCAGGCGATCACCTGCGGTGAGTTTACCGCTCATGCTCGAATAACCATCGCTCGTGCCGCGCTGGGTAGCCCGGATCGGGTGCCTGCGCCACCCCTTGCAGCGTGAACCGCCGCGCGTCCGGGACGCTCAGCCGGCGAGCATCGCGCCGCGCCCGACGGCGTTGAAATACCGTGCCGTGGCGAGGGTCAGGGCGCCGGCGATTGCCGCCCGGTGCGTGGGCTGGCGCAGCGCCGCCTCGTCCAGGCGGTTGGACACGAAGCCCATCTCCAGCAGCACGCTCGGGATGTCCGGGGCCTTGAGCACGAAGAAGCGCGCATGTCGCGCCGGGTTTGGCAGCAGGACGATCCGGGGTTCCAGTGCCACCACCGCGGCGCGCGCCATCGTCGCCGAATGGCGCCGGGTCTCCTCGCGCACCAGGCTGGCGAGAATCTGCCCCACCTCGGGCGAGATGCCGTGGAACGCGGGCCCGGCCAGGCGATCGGCCGCGTTCTCGCTCTTGGCCAGCGCCGCACTCTGCGCGTCCGAGGCGGTATTCGACATGGTATAGATCGACGCCCCGCGGATCACCGGATCGGCGATCTCGTCGGCGTGCAGCGAGACGAACAGGTCGGCCCGCGCCCGCTCCGCCATCGCGACCCGCTCTTCGAGCGAGACGAAGCGGTCCTGCGTGCGGGTCAGCATGACGCGATACCGCCGCGCGGCCAGGAGCTGCCGGCGCAGCTCGAAGGCGGCGAGCAGGGTGATCTGCTTCTCATAGACGCCGCTGACGCCGATCGCGCCGGGATCGACGCCACCATGTCCGGGATCGACCATGACCAGAGGCGCCACCGGCCGCGGCACCCACCGCACCGGCACGGCGGCCCACGGCAGCGCCGACGCGAGTCCGCCGCCGAGGAGCAGGCGGCGGGAAACGGGGTCTTCGGACATCGCCCGGCTTTCTAACACGTCAGGTTGACGAATGCACCCTCGATGTTGATGTTGGCTAATTAGTGGTCGACCGAGCGCGGCCCAGCCCAGCCCGGCCGGCCCCGTCACGCTTCCCTTCGCCGGCGGTCGCGCCACCGGCGAACCCGATCGCGGGTCCCGCAGGTTTCCTCGCTGCACCAGAGGCGCCGGCCGGCACGGGACTTATCGAGGAACAGCCAGGCGCAATTCTCTCCCGGACACACGTGTACCCGTCCAAGTGCGGGCGAGGTCAGCAGATCGACCGCCGCGCACGCTATTCGATGAGTGACCGTGTCCGGATCGCCTCCCCGCCAGCGCCAGGAATAGCCGTTCGCATCGGGCACCAGCACGCGCATCTGCTGCGCCGCACATGCCTCGCGCTGGAGCAGGTCGAGGTCCGCGGGAGCGGTCGAGGAGCGCGCGGCAAAGATCCGATAGAGCGCCTCGCGCAGCGCCTTTGCCCGGGCCAGGGCGGCTTCCCCTCTCTTGCGGGGCAGGCAACGCAGTGCCTCCGCCTCGGCTGGATCGACCACGCCAAGCCGCACGCTCCAATCCAGCAGGTCGCCATAACTCCGCAGCACGTCGGGGCCGCGGTCGGCGCCGCGGGAGTCGACCGTGTTGGTGAAATCCAGCGCCCAGTGACCGCCAAACAGCTTCAGCGTCGCGATCGTGACCTCTTTCATCTCCGCACCCTTCGGCTCGGGTCGATACCCGCGACTTCCTCTCTGGGTAACGCGTATAATGCCAAATTGGCGTTACATAGGGGAAAGCCAATGATCGGCCTGTTTGTGGTGATGTGCCTGATCTGGGGCGCCACGTGGCTCGCCATGAAGCTGGGTGTGGCCACCGTGCCGCCGGTCTTCTTCGCCGGCACCCGCTTCGTCGTGGCGGGATCGGTGCTGCTGCTGCTCGCCTGGCTGCGCGGCGAGATGCGGCGCCTCGGCCGGCACGAGCTCGGCCGCCTTGTGCTGGTCCAGGTGCTCATGGTGGTGCTGACCTATGCGCCCCTGTTCTGGGGCATTCGCTATGTGCCCTCCGGTCTGACCGCCGTATTGGACCTCGCCCTGATGCCGGTGAGCCTGCTCGGCTTCGGCATCGCCCTGGGCGAGGAACACTGGAGCCTGAGCCGCGCTGCGGCGCTCGGCTTCGGTTTCGCCGGCCTGGCCGCGCTGTTCGGTCCGCAGATCGTGGCGCCATCGGACCTTCTGGGCCTTCTCGGTGCCGCCGCGATCGTGTTCAGTGCCGTGGTCTACAGCCTCGGTTCTGTCATTGCCCGGCCCCTGACAAAGACCACCAGTGCCGCCTTCCTGTCCGGGGTGACCATGTTGCCTGGCGGCATCGTGCTGACGCTCGGCGCCCTGGCGTTCGAGCCGGGGGCGCTCGACGCGGCTCATTTTGACTGGGCTGCCGCCGCCTGGGGCGGGTGGCTGTTTCTCGTGCTGTTCGGCTCACTTGTCGCCTTCACCGTCTATCTGCGGTTGATCGCGGTTTGGGGGCCGGCGCGCGCCGGCAGCTATGCCTATGTCTCGCCGGTGATCGCGGTGCTGCTCGGCGTGCTGGTGCTGGGCGAGCGGGTGGGATTACGCGACGGGCTCGGTATGGCGTTGCTGCTCGTCGCCGCCTTCTGTTCGCTGCGGGCTTCGGTGTCTGCCCCGCATCAATCAGTGCACGTATCCACCGGGTCGCCGCAGGCTGCGCATCCAAGTCCGTCTGGCCGATGAGGGGAATGGCCGACTCGGCCACGAGCCGAGATTCAACCTGACCCACGACCGTCCGGCGGCGCCGCTTGCGGTCGGGGCCGGATTGCCTCATGTAATGGCAGGCCCTGGCTGTCCGCACGCGGTCGCACGACGCGACCGGGGACGCCGCCGGGTCTTCCCGGTCCACCGCGCGAGCGTGCCAGGCACGCAATCGGCATCGTCGGCCGGGGCCGAACTCACCCGGGCGACGCGCCGGCCTCCGGCCCGCCTCCCATTGTCCAGGGACGGATCGTTCCGACGGATGGAACCCGCGCCGCCAGTGATGACCCAGCAGGCACCGCCTGCCGTGCGCGCCTTCGTCGTCTCCGCCCGCCCCCTCTCCCCTGACGCATTCCGCCGCCGCCCCGACCGGGGCGAGATCGCCGCTGCGCGCCCATGCGCGCCGCCGGCCGACGCGGCGCACCGGAGTTTCCGACCCCATGACCAAGCGTATGCTCATCGATGCCACCCACGCGGAAGAGACCCGCGTGGTGGTGCTGGACGGTAGTCGCCTCGAAGACTACGACGTCGAGACCTCGACCAAGAAGCAGCTCAAGGGCAACATCTATCTCGCCAAGGTGGTGCGGGTGGAGCCCAGTCTGCAGGCCGCCTTTGTCGAATACGGCGCCGGCCGCCACGGCTTCCTGGCGTTCGGCGAAATCCACCCCGACTACTACCAGATCCCCGTCGCCGACCGGCAGCGGTTGCTCGACATGGCCGAGGCGGAGGCCCGCGCCGAGCAGGAGCAGGAAGACGCAGACGCCGCCCGCGCCGAGGCCGGACCGCCACGCGCGCGCCGCGAGCCGCACGACCTGGAGCCGGCCGAACCCCACGCCGAGGACATGCCCGCCGAGGACGTGACCGCCGAGGACGCGCCGGCTGAGGACACGCCCGCCGGCGAGACCGAACCGGCCTACGTGCCGGCGCCGCCGCCATCGACGATTCCGGCCGCAATTCCGGCCCACCGCGTGTTCGCCGATGCAGGGTCCGCTCCGGCCGATCCCGAACCCGCCAACATGCCGCGCGATCCGGCCGAGCTCGGCGCCGACCTCGCCCCGGAAGCGCAGGAGCCGGCGCATGAATGGACGCCTGGACCGGCCGCCGAGGACGGCTCCGCGGACCCTGAGCCGGCCGCAGAGGCGCAGGCCGCGCAGGAGGACGGGTTCGAGGAAGCCGCCGAGGACGCCCCGCCGCCCGAAACCGTCGGCGGCGACAGCGCCGAAGAAGTGTCCGAGCGGCGCCCGTCGCCGCGCTTCCTGCGCAACTACAAAATCCAGGAAGTGATCCGCCGCCGCCAGATCCTGCTCGTGCAGGTGGTCAAGGAGGAGCGCGGCACGAAGGGTGCGGCACTCACCACCTATATCTCGCTGGCCGGCCGCTACTGCGTGCTGATGCCGAATTCGCCGCGCGGCGGCGGCATCTCTCGCAAGATCACCGCGGCGGCCGACCGCAAGCGGCTGCGCGAAATCACCGCCGAGCTCGACATCCCGCGCGGCATGGGCCTGATCGTGCGCACCGCCGGCGCCAACCGCCCCAAGCCCGAAATCAAGCGCGACTGCGAATACCTGCTGCGGATGTGGGACGAGATCCGCGAGCGCACCCTCGCGTCGGTCGCACCGGCGCTGATCTACGAGGAAGCGAACCTCATCAAGCGCGCGATCCGCGACGGCTACTCGCGCGACATCGAGGAGGTCGTGGTGGACGGCGAGGACTCCTGGAAGGCGGCTCGCGAGTTCATGCGGATGCTGATGCCGACCCACGCCAAGAAGGTGATGCTCTGGCGCAATGGCGGCCAACCGCTGTTTGCCCACGAGCAGGTCGAGGCGCAGCTCGATGCGATGCTGAGCCCGACCGTGCAGCTCCGCTCCGGCGGCTACCTGGTGATCAACCAGACCGAGGCGCTGGTCGCGATCGACGTCAACTCCGGCCGCTCGACGCGCGAGCGCGGCGTCGAGGAAACCGCGCTGCGCACCAACCTCGAAGCCGCCGACGAGGCCGCGCGCCAGCTCCGGCTGCGCGACCTCGCCGGCCTGATCGTGATCGACTTCATCGACATGGAGGCACGCCGGCACAATGCGATGGTCGAGCGGCGCGTCAAGGACGCGCTGAAGAGCGACCGCGCGCGCATCCAGGTCGGCCATATCAGCCATTTCGGCCTGCTGGAGATGAGCCGGCAGCGGCTGCGGCCCTCGCTGGTCGAAACCAGCTTCGCCGCCTGCCCGCATTGCGGCGGCACCGGCCATGTCCGCAGCACCGAGAGTTCGGCGCTGCACGTCCTGCGCGCGATCGAGGATGAAGGGGCGAAACGCCGCGCCGCCGAGATCGTGGTGCATGTCGCGGGCGCGGTCGCCCTCTACATCCTCAACCACAAGCGCGTGCGGCTGGCCGAGATCGAGGCGCGCACCGGGATGCGCGTCGGCTTTGCCGCCGACGAGACGCTGATTGCGCCGCAGGCGCGCATCGAGCGGGTGCGGGCGCAAAGCCCCGAGGCGGCGCCCCCGGCGATCCGGCAGGACGACGCGGCCGTCCGCCACGCGCCCGAGCTGATGCCGGCGGAAGAGGAGGATGCGTTCGAGGCGGCGGCCGAAGGTGACGGGGCCGCCGAGGCGCCGGACGCGGGCGAGATGCGGGAGGAGGCGGGCGCGACAACGGGCGCGCTCGACCGCGACGAGAACGGCGCCGGCGAGGCCGGCGAAAGGCGGCGCCGGCGCCGGCGTCGTCGGCGCGGGGGCCGGCGCGAGGATGGAATTGCCGCTGTGGCGCCAGAGCGCGAAGGCGAGCCGGCAGCGGCGGCGGGAGCGGCGGCGGACGAGGGGGGAGCCGGCGGAGTGGCCACCACCCCCCTTGCCGCCGACGAGGACGCGGCCGAACGCGGGCGGCGCCGCGGCCGGCGCGGCGGGCGGCGCCGGCGCGAGGAGGGGGAGCGGGAGCCAGGTCCGGAGCCGGCGCCCGAGCCGGTCGCGAGCTATGCCGGCCCTACCCCGGCCGACCCGTTTGGCGACCACGCATTCGGCCTGTTCGACGCGATCGACGCGGTGGCGGAACAGGCGGCTGCATCAACCCCGGCGGCACCACCCGCCTCACCGGCCCCGAGCGCGACGGCGGCGACGCCGGCGGCTCCGCCCCAGGGGGACATCGCTGCGAACCTCGCTCCGGCGATCGACGTGCCGGCCGCGGCGCCTGCCCCCGCGACACCCGCCGATGACCCGCTGACTATCCCCGAGCCGCCGGCGCCGCTGGGGCCGGCGTCTGGCCCCGAGGAGGAAACGCCAGCCCAGCCCGCGATCCGGCCGGTGCTGATCACCGCCGGGGCGCCGCCGCAAGAACGCCGCCGCGGCTGGTGGCGGCGCTGACCAGCCCGCCGCGACGACCCGGCGGGTCAGGCCCGCTGGGGGCGCCTTTGCGTTTTTCCGGCGAACACCAGGCCGGCGAAGCCGATCCCGAGCACTGCGAGCCCCGCCGGTTCGGGGACCGGCGTGGTCGTGTTCACCGTTACGGTGCCGATCGCGAATCCCGGGTCAACCGGATCGGAGAGCACGAGGGAGTCGAACGCCGCGCCGCTGAAGTCCATCACGCCCTGCGCGAGCACGTCGTTCGGCGGCACGGTGCCGGTGGCCGAGGTCGAGCCGACCTGGCTGCCGCCGTTGAATGCCTTGAGGTCCAGCGTGCCCGGCCCTTTCACAGCAAGGGCGAAGCCAAAGCTGACGCTGCTCACCGGCGCGCTGAAGGTGATGTCGAGCGGCACGAACGCATTGCGGCCGAGCTGGAGATCGGCCAGCACATCGCCCGAGAGCGTCCGGAAGGTGGTCGGCGCGACGAAGAACCCGCCAGGATCGTCGGGCGCACTGAAACTCGCCGTGATGCCGCCCGCACTGGTCGAGAACGGGGTCGGCGTGCCGATCGCCGGGAAGGTGAAGGTGATCGGCGCGGCGGTCGCGGCTGGCACGGACAGCCCGAGGCCGGCGGCTATGCACCCCGCGAGCGCGGCGGATCGAACGTACATCGTCGGAATCTCCCCTGGTGCGGCTCTAACTGCTGTTACACTAGCTTATGATAACGACTCTGTGGCGGAACACCAGCGCATTTTGTAACGGCTCGGTGGAATGACGCCATGACCAGCGCCCCCGCCTTGTCGCTGCTGCTCGTCGGACTCCTTGGCGGCTGCGCCTCGCTGCGCCCGGTCCCGCAGCCCGGCCTGCCGCTCGTCGAGACCGCGCCCGGCTGCCGTGCGCAGCACTCGCTGATGGATCTTCGCTACGACATCTACGCGCTTCAGGGTGCGACGATGGTGGCGGCGCCCGGCGCCGCCTGCCCGATGCCGCTCGACGTCTACGTGGGATTCTTGCGCGCAATCTACGCGGTGACGGGCGCCCGCGTCATCGTCCCGCCGGCCCACGGCACCGCCACGATCGCGCGGACCGCCGGCCAGGTGGCGGTGATCTACCGTGCCACCCCCCGCTTCACCGGCCATGACGGGTTCGCCGTCGCCGTGTTGCCCGGCAACGTGCGCGTGCCCGTCTCGGTCACGGTCGGCCCGTGAAACGGTGGCAACGTCATCGCGACGCGCGGAGCGCCGTGGCGATCCAGGCGGGCCACTCCACGCCGCAAGCCTGGATCGCCACGCCGCCAAGCGGCGGCTCGCGATGACGGCGGGGTCTTTCTAGCCGGTCGCGGTCGTCCCGAACGGCTGGCCCAGCACCTTGTCGCCCGGAACGATGCCGAGCTTCGCCGTGATGCCCCCCTGCAACTCCAGCGTCGCGGCCACCTTCCCGTGGCTGTCGATGATCGCGAGACTGTGCGGCACCGTGTCCTCGGCGATGTGACCGATGGTGCCGTCGGCCTCGATGAACACCATGTCGAGGGGGACGAGCGTGTTCTTCATCCACATCTCGCTCTGCTGCGGCTGCGGCCAGACGAACAGCATCCCGCCATCGGCGGGCACGCTGGTGCGGAACATCAGACCCGTCACCTGCTGCTGCGGCGTACGCGCCATCTCGACGTCGAACGCATGATGCTTGCCGTCCTGCGTCACGATCACCAGCCGCTCCTTTGGCAGCACCGGCTGCGGGCCGGTCGGCTCGGCCTGCGCGCGCGCCGCGAACGGGACGGCGAATGGCGCGAAGGCGAGGGCGGCGATCAGCGTTCGACGTCTCATGCGGCGAGCCTTTCCTGCAATGCCAGCGACGCGAGGCGCCGTATCTCGTCCCGCACCGGCCCCTCGCGCGGCGCGTCACGCAGCGTGGTGAACCAATGCTCCGGCGGGCTGCGCCCCTCGGCGCGGTTGTAGGTCAGCGCCCGCAGCACCGCCTCGGCCGCCGGCGTGGTGCGCTCGGGGATCGCCAGCCGGTTCAGGCTCGCCCATACCCCGGCCCAGCAGCGTCCGACCGAAAACGGGTTGTAGCCGCCGCCGCCGGCGACGACCAGACGCGGCGCCAACTCGCGCAGTGCCGCCACCACGCCCCAATGCGCGTTGTTCGAGAGCGACAGCCGCGCCAGCGGGTCCTCGTGGAGCGCGTCGGCGCCGCACTGGAGCAGGATCGCCTGCGGCCGATGGGCTGCAATCAGCGGCAGGATCGCCTCGTGCAGCAGGAAACGCATTTCGGTGTCGTTGCAGCCGGCCGGCACCGGGAAATTGCGCGATGCTCCGCCCGCGCGGTCCTCGACGAGACCCGTGTGCGGCCAGCGCCCGGCCTCGTGGACGCTGAGGGTCAGCACGCGCGGATCGTCGTGGAAGGCATCCTGCACGCCGTCGCCGTGATGGGCGTCGATATCGAGATAAGCGATCCGCTCGATCCCCAGATCGAGCCATGTCAGCAGCGCCAGCACCGGATCGTTGAGATAGCAGAAACCCGAGGCGCGGTCGGGCCTGCCGTGGTGGGTGCCGCCACCGGGGCAATGGACGATGCCGCCCGCCCCGGTCAGGCGCGCCGCCAGCATCATGCCGCCGGCCGAGATCATCGGGCGGCGATAGACCTCGGCATAGACCGGATTGCCCTCGGCGCCGATGCGAAATCGCGCGCGGTCCGCATCGCTCACCTGCTGCGCGATCTCGGCGCGGTGCAGGGCGGCGATGTACTCGGGATCATGGAATCGTGCGACCGCCGCGGCGCTGGCCATCGGCGACGTCACGAATTGCGCGTCCGCCAGCCATCCCATCGCGCGGCAGAGATCAGTGCAGGTGGAGACGCGCGGGATCGCGAGCGGGTGCTTCGGCTCGTAGGTGGATCGGCGATAGATCTCGGACCCGATATAGAGCGGGCGCAGACGGGGATCGGGCGGCACGCCGCCGATATAGCGCGGAACCCGCGACTTTGAGGATCCCTGCACCCGACCGCAACGCCGCGGCGGCGGTTACGAAACTGTGCGGTTGCCCCGCTGAACCGTGGCGGCGCGCGCGAGTTGTGCCCGGGATTGCCAAATCTTGGAGTATAGTCATGAAGCGTACTATGAAACTTGCCGGTGCCGCGGTCCTGGCGGTGGCGTTCGCCGCGCCGGCGATGGCCCAGACCACCAACGGCGACGGCACGACCAATGTTGCTCCGGGCACGACGCCGGGTGTGGCTTCGGGCACCGGGGGCATGGCGTCGAAGGGCGCGGGCGGCGGCGCGCCGGCCACGACCAACACGAGGACGAGCGGCGGCACTTCCCTCGGTTCGGGCAGCGCCGGGTCGAGCACTGGCGGCGCCGGCAATGGCAACGGTACGGGTGCGGGCGGCTCGGGCAGCGGCAGCAGCGGCTCGTCCAAGTGAGTTGACGGCAGCGCGGCTCCTGCCATCCGGCCGGAGCCGCGTTGGTTGCACCGCAGCGACCCGACTACTAACGTCCGCGGCGCGCAACGGAGGCGGCCACGGATGGACATGACTGGCGAGCGGCGCATTCCTGCGCCGCGCGAAAAAGTGTGGAATGCTCTCAACGATCCCGAGGTGCTGCGCACATCGATCCCCGGTTGCCAGAGCCTCGAAAAAATTTCCGACAGCGAGATGAAGGCGACGGCCGCGGTGCGCATCGGTCCGATCGCGGCCCGCTTCACCGGCCTCGTACATCTCTCCGACCTCGATCCGCCGAACAGCTACCGGATCAGCGGCGAGGGTCAGGGCGGCGTGGCCGGCTTCGCCAAGGGCGGCGCCGAGGTCAATCTCGCCGAGGACGGCGACTTCACCCTGCTGCGCTACGCCGTGAATGCCCAGGTCGGCGGCAAGATCGCTCAATTGGGCGGCCGACTGATCGACGCCAGCGCCAAGCAGATGGCCGACAATTTTTTCGATCGCTTCTCCGCCGAGGTGGCGGGCGTCGAGGAGGTCGGAGCGGAAAGCCCGGTCGTGCTGGCGGCCACGCCTTCCGCGACGCCCTCGATGCTGTCGATGATCCCGGCGGCCCCGGGCGGTTTTCCGATCGTCGCCTGGATCGGCGGCATCATCTGGCTGTTGATCTTCTTCCTGGTCATCAGCGCCTATATCTGAAGGCCCCACCTGAAAGCGCACGCCCTTGCTGCCTGCTTCCGTCGCCGAGACCGCCAAGCTGCTCTCGAACCAGGGCTATATCGCCGATGCCGAACTCGCGACCGCGGTGCATCTCGCCCTGGCAATGGGCAGGCCGTTGTTTCTCGAAGGCGAGCCCGGCACCGGCAAGACCGAGATCGCCAAGGTGCTCTCGGCCGGGCTCCGACGCCGGCTGGTGCGGCTGCAATGCTATGACGGACTCGACCTTTCGGCCGCCGCCTACGAGTGGGACCATGCCCGCCAGCTGATGGCGATCCGGCTCGCCGAGGCCGCGGGCGAGACCGACCGCGCGACGCTGGGGGCCGACATCTACGGCCGCGAATATCTCCGGCCCCGCCCGCTGCTCTCCGCCATCGACCCGGACCTCTCGCCCGCGGTGCTGCTGATCGACGAACTCGACCGCGCCGACGAGCCGTTCGAGGCGTTCCTGCTCGAGCTGCTGGCCGACTTCCAGATGACCGTCCCCGAATACGGCACGATCCGGGCCACGACCCCTCCGGTGGTGGTCATCACCTCGAACCGCACCCGCGAGGTGCACGACGCGATCCGCCGGCGCTGCCTCTATCACTGGGTCGATTACCCCGACGCCGCCCGCGAGCGCGCGATCCTGGCCGTGCGCGCGCCCGCCGTGCCGGCGCGGCTCTCGGCGCAGGTGGTGGCGTTCGTCCAGCGGCTGCGCGGCGAGGAGCTGTTCAAGCTGCCCGGGGTCGCCGAGACGATCGACTGGGCTAACGCGCTGCGGGCGCTCGACGCGCGCGAGCTGACGCCGGGCGTGGTGAACGAGACCCTGGGCGTGCTGCTCAAGTATCAGGACGACATCGCGAAGCTGCGCGGCGAGCAGGCGGCGCGGCTGCTCGGCGAGGCGCGCGAGGCCGCCGCTGCCTGAGGCCGTGCCCATAGGCGGGTCGGGCCAGCTCGCCGCCAACGTCATGCAGTTCGCCCACCTGCTGCGCCGCGCCGGTCTGCCCGTCGGACCGGCCGAGACACTGGCGGCCCAGGAGGCGCTGACTGCGATCGACCTCGGCCGGCGGGAGGAGATGCGCGCCGCCCTGTGCGCGGCGATGACGCACCGCCACGAGCACCGGGAGGTGTTCGATCACGCCTTCACGCTGTTCTGGCGCGATCCGGCCGCCGCCCAGCAGCAGGCGGTGATGGCGCTGATGGACGGGCAGAAGAAGTCGCCCGAGCGCCGGCCGCCGCCGGCCAGCCGCCGCGTCGCCGAGGCGATGGCCCCCGCCCGCGAGGGCCGCCCGCGCGACCAGGAGCCGCCGCCCGAACTCGACATGACGCTCACGGCCAGCGAACGCGAGCGCCTGTCGCAGATGGATTTCGAGGCGATGTCGGCCGCCGAGATCAGCAACGCCAAGGCGGAGATTCGCCGCCTCCATCTGCCGCTCGACCTGCGGCGCACCCGCAGGCGCCGCCCCGACGAGGCGGGTCCCTTCACCGACCTGCGCGCGACCATCCGCGGCAGCCTGCGCCAGGGCGGCGAGATTCTGCGCATCAACCGCAGCGCCCGCACCGAGCGCCCGCCGCCGCTCGTGGTGCTGTGCGACATCTCCGGCTCGATGGCGCGCTATGCGCAACTGCTGCTGCACTTCCTGCACGCTGTCGCCAACGATCGCGAGCGGGTTCACGTGTTCCTGTTCGGCACCCGGCTCACCAACATCACCCGCGCCCTGTGTCACCGCGATCCCGAGGTCGCGTTCCAGATGGTGGCGCACTTGGTGCCCGACTGGTCGGGCGGCACGCGGATCGGCGAATTGTTGGCCGAGTTCAACCGCAAATGGGCGCGCCGCGTGCTGGCGCAGGGGGCGGTGGTGCTGCTGGTGACGGACGGGCTGGACCGCGAGGGCGCCCGCGGCCTGGCCGAGAACATGGACCGGCTGCACCGCTCCTGCGCAAGGCTGATCTGGCTCAATCCGCTGTTGCGCTGGGACGGGTTCGAGCCGAAATCGCAGGGCATCCGCGCGATGCTGCCGCATGTGGACGAGTTCCGGCCGGTGCATAATCTGGCCAGCCTGCGGTCGCTGATCGCGGCCCTCTCGCGCCCCGCGCCCGCGCGCGCCGGCGCCGACGGATGGAGGCTCGCATCATGATCCCCACCGAGGCCGAAGACGTGCTGGGCGTCGCTGCCAACTGGCGCGCGGCCGGCGAACAGGTCGCCCTCGCGACCGTGACCGAAACCTGGGGCAGTTCGCCCCGTCCGGCCGGCAGCCAGATGGCAGTCACCGCCTCGGGCCGCATGGCGGGCTCGGTCTCCGGCGGCTGCATCGAGGGCGCGGTCGCCGACGCCGCCCAGGCGACGATCCGCACCGGCTCGCCGCAACTGCTCGATTTCGGCGTCTCCAACGAGCGCGCCTGGGAGGTGGGACTGGCCTGCGGCGGCAAGGTGAAGGTGTTCGTGGAGAAGCTGGTGTGATCGACCGACCGCCCCCTCCCCCAACCCCCTCCCGCAAGGGGAGGGGGCTTTGGTGCTCGACTCCCCCTCACCTTGCGGGAGGGGGCCGGGGGGAGGGGTGGGGCGAAGGATTGCGGATATGACCCCCGCCTTGCTGGAACGGCTGAAGGCGTCACAGGCCGCCAAGCGCCCGGCGGTGGTGGCGACGCGCCTGCCTTCCGGCGAGCAGCTCCTGCTGCCGGAGGACGGCGCCTCGCCGGCGCTGCTGGAGGCGGCGCGGGCGGCGCTCGCGGCCGATCGCAGCGGCACCGTGCAGGCGGACGGCGAAACCTGGTTCCTGCACGTCCACAACCCGCCGCTGCGGCTGGTGGTGGTCGGCGCCGTCCACATTGCGCAGGCGCTGGTGCCGATGGCGGCGCATCTCGGCTATGCGCTGGTGCTGGTCGATCCGCGCCGCTCGTTCGCGAATGCCGACCGCTTCCCCGACGTGACGATTTCGACCGACTGGCCCGACGAGGCGATGGACGCCTTGCACCCCGATGCGCGCACCGCGGTCGTCACTCTGACCCATGACCCGAAGCTGGACGATCCCGCACTCGATCGGGCGCTGAAATCGCCCGCGTTCTACATCGGCTCGCTCGGCTCGCGGCGCACCCATGCGGCGCGGCTCAAGCGGCTGCGTGAACTCGGCCATGACGAGGCGGCGCTGGCGCGTATCCGCGGGCCGATCGGTCTGCAAATCGAGGCGGTGACGGCGCCCGAGATCGCGCTTTCAATCCTCGCCGAGATCGTGGCCGTCCGCCGCGGCTCCCCGCTGGTCGCCGCCGCCGCCGCCGAGCCGGTCGGCCGCGCCGCGTGATCTTCGGCACCCTGCCGCTGGCCGAGGCGCGCGGCGCGATCCTTGCCCACACGCAGCGGCTGCCGGGCAAGGTGCTGAAGAAAGGTTCGGTGCTCGACGAGGCGGGGATCGCAACCCTGCGCGCCGCGGGGCGCGAGGAAGTCATCGCCGCCCGGCTCGAACCCGGCGACGTGCCGGAGGATGAGGCGGCCGACGCGCTGGCCGAGGCCGTGACCCCGGCGCTGCTGCGCCGCTCCCGCGCCGCGACCGGGCGCGTCAATCTGCTCGCCGAGGCGCCGGGCCTGCTGCGCGTCGATCGGGCGCGGATCGATCGGCTGAACGCGGTCCACGAGAGCCTGACGATCGGCACCCTGCCCGACGCGACCGTGGTCGGCACCAAGGACATGGTGGCGACGATCAAGGTGGTGCCGTTCGCGGTGCCCGGAACCACGCTCGCGGTCGCCGAGGCGATCGCGCGGCAGCGCCCGCCGCTTTCGCTGCACACCTTCCGCCCGCTGCGCGTGGGCCTGGTGATGACCGAACTGCCGGGGATGAAGGAGAGCGTGCTCGAGGGCACGGTGGAGGCGACGACGGCGCGGGTCGAGGCGTTGTCCGGCAGCCTGCTGCCGGTGCTGCGCTGCGCCCATGCCGAGGCGCCGATCGCCGACGCGCTCGGCACCTTGATCGGGCAGGGGGCGGATCTGCTGCTGGTCGCGGGCGCGTCCGCGGTCGTGGACCGGCGCGACGTGGGACCGGCCGGCATCGTGCGCGCGGGCGGCCGGATCGAGCATTTCGGGATGCCGGTCGATCCCGGCAACCTGATCTGCCTCGGCCGCATCGGCGAGCGCCCGGCCCTCGTTCTGCCCGGCTGCGCCCGCAGCCCGGCGCAGAACGGCATCGACTTCGTGCTGCCGCGACTGTTCGCGGGCGTGGGGCTGGCCGGCGCCGATCTCGCCGGAATGGGCGTGGGCGGATTGCTCAAGGATATCGGGCCGCGGCCGATGCCGCGCGCCGCGGCAGCCGCGACGGTGCGGGCCGGTGCCGCGCCGCGGCGGCGGCCATCGGTCGCCGCGATCGTGCTCGCCGCCGGCCGCTCGCGGCGGATGGCGCCGCGCAACAAGCTGCTGGTGCCCGACGCGACCGGTCGGCCGATGATCGCGCGCGTGGTGGACAATGTGCTCGCCAGCGGCGCGCGGCCGGTGGTCGTCGTCACCGGGCACCAGGCATCCGAGGTCGAGCACGCGCTCGCCGGGCGCAAGGTGCGGGTGGTTCACGCCGCCGACTACGCCGAGGGCCTGGCCGAGAGCCTCAAGGAAGGCATCCGGGCGGTGCCGCCGGAAGCCGGGGCGGCGGTGGTGTGCCTGGGCGACATGCCGCTGGTGGGCGCCGCCGTGATCGACCGGCTGCTCGCCGCCTACGACCCCGAAGAGGGGCGGACCATCGTGCTGCCCACCTTCCGCGGCAAGCAGGGTAACCCGATGCTGTGGGACCGGCGCTATTTCCCCGAAATCCTCGCCATCACGGGTGATTCCGGCGCCCGCCACCTCCTCGGCCGCTATCTGGACGCGGTGGCCGAAGTGGAGGTCGCGGACGAGGCGGTGCTGCGCGATTTCGATACGGTCGAGTTGCTGGCGGGAACGGCCTGATCCGATGCACTGGACGCGCGCCGCCGAGACCGCCGCGCAGATCGCCGCCGAGTGGACCAGCGAAGGCGGTCCCGGGGGTGCGATCCTGCTGTTCGACGAGCGCGAACTGCGCGCCGAAGCCTGCGGCGGCCTGGCGCTGATCGAGCACGCGCTGCCCTTCGGCGCGGAGACCGTCACGCGCTACGCCTCCATCAGCAAGCACTTCCTCGCCGCCCTGCTGCTGCGCGATCGTGCGATCGCGCTGAACGACACGCTCGGCGCGCACCTATCCGTGCTGCATCCGGCGCTGGGCGAGGTTTCGATCGGCCATGCGCTCGACATGACCGGCGGACTGCCGGACGCGATGGAGACGCTGTGGTTGCTCGGCGTGCCGATCACCGCCGCGATCGGGCGCGACGCGCTGCTGCGGTTCGTCGCCTCGCTCGATGCCGCCAACTTTCCCCCCGGAACCGAGCTTTCCTATTCCAACACCGGCTACCGGCTGATCGAGGCGGCGCTGGAGGCGAAGGGCGTCGGCTACGAGACGGCATTGCGCGATCGCTTCTTCGCCCCGCTCGGCCTTTCCATCCGGCTGGCCGAGGATTGGCGGATGCCGGTGCCGAACCTCGCCGCCGGCTATTGGCGCGGACCGCGTGGCTGGGAGCGCGGCAGCTACGGGATGCACTTCTCGGCCTCCGGCGGGCTTGCCGGCAGCGCCCGCGACCTCGCCGTGTGGGCGCAGGCGCTGCTTGCGGACCGGGCGCCGGGCGACGCGCTGCTCGATCGCTTGTCGTCGCCGCGCCACATGGCCGATGGACGCGAAAGCGGCTACGGGCTGGGGTTGGCGTGGTCGCACGCGGGCGGGCGGGCGTTGGTCGGGCATGGCGGTTCGCTGCCCGGCTATAAGAACCATTTCCTGCTCGACCCCGAGGCGCGCGCGGGCGTCGTGGTGCTGACCAACCGCGAAGACGCCGACGCGCACGGCATCGCGTTGCGTGTGATGGCGGCGCTGCACGACGCGGCCCTGCCCGCACCGGCGGGTGCCGGCGCGCTGCCCGAGGGGATTTTCGCGGCCGATACCGGGCCGTTCTGGCTGCGGCTTGGGGACGGCCGGGCGACTTTTCTGGGGGCAGAGGAGGCGCTCTATCCGCAGGCCGATGGCTGGTTCGCGTCACGCTCGCCGACGATGCCGATGCGGCTGCGGCCGGCGCCGGACGGCGCCATCGAGGGCGAGATCGGCCACGCCGCGCGCCGCTTCCGCCCGGTTGCGGCAAATGCCGCCGCGGACCGCGACTGGTCGGGCGAATGGCTCTGCCCCGAGCAGGGCGCGCCCTTCGCGATCGCGGAGTGGCATAATTTGCGGCGTCGGGCCGCTGCGCGAGACGGTGCCGTTGCAGCCGATCGGCGGCGGCCGCGCGCTGTTCGAGCGGTGGGCCGGCCCGTGGCGACAGGTGGGCTGTCTCTGCTTCGCGGGCGATGAGGTACGGCTGGTCAGCAACCGCAGCCGGGTGCTGCGGTTCCGGCGCGGGTGATGCAGACCTCCCCCTTCCGCAAGGGCTCCGGCGGTCACACAAGTGCGACATGAAATTCAATTGACTATGACGTCGTAACGGTCGTGCCATTGGGGATTGTCCCGCTCAATCAACTCCAACTTCCATGCTCTGCGCCACTTCTTGATCTGCTTCTCCCGGAGAATGGCGTCCGCCATCGTCTCGTGAAACTCGAAGTAGACCAGCAAGTGCACGCCGTACTTCTTGGAAAAGCCATCGACCGCACCTGATTTGTGCTCCCATACCCGGCGCACGATGTCGCTCGTCACCCCGATATAGATGGTCCCGTTGCGCTCACTCGCCAGAATATAGACACATGGCCGCTTCATTCCGTCATTTCCGCGCTTCATTTCGTCATTCCCGCGCAAGCGGGAATCCAGGCGAACCGCACGGACCCGCGGGCCGGCTGGACCCCCGCTTTCGCGGGGGTGACAGGCATTTCGGGATGGGTCGATCCGTTGAATCGTCGGGCTCACCTGATTCCCGCGCGCATGAAACTCTGCACGAACTGGCGCTGGAACAGCAGGAAGGCGATCAGCAGCGGTCCGCTCGTCATCAGGGTCGCCGCGGTCACGATCGACCAATCGATGCCCTGATCGGTGGACGCAAACACCGACAGCCCCACCGTCAGCGGCCGCGTGCGCACCGAGTTGGTCACCACCAGCGGCCAGAGAAAATTGTTCCAGTGATAGCTCACCAGCACCAGCCCGTAAGCGATATAGGTCGGGCGTGCCAGCGGTACATAGACGCGCCACAACCGCGCGAGCAGGCCGCTGCCTTCCAGCCGCGCCGCGTCCTCGAGTTCCTGCGGCACCTGGCGGAAGGTCTGGCGCAGCAGGAAGATGCCGAACGCCGAGCCGAGATAGGGCAGCGCGATGCCGAGAATGCTGTCCACCAGGCCAAGTTCGGCGAGCGTGCGATAGTTCTCGACCAGCAGCACCTCCGGGGCCACCATCAATTGCAGTAGCACCAGTGCGAACAGCACGTCGCGACCGGGAAAGCGCAGGCGGGCGAAGGCGAAGGCGGCGGGCGTGCAAAGCACGAACTGCGCGACCAGCACCAGCGTCACCAGCATGAAGGTGTTGAGCAGGTAGCGCGCGAAGGGTGCCGCGTGCCAGGCGACAACAAAATTGTGCAGCGTCAGCGGCGCCAAGGGCGAGAAATGGGTGGCGAACGCGGCCGGATGGAACGCGGTCCACACGGCATAGAGCAGCGGCAGGACCCAGATCAGGCCGAGCACCCAGGCGCCGAGCGTCTCCAGCGCGCGTCCGGGATGGTGGAGAGCGCGGCGGCCGAACGGGTCGTTCATCGGTAGTGGACCCGGCGGGCGAGCACGCCGAATTGCAGCGCCGCCACGATCGAGAGGATCGCCAGCAGCACGATCGTCAGCGCCGCCGCCGTCGCCCGGTCCCAGAAGCGGAAGCCGGTTTCGTAGATGTAGTAGAGCAGCAGCGTGGTCGCGTTGTCCGGGCCGCCGCGCGTCATCACCACGATATGATCGATCACCCTGAACGCGTTGATCACCGCGTTCACCAGGACGAACAGCGTCGTCGGCATCAACAGCGGCAGCGTCACGCGGCGGAAGAAATTGCGCCGCGACGAGCCCTCCAGTGCCGCCGCCTCGCGCAGATCGGCGGGCAGCGTCTGCAAGGCGGCGAGATAGAAGATCATAAAGAACCCGGCTTCCTGCCACACCGCCACGACGATCATCGCCGGCAGCGCGGTCGATGCATTGCCCAGCCAGTTGTGCCGCCCGAGGCCGAACAGCCCGAGCACCTGGTCGAACAATCCATAATCAGGCGTGTAGAAGAACAGCCAGATGTTCGCGATCGCGATCATCGGCAGGATCGTCGGCGTGAAATAGGCGAGCCGCAGCCACGTGCGTCCCGGCAGCGCACCGTTCACCGCCAGCGCCATCGCCAGCGCGAGTGCCACCGCCGCCGGGATGGTCGCCGCGGCATAGACCGCGTTGTTGCGCAGCGCCTGCCAGAACACCGGGTCGGCGATCAGGCCGCGATAATTGTCGAGGCCCACGAAGGCCGCCGGATGCGCCCCTTGCGGCGTGGTGCGCAGGCTGTCGAGCAGCGTCGCGATCGCCGGCCAGTGGGTGAAGGTCGCGAGCAGCAGCACCGCCGGCAGCACCAGCAGCCAGCCGGCGAGCCACTCCCGCCGCATCAGGCGTGGCGCCAGGGGCGCAGGATGCGGGTCGCCGTCGCCTGCGTGTCGGCCATCGCCCGCTTCGGCGGCTTGGCTCCGTTCAGCACCGCCTGGATGTTGTCGGTCAGCGCCTTGTAGATGCGCTGGTTCTCATAGGTCGAGAGTTCGCCGGTCGCGATCGGCAACCCGTCCTTGCCGACCGCCGCGGGCGGGAACTTGGCGATGTAGTCGCGCAGCGCCGGCGTGTCGTAGGCATCCGGCCGGGTCGCGACGTAGCCGGTGCGGATCGACCAGTCCGCGGCGCGCGCCGGCGTCGAGACCCAGCGCGCGAAGCGCAGCGCCGCCTGGCGTTCGGCGGCGCTGGCGTTCTTGAGGATATAGATGTTGCCGCCGCCGGTGACGGTGCGCGGCGCGGTCTTGCCGGGCAGCAATGCGACCCCGAACGGGAAGCGCGCCTGATCGCGCACGTTGGTCAGATTGCCCGTCGTGTGCTGGATGATCGCGGCATTGCCGTGCAGGAAGTCGGGCGAGAGGGTCGGCCACGCGGTCTCGCCCGGCGGCGAGGCGCCGAGCCTGGCGGCGAAGTCGTGCCAATAGGTCATCGCCTCGGTCGCAGGCGGATGGTCGAAATAGGTCTCGGTGCCGGCTTGGTTCATCAGCGTCCCGCCGGCCTGGTTGGCCATCGCGGTAAAGGTCCATTGCGCGTTGCCGAGGTCGCTCGCGCATTTGAATCCCCATTGCGTCACCCGGCCGCTCGCGTCGCGCTGCGTCAGCTTCTGCGCGACCGTCTCGAACTCTGCCCAGGTCTGCGGAAAGTGCTCGGGGTCGAGGCCCACCTTGGTGAACGAGGCCTTGTTGTAGAACATGATCGCGGTCGAGCGCTGGAACGGCACCGACCAGATCTTGCCGCCGGTCTGGCTGTTCGCCATCAGCGCCGGCCAGAAGCCGCCGAGCCATGCCTTTGCGCCGGCGTCGAGGCCCACCTCGTCGAGCGGCACGATCAGGTCGCTGCCTTGCAGGCTGTGGATCTCGGCCGCCAGCAACACCGCGAATTGCGGCCCCTGGCCGCCGTGGATCGCGGCCGTCGCTTTCATCAGTGTCGAGCTGTAGTCGCCGGCATAGACGGGCGCCACCTCGATCCCGGTCTCGGCGCGAAAGTCGCGGCAATAGCCGTCGATGATCGCCTGGATCGGGCCGCCGACCGCGATCGGATAGTAGAATGTGAGCTTCTTCACCGTCTGCGCGCGGGCGATCGCGGGTGCGGCGAGCGACGCGGCGGCGGCGGCGAGCAGCAGGCGGCGTGTCGGCATCTCTGTCTCCCGTTTCACTGATAGGGCCGAAGGATTCGCACGGCGGTCGCCTGGGCCTCGTGCAGCGCCGTCCGCGGTGGCTTGCGGCCGGTAAGGGCTGCCTGCAACCCGTCATTGAGTGCCTGCGTGACGCGCTGGTTGTCGTGCGTCGAAAGCTCCGGCACCGCGTAGCGAAGCTGGTCGCGCGCGACGGCGGCGGCGGGGAAGCCGGCGACGTATTGTTTCAAGGCCGGCGTCGCCCAGGCATCCGGACGGGTCGCGACATACCCGGTGTCGATGCACCATTGCGCCGCCCGCGCCGGGCTGGTGAGCCAGCGGGCGAAACGCAGCGCCGCCTGCTGCTGCGCGGCCGGCGCCGTCTTGAACAGATAGATGTCGCCGCCGCCGGTCGGGCTGCCGCGGCGCTTGTCGGCGGGCAGCATCGCAACCCCGAACGGGAATTTTACTCCTGCGCGGATGAAGGAGAGATTGCCGGTCGTGGTCCAGATCATCGCCGCGCGGCCTTCGAGGAAGTCGTGCGGCGTGGTGCCCCAATCGACGATGCCCGGCGGCTGCACATGATCCTTCGCCGACAAATCGATCCAGTACCTGCAGTGCCGTCCGGCATTCGGGGCTGTCGAAGAAGGTGTGCTTGCCGTCAGCGCTCGCGAGCGTGCCCCCGGCCTCGGTGACAAGCGCCTGGTAGAGCCAATAGGGAAAACCGCTGCTCGGAACTTCCACGCCCCATCGCGCAACCGCGCCGCCGCTGCGTTTGGTCGTCTTCTGTGCCATCGCGGTGTGCTCGGCCCAGGTGGCGGGCGGGCGCTCGGGATCGAGCCCGGCGTCGCGGAACGCGGCCTTGTTCCAGAACAGCACCACCGTCGAGCGTTGGAACGGCACGCCCCATTCGTGGCCCTCGATCTGGGCGTTGCGGCGAAACGCCGGATAAAACGCATCCAGCCACTTGGCATCGCCGAGCGTGTCGAGCGGCACGATCAGGTCCTGGTCGATGAGCGTGAACACATCGACGGACAGCAGCACCGCCATCGCCACCCGATCGCCGGCGCGGATCGCGGTCTGCGCCTTGGTCAGCGTATCGACGTAGCTGCCGGCATAGACCGGGCGCACGCGGATGTCGGGATTGTCGCGACCGAAGGCGCTCGCATAGCCGTCGATGATCTTCGTCACTGGCCCGCCGATCGCGATCGGGTAGTAGAACGAAATCTCGGTCGGGGCGGCGGCGCGCGCCAGCGCGGGTGCCGCGAGGCCGGCGGCGAGCAGGGTACGGCGGGCAATGCTCATGCGGGTGCGGTCTCTGGCTGTGTCACGGCCTCAAGGCGCCGCCCATCGGCGGTAAACAGGTGCAGATCGGCGGCATCGAAGCCAAGAGCGACCGGCGCGCCGTCGGCCAGTGCGACGCGGCCGGGCACGCGCGCGAGCAACCGGTGCGGCCCGGCATCGCAGGCGATCACCGTGTCTGCGCCCAGGAACTCCGCGTGCAAAACCAGCGCGGGCAGGCCGCGCGCGACCAGCCGCAATGCCTCTGGCCGCAGCCCCGCGAGCGCCGCCTCGCTCGCCGCCGGCGCGAGTGCCGGGCCGTCGAGACCGCGCGGCACCAGCGCCGCACCACGCCGCTCCAGCGCCAGCAGGTTCATCGGCGGCGCGCCGACGAAGCCGGCGACGAACGCGCTCTCCGGCCGTTCGTACAGCACGGCAGGCGGTGCGTCCTGCTCGATCCGGCCCTGGCGCAGCAGCACGACCTGGTCGGCCATCGCCATCGCCTCGGTCTGGTCGTGGGTCACGTAGAGCATCGTGATGCCGAGCCGGCGTTGCAGGGCGAGAATCTCGCGGCGCATCTCGGCACGGAGTTGCGCGTCGAGGTTCGACAGCGGCTCGTCCATCAGGCAGACCGGCGCCTGCGCCACGATCGCGCGGCCCAGGGCCACGCGCTGCTGCTGTCCGCCGGAGAGCTGCGCCGGCCGCCGTTCCAGCAGGGCCGCGATGCCCAGCATCGCGCTCGCCTGGTCCAGCCGGCGCCGCCGCTCGGCCGGCGGCACGCTGCGCGCCTTGAGGCCGAACAGCACGTTCTCCCGCACCGTCAGGTGCGGGAACAGCGCGTAGGACTGGAACACCATCGCCACCCCGCGCCGCGCCGGCGGCAGGTCGGTGACGTCGCGGCCGCCGATCGCGACCCGCCCGGTGCTCGCCTGTTCCAGTCCGGCGACGATCCTGAGGCAGGTCGTCTTGCCGCAGCCCGAGGGGCCGAGCAGCACGCAGAACGTGCCGGCCGCGACATGGAGCGACACTCCGTCGAGGGCGACGCTGCCCCCCCAGCGTTTCGCCACGCCCTCAAGCGTCACCGCCGCCCCGGCGTTTTTGCTGCCCGGATCGATCTGCATGGGATCGCGTGTTTTCTCCCTGGCGGCAATCTAGCCCGGTGTGCCGGTTGCGCGAAAGGTTGCGGGCCGCCCACTTCCGGTCGCGATTGCCATGCCGGCGCCGAAATGGGAGTCTCCGCCGGAATGACCAGCAGCATCGACCCCGCGGCGGAATGGCTGGAAGCCGACGGCATCGGCGGGTTCGCGTCCGGCACGGTCGGGCTGGTGCGCACCCGGCGCTATCACGCGCTGCTGCTGATCGCCGAGACGCCGCCCTCGCGCCGGCTGGTGCTGGTGAACGGCATCGAGGCGTGGGTGGAGACCGCGAGCGGGCGGTTCGCGATCAGCAGCCAGTGTCTACGCGCCGGATGTCGCCTTTCCCGACGGCGCCGGGCGGATCGCCGGCTTTCGCCACGAACCCTGGCCGGTCTGGAGTTTCAAACTGCCGGATGGCACCGCGATAGAGCAGGAAATCCTGGTCGCGCGCGACGCTTGCGAGACGGTGCTGCATTGGCACCGTACGGGCGGCACCGGCGGCTGTCGGCTGATCGTGCGGCCGCTGCTCTCCGGCCGCGACTACCACGCCCTGCATCGCGAGAATGCGTCCTTTCGTTTCGGCGCGATCGTGCGTGGCGGCAATGTCGCGTGGCGGCCGTACGAGCAACTGCCGGCGATCACGGCCCTCAGCAACGGCGCCTATGCCGAAGCGCCCGAGTGGTATCGCAACTTCCTGTATGCGGCCGAGCGCGATCGCGGGATGGACTGCATCGAAGACCTCGCGTCTCCGGGCAGCTTCACCTTCGACCTTGCCGCGGCACCGGCCCGCATGGTGCTGCGCGCCGGCGGTGACGCATGGGCACGGGCCGCTCCCCACGCCAATGATCTGGTGGCGATCGAGCGGGTGCGTCGTGCGCGCCTCTCGCCGCTCGCGCGGGCCGCCACATCCTACATCGTCGATCGCGGCGAGGGGCGGACAATCATCGCGGGGTTTCCGTGGTTCACCGACTGGGGACGCGACACCTTCATCGCGATGCGCGGCCTGGTGCTCGCGGCCGGGCGTTTCGATCAGGCGGCGGCGATCCTGACGGCGTGGGCGGGTGCCGTCAGCGAGGGGATGCTGCCCAACCGCTTCCCCGATGCCGGCGCGGCACCCGAATACAACGCCGTGGATGCCTCACTCTGGTTCGTCGTCGCGGTTCACGACTATCTCGCCGCCGCCGGCAGCGATGCTCCGGCGGCACGGGCACTCGGGGCGGCGGTCGAGGCGATCCTCGCTGGCTACGCCGCCGGCACGCGGTTCGGCATTGCGGCCGACACGGACGGGCTGCTGCGCGCGGGCGTGGCCGGCGTGCAGCTCACCTGGATGGATGCCCGCGTGGGCGATCGGGTGATCACGCCGCGCATCGGCAAGCCGGTCGAGGTGCAGGCGCTGTGGATCAACGCGCTCCGCATCGGCACGCGCTGGTCGGCACGCTGGGCGGAGGTCGAGGCACGCGCGCGGAAAAACTTCGCCGCCCGATTCCCGAACCCGCAAGGCGGGCTGTTCGACGTGGTCGATGCCGACCATGTGCCCGGCCGCACCGACGCGAAGCTGCGCCCGAACCAGATTTTTGCGGTGGGCGGCCTTCCTTTCCCGCTGCTCGAAGGGACGGCGGCGCGTGGCATCGTCGATCTGGTCGAAGCACGGCTCGCGACACCGCTCGGCCTGCGCTCCCTCGATCCCGCCGATCCCGACTACCAGCCGCATTATCGCGGCGGGCCGGAGGCGCGCGACGCGGCCTACCACCAGGGCACCGTGTGGCCGTGGTTGATGGGTCCGTTCGTCGAGGCATGGCTGCGCGTGCGCGGCAGCACGGCGGCCGCGAAAGCCGAGGCGCGCACGCGCTTCTTGGCACCGGTGCGCGCGCATCTCGCAACCGGCGGGCTTGGCCATATCTGCGAGGTCGCCGACGGCGACGCACCGCACACGCCCGGCGGATGCCCGTTCCAGGCCTGGTCGCTGGGCGAGCTGATGCGCATCGAGGCGCTGCTGGGCACCACCATCGAGGAGAGCGCATGACCACGGGACCGGACGCCGCGCTGCCAAAGAGCATCCTGCAAACCGAGGAAGGAAGCCGGCTGCAGTCCTGCGGCGACGACCCCGCCTGGCGCCGCTGGGGACCGTATCTCAGCGAGCGCCAGTGGGGCACCGTGCGCGAAGACTACAGCGCCGGCGGCACCGCGTGGGACTACCTGCCGCACGATCACGCGCGCAGCCGCGCCTATCGCTGGGGCGAGGACGGCATCGCGGGCTTCGGCGACGACGAACTCAACTGGTGCCTCGGCCTCGCCTTGTGGAACGGGCGCGACCCGATCCTGAAGGAGCGGCTGTTCGGCCTGACCAACGCCGAGGGCAATCACGGCGAGGACGTGAAGGAACTCTACTACTACCTCGACGGCGTTCCGACCCACGCCTACATGAAGATGCTGTACAAATATCCTCAGGCGGCGTTCCCCTACGACCGGCTAGTGGCCGAGAACCGCCGCCGCGGCGTGCACGACCGCGAGTTCGAGATCGTCGATACCGGTGTCTTCGACCAGGGGCGCTATTTCGACGTGTTCGTGGAATATGCGAAGGCGTCGCCGGACGACATCTTGATGCAGATCACGGTGCACAATCGTGCGCCGGAGGCGGCGTCGCTGCACATGCTGCCGCAGCTCTGGGCACGCAACCGCTGGTCCTGGCGGGACGGAGCGCCGCGCCCGCGCCTCTCGGCCCAGGCCGACGGCACGGTGCGCGCCGAGCACCCTGACATGGCCGCCGATGGTGCTCGCGATCGAGCCGCCGCACGAGACGCTGTTCTGCGAGAACGAGACCAATGTGCGCCGCCTGTTCGGCGTCGCGGCCACCGGTTTCTTCAAGGACGGCATCAACGATTTCGTCGTGCATGGCGAGCACGCCGCGATCAATCCGGCGGGCGTCGGCACCAAGTGCGCCGCCCACATCGTGCTCACCGTCGCCGCGGGCGGGGCGGAGACGATCCGGGTGCGGTTGCGCCTCGCCGCCGCGACGCACGGCCCCGTTCGCCGATTTCGCCGCCATGCTCGCGACCCGGCGGCGGGAGACCGATGCCTTCTACGCGGCCCTCCAGCAGGGCATGGCCGATCCCGACCAGCGCATGGTGCAGCGGCAGGCGCTGGCCGGGATGCTGTGGTCGAAGCAGTTCTATCGCTACGACGTGCGCCGCTGGCTGCTCGGCGATCCGGCGCAGCCACAGCCGCCGCCCGAGCGCCGGCACGGCCGCAACAGCGAGTGGACGCATCTGAACAACAGCGACATCATCGCGATGCCGGATACGTGGGAATATCCCTGGTACGCGTCGTGGGACCTCGCCTTCCATTGCGTCACCCTGGCGCTGATCGATCCCGACTACGCCAAATCGCAACTGCTGCTGCTGACGCGGGCGTGGTATCAGCACCCGAACGGGCAGCTTCCCGCCTACGAATGGGCGTTCGGCGACGTCAATCCGCCGGTCCATGCCTGGGCCGCCTGGCGGGTCTATCAGATGGACCGCAGCCTCACCGGCCGCGCCGACACGGTTTTTCTCGAACGCGTATTCCACAAGCTGCTGCTCAACTTCACCTGGTGGGTGAACCGCAAGGACGCCGACGGCCGCAACATCTTCCAGGGCGGGTTCCTTGGCCTCGACAATATCGGCATCTTCGACCGCTCGAAGCCGCTGCCCACCGGCGGCTATATCAACCAGTCCGACGGCACCGCGTGGATGGCGATGTACACGCTCAACCTGCTGCGCATCGCGATCGAGCTCGCGCAGACGGATCATGCCGACGAGGACATGGCGGTGAAGTTCTTCGAGCATTTCCTCTACATCGCCGAGGCGATGACGCAACATGGGCGGCGAGGGCATCGGCCTGTGGGACGAGCAGGACAGCTTCTTCTACGACGTGCTCAACCTGCCCGACGGCGAGCGCGTGCCGCTGCGCATCCGCTCGATGGTGGGCCTGATCCCGCTGTTCGCGGTCGCCGTGCTGGACAGCCGCAGCGAGGGCCGGCTGCCCGAGTTTGCAAAGCGCGCGCGATGGTTCATCGAGAACCGGCCCGATCTTGCCAACCTGGTCTCGCGCTGGCACCTGCCGGGAGCGGCGCAGACCTTTCTGCTCTCGTTGCTGCGCGGCCATCGCACCAAATGCCTGCTGACCCGGATGCTCGATGCCACCGAGTTCCTCTCCGATCACGGTGTGCGCGCGCTCTCCAAATACCATGAGGCGCATCCGTTCATGCTGGAGCATGGCGGGATGACCTACCGGATCGGCTACGTGCCGGGCGAGTCGGACTCCAACCTCTTCGGCGGCAACTCCAACTGGCGCGGGCCGGTGTGGATGCCGGTCAATTTCATGCTGGTCGAGAGCCTCTACGAGTTCCACCGCTACTACGGCGATGATTTCACGGTGGAGTGCCCGGTCGGCTCGAAGAAGATGCTCAGCCTGCGCGAGGTGGCCGACGAGTTGCGCCGGCGCCTCGCCGGGCTGTTCCTGCGCGGCGCCGACGGCAGGCGGCCGGTGTTCGGCGACTACGAGTTGTTGCAGCGCGACCCGCAGTTCCGCGACTACGTGCTGTTCCACGAGTATTTCCACGGCGACACCGGGCGCGGGATCGGCGCATCGCACCAGACCGGCTGGAGCGGGCTGGTGGCGCTGCTGCTGCATCCGCGTGCGGCCGCCGATCCGTGCAGCATGGCGCTCGGCACCGAGGAGCACGCGCGGCCGGGGTAGGTCGTCAGATCGGTCCCGGCGTCACCGTCATGCAGCTTGTGCCGCTGCCGTCGAGCCGTGCGCAGGCGGCTGCCGCCGACCGCGCCGACAGCCCGACCAGCCGCGCGCGATAGAGCACGGCCGAGCCGAACGGCGTCGTCGGTTCGATCCGCACCGAGGCGCCGCCCAGCAGATCGGGAAGCTGGGCGCGGGCGCCGGCGGCGCTCTGCCGCGCCCGCTCGGGGCTGCGGAACGCGCCGACCTGAATGCCCCAATCGCCACCAAGCGGGGCGCCGCCCGCCGGCGCCGGCCGGCTCGGCAGCGACAGCACCAGCGGCGGCGGCTCGGCATCGGCCGGTGCCTCCGAGGCGGTGCGGATCACCCGGACCGGCGCCGGCCGGCACGGCTGTTGCGGATCATAGGCCGCGTCGGCGTCGCAGACCGGCAGCGGCCCGGTGGCCACGGGGGCGGGCGCGATCGCGGCGGGCGCCGGCTGGCAGGCTTCCGACGGGTCATAGGCGGCATTCGGATCGCAGGCGACGTTCTGCGCCGCCAGCACCACCGGCGCCGCCACGGGCGCTGGGCCCGTCACGGGGGCTGCCGGGACGGCGTAGGAGGCGCACGGCCGGCTCGGGTCATAGGCGGCATCGGCGTTGCAAGCCCCGCCCGCCAGGCGCGGCGGTGCGGCACTCGCCACGGCATAGCCGCCGCCGGTATCGCCGTAGGCGGCGAGCGGCCCGCTCATGCGCCGGGCCGCCGCCAAGATGCGGCGCCACCGAGGCGACGTAGTTCACCGTCTCGTCCGGCAGCGGCTCGCCGCTGGCGAGATAGGCGTCAACCCGGCCCGGCCCGGCATTGTAGGCGGCGAGGAAGCCCGGCGAGCCGTACTTCTCGTACATCTCGCGGATGTAGGCGGCGCCGGCCATGATGTTGTCGTGCGGGTCGTAGGGATCGCCGCCCAGCCCATATTGCGCGCGCAGGATGTCGTAGGTCTCCGGCATCACCTGCATCAGCCCCATCGCACCTGCGGACGAGGTGATCGGCTCGCCGCCGAGGTATTCGTTGCCGCCGGATTCCTGGCGCATCACCTCGCGGATCCAGCGCTCGGGGATGCGGAACCGGGCCGCCGCCTCGGCGATGTACGGACCCCACGGGTCGCCCGATGGGCCCGGCGCACGGTACTGCCGGCCGGACCAGCCGCTCGTCCGGGTGCCGTGCGACGCGCACGCCGCCAGCAGCCCCAGCAGCGCCACGGCACCCAGTATGCGCACCATCCGCACGGCGCGGCGTATGGCCGCGGCAAGTGCCGATCCGTCCATTCTCCCCCTCCCCACCCACGGGGGTTCGGTGCAAGATGGCACACAAACCGATGCCGTGTCCATCACTTGTCAGAGTGTTGCGGCGCGACTGGTTGACGGCAGGTGAAGCCCAGCCTGCAAGCCACCCGAAAGGATGATCCCATGCGGGCCGTGCAATGCGTGGAGTGGGGCGGCCCGGAGCGGCTGCTGATCGCCGAAATCCCATCCCGGCCGCCCGGCCCGGGTGAGGTGCGCCTGCGCGTGCGGGCGGCCGGGGTCAACTTCCTCGACACGCTGATCATCCACGGCAAGTACCAGGCCAAGCCCGCCCGCCCCTTCACCCCCGGGGTCGAGGTCGCGGGCGAGGTGATCGACACCGGCCCCGGCACCACCCGCTTCGCGCCGGGCGCGCGCGTGATCGGCCTGCCCACGACCGGCGGCTTCGCCGAGGAACTCGTGCTGCCGGAGCCCGCCTGCCACGCCCTGCCCGACGGCATCGGCTTCGAGGTCGCGGCCGGCTTCGCCCTCGTCTATGGCACCGCGTGGCACGGCTTGCGCGACCGCGGCGCGCTGCGTCCGGGCGAGCGGCTGCTGGTGCTCGGCGCCGGGGGCGGCGCGGGCCTCGCGGCCGTCGATCTCGGGGCCGCGATGGGTGCCAGGGTGATCGCCGCCGCGTCGTCGGCCGAGAAGCGCGCCGCCTGCGCCGAGCGGGGGGCCGCGGCGCTGATCGACACCAGGACGGAGGAGCTGCGCGAGGCGATCCGGCGCACAACGGACGGCGCCGGGCCGGACGTGGTGTTCGACCCGGTGGGCGGGGCTTCGACCGAGGCGGCGTTCCGCTCGATCGCCTGGCGCGGGCGGCATCTGATCGTGGGGTTCGCCAGCGGTCCGATCCCGTCCGTGCCCATGAACCTGCCGCTCCTGAAGGGCGCGGCGCTGATCGGGGTGATGTGGGGCGGCTATCTCAAGAGCGAGCCGGAGGCTTGGCGCGCTGCGCTTGCGGAGATGCTGGACTGGCTCGCCGCCGGCCGGCTGCACCCGCTGGTCTCGCGCACCTACCCGCTCGCCGAGGCACGCACGGCGCTCACCGACCTTGCCGGGCGGCGCACCATCGGCAAAATCGTGCTGGTGCCGTGACCGAGGTCACGCCCGAGTCGAATCGCTAAAGACCTTGGACCGTCAGGAACCCGCGCCCGGTGTCGGCGGGTGGCCCCTTGCTGCGTCCTTGGTGCAGTGAAGGGCCGCATCACCTGCGTGCCCACGCCAAGAACGCATGGGAACCCCCGATGAGCAAAACGATCGCCCTTCTCGTCGCGAGACTGATCTTCGGCTTTGTTTTCGCTATGGCCGCGATTTTCAAATTCACAGGAATGCCGGCGACGGCCACGTATATCGCCGCCGCCGGCTTTCCTGTTCCGCTGCTCCTGGCGTGGCTCGCGGCCTTTTTCGAGAGCGCGATGGCGTTGGCGTTCCTCACCGGCGCCTGCTTCGAGGGAGCGGCCATTCTGGCTGCGGCTTACATCCTGTTTCTGGCCTTCTCGTTTCACGGACCTTCCCGTTGGAGCAGCAATCAGGATGAGTTCGGATTTTTTGTTGATCATTTCGTATTTATTGCCGGCCTTTTGTTTGCGGCCGTGCATGGTCCCGGCGCGCACTGGGTCCTGCGCTTCGGCGCGCGTACGCGGCGATGACGCAACCGGGAATGCCTGACGAGCCGCGGACCCTCAGCCCTCGAAGGCGAGTGCCACGTTCAGGGCGGCGCTGGCCGGCACCAGCAGCCGCTCGGCCGTCTCGGTGACGCCGGCCACCCGCCCGGCCGCCATCGCCGCCCGGGTGTGCGCGCGCGAGGCCGTGCGCAGGCCGATCAGCGCCATGTAGTCGCCTCGCCCGGCCGGGTCGGGGGCGGCCTCGCCGAGCGTGGCGGCGACGGCCGCGCGCGGCATCACCTCGATCAGCACCCGCCCGGCGCGCAGCACCACCACGCCGCCCGGCTCGGCGGTCAGCGCGTCGCGGCCGAACATGCGCCCGAACAGGCCGCCCACCTCGCCGGGGTCGGCCGCCGCGACCACGACCCGGCTGATCGCGACCGCACCGTTCGGGTGCGCCTGCCACTCCGGCCGCCAGACCAGCTCGGGGGTGAAATGATGGCAGAAATAGACGCGCCCGATGCTCGCGGCCCCCGCCGGCAGCCGCGTCACCTCGAAGCGGGCGTCCTCGGCGCCGCCCGGCAATGCCACCGGGCGGGAGAAGCGCACCGGCGCCTCCACCGGCACCCCGGCGGCGTGCAGGGCGTCGTGCGCGCCGCTCCCCGGATCGGCCTTGAACACCAGCCCGTTCAGCCCGTGCGGATAGCCCGAGAGGTCGGGCCGTGCGAGGCCGCGCGCCGGCTCCCAGCCCAGCAATTCGAGGTAGTCGGTCTCCAGGATCGCCAGATGATTGACCGATCCCATCGAATGATAGCCGCGTGGCGTCAGGGCGAAGCCGAGCGCGCGATAGGTCGCCTGCGCCTCGTCCATGCGGTCGCGGCCATCGACGACCAGGTGATCGAGCGGCGGGACGGGGAGCGGCATGACAGCCTCGACGACGGTGCGCGGCGATCCTAGCGGGGTACGCTCGATTGTGCGACCGCCGGCGATTGTGCGACCGGCGGCGGTCAGACCCGCTCGATCAGCGCCGCGATCCCCTGGCCCACGCCGATGCACATGGTGGCGACCGCGCGCCGTGCGCCCAGCGTCTCCAGCGCGTTCACCGCCGTCAGCGCCAGTCGCGCGCCCGACATCCCGAGCGGATGGCCGAGCGCGATCGCGCCGCCGTGCGGGTTCACCGGCTCCGCGTCGTCCGGCAGGCCAAGCTGGCGCAGCACCGCGAGGCCCTGGCTCGCGAACGCCTCGTTCAGCTCGATCACGTCGATCTCGCCGATGCCCAAGCCGCATTTTTCGAGCAGCTTGCGCGTGGCCGGCGCCGGGCCGATGCCCATCAGGCGCGGCTCGACCCCGGCGGTCGCCATCGCAACGACGCGCGCACGCGGCGTCAGGCCGTGGCGGCGCGCCGCGTCCTCCGAGGCGAGCAGCAGGGCCGCGGCACCGTCATTGATGCCCGAGGCGTTGCCGGCCGTGACCGTGCCGGGGTTGCGGAACGGCGTCTTCAGCTTCGCCAGCCCCTCGAGGGTGGTATCGGGGCGCGGGTGCTCATCTTGGGCGACCACGGTCTCGCCCTTGCGGCTCTTGATCGTGACCGGTACCACCTCGCGGGCGAAGAAGCCGCTCGTCTGGGCGCGGGCCGCCTTCTGCTGGCTGCGCAGGGCGAACGCGTCCTGGTCGGCGCGCGAGACCTGGAATGCCTCGGCCACGTTCTCGCCGGTCTCCGGCATGGAATCGGTGCCGTAGCGCGCGGCCAGCAACGTATTGACGAAGCGCCAGCCAATCGTGGTGTCGAACATTTCGGGCTTCCGCGAAAACGGCTCGGCCGCCTTGCCCATCACGAACGGCGCGCGGGTCATGCTCTCGACGCCGCCGGCGAGCACGAGGTCGGCCTCGCCGGTTCTGATCGCCCGCGCCGCAATACCGACCGCGTCGAGGCCGGAGCCGCACAGCCGGTTGACGGTGGCGGCGGGGACGGAGGGCGGCAGCCCGGCGAGCAGCACGGCCATGCGGGCGACGTTGCGGTTGTCCTCGCCGGCCTGGTTGGCGCAGCCGTAGTAGCAATCGTCCAGCGCCTCCCAGTCGAGGTCGGGGTGGCGGTCGATCAGCACCCGGATCGGGTGGGCGGCGAGGTCGTCGGTGCGCACCTCGCGCAGCGCACCGCCGTAGCGGCCGATCGGTGTGCGGACGAAATCGCAGATATAGGCGTCGGTCATGGCGTCCTCCCATGCGTGGCGGGGGATGGTGGCCCGAACCGGCCCGCCCGTCACGCCGGCGGGTCGGGCAGCCAGTCGGAGAGGAGCTGGTCGGTCGTCAACGCCGCCGCTTCCAAGCGTGTGCGATCGTCGCGCAGCAGGTCGCCGGCCTCGTCGAGCTCGCGCGCAAGTTCTTCGGCCATCGCGGGGGTTCGCTCCCGGGCGGTCACGGCCACGATCGCGTTCAGGCTGGGGCTCTGCTTCAGGATTTGCTCTATTTCCAGCCGCTGAGTCCACACGGTGCTGGCCCACCGTGCGCGCGATCGCGACGCCGTCGAGAATTGCAGTTTCAGGAGATGTTCGATCAAGAGGGTCGTCCGGCTGACGACCTCGCGCCGATCGCGCTGCCCCACGCTGTCGATTTCCCCGGCCAGGTTCTCCCAGTCGAGCGGCAGATTGGTATCCGCGCGCACGCAATCGCGCAGCAGCCGCGCTTGCTCCTGCGTCCAGAGGTAAAAATCTATGTCGTAAAGGCCGTCGGGCATCCGGCTCCTGTAAGCGAACGCGTCGCGTCCGTCACGCTGCCGGCGGGTCGGGAAGCCAATCGGTCAGAAGCTGCTCGGCGGAGAAGGAGGGCGGCTGCACGTCCTCGCCAGTTTCGCCATACGTCCGCAGCCCCCGCTGGGCCCGCTGCGCCGCACGCGGTGCGACCTCCTTGGCCAATGGCCCGACCTGTCGGCGCAGGCTGCGGCTTTTTCGCAGCAGGTCGCTGATCCCGTCGCGCTGATTCTGGACGGTTTCGATCCAGCCGGCTCGCGGGGCGACGGCGGTCGAGTATTGCAGTTTCAGCAGATGTTCGATCAAAACTCGCAACCGCGTCCGCAGCTCCCGGCTGTTCGAACGGCCCAAATCCTCTACCTCCTCGGCCAGGTGCTCCCAGTCGAGCGGCAGATTGGTCGCCGCGTGGGCACAATCGCGCAGCAGGCGCGCCTGCTCCTGGGTCCAGAGGAAGAAATCAGCCTCGTAAAGACCGTCCGGCATGCCGTCCACTATCATCGCAAACCGGCGGCGCGCAAATCTCAGGCGGAGAGCCGGCCCAAGCGCCGAGCGTTCAGTTCGATGGCGATGTCTCGCTCTGCCCCACCGTCGGGAGCGCGCCACCGGTCGTGGCGGTGGTGGGAGTGTTGGTCGTGGTGTATGGTGGTGGTGGTGGTGCTGGTGGTGGGGACGGTGGTCCCGGGCGGCGGATTGAGTTGCGAGATCGGCGGGTGGGCGCTCATCGCGTCGTTGATCGTCGGCAGCGTGCCCGTCGGCATGATCGGGTTCTGCAGCGCCCCGCTGACGGTCCACCATGCGAGGAAGCTCAGGACCGCGAGCACGAGCGCGACGCAGGCCGGCGGCAGCACGGTGCGCATGCTCGTCACCCGCAGGGACTGCCCACGCAGCCAGCGCTCGACGAAATCCGCCGGCGGGTGCGGCGCCTCCGCCACCAGGCCGGGGATCGCCTGATCCTCGCGCGCTCCGGGCCGCGCGAGCTCGTCGAAGCGCAACCGCACCATCTCCGGCCCCAGCCGTCGCAGCGCCGCTTCCCACCGCATCAGGTCGGCGGGCTTGTAGCGCAGAACGCAATAGTTGCTCATCGGTGTCCATCACCCCTCCTGCCGCCGACGGGGCAGGGGAGAAGCCTAGCACGGGATCGCCTGTTGCGGGAGAGCGGCCTTAGGCGCGCGCGGCGCCGAAGCCGAGCAGCCGCGCCGCGGGTGCGATGGTCCAGCCCTGCACCAGCAGCGAGGCGATGACGGTGACGAAGGTGGTGCTGAACAGTTCCTGGCCGCGCGGCAGGCCGTCGAGCACGGGGATGATGGTCAGGAAGATCGGCACGCCGCCGCGCAGGCCCACCCAGGCGGCGAAGGCGGTTTCGCGCGGCGTGTAGCCGAACGGCAGCAGGCAGATCGCCGCCGCCGCCGGCCGTGCCAGCACGATCAGCATGGCGGTGATGCCCAGCGCCGGGCGCACGAAGGGCAGCAATTCGTGCGGCGTCACCAGCAGGCCGAGCATCAGGAACAGCACGATCTGCGCCAGCCAGCCGAGGGCGGAGAAGAACCGCTCCAGGCTCTCGCGCGACCGCGACGGCCGGCCGCCGACGATGATCCCCATCAGATAGACGGCGAGGAAGCCGCTCGCGCCCACGAACTGGGCGCCGCCGAACAGCGCCAGTGCGGCGGCGAGCGCCAGGATCGGCGCCAGCGCCGCCTCCACCGGCAGGCGGCGAAGGGCGACCAGCGTCGCGACCCCTCCGGCGATCCCAAGCAGCGCGCCGCCGCCCATCTCGTCGGCGAACAGCAGTGCCGCGTGGCTGACGCCGACGCCGCCGGGCGCGCGCAGCGCCGTGGTGAGCAGCACGGTCAGGAACACCGACATCGGGTCGTTGAGGCCGGATTCGACCTCCAGCACCGCGATCACGCGCTCGGGCACAGCGAGCCGCGCGCGGCCGAGCAGGCTCGCGACGGCGGCGGCATCGGTGGGCGCCACCACCGCGCCCACCAGCAGCGCCGCCGTCCAGTCGAACGGCGAGAGCAGCACCACGACGCCGGCCACCACCACGGCCGTCGCGCCGACCCCCACCGTCGCGAGCGCCAGCGCCGGCCACAGGGCGAGGCGCAGCATCCGCCGGCTGGTGGCGAGCCCGCCCTGGAACAGGATCACCGCCATCGCGACGCTGCCGATCAAATAGGCGGCCGGGAAGTCGCTGAACGCGATGCCGCCCGGCCCGTCGTCGCCGGCCAGCATTCCCAGCAGCCAGGAACACCAGCAGCAGCGGCGCGCCGATGCGCAGCGACAGCAGGCCGGCGAACACGCTGAGCAGCCCCAGCACGCCGCCGAGCAGGATCAGCCCGTGCGCTGCCTCCAAATCGCGAACCCCCCGACCGTCGCCGATGCGCGGGCCGTCACCGCCCGACCGGCGGCCATAGTCTAGCAGGCGCCTGCGAACCGCGTCGTATTCACTTGCATGATGTCGCGAAGTCCGCGAACACGAACCGGCAGCCGAATGGAGACGGGTCGAATGGCCGACGGGACGCAGCATGGCGCAGCCCCGAACGAACCCGCGGGTCGAGCCGGCGGTGCCGACGGGGATTGCCCTCTCGGCGTTCGACCCGACTTTCCGCGAATGCCCGCATCAGGTGCTCAACATGCTGCGTGCGCGCGAGCCGGTGCATCAGGACCGCCAGTTCGACCGCGTGGTGCTGACGCGCTTCGCCGACATCGAGGCCGTGCTCGGCGATCGCACGCTCGGCTCCGATCCGCGCAAGTCGCGGCCGGGTTCGTTCATCCGCATGGCGCAGATGGTGGATGACAGCTACCAGCCGACGATGCTCAACACCGACGATCCCGAGCACAAGCGGGTCCGCAGCCTGGTGGCGCAGGGGTTCAACCAGCGCGCGGTCGAGGCGATGCGCCCGCGGATCGCGGAGGTGGCCGGCCGGCTGCTCGACGCGCTGGCGTCGCGCGATCGGTTCGAGGTGGTCGAAGAGTACACGGGGCCGCTGCCGACCATCGTGATCGCCGCAGATGCTGGGCGTCGATGCGGCGGACCAGAAGGATTTCAAGCGCTGGTCGGACGCGCTGGTCCACATCCTCAACCCGCGGCGCTCGCCCGAGCAGAACCAGGCGCTCGCCTGGAGCCGAAAAAACTTCGCCGAGTATTTCCGCCGTGCGATCGCCGAGCGGCGCGGCAGGCGCGGCACCGACCTGATCAGCGCGCTCGTTGCCGCCGAGGAGGGGGGCGAGATGCTGACCGAGCAGGAGGTCATCAACACCTGCAATCTGCTGCTCGCCGCCGGCAACGTCACCACCACCGATCTGATCGGCAACGGCGTGCTGACCTTCCTGCACCATCCCGACCAGTTGCAAAAGCTGCGCCGACGGCCGGAACTGGCCCGCAACGCGATCGAGGAGGTTTTGCGCTTCGATCCGCCGGTGACATCGACGCTGCGGGTGAGCCACGTCGAGCGCGAGATCGGCGGCGTGCCGGTGGGTGCCGGGCAGACGCTCGATTGCGTGATCCTCGGCGGCGGCCACGATCCGGCGATGCACGACGATCCCGAGCGGTTCGACATCGAGCGCGCCGATACGCGGCACACGGCGTTCGGCGGCGGCGCGCATTTCTGCCTCGGCGCGCCGCTCGCGCGGGCGGAGGCGCAGATCGCAATCCCGCTGCTGTTCGAGCGTTTCCCCCGGCTACGGCTCGACCCCGAGCGGCCGGTCGAGCACAAGGTCTCGCCGCCGTTCAACGGCCCGAAGGCGCTGTGGGTGCGGACTGACTGACCGTTTCTCACCCCTCCCCCAACCCCCTCCCGCAAGGGGAGGGGGCTAGGACGTGCTGCTCCCCCTCCCCTTGCGGGAGGGGGTCGGGGGAGGGGTCGAGAGGTCGATGTGTTGGGCCGCGAGTATCACCCCTCGGCGCTGCCCGGCGCCGGGCCGATCAGCGACAGCAGCTCGCGACGCGTGTTCGGGTCGTCGCGGAAGGCGCCGAGCATCCGGCTGGTGACCATCGTCACCCCCGGCTTGTGGACGCCGCGCGTGGTCATGCACTCGTGCGCCGCATTGACGATCACCGCGACCCCGCGCGGCTGCAACACCTCGTTGATCGTGTTGGCGATCTGCGCGGTCAACTTCTCCTGGATCTGCAGCCGCTTCGCATACGCCTCGACGACGCGGGCGAGCTTGCTGATGCCGACCACGCGGCGGTGCGGCAGATAGGCGACGTGGGCGTGGCCGATGATCGGCGCCATGTGGTGCTCGCAATGGCTCTCGATGCGGATGTCGCGCAGCAGCACGATCTCGTCGTAGCCGTCGATCTCCTCGAAGGTGCGTTCCAGGAGCGCGTGCGGGTCGATCTCGTAGCCGGCGAAGAACTCCTCGTAGGAGCGCACGACGCGCGCCGGCGTCTCGCGCAGGCCTTCGCGCGCCGGGTTCTCGCCCGCCCAGCGCAGCAGCGTGCGCACCGCCTCTTCCGCCTCCTCGCGGGAGGGGCGTGCGGCGGTCTGCTTGCTTTTCACGAGCGACGTTCAACGCGCGCTCCTGTTCGGTTGCAACCGTCCGGGAATGTGGGTGCTGCGCCGATTTCGGCAAGCGGCTAATCGAAAGGGTCCCAAGGGCTGTGCCCTTGGCGGAGCCCCTGGCCGTGCTTTCAATGCACGCCGCCGCCCTGGTGCGGGCTGTCCAGGCTGAACGCCGGGATGGCGATGTCGAAGGTCTCGCCGCTCGCGGGAGCGACCATGTGATAGGCGCCGCGCATGAACCCCGACGGCGTATCCAGCGGCGTGCCGGAGGTATATTCGAAAATCTCTCCCGGTTCCAGCAGCGGCTGCTCGCCGACCACGCCCTCGCCATGCACGTACTGCGTGCGGCCGCGCGCGTTGGTGATGTGCCAGGTGCGGCGCAGCAGTTGCACCGGCTCGCGGCCGCGATTCTCGATCCGCACCCGATACGCCCAGAAGAAATGGCCGTCATCCGGATGCGACTCGTCGTCGAGATAGAACGCGCGCACGCTCACCCGCACGTCGCGCGTCACCCGCGACCAGCCTTCAGTGTTGGCCGGGCCGGCGTCCTGGGTCTGGTCGGCGTCGGAGCGGGTCGGCCAGCGGCGGCCGGCGTCACCCTCGCCCGCGCTGCCGGGCGCCGGCCGGCGCCGGCGGGAGCGATCATCGGCCATCGCGTCATCCTCCGCGGCGATGAAAGACCCGCCGGATGGCCGCTGTCAAAGCCGCCGCGACACATCGAGCGCACGCGCGAGATCGGCCTCGATGTCGGCCGGGTCCTCGAGCCCGACCGAGAGGCGGATCACGCCGTCGGTGATGCCGAGCCGCGCCCGCTCCGGTGCGCCGATGCGCATGTGGGTGGTCGTCGCCGGGTGCGTGGCCAGCGACTTGCTGTCGCCGAGATTGTTCGAGATCGCGATCAGTCGCAGCGCGTTCATGGCCGCGAATGCCGCCGGCTTGCCGCCCGTCACCTCGAAGGTGACGACGCTGCCGCCGCCTCGCATCTGTGCTGCCGCCAGCTCCCGCTGCGGATGGTCCGCGCGCGTCGGATACCACACGCGCGCGACTTCCGGCCGCCGCGGCAAGGAAATCCGCGATGCGCTCGGCACGTGCGCACTGCGCCTCGATGCGCAGGCCGAGGGTTTCCATTCCCTTGAGCAACAGCCAGGCGTTGAATGGCGAGAGGCTCGGCCCGGTGTTGCGGAAATAGGGTTGCAGGGTCTCCTCGATCCATTGCCGCCGGCCCAGCACGGCACCACCGAGCACGCGGCCCTGGCCGTCGATGTGCTTGGTGCAGGAATAGACGACGACGTCCGCCCCGAGCTCCAGCGGCCGTTGCAGCAGCGGCGTCGCGAACACGTTGTCCACCACCACGATCGCGCCGGCGGCATGGGCGAGTTCCGCGACGGCGCCAAGATCGACCAGCTCCAGCATCGGGTTCGACGGTGTTTCCAGCAGCACGAGCTGGGCGGGGCGGGCCAGCGCGTCGCGCCATTGCGCGAGATCGGCGCCGTCCACGAACTCGGACGACGATGCCGTAGCGCGGCAGCAGCGTCGAGACGATCCAGTGGCAGGCCCCGAACAGCGCGCGCGACGCCACCACGCGGTCGCCGGCTCTTGAGGTGCGACAGCAGCGCGGCACTGACCGCGGCCATGCCGGTGGCGGTGGCGCAGCACGCCTCGGCGCCCTCGATCAGCGCGAGGCGCTGCTCGAACATGGTGACGGTGGGATTGCCGAAGCGGGAGTACTGGTAATGCGCGACGGTGTTGGCGATGGTCGCCTCGGCCTGCTCGGCGCTGTCATAGACGAAGCCCGAGGTGAGAAAGAGCGCCTCGGCGGTTTCGCCGAAGCCGCTGCGCGCAACCCCGCCGTGGACCAGCAGGGAGGCCGGGCGGAGGGGGAGGGGTTCGGGCATCGCGTGGACCTTTCACATGCGGCCGGCGGGACGGTGCCGGCGGAGGGATCGGCCGTGGGATGCCTGCGGACAACCGCCGCGGGGCCTCTTTAGCGCGCTTGTTTTACCTCGCCGCAATCCGGCCGGACAAATCACGAGGGGCCTTGCGGCCAAGGTTTTTTACGACTTGGGGCACCCTAGGGGGTGCGCGTTGCACGGTCAACGCCGCCCCCGTATGATGGCGCCCGCCTATAGCCAAGCCCCGGCGCGGGTGTAGTTCAATGGCAGAACATCAGCTTCCCAAGCTGAATACGGGGGTTCGATTCCCCTCACCCGCTCCAACTCCCTGAGTTGGGGAGCAGTTCCCGATGCGCATCAACACCGTGTTCCTGTTCGACCTCGACGGCACGCTGGTCGATAGCGTCTATCAGCACGTGCTGGCCTGGAAGCAGGCGCTGGATGAGGAGGGGATCGAGCTCTCGGTCTGGCGCATCCACCGCCGCATCGGCATGAGCGGCGGGCTGTTCACCAACCAGTTGCTGCGCGAGACCGGGGGCGCGATCAGCCCCGAGCGGATCGAGCGGCTGCGCCAACTGCACGCCGCCGCCTATCTCCGGCTGATGCCGCAGGTGCGCCCGCTGCCGGGCGCGCGGGCCTTGCTTGACGCGCTCGACGCGGCGGCGATCCCGTGGGCGATCGCGACCAGCGGGCGGATGGAGACGGCGGCCCCCAATCTCGCCTCGCTCGGGGTCGATCCGGCACGGGTTCCGGTGGTGACGCGCGACCAGGTGAAGTACGCCAAGCCCGACCCCGATCTGTTCCTGGCCGCGGCGGCGCGGCTCGGGGCGCCGATCGAGACCGCGGTGGTGGTGGGCGATGCGATCTGGGACATGCTCGCCGCCCGCCGCTGCCGTGCCCTCGGGGTGGGCCTGCTCTCCGGCGGCTACGGGCAGGAGGAACTGGAGCGGGCAGGGGCGGCACGGGTCTATGCCGATCCGGCCGATCTGCTGACACATCTCGACGAGGTAGGCGGGCGGCGCTGAGCGATCAGGGCTCGTCGATCACCACGGCGAAGTCCAGACCCTGATAGAGTTCCGCGAGCGGCAGCTCGACCCCGATCTCGGGCATGGCGAGCACGGCCCCTATCCCCTCGATCGGGCGGCCGATCCAGTCGGGGCGCTCGAACACGGTTGCGGCCGGCCCGGTCTGTTCGAGGAGGATGTAGCGGCGGATGGAGGGGGTCGCGGCGTACTCGGCCCGCTTGACGAAGCGGTCGGTGTAGCTGGTGCCTCCGCTCGCGATCTCGAACACGATCACCGGGTCGCCGATGACGGTTCGCCCGCGAACGGGCGGTGTGCAAATCACGAGCGCGTCCGGGTAGCGGATCCGCTCGTTGACCCGGATCTTGAGGTCCGAGCCGACCACCCGGCAGGGCTTGCCCTCCAACCTGTTTCCCAGGGAGCGGATCAGGTTCGACTGGATGACGGCGTGTGCTTCGGTCACGCCGGTCATCGCGACCGGCTGGTAGCCGTCGAACTCGAAGCGAAGCTCCTGACGCCGCTCCCAGTCGAGGAAAGCGTCGATCGTCATTGCTGGGCGGCGGAGTGCGACGTTCATGCCCGCGATTCTACACGGTTCCCGGGGCCGGAACAGCCGATCGTTCGAACCGATACGGACTGTCCGCCGCCAAATGCGGGTCGAGCGCGAGCCGATGCTCCAGCGGCGGGAAGGCGCGGCTGCGGCAGTCGGCGCGGTCGCAGAGCCGGCACGACAGCCCGATCCCGACCCGCGCCCGCGCCAGATCAATCCCGTCCGCGTACACTACATCGGGCGCGTGCTCGATCCCGCAGCCCATCGCCACGACGTGCGTGGGCGGCGGCTCCCCCCAGTGCGCCGGCGGGCGCGTGACCGTGCGGGCGAAGCACAGGAACGCGGCGCCGTCCGGCAGTTCAGCGAGCTGCACCCGCAGCGTGCCCGGGGTCGCGAACGCCGCATGCACCACCCAGCGCGGGCAGGAGCCGCCGAAGCGCGCGAACGGGAAGCCCGCCGCCGAAAACCGCTTGGTCACGTTGCCGGCGGCATCGACGCGGAGGAAGAAAAACGGGATGCCGCGTGCGCCCGGCCGTTGCAGGCTGGAGAGGCGCTGGCAGGCCTGCTCGAAACTGACCCCGAACCGCGCCGCCAGCCCTGCCACGTCGTAGCGGAGCGCCCCGGCGGCGGCGAGGAACGGCGCATAGGGCAGCAGCAGGGCGGCGGCGACGTAGTTCAGCAGGCCGATCCGGATCAGGCTCGCCGCCTCGTTCGTGCTCGGCGCGATCGCGGCCACCTCCGCCGCCACCGCCTCGCGCGCCTCCAGCAGCGCCAGGGTGAACGCCATCTGAAAGCCCCGGCTCTCGCGCGGCAACTGCTCGGAGAGCGACAGCACCCGCGTCTCGGGGTCGAAGCGCCGCAGCGCCCCTTCCAGCGGCCCCACGCGCACCGCGAGGCGATGCGTGTTGCGCAGCCGCTCGGCGATCGCGTGGTTCATCTCCGCGGGCGTGGCGCCGAGGTCGGCCCCCAGCGCCTCCGCCGCCTGCTCCAGTGCCGGGAAGTGGTTGGCGCGCTCGTGAAACGCGTCGCGCACCTCCTCGGTGGGCAGCAGGATGCGCCGGCCGGAGGGGAGTGCGAGCCCGCTCGCATCCTCGCGCGCCACCCGCCAGGCGCGATACAGCGCCAGCACCGCGCGCGCGGCGTTGGGGCTGCCGGCCGCTACGGCCTCGATCTCCTCCGGGGGAATGGCTTCCGCCCCGAGCAGTGGATCGGCGAACGCCTCGCGCAATCCCGCTTCGAGCTGCCGCTCGGCGGTGCCGGAGAGCGCGGCGAGATCGACCCGCAGCGCCTCGCCGAGCTTAATCAGCAGCGCCGCCGTGACCGCGCGCTGGTCGTGCTCGATCAGGTTCAGATAGCTCGCCGAGATGCCGAGCCGGACGGCCAGCGCCTGCTGGGTGAGGCCCGCTTCGGCGCGGAGCCGGCGCACGGCGCGGCCGATCAGCGGGCGGGACATTCTTAACGACCTTTACAAAATTCCTCGGCTTCTGGTGAAGCCGGCCACAGAATTGCGCCGGCTCTCAGGTAAGATACCGCCTCAACTTCGGCGCTGCAATGTTAACTATTGACGCATCGCACTCCAAGGAGGCCATGAATGCACCCGATTCCTCCCGCCGCCCCGGACGGCATGGCAGGCGGCCACGGCGGCGCCGAGCCGGAGCGTTTCGCCGGCATTCTTCGCGACTATACGGCGGCCGACGTGGAGCGGCTCTCCGGCAGCTTCCGCATCCGCCACACCCTGGCCGAGATGGGGGCGCGGCGGCTGTGGCATTTGCTGGCGACCGAACCCTATCTGCCCACGCTGGGCGCGCTCACCGGCAACCAGGCGTTGCAGCAGGTGAAGGCCGGGCTGAAGGCGATCTATCTCTCCGGCTGGCAGGTGGCGGCGGACGCCAACCTCGCGGGCGAGATGTATCCCGACCAGTCGCTCTATCCGGTCAACTCGGTGCCTTCGGTGGTCAAGCGGATCAACAACGCGCTGCGGCGGGCCGACCAGATCGCGCGCGCCGAGGGCGGCACCGACGGGACGTATTGGATGGCGCCGATCGTCGCCGATGCCGAGGCCGGGTTCGGCGGCCCGCTCAATGCGTTCGAGCTGATGCGCGCGATGATCGAGGCGGGGGCCGCCGGCGTGCATTTCGAGGACCAGCTCGCGAGCGAGAAGAAATGCGGCCATCTCGGCGGCAAGGTGCTGGTGCCGACGGCGACCCATATCCGCACCCTGAACGCGGCCCGGCTCGCGGCCGACGTGGAGGGCGTGCCCACGGTGCTGCTGTGCCGCACCGACGCGCATTCGGCGCAGCTTCTGACCAGCGACGTCGATGACCGCGACCGGCCGTTCCTGTCGGGCGAGCGCACCGCCGAGGGCTTCTTCCGCATCAAGCCGGGCATGGGGGTCGAGTACGCGATCGCGCGCAGCCTCGCCTACGCGCCCTATGCCGATCTGTTGTGGTGGGAAACCAGCGAGCCCGATCTCGATGAGGCGGAGCGCTTCGCCGAGGCGATCCATCGGCAGTTCCCCGGCAAGCTGCTCGCCTACAACTGCTCGCCGAGCTTCAACTGGCGCAAGAAGCTTTCGCCCGAGCGGATCGCCGAGTTCCAGCGCGCGATCGGGGCGATGGGCTACAAGTTCCAGTTCGTGACGCTCGCCGGCTTCCACAGCCTCAATCTGTCGATGTTCCGCTTAGCGCGCGGCTACCGCGAGCGCGGCATGGCGGCCTATTCCGAGCTGCAGCAGGAGGAGTTCGCGGCCGAGGCCGAGGGCTACACGGCGACCCGGCATCAGCGCGAGGTGGGCACCGGCTGGTTCGACGCGGTCGCGGTCGCGGCCTCGGGCGGGCGGGCGAGCACGACCGCGATGGCCGGCAGCACCGAGACGGCGCAGTTCCATGACGGGCCGCCGGCGGCGGAGCCGGAGCCGGAGCCGTTCGACGACGGCCTGGTGCACGGCCACGCCTGGGCGACCGAGCCGGCGAAGTAGAACAAGAAATCGGCCGGCTGGTGCGGGCGGCGCTTCCGGGCGCCGCCCGCGGCGCATCAGGCCGGGTCCTGCGCCGCATAGTTGTCCTGCTCGATAACCGCTCTCGACCCTACCAAGTCATCGGGGAACAGGGCCGCCAATCCCGAAAGCAGTCATTCGCCGGCGGAGGTGACCCCACTCAAATTCCGGCCTGCGCTCTTGGAGGATCGACCGATTGCACCCCGGCGTACCGTGGTTACTGTGGCGCCCCGGCGTGACGCTTGCTATCTCCTCACGCTTGGTAGAACCTAGCTGCCTATGGGGTCCGTATTCGACCAACTCATAGCGGGCATCTGCCGTACGACGCGGGTGGAAATCCGCGAGGGGCATGGCACGTTAGCAATTATGGACGGTCCGGACCTGTTCGTTCGGCCTCCGATCGTCCATCTGGCGGGCGACTTCAGCCGCGCAGAGGTCGCGCTAGTGCAGGCCCCGGCTGCGGTTGGAAAGTCCACTCTCGTCCACTACCTGTCAGCCGAATGCGCCGCGCCCGTTTTGGACCTCGCAAACGTCCTGGCGGGCGCGAACACCCTTTCCGGGAGCCTGCCGGAGTTACACCCGGACGCACCGGCCTGGTTCCGGAGGGGAGAGCTGACGGTACTGGTCGACGCGCTTGACGAAAGCATGCTGCGTTCGCAAAGACATTTCGAGGAATTCATCCGCACCAGCGCGATCGCGCTTAACGATGCCCCCAGGCGCCCAGGCACGCTACGCTTGATCCTATTTGGCCGAGCACCTGCCCTTGAGGTCGTGGGCATCGGGTTCGAGGTAGACGCTCCGGACGTCGGGATTGTGAGCCTCGAGATTTCATTTTTCGATGAGACCGCAGCGAGAGATCTTGTCCAGCAAAGGGCGGCAAGGGAGCTCGAGGGTCAAAGATTGGCCCCACGCCATGCTGTTGTGCATGACCTCTCGACCGCCTATTTTGACGCCATAGAGCAAGCGTTAGGGCTGGCACAGGGGACACTGTGGTCGGACGAGAAGGGGCGAGCGTTTGCCGGTTACGCGCCTGTCCTCGATACGCTCGGTTATAGCTTCGCGCAGAGCGGCAATCCTGTCCACTTGAAGAATGCCCTGATCAAAAGCGGGACCAAGCAAGCATGGAGCGTGCTTGAGACCGTATTAGAGGCAGTGCTCGTTCGTGAGCGCGACGAGAAGTTTGTCCCGAAGCTGCCCTGGAAGGATCGTACCGCCGGAGATTTATGACCGACACGAACAGTTCCTGTACCTCAATCAGTTCGTGCGCGGCCTGCCCCTGGAACTCAGCTCGCGGGGGGGCTTCCAGCCTCGCGAAGAGAGCAATACAAAGAAAGAGTTGAAGCTGCCATCACCATCCATCCGTTCGTTCGCGAGAAAGGTTCGCGAACGAGGTGTTCGGATCCTTGGTCGCCGCGTACCACATATGCGTGCTTTCTACATACCCAACAGAGATCGCCTCCCTGGAAGAGCTGGCCAAGACGCCCTTCCTATGGCGCGCATGCCGGAGCCTCTTGACCAAGGACACACTCATAGATGGCGAGACGCTTGGCTACTTCCTTGTCTCCCTCTGGATCGACCCGGTGGCGAGCCGCTCGCATGTTCGGGTCATGGACACCGGCGACGGCGGCGCGAAGCTGGTGGCCCAGGTCGATGGGGGTGAGCTGTCTTTCCTGACGACATTCCCGCTGCGGCTCTTGCAGCATCTCGGGAAGAAGGCCGAGGTGCGCGTCTCTGGTGAGGTGCGTCTGACCTGCTTCGCCCAGAGCACATCCTTCGAACTCCAAGAGGGCGCGGTGCTGAGCTGCGGTAAGCTCAAAGCGGAGGTGAGGCTGGTTAGGGTGAACGACGGGGCAAGCGTCGACGCCGAAGAAATCGACCAACCCCCAAATATTGAGGTGCATCGCGTCGCACCGAGCGTGAACGGTAAAGGAGCGCAATCGCGGTTTATCGTTGGTGGCATTCTGGCCGACACGCACCCGTGGTCGGTAACGGCAACCGAGAGAAGGCCGCGCGGCGGCGAGATTTGGGACAAGTGGGTCGACCTCATTTACCGGTGCGCTGCAAGGGCATCAGCGGGACGCTTTCCAGTCTTGAAGGCGAACGGAGAGCCGGCTGATGGCGATGACAGCTCTGCTAACTGGGTCAGGCTTCAGTTTTCGGATGAGTTCGCCAAGCTTATTACCGAAATTCAAGAAGCGGGCCTAGGCCGCTTGGAACCGATCCAAGCCTCAGGGCAGCCCAAATTTCGACTGAAAGTCGAATTTCAGTGGAAGGATTTGCTTGCAGCGGCGCAACGCCCAGGCGGGGCAGAGCAGAGCCTTGCCAGGTTGATCCAGAACCTGCGAGGGCTGTAAGCGCGCCGGGCTAGACCGGCGGCGTGCCGAATGTTCGATCTCCGTTCCGGCCGCCCGAAACCGGACTGTCGTAAATCCACCCTTAGCGGTCACCGAAGAGGCCCCTGGCCTCACAGCCCGAGCTGGAGGCGCACGACGCGGCCGATCGCAGTCATGTCGTCCATCCCGAGCGTGCCCATCGGCCGTAGCAGGCGTTGCTTTGCTTGCTGGTCGTGGTGATCTGATCCGCCATCGCCTTGCGGCGGGCGCCGTTCAGCGCCACGGCCGCTTCGGCCGCGTAAAGCCGCGCCATTTGGCTCGACACCGGCACCACCTGCACGCGGCTGAGCAATCCATTGGCGGTGTCGTTACTGATCACCACGGCCGGGCCGCGTCTTGCGAGTTTCGCCGCCTACGGACGGGTCGAAGGAGACCAGCCAGACCTCACCGCGACACGGCGAGCGATCAGCGCCCATGCCGCCCCGGTTCGCGGGCGACGTCCGCTAGCAGGCCCTCGCTCCATGCCTCGGCTTCGGCCTCGCGCGCCTCGTCCGCCGCCATCGCGGCGTAGTCAGCCGCGAGGTCCCGCCCGATGACGTGCGGACGCGCCAGATCGCTGAGGAAACGGCTGATGCGGCGGCGGCCGACGACGCGGTGCAGGCCGTCATAGACCTCGGCATCCACGGTGACGGTGAGCTTCTTCAGCATCGCGAGCCTGCAATACCAGGGCAATCCCATTTGGGCGAGGAGTCACCGTCATGGCCGGCGAAGGCCGGCCATCCACGCCTTCCATGCGGCGGCGAAGTCGTGGATACCCGGCCTTCGCCACTGCTGTCCGGCACGCTTTTTGCTTGCGGAATGGCATGGCGTTGATTCTGCTGCGAAGGAGACGTTCGGCAACGTTATCCACCGCAGCAAGGACCAGCGCCATGCGCCATCAGCCTACCGGTACTCGAAGCGCTGTTCGAGGAAATTCCCTGGGACACGTTCGAGCGGCTCACCGGCCGCTATGGCGCCGATGATGGCGTGCGCTCCTTCGATAGCCGGGACCATCTGATCGCCATGCTGGGCGCGGCGTTCGGCGGCCTGCACGGCCTGCGTCAGACGGTCGCCGGATTGCGGCCGGGCAGCAGCCCGCTGCGGCTCATCGGCAGTCAGGCGCCGCGCCGCTCGACGCTGGCCGACGCCAACGGCCGCCGCGATGCCGGGCTGTTCGTCGATCTGCTGCAAGCCATGCTGCCGCGGTTGCACCGCACCCTGCGGCAGGAGATGGACGAGGTGATCCGCCTGATCGACAGCACGCAGGTCAATCTCGGCCTGCGGATGCGCCAATGGATCGGCCTGCACCGCAACCAGCCGACCGCCAAGATCCACATGGTCTATGACCCGCGCGCCGGGCAGCCGGTCCAGTTCGACCTCACCTCGGCCAAGATCAACGACATCACCGCCGCCAGGCGGATGCTGGCCATCGAGGCCGGGGCGACCTACGTGTTTGATCTCGGCTACTACGATTTCGCCTGGTGGGCCGCGCTGCGCGACCAGGGCTGCCGCTTCGTCACCCGATTGAAGCGCAACACGCCGCTGCATGATGTCGAACACCGGCCGGTTGCCGCCGGCACGATCGTGCTGTCGGACCGCACCGGCCGGCTGCCCGAGCGGCTGGCGAAAAGCCGCCGCAACCCATTCGACGATATCGGCCGCGAGATCACGATCCGCATCGGCCCAGGCCGCAGCCTGCGCCTGTTCACCAACGACCTGACCAGCCCCGCCGAGGCCATCGCCGCACTCTACAAGGAGCGCTGGCAGATCGAGCTGTTCTTCAAATGGATCAAGCAGAACCTGCGCATTAGCCGCTTCATGGGCACCTCCGAGAACGCCGTCCGCATCCAGATCGCCACCGCCATGATCGCGTACATCCTGGTGCGGCTCGCCCACGCCAAGCAGACGCTCACACAGGCGGTCGCCCACTCCGCAACCGCCCTGCTGACCGCCATCCGCAGCCATCTGTTCACCCGCAAAACGATCGCCGACCTGCTCGATCCGCCAAAAATCCAACGACCACCCCCAATCCCCCAACTCACTCTGTTCCCATGCAAGTAGCGTGCCGGACAGCAGTGGCCTTCGCCGGGCATGACGAGTGCGCCCGTCCCCGCCGGTCAAATGCGATGGCCTGCTGCCGCGCGGCGCGGTTTGCCCTACTCTCGCCGGGTCGCGCTGCGCACGAAGGAGGAAACAATGGCCGAGATCGGCTCGCCAAACCCCTACGAAACCGGCCTCGACCGCAATCAGGCGAACTACACGCCGCTCTCGCCGCTGAGCTTTCTCGCCCGCGCCGCCCACGTGTTTCCCGACCGGCTCGCGGTCATCCACGGCGCGCACCGCAAGAGCTGGGCCGAGACCTATGCGCGCTGCCGCCGTCTCGCCTCGGCGCTGGCCGCGCGCGGGGTCGGGCGCAACGACACCGTCGCGGTGATGGCGCCCAACATCCCGGCGATCTACGAGGCGCATTTCGCAATCCCGATGCTGGGGGCCGTGCTCAACACGCTCAACATCCGCCTCGATGCCGAGATGATCGCCTTCCAGCTTCGCCACGGCGGTGCGAAGGTGCTGCTGACCGACACCGAGTTCAGCGACACGATCGCGCGCGCGCTGGCGCTGCTCGACGCGCCGCCGCTGGTGATCGACATCGCCGATCCGGCGGGCCCCGGCGGCGCGCGCCTCGGCGAGATGGAGTACGAGGCGTTCCTCGCCGGCGGCGACCCCGCTTTCGCATGGTCGCTGCCGCCGGACGAATGGGACGCGATCTCGCTCAATTACACGTCGGGCACGACCGGCAACCCGAAGGGCGTCGTGACCCACCATCGCGGCGCCTATCTCAATGCCGCCTCCAACGCGCTCTGCTGCTCGATGCCGCAGACCCCGATCTATCTGTGGACGCTGCCGATGTTCCACTGCAACGGCTGGTGCTTCCCGTGGACGGTGGCACTTCAGGGCGGCACCAACGTGTGCCTGCGCAAAGTGGAGGCGGAGTCGGTGTTTTCGCTGATCCGCGACGAGCGCGTGACGCACATGTGCGGCGCGCCGATCGTGTACAGCACGCTGATCAACGCGCCCGAAAGCTTGCGCGCCGGCATCACGCACAAGATCAGCGGCCTGGTCGCCGGTGCCGCGCCGCCGATGGCGATGATCGAGGGCGCGGAGCGGATCGGCATTGTGATCACCCATGTCTATGGCCTGACCGAGACCTACGGCCCCGCCGCGGTCTGCGCGATGCACCCCGAATGGGAAGAACGCAGCCTGCCCGAGCGGGTGCGGCTGCACGCGCGCCAGGGGGTCGCCTATCCGTTGCAGGAGGCGATGGTGGTGCTCGATCCCGCGACCATGCAGGAGGTGCCGCGCGACGGCGAGACCATCGGCGAGATCATGTTCCGCGGCAACATCACGATGAAGGGCTATCTGAAGAACGCGGCGGCGACCGAGGAAGCCTTCGCCGGCGGCTGGTTCCATTCCGGCGACCTCGCGGTGGCCGAGCCCGACGGCTACGTGCGGATCAAGGACCGCTCGAAGGACATCATCATCTCGGGCGGCGAGAACATCTCCTCGATCGAGGTGGAGGACGTGCTGTATCGCCATCCCGCGGTGGAGACGGCGGCGGTGGTGGCGAAGCCGGACGCGAAATGGGGCGAGGTGCCGTGCGCCTTCGTCCAGCTCCTTCCCGGCGCCAGTGCGACCGCCGAGGAGTTGCTGGCGTTCTGCCGCGAGAACATGGCGCGCTACAAGGTGCCGCGCGCCTTCGTGTTCGGACCGATACCCAAGACCTCGACGGGCAAGATCCAGAAGGTGAAGCTGCGCGAGGCCGCGAAACATGCCGGCTGATACGGCGCCGTCATCGGCGATTGTTGGGCACAGAACCACCGTCGTCTTCGATCTTGGCGGCGTGCTGATCGACTGGAATCCCCGCCACCTCTACCGCAAGCTGTTCGCGGGCGACGAAGCCGGGATGGAGCGCTTCCTGGCCGAAATCTGCACGAGCGAATGGAATTTGCAGCAGGATGCCGGCCGGAGCTGGGCGGAAGCGACGGCGTTGCTGAAAGCCGAGCACCCCGCGCAGGCGGCGCTGATCGACGCCTACCACCAGCGCTGGCCGGAGATGATGGCCGGGGAAGTGGCGGGCACGGTCGCGATCCTTCGCGAATTGAAAGAGGCGGGGACGCCGCTCTATGCGCTGACCAACTGGTCGCAGGAGACGTTCCCGCTGGCGCGGGAGCGGTTCGCGTTCCTGAGCTGGTTCGACGGCATCGTCGTGTCCGGCCAGGAGAAACTGGTCAAGCCGGACCCGCAGATCTACCGCGTGCTGGTGGAACGCCACGGGCTTCGGCCGGAGGAGATCGTCTATATCGACGACAACCCCCGGAACGCGGCGGCGGCCACCGCTCTCGGTATGCACGGAATCCACTTCACCGGCCCGGCAGCACTGCGCCACGAACTGACCGCGCTCGGCTTGCTGGTCTGATCGCTACCACCCTGATACTGGCGGCCCTTGGCAATGACCCGTAGCAACGCATTCGTTACCTCGTCGTCATGCCCGGCGAAGGCCGGGTATCCACGACTTTGCCGCGTGCCACCAAAGTCGTGGATGGTCGGCCGGAGCCCGTCCTGCCGCACCGGGCCGCCGCCCCCTGGCCCACTGCGGGCGGCGCCATGGTACTTGACAGCACGCGATGATGACTGTTAGAAGGACTAACGCAGTCGCGGGCAGCACGGGCGGAGCCGGTGCCGCCGACGCGGGAGCTGACACGAGTTTCGGATGCCGAGTTGCTGACCATGATCGCCGAGGAGGCCGAGATGACGGAGGACGGACAATGCGACTGCCGAGACCCAGAGTGACCCCACACGCGGCGGCGAGCCTGATCTATCCCTGTTCTGAGGAACGGCGAGCCTGATCCGGCCCTGTTCTCAGGCTGGCGGCGAGCCTGTTCCGCCCCTGTTTTTGGGCCTCACGGAGCCTGATACGGCCCTGTTCTCGATCACCAGATCCCGCCTCAGCTCGTGTCACACCCGAAACAGCCGCCCCGCGCCGGGCACCGTGTCGGAAATCCCGGCCAGCCGCAGGCAGTGCCAGGCGAGCGCATGGTCGCTCGACGTGACCGGGATGCCGGCCTCCGCCTCCACCTCCTCGACCATCTCCGCCAGCCGCAGGCTGGTGCAGGAGACAAACACCGCATCGAGCGGCGCCGCCTCCGCCAGCGCGCGCACGCCGGCGGCGACCGAGGCGGGCGAGACGCGCGCCGCCTCGCGATCGTCCTGCTTGAGAAACGTGCCGAACGCCGCAACCTCTGCGCCGCCCCGCGTGAGATAGGCGCGCACGTTCGCGTTCACCTCGGCCGAATAGGGCGTCAGCACGCCGATCCGCCGCACCCCAAGCGCCGCGAACGCCGCGAACGCCGCCGTCGCCGGATTGGTGCAGGCAACGCCCGGCCGCGCCGCATGAATTTGCCGCGCGATTTCCGCCTCCCCCAGCTCCATGCTCGCCGAGGTGCAGCCGAACGCGACCACGTCGAGCTTCAGGCCGGGCAGGATCAGTGCCGCCGCCGGCGCGATCAGCTCGCGCATCGCGCGCAGGCTCGCGGGCGTGATGTCGGGATCGTTGTAGAGCCGCGCGTGATAGACGCCCACCCCATCCAGCCGGATCAGGCGGCGGAACTCGTGCTCCATCGTCTGATCGGTCGCCAGCACGATCAGCCCGATCGCCGCGCGATGGGCAAGGCCCGCATCGAGCGTGCAGGGCAGAACGCCAAGATCCGTCATCATGCCAGTCCCTCCGCCGGGATTTCAGGGGCGCGCTCGCCGATCAGATCGGCGATCATGCGCGCGGTGCCGTGCGACATGGTCCAGCCGATATGGCCATGTCCGGTGTTGAACCACAGATTGCGGTGCCGCTTGCGGCCGATGATCGGCAGATTGTCCGGCGTCATCGGCCGCAGCCCGGCCCACATCTCGGCGCGCTCCCAGTCGCCGCCGTCGGGATAGAGGCCGCGCACCACGCGCGTCATGTGCGCGAAGTCGCGCGGCCGGTGGCTCTTGTCGTAGCCGGCGAACTCGGCGGTTGCGGTCACGCGGATGCGGGCGCCGAAACTGGTGATGGCGACAAGGTTCTGCTCGTCGATGCAGGCGATCGTGGGCGGCGCGCGGTGATTGCCCACCGGCACGGTCAGCGAGTAGCCCTTGATCGGATAGACCGGCAGATCGACGCCGAGCGGGCGCGCCAGCGCCGTGCTCTGGCAGCCGAGCGCCATCACGTAGGCATCCGCCCGGAACGGCCCGCGCGACGTGTTCACCTGCACGATGCGATCCCCCGCCGCCTCGATGCCGGTGATCGTCACGCCGGTTGCGAACTCGGCGCCGCGCGCCGATGCAGCGCGCGGCGAGTGCCCGGGTGAACTTGTTGCAGTCGCCGGTCTCGTCGGTCGGGCAGTGGATGGCGCCCGCGATCGCCTCGCCCGCGGCCGCGAGTGCCGGTTCCAGTGCCGTCACCTGCGCGCGGTCGAGCACGCGGATCTCCTGCCCGTCCTCGGCGAGAAGCTGCATGTGCGCGACCCCGGCCTCCAGCGCCGCCGGATCGCGGTGGCAATAGAGGATGCCGCGCGTGTTGCGGTCGTACTCGATCGGCTCGGCGGCGAGCGTGCGGTGCAGCACGCGCTGCGAATAGGCGGCGATCTGGTGCTTGCGCAGCGTGTTGCGCCGCGCCTTGGCGCTCGTGCATTGGCGCAGGAAGCGCCACGACCAGCGCCACAGCGCCGGGTCGAGCGACGGGCGGAAGCGCAGCGCCTGGTTCTTCGCGTACAGCGATTTCAGCAGGATGCCCGGCGCCGCGGGCGAGGACCAGACGAAGGAATGGCCGGGCGCGATCATGCCCGCATTGCCCCAGCTCGTCTCCTCGGCGACCTCGGCGTGGCGCTCCAGCAGCACCACCTCGTGCCCGTCCTGCTGCAACTGATAGGCGGTGGTGACGCCCACCACGCCGCCGCCCATCACCAGAACCCGCATCGTTCCCCCTTCGTGGCGCCCGTCACGGCGGCGCGTTGCCCAGCATGTCGCGCGCGCAGATATAGCCCCAGGTCATGCACGGCCCGATCGTGGTGCCGGCACCGAGCGCGCGCGTGCCGATCGGGTTCGCCATCGCATTGCCGGCGCAATAGAGGCCGGGGATCACGCCGCCATCCGCGCGCAGCACCCGGCCGCGATCGTCGGTGCGGGCACCGCCCTTGGTGCCCAGGATCGAGCGGTTGAGCGGCACCGCGACGAACGGCGCACGCTCGATCGGCGCCAGCGTCGGATTTCTTTTCGCGCCGTCGCGGTTGGCCGGATTTGTAGCGTTCCCATGCGCTCTCGCCGCGGTGGAAATCGGCGTCGCGTCCCGGCGGCGCAGAACCCGTTGAAGCGCGCGACCGTCGCCGCCAGCGCGTCGGCGGGCACGCCGATCATGCCCGCGAGCGAGGCGAGGTCGGGCGCGTGCCGCACCCAGCCGCGCTCCTTTCGCGCATACCAGCGGAACGCAAGGTGGCGCCCCAGGCAGCGCGCATCGCCGATCAGCCAGGCGGGCAGATGCAGCGGCGCGCCGCTGGCGTCGCGGCGATCGAGCGCCTCGCCGAGATTGTAGTCGTATTCGCTGACGAACCGGCGTCCCGTGCGGTCCACCACGATGCCGTGCGGGGCGGACTGGAACGTCGCCGGCAGCCCGTGCAGCCGCCCGTCATAGCGCGTCGGCAGCGTCGGATAGACGTTCGCCTGGTCCATCCGCTCCAGCCGCGCGCCCGCCCGCTCGGCAAGAAGCTGCCCGTCGCCCTCGTTGGTGTCGGGACTGCCGAGCCGGTCGAGCGGGCCGGCGAAATACGTCTCGCGCAGGGCCGCGTTCCACTCGAAGCCGCCGGTCGCCAGCACCACGCCGCGGGTCGCCGCGAAGCTGTGCCGCGCGCCGTCGTGCTGCACCTCCACGCCCGCCACGCGCCCGTCCGGCCGCTGCACCAGCCCGACCACGCGCGCGCCGAGCAGCAGTTTCGCCCCCGCATCCAGGCAGCCCTTCAGCAGCCCCGTCACCAGCGCGTTGCCGCAGCCGCGCGTGTCGGTGAGCCAGCGCCAGATCAGCTTCGGCGCCAGGCTGCCATAGGCGCGGATCGGGTGGTTGTAGGGATCGAGCCCGTGCGCCTCGCGGTAGCTGAAGATGTGCGGCAGCGTCGAGCGGCGGATCAGGCGCGCGTAGCGGCCGACGATGCGCCGGCTGAGCGGGCGCGGCGAGACCATGCGGCCGAAAATCTTGCCGCCCGGCTGTTCGGCCTGCGGGTCGGGCTCGTTGATCAGCTCGTAGCGCAGCGGCGAATGCTGCTCGACGAACTCCAGCATCGGGGCCGCATTGGCGACGAAGGCGCGCCACAGAGCGTCCTCGGCGGCCTCCCAGCCCGCGGGGGAGGCGGCGCGGAAATAGCGCATCGCCTCCTCGGCACTGTCGGCGGCGCCGGCTGCGCGCGCGAGATGGTTGGCAGGGATCCAGGTGCCCGCGCCCGACATCGCCGAGGTGCCGCCGATGCGGTCGGATTTCTCCACGACCAGCACCGAAAGCCCGCCGGTCGCGGCGGTCAGCGCCGCGGTGAGGGCGGCGGCGCCGGAGCCGGCCACCACCACGTCGAAGCGCGTCTGATCCCGTGGTGGACTCATCGCCATCCCCCTGCCTGGCGCCAGTTTGCGGCGGCGCAGGCAGGCGCTGTCCACGTCAGGCAAGTGGGCCGGCGCAAGGGGCCGGCCGCCGCGCGGCAATCACCCACGGCGGCGGCCGGAAGGCGAACAGCGGGCGGCTGGGCCGGAACCGCCCGCTGTCGCGCCCCGCCCGACCGCTCGGGTCAGGCGTGACGCTCCGTACGGGCGAGCGCCGCGCAATGCGGCTCGCCGGCCCGATCTGCCGGAACCGGGCGATCGCCCGGCTCGTGCTCGGCCTACCGGCGCGCGATCCGCCTGGATGCAGGACGGGCGATTTTTTCTATTCGAGAAGCAGCGCCTGCAGCCGCGCCCGCGCCGCTTCGTCCACGCCCAGCGCCCGGTCGAGATAGGCCTCGACCGATCCGGCGGTCTCCCGCATGGCGGCGAACGCCGCCTCCAGCAATGACGCCTCGACGCCGAGCAGCACGGCGGCGATGGCGGGCGGCAGGCCGCGATCGGGCAGGGTGTCACGCCGCCAGTGGCGGGTGGTGGCGAGGTAGTCCTCCAGCACCTGCTCCCAGCCGACGCCGAGGGCGGCGAGCAGGGCGGCGGCGGCGAAGCCGGTGCGGTCCTTGCCCGCCGAGCAGTGGAACATCAGCGGCAGCCGCCCCGTGTTCCTGCACGAGCGAAAACAGCCGCCGGTACTGCGCGGTGCAGTCGCGCGCGTAGGCGACATAGGCGCCGCGCATCAGCGCCAGCGCGTCCGCGGCACTGGCCTGCCGGACGCCGAGGATCTGGCGCAGCGTGATGCCGACCGTGGGCTCGATCGGCAGCGCCACGATGGCGGGCCCGGCGAGGGCCACCGGCGCTGCCGCCCGCTCCGCCATCCCGCGCAGGTCGCAGACGGTGCGCAGGCCGAGTGCCGCGATGGCCGCCTGGTCGGCCGCCGTCAGCCGTACCAGCGCGGCCGACCGGAACACGCGCCCCGCGCGCACCCGCCGCCCGTCCGCGGTCGTCCAGCCGCCGAGGTCGCGCAGGTTCGAGGCCCCCTCCAGCGCGATCGCACGCGGCAGGAGGGCAGGGGAGGGACCGGCGTCGTCGGACATGCGGCACCCTTGCCGGAGCGACGGCGGCGGTGCAACCGCATTGCCTCGCCGCCGGAACCTGCGCACGATCCGCACGCGGCGGCAGCGGGGATCGGGCATGGCGTGGCGCGTGGGCGTGGATTCGGGCGGCACCTTCACCGATCTCTGCCTGTTCGACACGACGAGCGGCGCGATCCGGGTGTGGAAGCTCGCCTCGACGCCCGACGATCCTTCCCGCGCCATCGCCGACGGGGTCGCCGAGGCGGTGGCGCGCGAGGGCGCCGCGATTGCCGCCATCGCCTATCTCGGCCACGGCACCACGGTCGCGACCAACGCGCTGATCCAGCATCGCGGCGTGCGCACCGGGCTGATCACCACCGAAGGCTTTTCCGACCTGCTGGAGATCGGCCGGCAGAAGCGCCCCGACCTCTACGATCTGCAAGCCGACAAGCCGCCGCCGCTGGTCCCCCGCGACCTGCGGCTCGGGGTGCCCGAACGGCTGCGCCATGACGGGCGCGTCGAGACGCCGCTCGATGAGGCGGCGGTGCGCGCGGCGGCGCGGCAGTTGCGCGAGGCAGATGTCGCGGCGGTCGCGATCTGCTTCCTCTACGGCTTCGTCGATCCGCGGCACGAGGCGACCGCGCGGCGCATCGTCGCCGAGGAACTGCCCGAGGCATTCGTCTGCGCGAGCCACGAGGTCGCGCCCGAGTTCCGCGAGTTCGAGCGGCTCTCGACGGTGGTGGTGAATGCGGCGCTCGGCCCGGTGATGGCGGGCTACATTCTCCGACTTGGGCGAGCGGCTGCGCACGCTCGGGATTCCGGTGCGGCCGCATCTCACGCAATCCAACGGCGGCGTGATCGGCTTCGAGGCGGCGGCAAGATTGCCGGCGCGGATGGTGCTCTCCGGCCCCAGCACCGGGCGTCGTCGCGGCGCAGGCGCTCGGCCGCGCGGCCGGGCATCGGCGAGCTCATCACCTTCGACATGGGCGGCACCAGCACCGATGTCGCACTGCTGAAGGGCGGCGTCTGCCGGCTGGCCGGCGAGGCGGTGGTGCATGGCTATCCGATCAAGGCGCCGATGCTCGACATCAACACGGTGGGCGCGGGCGGCGGCTCGATCGCGTTCGTCGATTCCGGCGGCCTGTTGAAAGTGGGGCCGCGCAGCGCCGGCGCGGCACCCGGTCCGGTCTGCTACGGCCTGGGCGGCGAGGAGCCGACCGTCACCGACGCGAACGTCGTGTTGCAGACGCTGAATCCCTTGCATCTGCTCGGCGGACGGATGGCGGTGCGACAGGATCTGGCGCGGGCCGCGATCGGGCGGCTGGCGGCGCAGTTGGGGATGGAGGTGATGGCGACCGCGCAGGGCGTCGTCTCGGTCGTCACCGCGAACATGGCGCGCGCGATCCGGGTGATCTCGGTGCAGCGCGGGCACGATCCGCGCGACTACACGCTGGTCGCGTTCGGCGGCGCCGGCCCGCTGCACGCGGCACGGCTGGCGCGCGAGCTGGACGTCGCCCGCGTGCTGGTGCCGCGTGCGCCGGGCATCCTGTGCGCGATGGGGCTGCTGCTGACCGATCTGCGCGCGGATTTCGCGGCAACGCGGCTGACCCGGCTGGGGCCGGACGCGCTCGCGCCGATGCGCGCCGCGTTCGCGGCACTGGCCGCACGGGCCGAGGCATGGTTCGCCGAAGAACGTGTTGCGCATCGCCGACCGGCGGATCGCGCGCAGCGCTGACCTTCGGTATGTCGGGCAGAACTATGAATTGCCGGTCGCGGTCCCGGACGGCGCGCTCGACGCGGGCAGCCTCGCCGCCTTGCCGGACGGTTTCGCCGAGGAGCACCGCCGCATGTACGGCTTCGCCGCCGAGGACGAGCCGATCGAGCTGGTCACGTTCCGCATCGAGGCCACGGGGAGGGTGCCGAAGGCGGAGTTCGCGCCGCAACCCGATCGCGGCCCGGACGCATCCGAGGCGATCATGGCCTCGCGCGACGTGTGGCTGCCCGAGGCGGGCGGCTTCGTCGCCGCTCCGGTGTACGACCGCGAGCGGCTCGGCCGCCGGCAACCGCCTCGCCGGCCCCGCGATCATCGAGCAGATGGACGCGACCACGCTGCTGCTGCCGGGCATGATCGCGCGCGTCGATCCGCTGCTCAACCTGATCCTGGAGGCGGCATGACAACCGCGATCGACCCGATCACGGTGGAGGTGATCGGCAGCGCGCTCTCCTCCATCACCGAGGAAATGGGCGAGGCGCTGGTGCGCGCGAGCTATTCCACCAACATCAAGGAGCGGCGCGACTGCTCGACCGCGCTGTTCGACGCGAACGGCGACACGCTGTGCCAGGCCGAGCACATCCCGATGCACCTGGGCAGCTTCATCGGCATCCTGCCGCACGTGCTGCGCCGCCATGCCGTTGCCGAGATGCGCCCGGGCGACGTGTTCATCGGCAACGACGCCTATGACGGCGGCGGCACGCACCTGCCCGACCTGGTGCTGATGGAGCCGATCTTCGTCGCGGAAAAAATCATCGCCTGGGCGGTGAACACCGCGCATCACGCCGATTTCGCCGATCGCGGCCACGCGCATATCTTCCAGGAAGGGCTGCGCATCCCGCCGATCCGCCTCTATCGCGCCGGCGAATTGCAGAACGACGTGCAGGAACTGATCCTGCTCAACTGCCAGGTGCCGCGCGAGCGGCTGTCGGATTTGCGGGCGCAGATGGCGGCGAACCGGCTCGGCGTGGCGCGGATGCAGGCCCTCTGCGCCAAGTACGGCCGCGAGACCGTGCTGACCGCGGCGGCGGCGTTGCAGGACTATGCCGAACGAAAGATGCGCGCCGGCATCGCCGCGATCCCGGACGGCACGTATCGCTTCGACGATGTGTACGAGAACCCCGAGCTCGACGAGATGCTGCCGTTCGGCTGCGAGATCACCGTCGCGGGCGATGCGATGCGGCTGCATTTCACCGCGCCGCCGCAGGTGCGCGCCGGGCTGAACATGACCTACACGGCACTGCTCTCGACGGTCTATTACGCGGTGAAAACCGTGGTCGATCCCACGATCCTGCCGAATGCGGGGCTGGCGCGGCCGCTGGCCGTGACCGCGACGCCGAACTCGGTGGTGTGCTGCGGCTATCCGGCGGCGGTGAACGGGCGCACCAGCACCTGCCAGCGCGTCGTCGATCTGATCCACGGCGCGCTGGCGCAGGCGGTGCCGGAGCGGCTGACGGCGGCGAGCAACGGCGCCTGCGCCGCGGCACAGTTCATCGGCGCGCGCGAGGACGGCAGCCTTTGGGTCTATCTGGAGACGATCGGCGGCGGCTCCGGCGCGCGCGCGACCAAGGACGGGCTGGACGGCGTGCATGTCCACATGACGAACACCTCCAATCTACCCGTCGAAGCGCTGGAATTGGAGTATCCGCTGACCGTGCTGCGCTACGAGCTGGTGGATGGCTCGGGCGGCCCGGGGCAGGTTCCGCGGCGGCATGGGGTTGCGGCGGGTGTACCGCGCCGAAGCCGAATGCCGGCTGCGCGTCGATGGCTCGCGGCTGCGCACCGACCCGTGGGGGCTGGCCGGCGGGCTGCCGGGCGGCCGTGCGGGCTTCGATTTCGGTGGCCGCGATTTCGCGGGCGGCAACGGGTCGCTGCGCGCGGGCGACGTGGCGGCGGTCATCACCGCCGGCGCCGGCGGCTACGGCCCGCCCGCTGCCCGCGCCCGCGATGCGGTCGCCCGCGACGTCGCCGAACACCGCCTCACGCGCCAGGCCGCGCGTGCGATCTATGGTTTCGAGGGAAGTTAACGTCTCCCCCTCCCCTTGCGGGAGGGGGCCGGGGGGAGGGGTATGGGCCTCTCCGTCGTCTGTGTGAGACCCCCTCCCCCCGGCCCCCTCCCGCAAGGGGAGGGGGAGCACAGAAGGAAACACGCCATGACCCTCACCCGCCGCTCCCTGCTCGCCGCCGGCGCCGCCGCTACCTCGCTGCCGCTGCTCGGGCGCGCCGCCCGCGCCGCCTCCGGCAGGCTGGTCTATGGCCTCTCCAGCTATCCGCCGACCTTCGCGCCGTTCGCCAATGCCGGCTCGGCCGCGGCGGCGGCGAAGCTGATGGTGCATCGCGGCCTGCTCGGCTACGGACCCGACGGCAAGCTGCGCGGCGAACTGGCGCAAAGCTGGTCGCGCGACCCCGCCGACGGCGCCTGGGTTTTTCACCTCCGCGACGCGATCTTCCACAACGGCCACAAGGTAACGGCCGCCGACGTCGCGTGGACGATCGAGCAGGTCGCCGCCCCGATCTCCACCGCCTACCTGCGCACGCAGTTGCAGGAAATAGCGAAGATCGATGTGCCCGATGCGCGCACCGTGCGGCTGCACACGAAGTCGCCGAACGCGACCCTGCCGCTGCTGTTCGCGGGCTTCTATTTGCCGATGCTGGAAAAAGGCTCGCTCGCCGCCAATCCGATCGGGATGGGCGCCGGCCCGTTCGTGATGAAGCGCCAGGAACGGGGTGTCGCGCTGGAGTTCGCCGCGTTCGACAAGTTCTACCGCGCCCCCCTGCCGAAACTCGCGGCGGTGCGCATGGTCGCCTATGCCGACGAGAACGCGCGCGTCGCCGCCCTTCAGGCGGGCGACGTCGATCTGATCGAATACGTGCCCTGGCAATCGATGAGCAGCATCGAGAAGAACCCGAAGCTGCGGCTGCTGACCACCAACGGCCCGTTCATGTATCTCACCTTCAACGGGCGGAAGAAGCCGTTCGCCGATCCCCGCGTGCGGCTCGCGGTCGCGTACGCGGTCAAGCGCGAGGACATCGTCAAGGCGGCCTTCTTTGGCCGCGGCGCGCCGCTGCGGGGGATGCCGATCCCGCCAGGCACCCCGTTCTACGACGCGAAGTACGCCGATGCCTGGACCTACGACCCGGCGCGCGCGAAGGCGCTGCTGGCACAGGCGGGCTATGGCGGCGGCTTCTCCTGCAAGCTGCTCTCGACCGCGCAGTACGGGATGCACAAGGACACCGCGACGGTGGTGCAGCAATATCTCGGCGCGATCGGCATCCAGGCCGAGCTGGTGCTGCCCGACTGGGCGACGCGGGTTGCGATGGGCAATCGCGGCCAGTTCGAAATCTCGGTGATGGGCACGACGGCCGACAGCAACGATCCGGACGGCCTCGCGGGCCTGCTCGCCGGCAATCTGCCGCTGTCGTACGAGCGCAGCCAGAACATCGACATCCCGGCGATCGACAAGCTGCTCGCGGCCGGCCGCGCCGAGTTCGACGACGCCAAGCGCCACGCGATCTATGACGAGGTGCAGAAGCTGGTGGTGGAGGACGCGCCGATCGTGGGTCTCTGCTGGCGCTCGCAGGGCTATGCCGAGAAGGCGAGCGTGCAAGGGTTCGCCAACCTGCCCGGCGCGCTCACGTTCTACTCGCCGACGACGCTCGAGCAAACGACGATCGGCTGAATGGCCTGGCTGCTGCGCCGGATCGGCATTTCGATCGTCCTGGTCTGGCTCGTCGCCAGCGTCGTGTTCCTCGCGATCCGGCTGGTGCCGGGCGATCCGGCGGAGCTGCTGCTGAGCCAGGGCGGCGTCTCGCCCGATCCCGCCGCCGTCGCCGCCCTGCACGCGCAACTCGGCCTCGACAAGCCGCTGCTCGCGCAATACCTCGCCAGCCTGAGCGCGCTACTGCACGGCAATCTCGGCCAGTCATTGCAGGACCAGTCGGAGGTGGCGCCGGAAGTCATGCTGCGCCTGCCGCGCACGCTGGAGCTGATCGTCACGCGCGGCGATCTTCGCGCTGCTGGTCGGCCTGCCGGGCGGGATGCTCGCCGCGATCCGGCGCGGCTTCTGGTTCGACCGCGCGGCGCGGGCGGCGGCGTCGCTGGCGCTGGCGGTGCCGGTGTTCGTCATCGGCACGCTGCTGGTGCTGGTGTTCGCACAGAATTTGCACTGGATGCCGGCCGGCGGCTACGTCGCGTTCGCCGACCATCCGTTGCGCCACCTGATGCTGCTGTCGATGCCGGCGCTGACGATCGGGCTTGGCCTGGCCGCGATCGTGTTCCGCATGACGCGCGCGGCGGTGCTGGATGTCGCGATGCGCGACTATGTGCGAACCGCGCGCGCGAAGGGCCTGGCCCCGCGCCGCGTGCTGCTGCGGCACGTGCTGCGCAACGCGCTGATGCCGGTGGCGACGGTGCTGGCGCTCAATCTCGGTGCGCTGCTCGGCGGCACCGTGCTGGTGGAATACGTGTTCAACTGGCCCGGCCTCTCCGGCCTGCTGGTCGATAGCGTGAATGCGCGCGACTACCCGGAAGTGCAGGGCGTGGTGCTGGTGATCTCGGTGCTGTTCGTGGCGCTGAACCTGCTGGTCGATCTGCTCTACGCGGCCCTCGATCCGCGCGTCCGTCGCGGATGAGGTTGCGCCTGCCCCCTCCCCCCGGCCCCCTCCCGCAAGGGGAGGGGGAGTCGAGCACCAAAGCCCCCTCCCCTTGCGGGAGGGGGTTGGGGGAGGGGTCGGACGATCGATGAGGTGGGGGCCGGCGCTCGCGGTCGGTGTGATCGTGCTGGCGGTCGTTGCGGCTCCGCTGCTGCCGCTGCCCGACCCGGTGCGCATCGATATCGCGCACCGTTTCGCCGGTGCCTCGCTCGTGCATCTGCTCGGCCGTGACGAGGTGGGGCGCGACGAGCTCTCGCGATTGCTGTGGGGCGGGCGGGTGTCGCTGAGCGTCGCGTTCTCCTCGGCAGCCCTCGCCTGCGTCGCCGGCACCGCCCTCGGCGTGCTCGGCGGCTTCCTGCGCGGGATCGCCGAATTGCTCGCGGTGCGCTCGATGGATGTGCTGCTGTGCTTCCCGCCGCTGCTGCTCGCACTTCTGGTCGTGACGCTGATCGGGCCGGGGGCGGCGACGCTGATCCCGCTGCTCGCGGTGCTTTTTCTCCCCGGATTCGTGCGCGTGACGTACGCGGGCGTGCTGCAAGTGGCGGCGCAGGATTATGTGGAGGCGGTGCGCGCACTCGGTGCGTCGCGGCTGCGGATCATGGCGCGCACGGTGCTGCCCAACGTGGGCGGGCCGGTGCTGGTGCAGTTCAGCCTCGCCGTTGCCGCCGCCGTGGTGCTGGAATCGGGGCTTTCGTTCCTCGGTCTCGGCGTGGTGCCGCCGGCGCCCTCCTGGGGGCTGATGATCGGGGCGGCGCGGGCGACGATGGCGCAGGACCCGTTGCTGCTGCTGTGGCCGTGCGCGGCGCTGAGCGTCACGATCCTGGCGATGAACGCACTCTGCGACGCGCTGCGCGACGCGGTCGATCCGCACGCGGCACCCGCGCGCACCCGCCCCCGATTGCTCGCGGCGCTCGCCGCGCCGCGCATCGCCGGGCCGGTGCTGGCGATCGAGGGACTGACGGTGGAAATCGACACGCCGGCGGGCCTGATCCACCCGGTGCGCGACCTCTCCTTGCGGGTGGCCGCGGGCGAGACGCTGGCGATCGTGGGCGAGAGCGGATCGGGCAAATCGCTGACCGGGCTTTCCGTGATGGGACTGCTCCCACCCGCCGCGCGCGTCGTCGCCGGAGCCGCGTGGCTCGAAGGCACCGAGCTGCTGCGACTGCCCGAGCCGGCATTGCGGCGGCTGCGCGGGGCGCGGATGGCGATGGTGTTCCAGGACCCGCTCTCCAGCCTCAATCCGGTGCATCGCGTCGGGTTTCAGATCGCCGAGGCGCTGCGCGCGCACCGCCGCCTCTCGCCGCGCGCCGCCACGACCGCGGTTGCCGCCCTGCTTCGCCGCGTCGGCATCCCCGACCCCGCGCGCGGTGCCCGCGCCTTCCCGCACGAGCTCTCGGGCGGAATGCGCCAGCGCGCGATGGTGGCGATGGCGATCGCCAACGACCCGCGCCTGCTGATCGCCGACGAGCCGACCACCGCGCTCGACGTGACCATCCAGGCGCAGGTGCTCGACCTGCTCGCCGATCTGCGGCGCGAGCGCGGCATGGCGCTAGTGTTCATCACCCACAGCCTCGCCGTCGTCGCCGAGATCGCCGACCGCGTCGCGGTGATGTACGCCGGCCAGATCGTCGAGCAGGGGCACGCGGCCGAGCTCTTCGCGCGGCCGCTGCATCCCTACACGGTGGCATTGCTGGCCAGCGCCCCGGGCGAGGACGGCGCATTGCCGAGGCCGATCCCCGGCACCGTGCCGCCGCCGCACGCGCTGCCGCCGGGCTGCGCGTTCGCCCCCCGCTGCGCGTTGCGCGCCCCCGGCTGCGACGTCGCGCCGCCGCCGCTGATGGAGCCGGAGCCGGATCGCGCCACCCGCTGCCTGCGCTGGCGCGAACTGGCATGACGGCACTGGTTGCGGCCGAGCGCCTGAGCAAGCATTTCGCCGCGCGCGGCTTTCTCTCCCGCGCGGCACCAGTGCAGGCGGTGACGGAGGTGTCGCTCGCGATCGGGCGCGGCGAGGCGGTGGGCCTGGTCGGTGAATCCGGCTCCGGCAAGAGCACGATCGGGCGGCTGCTGCTGGGATTGCTCGCGCCGAGTGCCGGGTCGGTACGGTTCGATGGCAAGCCGCCCGGTGCTCCCGGCCTGCGGCGGCGGATGCAGCTCGTGTTCCAGGACCCGTATGCGAGCCTCGATCCGCGCCGGCGCGTGGGCGCGCAGGTGGCGGACGGCCTCGCAATCAATCGTCTCTGCCCGCGCGCCGAGCGGCCGTCGCGGGTCGCAGCACTGCTGGCGCAGGTGGGCCTCGCGCCGGAGCACGCACGGCGCTATCCGCACGAGTTCTCCGGTGGCCAGCGCCAGCGCATCGGGCTGGCGCGCGCGCTCGCGACGGCGCCCGAGTTTTTGGTCGCCGATGAGCCGGTCTCGGCGCTCGACGTATCGGTGCAGGCGCAGGTGCTGGCGCTGCTCGCCGATCTGCGCGCGCGGCTCGGCTTGGCACTTCTGTTCATCAGCCATGATCTGCCGGTGGTGCGCAGCCTGTGCGACCGGGTGGTGGTGCTCTATCTCGGCCGGGTGATGGAGGAGGGGCCGGCCGATGCGGTGTTCGCCCGGCCGGCGCATCCCTATACCCGCGCGCTGCTGTCGGCCTCGCCCACGCTCGACCCGGCGCGTCGCCGCGCGAGAATCCTGCTGGCGGGCGATCCGCCCTCGCCCGCCGATCCACCCTCGGGGTGCGTGTTCCGCACCCGCTGCCCGTGGGTGTTGCCGGCCTGCGCGGGCGGGATCCCGCCGCCGCGCGTGGTGGGCGAGGGGCACCGCGCCGCCTGCATCCGCACCGATCTGCCCGAGGGAGCCACCCGATGAGCGAGATGTTCGCGCTACCCGAGACGATGTTCGGCCTGCCGCACGCGATGCCGGGACCGGGCTGCCGCGCCGCCTTCCTCGGCGTGCCGTTCGATTGTGGCACGCATCCGTTTCGCGTCGGCGCCCGGCAGGGTCCGGCTTCGGTGCGGCGGCAATCGGCGCTGCTGCGGCGCTTCCATCCCACGCAGGCGGATTTCGACCCGCTCGCGCGGCTTGGCACCGTCGATTGCGGCGACATCGCCTGCACGCCGGGCCGCATCGCGCCGAGCTTTGCCGCGATCGAGGCGGCGGCCGGTGCGCTGCTGGATGCGGGTGCGATCCCGATCGCGATCGGCGGCGACGGGTCGGTCTCGCTGCCGCTGATGCGCGCCGCCGGCCGCCGCCATCCGGGGCTGGTGGCGCTGCACATCGACAGCCACACCGATGCCTACGACCCCGACCCGGCCGAGCCCTACAGTGCCGCGACCCAGTTCACCCACGCCGCAACCGAGGGCGCGATCGACGCCGCGCATTCCTGGCACGTCGGCATTCGCGGCTTCACCTATGCGCAAGGGATCGCGGAGCGTGCCCGGGCGCTCGGCTATCGCGTGGTTTCGATCGAGGATCTGCTGGCGCGCGGCTTCGCCCAAACGATCGCCGAGTTCCGCGACGAGGCCGCCGGCCGCCCGGTCTATGTGTGCTGGGACATGGACGTGTTCGACCCCTCGGTCGCACCCGGCGTCTGCACGCCCACCTGGGGCGGGCTCACGGCGCGCGAGGGGATCACGCTGCTGCGGGCACTCGCCGGGCTGCGGATCGTGGCGATCGACTTCAACACCGTGAGCCCGCCGCACGATGTCGCCGACATGGCCGCGCATCTCTGCGCGCACATGGCGATGGAGGCGGCGGTCGTGCTGTGCCGGGAGCTTGGCGACGGGTGAGACGCGATGGACCGGACGCTGCTTCTATGTGTATAACTGCTGTCCAGCCATACACATGAGGCCGCCCATGCGGACCAACATCGAGATCGACGACACCCTGATCGCAGAGGCGATGAAGGCGACCGGCCTGCCGACGAAGAAGGCGACCGTGGAGGAGGCTTTGCGCAGACTGGTTCGGCGCCACCGGCAACGGCAGGCCATCGCCGATCTGGCCGGCCAGGGGTGGGACGGCGACCTGGACGGGATGCGAGAGGGCCGCGGGGTCGATGGCGGCCGATGATCGTCGTGGACAGCTCGGTGTGGGTCGCGCACATGCGCAACCTCGACGACGAGGCAGTGCGCAAGTTTCGGGCGATCGATGACGAGGATCGGATCATTGTTGGCGACCTGATCCTGTTGGAGATCCTGCAGGGGACCCGGGATGAGAAGCATGCGGCACGGACCGAGCGGAGCCTGCGCCAATTCAAGGTGGTGTCGATGCTCGATGACCGAACTCGCGGCCAAAGCCGCCAGGAATTACCGAACGCTGCGGGGGCGCGGCATCACCGTACGCAAGACCGTAGACATGATCATCGGAACGTTCTGCATCGAGCGCGGCCATGAACTGCTGCACGACGATCGAGACTTTGATCCGATGGTGGAGTATCTTGGTCTCCGCGCGGCATGACCCCGCGACAAACGCGATTCAAGCCGAGATTCAGGCCTCGTATCGCCGCAAGTCCGAACTGCCGCGCGGCTGTCGTCGGCGTGTCACTCGACCGCGACACGCATTCGCGGCGGGTTTAGCGTACAATGACAAGTTATGGAGTCGCGTTGGCACCAAGCGGCGAGCCGCGCGCAGAAGCCAGGCCCGGCATGACCGTTCCGATCACGCCCCGCGCCCGCGCTGAGGCTGCCCAACGTGCCGCCTCCGACCCTGCCGTCTCGGCCTTCGTCGCCGCCTCGGCCGGGTCGGGCAAGACCAAGCTGCTGATCGACCGGCTGCTGCGGCTGATGCTCGGCGGCGCCGCCCCCGAGCGCATCCTCTGCCTCACCTTCACCAAGGCGGCGGCCGCCGAGATGGCGGTGCGGCTGCAGCGCCGGCTCGGCGACTGGGTAACGATGCCGGACGAGGCGCTCGCCGAGGCGTTGCGGGCGCTCGACGTGGCGCCCGAGCCGGCGACGCTCGACCGCGCCCGCGCGCTGTTTGCGCGTGTGCTCGACCTGCCGGGCGGGATGCGCATCGGCACCATCCACGCCTTCTGCCAGGCGCTGCTGCGACGCTTTCCCCTGGAGGCGGAACTGTCGCCGCATTTCGAGCTGATGGAGGATGCCGATACGGCGCTGGCGCTGGACGCGGCGCGCGAGGCGGCGCTGGCCGGGGCCGATCCGGGCCTGCTACCGGCGATCGCCGACCTCGCCTGCGTCGCGAGTGCGACGAAGTTCCAGGAATTGCTCGCCCGGCTGCACGCGAAGGCGGAGGCGCTGGCGCCGGTGCTGGCGATGTCGGAGGCCGCGCGCACCGCGGCGCTGCGCCGCGCCTGCGGCTGCCGGGCCGCCGACCGCGACGCGCTGATTGCGGATGCCGTTCGCTGGGATGCGGAAGGCGCCGTCCGCGCGGCGGCCGAGGCGGTGTCGTGGGATGGCTCGCCCGCGACCGCAGGCCGGGCGCGGCGGATGCTGGAGTGGCTTTCGCTCGATTCCGAAGATCGCGCGGCCAACTGGGCGGAGTGGCGGTGCGAGTTCGTCACCAAGGACGGCGATCCCCGTGCGGCTGGCGCGTTCCTCAATCCGGGGCTCGCCCGCAACCAGCCGCGAACTGCTGGACGCTTTCGCGGCCGAGCAGGCGCGCATCGGGGAGATCGACGACCAGGAAAGGGCGCTCGGCGTCGTCGGCTTCTCGGCCGCCCTGCTGGCCGCCGCCGCACCGGCGCTCGCCGGCATGGCGGCGGCGAAGGACCGGCGCGCGCTGCTGGAATACGACGACCTGATCGGCCACACCGAGCGGCTGCTGCGCGAGCCGGGCGCCGCCTGGGTGCTCTACAAGCTCGACGGCGGGCTTGACCACCTGCTGCTCGACGAGGCGCAGGACACCGCACCCAGCCAATGGCGGATCGCGCGCGCGCTGACCGACGAGTTCTTCGCGGGTAGCGGCGCCCGCGACGGGACGCGGACCGTGTTCGCCGTGGGCGACGCCAAGCAGTCGATCTTCTCGTTTCAGGGCGCCGATCATGCGGCGTTCGAGGACGCGCGCGACGGCTTGCGCATCCGCATCGAGGCGGCCGGGCAGACCTGGCGCGAGGTGCCGCTGGACGTCTGCTTCCGCTCCACCGCCCCGGTGCTGGCGCTGGTCGATGCGGTGTTCGCCGATGCGGCGGCGCGCGCGGGCGTGGGCGATGCGCTGCGGCACTTCGCCGACCGCAGCGAGGCGCCGGGCAGCGTCGAGTTGTGGCCCTTGGCGCCGCCGCCGCCGGACGAGTCGCCGCCGCTGTGGGAGGCACCGCGCCAGTATCTCGGCCGCCCCACCGCGCCGGAGGCGCTCGCCGAGCATCTGGCGCTGTGGATCGCACGCGAGATCAACGCCGGTGCCATTCGGGCCGGCGAGGTTCTGGTTTTGCTGCGTCGGAGAAACGACTTCGCTCGCGCCCTGGTGCGGCGGCTGAAAGCGAACGGCGTTGCGGTCGCGGGGCTTGACCGCATGGTGCTGACCGAGCAGCCAGCGGTGCAGGATCTGATGGCGCTCGGCGCCGCCTTGCTGCTGCCCGAGGACGATCTGACGCTGGCCGAGGTGCTGGTGAGCCCGCTCGGCGGCCTTTCCGACGATAGCCTGATGGAGCTGGCCGCAACGCGCAGCGGGCATCTGTGGGACGCGCTGCGCGCGCGCGGGCATGAGCGGGCGGAGTGGGCGGCCGCGCGCGACTTCCTCACTACCCTGCTGGCGCGGGTGGATTACGCGACCCCCTATGCGCTGCTGGCCGAGGCGCTGGGACCGCTCGGCGGGCGGGCGCGGCTGCTGGCGCGGCTGGGGCCGGAGGCGGCGGAGCCGGTCGATGAGATGCTGGCGGCGGCGCTGCGCCATGCCCGCCTGCTATCCGCCCTCGTTGCAGGGTTTTTTGCACTGGCTCGGCCGGTCGGCGGCCGAGATCAAGCGTGAGCCGGAGGGCGCGGGCGACGCGGTGCGGGTGATGACCGTGCATGGCGCCAAGGGGTTGCAGGCGAAGCTGGTGATCCTGCCCGACACCACCGGCCTGCCGCCCGACGAGAGTGCGGGCCCCGTCTGGGCCGAGGACGCGGCGAGCGGGGCCGTGCTGCCGCTATGGGCGCCGCGCAAGGAGCACCGCTGCGCGGCGGTCGAGCGGCTGCGGGACGCGGCGCGGCGGCGCTGCTTGGAGGAACACAACCGGCTGCTCTACGTGGCCCTCACCCGGGCGGAGGACCGGCTGGTGATCTGCGGCTGGCAGCCGCGCCGGGGGGCGAAGGACGAGTGCTGGTACGCGATGATCGCGCGCGGCTTCGCCCGGCTGGCGGCCGTCGAAAGCACGCCGTTCGGCGCCTGGGCCGGCGAGCGGCTCCGGTTCGCGACCGGCGGGGCGGCGCCTGCGACCTTGGCTGCGGCGACGCCCACGCGGCCGATGCTGCCGGCCTGGGCCGGCGCGGCGCCGGACTGGATCGCGGCGCCGCCGCCGCCCGAGCCGGCGCTGCCGCTGCCGCTGGCACCGAGCCGGCCGGAGGGGGTGGAGCATGGCGCCATCCCCGCCGCGACCTCCCCGCTGGGGACAGAGGCGCGCGGGATGCGGCTGCGCGCCGGGGCGTTCGTCCATGCGCTGCTGCAGCATCTGCCGGCGCTGCCCGAGGCGGATCGTGCCGCCGCCGCCCGCGCCTATGCCGCCCGCGCCGGCCACGGCCTGCCGGCGGATGATGCGGCAGCACTCGCCGGGCAGGCGCTGGCGGTGCTGGCGCACCCCGAACTGGCGCCGCTGTTCGGACCGGGCGCGCGCGCCGAGGTGCCGCTGGCGGGCGTGGTCGCGGGCCGGGTGGTGGCGGGGCTGGTGGACCGGCTGGCGGTGCTGCCGGACGCGGTGCTGATCGCCGATTACAAGACCGGCCGCCGGCCGCCGGCACGGGTGGAGGCGACGCCGCCCGCCTATCTGCGGCAGATGGCGGCCTATCGCGCGGTGCTGCGGGCGATCCACCCGGACCGCCCGGTGCGCTGCGCGCTGGTGTGGACGCAGGGGCCGGTGGTTGCGGTGCTGCCGGACGCGCTGCTGGATGGGCATGCGCCGGGGAGAGGACGACATGATCCTGCACGGCTACTGGCGATCCTCGGCGGCCTGGCGCGTGCGGATCGCGCTCAATCTCAAGGGCCTCTCCGCCGCGCACGTGCCGCACCATCTGCGGCACAACGAGCAGCGCGCGCCCGGCTATCTGGCGCTCAATCCGCAGGGCCTGGTGCCGACGCTGGAGCTGGAGGGCGGACAGCGCCTCACCCAGTCGCTCGCGATCTGCGAGTGGCTGGAGGAAACCCATCCCGCGCCGCCGCTGCTGCCCGGCGATGCGGTGGCGCGCGCGCATATCCGCGCCTTCGCCTTGGCGATCGCCTGCGACATCCATCCGGTGCAGAACCTCAAGGTGCTGCGCCGGCTGCGCAAGTTGGGGCACGAGCAGGCGGCGATCGACACCTGGGCGCGGGAGATCATCGCCGAGGGTTTTGCCGCGTGCGAGGCGCTGGCGCCGCCGGGCGAGGGCTTCCTGTTCGGCGCCGCGCCGACGCTGGCCGAGCTGTGCCTGGTGCCGCAACTCGGCAACGCGCGGCGGTTCGGCGTGGCGGTTGAGGCATTCCCGCGCCTGCTCGCCGCCGAGGCAGCGTGCCGCGCGCTGCCCGCATTTGTCGATGCTGAACCGGAGCGGCAGGGCGACGCCGAGCCGGGGTGATCCGGACCGCCGGACTGCCGCAAGCGGGGTTCCTGGGCTTCGGTCCGGGGTCGCCGCCGCGCTGATTCCGGGCTGATGCGCGACACGGTTCTGGTAACGAGCCGAAGACTGTCACAGGTTGCAAGAGGTCCAGGTAGGCACTGGTTGGCCGCCGGCGGGCAGGTCCGGTTTTTGTGTGTCGGGATAACCGGAAACCCCGCAGCGGCAGCCCATCCTGCATTTCGCCCCGGCGGAGGCTGGCGGGCCATAGCCCCTCGATAGGCAGGCCAGCCGCGCGCAGCGTAGCACAGCATGGCACTGGCGAGCGAGTGGCTGGCGCTGTAGAATTGCGACACGTTCACCAGCCCTCGGAAAGAGTTATGGCCCGCACGAAAGCGCCTTACAGTCTGCTCTATTCGAACGATCCGGCAGCGGCGGCATGGCGCGCGAAGCAAGCCGACGTGGACGCTGACATCGAGGGTCTGTCACGGGACCACGAAGCGGATCGTATGATCGCGGATATGGACGCGCGCGGCGTCGATCCACGCCAGCAAATTGAAAGTCTGAAACGATACTTCAAGTCCCGGAAGGGCCAGACAGCGACGGGTGCGTGAGCTATCTTCGAACCGCCAGCGAGCGTGCCGCCTATCGCCAAACTTTCTACACAGATACCGAAACCTACGTGAATAAGCTTGGTATCCGCGACCGAGAACATCTTGAAGATACCGAGCGGGCTTTAACCAGCAGGCGCGCATCGCTGGGTTTCCCGTCGCAAGCTCATTGCCGAAGCTACGCGGGGTTCAAAGCGATCCATCGGCATTTATTTCAAGACCTCTATACGTGGGCTGGCAAAGAGCGCCGATACACAACAGGACGAGGCTCGATCCCGTTTGCGGTTCCGGAGCACATTGCCTCTTGGATGCGCCAACAGTTCAGGCAGCTTGCTCAGGAGCGCTACCTTGTTGGCCGGGATAAAGCTCAATTCGCGGAGCGGGCGGCTGTCTATGTGAATGAGATAAATGCCGCCCAACCGTTCATCGACGGCAATGGACGCACTCAAAGATTCTGGCTGCGTATGCTGGCGGAAAATGCAGGGTTCGATTTCACACTCGGCGCAGCGGACGCCAAACGCTGGAACAACGCCTCGCGCCTTGGTTTCGTCAAAGGCGATCACGCTCCAATGGTCAAACTGATCCGGAGCCGATTGCGAGTGTCATCGCGCGCGGAGCGACTTTCCCGATAGCGCATTCGCCAAGCCCCTGCATTGTGCGAAACTCAAGCAGACCGTGTGAAAACTCGGCCTCCGCCGAGATTGCGCATGAGCCATTGTCCTGAGAACGGCGCCGGGTCTAACTCGACGACCCGTCAGCCTGTTGCATAGCTGGACAACCACGGTCGACGAAAGCTGCCGATGCCACCAAGGCGCAAGCTGCTCCAGACTACCCCACCCCAAGGCGATAAAGCCGTCGCGGCGATTTGCGCCGTCGTTTGCCGCATCCCTAAGGGCTGGGTTGCCACCTATGGCCAGGTCGCCGCGATGGCCGGCCTGCCGAAGCGCGCCCGCCTTGTTGGCCACGTACTCCAGCGCCTCGACCCGGCAACCAATATTCCCTGGCATCGTGTCGTCAACGCCAAGGGCGAGGTGTCCTACACCCTATCCCGCAACGGCAGCGACGCCTTCCAGCAGCGCTTGCTGGAAAAGGAAGGCGTCGAGTTCGACGACAGGAACCGCTCCAACTTGGAGCGATTCCGCTGGCTCGATTAGAAATGGTGGGCTGCACTGCCACCTGCCGGCGCGGATCAAGCCACGCATCACCGCTGGTCATCATTGGTTACCGATATAAAACTAGTTATGTGAAAGCCTGATCACCACGGGTTCCGGCGCGGCGGGCGACGCGATAGAATCTCGGCATGACGCACATCGCCGGCCACGACCGATCCCAGACGCTGTTGCTGCCGGAAACGCTCGACGAATACGTCGGCGCGGAGAACCCGGTACGGTTCATCGAGGCGTTTGTCGATGGGCTTGACCTGGCCGCGGCGGGGTTCACCCGTGCCACGCCCAAGGTGACCGGCCGCCCCGGCTATGCGCCCGCCGATCTGTTGAAGCTCTACATCTACGGCTATCTGAACCGCGTTCGGTCCAGCCGCCGGCTCGAGGCCGAGACGCATCGGAACATCGAGGTGATCTGGCTGCTGCGGCAGCTCAAGCCCGACTTCAAGACCATCGCCGATTTCCGCCGCGACAACCGCACCGCCTTTCGCCCGGTGTTCCATCAGTTCGTGCTGCTGTGCCGTCAGTTGGACCTGTTCGGTCGGGAGTTGCTCGCCGTCGACGGCACCCGCATCAAAGCGGTCAACAACAAGGACCGCAATTTCACCCGGGCGTCGTTGGCCCAGTTCATCAAGCTCGCCGACGCCAAGCTCGACGATTACCTGCAGCGTCTCGATCGGAGCGATGCCACCGAAGCCACGGCCGGTGGCTCGCGGGTAAGAATCTGGCCGAGAAGATCGCCGCGGTCCGCGAGCGGCGCACGCGGTGCCAGGACATGCTGGCCGAGCTGGAGCGGACCGGAGAGGACCAGATCTCCCTGACCGACCCCGACAGCCGGGCGATGGCGGCACACACGCGTGTTGCGGTGGGCTACAACGTGCAGGTCGCGGTGGATGCCAGGCACAAGCTGATCGTCGAGCAGCAGGTCACCAATCAGGTCCTCGACCTGGGTCTGCTGACGCCGACCGCGGAGCCGGCGAAGCAAGTCCTCGGGGTCGAGACAATCGCGGTCGTCGCCGACCGGGGCTATTTCAAGATCGAGGACATCGAGGCCTGCGAACAAGCCGGGATGCAGCCCTACGTACCGCGCCCGCAGCGCGGCCCCTCGGTCAGAGCGGGCCTGTTCCGCAAGGATGAGTTCCAATACGAGGCAGCCAGTGACAGCTTCATTTGCCCGGCGGGTCAGCGCCTGCATCGCTATTCATCTTCTCTTTTGCGCGGGCTGAACAAAATCAACTACAACAACAAACTGGCCTGCGATGATTGTGCGATCCGCCCACACTGCACGGGCGGCCGGTTTCGCACGGTATCTCGTCTTGAGAACGAAGCGGTGCTGGACAGGATGCAGGTCCGCATCGCGCGGAGGCCTGACATCCTCAACCAGCGGCGAGAGACGGTCGAACACCCGTTCGGCACGATCAAGCAGTGGATGAACCAGGGGGCATTTCTGATGCGCGGCTTGGAGAAGGTCCGCGCCGAATTCAGCCTGACCGCGCTCGCCTACAATCTCAGGCGGGTCTTCAACATCGTCGGATTCACCGAGTTGATGGCCGCAGTGCTGCCCTGAAACGCCATGCTCGAGCGTTTCTGGAGGGCTGAGCCGCAGTGCCGCCAAGAGCCGCCCGGTTGCGCGGCTGTTTCGCAGAGTCCGCCAAGACGGCTGATCGTTGCCCGCCTTGTGCCTCACGGTCATTGAATATCGCCGTTCTTGCCCAGACGGGCGTTTCCACACGGTCTGCAAGACTTATGAACCAAAATCGGAGCCTTGAGATCAAAGGGCTTTTCTGGTTCGTAAATCCGGTTCATAATCCACCCCATGAAATACGGCTATGCGCGGGTATCGCCGGGCGGCAAGAGCGAGAGCGTTGACGCACAGGCGCGGCAACTGGCGAAGGCCGGATGCAAGAAGGTGTTCCGCGACGTGCATGTGAGCGGAGCCAAGGCCGACCGCGCGGAGCTTCGCCGCGTGATCGAGGCGCTCCAACCCGGTGACGTGCTGACGGTGACGCGGCTTGACCGGCTGGCCCGATCAACTTGCGACCTGTTGAACACCCTCGCCGCAATCACCGGCAAGAGGGCCGGATTCCGCTCGCTAGGCGATGCATGGGCCGACACCACCACGTCACACGGGCGGCTGATGCTAACCGTGCCAGGCGGTCTTGCGGAGTTCGAGGGCGACCTGATCCGGGCGAGGACGGCGGAAGGCCGCGAGCGGGCGAAAGCGCGCGGCGTGAAGATGGGCCGCAAGCCGACGCTCACCCCCCACCAGCAGCGCGAGGCGATCAAACGCCGTGACCGGGGGGAGCCGATACGCGACATTGCCCGCAGCTACAACGTGAGCCACCCGACGATTTCGAGGCTGGCGGCATGAGTGCTGCGCGCGACTGGAATACAAGGGGCATGAGCCAATGGCTTCTTTGCACGAGTATTTCGCTAAAGACGGAGCGCAAAACCTCACCACGCACCAGACATGGACGTTGTCAAACGCCGAAGGCGTGGCTCTGGGGGAGCTTACTGCCCGCCTTCATTTAGACTTCGACGCGAACGCCAAATACATCTCTTTCTTCATTCCGGAGATGGCCGCTGTCGAGTGCCCTGAGGTTTTTGCCCTTAATAAGGTGCCGGAAATTTTGCAATGGCCCGAGACGCTAGTCAAAGTTCGGTCCGGACTCGGCTTGCAGATGAATGATGCGCGAGAGCTCGTGTTCACCGGCCAAGTATATCTTTACTCAGAACGCCCAGTGCCAGAAGCGCTCAAGACCAGACTGATCGCTGAGGCCGGTGTTGCTGGACACAGGCTGACGTTCCGAAGCGTGGAATACATAGACGAACGCAACAAATGGGAGAAGCCCCGTGCATTCATTTCCCACGACAGCCGCGATAAAGCGCGCATTGCAGAGCCAATCGCCGTGCAGTTACAAAAGTTCATGTGTCCGGTCTCGTACGATCAATTCTCACTGCGCGTAGGAGATAGCTTGCGAGAGAGCATCGAAGCAGGGTTAAAAGAATGCCATAAATGTATCCTTGTGCTCACTTCTAATTTTCTCAGCAACAAAGGCTGGTCGAGGCGCGAGTATGATTTAATTTTTACTCGCGAGATTGTCGAACAGAAGAAGGTTATCCTCCCCGTTTGGCATGAGATTTCGGCGCAAGACGTATACCAATTTTCTCCGATCCTCGCGGACCGGGTCGCTGTTCCATGGTCCTTAGGCGTCGAAGATGTCGCAAGGACTCTCCTACAAGCCATCGAGGCCTGAGGACAGCGATGCAGGGCGGAACCGTGGGCCGACACATCCACCAGAACTGGGCGGCTGATGATCGCCCGCGCGAGTTTAGGCGGTGGGCTTGCCCTCAGATTTTCCATAAAGCCGGTTATCAGATGCACGAAAAGATCGCGCCGGCCCAACGATAGGTCATCATCGTCGGCCCCTCCGCGAGCGTCACGTAGGCGATTGTGAAGCGGCGGCGCAGGGCGCCATCCGATCGCGGCGGCCTGGCGTGCGACGATGTCGAAGACTTCGCTCCCGTTCGATCGGCTGGGTGCATCCCTGTCGCCCCGAGCCGCGTGACACAACCAGCGGACGCGCCCTATCTTCGCAATCCGGCCGGCCAACGCCGAGCCGCCGCTTGCATCCCGCTCCATAACCAGAGGAACCGATCCATGACGATCCCCGACGATCGACGCAATTTCCTGCGCTTCGGCGGCATGGCTCTCGCCGCAGCGGGCGCCGTGACCCTGATGGAACCCCACCAAGCGGCCGCACAGGCAAATTCCCAAAGCCTGCTGCGGACGGTGCTCGGCCGTGGGCACCTGATCGTCGGCACCGGCTCGACCAACCCGCCCTGGCATTTCGAGGACGACAGCGGAAAGCTCACCGGCATGGACATCGCCATGGCGAAAATCCTGGCGAAGGGCCTGTTCGATGACGATACCAAGGTGGATTTCGTGCAGCAGGATCCGGCGGCGCGCATCCCGAACATCGCCACCGGCAAGGTGGACATCGTGATCCAGTTCATGACGGTGACGGCCGGGCGCGCGCAACAGGTGGCGTTCAGCCGGCCCTACTATATCGAGGGCGGCGGGCTGCTCACCTCGCCCCACGGGAAATACAAAACATACAAGCAGCTTCTCGACGCCGGCGATCAGGTCAAGTGCGCGATCCTGCAGAACGTGTATGCCGAGCAACTCGTCCACCAGGCGCTGCCGAAGGCGCAGGTGCTGCAACTCGACACCACCGCGAACTCGATGCAGGCCGTGGTGGCCGGCCGCGCGGATGCGGTGGTCGTGGACGCCTCCACCGTGAAGTGGCTCGCGCGGAAGAACCCGGGCGCCTACGCCGATCCCGGCCACGCCTGGGGTGCGTCGCTCTACAGTGCGGCCATGCGCCAGGGCGATCCGGACTGGCACCTTTGGGTGGACACCGCCTTCAATGTCGCCATGCACGGCGACGATTTTCCGATGTATTCCGCGGCCTTCGAGGAATTCTTCGGAACCAAGCCGCCGGAGCAGGTGCCCGGGTATCCCACCTTCTAATACCAACCGGCGGAAGTATTGACGTCACTCTGTCCTCGGCACATCCACGTCATGCTCGGCGAAGGCCGAGCATCCACGTCTTTCTGTCGTGCCACAGCGAAGTCGTGGATGGTCGGCCTTCGCCGACCATGACGAGGGGGATGAGTCGATGCCTTCGCCGCTCGGTATAAGTCGCCACCTCGATTGCCGACCCGCTGATCGAGGGGAGGAGCCGATGCCGCCCATGCGGGCGCTGACGGGAATTTCGGATGCCCGAGTTGTGGCCATGACGATCGCCGCGGCCCACGGCGAGCCTGTTCTTTCTAGGCTGGAGTCTCCGGCTTTCCCGCCCGCACCGGCCGGAAGCACGGCACCGGCGGCCCGCCCTCGCTCGGGCGGAACGCGATCTCCACCGCATCGCCGATCGCGACCGCATCGGGGTCGCACTCGACGAGGCAGGTCATCATCGTCGGCCCCTCCGCGAGCGTCACGTAGGCGATCGTGAACGGCGGCGAGGCGCGGCGCAGCGTGCTGAACGAATAGACCGTGCCGCGGCCCGACGCGTCGCGCCACTCGGTGCGGTCGCTTGCGCAGAACGGGCAGATCGCGCGCGGATACCAGTGCGCGCGCCCGCAGGCGACGCACCAGCGCAGCAGAAACCGGCCCGCGGCGGCGGCGGCCCAGAACGCCTCGCCCTCCGGCGTGACCGGCGGCGCGGGGAACCGGCGCTCGGCGTCATCACGCCCGCTCCAGGATCAGCGTCGCCGAGCCGTGCCGGCTGCCGAGCAGGCCGCCGGTGCCGTGCGCCAAAGCGAGGTCGCAATTCGCGACCTGCACCGCCGGATGCGCCTGCCCGCGCAACTGGCGCACCGCCTCGATCACCTTGGTCATGCCGCCGCGATTGGCGGGGTGGTTGTTGCACAACCCGCCGCCATCGGTGTTGAACGGCAGCCGTCCGACCCCCGCGATCAGATTGCCGTCGGCCACGAACCGGCCGCCCTGCCCCTTCTCGCAGAAACCTAAATCCTCAAGCTGGATCAGCACCGTGATCGTAAAGCTGTCGTAGATCGAGGCATATTTGATGTCGGCCGGCGTCACCCCCGCCTCGGCGAAGGCGGCTGGCCCGGACCAGCGCGCGGCCGACCAGGTGAGGTCGATGTCGCCGCCCATCTGCCCCTTCACCGCCTCGCCCGCGCCGATCACGCGCACGACCGGCTGCGCGCAGTCCGCGCGCGATCTCGGGGCGCGTGACCACCAGCGCGCCGCCGCCGTCGCTGATGACGCAGCAATCGAGCCGGTGCAGCGGGTCGGCGACCATCGGCGAGGCGAGCACGTCGGCGACGTCACCACCTCGCGCAGCATCGCGTGCGGATTATGCTGCGCGTGGTGCGAGGCGGCGACCTTGATCCAGGCGAGCTGTTCGGACGTGGTGCCGTATTCGTGCATGTGGCGGCGCGCGCACATCGCATAGACGTTCGCCGTCGTCGGACCGAACGGATATTCCCACTGCGCATCGGGCGTGTTCGGGTTGGGCGCGCGCGGCGCGGTGCCGGTCGCCTGGCCCTCGCTGCGCGGACGCCCGGCGAGCGTGATCAGCGCCACGTTGCACTTGCCGGCCGCGATCGCTCGGCCGCGTGCGCGACATGCACGAGATAGGACGAGCCGCCGGTGTCGGTGCTGTCGAGGTGGCGGACGCGCAGATTGAGGTAGTCGAGCATCGCGAGCGGCCCCAGCCCGGGCGCGTCGCCGGCGCAGAAATACCCGTCCACGTCGCGGCGCGCGAGCCCGGCATCGGCGAGCGCGCCGGCCGCGACCTCGGCGTGAAGCTGCGCCACCGATTTGTCGGGCGCGCGGCGGGTCGGGTGCTCGAAGGCGCCGGCGATGCAGGCCCGGCCCTTGATGCTCATGCGCGGTCGCCCGCGTCAGCAGATTGCGGTCAGAACACGAACCCCGGCGCCCGCACCAGCGGCGGCAGCAGCGCGGTGCTGGCGTCGAACGCCGGCTGGGCGCGCAGGCCGGCCGCACTCGGTTCGGCGAGCACGATCTGTCCCGGCGCCACGCCGCCGCGGCGAGAGCACCGTGACCAGCCGGCCGCCGGGGCGCTTCACCTGTGCGGCGAACGCGGGCGGGATCGCCGGCACCGCGCCCTCGATCAGCACGATGTCCCAGGCGCCGCCATCGGTGAGGCCGGCGGCGAGCGGACCTTGCACGATCGTGACATTCGGCGCCAAGGCGGCCAGCGCCGGGCGGGCGATCGCGAGCAGCGCCTCGTCCTGCTCGAGGGCGGTGACGTGCAGCCCGCACGCGTCGAGCAGGGCGGCGCCGTAGCCGGTGCCGGCGCCGACCACCAGCGCGCGCTCGCCGGCGATCGGGCGGGTGAGCTGGACCATGCGCGCGATCACCAGCGGCTCGATCAGCACGCGCCCCTGCCCGAGCGGCACGTCCTCGTCGATATAGGCGCGGTCGGCGAGGGCGGCGGGCAGGAAGCGCTCGCGCGGCAGGCGCCGCATCGCCGCGATCACGCGCCCGTCGCTGACGCGGTTGGGTCGGACCTGGCTGTCCACCATGTGGCGGCGGGCGGCGTCGAGATCGGGCGGCGGCATCGGACTCATGGCAATTTGGTGCGGCTTGGTAGAGCGCCGCGCCTGGGATGCCAAGGGGCGGGGAGGGGAGGCCATGGCGCTGCCCTGGACCCGCTCAAGGCACAGCCTTGGAGAATCCATTCACTTCAGAAGGGGTTTCCAAAGGGCGACTGCCCTTTGGCGGGTCTGGGCGGCCCAGCCTTCTTCCACACGGCAAGCGGCGATGCTCAACTCCCTCTCCGCCCCTGGGGCGGAGAGGGCTGGAGTGAGGTGGGGATGGTTAGCGAGGATAGGGTGACGACTGCATTCCGTAATGCGCGGGTCATGGGCACGCGTACGCTCAGCGTTCGGTACTGCGTCGAGGATCAGGCGCCGTGCGCGGCGAGGAACGCCGACGCCTTGCGGTCGTACCAGGCGTTGAAGCGCATCGCCAGCGACTCGGCGTCGTCGGAGAACGGACCCGGCGTGTAGCCGCGGCTCAGCACGCCGCGCTGGTTCAGCTCGACCAGTTGCAGATCCTGCTGGTTGGTGCGGTTCCAGAGTTCGGTGAGCTCGGTACAGGTCGTAATCCACGCCCTCCTGCGCGTCCTCATGCACCAGCCATTTGGCGGTCACGATCGTCTCCTCCGGACCGACCGGATTGGCGCTGAAGAAGAACACGTGGTCGGCGACCGCATGGGCGAAGCAGTGCGGATCGAGCGCCCAGCGCAGCGAGCCGAGATCGCGGTCGGCATCGCAGAGCGGGCGCTTCACCGCCGGCTGCCCGTCCAGCGTCAGCGAAACCATGCCCTCGTTGAGCGGAAAGCGCGCCACCTGCCACCAGTCGCCCTGCTGCCGACCCGACCGGGAAACCGAGGCTCGCCACGCGATCGTTGAAGGCGAGCACGCGCGCATCGCCGTCGGCCTCGTAATTGCGGTGCGCGCGCACCGGAAAGGTCGTGGAGAGTTCCGGGTGGCGGACGGCGCAGTGGTAGCACTCGCGCGCGTTCTCCATCACCAGCTTCCAGTTGCCGCGCTCGACCAGCTTGGTCTCGAAGGCGAGCTTGCCGCGCTCCAGCCGGTGCGGGGCGAGCATCGGGCCGAGCACGTCGCGGAACGGCGAGAAATCGGGCGCCTCGTCGAGAGAAACATAGATCGTGCCGGCGACGGTCTCGACCGCGAGCGGGCGCAGACCCGTGCGTCGCGGGGTCGAAATCCTCCTGCATCCGCTTGGTGTGGACCAGCCGCCCGTCGAGCTCATAGACCCACTGGTGATAGGGGCACATCAGCCGCGGCGCCCGCGCGCGGCCCTCCGCCACCACCTGCGCGCCGCGATGGCGGCAGGTGTTGTGAAAGCCGCGGATGGCGCCGTCGCGCCCGCGCACCAGCACCACCGGCGAGCGGCCGACGGTGAAGGCGAGCGTGCTGCCCGGCAGCGGCAGCTCGGCCTCGAACCCGGCCATGATCCAGGAATGGGCGAACGCGGCGTCGAGGTCGAAGGCGAAGATCTCGGGGTCGCTGTAGAAGGGCTGCGGCAGGGTGTGGCCGGGACGGTGCTGGTCGAGTGCTTCCCTGATGCGGGCGAAATCCATGCCGAAACCCCTGCAATGCTGCGATCGGCGCAGTATCGCACGCCGCACCCGGCCGCGGAAAATCGTATTACTGCATGGGGGGCCATCGCTTTTCGCGATCGGGGTGCCGCGGCGGACGTGGCGCAGCGGCGGGCGGCGTTCTATTCCTGCGCCCCATGATGGACCGAAGCTGGCTGCCGCTGAACGCGCTGCGCGCCTTCGAGGCGGTGGCGCGTCATTTGAGCTTCACCGCCGGCGCCCAGGCGCTGCACATCAGCCAGAGTGCGATCAGCCGCCACGTGATCGGGCTGGAGGCGCTGCTGGGGCGGCGGCTGCTGGAGCGGCGGCCGCACGGGCTGGCGCTCACCGAGGCCGGTGCGGCGCTGCTGCCGGCGGTGCAGGCCTCGCTCGACCGGCTGGCCGAGGTGCTGGACGCGATCCGGCGCGAGTTCGGAGCCGGCGCCGCGGCGCCTCAGGATGCACATGCCGCCGACGTTTTTGCAGATGCTCGGCCTGCCGATCCTGCAGGCGTTCCGGCACGAGTTCCCCGACATCGTGATCGACGTCTCCAGCGCCTACGCGACCGGGCTGCCGGCCGGCGAGATCGACGTCGCCGTGGTCTATGACCGCCCGCTGGTGAGCGATGCGGTGCGCGACCTGCTGTGGATGGTGCGGGTGACGCCGGTCTGCTCGCCGGAGGTGGCGGCGCGCGGCGCCGGCGCTGGGACTGGCGGAGTTTTTGCGCGGGCACGAGCTGTTGCACGTGCGCGTCGATGACCGGCCGCGCGGGATGCTGTGGGCGGATTTCGTGCGCCGCTTCGGGATCGATGTCGCGACCAACCGCGGCGTCGCCTTCGACACCGGGGCGCTCGCGGCCCAGTGCGCGGCCGCCGGCGGCGGGGTGGCGCTGGCGGACGTTGATATGTTCGCGGCCGAGATCGCGGCGGGGCGGCTGGTGGCGCCGTTCCCGGAGGCGGTGCTGGGGGATCAGGTACGGGTATCACCTGACCTTCCACCCCGAGGATCTGGCGGACCCGGCGGTGGCGCTGTTCCGGTCCTGGATGATCCGCCGCTTCGGGGCCGCGGGCGCGGAGGGCTGGGCGGTCAGCTCGCCGGCCTCGCCGGCACCGATCGGCGCTTCCCCGCGGGCATAGAATCTGCTACGATTTTCCATCCGTTCCGGGGGGTTCGGCGATGGCATTCATGCGGGCGGTGAAGCGGCGGCTGCGCGCCGCCGTGCCGCCGCTCATCTTTCTCTCGCTCACCGGGTATTTCGGCTGGAGCGCGACCCAGGGCGAGCGCGGGCTGCAATCCTATGTGCTACGGCAGAAGCAACTGGTCGAGGCCGAGGGCCAGCTCGCCGCCGCGACCGCCGAGCGCGACGACTGGCAGCGCAAGGTGGCCTCGCTCTCCAGCGCGCATCTCGACGCCGACATGCTGGACGAGCGGGCGCGCTCGCTGCTCAACCTCGCCGATCCGACCGACATCGTGGTGCCCTATCCGAAGGGGCAGAACCTGTTCTGAGCGGAGGCGGGTTTCCAAAGGGCGACTGCCCTTTGGCGGGTCTGGGCAGAGCCCAGCCTTCCTTCCTCAACGGCCACTCCCTCCGGCCGTCTGTACGACCAGCGGCGCGATCGCATCGAACAGCTCCGGCGTTGCCGCGACCAGCGGGTTGCCGTGCCGCAGCCCGTCGCCGCCCAGGAAGTCGCTGGTGCGGCCGCCCGCCTCCTGCACCAGCAGGATGCCGGCCAGCGCATCCCACGCGTTGATGTGCAGCTCCGCATAGCCGTCGGCGAGGCCGCAGGCGACCTCGGCGAGACCGAGCGCGCCCGAGCCGTGGCGGCGAAACTCGGCGCCGCCCGCGCCGAGCCGCAGCAGCAGCGCGCAATAGGCGTCGAGCGGCCGCCGGTCCGACCAGCCGACCTCCACCACCGGCGCGGCGCCGTGGCGGAGCCGGCTGACCCCGATCGGGCGGCCGTTGAGCAGGGCACCGCCGCTGCGCCGTGCCGCGAACAGCCGGTCGTCGGCCGGCGCGTAGATGACGCCGAGCTCGATCCGGCCGGCGCGCATATAGGCGATCGAGACGCACCAGCGGGGCGTGCCGTGGATATAGCCCGAGGTGCCGTCGATCGGATCGACCACCCAGAGGCTATCCCCCGGTTCGCCGCCGTACTCCTCCCCGATCATGGCGTCGCCGAACTGCCCGGTCACGCGGGCGCGGATCAGCCGCTCGACCGCGCGATCCGCCTCGGTGCAGAAATCGATGGCGCTCTTGGCCTCCACCGCGCCGAGCGTGGCGCGCATTCCCACCGCCAGCGCTCCCGCCTCGACGGCGAGCCGCACCGCGAAGTCCAGCCGTTCGTCCAGGTCGGTCATGCTCTCCTTCGGATGCGTCAGAGCGTCACGATCTGGCCGCCGCGCGCCGCCTCCAGCAGCGTCGCGACTCCGGCGACGGCGACCCCGGGCAGCAGGCCGGCCGGATCCAGCGCCTCGGCGCGCAGCCCGGCCTCGCAGGCGAGCAGCACCACGCCCAACTCGCGCGCCGCCTCGCGCAGCTCGTCGAACCCGGCGACGCCGCGCGCGCGGATCGTGGCGTCGCGCCCGGCATCGGCGAGGCCGGACCAGTCCGCCAGCAGCGCGCGGGCGCCGCCGTTGGTCGCGAGCAGCGTCACCTGCCGCCCCAGCGCGGCGGCGCCGGCCGCGAGCACGAAGGCGTAGTGCGCCCGCTCGTGCGTCCCGCTCAGCAGCAGGATCCCGAGCCGCCCGCCATCACGCGCACCGGGGTCAGGCGGCACAGACCGCCGCCGCGGCCGCGTGGGCATGGGCGGAGAGGTCGCGGATCGCGGGGGCCGTGCCGCACAGCGCGCAATCCGGGTCGCGCCGCAGCCGCACCTCGCGGAACCGCGCCGCCAGCGCGTCCCAGATCAGCAGCCGGCCCGAGAGGCCCTCGCCGATGCCGAGCAGCTCCTTCAGCACCTCGGTCGCCTGCAACGTCCCCATTACCCCGGTCACGGCGCCGAGCACGCCGGCTTCGGCGCAGCTCGGCACCAGCCCCTCGGGCGGCGGCTCGGGGTAGAGGCAGCGGTAGCACGGGCCGCCGGTATGCGGCTTGAACGTCGAAATCTGCCCCTCGAAGCGCAGCACCGCCGCCGAGATCAGCGTGCGGGCGGCCAGCGCGCAGGCATCGGCGAGCAGGAAGCGGGTGGCGAAATTGTCGGTCCCGTCGCACACCAGGTCGTAGCCGCGGACCAGCGCGAGGGCATTGTCCGGCCCGAGCCGCGTCTCGTGCGCCTCGATCCGGGTCGCGGGGTTGATCGCGCGCACCGCGGCGGCGGCCGAGGCGACCTTGGGCGTGCCGATCCGCTCGGTCGTGTGGGCGATCTGGCGCTGCAGATTGGACAGCTCCACCCGGTCGTCGTCGATCAGCCCCAGCGTGCCCACCCCGGCGGCGGCGAGGTAGAGCGCCAGCGGCGAGCCCAGCCCGCCCGCGCCCACGATCAGCACCCGCGCCGCGCGCAGCCGTGCCTGGCCGGTCCCGCCCACCTCGGCGAGCAGGATGTGGCGGGCGTAGCGGTGGATCTCCTGGTCCGTGAAATCGTCATCCATGCCGGCATCATAGGCGGAAGCGGGACCGGACGCAGCCTGGGTGCGGCGGCTCGCGCAACTTTTCATTGGTTAAACACATACATGGTATATGGGTGATCGGGCGGATCGCGAACCCCGGGGGTCGGCTGCCGCGGGCGGCCCGCCTGCGTGCGGCACCCGAGGGCTGGCGAAGCCGGCGACGGACGGGGATGATCGCCGCCGATCGGGGCGGCGTTCGGGCGACGGAGGGGGACGATGGCTGGCAAGCTGCTGATCGCCGCGGCCGGCGTGCTGGGGACGACCTATCTCAGCTCGCCCTATGTGGCGCTGTACCGGCTCGGGCGCGACCTGCACGCCGGCGACTGCACGGCCCTCGCCGCGGACGTTGACTGGAACCAGGTGCGCGCCGGCTTCCGTGTGCAGATGGCCGAGGCCGCCCCGCCGCCGCTCACGCGCGCCGCCGCGGATACGCTGCCGGCGTTCGGGGCCTCGTTTGTCACCCACGTCGTCAATCACGTGATCGACCGGGTGGTGACGCCGGAGGGCCTGGTCGCTGTCGTCGATGCGCCGCGCGCGGTCGCTCCGCCGGTCGCCTCAGTCAGGACCCGCCCGGCGTTCGACTGGGGCTTTTTCGACGGCCCGCGGAGCTTCGTCGCCTGGCTGCATACCGCGGGGCGGGGCGCGATCGCGGTGCGGATGCGGCTTGAGGGCACGTCGTGGCGGGTGGTGCGGGTGATACTGCCCAAGCGCGCCCATCGCACCTAGGGTCGGGCGGTCTTATGCCCCGCGACGGCGACGCCTGATCAGGCCCAATCCCAGAAGACCGCTACCCCCGGTCGGCATTCGGAATATTTGCTATTCGCATTGACGCGGACCGGCCAAGACGGCGCTTGCCGGAAGAATTTACGGCGTGACCGATGGCCGTCCGTGGACGTCAAAAAAGCGCGGCGCCGAAGGCGCCGCGCTCGTGATGGGAGATCATCCATCCGACGCGAAGGCGCGCCGGATGGAGCAGGCACTCAGCTTGTCGGGGTGGATTTGCGACGACGGATAACGCCGAGACCGAGCAGTCCGGCGCCGAGAATGGCCAAGGAGGCGGGCTCGGGAACTACACTCGGCGTCACGTCGAAGTTGAGCACGGCCGGGAGGCCGTTTGCTTCAGCGTACCACAGGTTATAGGTGCCCGCTGCCAGCGAGTAGGCTGTGCCCTCCGCGTTGGTGGGCGCGGAAGCATCCAGCAGGTCGGTCGTGTTGCTGCTGTTCCAGATGCTGATGCCGTCGTCATGGGTGATCGTGCCGGTGATGGCCGTGGCCGTCGTGAACGTGAACTCCATCAGGCTGACGTGCGAGTAGCCACTGCCGCTCAGCTCCGTCGAGTTGCCACTGAACGGGTCGCTCGTTGACGTGCCTGTCTTGAAAAAGCCGCCAATCGTATCCGTGCCGGCAGCCGGATCATTGAAGTTGATCGAACCGACATAGGTTCCGGACTGGTTCGTGCCTGTCGAACTGATCGGATTATTGAAGCTGCCGGTCTGGTAGATCGAGTTCTGGTCGGCGTGCGAGCCATACGTGTTGGCGCTCCAGATGTTGACGGCGAAGGAACCAGCCAGCGGGGTTGCGTTGGCGGCGCCGACGACCGCGCCCGCAAGGATCAGACCGGCCACTAAGCTCTTGGTCGTATTTATGAACACGGAACTTGCCTCCTGGGTTTGCCTGAGCGGCGGAAGCAAGCCTCGTGCCAATAGAAGAAATCCATTGGTTATCAATCACTTGGCTTGGGCGCGGAGCGGAGGACCCGACATAGGCGTAAAATTCGCCGACGCTCGGATCGCGAACGAAGGCCGGTCATCGTCAAAAAACCACCTAAAACAAGGGGTTGCTCGGCTGTCGCCGCGGCGGGAACCGTCAACACTTTGCGAATGTCAGTTCGTTGCGGCAAATCCGGGCCGCTTTTTCAAGCCGGCCCGCTTCCGCAAACCCTCAGCTCGCCAGCCGCAGCACGAAGCGGGTGCCCTGGGGCCGGGGCGCGCGCGCGAGGGTGGCGCCGAGGCTGCGGGCCATCGCATCCACGATCACCGCGCCAAGCCCGCTGCCGCGCGGCGCCTCGGCCGGCTCGGGGAAGCCGATCCCGTCATCCTCCACCGCCAGCTCCAGCTCGTCGGCGCCGCAGCGACGGAAGCCGACCCGCACCACGCCCGCCGTGCCCTCGGGATAGGCATATTTCAGGGCGTTGGTCACCAGCTCGTTGACGATCAGACCGAGCGGCACCGCCTTGTCGGTCACCACCCGGATCGGCTCGGCCTTCAGCTCGATGCGGTGCCCGGCCTCGTCCACCGCCCGGCCCAGCTCCTCGACCAGCCCGGAAAAGTACTGGTCGATCTCGACGAAGCCGACCTCGCCCGACGCATACAGACGCCGATGCACCAGCGCCACCGCCTCGACGCGCTTGGCCGCCTGTTTGAGCATCGCCTGCGCCTGCGCGTTCTCGGTCTTGCGCGCCTGCAGGCCGATCAGCGAGCTGATCAGTTGCAGGCTGTTGGCGACGCGGTGGTTGACCTCGCGCAGCAGCAGCGCCTGCTGCGCCGCGAGCCGCTCCAGCCGGTCGCGGCTTTCGCGCAGCGCGCGCTCGGCCGCCTCCTTGTCGCGCCGCAGCCGGTCCTGCTCGATCGCACGGCGGATCGCCGCCGAGAGGTGGACGAGGAACGCGCCCTGCACGTCCTTCACCACGTAGTCGGCCGCGCCCTGCTGCAGCGCCGCCACCGCGATCCGCGGCTCCTCGGCGCCGGTGACGAAGACCACCGGCGGGGCATCGGGCAGCGTGCGCAGGTCGGCCAGCAGCTCCAGCCCGTCCCGGCCTGGCATGTAGTAATCGAGCGCCACCACGTCGAACGCCTCGCCGGCCGCGAGCGCCAGACCACTCGCCCCGTCATGCGCCTCGCGCACGACGCAGCCGCCGCGTTGCAGGTGAAGCTGCACCAGCCGCGCGGTCGCCGGGTCGTCGTCGATATAGAGAACCCGGATCGGCTTCCCCTCGTCGAGCATCTGCTCCGGCTCGCCTTTCAGGTCCGGTCGGGAACCTGCATCACCGTGAAGAACAGCCCGAGCTGTCGGATCGCGGTGGCGAAAGCATCATAGTTCACCGATTTGGTTATATACACGTTGCAACCCAGATCGTAGCATCTTTCGATCTCGACCTTGTCGTCGGTGGTGGTGAGCACGATCACCGGGATGCGCTTGAGCTGCTCGTCGGCCTTGATGCGGGCGAGGATTTCGGTGCCGCTCATGTCCGGCAGGTTGAGATCGAGCAGCACCAGCATCGGCGCCGCGATCAGCCGCCGCCCGCGGGCATCGGTCCCGAACAGATGCGCGAGTGCGCTGGCGCCGTCGGTGAACGCCACGATGTCGTTGTTCACGCCGGCGCGGCGGACGTTCTTCTCGATCAGCCGGACATGGCCGGGATCGTCCTCGATCAGCAGGATGGTCACGGGAAGCCCATTCATGCGACGGCACCTTTCTCGGCAATTGGGGCAAGAGGAAGGACAACCCGGAAGGTGGAGCCGGCGCCGAGAGCGGACTGGCAATCGATGCGACCGCCGAGCCGGCGCACCAGGGCGCGCACATGGGCAAGGCCGATGCCTTCCCCGGGGACGGTCTGCTCGCCGGCGCGGCGGAACAGCTCGAAGATGCGCTCGTGGTCGCGCGGGGCGATGCCGCGGCCGTTGTCGCGCACCTCGATCACCGCATAGGCGCCCTGGCGGCGCCCGCCAATCCCGATCCGGCCCGGGCGGCCGGGGTCGAGGTATTTCAGGGCGTTCTCGATCAGGTTGCCGAACACCTGCTCGACCGCCAGCCGGTCGATCACCAGGTCGGGCACGTAGCCGACCGCGACCTCGGCGCCGCGCTCCTCGGCCTGGTGGGCGAGGTTGGCGGCGATGTCGCCGAGCAGGGCGCCCATCGCCACCCGCTCGGGCACCAGCACCCGGCGACCCTCGCGGGAGAGCCGGAGGATGGCGCCGATCAGCCGGTCCATCTTCGCCGTCGAGCTCTTGATGAAGCCGATCGCTTCGGGCAGTTCTTCGGCCACCATGTCGGCCACCGGCGCGGGTACGGTCTGCCCCGGCTGTGCCGCCAGTTCGGCGACGTAGCGGCCGACCACGGCGTTGACCGTCTCGAGCTCGCTGGTGAAGCCCATCACGTTGACCAGCGGCGCCCGCAGATCGTGGGAAACGATGTAGGCGAAGCGCTGGATTTCGTCGTTTGCCTCGGTGAGATCGGCGGTGCGCTCGCGCACCGCCTGCTCCAGGGTCTCGTTTGCCTGCCCGAGCCGGTCGTTGGCGGCGACGAGGGCGGCGCCGGCATCGCGCAGCTCGGCCAACGCGCGCCGCAGACCGAAACCCACCATCACGGCGATGCCCAGCACCAGCACGATGCCGATGCTGTCGATCGCCACCAGCCGATTGCCGCGCGCGTTGATGCCGCGCACCAGGCCGGCGACGATCCGATCCTCCCGGCGCGTCATGCGCGCGGCGACCGTGCGGATGGCATCCATGGTCCCCTTGCCGCGCCCGCTCGCGACCAGGGCAAGCGCCGCCGCCCGGTCGCCGGCATGCGCGAGCCGCAGGGTCTGCTGCAGCTCGTCGAGCTTGGCCGGCACCAGCCGCCGCAGCGCGGCCATGTCGGCATCCGTGCGCGGCTGCCGGCTCGCCGCCCGCTGCAGCGCCGCGATCTCGCCCGGCAGCCGGCGCGCGGCCCCGATGAACGGGGCGAGGTAGGGGGTCTGGCCGGTCAGCAGGAAGCCGCGCTGGCCGGTCTCCGCATCCACCAGCGAGGCAGACAGGTCGGTCGCCAGCAGCCGGAGCCGGCTCGCCTGCGCCAAGTGGTCGGCGGCCGCGCGGTTGCGGGCGGCGAGCCAGACGCTGCCACCGACGATCGCGAGCAGCACCGCGAGCCCGATCGCCAGCGCCGCCGCGCCCCGCCGCCCGAGGGCACGCGACGGCGGCGCCGGCCCAATCCGCGTGGAGACGGTGGGCGTCGAGAGGGCGGGAGATGGCTGCGCCGACCTGTCGGCCGGCTGCGCGTCAGACGTCATCGCGGCTCTCGGCAGGGTGATCGGGACTCCATCACAGATGAGGGAACGTCGGCCCGGTTGCAACCGCAACCGGTGCGGCCGAGGCGGCCGCGTGTGACGTCACTTCGTTTGACAAAGCGCATGGGTTATGTTAGAAATGGTCAGCATCGCGGCTGGCACAGGCAAGCCGGTGCGGGGGACGCAGGAGCTGACGCCGGTTTCGGATGCCGAGTTGCCAACCATGATCGCCGCGGAGGCCGAGATAACGGCGCAGGAGGCGCGACTGACGCGCGAGCCGGCGGCGAACTCAGGGCCACTCTTCCGTGGAGGTGAGCCTGATATAACCCTGTTCTCAGGAGCCGCGACCCTGATCCAGCCCTGTTCTCAGGCTGGCGGCGAGCCTGATCTGGCCCTGTTCCTGGGCCTCAGGAGGCCTGATCAGGCCCAGTTCTTCGGCCGGTCAGGTTCGCCACCGCCGATGCCGACCCGCTGGGCGTGAAACGGTGGCACTACCGCACCTCGACCACGCGCAGCGCATTGGTGGTGCCCGCCTGGCCGAACGGCACGCCGGCGGCCACCACCACCTCGCCGCCGGGCCGCGCAAACCCCTCCGAGAGCGCAATCCGAGTCGCCTTCGCGACCGCGTCCGACATCGAGTGCGCATCCGGCGTCACCACCGCATGCACGCCCCACACCACGGCGAGCCGCCGTGCCGTCAGCGGGTCGGGCGTCAGGCCGAGGATCGGGCTTTCCGGCCGCTCGCGCGCGACCAGCAGCGCGGTGATGCCGGAGAGCGTGAAGGCCGCGATCGCGTGCGCGCCGGTGGTGTGCGCGACCTGCCGCGCGGCGGCGGCGATCGCGTCGGCGGCCGAGGGGTCCGGCTCCGGCCGGCTCGCCTCGATGATCGCGCGCCAGCCCTGGTCCTGTTCCACCCGGGCGATAATGCGGTCCATGATGTTCACCGCTTCGTACGGGTACTGCCCGGCCGCGGTCTCGGCCGAGAGCATCACCGCGTCCGCCCCGTCGAACACCGCGGTCGCGACATCCGACGCCTCGGCGCGGGTCGGCGCGGGGGCCGCGATCATGCTCTCCAGCATCTGGGTCGCGACCACCACCGGACGCCCCATCCGCCGCGCCAGCCGCACGATGCGCTTCTGCACCAGCGGCACCTCCTCGGGCGGCAGCTCGACGCCGAGATCGCCGCGCGCCACCATCACCGCATCCGACAGGCGCATGATCGCATCGAGGTTCTCGATCGCCTGCGGCTTTTCGAGCTTGGTCAGCAGCCAGGCGCGGCGGCCGACGATCTCGCGTGCCTCGGCCACGTCCTCCGGCCGCTGGACGAAGGAGAGGCCGATGTATTCCACGCCGTGATCGAGCGCGAAGGCCAGGTCCTCGCGGTCTTTCGCGGTCAGCGCCGGGATCGGCAGCATCACGTCCGGCACGTTCACGCCCTTGCGGTCCGACAGTGGGCCGCCGACCACCACCCGGGTCTCCAGCCGGTCCTCGCGCTTGCGCTCCACCGTCAGGCGCAGCTTGCCGTCGTCGAGCAGCAGCGTGGTGCCGATCGCGGCGGCGGCGATGATCTCGGGATGCGGCAAGGCCACGCGCCGGGCATTGCCGGGGGTGGGATTGAGGTCGAGCTGGAAGTCCTGGCCGGTCTGTAGATGCACCCGCCCGCCCTGGAACCGGCCGACCCGCAGCTTCGGCCCCTGCACGTCGGCGAGGATGCCGATCGGGCGTCCGGCGTGGCCCTCCAGCTCGCGGATCATGCCGATGCGCGCGGCGTGGTCCTCGTGGGTGCCGTGGCTGAAGTTGAGCCGGAACACGTCCGCGCCGGCATGGAACAGCCGTGCCAGAATCTCGGGGGACGAGGACGCGGGGCCGAGGGTGGCAACAATCTTGGTGCGCCGTCGGCGCCGGACCTTGATGCGGGTGGGCATTTCTTCTCCGGATTTAGGCGAGGGGCTCTGCCCCTCGACCCCGCTGGGGCCTGGAGGCCCCAGACCCCCACTCGTCAAGGGTTCCAAGGGCGCCGCCCCTTGGCGGGGCTTGGGGCGGAGCCCCAACCCTGCTTCTCAAGTATGGCGGAGCAGGCCGCGCCGCGCCATCTGGGGGGATGCACAAGTCGAGGGCATTGCCATGACCGCACCGAGCCTGGATGACGCCACCCGCACCGCACTCGAAGCCGCCGCGTTCCGCCGCCTGCTCGAGCACCTGCGCGAGCGCGGCGACGTGCAGAACATCGACCTGATGAACCTCGCCGGGTTCTGCCGCAACTGCCTCAGCCGCTGGTATCGCGAGGCCGCGGAGGCACGTGGCCTCGCGCTGTCGGACCCGGACGCGCGCGAGATCATCTACGGGATGCCCTACAAGGAGTGGCAGGCGCAGCACCAGGCGCCGGCCACGGCGGCGCAACAGGCCGCCTTCGCCGAGGCCAAGCCGAAGCATTGACCCGCGCCGCGCCGCCCCCTATCCCCGGCGCCCCGATGGCGGCGAACGAGGGGGGCGAGTCGGATGGCGCTGGACGCACTGGAGAAGGTCGAGAGCAAGCCGGAGACGGGCGGCATCGCCGCCGACCGGCTGCGCTCCTTCGTCGATCGGATCGAGCGGCTGGAGGAGGAGAAGCAGGCGCTCGCCGGCGACATCCGCGACATCTACGCCGAGGCCAAGAGTGCCGGCTTCGATGTCAAGGTGCTGCGCAAGCTGATTTCGGTGCGGCGCCTGGAGGCGCAGGAGCGCGAGGAGATCGACCAGTTGCTGACGCTCTACATGCGCGCGATCGGGATGTGAGAAGCCTTCAGCCGACAAGCTGCCGTCACACGGTCGTCTCCTCGGCCGCCGGCGCTTTGACGCCGAGGTCGGCCAGCAAGCGGCTGGCAGCCGACCGCAACCGGGAGGCATCCCCGTGCGAGCGCGCGAGCAGCATGGCCCCCTCCAGCGCCGCGATGAGAACGCGCGCGGTCTCGACCGGCGGTCCCGCAAAGGCAAGCTCGCCGCTCTCGCGCCCGCGGCGAAGCACTTCGACAAGCCAAGCCTCGTTGGCGTCGAAGAAGCGCAGAACCCCTTCCTTCATCGCTTTCGGCAGCGTCGCGTAATCGGCGGCCAACATCCCGCACAGGCACATGCGGCGGCCGTCCAGGACAGTCGCATAGATGCCGACATAGGCGCGTAGCTTGGGACCGGCATCACGGCAGCTTGCGTCGATCTGATCCAAGGCGGCCAGGAACGATGTCCGATAGCGCTCGATGAGCCGTTCGCCGAGCTTCGCCTTGCTCGGGAAATGGTAATGCAGCGAGGCCTTGGTGACGTGCAGCACGCCGGCAACATCGGCGTAGCTGAAGGCATTGAAGCCGCGCGTCTGCACCAGGCGCTCGGCGACGTCCAGGATGCGGCTCGATGTCTGGGAGGCGGCGGCAAGCGTCGGCATGACAACCCTTCCGTGGCTTTACGGGTCGGCCACTCGCGCAGCGCGTGCCTCGCCGCACGATGATTATGCCGCCTTATTTACTAGTTGACAAATACCTTACTAGTAGGTAAGACATCCGGCACCGAAGCGGCCGGACCAAGGCCGCGGCGGGCAGTACGGGGACGACACCGCCGGCCCTTCATCCGCTTCCGGCGGACCGCAAAAAAAACGCCGTTCAACCACGCTGCCGGAGGCGCGGCTTCGATGTCGCGCACCCCGCGCCGCAAGCAGGGAGGATCGTCATGCAACGGACCGTTCACGGCCTGCGCTCCATCGGAATTGCCATCGGCATCGCCGGCGCGATGGTCGCCGGCTCGGCAAGCGCGCAGGATGCCCCATCGACCTATCGCGATATTGCGGCGACGCTCGGCAGTGTGCCCACCTTCTTCAAGCTGTTTCCGGAGGAAGGCATCGCGGGCGCCTGGGCCGAGTTCAAGACGGTGCAGCTCAATCCGAAGACCGCCCTTTCCGGCAAGGAAAAAGAACTGATCGGCCTGGCGGTCGCCGCTCAGATCCCGTGCTCCTACTGCATCTACTTCCATACCGCGGCCGCCAGGCTCAACGGGGCAACCGACGGCGAGATCCGCGAAGCCGTCGCGATGGCGGCGATCAGCCGGCATTGGAGCACGGTGCTCAATGGGATGCAGGCCGATCCCGCGGGATTCCGAAAGGAGACCGACACGGTTCTGCGTGTCGCCGCCGCGCGGATGAAAGCCGCCGCGGCCAAACAGTAAGCGCCTCAGGCCAACTCAGGGAGAATACACCAATGGAAACGCTCACGATCCCGATGCTTCGCCGAGCCATCGAAGACCGCGACGGCGAAACCCTCGCCGGTTTCTACGCGGATAATGCCGTCCTGCAGATCATCGACCAGGACAATCCGCCGAGTCGGCCGCGTGAAATCAAGGGCCACGACGCCATCGCCGCCTATTTCGACGATGTCTGTGGCCGGACGATGACGCATCGCGTGGAAGCCGGCATCGCCGAGGGCGATCGGCTCGCGTTCACCCAGGCTTGCACCTATCCTGACGGAAAGCGCGTGTTCTGTTCAGCCACGCTTGAAGTCGCCGGCGGCAAGATCGCGCGACAGGTCGCCGTTCAGGCGTGGGATTCGTGAGCCCTGCGCGTCCGTAGGTAGCGCGTGTGACGGGATTGCGGTCCGAGCCGGAAATCCCGTCACACGGTTGCTGCTCGTTACAGTCGCGCGCGCACCCGGTCCCGCTCGCGCTCGATGTCCTCGGCGGTGTAGGCCGGAGCCGCGGGGTCGAAGCGATCCCAGCCGGCGGCGCGGTAATCGGCCTCGCGGATCTGCCAGTCCACCGGCGCGTAGGCCGCCATGATCTGCTCGACGCGCGGCATCTCGGCCTCGTCCATGCGCACCGTCACCAGCGAGCCGCCGCGGCGGACGCCCTCGGCATAGACGTGCGCCTCCTCCTCGGCGACGCCGGCGCCGGTGAGCGAGCCGAGCAGCCCGCCGGCGGCGGCGCCGACGCCGGCGCCGGCGAGCAGGGCGACCAGCCAGCCGGCGGCGACCACCGGACCCACGCCCGGGATCGCGATCGCGCCGATGCCCGCCAGCAGCCCGGCGCCGCCGCCGATGACGGTGCCGATCGCGGCCCCCGCGCCGGCGCCACTGCCGGCGGCCGGTGCGCGGGCGATGCGGCCGTCGTGGTTGGAGGCGATGATGCTCAACCGGTCGTGTGGGATACCGGCCGCCTCGAGGTCGCGGACGCAGCCGAGCGCGTCCTCGTGCGTGTCGTAGAGCCGTGCGATGGTTCGCGTGGCCATTTCTCGTTCCTTCCCTGCTTCGATCCTTCCTTGATCGTGTGGACGGGCGCGGTCAGTGCGCCCCGACACTGCCGCCGACATCGCCCTTGTAGTCGAGCCAGACGCCGACCGGCTTGCCGTCCTGTTCCGCGCTGCCGCGCCAGACGCCGTAGCGGTCCTTCTTCAGCCCGGTGACATGGGTAAAGCCGTGGGCCGCGATGCGATTGGCCGCCTGGCCGCGGGTGAAGCTGTTGGCCCCGTGCGCCGGGGTCGCGGCACTGGCGCTGGTGGTGGCGATCGCCTGGTTGCCGTTGCCCGAGGCCGGCGTCTGGCCCAAGCCGGCGGCACCGGGTGCCGCGCCCAGCGCGGGCGCGGGCGAACGGTTCGTCGAGCCGGGGGCGGTCGCGGTCTGGGCACTGGCCGACGCGGCCACCAGCGCCGCGGCCGCCAGGCCAAGGGCGAAGGCTTTCATCCTCGTCTCCTGTCCTGGATGTGAGGCGCCAACGCGAGGTCGCACGGCCGGTTGGATTCCGCCACGATGCACGAGTGGATTCTCAAGGCTCCGCCTTGAGTGCGTCCAGGGAGCGCCCTGGCGTTCACTTCTGCGCGGCAGCGAGTTCCTCATCGCGGGCGCGGGCGCGGGCGGTCGCCGGCCGCTCGCCGATGCGGCGCGCGTAATCGCTGAACACCGGCCGCTCGGGGACCAGCTTGAACCCCATCGTCCAGTGCAAGGCCGTGCCCCACAGGACGTCGGCTGCCGAGAACCGCTCGCCGAGCAAGTAGGGGCCGCGGTCGAGTGCCGCGGCGAGCGTGTCGATCACCGTGTCGTAGTCGCCGTAGGGACTCATCGCGCGCGTCCCCGGCCCGTGCCCGCGCGCGCGATCGACCAGCGCCGGCTCGAACGAGGCCGCGTAGAACACCATCCAGCGCAGGTAGGGGCCGCGCAGCGCATCGCCGATCGGCGGCGCGAGGCCGGCGGCCGGAAACTTGTCGGCGAGATAGAGGAAGATGGCCACCTGTTCGGTGATGACGGCATCGCCGTCGCGCAGCGCCGGCACCTTGCCGAGCGGGTTGATCGCCAGATAGCTGGGCGCGCGCAGCTCGTCGCGGCCGCGATCGAGCACGTGCAGCTCGTACGGTGCGCCGAGTTCCTCGAGCAGCAGCAGCACGCCCGACGAGCGCGTGTGCGGTGCGTGGAACAGCGTGAGCGTCATGGCACTTCCCCTTCATCCGGCGGGCGACGCTGCCACCGCCGCCGCGGTCAGTCCAGTACCGCCTCGTGGCCCTCCGCCGGCTTGGCGGCCTTCTCCGGCTTTCGCATCAGCAGCAGCAGCAGCAGGGTCGGGATCGAGATCAGCATCATGAAGCGGAAATCGTTATTATAGGCGATGATCGAGGCCTGGCGTTCGATGATCTGCTCGAGCGCCGCGGCGCCGTGCGCGGTCGCCGGCCCGATCGCGCCCGCATGACCGCCTGGCTTCCCTGCAGCGCGCGATTGAACGGGGTGACGTAGCCCGCCAGTACCGAATGCTCGATCTGGGTGTTGCGCGTCAGCAGCGTCTCGGTGACCGAGACGCCGATCGCGCTGCCGACATTGCGGAACAGGCTGAGCAACGCGGTGCCGTTGGTGCGGAATTGCGGGGCAAGCGTCGCGAACGCGATCACCTGCAAGGGGATGAACACGAAGCCGAGTCCGGCGCCCTGGATGATCGTGTTCCAGGCGATGGTCCATTCATCGACGTCCGGGTGTCCACGACGTCATCTCCCACAGGCTGTAGATCAGCAGCAGGATGCCGAGCGCCATCAGCTTGCGCGGATCGACGCGGTTCGAGAGGCGCCCGGCGATCACCATCGCCGCCATCGTGCCGATGCCGCGCGGCGCCATGATCAGCCCGGCGCTCTCCACCGGATAGTTGCCGAGGGTTTGCAGCCACGGCGCCATCAGCGCCGAGGTGGCGAGCAGCACCATGCCCACCGCGAACATCACCAGAAGGCCGGCGGCGAAATTCCGGTCACGGAAGATGCGCACCGGGATGAACGGATCGCGCGCGGTGAACAGATGCACGATGAACAGATAGAGCCCGACGCCCGCGAGCACGGCATAGAGCACGATCTCCGGGGACGAGAACCAGTCCTGCACCTCGCCGCGGTCGAGCATGAGTTGCAGCGCGCCGATGCCGAGCGCCAGCACGCCGAAACCGAGCCAGTCGAAGCGCAGCTCCGCGTTCCGGTTCGCGCGCGGCATCAGAAATAAGCAGCCCTAGCGAGGCGAGCACCCCGAACGGCAGGTTGACGTAAAACACGTAGCGCCAGTTGTAGAGCTCGGTCAGGTAGCCGCCGAGCGTGGGACCCAGGATCGGCCCGATCATCACGCCCACGCCCCAGATCGCCATCGCCGAGCCGCGCTGCTCGGGCGGATAGATGTCGAGCATCACCGCTTGCGAGAGCGGCACCAGGGCGGCGCCGAACACGCCTTGCAGCAGCCGGAACAGCACCATCTGGGGCAGCGTCTCCGCCGCCCCGCACAGCATCGAGGCGATGGTGAAGCCGACCAGGCAGAGAATAAAGAGGTTCTTGCGTCCGAACCGCGCCGCGAGCCAGCCGACCGGCGCGGTCATGATCGCGGCCGCCGTGATGTAGGAGGTCAGAACCCAGGTGATCTCGTCATAGCTCGCGGATAGCGTGCCCTGCATGTACGGCAGGGCCACGTTCGCGATCGTGGAATCGAGCGCCTGCATCAGCGTCGCCACCATCAGGCAGACGGTGATCAGCGCCCGATGCGGGACCCGCTCGGCGATGCCCGGCGCGGTGGAAGTCATCGGATCAGAAGAGGTCGGAGAGCCGGCGGACGTGGCCGGTGTCGATGCCGGCGGTGACGCTCATGCCGGCGCGCAGCGGCGGGTCGCCCGCCGCCTGCTCTACATGCACGCGCAGCGGGATGCGCTGCACCACCTTGACCCAGTTGCCCGAGGAGTTCTCCGCGGGCAGCACCGAGAACTCGGAGTCGCTCGCCGGTGCGATGGTCTGCACCTCGCCCTTCCAGACCCGGCCCGGATAGGCGTCCACCGTCACGCGGGCCGGCTGGCCGGGCTTGACCCAGGTAAGCTGCGTCTCCTTCGGCTGTGCCTCGATCCACACGTTCTCGGTCGAGACGATCGCGAACGCCGCCGTGCTCGCCTGCAAATACATCCCCGGCTGCAACCTCGAGACGCGGGTCACGATGCCGTTGAACGGCGCCCGCACCACGGTATCGTCGAGCTGGCGCTGCGCCTCGGCGACCTTCGCCGCAGCCGCCTTGTAGGCGGGCAGGGTGGTGCCATCGACGTTGGCATCGCCGCCGAGCCGGGCGAGCTGGGTCGCCGCGGTCTGCTTCGACGCATCCAGCGCCTGCTGGTCGGCGGCGAGCTTGAAGCGGGCGTTGTCGTATTCCTGCCGGGTGACACCGCCGCCGCGCACCAGGGCGGCGTAGCGGTTGAAATCGGCCTGATCGGATTGCACCATCGCCGCGCGCACCGCGACATCGCGCAGCATCCGCGCGTACTCGCTCTTGGCCGCGTTCAGGTCGAGCGCCTGCTGTTCGAGATTGGCCTTCGCGTCATCCAGCGCGATCTGGAACTGCCGCGGGTCCAGACGGAACAGCACCTGCCCGCGCTTGACGATCTCTCCGGTCCTGACGTCGATCGACTTCACGAGGCCGGAGACGTCGGTGGAAAGGGCCACGCGATCCGCCTGCACATAGGCATCGTCGGTCGAGACCCAGCGGCCGGTGTTGAGCCAATAGAGCAGCGCCACCACGGCCACGGCGAGGATGCCGCCCAGCATCAGCAGCGGGCGCAGCAGCCGCAGCCGCGGGCGGGCGCGGACGATAGTGCCAGTCGCGTCGCGCGGCGTGATCGTGGGGGTGGCGGTCGTGGTTGCCTGCGACATCAGGCCACCTCCTTCTCTGGCACCTTCTCCGGAACCTTCTCCGGCACCTCGGCGTGGCGCTCGGCGCACAGCGCCGCCTTCATCCGCCGCAGCCCTTCGGTCATGGCCTCGCGCAGCCCCGGATCGAGGTCGACGCCCACCATCTCGAGCATGCTCACGCGCTGCCGTGCGATCTCCTGCAGCACCGGGGACGCCTCGGGGCGCAGGTGCAGCCGCCAAATGCGCCGATCGTGCGGATCGGGCCGCCGCTCGACCATGCGCCGCGCTTCCAGCCGGTCGATCAGGCGGGCGACGGTGATCGGCTCGACCTCCAGGATCTCGGCCAGCTCCTTCTGCGACAGGCCGGGATGGCGTTCGAGCCAGACCAGGATCACCCACTGCGCCCGCGTCATGCCGTGGGCGCGGGCGCGCTTGTCGGCATCCGTGCGCAGCAGGCGCGCGACGTCGTGCAGGAGGAACAGGAGGTCGTTGCGGTGGTCGGGCATGGACAGCTACATAATAAGCACGCTTATCATCACCAAGGCCATTATTACCGAGGGAGCGAGCCGGCATGGCAGACGGGAGCAGGACGCAAGCCTCGGCCGTCCACCGAGGCGAACAAATTGACGGGCCGGGGCACGCCCCCCAGACTGACCGCGGAGGGTCGCCGTATGGCACTGGGGCGCAGCGTGCGGATCAGCCTGCTGATCGGCACCGGGCACTTCCTGTCGCACTTCTACCAGCTCTGCCTGCCGCCGCTGTTCCTGGTCTGGCAGCGCGCGTTCGGCGTCAGCTTCGCCGAGGTCGGCCTGTCGGTGGCGGTGATGGCGGCGGCGGCGGCGGCGCTGCAGACGCCGGTGGGTTTCTGGGTCGATCGCCACGGCCCGCGGCGCTTCCTGGTGGGCGGGGCGGCGCTGATGACGGTCTCGATCGCACTGATGGGCTTCGCCACCGCCTACTGGCAGATCGTCGCGCTGGCCCTGTTCTCAGGCGTCGGTAACTCGGTGATCCACCCGGCCGACTACGCGATCCTGTCCGCCTCGATCGAGCGCGAGCGGATGGGCCGCGCCTTCGCACTGCACACCTTCGCCGGCAATCTGGGCTTCGCTGCCGCCCCGCCGACGATGGCCGGGCTGGTGCTCGCGTTCGGCTGGCGGCCGGCGCTGCTGATCGTGGGCGTGCTCGGCATCCCGTTGGTGGTCGCGATCCTGCTGCAAAGCGGCATCCTCGCCGGGGCGACGCCGCCCCGCCACGAAGCGGTGTCGGTGCCGGGTCCGTCGGGGCGCCACCTGCTGCTCAGCCGCGCGATGCTGTTCTTCTTCGGCTTCTACCTGCTCGGCTCGATGGCCGCCGCCGGCATGTCGTCGTGGCTGGTCACGGTGCTGCACACCGTCAAGGGCGTCGATCTCGCGGTCGCGGCGGTGGCGCTGACCGCCTACCTGGCGGGCACCACGGCGGGGGTGCTGGTCGGCGGCTGGCTCGCCGACCACACGCCACGGCACCGGCTGCTGACCAGCATCCTGTACACGCTCTCGGCGGCGCTGACGCTCACGGTCGCGGTGCTGCCCGTGGGCGGCGGGTTGGCGATCGTTCTGCTGCTCGCCGCGGGCCTCACGAACGGGGCAACGCGCACCCCGCGCGACCTGATGCTGAGGGCGAGGGTGCCCCCGGGCGAGATCGGCAAGGTGTTCGGCTTCGTCAGCGCCGGCCTGCCGCTCGGCTCGGCGCTGGTACCGGTACCGTTCGGCTTCCTGATCGACCACGGATTGCCGGAGCTGGTGCTGGTGCTGATCGCCGTGCTGCTGATGGCGAGCATCGCCTGCATGAGCGCCGCGACCTCCGCCGGCGCACGGAGAGGCTTGGCGCGGGTCGCCGCGGAGTAGCCCGCGCCCGCGGGCCGGCTCGCGATGGACCTGCTGCTGCTCGGCGCCGGCCACGCCCATGTCGAGGTACTGCGGCGTCTCGCCCGGCATCCGATCCGCGTGCTGCGGTCGCTCGGTGATCGCGCGCGAGCCGGACGCGCTCTACACCGGGATGCTGCCCGGCGTGATCCGCGGCGACTATCCGCCGGGCGCGGCGCGCGTGCCGCTCGCACCGCTCGCCGCGGCGGCCGGCGCGCGGCTGATCGTGGCCGAGGCGACGGGCCTCGATCTCGATCGCCGGCGCGTGCGGCTGGGCGACGGCGCCGAACACGGTTTTGACTACCTTTCCCTCGACCTGGGAGGGATGCCGGCAATCCCACGGGGGGCGCAGGGTGTGCCGGTCAAGCCGATCGGGCACTTCCTGGCGGCCTTCGAGGAGACGCTCGCAGCCCGGCTGGCGTCCGACGGGCCGGTTGCCGTGATCGGCGGCGGCGCGGGCGGGGTTGAGCTCGCGATCGCGTTGCGCCGCCGCCCCGGCACCCGCACCCCGGTGCATCTGGTCTGCGACGCGCTGCTGCCCGAAGCGCCGCCACGCGCCCAACGCCTCATCACCACGGCCCTCGCGGATGCGGGCGTGACGCTCCACGCCGGCCAGCGCGCGACCGGCGCCAATGCCGGGCGCGGTGCGGCTGGCCGATGGCGGCAGCATCGCGGCGGCGGAGGCCATCTGGGCGACCGGCGCCGTGGCGGCACCGTTCCTCGCCGCCTCCGGTCTTGCCTGCGACGAGGCGGGCTGCGTGCGCGTCGGTGCCGAGCTGCGCAGTCTGAGCCACTCCTTCGTGTTCGCCGCCGGCGACTGCGCGAGCCTCGATCCGCCGCGGCCCAAGGCGGGCGTCTGGGCGGTGCGCGCCGGGCCGCCTCTGGCGGAGAATATCCGTCGCGCCATCGCCGGCCGCCCGCTTCGCCCGTGGCGGCCGCAGGCGCGGGCGCTCGCGATCCTGGGCCTCGGCGGCGGCCGGGCACTCGCCTGGCGCAGCGGCCTTTCCCTGCACGGCCGGGTCGCGTGGCTATGGAAAGACCGGCTCGACCGGCGCTGGGTGGCGCGCTACGTCCGTGTCACGCGGGAGACAGGATGATGATGCTCGCCGAGGACGAGGCCGGCGTGCGCGCCTGGTTCGAGGCACTCGCGGCCCATGTGCGCGCGGTAGATTTCGCCGATGCCCGCCGCCTGTTTCTGCCCGACGTGATCGGCTTCGGCACGTTCACCGATTTCGTGGACGGGCTGGCCGCGATCGAGGCCGCGCAATGGCGCAACGTGTGGCCGCATATCGACGGCTTCGCCTGGCGCCCCGGCATCCGCGCGATCGTCTCCGGCGATCGGTTGCAGGCGGTCGGCATGGGCGTGTGGCAGTCAACCGGATACCGCGCGGATGGCGCGCCCTACACCCGGCCCGGCCGGGCGACGGTGGTGCTGACGCGCGGCGCGGTGGGTTCGCCCTGGCGCGCCGCGCACACCCATTTCTCGCTGTTCCGCGACGTCCCCACCCGCTCGTTCAAGGGCAAGCCGGAAGCGGCACCGTGCTGAGCGTTCAGCGCCAGCGCAGCAGCGCCCGTTCCAGCCGACCGACCACCCAGGAGAGCGTCAGCCCCAGTGCCGAGAGCATCACGATGCCCCCGAGCAGGTTGTCGAGATCGTAGAGATTGCCCGCCTGCAGCACGAAGGCGCCGATGCCGCGCTGCGCGCCGATCATCTCGGCCGCAACCAGCAGCACGATCGCGATCGAGAAGCTGATGCGAAACCCCGACAGGATCGCCGGCAGCGCCCCCGGCAGCACCACCGCGCGCAAAATCGCCAGGCGCGAGAGGCCAAAACTCTGCGCCATCCGAATCAGATTGCGCGGCACGCCATCGACGCCGGCGGCGGTGCTGATGACGGTCGGGAAGAACACGCCGAAGGCGAGCGTCGCGATCTTGCTGCCCTCGCCGATGCCGAACCAGATGATGAACAGCGGCACCAGCGCGATCTTCGGGATCGGGAACAGCGCCGACACCACCGCCATCCCTGGCGAGCGCGCGAGCGTGGTCAGTCCCACCGCCAGCCCCAGCGCGATGCCGGCGACGGTGCCCAGCGTCCAACCGACCGCGATCCGATACAGCGATACGCTCACCTGCTGCCACATCTCGCCGCTGATCGCGAGGAACCACAGCGCGCGCGCGATCGCGAACGGCGCCGGCAAAAACAGGGTCGGGATCAATCCCGCCGACGCGCCCGCCTGCCACAGCAGCACCAGGGCCACCAGCGTCGCGGCACCCGCGATCCCGCTCTCGCGAGGGGAAAAGCCGCCGGCACGGAACGGCACCGGGCCATTGAGCCTAGGCATGTTCGATCTCGCGCTCGGCGGCGGCCGCGTCGTCGCGGATCAGCGACCACAGCCGCGCCTCCGCCGCCAGCAGGTCGGGATCGTCGGCGCGGCGTTCAACGATCGGACGCGCGAGCCGCAGCACCGTCCGCACCCGCCCCGGACGGCGCGAGAACACGGCGATCTGGTGGCCCAGCCGCACCGCCTCGGCGAGATTGTGGGTGACATAGACCGTCGTGGTCCCGGCGCGCCCGATCAGGTCGACGAACTCGTCGAGCAGCAGGTCGCGCGTTTGCGCATCCAGCGCCGAGAGTGGCTCGTCCATCAGCAGGCACGCGGGCCGCACCGCCAGCGCCCGGGCAATGCCGACGCGCTGTTTCATGCCCCCCGAGAGCTGCCGCGGCCAGGCGTTCGCGAAGGCATCCAGGCCGGTGAGCGCCAGCACGTCGGCGACCCGCGCGCGCACGGCGGGCCGCGGCAGCTTGCCCTCCAGCACCAGGGCGACGTTGCCCGCGACCGACCGCCATGGCAGCAGCGAAAAATCCTGGAACACGTAGGTGAGGGGGTTGAGGCAATCCTCCGCCACCTCGCCGTCCCAGCGCACCTGGCCCCGCGTCGGCGCGAGCAGCCCGCCCATGATGCCGAGCAGCGTCGATTTGCCGCATCCCGACGGCCCGACCAGCACCAGCACCTCCCCCGGCTCGGCGATCAGGTCGATGTCCTCCAGCACCACCAGATCGCGATACGCATGATGCACGCCGCGTACCGCGAGCCGGACGGAGGAGGCTGCCATCAGGTCCGGAGCGCGGGCAGGAAGCTCGTGTTGATGATTTTGGCCGGATCCAACGGCACCTTCACCAATCCCTGCGCCTTGAACCAGGCGATCTGGCGGCGGACGTCGGCGACGTCGAGTGCGCCGTTGGTGTTGTAGTAGGGAAGCCCCGAGAGGATTTTCTGCCGTGCGTTCGGGTCGCCGGTGAAGACGAACTTCTCGATGCTGGCGATCGCGGCATCGGTTTTCGCGTCGCGCACCGGCGAGCCGTCGGGCTGGCGGCGGAAGAACGCCGCCCGATAGTCATTCACGCCGCGCTTGTAGGCGTCCGCGAAGCCGTGCAGCGCCGCCGCGTGCCGGGCGACCATGCGCTCGGTCGTGAACGCTGCGGTGAGCTGATAGGGGAACAAATCGCCCACCCAGGCGAGCAGATGCGCGCGTCCCAGCCGGACCATCGGCTTCGCCTGCGAGGCGATCGCGAAGGTCGCGTCGATCTGGTTGGTGCCGACCGCCGCGATCATGTTGCCGATGCCCTGCAACGGTCGCAGTGTCACGCTTTTCGGATCGAAATGCTCGACCTCGGCGATGCGGCCGACCATGTACTGAAACGAGGAGCCGAACTGCGTGATGCCGACGCTGTGGCCGGGCAACTTCGCGGGCGTCGTCAGGCCGGCATCGAACGCGCGGTCGGAGGCCAGGAGCGCGGTGCCCTGGATGCCCCTCTCCTCGTGCAGCCCGCCGCCGATCACCCGCAGCGCGCCACGCCCGGCGAGGGCGAAGAACCCGCCGGTGAGCGCGGTCACGCCGACGTCGATGTCGCCCGCGACCGCCGCCGCCGCGATCGGCTGCGCCGCCTGGAAGTAGCGGAACGAGGCGTCGAGGCCGGTGTCGCGGAAATAGCCGCGATCCATCGCGATGTACAGGGGCGCCGGGGAGAGCGTGTGCAGGATGCCGATGCGCAAGGCTGTCGCGGCCCGCGCCGGCCGCCCGAGGGCGGGCGCGGCGGCGAGCACGAGCAGGCTGCGGCGGCGGAGCGCGGGTGCGGTCATCGTCATCTCTCCCGCCGAGCCAATGCCACGAAACCGGCCGCGCGGCCAGACGGGCCCAAGGCCTCTCCGCCCTTCCGGGCGGAGAGGCGTGGGTGAGGTGGGGCCGGCGGCGATAGCGGCGGGTCAGGCGACCTGCAGCTCGCCCAGGTACGCCTCGCGGATGTTCGGGTTCTGCCGCAGCTCGGCGGCGGTGCCGGACAGCACCACGCGCCCGGTCTGCAGCACATAAGCGCGGTGCGCGATCGATAGCGCCATGTTGGCGTTCTGCTCGACCATGAAGATCGAGGTGCCCTGCTTGTTGATCTCCTGGATGATGTCGAACACCATCTCGACATAGAGCGGCGAGAGTCCCATCGAGGGTTCGTCCATACAGATCAGCCGCGGCCGCGCCATCAGCGCCCGCCCGATCGCGACCATCTGCTGCTCGCCCCCCGAGAGGGTGCCGGCGATCTGGGTCGCCCGTTCTTTCACACGGGGAAACAACTGATAGACGCGTTCGAGATCCTGGTCGAACTCGGCCCCGCGCGGGCGCAGATAGGCGCCCATCTCGAGATTCTCGAAGACAGTCATGCGCGGGAACAGCCGTCGCGCCTCCAGCACCGGTGCGATGCCGCGCCTGACGCGCTCGGCGGTGGAGAGCCGGCCGATCTGCTTGCCCTCGTACACCACCTGGCCGCGGGTAGGCCGCACGACCCCCATGATCGTCTTCATCGTGGTGGACTTGCCGGAGGCGTTGCCGCCGAGCAGCGAGACGATCTCGCCCGGTGCGATGACGTAGTTGACCTGCTTCAGGACGTGCAGATCGCCGTAATAGGTGTCGACGTCCTGGAATTGCAGCAGCGGTACTTCAAGCATGGACGGCGCTCCGGCCGAGATAGGCGCGCAGTACCTCCTCGTTCCTGCGGACCTCCTCGGGCCGGCCTTCGGCGATCTTCTCGCCGTGATCGAGCACGATCACCTTGTCGGCGAGCCGTGTCACCACGTCGAGCTTGTGCTCGATCAGCAGCACGGTCACGCCGAGGCCGTGAAGCTGCTTGATCTGTTCGGCGAGTTCCTGGCTCTCGGCCGGGTTCATGCCGGCGGTCGGTTCGTCGAGCAGCAGGATTTTCGGCCGCGATGCCAACGCGCGCGCGATCTCGGTGCGGCGGCGGTTGGCGTAGGACAAATGAGCCACCGCCTGCGTCAGCCGCGGCAGCAGCCGGTTGCCGAAGATGCCGAGAATCTCTGTCCCCCACACGCGGGCCGCCGCTTCCTCGCGCTTCGTGCTCGGAAGATTGAGGACCGCGCGGAACGGCCCGGTGTGCAGGTGGGCGTGCTGGCCGATCAGGATGTTCTCCATCACCGTCAGGTTCGGGAACAGGCGGATGTTCTGGAAGGTGCGCGCGACACCCGCCGCGAGGATCTGATCCGGCCGCAAACCGAGGAGCTCGCGCCCGCGGAACCGGATGGTGCCGCTCTCCGCCTGAGTGAGCCCGGTGATGACGTTGAACAGCGTCGATTTGCCGGAGCCGTTCGGCCCGATCACCGCGACCACGCTGCCCTGCGGCACGGTCAGATCGACCGCGTTCAGCGCCACCAGGCCGCCGAACCGCACGGTGATGCCACGTACCTCCAGTACCGGGCCATCGTGTAGGGATCGGCGCCCAGCCCCTTGATACCGACCGCGGTGCCGCGCCGCACCTCGGCGTGCTGCTGCTCGAAGCTCAGCGCCGTCTGGTGGCGATAGGCCGGGATCAGGCCGCCGCGGCGGAACAGCATCATCAAGACCAGGATAATCCCGAAAATGAGCTCGATCGACTGCGTGAGGTCGAGCTTCTCGAGGAATGGGCTGCTGACCAGATGCCCGAGCGACTGAATCCACCCCGACAGATCCTCGAGGAACCAGGATTGCAGGAGCTGCAGGATGACCGCACCGAGCACCACGCCCCAGACGCTGCCGATGCCGCCGAGCACGACCATCACCAGGATCATGATCGAGACCGGATAGCCGAACATCTCCGGGGTCGCGGTTTGCAGTTTTGCGACATAAAACACGCCGGTCGCACCCGCGAACGCGGCCCCGGTCGCAAAGGCCAGCAGCTTGTATTTGGTGAGATACACGCCCATCGCACCGGCGGCGATCTCGTCTTCGCGGATCGCCATCCAGGCGCGGCCGATGCGGCTGTCGCGCAGCCGGGTGCTGACGAAGATCAGCAACGCCACCATCGCGATCGCGACGTAGTAGTAGGGCGTGGCGGCAACGCCGAAGCTGTGGCCGAACAGCCGCGGCGCCTGCACGCCGTTGAGGCCGGCAGCACCATTGGTGAGCGAGGACCAGTTGCGCACCACGATCGGCACGATCTCGCCGAAGCCCAGCGTGACGATCGCGAGATAGTCGCCGCGCAGCCGCAGCGTCGGCACGCCGAACAGCGTCCCGAAGAACGCGGCGACGAGGCCGCCAAGCGGCAGCGCGATCCAGAACGAGAGCGTGAAATGCACGAGGTCGCCGGTGGGCAGGTGCAGATGCTGCACCAGACCCATCGCGGCCAGCGGCTGCCAGAAGCTGCTCCAGTGCGGCTCGACCTGGAAGCTTGAGAGGATGCCGTAGGTGTAGGCGCCAATCGCGAAGAACGCCGCGTAGCCGAGGTCGAGCAGGCCGGCGAAGCCCACAACGATGTTCAGGCCGAGGGCCAGGATCGCGTAATTGGCCGCGTTGGCGCCGCTGTCGATGTTGGCGTCGTTGCCGCTGATAATCGGAAAAGCGATCGCGCCGATCGCGATCAGCGCCACCAGCGCCTGTTTGCGCCGCTCGATCGTTACCCCGCCCCAGGGACGGGTCCAGAATGAGGTGCCGGGCGCGGGTGCCAACGGCGGGACGGTCTCGGCGGCGGTGGTACTCTCGACCGCGGCCTCTGCGGTCGCTTCGCTGGTTGTCGAGTTCATGCGCCGTTCCTCATCCGTCGCGGGTCAGGATTTGTTCGGCGCCATGCGGCCGAACAGCCCGGCCGGACGGAACACCAGCACCAGCACGAGGATCGAGAAGATGATCACGTCGGTCCACTCGGTGGCGATGAACTGGCCGCCCAGCGCCTCGATCAGTCCGATCAGGACGCCACCGACCATGGCGCCCACGACGTTGCCGATGCCGCCCAGCACGGCGGCGGTGAAGGCACGCAGGCCGGCGGTAAAGCCGATGATGAAGCTGGTGAAGTTGTAGTAGAGGCCGAAGATCAGCCCGCCCGCCCCGGCCAGCGCCGAGCCGAGAAAGAAGGCCATGATGATGACGCGGTCGACTTCCACCCCCATCATGCGGGCGGCTTCCTGATCCTGCGCGGTGGCGCGCATCGCCTTGCCTATGCGCGAGCGCTGCACGAAGAATTGCAGGCCTCCGAGCAGCACGATCGCGACTCCCCAGATCAGCAGCTGCCGCAGCTCCACGTCCGCGCCGCCGATGTGCCAGCGCACCGTCGGCAGTGGATTCGGGAAGTTTTTCGAATCCGCGCCGACGCCGATCAGGATGATGTTGAACAGGATATAGGAGACGCCGATCGTGGTGATCATCGCCGCCGGCCCCTTGACGTTGCGCAAGGGGCGCAGCGACAGCCGTTCGATCACGACGCCCAAGACACCCGAGGCCAGCATCGTCACCGAGAAGGCGAGCACCAGCGCACCGACCAGCGGCAGTCCGACCAGGACCACGCTCTGACCGTTCAGTCCGATCGCCTGCAACGTCCACAAGCCGATGAAGCTGCCCACCATGAAGACGTTGAAATGGGCGAAGTTGATCAGCTCGAGGATGCCGTAGACCAGCGTGAACCCGAGTGCCAGCAACGCATACATGGCACCCAGGCTCAGCCCGTTGATGATCTGCTGGACGATCAGGTCGGTGTAGGTCATCCGCTCACACCGATGGCGCGTTGCCGACGTAGTGGAACTGGTGGATGATGTCGTCGACCGGGTATTTCGGGTCGTGCTGGATCTGGAACACGCTGATGATCCGGTTGTTGATGTCGCCGTTCTGGTCGAACGAGACCGGCCCCTGCAGCGTCTGCACATGGCTGTTCTGGATGGCGTCGCGAACGGCGCTGCGCGTGACCGGCTTGCCGGTTGCGGCGACCCGCTTGATCGCATCGAGGATCACGGTTGCCGCGTCGTAGGAGGTGATCGCATAGTCATCGGGCACCAGGCCGAACTTCGTCTTGTATGTCTGGATCCAGGTCTGCACCTTGGGATTGTCGAGCACGTGCGGCGAGGCGATGGTGGCATACCAGCCCTGGGCGGCCGGGAAGCCGACCGCGGTCAGCATCTCCGGGGCATAGACGCCGTCGCCGCCGCCCTTGATCATCTTCGGCACGATGTCGTACGACTGCTTGGCGAGCTTGACGCCGGCCTGGGTCACGCCGCCGTAGTAGATCGCATCCGGGTTCAACGACTTGATCTTGGTCAGGACCGGCGTGTAGTCCGACGCCTTCGGGTCGAGCCGGTCGCGGCCGAGCACCTGGATGCCCTTCTTCTTCGCCTGTGCCTCGAAGGTGTCGGCGATGCCGACGCCGTAGGCGCCGCTGTCGTCGAGAACGTAGACCTTCTTCACCTTCAGGTTGTCGGAATAGAAGTTCGCCATGAACGGACCCTGGAAGGCGTCCGTCGTCACGGTGCGGAAATAGATCGCCTTGCCTTCCGGCCGGTATTGCTGCGCGTATTGCGGGTTGGTGATGTCGGGGTTGGTCGAGGCGGGCGTGATCGTCGCCAGATCGCCCTCGCTCAGGATCGGCGACATCGCCTTGCCCGAGCCGCTCATCTGTGGCCCGATCGCGGCGACCACGTTCTTGTTCGCCACCATCTTGCGCGTGTTCGTCGCCGCCTGCGCCGGGTCGTACTGGCCCGCGGTCGCGGTGCCGTTGTCGGTTATCATCACGTGCAGCTTGTAGCCGGCGACGCCGCCCTTGGCGTTCGCTTCGTCGATCGCGAGGATAGCGCCGTCCTTGATCCTGGTCGCGGATTCGGCGTCCGATCCGGTGAGCGGCAGCGCGATGCCGATCGTGAGGAATTTGTCTGCCGCTAGGGCGGGGCCGGCGCCGAGTGCCGTGGCGGCCGCGCCGGCGCCGAAGATTTGCATGGATGCACGACGGGTGATCATGGCTCGTTGTCCTTACAGTGAACTCGGTTCGCTTGGCGGAAGCGGGCGGGACGCGGCGGCCCGGAAGCGCGCCGCTCCCGGGCCTTCAATCCCATGGGCCCGCCTTGCCGGCAGGCGCGGACGCACTCGCGGCACTTAGACCGACGGCGCGGTGCCGACGTAATGGAACTGCCGCATGTCGGTGGCCGGCAGGCTCTTGTCCTGGCGGATCTGGAACACGCTGATGGTCTTGTTCTTCATGTCGCCGTTGGCGTCGAACGACACCACCCCTTGCAGCGTCTTGACGCTCGCGTTCTGGATCGCGTCGCGCACGGCGTCGCGGGTGGGCACCTTGCCGGCGGCGGTGACGCGGCGGATCGCATCGATGATGACCAACGCCGCGTCGTACGAGCGTGATCGCGTAGTCGTCGGGCTGGACCTTGTACTTCGCCGTGTAGTCCTTTACCCACTGGGTCATCGTGGCCGCCTCGGTGAGGTGCGGCGAGGCGACTGTCGAATACCAGCCCTGGTTCGCCGGATAGCCGACTGCGGTCAGCATTTCCGGCCCTTGCACGCCGTCGCCGCCGCCCTTGATGACTTTCGGGATGATGTCATAGGCCTGCTTGGCGAGCTTCACGCCGGCCTGCAGCACGCCGCCGTAATAGAGCGCGTCGGGATTCAGCGCCTTGATCTTGGTCAGGATCGGCGTGTAGTCGGAGGCCTTCGGGTCGAGCCGGTCGCGGCCCAGAACCTTCATGCCTTTCTTCTTCGCCTGTCCCTCGAACGCATCGGCGAGGCCGACGCCATAGGCGCCGCTGTCGTCGAGGATATACACACTCTTCACGTGCAGATTGTCGGCGTAGTAGTTCGCCATGTACGGACCCTGAAAGGCGTCCGTGGCAACGGTGCGGAAATAGATCGGCTTGCCCGCCGGACGATACTGCTCGGCGAATTGCGGGTTGGTGATGTCGGGATTGGTCGAGGACGGCGTGATGATCGCGAGGTCGCCCTCGCTCAGGATCGGCGCCATCGCCTTGCCCGAGCCGCTCATCTGCGGGCCGATGGCCGCGACCGTCGTCTTGTCGGAGACCATCTTGCGCGCGTTGGTGGCCGCCTGCGCCGGGTCGTACTGGCCGGCGGTCGCGGTGCCGTCGTCATACGGCACGAACTTGATCATGTAGCCGTTGACGCCGCCTTTGGCGTTGACCTCGTCAATCGCCATCTCGGCGCCGAACTCGACGCGCCTGGCGGATTCCGCGTCGGCGCCGGTCAGCGAGGCGTCCAGCGCCACGGTGACGGTCTTGGATGCGGCGAGCACCGGGCGGATGCCGCCGGTAGCGGCGACCGCAGCGGCGCCGGCCAGGGCGCGTGCCGCGGCACGACGGGTAATCATTTGGTTTCAACTCCCCTTGGCATGGCTTCTATGCGCATTAAGCAGGCAGCGGCCCGAGACGCAATGCCGAAGCGCACGATCCCGGGAAAAATCGCGACGTGCCCCGCCGCCATGACGATGCCGGGTCCGGTGCACGCCGCGGTTGCGACCGGCAAGGGAGCGGCGACGGGCGGTCGGGTGCTCGCCGCCTCAGCGCGGCCCCACCCCCAGCAATTGCACCCACATGCCCACGAAGGTCAGTACCCATGCCAGCAGCGCCACCCAGAACATCGCCTGCGGGATCGGCTCCAGGAACGGCAGCCGCGCCGCCGCCGCATAGGCGTGCGTGGCAGCGGCATACATGCCGAGCGGGAACACCACGGACCACAAGCCGGGGTCGTAGCCATAAGGTCCGCGCCGCAATTCTTTCCATGCGAACAGGATCAGCAGCAGCGGAATCCAGAACGTGCTCGTCGCCCACAGCATCACCGTGAACGTGCCGACGAAGTGCTGCGTGCCCAGCAGGCTCGGATCGAGACCGCGCAGCAGCACGAGTTCGCGCGCCGGCCAAGGTCGCGATCGCCACCGCCCCCATGTTGATCCACCACGGCGCGCCCATCTCGGCCGGGTGCATCGGCCGGAACACCCAGCGGAAGAAGATCAGCGCCGCGAGCAGGATGTAGAGCATCGCCCCCAGCAGGTAGAAGGCGAGGCAGGCGAACACCAGCGGCGGCTGGTCCGCATGCACCGCGACGTAGCTGCCCAGCACCGCGATCAATTCCGTCGCCACCACCAGCAGCAGCCAGGCGCCGTTCAGCCCATGCTCCAGGCCCGGTTTGGCGATGCTGACGGTGACGGCGCTCAGGAAGCCGTAGGTCAGCACCGCCCAGAGAGCCACGCTCAACCAGAGCAGTGGCACCACCAGCCCATCCAGCACGCCGAAATCCGCCAGTTGGCTGCCCAGCACGGCGGTCGCGGCGACCAGCGTGAAGAACGGCGGCCCGCCGTCGTGGCTCGCGAATTCGCGCAGCACGGTGCGCGGGAAGCGGGCGATGCGGGCCAGCAGGATCACCCACAGCACCGGATAGGCCGCCAGATTGATGCCGAGCAGCGGCCAGACCACCGCGTCGTATCCCAGCAGGTGCGCCGCGATCGAGACGATGCCGGTCGCCATGACCAGCGCAAAAGTGCCAGGGAAGAAATCCCGCAGCCAGGCCGGCCCCGCAACCGCTGCGGGTCGCGCGACCGCGGGCGCGCCGCCATCGCTCATGCCCGGCGGCCCTTGGCGCGGGCGACGATCTGCGTCGGGTTGACGAAGCGCAGGGCCACCAACAGCCAGGCGAGCGTGGTCAGCATATAGACGACCGCCATCGCATCGATCGACTGCGGCGCCCGCACGCCGGCCGCGAACACCGCGTAATAGAGCGCCACCACCAGCGTCTGGCTGTCCGGCCCGGCGGTCAGGAAGGTGAGTTCGAACATCGCGATCGCGCGCACCAGCACCAGCAGCAGCGCCGCCAGAATGCCCGGCATCAGCAGCGGCACCAGAATGGTGGCGAACAGCCGCAGCGTGCCGGCGCCGAACACCCGCGCCGCCGCCTCGATGCGGGGGTCGATCTGTTCGACGAACGGGATCATCACGAACACGACGAACGGCACGCTCGGCACCAGATTGGCCAGGATCACGCCCCAGATCGTCCCGGCGAGGCCGGTGCCGTAGAGGGCGGTCGCGAGCGGGATGCCGTAGGTCATTGGCGGCACCAGCAGCGGCAGCAGGAAGATCAGCAGCACCAGCCGCTTGCCCGGAAAATTCCGCCGCGCCAGTGCGTAGCCCGCCGGCACGCCGAGCAGGCCGGAGATCAGCACCACCGCCAGCACCACCTCGAACGTGACGCTGAGCACGTCGCCGAGCTGGAACTCGTCCCAGGCGCTGCCGTACCAGCGCGTGGTCAGGGCGGCCGGGAGCCACGTGTTGAGCCAGCGGGTGGCGAAGCTGTCGAGCACCACCGCCGCGATCATCGCCAGCAGGTTGAGCACGAAGAAGCCCACCACGGTCCAGACCGCCAACGACCAGAGCCGGGCCGCGAAACCGTCCTGGGGCATGGACGCATCCTCGCATCCGGGTGGGCGGGCCGCCAAGCCGGCAATAACGCGTCCGGCAACAACGCGTCCCGGACGCGCCACCTGCCGACACGATCTGGCACGCGGGCGGGCGGATGCGCAACGGGACCGACCGGCGGCGAGGGCAAGCGATCGTCTGCCCAAGCGATGAACCGCAAATCAGTTAACCGCCCCTTTTGCATTGCAACACAAGGGATTTTGCCATCCTTCCCCGCTTGCCGAGGCCACGCCGCCCGGC
>CAVZPY010000003.1:0-352448 GCA_963777265.1 uncultured Alphaproteobacteria bacterium | reverse complement strand
AAGCACGCGGCGCCCGCCGACCGGGCGGGGTCCCGGATGCCTTCGCGACCGGACTGCTGCTCGCCGTGCTGCTCGCGGTTCCCGCACTCGCGGTGCTGAGCCTCGTCGGGCCAGCCATGCGCGCGATCGGCGAGCCGCCGGCGCTGGCAGACGCGATCGGCCGCTACGTGGGCGTGCTGCGCTGGGGCGCGCCAGCCGCCCTGATCGGCATGGGGCTGATGCGCGCCTTCCTGTCCGCGATCGGGCAATCGCGCCTGCTGCTCTGGGTGGCGCTGGCGGCGGTGGGCGTGAACGCCACCCTGAACTACGGACTGATCTATGGCGTGGGCTTCCTGCCGAAGCTTGGGATGCTCGGCTCCGCGACGGCCAGTGCGATCACGCTCTGGGGTACTGCATCGATGCTGCTCGCGACGGTGTTTCTGCGCCGCACGATCCGCGTGGCGGTTGCGGGGGGCCGCAGGCGGGCGAACCTGCTGCGCGAGATGGTGCGGCTGGGATGGCCGGTCAGCATCACCATCGGAATGGAGACCACGCTGTTCCTCGGCACTGGCCTGACCATCGGGCTGATCAGCCCGGCGGCGCTGGCCGCCCATCAGATTGCGATGAATGTCGCCTCGATCGCGTTCATGGTGCCGCTGGCGATCGCGCAGGCGTCCAATGTCCGGGTCGGGTTCTGGATCGGGGCCGCGCGGCCGGCCGACGCGCGCCGCGCCGGCTTCGTCGCGATCGGCCTCGGCGCCGCGTTCATGACGATGGCGGGGCTGCTGGTGGTGCTCACGCGGCCGATCATCGTCAGCCTGTACGTCAACCCGAGTGCGGCGGGAAACGCCGGCACGGTCAGCGTCGCGGTCTCGCTGCTGGCGGTCGCGGCGCTGTTCGCGATCGCCGACGGCACCCAGGTTATCGCCGCCGGCAGCCTGCGGGGCTTGCGCGACACACGGGCGCCGATGCTGCTGGCGGCAGCCGGCTATTGGGGGATCGGCTTCGTGGTCGGCACGGCGCTGGCGTTTCCCGGCGGTCTCGGCGCGGTCGGGCTGTGGTGGGGGCTCGCGGCCGGCCTTGCGGCGGTGGCGGCGCTGCTCACGCTGCGCTTCGCGACACTGAGCCGGGTCGGTTCGGCAGGGCCGGATCAGGCTCGCCGCCGGCTGGGGGCAGAGCCGGATCAGGCCCGTCGCCGGCCTGAGACCAGGGCTGGATCGGGGTCGCGGCTCCTGAGAACAGGGTTTTATCAATCTCACCGCAGCGGGGGAGTGGCCCTGGGTCTCGCCGCCGGCTGGCTCGTCAGTCGCATCGCTGGACGAACATGACGGGCCGCCAATTGTTTCACGTGAAACGTTATCCACAACTTTCGGGTCGACCTGCCGTTATTATACTTGACATAATGCCGAGGCTATGTTATACGAAGCGGCGAAGATATCGAACTCATCCCCGTCGTCATGGTCGGCCCCCGGGTCGGGCCGAAGGCCCGCCCGAGGACAGGCTCCGGCCGACCCTCCACGACTTCGCTGTGCCACGACCGAAAGACGTGGATGCTCGGCCTTCGCCGAGCATGACGTGGATGTGCCGAGGACAGAGTAGATCACTACTTCCGCCGGTTGGTGCAGCAACGCCGCATACCAGCGCGTCGGCGACGCCGGTGGCGAACTAAAACCCGAACGCGACCCGCGCCGAATTGCCGCGCCCCAGCGCCCGGTAGCGAGCCAGCGCCAGCAGCGGGAAAAACAGCCGATAGCCGTGATAGCGCAGGTAGAAGACGCGCGGGAAACCGACCGCCGTGTACGGAAGCTCGTCCCACTCGCCGTCCTCGCGCTGGTTTTCTTGCAGCCACGCGATGCCGCGTGCGACCGCCGGATGCGCGGCCTCTCCCGCCGCCATCAGGCCGAGCACCGCCCAGGCGGTCTGCGACGGCGTGCTTGCCTTGTATTCGCCGTGCGCGGCCGCGCCATAGCTCGCGCAATCCTCGCCCCAGCCGCCCTCCGGCCGCTGGCGGCCGAGCAGCCAGGCGACCGCGCGCCGCACCATCGGATCGTCGTGCGGAATGCCGGCGGCGTTCAGCGCGCACAGCACCGACCAGGTGCCGTAGATGTAATTCGTCCCCCAGCGGCCGAACCAGCTTCCGTCCTGTTCCTGCGCGCGATGCAGGAAGCCGATCGCGCGCGCGACCGGCGGTGCGTCGGCCGCCATTCCGATCTGAGCGAGGAAGGAGACGCAGCGCGCGGTGACGTCGGCGGTCGGCGGATCGAGCAGCGCGCCGTGATCGGCGAACGGGATGTGGTTGAGAAAGAAATGCGTATTGTCGGCGTCGAACGCGCCCCAGCCGCCATCGCGGCTCTGCATCCCGAGCGTCCAGTCGCGCGCGCGCGCGATCGCCTCCGCATGGGAAGGATCGCCGTTGCGATGCAACAGCATTCCGACGACGGCGGTATCGTCCACGTCCGGGTAGTAATCGTTGGTATACTGAAACGCCCAGCCGCCGGGCGGCGCATCGGGCCGGGTCGCGATCCAGTCGCCGCGAACCGTCGTGATCTGCCGCGCGCGCAGCCAGCGGCAGGCGGCGTCGAGTTCCGCCGACGCGGCCCCTCCCGCCTCGGCGATCGCGTGGCCGGCCAGCGCGGTGTCCCAGATCGGCGAGAGACAGGGCTGGCAATAGGCGCGGTCGTCCTGCACCACCAGCAGCTTTCGCACCGCACGCCAGGCGATGGCGGCGTGGGGGTCGTCCGCGGGCGTGCCGAGTGCGTCGAACATCATCACCGAATTGGCGATCGCCGGGTAGATGCCGCCCAACCCGTCCTCGCCGTTCAGCCGCTCGGTGACGAACGCGACGGCGCGGCCGATGGCGCCTTGCCGCGTGGTACGCGGGAAGGCCGGCTCGACGCGGCGAAGCACCGAATCGAGCGCCTTGAAGACGCGCCCCCACGGCGAGCGATACGGCCCCCTGATCCAGTCGCGCACCTGCTCGGGCGGCGTGCGGAACAGTTCCGAGACACCGATGCGGCGCGGATTGCGGGCGCGCGGGCGCAGCGCCATCAGCACCAGCAGCGGCACGATCACCGTGCGCGACCAGTACGACACTTTCGAGAGGTGGAAAAAGAACCACCGCGGGAGAAGCATGATCTCGACCGGCATCACCGGGATTGCCCGCCACGGCGCCTGCCCGAACAGGGCCAACTGGCAGCGGGTGAAGACGTTGGTGCGCTCCGCTCCGCCGGCGGCCAGGATCGCGTGCCGGGCGCGCGCCATGTGCGGCGCTGCGGGATCGTCGCCGATCGCCTTCAGCGCGTAATAGGCCTTCACACTCGCCGAGAGGTCGAAGGCGCCGTCGTGGAACAGCGGCCAGCCGCCATGCGCGCCCTGGATCGCGCGCAGATAGACGCCGACCCTCGCCTCCAGCGCCGGGTCGATGCGGTCGAGATAGTGTTCGAGCAGCACGTATTCGGCCGGGATGGTGGCATCGGCCTCCAGCTCGAACAGCCAGTGCCCGTCGGGCCGCTGGTGGCGCAGCAGGGCGTCGCGGCTGCGCGCAATGGCACGGTCCAGCGCCTCGGCGGCGGCGGATTGGGGCAGGGTTTCGCTCGGCATGTCAGGGTCCGGTGGACGACCGCAACCACGCGGCGGCAGCGCGGCCGGACCTGATCGCACCTTCGATCGTGGCGGGCAAGCCGGTGGCGGTCCAGTCGCCGGCCAGCGCCAGGTTGGCGAGTGCGGTTTGCGTGCCCGGCCGCCGCCGCTCCTGCGCCGGGGTGGCGGCGAAGGTGGCCCGCCGCTCCTTCACGACGCGCCAAGGGGGCATCAGGTGGGGCATCGGATCGGCAAGATCGAGGGCCCGCCGCACCTCGGGCCAGACGCGCGCGGCCAAGGCCTCGGCGGGATCGTCGGCGAGCCGGTTGGCGGCGCTGATCGTGACGGAAACGACGCCGCGCTTGACGAACACCCATTCGGCGGTGCCGCCGACCAGGCCCACGAAGCCGGCCGCGCCGGGGCCGGCCGCGACGCGGAAATGCAGGTTGACGATCGCCTGAAAGGCGTCGGGCACAATCAGGCCGGGCAGCAGATCGGCCGCAACCGGCGCCGGGACGGCGAGCACCACCGCGTGCGCCGGGCGGGACCGGGATCGGGCCGTCCGGCGTGCCGAGGCTGGTGACGCGGCCCGCGGCGATGCCCAGGCCGGCGACGCGGCGCCCAAGCTGGATCGAGGCACCGCGCGCGCGCAGACGCTCGATGGCCGGATCGACGAAGCACTCGGAAAGGCCGTCGCGCGGGAAGGCGGGAATGCAGGCGCCGCCGCCCCGCATCAAGGTCTCGCTGACGACCGCGCCGAGCAGGGCGGCGCTGCCTTCCTCGGGCGGGGTGTTGAGGGCGGCGATCGCGAGCGGGGCGAGCAGGCGGTCGAACAGCGCGCCCGGCTTGAGGGCGCGGGCCACGGTCGCGTCGGCCGCCGGGCGGCGCAGCGCCAGCAGGCCGAGATAGTCGCGCGCGCGGGTTCCCGGCACCCGCCGGCCCGGCGCCAGCACCCACCACGGCACCCGCCCGGCATTGGGCCGCACCGTCCAACGGGCGCCGCTGCGCAGGTCCATGAACGGGAAGATCGCCGTCTTCGGCAACGCGAGCGCGGCCCGCGCGCCGATCGTGTCGAGGTAGGCGAAGGCGGCGCGGTTGCCGGAGAGCAGCAGGTGGTTGCCGTTGTCGATCCGGCAGCCGAGCGCACGGTCGAAATACGATCGGCAGCGGCCCCCGGCGGCCGGTCCGGCCTCATGGACGGACACGCCCCAGCCGGCATCGGCGAGGGCGAGCGCCGCCGACAGCCCGGCGAGGCCGGCGCCGACGATGTGGGCGTGATGCTGGCCGCTCTGCCCGGTCACACGGGCGACCACCGCGCCCGTTTATCCCGGGGACCGGCCGTCATGTCCGGCGTCGTCGCTGGGTTTTTGGCGGGTCAGGCAGCTCGGCGACCGTGGTGCGGGTGAACAGAGAGGGTCTCGTTACGTCACTTCTTCTGATTCTGGTAGTGGAACTCCGGCATGGCCTTCAGGCTGGCTTGTGTTGCGTCCGGCATCAGAACCTTGTTGTCGCTGTTGAGCTTGGCGTCGCCAAACTGGAGTTGGTCCCACGGGACCAGCACCAGCTTGTTGCCGGCAGAGATCACGGCGTTCAGTTTCCCGTTTGCATCGACGAGCACGTCGCTCACGCTGCCGACGTTCTTGTCGTTCTTGTTGAAGATGTTCGTGCCGATGACCTTGCCGATCCGCACGTCGCCGTTGTCCGCCAGCAGCGGATTGCGCTGCGACGGAGGGATGCCGGTCGGGTTTATGGTCGCGGTGCCCCGCTGGGGTGTCGGCTTGCTGTTCGCGTTCGTGGACTGCGCCATTGCCGGCATGATGCCGAGTGCGGTGGCGAAAGCGATGGCACCAAGCGCCGACTTCGTCATCTCTCGATCCCTGCTGACCTGCCGGTCAACTTAAACCGAGCCGTAACATTGCGTTGCAATGCGCTGCCGCACACTTTTTCGTCAAGTGCGACGGCCTGCTAGGACCGCGGCAGAGGCCAATGCAGGTTCGACCGCGCCGCCGCCGTCCGGTCGATCGCGACCGGGGCGACGGTGACCGCCGCCGGCTGGCGCGACGACGCCTTCCACGGCGCGCTCTTGATCCAGCGGGTGAGATAGCCGATCGCGAACAGGATCGCGAAGCAGACGAGGTTCACCCCGATCTGCGCCGCCGGGCCGGTGCCGAGCTGGTCGAAGGCGATCGCACCGAGATCGGCGAGGATGATCGTGCCGAGGAACACCGGCAGGGATTGCTGCCCCGCGACGAGGAACGGCCGCATCACGCGCGATTGCAGGATCGCGGGGACGCGATCGACCAGGCGGGTCGCCAAATAGGCGAGGGCGGCGAAGTGCAGGATCTCGAACGGGCCGAGATGGCTCTTGTCGAGATGGGCGATGGTCCAGTCCTGAACCGCGGTCAGCGCCGGCGAGAGCGACCAGATCGCGTGGACCCGCACCACCATGCCGAACACCAGCATGGCGCCGGCGAGGATGTCGAGCGGACGCGACGCGGCAGGGGCGCGCACCCAGCCCATGCCGAGCATGAACGCACCCAGGAACAGGAGCTGCCAACTGAACGGATCGAAGTACCAGCCGCCCGCGCCGACCGGGTTTGCGGGGAGATTCCAGTGCCAGAACCAGGCGGCGAGCCAGAGCACCAGCGAGGCCACCGGCACGATCCGCCGGTCGATCCGCGCCAGCGCCACCGCCCCGGGGACCGCGCCGAGCAGCACCACATAGACGGGCAGGATGTCGAGATGGCCGGGCACGTAAGTCAGCGAGACGATGCCCCAAAACGCCTCGACCGGGTCGTGGAACATCAGTTGCAGGCCGAGCACTTTCACGTAGCCGTGCGCGCCGAGCAGGTGGCGGGCGAAGCCGGGAATCGCGGCGACCGCGAGCACCACCGCGATGTGCGCGACATACAGCGTCCAGACCCGCTGCAGCACCCGCGCGGCCCCGATCCGCCAGCCGGCGCGGTCGAAGGTACGGCCGAAGGCGATCGCGGCGGTGTAGCCGGAGACAAAGAGGAACACGGCGGCGGCGTCGGAGAGGCCGAACTGGCCGAAGGTCCAGTAGCCGAAATTGTTCAATCGCATGTGATCGACCATGATCACGAACAGGCAAAGCCCGCGCGCGAGGTCGAGCCGGCGGTCGCGCCGGTCGGTGCTCGCAGGCCTCGCGGTGATGACGGCGTCGGACATCCGGTTCCCCTTGCGTGACCGCCGGGCGGTCACGGCGGCAGAGATGATGCCGTGGCGGCGATTCTGCAATTTACGAAGTGTGACGATGCGTGAGGCGCGCAGGAGAAACGACGTGCGATCACGGGCGCGCGCAATTCTCTTGCTCTGGGGCAGGCTCGATCGAATCGTTCGTTCCCGCGTGAGCCACAAAATGACAACACAGCTCCGCACGCGGCTGCGACGATCGCATTTTCGTGGCCTCGCGGCGCGGCCACGAGGCCGTTCAGGCGCGCAGCGCCCGCAGCATCGTGCTGCCCAGCGCCGCCGGGCTTTCCGCGACATGGATGCCGGCCTCGCGCAACGCCGCCATCTTCGCGCTGGCGGTGTCGCGCCCGCCGCTGATCACCGCACCGGCATGGCCCATCCGGCGGCCCGGCGGGGCGGTGACGCCGGCGATGAACCCCACCACCGGCTTCTTTGTCTCGCTGGCGGCCAGGAAGGCGGCGGCGTCGATCTCGCTCTGGCCGCCGATCTCGCCGATCATCACGATCGCCTCGGTCTCGGGGTCGGCAAGGAACATCTCCAGCACCGTGATGAAGTCGGTCCCCTTCACCGGATCGCCGCCGATGCCCACGCAGGTCGATTGTCCGAGCCCGGCTGCCGTCGTCTGCGCCACCGCCTCGTAGGTGAGGGTGCCCGAGCGGCTGACGATGCCCACCTTGCCACGCCTGTGGATATGCCCCGGCATGATGCCGATCTTGCACGCCTCGGGCGTGATCACGCCCGGGCAGTTGGGTCCGATCAGCCGCGACGCGGACCCATCCAGCGCCCGTTTCACCCGCACCATGTCGAGGACCGGAATGCCCTCGGTGATGCAGACGATCAGGGGAATGCGCGCGTCGATCGCTTCCAGGATCGCATCCGCCGCGAACGGCGGCGGCACGTAGATGGCACTCGCGGTCGCCCCGGTGCGCGCGACCGCCTCGGCGACGGTGTCGAACACCGGCAGATCGAGGTGGGTGCGGCCGCCCTTGCCCGGCGTGACGCCGCCCACGACCCGGGTGCCGTAGGCGATCGCCTGCTCGGAGTGGAACGTGCCCTGCGCCCCGGTGAAGCCCTGGGTGATCACGCGCGTCTCGGCATCGACCAGGATCGCCATGTCAGGCGGCCTCCTTCACGGCGGCGACCACCTTCTGCGCGGCATCGGCCAGGTTTTCGGCGGCGATGATCTTTAGGCCCGACTTGGCCAGGATCGCCTTGCCAAGCGCCACGTTGGTTCCTTCCAGCCGCACCACCAGCGGCACGTCGAGGCTGACCTCGCGCGCCGCCGCGACCACGCCCTCGGCGATCACGTCGCAGCGCATGATGCCGCCGAAGATGTTGACCAGGATGCCTTCGACGTGCGGGTCCGACAGGATGATCTTGAACGCCGCCGTCACCCGCTCCTTGGTGGCGCCGCCGCCGACGTCGAGGAAGTTGGCCGGCGCGGCGCCATAGAGCTTGATGATGTCCATCGTCGCCATCGCCAGCCCGGCGCCGTTGACCATGCAGCCGATGGTGCCGTCCAGCGCCACGTAATTCAGGCTGTGCCGCGCCGCCTCCAGCTCCTTGGCGTCCTCCTCGCCCTCATCGCGGAGCTTTTCCAGCTCGGGATGGCGGAACAGGGCGTTGTCGTCGAAGCTCATCTTGGCATCGAGGGCGACGATCTCGCCGCCGCGCGTCACCACCAGCGGGTTCACTTCCACGATCGCGCAGTCGAGTTCGACGAAGGCCTGGTACATCGCCAGCAGGAAGCGCTGGAAGATCGCCACCTGCGCGCCCTTCAGGCCCAGCCCGAACGCCAGCCGGCGCGCGTGGAACGCCTGCACGCCGGTCGCGGGATCGACGGCGAGGCGGAGAATCTTCTCCGGCTCGCGCGCGGCGACATCCTCGATCTCCATGCCCCCCTCGGTGGAGGCGATCAGGGCCACGCGTCCCGCTTCGCGATCCACCAGCAGGGAGAGATAGAGTTCGCGCGCGATCTCGCAGCCCGCCTCGACATAGACGCGCCGCACCCGCCGGCCCGCCGCTCCGGTCTGCTTCGTGATCAGCACGTGGCCGAGCATGGCGTCGGCCGCCTCGCGCGCCTGCTCCGGCGAGTGCGCGAGCCGCACGCCGCCTTTCCCCTCCGGGTCGTCGGCGAAATGCCCCGCGCCGCGGCCGCCGGCGTGGATCTGCGCCTTCACCACGGCAACCGGGCCGGGCAGCTTTCGCGCCGCCTGCAACGCCTCCTCGGGCGTCCAGGCGATGTGGCCCTCCAGCACCGTGACGCCGTGGTGCTTGAGCAGCTCCTTGGCCTGGTATTCGTGGATGTTCATCGGGCTCAGCCGACCAACTTGCGCGCGGCCTCGATCAACTCCCGCACCGCGGCGCAGGATTTGTCGAACGCCGCACGTTCGGCCGGCTGCAACGCGATCTCGACGATGCGCTCCACGCCGCCTGCCCCGATCACCACCGGCACGCCGACATAGAGGCCGCGCACGCCGTACGGCCCGTCGAGCCAGGCGGCGCAGGGCAGCACGCGCTTCTTGTCGCGCAAATAGCTCTCCGCCATCGCGATCGCCGCCGAGGCGGGTGCGTAGAAGGCGCTGCCGCGCTCCAGCAGCTTGACGATCTCGCCGCCGCCGCTCGCGGTGCGGGCCACGATCGCGTCGATCTTCTCCGCCGTCGTCCAGCCCATCTTGATGAGGTCGGGGACGGGGATGCCGGCGACCGTCGAGTAGCGCGTCAGCGGCACCATCGAATCGCCGTGCCCGCCGAGCACGAACGCGGTCACGTCCTCGACCGAGACGCCGAACTCGTGCGCCAGGAACAGGCGGAAGCGGGCGCTGTCGAGCACGCCCGCCATGCCGACGACGCGCTCGGGCGGCAGGCCGGATTTCTGCTGCATCACCCAGACCATCGCATCGAGCGGGTTGGTGATGACGATGACGAAGGCGTGGGCGCAGTGCTTGCGGATGCCGTCGGCGACCTCGGCGATGACGCCGGCGTTCTTGCCGATCAGGTCGTCGCGCGACATCCCCGGCTGGCGCGGGAAGCCGGCGGTGACGATCACCACGTCGGCGCCGGCGATCGCAGAATAGTCGGCCCCGCCGGTCATGTGGGCGTCGAAATCCTCGATCGGACCGGACTGCATGATGTCGAGCGCCTTGCCGGCGGCGACGCCGCCGGCCACGTCGAACAGCACGACGTCGCCCAGCTCCTTCAGCCCGGCGAGGTGGGCCAGCGTGCCGCCGATATTGCCGGCGCCGATGAGGGCGATCTTGCTGCGGGCCATGCGGGAGGGGTCCTTATGGAGCGGTGCCGCAAGCGGCATCACCGTCCGCGCGGCGGGCGCGGGCGACTTAGCGCGGAACGGCGGGGGACGGCAAGCGCCGGGGCGCTCAGGGCTCGCCGAACCCGAACACGCTGAAGAAGCGGTTGCGCTGCACGGTCAGCCACTCTGGCGGCGTATCGCCCAGCTTACCTGCGATCACGGCTCGATCGAGAGTCGCGATCTTGTCGAAGCGCACTATGGAGGGCACCTTGAGCCCGGTACTCCGGTCGGCTGCGATCGGCGCCATGTCAGGCCCGGAACGCGGCACCGAGGTGATGAAGCAGACCAGAAGATCGGAACGCCGGCCGTTGTCCCGCGACACGACAAGTGCCGGCCGACGCTTGTCGCCGGAAAGATCAGTAAACGGAAAGCGCGTGAGGACGATGCTGCCGGACGCGACCACCTAGCCGACCCGATGCACCAGATCGGCATCAGTGTAGAGGTCCGGCTCGTCAGCCAGCCTTCAGCACGCGATTACGCCCACGTGGCCCGCGTGGCCGTAGGCCGCGATCCGCCGATCCCGCGTCACCACCGGCACCCCCAGATGCCGCGCCGTGGCGACGATCAGCCGGTCGCCCGGATCGCCGTGCAGCGACCCGGGCAAACACGACGCCTCGATCGCAATTTCCGGCGTGAACGGCGCGGCCCTGATCCCCGGCGCTGCCATTACTCGCGCGAACCACGTCCGCGCATCCGGCATAAACGCCAGCGCCGCATCGCGTCCCGGCCTCCCGCGGCTCAGCAGCCCGACTTCCCACGCCGATACGGGCGAAATCAGAACCCCGTCTGCCTGTCCGGCCGCCAGGATCGCGGCGATCGCCTCCGGTGCCATCCGGTCGCCATTGGCCAGCCAGATCACGGCGCAGGTGTCCAGCAGCACCGCACGCGGCGCCGCGCGTCCGCTCACCCGTGCAGCACGCCCCGCCCAGCGTCCCACGCCTCGACGGCAACCGGATTGGTCAGGTCGAAGCCGGCCGGGATCGTCACCGACCCGCGCAGGAACCCGTGAAGCTGCGCCAGTTGCGCCGCCTCCGCCTCGGGCGGAACCAGCACCCCGACCACGCGCCCGCGCTTGGTGATCTCCACCCGCTCAACCTCCCGCGCGCCGACGCGGTCGAGCACGTCCAGGCACTTGGCCTTGAACTCGGTTGCGGTGAGCGTTTCCGTCACGGCACCCTCCTGGTCATACTGTCGGACCAGTCATATAAAATGACCACGTCATGCCGTCAAGCGGCTCACATCGCTACTACCGCGCGGGCGTACTGCACCGGCCAATCCCCCGTCACTCCCATCGCCTTCGCCGCCCGCAGCGGCCACATCGGATCGGCCAGCACCGCGCGGGCCAAAAACACCAAGTCCGCCCGCCCGTTCGCCAGTATCTCGGCCGCGTGATCCGGCGCCCGGATCAAACCCACCGCCCCGGTCGCGATCCCCGCCTCGCGCCGGATCGCCTCGGCGAACGGCACCTGATAGCCCGGATGCAGCGAGGGGATGCGCACCGTCGGCAGCACGCCGCCCGAGGAGCAGTCGATCAGATCGACGTCCCCCCGCTGCCGCAGCCAGCGCGCCAGCGCCACGCTGTCGGCAATCGTCAGGCCCCCTTCCATCCAGTCGGTGCAGGAGAGGCGCACGAACAGCGGCAGCTCGTCCGGCCACTCGGCCCGCACCGCGTCGATCACCTCCATCAGCGTCCGCGCCCGTCCTGCGAGATCGCCGCCGTAGGCATCATTGCGGCGGTTCGAGACCGGCGAGAGGAACGAATGCAGCAGATAGCCGTGCGCGGCGTGGATTTCGGCGATGCGGAACCCCGCCTGCCGCGCCAGCCGCGCCGTGTGGGCGAACTGCGCCGCGATCGCGCCGATCTCGGCGGCCGAGAGCATGTGCGGATCGGTCGCCCCCGCCACAAAGGGAATCGCGCTCGGCGCCAGCGGCACCCAGCCGCCGTCCTGGGGTGCGATCGGGGCGCCCCCTTCCCACGGCCGCTGGCTCGACGCCTTGCGTCCGGCATGGGCGAGCTGGATGCCCGGCACCGCGCCGAGCCGCGCGATCAGCGCCGCCACGCGCGCGAGGAACGCCTGCTGAGCCTCGTCCCATAGGCCAAGGCACCCATGCGTGATGCGCCCGACCGAGGAAACATGCGTCGCCTCGGTGAACACGATGCCCGCACCCCCTGCCGCGCGGGCGCCGAGATGCTGCACGTGCCAGTCGTCGCCCAGGCCTTCGGTCGCGGAATACTGGCACATCGGCGAGACCACGATGCGGTTGCGCGCGGTGACGGAGCGGAACGTGATCGGCTGAAACAGCAGCGGCGTGTCGGGCATCCGTGGCTCCTGCAAAAGAAAGGCGAGGGGCGCGCCCCTCGACCCCGCTGGGGCCGCGGGCCCCAGACCCCTCTTCGTTAGACGATTATGTGCTTCCTGAACCAGGCTGGCGTTGGAGGGCCGGTTAGTCGAGGTACTGTTCGGTCTCAGCGCCGTCGAGGTGCCGAACCCTGGCGCCCGCCAAAATCTCCCGAGACATCAGCCGGGCATTTACGCCCATTCGGTCGCGCGCTGGATCAACGGCGGCCCAGTGTGAGACGCAGCCGCAGTTGCGGCAGCGGTGGAACGCAATAGACCTATCGTCCCACAGGTAGGTGTCGGTGGTCGCACCCGCCGATTGTACCTTTACCTGTTTCGGTGAATAGTACGCCCAGAGCACTCCGTAACGACCGCAGATTGAGCAGTTGCATTCGGTAACTTCGGACGGCGGTGCCTCAATCTCCAGGGAGACAAGACCGCAATGGCATGAAGCCCTAATCATTGCTGGCGCGAGCCGTGTTCCTACCGCCTGGGTCGCCAAGTATATAGTCGCCCTTCGTCAGGGGTTCCAAGGGCGACTGCCCTTGGCGGGGTTTGGGGCGGCGCCCCAACCTTGCTACCTTCGCCGTAACCAGGAGGCAAGCGATGCGGCTGCAAGGCAAGGTCGCGCTGGTCACGGGTGGTGGCGGCGGCTTCGGCGAGGGCATCGCCCGCCGCTTCGCCGCCGAGGGTGCGCGGGTCGTGATTGCCGACCTCGATCGCGCCGCCGCCGAGCGCGTCGCCGCCGCGACCGGGGCCGTCGCGATCGGCGGCGACGTCAGCCGCGGCGAGGACGTGAGCGCGATGGTGCGGGCCGCCGTCGATCGCTTCGGCGGCCTTGATGTCGTGGTGAATAACGCCGGCACGACTCACCGCAACCGCCCGATGCTGGAAGTGGACGAGGCGACGCTTCGACCGCATCTACGCGGTCAACGTGAAGTCGCTCTACTGGATGGCACAGGCGGCGGTGCCGGTGCTGCGGCGGCAGGGGCGCGGCGGCTCGATCATCAACATCGGCAGCACCGCCGGCATCCGTCCGCGGCCGGGCCTGGTCTGGTACAACGGCACCAAGGGGGCGGTGAACACCATCACGCTGTGCATGGCGACCGAGCTTGCCGCCGACAACATCCGCGTCAACTCCGTCTGCCCGGTGATCGGGGCGACCGGCCTGCTCACGGAGTTCATGGGCGCGCCCGACACGCCGGAGGCCCGCGCCCGCTTTCTCGCCTCGATCCCGCTCGGGCGCATGAGCACCCCCGGCGACATCGCCAATGCCTGCGTCTTTCTCGCCGAGGACGCTTCCTCGTTCCTGACCGGCGTGCTGCTGCCGGTCGATGGCGGGCGGTGCGCGTGAGCGGGTGAACATTCTCTCGATCCAGTCGTGGGTCGCCTATGGCCATGTCGGCAACGCCGCGGCGATCTTCCCGCTGCAGCGCCTCGGCGCCGAGGTCTGGGCGGTCCACACCGTGCAGTTCTCCAACCACACCGGCTATGAGCACTGGACCGGCGAGGTCTATTCCGCCGCCAGCATCGGCGCGCTGGTGGACGGCATCGCGGCGCGCGGCGTGCTGCCCGCGTGCGACGCGCTGCTCTCCGGCTATCTGGGCGACGCCGCGACCGGGGAGGCGATCCTGGATGCCGCCGCGCGCGTGCGCGCCGCCAATCCTGCCTCGCTCTGGTGCTGCGATCCGGTGATCGGCGACATCGAGGAAGGCGTCTATGTCCGCCCCGGCATCGCCGACTTCCTGCGCGCGCGTGCGCTGCCGGCGGCCGACATCCTCACCCCCAACCATTTCGAGCTCGAGCTGCTCGCGGCCACGCCCTGCACCACGCTTGCCGAGGCGCGCCGCGCGCTGGATCGCCTGCACGCCGCCGGCCCGCGCACCATTCTCGTCACCAGCCTGCGCACCGAGGCGACACCCGCCGACGCGATTGATCTGCTGGTCTCCGAGGCCGGCCGCGCGCACCTGCTGCGCACGCCGCGGCTGCCGATCTATCTCAACGGCACCGGCGATGCGATTGCGGCGCTGTTCCTGTTCCACCGCCTGCGCAGCGGCGACGCGCGCACCGCTCTCGAAGCCGCCGCCAGCGCGCTGCACGGCGTGCTGCGCGCGACGCTGGAGGCCGGCGCGCGCGAGCTGGCGCTGATCGCGGCGCAGGACGAGATCGTGAACCCGAGCCTGCGCTTCACCGCGGTCTCGCGGTCTGATCCGGCGGGTCTTTCCCGCGCCGCCGGCACGCGCGATGCTCGCCGTGCGAACGAATCCGGAGCGCGCGATGACCGACGAGGACCTCTGCTTCCTGCCCGCCCACGAGCTGGCGGCCATGATCGCGGCGCGACGGGTTTCACCGGTCGAGGTCATGCGCGCCGTGCTGGCGCGGATCGAGGCGCACGAGCCACAAATCCGCGCCTTCGCGACCCTGCTGCCGGAGGAGGCGATGCTGGCCGCGCGGCGGGCGGAGGCGGCGGTGGCGTCGGGTGCGACACTCGGTCCGCTGCACGGCGTGCCGGTGACGATCAAGGATCTGACGGCCACGCGCGGCATCCCGACGCAGCGCGGCAGCCGCATCTTCGCCGGCGCGATCCCGGACGAGGACGCGCCGCTGGTCACACGGCTGCGCTGCGCCGGCGCCATCGTGATCGGCAAGACCACGACTTCCGAGTTCGGCTGGACCGGGGTTTCGCGCAGCCCGCTCACCGGGATCACGCACAACCCCTGGAAGCACGGCTACAACGCCGGCGCCTCCTCGGCCGGGGCGGCGGCAGCGGCGGCGGCCGGATTCGGCCATCTGCACCAGGGATCGGACGGCGCCGGCTCGATCCGGATGCCGAGCCATTTCTGCGGCGTCTTCGGCCTCAAGCCGAGCTATGGACGGGTGCCCTATGCACCGCCGCCGAACAACGACCAGATGTCGCACATGGGGCCGATGACGCGCACGGTGCGCGACGCGGCGCTGATGCTGCGGGTGATGGCCGGGCCGCACCCGGCCGACTACACCAGCCTCGAAGCAGCGCCCGCCGATTATCCGGCGCGGCTCGGCGAGGGCGTCGCGCGGCGGCGGATCGCGTTCAGCCCCGATCTCGGTCATGCCCGTGTCGATCCCGAAATCGCCGCGCTGGTGGCACATGCGGTGGACGTGTTCGCGACGGAACTGGGCGCGCGGGTCGAGACGGCGGCGACCCCGTGGGCGGCCGAGGGGCCGGAGCTGATCCGCTTTTTCTGGGCCGCCCACATGGCGCTTCACACGCGCCACCTGCCGCAATGGGAGGCGCAGATGGACCCGGGGCTGGTCGCCTGCGCCAAGCAGGGCGCGGCACTGAGCGTTGCCCAGTACCAGCAGATGCGGGAACGAAAACTCGCCTATGGCTCGGCGATCAACCGCTGGATGGAGGATTGGGATTTCTTGCTGACGCCCGCGGTGTCGGTCGCGGCGTTCCCGGCCGAGCGGCTGATGCCCGAGCACTGGCCGCAGCACGAGTGGGATTGGCTGTCCTGGGCGGAGTTCTCCTATCCGTTCGACATGTCGCAGAACCCGGCGGCTTCGGTGCCGTGCGGGTTCACCAAGGACGGGCTGCCGGTGGGGTTGCAGATCGTGGGCCGGCGGTTCGACGATCTCGGCGTATTGCAGGCCGCGGCCGCCTTCGAGCGGGCGCGGCCGTGGGCGGACCGGCGGCCGGCCCTGCGCGGCGAGTAGAGCGGCTAGCGCCTCCTCAGCGCGGGGTGAAGGCGTAGATGCGCCCGTCGCCCGCGACATAGAGGCGGCCGGCGGCGGCGAGGATGGTCACGAAGGGCGGCAATCCTGCCATCCGATCGTCCGGGCCGCCGCCCGAGAACACGGCCGCGCCGGTATCCCCGCGAAACCCGTGCAGCCGCCCGTCGCCGCCCGAGCCGGCGCCGGCGACCCAGACGATGCGGCCGGTGTGCCCGTCGGTCGTGGTGCTGATCGGCTCTCCGCGGCCCGCAAAGGACGCGCACCAGGCGATGCGCATGGACGGCGCGCCGCCGCCCTTGACGCGCAGTGCGATGAGTGCGCGGCCCGCCTCGCCGGCGGGACAGTCAGCCTCCCGGCCTTGGAACACGACCATGGCGTCCGCCTCGGCGGGGTAGGCGATCGGTGCGGCGATGATCGGCCAACTCGTTTCGCGGCGCTCGACCAGGGCGCCGCCGATGCCGCCGAGGTGCGCGCGATCGAGCAGATAGCCGTGTCCGTCCTTGCCGAGCGCCAGGACCATGGCGCGCCCATCGGCCGTGATGGGCATCGGATTGGTGCCGCCGAGGTCAAGGTCGCCCTCATCCATCTGCTGCCAGTTTGCCGGCGCAAAGAAATCCGCAGGCCCGGCGGGCGGGCGCAAGTCCGGGCCGAGCGCGATCACCGCCTCGCCGCCGCCCCAGGTGCTGGCGCCCGCGGTGTTGCCGGTCGTGACATACATCCGTCCGTCCGCTTCGGCGATGCCGCCGGGCGCCCAAATGCCGCCCTTCTCCGCTCGGGTCGCGAACGCGCCGGTGATCGCGGGCCGGTCGAGCGAAACCCCGACCACCCAGCCGTGGTACGGGCCGCAGTCGCCCCAGTTGCCGCCATAGGGCACGAAAAGCCGCCCATCCATCACGGCGAGGGCGCCGCGCTCGCCCTGAAAACGCGGGGTAAAGGCGGCACCCTCTGCGGCCAGCCCGGCGGCGACGTCCACCGGCCAGCCCGGAAGCACCGCGCCGTCGCGCAGCGACACGCCGAACAGCAAATGCCGCGGACCGGCCGGCCCATGCACCATCGCATCGAGATAGAGCGCGCCTCGCGCCGGATCGATGACCGGGGTGCCGGTGACGCCGAGCGGATTGATATTGCCGCACGGCATCTCGGCGCGGTGGACCGGTGTGCCGAGAGTGCGCTGCCAGACCGGTCGGCCGGTGGCGGCGTCGAGCGCCATCACCACGTCGGCCTCGGTCGCGACGATCACCAGCCCCGCCCCGCCGCCCGGCGGCTGCCAGAACAGCGGCTGCGCATAGACCGCACCCGGCACGCGTCCGTCGAACCGCGGGTCGCGATGCAGGGTTGCCGCGGATTGCAGCGTCAGGCCGGGGACGACGTAGGCGCCGCTGCGGTCGGCGGCGTTGTGGTACGTGGTGACCGACGCTGCCGCAGCGACCCCGCCGCCAAACAGCGAGACTGCGATCAGAAGCGCCGCGGCCACGCGGTCGCGGCGCTTCCTTTGACGTCCCGTACGCCGATCGGCAACGGTCAAATCGCTACGGTCGGGCAGCTTGCTCCGCTTGCAGCGGGGGCGGTTCTCGGTCGTCCACACGTGGCGTCTCACGAATTGTTGCCACGCATGAACTCACGAATCCCGTGGCTGCTTCAAGCCATTTCTTGCATCCGAAGCGATTCGAAACATTCGGAAACATCACGGACGGACACGAAACCTCCCGTCCGGTCAGTGCCGCTTCCAGTCTCAGCCCCTGCCGCCACCCTGCCCGAGCATGCTGCTGATCTGGTCGAGATGCCGGTTCGCCGCGGTCCAGTAGCCGCGGTTCACGTCGATGCGCGCGTCGTTCATCTGCGCCATCGCGCTGTGCATGTCGCTCGAACTCATGCCCATGTTGCCGAGGTCCGATTGCAGCGAGGTGAGCGCCGTCATCGCATCGGCGCGATTATGCGCTTCGATTGCCTGCTTCGCCGCCTGCATGTCCTTCTGCGTCGCCTGCATCGGCGAGGGCGGCGGCGGGGTGGGGGCGGGCGCCGGCGCCGGCGGGGGTACGGCCGTCGTGGCCGCGGCCTTCTGGGCATTGCTCGCGCATCCGGCGAGCAGACCGGTGCCCAGGAGGGCGGCTCCCAGCATGAGGGCCGGTTTCGCGAAAAGCTGGCGCATCGGCGTGTGCTCCCCTGTCGTGGATGATTGCGTGGGCACCCTAACCCGCGTGCCAGGGAGAGGCAAACGCCGCATCAGTTCAGCAACCGCTTTCCGCTATTGAGGATGCCTCGCGGATCAAAAAAAGCTTTCTGCTGCGTTGAGCTGTCGGCCTGCCGCGCGTACGCCGCGGCAGGCCGGACATGCATGAAGGTGTCAGCCAGATCCGCCGCCTCCCCCGGAGTAGATCATGCTGCGGGTCGTCGTGACCTCCCGCGCCGCTGCCGCCCAAGCCCCGCTGCTCACGTCGCGTCGGGTCCGCGTGATGCCGGCCATGATCGTGCCTTGCTGCTGGGCACCCATACTGACGTTCGGCACTGCCGACTCGATGCCATCCAGCGCCCCCATCGCATCGGCCGTGTTGCGGGTCGCGATCGCATTTTCCAGCGTGGCCACGTTAGCCCGCATCTGCATCATCGGATCGGTCTGCGGCGGCGTGGCTGGTGCGGTGCCACGGCGGCGGCCGTCGTCGGTGCCGGCGTCGTCGGCTGTGGCGTACATCCCGCGATCAACGCCGGCAACATAAACCCCCGTGCCCATAACCAGGGCCAGCTTGAAATGCGTTCTCGACATCGGTCACCCCTTCTTGTTTTGACGTCCCCGAGGCGATCTGACCGTAGCACGCGACCGCGCCCATGCACTAGCAATGGCGCTTATACAACGGGATTCGGCGCCCACCGTGGTACGGATATCACGCCTCGACGGAGTCTGGTCAGCCGGCCCGTCGCCGCTATCAGTTCAGGAACAGCTTGCCGGGATTGAGGATGCCGTGCGGATCGAGCGTCACTTTCAGCGACCGCATCACCGCGAGTGCCTCGTCGCCGATTTCCGTTCGCAGGAACTCACGCTTGCCGATGCCGACGCCGTGCTCGCCGGTGCACGAGCCGCCGAGTGCCAAGGCGCGGCCGACGATCTTCTTGTCGAGCTCCCAGGCGCGGGCGAGGCCGTCCGGCTCGGGCGGCACCAGGATGACGGTGTGGAAATTGCCGTCGCCGACATGGCCCACGATCGGCGCGAGCAGGCCGGAGGACTCGATCTCCTGTTTGGCGCCCAGCACCGCCTCGGCCAGCCGCGAGATCGGAACGATCGCGTCGGTGGTCATGCCGCGATGGCCGGGCCGCAGCGCGAGCGCCGCCCAGTAGGCATCGTGCCGCGCGCGCCAGAGCCGGTTCCGCTCGGTGCTGTCGGCGGTCCAGATGAAGCCGCGCGCGCCCAAGCCGGCCGCGATCTCCTGCGCCTGCGCCGCCTGTTCGGCGACGCCGGCCTCGGTGCCGTGGAACTCGAAGAAAAGCGTCGGCAGGGAAGCGAGATCGGCGAGCTTCGAGAAGGCGATGCAGGCGCCCATCTGCACATCGTCGAGCAGTTCCATCCGCGCCACCGGAATTCCCATCTGCATCACCGCGATCACGGTCTCGACGGCGCCGGCGAGTGTCTCGAACTGGCAGATGGCCGACGAGATCGCCTCGGGGATGCCGTGCAGGCGAAGCTGGATTTCGGTGATAATGCCGAGCGTGCCTTCCGAGCCGATGAACAGGCGCGTGAGGTCGTATCCCGCCGCCGATTTGCGCACCCGCCCGCCGGTGCGGATCACGCGCCCGTCGGCGAGCGCCACGGTCAGGCCGAGCACGTTCTCCCGGATCGTGCCGTAGCGCACCGCGTTGGTGCCGGAGGCGCGCGTGGCGCACATCCCGCCGATCGTGCATTCGCTGCCGGGATCGACGGGAAAGAACAGGCCGCTGTCGCGCAGGTGCGCGTTCAATGCCTGGTGCGTGACGCCGGCTTCGATACGGCAGTCCATGTCGGCCTGGTTGACCTCGAGCACGCGCGTCATGCGCGAGAGGTCGAGGCTGATGCCGCCGCGCACCGGCGTCACGTGACCCTCGAGCGAGGTCCCCGCGCCGAAGGCCGTCACCGGCACGCCGTCCGCGTGGCAGCGCGCCAGCAGCCGCGCGGCCTCCTCGGTCGTCTCGACGTAGGCGACCGCGTCGGGCGCGTGCGGCGGCTGGGTATCCTCGCCGTGGCCGTGCTGCTCGCGGACGCTGGCATTGGTGGAGAGTCGCTCGCCGAGCAGGTCGCGCGCGGCGGCGAGGGTTGTGGCGAGGTGCTGGGACATGGCGATCCTTATCTCAGTCGCGCCCGCGTACTGCGCGCAGTCGCCAGGCAACGAACGGGTTCTCGATCAGGATCACGGCGATCAGGATGATCCCGATCACCCCGGCCTGATAGATCGGATTGAAGTTGTTGTAGCTCAGCCCGTAATCGACGATCGCGAGCACCACGGTCGCAAGTGCGGTGCCGATCACCGAGCCGCCACCGCCGAAAATCCCGGTGCCGCCCAGAACGACAATGGCGATGCTGATCAGGTTCGCCTCGCCCGCCGCGTCCGGCCGCGCGGTCCCAAGCCATGCCGCGCCGACGATCCCGGCGATGGTGGAGACCAGCCCGCACACCACATAGGTCCAGCCTCGCAACCGGGCGACGCGCAGCCCCGCGAGATCGGCGGCACGATCGCTGGTGCCGGCGAGATAGAGTGCGCGGCCGAACCGCGAGCCGTGCTGCAAGAACGCGAAGATCACCAGCAACGGCAGATAGAGGGCCACGAGCTGGAACGGCAGACCCAGGACGTGGCCCTGGCCGATGGCAAGAAACATCGGCGCCGCATGGGTCAGGTCGATGTTCACCCCGCCGGTCAGAACCAGGGCGAGGCCGTCATAGGCGAACAGGGTCGCCAGCGTCGCGATGATCGGTGGAATCCGAAACCGCGAGATCGCCGCCGCGTTGATCCCGCCCAAGCCAAGCCCCGCGAGCAGCGTGATCCCGACTGCGGCCGGCCAGGCGACATCAAGCTGCAGCAACCGACCGAGAATCACCTGCGCGAGTGCGGCGATGGCGCCGACCGAGAGATCGATCCCGCTGGCGCCGCCGCAGATCACCAGCGTCTGGCCGAGCGCGATCATCCCGATCTCGACGCCGAACACCGCCATGCTGTCGAGATTCTGCACCGACAGGATGCTCGGCTGGCCGCTCGCGAAGCCGCCGAGCACGATTGCCGCCATCACCAGCAGCAGGGCCGGGCGCGTCGCCTCGAAGCCGGAAGCGCGCATCTCTATGCTCCCTTGCTCTCGCGATGCGAGCCGAGGCCGATCGCCGCGAGGATCACCGCGCCGAGCACGACCCCGCTCCAGAACGGCTGAATGTGCAGAAGGACAATGCCGTCATCCACCACCTGCATGACCAGCGTCCCGAGCAGCGTGCCGAGCATCGTCCCGCGTCCGCCGGACAGTTCGGTGCCGCCGAGCACCACGGCGGCGATCACCTGAAGCACGAAGCCGCTGCCGGTCGAGGTCTGCACCATCGGGCTCTGGCCGAGGATCAGCAGCGCCGCGAAGCCGGTCAGCAGGCCGAGCACGACGTAGGCGACGAGCTTGATGCGCTCCGGCCGGATGCCGGCGAGCCGCGCCGCCTCCTCGTTGTTGCCGAGCGCATAGACGTGCCGGCCCCAGCGGAAGTGCCGCAGGAACAACGCGGCGGCGATGAGAAACGCCAGCGCGATCACTGCGACGACCGGCAGGAAGGCGACGTGATCGACCACGAAAATCGTGGTCAGCGCGGGCGGGATCGTGGTGATCCAGTTGCTGCCGAGCACGATGAACACGAACATGCGATAGATGCTGAGCGTACCCAGGGTCGCGATCACCGGAGGGATCCGCCCATTGACGATCAGCAGCGCGTTGATCAGGCCGAGTGCCGCTCCCGAGGCGAGAAACACGGGCACGGTGGCCGCAAGGCTCCAGCCGGCGGCGAAGCAGGTGCCGCCGATGGCGGCGACGAGGCCGAGCATCGATCCGGTCGAGACGTCGATCCCGCCGGTCAGGATCACCACCGTCATGCCGATCGCCGGGATCAGGGTGATGGCGCTGCCGACGAAGAAATTGTCGAGATTGACCCGGCTCCAGAAAGCGCCGTGCGCACCCACGCTGATCAAGGCGACCAGCACCACAAGGGTCGCGAGCAGGAGAATCTCGCGTCCCGCCGGCAGTCGGCGAAGCCGCAACTTCGGCGCCGGCTTGGCGACGCCTGCGACCTGTTCGCTCACGCCGTCCGCCATTTACGCCGCTCGTGCCCGCGCGCCGACCGCGGCGGCGAGGATCGTCTCCGCCCGCATCGCCGCGCCCTCGGCGGTCGTCACCACCCGGCCGCGCCGCATCACGATCACGCGGTCGCTGACGGCGAGCACCTCCGGCAGATCGGACGAGATGACCACGACCGGCAGGCCGCCGGCGGCGAGGTCGCGGATGAAATCATGGATTTCCGCCTTGGTGCCGATGTCGATCCCGCGCGTCGGTTCGTCGAGGATCAGCACCTTGAGGGATTGGCCGGCCCAGCGTGCGAACAGCGTCTTCTGCTGGTTGCCGCCGGAGAGCGTGCCGATCGGCACCGTCTGGTCGGCGGCCTTGATCCGGTAGCGCGCGATCAGCCGCGCCGCCTCGTCGCGCAAGCCGCCAAAATCGAGCCGCCACAACGCCCGCACGAAACGATCGAGCTTGCTCGCCGTGAGATTTGCTTCCAGCGGCTTGGTCGCGAAAATCCCCTGCAGCTTCCGATCCTCGGGCAGATAGCCGATGCCGCGCGCGATCGCCTCGGCCGGGTCGCGCGGCGCGATCCGCGCACCCCCCAGCCGGATTTCGCCGTGATCGGGCTTGAGCGCGCCGAACGCCGCCAGCGCCACCTCGCTGCGCCCCGAGCCCACCAGCCCATAGACGCCGGTGACCCGCCCCGCCGGCACCGACCAGTGGACGTCGCGGTAGAGGTCGCCCCGAGAGAGCCCGCTGATCTCGAACGCCGGCGGCGCATCGCTGGCCTGCTTGCGGTCGGCGCGCGGCTTGCCGTAGTCGCGGGTCGATTGTCCCGCCATCAGGGCGAGCAGCCGCGCTTCGTCCAGTTCGTCGGCGCGCGCCGCACCGCTCACTCGCCCGTCGGTGAGGACGGTCACCCGGTCGGCGATCCGGCGCACTTCGGCGAGCCGATGCGTGATATAGACGATCGCCCTGCCATCCTCGCGCAGCCGGCCGATGATCGCGAACAGACGGTCGGTTTCCGCCTGCGAGAGTATCGATGTAGGCTCGTCGAAGATGATGACGCGCGCCTCCTGCGTCAGCGCCTTCGCGATCAGGACGAGCTGCTGGTAGCCCAGGCTGAGGGCGCCCATCCGCCGGTCAAGCAGATCGGTCGAAAGATCGAGCCTGGCGAACCACGGCCGCACCAGGGCCGCCATCGCCGGCTTGCGGAGCAAGCCACTCCCAGTCGTGATCTCGTTGCCGGCGAAGATGTTCTCCAGCACCGCGAGATGCGGATAGATCATCGGCTCCTGATAGACGGCGGCGATGCCCGCCGCGCGGGCTTCGGCCGGATGGGCGAAGTGGCGTGCCTGCCCGTCCACCCTGATCTCGCCCTCATCCGGCACGATCGCGCCGGTGAGTACCCGGATCAGGGTGGACTTGCCGGCGCCGTTCTCGCCCAGCAGCGCGTGGGTCTCGCCCGGCGCGATCGCGAGATCGACCCGGTCGAGCGCCACGATGCCGCCGAAACGCTTGACGATGCCGACAAGCTCGACCCCGGACATCGCCCGCGGCGCCGTCAGAAGTTCAGGCTGACATTGGACTTGTCGATCACCAGCGGCTTGCCGAGCAGCAGCGTCTGCGTCTTGGCGAAGTAGCGGATTTTCTCCTTCAGCCCGGGCACCGTGTTCTCCGTCTGAAACGTCTTGTGCTCAAGCAACTGCATCACGCCCCAGCCGGTCAGATAGCCGAGCGAGATCGGGTTCCACAGAACGACGCTCTTGACCGTGCCGTTCAGGATGAACGGGCGGATCGAATTCGGATCGGTGACACCGGTGACCGCGACCTTGCCGGAAAGTCCGGCGCGCAGTACCGCCTGCGCCGCACCCGGCACCGCCGTCGAATTGACACCCACGACGCCCTTGAGCTGGGGATAGGCGGAAAGCAACTGCCCGGTCACCTGTGTCGCCTGGTTGATGTCCTCGCCCGCGTACTGGATCGAGACCAGTTTCATCGCGGGATATTTCGCCGCCAGCCGCTGCTTCATCAGCGCAATCCAGGCGTTGAGGTTGGTCGCGGTCGGGCCGCCGGAGACGAAAGCGACATCGCCCTTGCCGCCGATTGCCTTGGCGAGCTGGTCGATCACCGTATTGGCCAGAGCCGCGTCGTCGGTCTGCTGCACGCGCAGCGACACGTCCGGCCCGTCCACCTGCGAATCGCTCGAATAGAACAGGACGTGCTGGTCTTTCGCCTGTTTCGCCAGCGCCTCGAGCGCGGTCGGGCTGTTGGCGGAAACGCCGACCGCCGCGACGTGCTTGTTGATCAGGCTTTGCACGATCGCGGCCTGGCCGGAGACGGACGCGGTGGTCGGACCCTGATAGATGATCTGCGCACCGAATTTCTTGCCGGCCTGATCCAGCCCCTGCTGCATCGCGCTGAAATAGGGAATGCCGATCAGCTTCGGCACGAAGGCGATGGTGGGCGCCGCGGCATCGGCCCGCGCCGCCGCGGCGGCCAGCAGTGCTGCGCCCGCGAGCAGCACGATGCGCCGAATTTGCCCCCTGCGACGCAGACGATCCTCGATCTCGGTCATGTTTCGCTCCCTTTTTCGACCTGGCCGTTTGGCGATCGCGTTATCAGATAAGGCCAACACCGCTGGCTCCGCCAGCCCGAGGGTCGCAATCGGCCCGCGGCGGGATCACATTGCCCGCGTGCCTTCCTCGCCTCCCACCCTCGATCTGTTCGCCACCGACGCGCCGCATCCGGCCGCCGACGCGGCCCGTCCGCTCGCCGATCGGCTGCGGCCGGCAACGCTCGCCGAGGTGGTGGGCCAGGACCACCTGCTCGGCGAGCACGGCACCATCACCCGGATGCTGGCGCGCGGCTCGCTCGCCTCGCTGATCCTGTGGGGGCCGCCGGGGTCGGGCAAGACCACGATCGCGCGGCTGCTCGCCGAGGCATCGGGGCTGCATTTCGTCCAGCTCTCGGCGGTGTTCTCGGGCGTCGCCGACCTCAAGCGCGCCTTCGAGGATGCCGCCCGCCGACGCCGCGCCGGGCAGGGGACGCTGCTGTTCGTGGACGAGATCCACCGCTTCAACCGCGCTCAGCAGGACGGTTTCTTGCCGGTGGTCGAGACCGGCACCGTCACCCTGATCGGCGCCACGACGGAGAACCCGTCCTTCGCCCTGAACGGCGCGCTGCTCTCGCGCTGCCAGGTGCTGGTGCTGCGGCGGCTCGATGATGCGGCACTGCGCGGCCTGCTCGCGCGTGCCGAGGCCGATGCCGGGCGCGACCTGCCGCTGACCGAGGAGGCCCGTGCCGCCCTGGTCGCGATGTCCGACGGCGACGGCCGCTACCTGTTCAACATGGCCGAGCAGGTACTGGCGCTGCCGCCCGAAACCCCGGCCCTCGATGCCGCCGCGCTCGCAGCGTTGCTCGCCCGGCGCGCGGCCCTCTACGACAAGGATCGCGAGGAGCATTACAACCTGATCTCCGCGCTGCATAAATCGCTGCGCGGGTCGGACCCCGACGCGGCGCTCTATTGGCTGGCGCGGATGCTGGCCGGCGGCGAGGACGCGCGCTACGTCGCCCGCCGGTTGGTGCGGTTCGCCTCCGAAGACATCGGCCTCGCCGACCCGCAGGCACTGGTGCAGGCGCTGGCGGCGTGGGAGGCGTATGAGCGGCTGGGCAGTCCCGAGGGGGAACTCGCGATCGCGCAGGCGGTGCTCTATCTCGGCACCGCACCGAAATCGAACGCGGCCTATGCGGCGCTCGGCGAGGCGATGGCGGCGGCCAAGGACACCGGCAGCCTGATGCCGCCCGCGCACATCCTGAACGCGCCGACGCGGCTGATGAAGGACCTCGGCTACGGGCGCGGCTACGCCTACGACCATGCGCAGGAAGATGCGTTCTCGGGGCAGGACTATTTTCCCGAAGGGATGGCGCGGCGCGACTTCTACCGCCCCGCCGATCGCGGTTTCGAGCGCGAAATCGGCCGCCGGCTCGCCACCTGGGCCAAGCTGCGAGCCGAGCGGCCAGGATGAGTGCGGCGATGCGTACGGTGTCGCAGGACGAGGCGGAAATCCGGCTCGACCGCTGGTTCCGCCGCCACTTTCCCGGCCTGACCCAAGGTGCCATCGAGAAGCTGTGCCGTACCGGGCAGGTGCGGGTGAATGGCGGACGCGTCGGCGCGGCCACACGGCTGCTGCCCGGGCAGGCGGTGCGGGTGCCGCCCAACGCAATGGCGGAGGATCGTTCGCCGGATCAAATATCCACGGCGCAGCCGCCGGTCGATCCACGCGAGGCCGAGGCATTGCAGCGGCGGGTGCTGTATCGCGACGAGGTGCTGATCGTGCTCGATAAGCCGTCCGGGCTGCCGGTACAGGGCGGCCCCGGCATCACCCGCCATCTCGACAGGCTGCTCGACGTCCTGCGGTTTGACGCCGGCGAGCGGCCGCGGCTCGTGCATCGGCTCGATCGCGACACCTCCGGCGTGCTGCTGCTGGCGCGCACGCCGGGGATTGCGGCCCGGCTTGCGGCGCTGTTCCGCGAGCGCGGCATCCGCAAGACCTACTGGGCGGTCGTCGCCGGCCGCCCGCTGCCGGAAGCGGGACGAATCGACCTGCCGCTCGCCCGCATCAATGGCCCGCGCGGCGAGCGGACCGCGCCCGATCCGGAGGGCGCGCGGGCGATCACGGACTATGCCACGCTCGATCACGCCGGTCGCCGCTTCGCCTGGCTGGAGCTTTCGCCGTTGACCGGCCGCACGCACCAGTTGCGCGCGCACTGCGCCGCGATCGGCACCCCGATCCTGGGCGATCGCAGCTACGGCGCCGAGGCGGGAGCGGTGGACTCGACGTCTCCGCATCTGCATCTTCACGCCCGCGCGCTCGCCCTGCCGCATCCGCTGGGCGGGGTGCTGGAGGTGGCAGCCGAGCTGCCGCCGCACATGAAAGAAACCGCCCGTGCCCTTGGATTTGCAGCTCCCGCGGCCCCGCCGCCGCGCCGATCCCGGTAGTCAATGACCGCCCCGCTGCGTCGCCCACCGCCTCCCCCACCGCGGCGCGGCCGGCGCTGGGGGCGGGCGCTGCTGATCCTCGTGCTGCTGGTGATCCTCCTGCCGCTCGCGGCCGGCGCGATCCTGTATGCGAGCTTTGATCCCAACACCCTCAAGCCCCGTATCGCGGCGGCGGTGGAGCGCGCGACCGGACGCAGGCTGACCCTCGCCGGACCGATCTCCTGGGGGTTTGCGCCGGCGCCGATGCTCGCCGCCAGCCGGGTGGCGCTGGCCAATCCGCCGGGTGCCTCGCGCGCGCAGATGCTGACCGTGCGGCGGGTCGAAATCCGGGTGGCGTGGCTGCCGCTGCTCTCGGGGCAGGTGGAGATCACCGGCCTGCGCCTGATCGGGCCGGACCTGCTGCTGGAGCGCACCGCGCAAGGCGTTCCGAACTGGGTTTTTTCGCCGCCGGCGCCCCGTAAGCCGCAGCCGGGCGCCGCAGCGGCCGCGCCGCCGCGCCACAACGTCTCGCATGTGGCGCTGCGCGCGATCAGCGTTCGCGACGGCGTGATCGGCTGGCGAGACAAGTCGGGGGCCATCGTCACCGCCGCGGTGCCGGAGCTGGAGGCGCACGCGAGCGGGCCGGGGGCCGGCCCGCTAGTCGGCTCGGGTCTTGCCATCGTCTCCGACGTGCCGGTGCGGATCGCCGCCCAGGCCGGACCGGAAAGCTCGGGGGCGACGGGCGGGGCTTGGCCGGCAACGGTGACGCTGGCGGCACTCGGCGCGCAGGTGCGGGCCGAGGCGACGCTGCCGGGACCGTACCGGCTCGCCGGCGGCCGCGTGGACGTCACCGCCACCGCGCCCGATCTGTCCACCCTGGCGCCGCTCGCCCGCCTGCCGCCGCTGCGCGACGTGCGCGCAAAGGCGCAGCTCGCCCTGGACGGCACGGATCACGCCACGCTGACCGGGTTGCGCGTGCAGGCGGGGACGTCGGATTTGTCGGCGATCGTCCCGGGATTGCGGCTCGCCAGCCTCGACGCCGCCGCGCGCTCCGCGACCGGGCCGGTCGAGCTGGTCGCGCATGGCAGTCTCGGCCGCACGCCGCTGGCGGTGCAGGGCAGCGCCGGACCATTGCCCGCACTCCTGCCCGGCGGCGCTTGCGCCGGCAACAGTCGATTTGGCGGGTTCGGCCGGCCCGGCGAAGCTGGCGCTCAAGGGCAGCATCGCGTCACCCCGTAATCTGAGCGGAAAAGACCTCGCTCTCGCGGTCCAACTCTCCGATCTCGCGGCCTTTGCGCCGCCCGAAGGGCCGCCTTTGCCGGCGCTGAAGAACGTGTCGCTGCGAGCCTGGATCGGGGACGCACCCGGCGGCGTGGCGCTGCACGATCTGGTGCTGACCGCGCCAGAGGGCGATCTCGAAGGCAATGCCACGCTCGGCCGCGCCGACGGCCGGCCGGTGCTGCGTGCGACGCTGACCTCGAGCCGCCTTGATCTCGATGCGCTGCGCCGCCTGTTCGCGGCCGCCCGGCCGCCGACGCCGCCCCCCGCGCCTGCCCACGGCCCGACCGCCGCGCCCACACCGGCACCCGCGGCTGCCGCACAGCCCGCCTGCCGTGAAGCCCCCTGGGGCTCGGCCCCTGATCCCCGAGCGTCCGCTGACCCTGGCGCCGCTGCGGGCCGCCGACGCCGATCTGCACCTGACGGTCGCCGTTCTGCACACCGGGGGCACCGACTGGCGCGATGTCTCGGGCCACCTGCTCGATGTGGGCGGCAACTTGGCGGTGGCGCCCTTCGCCGCCCTGCTCCCCGGCGGGCCGGTGGACGGCACCTTCACCCTCGACGCGACCAAGGACGTGCCGCCGGTTGCCCTCACGCTGCACGCGCCGGCGCTGGCCATCGGGCCGACGCTGGACGCCTTCGGCTTAGCGCCCGCGATCACCGGCAGCGCGCAGCTCGACCTCGACCTGCACGGCAGCGGGGTTTCGCTGCACGCGATCGCGGCCGGGCTCGACGGGCATGTCGGCTTGGCACTGGTGAACGGCGACGTCGCCAACGCGCTGCTGCAAGCGGCGCTGGGCGACGTGCTGCGCACCGCGAAGCTGCCGGCGACCCTCGGCGAGGGCCGCACCCGGCTGCGCTGCGTCGCCCTGCGGCTCGCCGCCGATCGCGGCCGCGCTGTGGTGCAGGCACTCGCAATCGACACCAGCCGGGTCGCGATCACCGGCAGCGGCAGCATCGACCTCGGCGCCGAGACGTTCGATTTGCGGTTGCAGCCGCGGCTGCGGCTGGGGCGGGTCGATGCGGCAACGCCGCTCGACGTCACCGGCCCCTGGCGCGCGCCCAAGATGGGCGAGCAGCACAGCGCCGGCGGACGGGTCTCGGTCGTGATCGGCTCCCCCGGCGAGGATTTCCTGCACCCCGGCGCTGGCGGTCGCGCGTGGTGGCGCGCCCGGTCCGCTGCCCGCGCCGCGCCCGGCCGCGCACGGCATCCAGCCGGGCGACATCCTGCGCCTGCTGCGCCATCACGGCTGAGCCATGCGGCGCTTCTGGAAGACAGCGCGCATCGAGGCAGACCCCGACGGGTTTCGCGTGCTGCTCGACGGCAAGCCGATGCGCCTTCCCGGCGGCACGCCGGTGCTTGTGGACCGGCCGGCGCTGGCCGAGGCGCTCGCGGCCGAGTGGCAGCACGCTGGCGGCGAGCAGGGTGCCGAGATCGGCTTCGACGACTTGCCGCTCACGCGGCTCGCCGGCACCGCACAGGCGCGGATTGCGCCCGAACCTGGGTGTTGCATCGACGCCTTGACGCGATACGGCGAGAGCGACCTGCTGTGCTATCGCGCGGAGGGGCCGGCGGCGCTGGTCGAGCGGCAAGACCGCGCCTGGCAGCCGTGGCTGGACTGGGCCAGGACGGAGTTGGGCGCGGCGCTCCGCGTCACCACCGGCGTGGTTTACGTGCCGCAGGAGCGGGAGGCGCTCGCGGCGCTGCGGCGGGCGCTGGCCGGGCACGATCCGCTCGCGCTGGCGGCCCTCGGCGTCGCCGTGCCGGCGCTGGGCAGCCTGGTGCTGGGGCTGGCGCTGGCCCGGTTCGAGCTCTCGGCGGCGGAGGCGATGGCACTCGCGACGCTGGACGAGACGTTCCAGGAGGAGTTGTGGGGCCGTGACGCCGAAGCGCTGGCGCGGCGCGCGGCGGTCGCGGCCGAGGTGGCGAGTGCGGCGCGGCTGCTGGAGCTCGCCCGGCGATGAGGGCCAAGCGGCTGGTGATCCGCGGCCGGGTGCAGGGTGTGGGCTATCGTGCGTGGCTGGTCGGCCGAGGCTGAGCGGCTCGGGCTTGCCGGCTACGTGCGCAACCGGCCGGACGGGTCGGTCGAGACGCTGCTCTATGGCGAGGTGGATGCGGTGGAGGAACTGCAACGCGCCTGCCGCCGTGGCCCGCGGCTCGCGACCGTCACCGGCATCGACGAGGAGTTGACGGACCCGCCGGCTGAACCCGGCTTCCGCAAGCTTCCGAGCGCGTGGAAATGAGTGCATAAGAATGAGTGCATAAGAATGAGTGCATAAGAACAGGCCCATGAAGCTCGTCGGGCGGATCGGAGAACTGGCGGCGGTTGCCGGCTTGCTCGGTTTCACCGAGCAGCCGCGCTTCCGGCCGCTCGCCCGCATCGGCCCGGTGCAGGTGCGGTCCTACCGACCGCGGCTGGCGGCGGAGGTGGCACTTCCTGGCGAGCAGATGGCGACGCGAAAGCAGGGCTTCCGGCGGCTCGCGGCCTACACCTACGGGGCCAATCGCGGCGGGGCGCGGATCGCGATGGCGGTGCCGGTCGCCCAGGCCCCCGATCTGCCTCCGCGGGACCGGCGCATGGCGATGCTGTCGCAGGGTTGGGACGAGGCCGAAGCCTGGCGCATCCGCTGCTTCATGCCGGCGAGCGCCATGCGCGAGAGCCTGCCGGAGCCGAACGACCCGGCGGTGCGGATCATCACCGTGCCGGCGCAGACGGTGGCCGTGCTGCGCTTCTCCGGGGTGCCGACGCCGGCCAGGGTGGCGGCGGCGAGGGCGGACCTGCGGGCGGCGCTGGAGCGCGGTGCCTGGATGCCGGTCGGCCCCTCGACGGCGTGGTTCTATGACCCGCCCTGGATGATCCCCCGGTTGCGCCGCAACGAGGTCGCGGTGGTCGTGGAACGGCGCGGGGGATAGCCGCCGCCGCGTCGGCGAGGCCCTTCCCTTGCCCTGCCACACCCGCCGGTGCTTGATGCCGCACCCAGCGAAGGAGCCGAGAGCGATGCGCGTGAGCGTGGTGCAGATGAGCCCGGGGCACATCAAGGCGGACAACATCACCCAGGCGCACGGCCTGATCGAAGGCGCCGTGACCCAGGACCGGCCCGACATCATCAGCCTGCCGGAAGTCTGGACCTGCCTCGGCGGCGACCACGCCGCCAAGCTCGCCGCCGCCGAGACGCTGCCGCCGCCGGGATCGAACGAGCCGGGCGGTGCCGCTTACGAGTTCCTGCGCTCGGTCGCGCGCGAGAAGCGCATCCACGTCCACGGCGGCTCGATCGCCGAGCGCGCCGGCGAGCGGCTGTTCAACACCACCGTCGCCTTCGACCCGCAGGGCGGCGAGGTCGCGCGCTATCGCAAGATCCACCTGTTCGACATCACCGCCCCCGACGGCACCGGCTATCGCGAGAGTGCCAGCTTCGGGTCGGGCGACGCCGTCGTCACCTACGAGGCGAACGGCACCAAGGTGGGCTGCGCGATCTGCTACGACCTGCGCTTCCCCGAGCTGTTCCTGGCGCTGCGCCGCGCCGGTGCCGAGCTCATCTTCCTGCCCGCCGCGTTCACGTTGCAGACCGGCAAGGACCATTGGGAGGCGCTGCTCCGCGCCCGGGCGATCGAGACGCAATGCTGGTTCGCCGCCCCCGCCGCCTGGGGCCGCCACCTCGATGCGGGCGGCGAGCCGCGCTTCTCCTACGGCCACTCGCTGGTATGCGATCCGTGGGGACACGTGGTGGCGAAAGTCTCCGACGGGACCGGCTGGGCGACCGCCCGCATCGACCCGGCCGTCACCGCACGGGTGCGGCGCGACATGCCGGTGCTGGAGCATCGGCGGCTGGTCTGACCCACCCGTGGCCGAGGCCCCGGAGCGGATCGCCTTCTTCGGGGCCCCGACCCAGCTCGCGACCGAAGCGCGCGCCCGCCTGATCGGCCGCTACCGCGACGCGCCGCTGGATGCGGCGCAGGCGGTGGTGGCGCTGGGCGGCGACGGCTTCATGCTCGAGACGCTGCACCGCGTGCTCGGGCGCCGGGTCCCGGTCTATGGCATGAACTGCGGCTCGGTCGGATTCCTGATGAACGCCTACGCCGAGGAGGGGCTGGCCGAGCGGATCGCCGCGGCGCAGGAGGCGGTGCTGAACCCGCTGCGGATGCGCGCGATTACGGCCGAGGGGGAGACCGAGGAGGCGCTGGCGCTGAACGAGGTTTCCCTGCTCCGCCAGCGGCGGCAGTCGGCAAAAATCCGGATCTCGGTCGATGGCCGGGTGCGATTGGCAGAGCTGGTCTGCGACGGGGTGCTGGTCTCCACGCCCGCCGGTTCGACCGCCTACAACCTCTCGGCGCACGGGCCGATTGTGCCGCTGTCAGCGAACCTTTTGCCGATGACGCCGATCAGTGCCTTCCGCCCCCGCCGCTGGCGCGGCGCGCTGCTGCCGAGCGAGGCGGCGGTGCTGTTTGAGGTGCTGGAGGCCGACAAGCGGCCGGTGGCAGCGGCGACCGAGTTCGCCGAAGTGCGCAACGTGGTCTCGGTCGAGGTGGGGGAGGACCGCAGTGTCGCGGTGACGGTGCTGTTCGACCCGGATCAGGCCTTGTCGGAGCGGATCATCGTGGAGCAGTTTACGGTCTGACCGCCCTTCGGCCGGCTCAGTGCCCTGATCCCGCGTGCCACTGCGCCGCGCGGCCGGCCTGCTTCGCCTTCTGCGCCGCATCCTGCGCCTTCTGCGAGGCGGCGGCGGCACCGGCCGGGTTGCCGATCGCCTGTTGCCGGTGCGCCTGCGCCGACGCCGCCCGCGCGGCCTGCGCCGCCTGGTGCGCCTGATGCTCCTCCTGCTGCGCCCGTGGGGTCGCGATCATCGCGGGCGGCGCGGCATCGGCCGGCGAGGTCGCGGCGCGGGCCACGGAAGGTGCCGCCAGCACCAGTGCCGCCAGCACGAGAGATGTGGGTCGCATGGGCCGCTCCGCTGCTCTCGCCTTGCGGAACGTGTGGCTGGCGGTGCCGGTTTCCAGCGCGTTCTCTGCCCGTTCCACAACTTCGGCGGCGAAAATGCACGTGGGAAATGTTTTGACGCAAGCTTGACGTCAAAAGAACGACTAATAATCGTGAAATTACAGCGGTTTTGCTTGGATCACCACGGAGAGCCCGCCCGGTCGGGCAACAGCAGGACGGCAGCCGACTCGAACCGCAAAACCGCAACCCAAAAGGGGCACCTCAACCATGACCGATCTCCCGCGCACCACCGCCTACCCCGTCAAGGTCCGCCTGGGTGGCAACGCACCCGCCCTGCCGGTCGCGGATGCCGCAAAGATCCGCCTCGGCGGCAACGCGCCCGCCCTGCCGGTCGCGGATAGCGCAAAAATCCGCCTCGGCGGCAATGCGCCGGCCCTGCCGGTCGCGGATGCGGGCAAGGTGCGTCTCGGCGGCAACACGCCCAGCTTCTGATCGCGAGCGCGCGGGCCGGCGCCGGCACCGCGCGCGCCTCCCCCGGGAGTGCCGCCTTGACCGACCCGGACCGCGCCCAGGCGGACGACAGCGGCCGTCCGCTCGTGGTGTTCCACCGCTTTGTGCCGCAGGCGCGGCTGCCGCAGCGCGCCGACCGCGCCGCCGGCGGCAGCCTGCCCACCCGCGCCTTCCGCTATTGCGAGGCGATCGTCACCGCGTCCGGCTTCGGCTACTACGTGTTTTCGCCGATCGGCTTCTCGGTGATGTGGGACGGCGGCACCGATCTCACCTGGACCTGGGACGGCGAGCCCGGCTGGCACCCGTTGCAGACCGCACAGTTCCCCGGCTTCGCGGCGTTCTTCGACGACCATGCACCGGCGGACGTGCAGGGCTTCTCGCCGCCCTTCGTCAGTGCCTTGCAGGAGCCGGGGCTGATCCAGCTCTGGAGCGGCGTCGTGGTGCGCACGGCCCCCGGTTGGAGCCTGAACGTGCGCGGCCCGGTCAACCTGCCGAAGACGAACGCCTACGAGGTGTTCGAGGGCATCATCGAGAGCGACCGCTGGTTCGGCCCGCTGTTCGCCGCGATCCGTCTTGCCAAGACCGACACGCCGATCCGCTTCCGCGCCGACTATCCGTTGTTCCAGGTGCAGCCGCTGCCGCGGGAGGTGTACGCCGAGGCGACGCTGAACCGCTACGAGCTGGTGCCCGAACTGCGCCAGCTCTCGGAGCAGGACTGGCTCGACTATCGCCAGACGGTGGTGCGGCCGAACGTGATGGAGCATCGGCCCCGCGGGCTGTACGCGACGCGGACGCGCAAGCGGGGGTCTGATACCGGCGGTCATTCGTGTTGACCCATTTCGGTGCGGTGACACCCCTCCCCCAACCCCCTCCCGCAAGGGGAGGGGGCTCATGTCACACCGCGAGATACCGATCGCGCACTGCCGCATCCGCCAGCAGCGCCGCCATGGTCCCGGTCCACACCACCCGGCCCGTCTCGATGACCGCGGCATGGTCGGCCACGCGCTTCGCGAACCGCAGATTCTGCTCGGCGAGCAGAACTGTCATCCCCTCGCCCTTCAGCGCCGCAAGCGCCGCCGCCATCTGCTCGACGATCAGCGGTGCCAGGCCCTCGCTCGGCTCGTCGAGCAGGATCAGCCGGGGATTTCCCATCAGGGTCCGCGCGATCGTGAGCATCTGCTGCTCGCCGCCGCTCATCTGTCCGCCCCGGCGGTCGCGCATCGCGGCGAGGTTCGGAAACAGCGCGAACAGCCGCTCCGGCGTCCAGGGCGGCAACTGCGGACGCGCGCCCTGCCGGCCGACGCTCAAATTCTCCATCACCGTCAGCTCGGTGAAGATGCGCCGCTCCTCCGGCACGTAGCCGAGGCCGAGGCGGGCGATGCGGTACGGCTCCCGCCCGGCGATCTCCTCGCCCATGAAGCGGATCGACCCGGCACTCGGGCGGAGCAGGCCGATCAGCGACTTCATCGTCGTGCTCTTGCCGGCGCCGTTGCGGCCGATCAGCACCCAGGCCTCGCCCTGCGCGACCGCGAAGCCGATATCGGCGAGCACCTGCGCCCGGCCGTAATGGGCCGCGAGGCCGCGCACCGCCAGCATCATCCCGCCTCGCTGCCCAGATAGACCTCGCGCACACGCGGATGGCCCCTGATCGTCTCGGCCGCACCGGCGGCGATCAGCGCGCCGCGATCCAGCACCAGGATGCGGTCCGCGACGCTGAACACCACGTCCATGTCGTGCTCGGTGAACAGCACCGCGAGGCCGCGCCGGTGCGCGAGATCGGCAACCAGGTGCATCAGCGCGCCGCGCTCGGCGGGCGCCATGCCCGCGGTCGGCTCGTCCATCAGCACCAGCCGCGGATCGCGGGCGAGCGCCATGGCGAGATCGAGCCGCTTCAGATCGCCATAGGCGAGCACGCCGGCGGCACGCGCCTCCTGGCCCGCCAGGCCCACCTGGCCGAGCAGCCGGTCGGCCGCCTCCGCGCACTCCCGCCCGGCCGGCCGCCAGAACCGCCAGACCCGGCGCGCGTGCGCGATCAGCGCCATCTGCACGTTCTCGCGCACCGTCATCGAGGCGAAGGTCTCGGTGACCTGGAAGGTGCGGCCGACGCCGAGCCGGCAGATCGCGCGCGGCGGCAGGCCGCCGATGTCGCGCCCGAGCAGTTCCACCCGTCCGGCATCGGGGCGGAGCTGCCCGCCGAGCATGTTGAAGCAGGTGGACTTGCCGGCGCCGTTCGGGCCGATCAGGGCCAGCATCTCGCCCGCGTCCACCGCGAAGGACACATCGGCGACCGCGCGCACACCGCCGAAGGATTTGCGCAAGCCCCGCGCCGCCAGTACCGGCCCAGTCGTCAACGGCCCTGGCTCACGCGGGCGACCGGCGCCACCGGATGCGGCCGGCGGCCCCGGCGATGCCCCCGACGATGCCCTCGGGGAAGGCCACGACCAGCAGCACGATCGCGAAGCCGAGCACCAGCCGCCACAGAGCGGTGCTTTGCAACAGCCAGTCGTAGAGGCCGGTATAGGCGAGCGCGCCGACGATCGGCCCGGCCATGCTCTGCACGCCGCCCAGCAGCACCATCAGCAGCGCATCGACCGAGCGCGGAATATCGGCGTAGGAGGGGAACACGCTGCCCTTGGCGAAGGCGAACACGCCACCCGACAGCCCCGCCGCGGCCCCGGCGATGGCGAAGCCGGCGATGCGCAGCGGCCGCGCATCCAGCCCGATCGCCTCCGCCCGCCGGCCGGAATCGCGCGCCGCCCGCAACGCGTAGCCGAACGGGGCATAGAGCGCGCGGCGCAGCAGCAGGGTCACCGGCATGCAGAGGCCGAGCGCCAGCCAGTAGAACGCCGCCGGCGTGCCCAGCCCACCGCGCCGGCCAGACATTGAGCATCCCGTTGTCGCCGCCGGTGACTTCGACCCACTGGAACGCGACCGCCCAGACGATCTGCGCGAAGGCGAGCGTGATCATGGCGAGATAGACGCCCGAGAGCCGCACCGTGAACCCGCCGAGCAAGGCCGCGACCACCCCGGCCAGCAGCGGCGCCGCGGCGAGGCCGAGCAGCATCGGCGCGTGCGCGACCGCGATCAGCCCGGCGGCGTAGGCACCGAGGCCGAACCAGGCGGCGTGGCCGAAGCTCGGCAGCCCGCCCGGCCCCATGATGAAATGCAGGCTGGCGGCGAACAGGATCGCGACCGCCGCCTCGGTCAGCACCGACAATCCATAGGCGCCGACAAAGAAGGGCGCCGCGATCGCCGCCGCCAGCGCCGCCGCCCCCAGCACGCGCGCGGCCAGCGGTGCGGGTCGCACCAGCGGCACGACGCCGCCGACCACCCGCGCCTCCGCCAGCGGCCGCCCGAGCAGGCCGTTGGGCCGCAGCATCAGCACCACCGCCATCACCAGGAACGCCAGCACCAGCGTTGCGCGCGGCACCAGCACGAGGCCGTAGGCTTGCAGCAGGGCGATCACCAGCGCCGCGAGATAGGCGCCCGGCAGGCTGCCCAGCCCGCCCACCACGACGATCACGAAGGCATCGACGATCGCGCCGAGGTCCATCTGCAGATTGGCCGACTGGTCGGGCAGCGCGAGCGCACCGCCCAACCCCGCCAGGGCCGCGCCGAGTGCAAAGACCGAGGTGAACAGCCAGCGCTGATCGACGCCGAGGGCCGCGACCATCTCCCGGTCCTGCGTCGCGGCGCGCACCAGCGTGCCCCAGCGGGTGCGGGTGAGCAGCAGCCACAGCGCCGCCAGCACCAGCGGCCCGACCGCGATCAGCGCCAGGTCATAGACCGGGAAGCGACTGCCGGCGATGACGACGAAGCCGCGCAGCCAGGGCGGTCGCGGCAACGTCAGATCGTCCGGCCCCCAGATGCGCTGCACGAAATCCTGCACGATCAGCACCACGCCGAAGGTCGCGAGCAATTGCAGCAAGGGCGGCGCGCGGTAGATGCGCCGCAGCAGCGCCACTTCCATCAGCACGCCGGCCAACCCGACCGCGCAGGCAGCGCCGATTACGCCGAGCGCGAACCCGCCGATCGTGCCCGGCAGGCGCACGAGCACGCTGACGCCGACATAGGCGCCGAGCATGTAGAGGCTGCCGTGGGCGAAGTTCACCACGCGGGTGACGCCGAAGATCACCGTCAGACCGGCCGCGACCAGGAACAGCGAGGAGGCGCCGGCGAGCCCCGTCAGTCCCTGGATGACGACGAAGCCCAACGGCGCCGCCGTTCAGCTCGCGGCGGGCCGCAGCTTCCGCACCACCGCATCCGGCGGCATCACCGAGGCGCCGTCGACGTAGTGCCAGTCTGCCATCACGCCGTGCCCGTCCTCCACTGCGAGTTTGCCGACGAACGCGCCCATCGTGCTCTGATGGTCGAGTGCGCGGTACATCGCCGGCCGAACGGCGTGTCGAACGCGGCACCCGCGAAGCCCTTCACCATCTGATCGGTCGATGTGCCGCCCGACGCCGTGATCCCGGCCGCGATCGAATGGATCAGCGACAGGCCGACCACGGACCCCATCCGCGGCAATTCCTTGAAGCGATCCCGGTAGGCCTTGACGAAGGCGACATTGGCCGGTGCCTTGTCCTGCGCCCACGGGTATCCGGTGACGATCCAGCCCGCCGGCGCCTCCGCGCCGAGAGGGGCGAGGTATTCCGGCTCGCCGGTCAGCAGCGACACGACGGAGCGGTTCTGGAACAGCCCGCGCGTGTTGCCCTGGCGGACGAAGTTGGTGAGGTCGGCGCCGAAGGTCACGTTGAACAGCGCATCCGGCTTCGCCGCCGCCAGTGCCTCGACCGTGGCACCCGCGTCGATATGGCCGAGTGCGGGCCACTGCGCCGCGACAAACTCCACGTCGGGCCGTTTCGCCGCAAGCAACTGCTTGAACCACTTCACCGCCGACTGGCCGTATTCGTAATTGGGCGCCACCGTCGCCCAGCGCTTCGCCGGCAATGCCGCGGCATCGGGGATCAGCATCGCCACCTGCATGTAGGTCGAGGGACGCAGGCGATAGCAGGTGCGGTTGCCGTCGGACCACACCAGGGCGTCGGCGAGCGGCTCGCCGGCGACATAGAGCTTGTTCGCGTGCAGCGCATAGTCCGACAGAGCCAGCCCGATATTGGACAAGAAACCGCCGGCCAGCAGATCGACCTTCTGGTCGTTGACCAGCTCGCCGGCGAGGCGGATCGCGTTGGACGGCTTGCCGGCGTCGTCGCGCGAGATCACCTCGATCTTGCGGCCCAGCACGCCGCCGCCCGCGTTCACCGCATCGACCGCCATCTGCCAGCCCTTGCGGTACGGCTGCGTGAAGGCGGGGATAGCGGTGTAGCTGTTGATCTCGCCGACGCGGATCGGCGCCGTGCCTTGCGCGCGCAGGATGGCGGGGCCGGCGAGCAGTGAGACGTCCCCCGATGGTGCCGCCGAGTGCCGCGCGGCGCGTGATCCTGGTCATCGTGTTCTCCCCGTCCTGCGGTTCAACGTATTCGTTATGCCCGGCGAAGGCCGGGTATCCACGACTTCGCGGCCGCACGAAAGACGTGGATGGTCGGTCTTCGCCGACCATGACGGAAACGGCGCGTCCATATGCGATCGCCCTGTATTCAACGCAGACCGTCCTTGCCCTCGATGCGATCCGCCGTGAGGCCGCCGATGCGCGGCAGCGGGCGGCCGGAATCGGTGACGACGATCGCCACCACGATCTCGTCGCGGCGCGGCGCGTCCGGCACGCGCACCTCCATCGCGTCGAAATGGCTGCGCACGAAGGCGGCGTCCTTGTGACCGAGCGGCACGTCGATCGCACTCCCCGCGCCGCCGCGCTTCTTCGCACTCGGGATCAGCGCCGCGCCGCTGCCGACCGCCTGGCGCAGCGGGCCGCCGAGCTTGGGGTGAAGGATCGCCGCCGCGTGCTCCAGCTCGCCGTCCTCGCCCACGATTGCGGCCTTGCCGTAGCTCTGCGCGCTCGCGGGCGCGATCCCAAGTGCGGCCACCGCCCGCGCGCCGAGGCTGGCACCCAGCTCGGCGCCCAGGGCGACGAGTGGCTCGAGGTCCTCGACGTAGTGTCCGGCGAACGGATTGGCGACGACCGCGATCGCGGCGGCCTTGCGGGTCGGCGGGGCGATCGCGCGCCCGGCTTCGGCGTGGGTTTCCTCGACGATCGTGAGCAGCTTGCGGATCATGCGCCCTCTCTATCTGAGCTTGCCGAGCAGCGCCAGAATCTGCCGCTGCTCCTCGGGTGCAAGCGGTGCCAGCGTCGCCTCGGTGATGCGCCTGGCCTGCGGGATGGCGCGCTCGGCAATCCGGCGGCCGGCGGCGGTGAGCGATACCAGCAACAGCCGCGCGTCGGCGGGGTCCGCCCTGGTCTCGGTGATGCCGCGCCGGGTCAGCCGGTCGATCACGCCCTTGATCGTCGCCACGTCCATCGCGGTGAGCCGGCCGAGCCGGTTCTGCGAGCACGATCCATGCTCGTGCAACTTGACGATGGCGGAGAACTGCGTCGGCGTCAGCGCGTCGATCATCATCGCGCCGAACAACGCCAGGTGGCGCTGCGTCGCCTGGCGCAGTACGAAGCCGATCTGCCGTTCAAGGACGTAGCAATCGTCGTCATCCGTCAATGCGCCACGACCTCCGGCACGCGCTCGGCGGGCGGCGTGTTGCGGCTGCGCCCGCAGCGGACGATGCCGTCGATCACCACCATGCCGATCCCCGGCAGATCGCCGCGGCGCACGCTGTCGAGCAAGTCGGTGCCCGAGGAATGCTGCGCGCGGTCCATCAGCACGAAATCGGCCGCGCGCCCTGCTTCGATGATGCCGCACTCGAGCGAGCGCATTCGCGCCGTGTTGCCGGTGGCGCAGGCGAAGACCTGCTCGGCCGGCGTGTCGCCGACCGAAGCGAGCAGCGCGATCAGCCGCAAGATGCCGAGCGGCTGCACGCCCGATCCCGCCGGGCTGTCGGTGCCGAGGATCACGCGCGACATCTGCCCCAGCTCGCGGGCGGTGCGCAGCGCCGTCAGCCCGGCCAGCTCGTTGCCGTTATGGACGATCTCGATCGCCCGCGAGCAGCGCTCGCACAGGCAGCGGATCTGCATCGGCGGCAGTGCCGTGTGGCCGCCGTTGATGTGGCCGATAATGTCGGCATCCGCCTCCAGCACCGTGTCGGCATCCATGTAGCCCGATCCGGGCACGCTCGGGCCGCCGGTGTGGATGGTGCTCTGGATGCCGTGGCGGCGCGCCCAGCCGACCATGCGGCGCGCCTCCTCGCCCGCCTTTACCGTGCCCAATCCGACCTCGCCCAGCAGCTTCACGCCGGCGGCGGCGAGTTCGGCAAAATCGCTCTCCACCATGCCGGTCTCCAACACCGGGGCGCCGGCGAGCAGCTTTACCCCCGCAGGACGAAAATTCTGGTAGGCGCGCTGGGCTGCGATCGCGAGCGCCTTCACGCCGATCACGTCGCGCGGCCGGCCGGGCGTGTGCACCTCGCCCGCCGAGACCATCGTTGTCACGCCGCCGTTGAGGCAGCTTTCGATCCAGCCGAGCTGGTTCTGCCGTGGCGTCCAGTCGCCCAGCACCGGATGGACGTGGCTGTCGATCAGGCCGGGTGCGAGCGTGCAGCCACGCGCGTCGATCACCACGCTGGCATCGCCGGTATCGCACTCCGCCTCACGGCCGCACGCGGCGATGCGGCCGCCTTCGGCCACCACCGTGTCGGCCTCCAGAATCGGCTGTTCCAGCCGGCCCGAAAGCAGCAGGCCGATGTTGCGGATGACGAGCTTTCCAAGCTGCTTCTCGGGTCCGGCAGCGAGGGCCATGATGTCACCTCTCGGGTTCGGCGCGCATCACGCGCGCCGCGTCGAACACGGCGTCGATGATGCCCTGGTATCCGGTGCAGCGGCAGAGGTTGGCGGAGAGCGCATCGAGCAGCGCCGCGTCGGAGATGTGCGGTTGGCACTCCAGTACGGCGGCCGCCAGCATCAGGAAGCCGGGCGTGCAGAAGCCGCATTGCAGCCCGTGATGCCGCATGAACGCCGCCTGCAACGGGTGCAGCTCGTCCGGCGGCGCCAACCCCTCGACGGTGCGGATCGCGCAGCCCTCGGCCTGCACGGCGAACATCAAGCAGGACCGCACCGCCTCGCCGTCCACGATCACGGTGCAGGCGCCGCAGATGCCGTGCTCGCAGCCGACATGCGTGCCGGTCAGGCCGCATTCCTGGCGGATCGCGTCCGCGAGCGTCAGGCGCGGCTCGACCACGATGCGGTACGCCGCGCCGTTGATGTCAAGGCAAACCGGCACCGACTCGGTCATCGCGCGGCCCGTGCCGCGCACAGCGCGTCGTGGATGCGCCGCGGTGTCGCCGGCATCTCGTCGATCGTCGCCCCGAACGGGCTGAGCGCGTCGTTGATCGCGTTCAGCACCGCCGCCGGCGCGCCGACCGCACCACCCTCGCCGAGACCCTTCGCCGCGGTGAGCGAAGCGTCGGTCTCGGTTTGCAGATGGTCAATTTCGATCCGGGGGATTTCCCGCAAGCTCGGCAGCCGGTAATCGGCAAACGAGGTGGTCAGGATCTCGCCCGCGCCGTCATAGACGATCTCCTCAAGCAGCGCATTGGCGATCCCCTGTGCGACGCCGCCGCGTATCTGTCCCTCGACGATCATCGGATTGATCAGCCGGCCGGCATCCTCGACGACGATGAACCGCTCGATCGCGACCGCGCAGGTCTCGACGTCAACCGCGACGATAGCAAGGTGGCAGGCGTTGGAGAAAGTGCCGGCCGGGTCGTAGGTCGCGGCCTCGGCGAGCCCCGGCTCGAGCGCGAAGCGGTACGCCTGGTGATAGGACGCGCGCGCGAGATCGGCGATCGGCAGCGCGCGGTCGGTGCCGGCGACGCGCGCCGCCCCGCCGGCGAGCGCGATGTCGGCGGGATCGGCCTCCAGCAGCGTCCCCGCGATCGCCAGCAGCTTCTGCCGCAGCTTTCGCGATGCCAGCAGAGAGGCGCCGCCGGCGAGCACCAGCGAGCGGCTGGCGAACGTGCCCCAGCCATAGGGGGTTCGGTCGGTGTCGCCATGCACGACGCGAACCGCGCCCGGTGCGATGCCCAGCGTGTCGGCGATGACCTGCGCCAGCGCGGTCGCCAGTCCCTGCCCGTGCGGCGAGGCGCCGATCCGCGCCTCCACCGCGCCGGACGGGTCCATCGCGATCTGCACCGTTTCCCAGCCGGGGGTGACATCCATGCCGCGCGCAGCGAAGGCGGGCGAGCCGTAGCCGGTGCGCTCACAGAACGTCGAAAGCCCGATGCCGAGATACCGTCCCGCCGTTCGTGCCCGGCACTGCCGCGCGCGAAACCCGTCGGCATCGGCGAGCGCCAGCGCACGTTCCATCGTCTCGCGGTAGCTGCCGGGGTCATGCACGAGGCCGGTCGGCGAGACGTGGGGGAAACGCGTCACCAGGTTCTTCCGGCGGATTTCCCACGGCTCGATGCCGAACGCCCGCGCGGCACGATCCATCAGCCGCTCCATCGCCAGCGTCAGCACCGGCCGTGCCACGCCGCGATACGGCGCGCTGCTGCAGGTATTCGTGACCGCTCCGCGCACGCGGCAGGCATAGTCGGAAAAATCGTACGGGCCGGGCAGCTCGGCGAGCGACATCAGCGGCTCGACCGCGGCGGTGTTGGGGTAGGGCGCGTAGGCGCCGACATTGGCGATCACGTCGCCGGAGAGGGCCACCAGCCGCGCGTTTGCGTCGAACGCGCCCTCGACCGAGAGGTGCATGTCGCGGGCATGAAAACTCGCCATCAGGTTCTCGCGCCGATCCTCGGTCCAGGCGGCGCTGGCGCGCAGATGCCGCGCGAGCCAGACCAGCACGACGAATTCCGGTGCCAGCGACATCTTCTGCCCGAAGCCGCCGCCGACATCCGGCGCGATCACGCGCAAATCCGCCTCCGCCATCCCGAGCAGGTCGGCGATGATGGTGCGCATCATGTGCGGCGTCTGCGTGGTGCAGGTGAGGGTCGACGCGCCCGTTCGCAGGATCGAATGCCGCGTGCGCGGCGCGCGGCTCCAATGGCGAGGCGTTCTGCCGGCGCGAGCGGATCGTGCAGGCAATCACGCGATCCGCGCGGGCCATCGCCCTCGCGTGGCCGTCGGTCGCCAGCGCCGCCTCGATCACGAGGTTGCCCGGCACTTCCGACCGCACCTGCCGCGCGCCGGGGGCAAGTGCCGCGCGCGCGTCCGTCACCGCGGGGACGGCCGCGATCTCCACCTCGACCCGATCGGCCAGGTCTTCTGCCGCGGCGTCGCTTTCCGCCACCGCGACCGCGAGCGGGTCGCCGACGTAGCGGACCACGCCATCGGCCAGCACCGGCTGCTCGATCGGCACGTAGCCGAATTTGTGCAGCAGCGGCCGGATCGGCTTGACGCCGGCGAGGTCGGCCGCGGTGAACACCAGGCTGCCGTCCGGTGCCGCGATCCGCACGATCCGCCCGGCAGCGACGGCGCTGCGCACGAAGCGCACGCGAAAGCGCGCCGGCAGATCGGCGGTGAACCGGCCGCGCCCGCGCAGCAGCGCCGGGTCCTCGAAGCGCGGGATCGCGCGGCCGACCCAGCAATCAGCCGGCGCGTGCATCAGGCCAGCGACCCTGCGAGTGCGCGCCGCGTGCAGGCCCGCACCAGGTCACGGCGCAAGGCGGCGGAAATTTCTGCATCCTCCATCGGGTCGATCGCCACCGCCGCCGCATCGGCCGCCGCACGAAATGCGGCTTCGCCGGGCACTTGCCCATCGAGGACGGCTTCCGCGGCGGCGATGCGGCGCGGCACCGCCTCGGCGCCGCCGACGCCCACGCGCGGCTGGACGATCCGGCCGCCGGCAACGCGGTATGTCACCAGCGCCATCGCCATCGCGTAGTCGCCGGCGCGCCGGCTCTGCTCGCAGAAGCCGAACCGCGTGCCGGCCTCAAGCAGCGGCAGCCGCGCCTCCACCAGCATCTCGTCCTCGGCGAGCGCCGTGGTCATCGCCCCCCGGAACCAGGCCCGCTCGTCGATCGTGCGAACGCCGCGCGGGCCGTGCACGATCATCTCGGCCCCGAGCGTCGCGACGGCGAGGCACCATTCGGACGCCGGATCGGCATGGGCGAGGCTGCCGCAGAACGTGCCGCGCGCGCGGATCGGGCCGTGCCCGATCTGGGTGACCACCAGCGCCAGCAGCAGGCCGAGCGGTCCCGGCGGGGCCGGCGCCTCGAACGCGGCGTGCCGGGCGGTGGCACCGATGCAGAGCCGATCTCCCTCGACCGCGATCCGGTCCAGGTGCGGGACCCTGTTGATGTCGATGAGATGCGCGGGCTGTGCCAGGCGGAACGCCATGATCGGCACCAGGCTCTGCCCGCCGGCCAGGATGCGTCCGCCCTCCGGCGCCAGCGCCCCCAGCAGGTCCACCGCCTGCGCCACGCTCGCCGCCGCGTGATAGCTGAAGGGCGCCGGTTTCATTCGGGAGGTCCTTGGCGGTGCCCCGTTTCGGTGTCGCGGCACCCCTCCCCCAACCCCCTCCCGCAAGGGGAGGGGGCCTTGCGTGCGCGCCTCTCCCCCTCCCCTTGCGGGAGGGGGCCGGGGGGAGGGGGCGGACGCTCAGAGCGTTGAGCGGCTAGCATCATCCCAGCGATGGACCTCCCGCCCGCTTCGTTGGTATGCTAACGATTGCGCCAAAGCGCGTGTCAAACGATCGGAGGGTCGATGGCCGAGGACGGCCGCATCCGCTGCGATGCCTGCCCGGTGCTGTGCTACATCAAGCCCGGCATGACCGGCGCCTGCGACCGCTACGCCAACGACAACGGGACGCTGGTGCGGGTCGATCCGCAGATCGTGCTCGACCGCTCGGCCCCCGCCCGCGCGGGCGTGGTGCCGTTCCTGGAGCGCGAGGCGGACTGGGACGGCGACATCGTGGGCGGCCCGCGCTTCCTCACCGCGATCGGCGCCGGCACCACCTATCCCGACTACAAGCCCGCCCCCTTCATCGTCGCCTCGGAGGTCGATGGCGTGGACATGGTGACGGTCGTCACCGAGGGAATCTTCAGCTACTGCGGCGCAAAAGTAAAAATCGACACCGACCGCCACATCGGCCCGGAACGCAGCCTGGTGCGTGCCGAGGGCGAGCCGATCGGGCACGTGATGACCGGCGAGTACGGCTCGCAGATGCTCTCGCTCGGCGGCGTCCACCACCTGACCGGCAGCGGCAAGAAGACCGGGCGCGCCACCTGTGAGGCGCTGCTCGCACTCTGCAACGGCGGCGCGGTCGAGCTTGCGGTGGATGACGGCGCGCAGCTCACGATCCAGGCGGGGCAGCCGCCGATGATCGACGGGGCGCGCGAGGCGCGGATGCGGGTGGGCTGCGGCTCGGCCACGATCGGCATGTTCGCCCGCCAGTGGCAGGGCCATGCCGACGAGGTGGTGGTGGTGGACGACCACATCACCGGCGTGCTGTCCGAGCACCAGGCCGGCAAGCTGCTCGGCATCCCCGAGACCGGCATCCGCATCCGCGGCCGCCGCTCCACGCCGGGGCGGTATTTCGAGGTGGCGAGGCCCGGCACCGGCTGGGGCGGCACCGACCTCTCCGACCCGCTCGCGATCCTCGAACCGTTCGACCCGAAGCGTGCGCGCCCCGGCCTCAGCCTGCTGATGGTCAGCACCACCGGCGAGCAAGCGACCTATTTTGTGCTCGACGAGGCGCTGCGTCCGATCGAGCAGGAGATGCCAGCCCCCCTCGCCTTCTCCGTCGAGCGGATCAAGGAAAACTGCGAGCCGGCGCTGGCGAGCGTGCTGTTCATGGGCGGCGCCGGCGGCTCGCTGCGCGCGGGGGTGACGGAGAACCCGGTCGGGCTGACCCGCTCGGTGAAGGACGCGCTCACTCGTGTCACGTGCGGCGGCGCGCCGGTGTACGTCTGGCCCGGCGGCGGCATCACCTTCATGGTGGATGTGACCCTGCTGCCCGCCAACGGGTTCGGCTCGGTGCCGACGCCGGCGCTGGTGGCGCCGATCGAGTTCACCATGCGGCGCGACGACTACGCGCGGCTCGGCGGGCACATGGACCGGCTGCGGCCGCTGGCCGAGGTGCTGGCCGGGATGCGGCCGCGCCGCGCTCCATGAGCCGGCTCGCCGCGCGCCTGCTCGCGGATCGGCGGCGGCTGCATCTCAACGACGGCCCGATCGACCTCGTGATCGAGGCGTGGGGACCGCCGCCCGCCGTGCAGGCCGCCTATCGCGCGGCGACCCGGCGGACCGCCACCATCCTTGACGAGCTGTGCGCCGAACTGGCGCTGCTGCGGGCGCCGGCCGGCCCCGACAGGCCGCAGGCGTCCGGTGCCACGGCGCGGCGGATGCAGGCGGCTGTGGCGCCCCATGCGGCGGAGATGTTCATCACCCCGATGGCCGCGGTCGCCGGTGCGGTCGCCGAGGAGGTGCTGGCCGCCATGCTGAACGCCGCCGAGCTGGCTCGCGCCTACGTCAATGACGGCGGCGACATCGCGCTCCACCTCGCCCCGGGCGAGCGGCTCGCGGCGGGGCTGGTGGACCGGCCCGACCAGCCTTCGCTGTTCGCGCGCGCGGTGATCGAGGCAGAGGCGCCGGTGCGCGGCATCGCGACCAGCGGCTGGCGCGGTCGCAGCCATTCGCTCGGCATCGCCGATGCCGTGACCGTGCTCGCCGACACCGCCGCCGCCGCCGACGCCGCGGCGACCGTCATCGCCAACGCCGTCGATCTGCCGGGGCATCCGGCGATCCGCCGCGTGCCCTGCCGCGAAATCGATCCCGACAGCGATCTGGGCGAGTGCCCGGTCACGCGCGCGGTGGGGCGCCTGGCGCGCGCCGAGATCGAGGCGGCGCTCGCGCACGGCGCCGCGGTCGCACGGACACTGCTGCGCCGCGACCTGGTGCGATCGGCAGCTCTGCATCTGCAAGGCATGACGGTCGTTGCCGGATAGGTTTGCAACGGCGGCCGATCGAGTTCATATCGTCGCGCTCAATGACTCGGCAGTTCGGGGGACTCGCATGTCGCGTTCGTTCGCCATGACACGAAATCGAATCCTGCTCGCCGCCGCGGGCGCATGCTTCGCCGCCCTCGCGGGCTGGACAGGGTCGGCCGTGGCGGCGGCTCCGGCGACCGGCGTCGCCGCACTCGGCAGCGTTGCCGGCCCAAGCCCGGCCGAAGCCTTCCCCACCGGAACGCCGATCAAGCATTTGGTGGTGATCTATGACGAGAACATCTCGTTCGATCACTATTTCGGAACCTATCCGAAGTCCGCCAACCCGCCGGGCGAACCCGCTTTCACGGCAGCGGCCGCAACACCGTGGGTCAGCAATTTGCTGTCCGGGGACCTGCTGACCAGCAACCCCAATTTCACCAATCCGGAAAACGGCGCGGACGCCGCCAACCCGTTTCGGCTCGACCGCGCCGAGGCGGCGACCGCCGATCAGAACCATGCCTATATGCCCGAGGAACTCGCGTACGACCACGGCAAGGCCGATCTGTTTCCGAAATACACCGGCGCGGCCACGCCGGGCCGGTCCGGCGCCTCCGCCACCAAAGGCCAGGTGATGGGCTACTTCGACGGCAACACCGTGACCGCGCTCTGGAACTACGCGCAGCATTTCGCGATGAGCGACAATGCGCACGGCAATACCTACGGCCCCTCGACGCCCGGCGCGCTCGAAGTGGTCGCGGGCCAGACCAACGGGGAGCGCTTCGTCGGCAACACCAAGACCGCGGCGACGCCCGCAGGCGTCGCCTATGCCGATAACGGCGAGGGCGGGCTGACGATGATCGAGGATCTCGATCCGGGCTACGACGTGTGCTCCACGCCCACTAATCAGGTGCTCATGGAGGGCAACAACATCGGCGACCTGCTCAGTGCGGCGGGCATCACCTGGGGCGGCTTCATGGGCGGTTTCAGGCTCGAGACGAAGAATGCCAACGGCACCACGGGCTGCGCACGCAGCACCTATTCCGGCGTGATGAAGAAGGCGATCAAGGACTACATTCCGCACCACAACTGGTTCCAGTACTACGTTTCCACGGCCAATCCCAGCCACGCCCGACCAAGCTCGATCGCCGCCATCGGCTACAGCTACGATCACGACGGCCAGCGCGACCCGGCCAATCACGAATACGCGCTCAGCGACTTCTTCGCCGCCCTGAAGGCCGGCAACTTCCCTGCCGTGTCGTACATCAAGCTGCCGGCTTACCAGGACGGCCATGCCGGCTACTCGAACCCGATCGACGAGCAGACGGGACTTGTCACGGTGACCAACTTCATCGAGGACCAGCCCGACTGGAAGGACACCGCCATCATCATCACGTATGACGATTCCGACGGCTGGTACGACCACGGCTTTGTGGCACCCACCAACCCTTCGTTCGACCCGGTCGCCGATCAGCTTGACGGTCCCGGCAAATGCGGCATCGGCACGCCGCTGCCCGGCGTCCACGGCCAGCCGGTGAACGGCCGCTGCGGCCTCGGACCGCGTCTTCCCTTCCTGGTGATCTCGCCTTGGGCAAGGCCCGATTACGTTAGCCACGCGCAGGTCTCCGAAGCCTCGGTGGTGCGCTTCATCGAGGACAACTGGCTCAGCAGCCAACGGCTCGGCGAAGGCTCGTTCGATGCCGGCTCAGGATCGATCATGGGAATGTTCGATTTCACCTCGACCGGCGGCCAAACGCCGCCGCTGCGTCTCGATCCGGCCACCGGCAATCCGGCGCAGGCGAGTCGGTAGCGCCATGGGGTTCACGCCGGCGATCAATCCGCTGATCGCCGGGGGCGTGTTCGTCGCCACGGCGGTCACCGACGCGGTCTATGTCCTGTTCAGCGCCGCGGTCGCGGCGCGCCGGCGCGTGGCGGCCGCGAACTGGAGCGGCCTCTGGTATCTGCTGTCGGCCTTTGCGGTGATCAGCTACACCCAGAATGCCTTCTACGTGCTGTTCGCCGCCGCCGGGTCGTGGCTCGGCGCCTACGCCTCGATGACGTGGCTGCGGCGTGGTGAGGGCGTGGGCGCGGGCGGGGCGATGCCGCCCTGTCGCGCCGGCAAGCACCGCCGGACGGGAGTTGATACGCTCGTATTCAACACGAGGTGGAAGAAATCACTGCGCTGCGAGCGATCACGCCAGCATTTGCTTGTCTTTCGGAGAGTTACGGTTGCATGGACCGGGTGTCGAGGCCGATGCTCCCGAGATAAACTTGGGGGAGACATCGTGCATGTTCGACCGGTTTCGGCGCGCCCAAAACGTACCACCTCCTGCCATCCACTCCACGGTCTGGAACGCGCTGCGACCGGAAGAAAAGGCGAAAGTGAGTTATGCGCGGGCCGACGCGCGAATTTTTCTTCCCGCCGATCGCCACACATTCCGCCTGGACCCGCAGAGTTATGGCTCCACGTTTGATATCACGAGCGTCGGTTCATTGCGCGTGTCGGGCGTTTTCAATCGGCGCGGCACGGTCTGCGTGACTGAACCGCCCGGCCACCCCGCCTATTGCCTTTATCTGGTGAAGCGGGGAAGCGTGGTTGTGCAATCTCCACGAGATCAGGAACCTTGGAGCGCGCGCGAGAACGAATTGCTGGTCTACGAGGGGGTGGCCGGCACACGGGTCACGACGTCCGACAAAGCCGAACAGCTTTGCGTCTGGATTCCGGCCGCCCGGCTGCGGACCTGCCTTGAGGCTCTGGTCGATCGCACGGTCAGCGGCTCGCTCGTCTTCTCATCCAAGTTCGCCACGATGCAGGGCGGCGGCGCGAGCATACGCCATCTTCTCAGCTTTGTAGAAACCGAGTTGTCCCAGGCGAATTCACTCATCACGGGTTCGGTCAGTGCAGGTTTGTTCGAGGATCTGCTTTGCCGTACAGTCGTGCACCGGCTTGAGCATAACTATTCAGACTTGTTAGACGGCCCTCGCTCCGCCGGCCTTGGCAGTGTCAGGCGCACCGAGGAATACATCCGTGGCCATTTGACCGAGCCGGTCACCCTTGTTGACCTCGCACGCGCGGCGGGGTGCAGCGGGCGGTCCCTGCAACTCGCGTTTCAGCAGGTGCGCGGCATCACACCGATGACGGCGCTGCGCAATGCCCGGTTGGAGCAGGCGCGTCGGACCCTTGAGCGGGGCGAGAATCGCATGTCGGTGACGGACGTGGCCCTGCAGTTCGGGTTCAGCAACCCCGGGCGGTTTGCACACTTCTATCGCGCGGCTTTTGGCGAGAGGCCGCTGAAGACGTTGCACACGCACCACTGATAGATGCGCGGCTTCCTTTTCGTCATGGTCGGCGAAGGCCGAGCATCCAGTGGTCGGCCTTCGCCGACCACGACGGTGGGAAGGAACCGCCGCGACGAGTCTGCGCTTCGACAGTCGGTGTTATAGCGTCGCCCGCGCGGGCCGGTCATCCGATTTCGCAAGCTATCCCCAGCCGTCTTCGTCATGCCGCATCCGCTGCGCAATCTGTCTTTTTTCCGCGCTTTTTCTTCGCATTCCGAATTGAAGCTGGTGATCGAGCGCCGCTAGCTTCTTCGCGGAATGATGCGCTGTGCCTTCGACAGGAGCGCGTCCTGACCGCCCTCACGATCGGCCACATGGGCGACATCGTGCGTCAGACCTACCAGAGGAGGTGCGATATGACATTCGTGCAACGGATAGCGGGCGCGGCGGCGCTCGGCGCGGGAATATTGGTCGGCGGCGGCCTGTCCGCCCCGCCGGCGCAGGCTGCCTATATCGCGACGCTCTCGCAGGTGGGGAGCAATGTCGTCGGGACCGGCAGCGGCTCCCTAGATTTCAACGGACTGACGTTTAACTTCAGCAGCCATGATCACGCTGCCATTGAGGCAGGGGTGGCGCTGGTGAGCCTAGGGCCGACGAGCAGCGCGAATTTTACCGAGTATTACGGGATCTCTGGACCAAAGAGCTTCGGCACTGGCGGCAGCGAAATATACGCGACCACCGGATCGGGCGACTATGCGGGGATCCTGGGCGGGCTGGTGGCATCCATCATAGTGCCGCAGGGCTACGCCTCAGGTGCACCTTTGGGAACAAGCACCGATACTTGGGACGGTGCTACCTTCGCCAGTCTCGGCCTGACGCCCGGCACCTACGTATGGACGTGGGGAAGGGGCGAGAACGCGGACAGCTTCACGCTCCATATCGGCACACCGCTTGCCGTGGTGGAGCCCGGAACTATGGCTTTGCTCGGCGGCTCGCTGCTGCTGCTCGGCCTGTTCACCCGGCGAGGGCGGCGCTACGCGATGTAATGCTGCCCCGTGGCCGGTCCTGACCGCCCTCAGGACCGGCTACTTTTTTCTCGCCTGTGCGTCTGCGCCTCGGGCCGCCCTTCGTGCTTGAGGCGATCGACGATGCGCTTGAGGTCCTGCGCGCGGCCGCGCGGCATCGCCAGCACGGCATCCGCGGTCGCGATCACCACGACATCCTTGAGGCCGAGCACCGCAATCAGCGTGCCGTCGCTGCGCGCGTAGCAGCGTTCGCACGCCTCCAGCACCACCTCGCCCTGGACCACGTTCCCGGCTGCGTCCTTGGCACCGAGTTCCCATAGCGACGCCCAGCTTCCCACATCCGACCAGCCGAACGCGCTCGGCACCACCGCGGCGCGGCCGGTGCGCTCGGCCACCGCATAGTCGAGGCTGATCGAGGGGCAGGCGCGGAACGCCGCCGCATCGAGCCGGATGAAGTCGAGATCGCGCGTCGCTAGCGCGACCGCGCGTCGCACCGCATCCAGCACGGCGGGCGCGTGCGCGGCCATCTCGGCGAGCAGCGTCTCCGCCGTGAACACGAACATCCCCGAGTTCCACAGGTGCCGCCCCGACGCGACCAGCGCCGCCGCCTGCGCCGCGTCCGGCTTTTCGATGAAGCGGTCGAGCGCATGGACACCCGGCAGGCCGTCCAGCGGCGCCCCGCGCTCGATGTAGCCGTAGCCGGTCTCGGGCGCGGTCGGGTGCATCCCGAAAGTGACGACGCGCCCGGCGCGCGCGGCATCTGCGGCGCGCGCGAGGTCGCGGTGCAGGCCCCCGGTATCGGCAATCGCCGCGTCCGCCGCCATCATCCACAGCACCGCATGCGGATCGTCGGCGGCGGCGAGCAGGGCGGCGGCGGTGATCGCAGGCCCGGTGTTGCGGCCCTCCGGCTCCAGCACGATCCGCGCGCTCCCGATGCCGGCTTCGCGCAGATGCTCGGCGACGACGAAGCGGTGCGCCTCGTTGCACACCACGATCGGCGCCGCAAAGCCCGCGCCGAACGCCCGCAGCGCGGTCTCCTGGATCAGCGAGCGGTCGGAGATGAGCGGCCAGAACTGCTTGGGAAAGCTCTCCCGCGAGACCGGCCAGAGCCGCGTGCCCGCGCCGCCCGAGAGGATCACCGGCACGATCGGGTTCATTGCTGCTTCCTTGCATTCGGCGCCACGCCTGTCCAGCGCGCCGATCCCTCCCTATCATGCGCCGCAGGACCGATGGAGCGTGACCCGAAATGAGCCTTGCCAACGACCCCCAGACCGCGATCCGCGACGCAACCGCGCGCATCGAGCCCGAGCTGATCGCGATCCGCCGCGACATCCACGCCCATCCCGAGCTCGCCTTCGAGGAGGTGCGCACCGCCGGCGTGGTGGCGCGCGAACTCGCGCGCCTCGGCATCGAGCACCGGACGGGTGTTGCCAAGACCGGCGTGGTGGGCACGATCAGCGGCGGCCGCGCCGGCCCCACGCTCGCGATCCGCGCCGACATGGACGCGCTGCCGATCGAGGAGCGGACCGGCCTGCCCTACGCCAGCACCATCCCCGGCAAGATGCACGCCTGCGGGCACGACATCCACACCGCGACCCTGCTCGGCGTCGCCGCGGTGCTGAAGGAGATGGCGCCGCAGCTCGCCGGCACGGTGCGGCTGCTGTTCCAGCCGGCCGAGGAGGCGATCGGCGGCGCCCGGGCGATGGTCGAGGCGGGCGTGCTGGACGGCGTGGATCTGGCGCTGACGCTGCACAATTCGCCCGACATCCCGACCGGCCGCTTCGCCTATGTCCACGGTCCCAGCCTCGCCGCGGCCGACACGTTCGACATCACGGTGCGTGGCCGCTCGGGTCACGCGGCACAGCCGCACAGCTCGGTCGATCCGATCGTCGCCGCCGCGCACCTGATTACGGAGCTGCAGACCATCGTCTCGCGCGAGGTCAAGCCGCTGCATCCGGTGGTGGTCACGGTGGGCGCGATCCATGCCGGCACCGCGCACAACATCATCCCCGATGCCTGCACCTTCCGCGGCACGGTGCGCACGCTGCACGCCGAGGCGCGCGAGATCGCCGAAGCGGCACTCCGCCGGCTCTGCGCCGGCGCCGAGATCGCGATGCGGGTTCAGATCGAGGTGCAGTACGTGCGCGGCGTGCCGGCGATGGTCAACGACGACCGGGTGCTGGAACCGACCGTCGCCGCGGTGCGCCGCCAGCTCGGCCAGGTGATCGAGGAGGGCGAGCCGGTGATGGGGGCGGAAGATTTCGCGCTGATGGCGGAGGTGGTGCCGGGCTTCCAGCTTCGCGTCGGCTCCGGCATCGCGGGCCGCCACGACCGGCTGCACAATTCCGGCGTGCAGATGGACGAGCGCTGCATCGGCCTCGGCGTGCAGGCGCTGTCGCGCGCGGCGCTGGAAATCCTGTCATGAAGCTGCGGATGGCGGAACTCACCGGCGCCGAGGCGCGCGCGGTCTATGCCCGCCGGCCGATGCTGCTGCTGCCGCTCGGCAGCCACGAGGAGCAGGGGCCGCACGCGCCGATGGGCGATTTTCTCTCCGCCGACCGCATGGCCGGGCTGATCGCGGCGCGCGCCACCGAGGCGGGCACCGAGACGCTGGTGGCGCCGGCGCTGCCGTTCGGCGGCGCCGAGTATTTCGGCAGTGTCCCGGGAGGGATCGCGCTCTCGCCGGCGACGCTGCGGGCGGTGCTGACCGACATTTTTGCGTGCCTGCTGCGCCACGGCCTGTCGCGGCTCGTGGTCATCAACGGCCACGGCGGCAACGTGGCCGCGATCCACGAAACCACCCTCGCGATCCGCCGCGCCCACGGCGTGGTGATCCCGAGCTTCTATCTCTGGAAGATCGGCAAGCAGGTGTTGCCCGCGATCGTCGGCGCCGAGCGCGCCCGCGCCAGCGCCGGCCACGGCGCCGACCCGCTCAGCTCGGTCGCGATGCACCTGTTTCCCGAACTCGTGCGTCCCGACCTGGCCCCCGCCCCGCAGCCGGCGCCGCGCACCGAGGGGCTGGAGGCGAGCGTATTCGGTTCGGTGCGGTTCGAGGGCGTGGATGTGGAGATGCCGCTTGAAGTCGACGCGATGGCACCTGACGGCGTGTTCGGTGCCGACGCGCGCATACCCTCGGCCGCGACCGGGGCGGCGCTGGTCGAGCGGCTGACCGAGCTCGGCGCCCGCTTCGTGATCCACCACGCCCGGCATGCCGCGTGACGCCCATCCCTGTGCCGGCAGCATGACGGTTGTACGCGAAATCGGCTTCAAAACCGGCCACCGACCATCCACAATGCAGGAAGCGATGAAACCGCTCATCGGCATCTCCTGCTGCACCAAGCAGTTCGGCGCCTTCGGGACGCCGAACCACGCTGCGTCCAACACCTATGTCCACGCCGTCGATCGCGCGGTCGGCGGCGTGCCGGTGCTGATCCCGGCCAACGGCGAGGCGGTGGATGCCGCGACGCTGCTCGGCCATCTGGACGGCCTGATCCTGACCGGCAGCCGCTCCAACGTGCAGCCGAGCCTCTATGGCGGCCCGCCGCATTGCGAGGGCACGCCCGAAGACGAGATGCGCGATGCGGTCACGCTCAAGCTGATCAGGGCGGCGGTCGCGGCAGGCACGCCGGTGCTGGCGATCTGCCGCGGCTTGCAGGAGTTCAACGTGGCGCTTGGCGGCAGCCTCCACCAACGGTTGCAGGACTTGCCTGGCCGGATGGACCATTCGACGCCGATGCAGGCCAACCCGCGGGTGCGCACCGGCAAAGCGCATCGCGTGCGGGTGGCGCCCGGAAGCTGGCTCTACGGGCTGGCCGGCGCCCCCGAGATCGCGGTCAACAGCCTGCACAACCAGGGTATCGACCGCCTCGCGCCCGGCCTCGTGGTGGAGGCGACGGCCCCCGACGGCACCATCGAGGCGGTGCGTGCGCCGGCGACACCCGGCTTCGCGATCGGCGTGCAATGGCACCCGGAATACGACTGGGAGGGCGACGCCCTGTCGCGCCGCATCTTCGCCGCCTTCGGCGAGGCGGCCGCGGCGCACTGCCGCGGGGCCGCGCGCTGGTCGCCGCCGCCGCGCCTCGCCGCCGTCGCCGACTGACCTCCGCCATGAACTGGCACCCAAGCCATTACGTGGTCCCGCCCCCCGCGACGGTCGCGGTGCCAGTGGCGCATGGCGGCCTGTTCCCGGTGCGCCGGATCTTCTGCGTCGGCCGCAACTACGCCGCCCATGCGCGCGAGATGGGTGCCGATCCGGACCGCGAGCCACCGTTCTTCTTCCTCAAGCCGGCCGACGCGCTGCTGACCGGCGGCACCGACATGCCCTATCCGCCGGCGTGCCGCGAGCTGCACCATGAGATCGAGCTGGTCGCCGCGATCGGGATGGGCGGGGCGAACATCGCCGAAGCCACCGCGCTCGATCACGTCTGGGGCTATGCCGTCGGACTCGACATGACGCGGCGGGACCTGCAGGGCCAGGCGAAGAAGGAAGGCAAGCCCTGGGACATGGGCAAGGGGTTCGACCATTCCGCGCCGATCGGCGCCATCGAATCCGCGGCCCGGATCGGTCACCCGGAGGCGGGGCGGATCGCGCTCGCCGTCAACGGCACCCAGCGGCAGTCCTCCGATCTTGCCATGCTGATCTGGACCGTGCCGGAGATGATCGCAGCCCTGTCGCGATTGGTGCGGCTGGCCCCCGGCGACCTCATCTTCACGGGGACACCGGAGGGCGTTGCCGCCGTGCAGCGCGGGGATGTGCTGGAAGGCACGGTCGAGGGTGTGGGGATGGTGCGGACCCGGATCGTCTGACCCGGATCACGCGACCCAGAACGTCGCCACGCCATAGGCGGCGAACACTCGATCGGCGGTGAGGACCACCAAGTCTTCGAGCCGAGCCTGCGCGATCAGCAGCCGGTCGAAGGGATCGCGATGCGGTCCGGTCAGGAAACCCGCGGTTCGGGCGTGTGCAACATCAATGGCCAGCGCCGCGAAACCCGCATTTCGCAATTCGCCGTCGATGTTCGTGAGTATCCCGCCGATCTCCGGCCATTTGCCGGCGTGATGCTTGATGCTCATCTCCCAGATCGAGGCAGCACTGACAAACGCCTGGTTCTCCGGATCGGCAATCAGATCATACGCGGCCGACCGCAAGCGCTCCGGTGCGGTCATCCACCATACCAAGGCGTGAGTATCGAAAAGCAGCCTCACTCAGCGCCGCCCGTCCCTTCCCACAGGGCCAGCTCTTCTTCCGAAAGCGGGTCGAAGAAGTCGTCGGGCGGCGGCTTGATGTGCCGCCACAGGCCGGCTTGGCGAGGCTGCTTGGCTTTTACCGGAACCAATCGCACCAGTGGCTTGCCGGCGCGCGCGATCACGATCTCCTCGCCCGCGGCGGCGCGGTCCACCAAGCGGGAGAGCTGCGTCTTGGCCTCGTAGATGTTGACCGTGCTCATGGCCCGTGATGTTAGTTGGTCAGACCTGGTTGGTCAAGCCTTAAACTGCCGGTTTGCGGCGAATGGCGGCTGGGCCGAGGTGTTCTGGTCGGCATCCCACTGTATGGTGCAAAGCGGCCGCAGAGCTGCTAAGCAGTTGGGCGTGCAAGTCCGGAGGACAAAATGAAGAACCTCGGGTCTCTTCGTCGGCGCGCAGCGACCATGCTCCTGACCCTCCTTGTCCTGGGAGCCGTCGGGACGACGGTGAGCGCCTGCAATACCACCGCCGGTGCGGGTCAGGATCTGAGTGCGACGGGCCACGCCGTCACGAATTCGGCCCAAAAGGTCAAGTCCGGCCTGTAGATGTCACCGTAGCAGTCACGATCTCGTTGGGGGCTCGTCAGTACCACCGCGTCGCGCAGCGGGTCTGCATGGCGCGCCTCTGTCCGGATACGCTCCATTGATCCGCGCGGGCAGGTCGCGCAAGACTGCGCCGCATGAGCCAGATCGCCGCCGCCACCGAAGCATTCGCACCGCCCGCCGAAGCCTCCGCGATCGTGCTGGAGGGGGTGAACAAGTGGTTCGGCCCCGCCCACGTGCTGCGTGACATCACGCTCACGGTCGCGGCGCGCGAGCGGGTGGTGGTGTGCGGGCCGTCCGGCTCGGGCAAGTCCACCATGATCCGCTGCATCAACCGGCTGGAGTCGCACGACAGCGGCCGCATCGTGGTGGACGGCACGGCACTCACCGGCGACACCCGCGCTCTGGACACGATCCGCCGCGAGGTCGGCATGGTGTTCCAGTCGTTCAACCTGTTTCCGCACCTGACGATCCTCCAGAACCTCACGCTGGCACCGATGCGGGTGCGGCGCCTGAAGCGCGCCGAGGCCGAGGAGCTGGCGATGAGCTATCTGCGGCGGGTGCGCATCCCCGAGCAGGCGGCGAAGTATCCGGGCCAGCTTTCCGGCGGCCAGCAGCAGCGCGTGGCGATCGCGCGCGCGCTGTGCATGACGCCAAAAATCATGCTGTTCGACGAGCCGACCTCGGCGCTTGATCCCGAGATGATCAAGGAGGTGCTGGACGTCATGATCGAACTCGCCGAGAGCGGCATGACGATGGTGGTCGTCACGCACGAGATGGGGTTTGCCCGCCAGGTGGCCGATCGGGTGGTGTTCATGGACCAGGGCGAGATCGTCGAGAGCGGCCCGCCGCGCACGCTGTTCGAGACCCCGCGCACCGACCGGCTGCGGCTGTTTTTGAGCCAGATTCTGCGCGGCGATGCGGTCGCGGGTGGCGCGGGCGCGCCGGTGGCTCATGGCAGCGGAGCTGTTGGATGATTGCTCGCGACGCTTAGCTGACTATCGCTTGCAAGATCTTTCGGAAATATACGACCCTTTCTGTCTCGGAAAATCCCCATGCAAGGTGAGCGGCTTGCGATGGCACGTTATCGATCTGGGTATCCGACCCAAGCTCTCGAAACCCACGCGCCACGAGAAGCGCTTCGGCGTGGCCCATCAGCAAGGCGCCAATTCCTCGCCGTCTGAATTCTGCTTTCACCCAAATTCCCTCGACGAATGCGACCGGCTGCGTGTCACAGCCATTGGCATATTGGCGGACTGCGATTTCTGTGAATCCAGCAATTTCGCCATCAAGCGTTTCCGCGATGAGACCCCAGTTCTCTCCATTTTTCAATAACTCATCGACACGTTTTGCATGGGTTTGTGGGGAGTCGTCAGGCCAAAGGGCGGCCCGCATCTCTGCCCAGGCCGCCCGATCGGCGGCACCCATTTCCCTGACCGTGAAGTTCATGGGACCCTCTTGACGCTCGCGAAATTCAAGCCTGGCCTCACCCCGACCTTCCTACGCATACCAACGGCCGTCTGCGATGACCGCCCCCACTCCGTCATGGTCGGCGAAGGCCGACCATCCACGACTTTGGTCGCACGCGGCAAAGTCGTGGATACCCGGCCTTCGCCGGGCATGACGAGGAGGCAACGAATGCGTTGCTACGGGTCATCGCCAAAGGCCGCTGGTATCAGGCTGACCGCCTCCGGTCCGCTCCGCGCGAGCGCGCGCTCGCCCTCCAGCATGTAGTCGCGCGTGATCGGCACCGCGCCGTGCTCGCGCGCGAGCTGCATCTGAAACACGATGTTCGTCCGATACCGGAACCCCACCTCGCACAGCGCCAGATAGAACTCCCACATCCGCACGAAGCGCGCGTCGTACAGCGCCTGCGCCTCGTCGCGGTGCGCCATGAACCGCTCGCGCCAGCTGCGCAGCGTCTCGGCGTAGTGCAGCCGCAGGATTTCCATATCGGTCACGATCAGCCCGCTGCGCTCCACCGCGGCGAACACCTCCGACAGCGCCGGCAGATCGGCACCAGGGAAAATATACTTGCGAATGAACGGATTGATCGAGCCGGGCGCGTCGGAATAACCGATCGCATGGATCAGCGCCACGCCGTCATCGGCCAACAAATCGCGGACCCGACCAAAGAACTCGCGGTAATTGCGCTTGCCGACATGCTCGAACATGCCCACCGACACGATGCGGTCGAACCGGCCGGTCTGCTCGCGATAGTCCCGCAAATGGAATTTTGCCCGCGCGCCCAGCCCCGCCGCGGCGGCGCGCTGCTCGCTCATCCGGTGCTGCTCGGTGCTGAGCGTGACCCCGGTGACATCGGCCCCGGTCCGCGCGGCGAGATAGAGGCCCAGCCCGCCCCAGCCCGAGCCGATGTCGAGCACCCGCAGCCCCGGCCGGTCGAGCAGCAGCTTGGCCGCGATGTGGCGCTTCTTGTTGTCCTGCGCCGCGTCCAGCGTGTCGTCCGGCCGGGTGAAGTAGGCGCAGGAATACTGCCGGTCGCGGTCGAGAAACAGATCATACAGCGCGCCCGAAAGATCGTAGTGGTGCGCCACGTTCCGCCGCGCGCGGGCGCGCGGGTTGTGCTGCTTCAGCCGGCTGGTCGCACGCTCGATCGCGCCGAGCCAGGGATGGCCGCTCACGCGATCGAAATTGCGCGCGATCACCGCGAGCGCGTCATAGAGCGTGCCGTCCTCGATCGTGAGCGTGCCGTCCATGTAGGCCTCGCCCACGCGCAGCGACGGGTTGAGCGCAATCGCCGCATCGGCGCGCCGCGACGCGACCCGGATCGTGGCCGCCGGCGGCGTCCCGTCGCCGAGCACGCGCGTCCGCCCGGCGCCGTCGATCACGCGCAGGCTGCCGTCGCGGATCAGGTACGCGAGCAGGCGGGTGAACATGGCTTCCTCTCCGGTCAGGCGGCGCGGGCGCGCAGCGGCAGCAGGCACAACGCGGCGAGCGTGCTGATCGCGGCCGTGCCCACCAGGATCCAATCGATCGGCAAGCTCGCGATCAAGGGCGCGGTCACGGTGGGCGCGATCGCGGTCGCCAGCATCACCGGCATGGCGATCCGCCCCAGCACCACCGCGTAGCCACCGGCGCCGAGCAGATAGAGCGGCAGCGTGCCGCGGCTGATGGTCAGCACGCCGTTGCTGGCGCCATAGGCGAGCGTCATCACCAGCCCCGGCGCGCCGGCCAGCGGTGCGAGCATCCCGAGCGGCATCAAGGCCGCCCCCAGCCGGCTGGTCAGCAGCGGATCGAGAAAGCGACCGAACGCCCATTCCAGCAGCCGCGCGCCGACCTGCCCCGGCCCGATCAGCGCGGCCGCGAACACCGCCTCGCCCCGCGACAGGCCGAGGGCTGCCAACAGCACCAGCGCCTGCACCGTCACCATGCCGGCGATGAAGGCGCGCAGCGTGAAAAAACTCGCCAGCAGCAGGAAGCTGCGCCGCCGCGGATCGGTGGCACCGGCAAGGGTGGCGGGGCGGTCCGGCGCCGGCGGATGCGGCGGCGCGCCGCGCGGCACCGCCGCCAGGATCAGCGGCAGGTTCACCAGCAGGTGGATCGCGGCATAGATCAGCGCCGTGCGCCGCCAGCCCAGATCGGCGAACAGTGCCGTGCCCAGCGGCCAGCCCACGGTGCTGGCGAAGCCGCCGAGCAGGGTGATGCCGATGATCGCCGGCCGCGCCGCCTGGCCGAGCTGGCGGCCCGCGGTCGCGAACGCCGCGTCGTAGAGGCCGAGCGCCATGCCGACCCCGAGCAGGGTCCACGCCGCGTACCAGGCGAGCAGCGACGGCGCGGCCGCCAGCGCCAGCAGGCCCGCCGCCTGCACCAGCGATCCGGTGGCGAGCACCGCCCGCCCGCCGCTGCGCTCGATCCAGCGCCCGACGCGCGGCATGGCGAGCCCGCTCACGATCAGCGCCCAGGAGAAGGCACCCAGCACGGCGGTGCGTGACTGGCCGAGGCTGTGGGCGACCGGACCGGCAATGATTGCCGGCAAATAATAGGTGGTGCCCCAGGCCAACACCTGCACGACCCCGAGTGCTGCGGCCAGCCGGCGCGACGAGGGCGCGCCCGCGGCGCCCGCGGCGCGTTGGCCGGCGGCAGCGCGGGCTTTGCGGGCGATGCTTATGCCGGAAACGCCACGCCCGCGGCCGAGCAGGCAACGATACCGATGTGACCGGGCATCCCGGCAGGGTAATCGCATTGCAACGCGGAGCAACCGGCGCGATCAGGGCAGCGCCTGCGGACCCCCGACCACGTCCCCGGCCGCCAGGCGGCACGCCGCATTCCCGCCCACGCAGCGGCCCGTGGCCGCCGGTGCCGCCGGCGCCGCTTCCGCGATTGCGGGCACCGGGCGGAGCGACATTCTGGCGTCCAGATCGCGCTGCATCGCCCGCAGCACCGGCCGGATCGCGTCGTATTCGGCGTGGGTGCAGAGCGGGTGCATCGCCGCCAGCACGAAACGGCGTTCGACCGCGATCGCCCCCGCCGCCGCCGAATAGTGCGCGCGATAGCCGGCGATGCCGGCCGCGGCCCGTACGTCATGCGGCAGGTGCCCGACCGTGGCGCCGGGGGGAAGCAGCAGATGGGTAGTCTCGGTCTCGCGCCCAGCATAGCAGAGATGCCGGCCCTCGCGGACCGGCTTCGCCGAGATCAGGAAGGCAGCGCCGCGCAGCAGCACCGGCAATCCGGCCGGGACGGCGAAGCGCCCGCCGCCGGTATCCGCGGTATCGCGCCCGAGCCGGAAGTTTGCGCCGACCGCGTAGCCGGACGCGGCGCCGCCGGTGTCGCGGGGCGATGCGAAATCGAAATCGCCGCGCCCGGGCGTGCCCAAACGGCTGAGGTCGTCCGCGGCCACACTCTCCCCGCCATCCTCCTCGATCCCCGCCGCGACCTCGCGCAGCGTCACCGCGGCCGGCCCGCGCGCCGTCGTGGCGGTGCGGCCGATCACGCTTCCGTCCGCCGTGATGCGCGCCTCGGTGCGGGTCTCGGTCGTGGCCGCGCCGGGCAGCAGCGGCGGCGTGCGGTCGAGCCGCGCGCCGCCGGCTCCGGCCAGCACCACCGGCTTGTCGTAATCCTCGAACGGCAGCACGCCCAAGGCGGCATAGGGCGAGGTCGGGTCGAGATAGAGGTCGAATTCAGGAATAAAGATCAGGACATGGTCGAGCGGTGCCAGCGTCGGCGGCTGCGCCAGGGTATAGCGCGCCTTGGTGCCGATCAGCGCCGGCTCGGAGAAGATGCCCTTGGCCGCCAGCAGCGCCTGCAGCAGCGCCACGTGATCCTTGCAGTCGCCATAGCCGCGACGGGCGATGGCGGCGGCATCGTCCGGCACCACCCGCCCGGTGCCGTACTGGATGCCGACGTAGCGGATCCGCCCCGCGACATAGGCGTAAAGCCGCGCCGCCTGCGCGTGGCGTGAAGCGAGGCCCGCGGTCAGCCGGTCGGCCAGCGCCCGGATCGCATCGCTCGGCTCCGCCGCCGGCAGCGCACGGGCGGCGAAGGCGTCGCCGAGGGCCGCGTAGCTCGCGAAGGTCGAGACCCGCAGTCGCACCTCGCCGTCCGGCCCGCTATTCGCCGCGTTATCCGCCGCTGGGGCCAGATGCCAGTGCCGCCGCACGCGGTCGCCCTCCGGCTCGGCCGGGTCCTCGGCGAGCCCGCTGGCGGCGACGGCGAGATGCATGGCGGAGGGCAGGGTGATCGCGATGTCGGCGGAAGCGACGTTGGCCGCGGGGCCGCCGGTCAGCGTCGCCTCGTAGGCGCCGGGGAACAAAGCACGCCGGGCGCGGCGGAGCAGGACGTAGTGGACCGTGTCACCGGGCTGGACGTCGGGAAAGACGATGGTGCGGATGCACCAGTCGCTGAAGCTCGGGAAATCCGTCCCGCCGGCGGGCAGTGTGCTGTCGAGCACCGCATCGGGTGCAACCGCAAGGATGGTCCCGTCCGCCTTGCGCGTGTAGGCTTCGAGCAGGGTGACGCTCTCGAGGTCGCGGCTGAAGCCAAAGCTCTGGTTCGCCGCCACCCGTGCCGCGGCCTCGGTATCGACACGGACGTCCCAGCTCTGCCGCTCGCGCCAGGTGCCGTCGGCCGCGATGGCGAGCGAGGCGGCAAGCGAGCGGTGCCAGATCGCCCCTGCCTCCTCGGCCCGCGGCGCGAGCGGCAACAAGGCCAAGGTGGCGCCTAACGCGGCAGCGGCAATTCGGTTCATGCGCAAATCAGACCGAGTCGGTTCACTCTCTCGTGAGCAGCCTGCCACAAACCGGACACACGGAGGAAGCGCCGCGTCGGAAAAAACGGCGCCCGATCCCGCGGCGTTGAGCGTCCGTCAGCCCTGCCGGGAGCGTCCCATGAGCGAACACGTCTATCGCCTGATCGAGCTGGTCGGGTCGTCGGAGAAGAGCATCGAGGACGCGATCGAGACCGCGATCGGCCGCGCGTCCACCACGCTGCGCCATCTGCGCTGGTTCGAGGTGATCCAGACCCGCGGCCACATCGAGGATGGCCGGGTGCGGCACTACCAGGTGACGCTGCGCGTCGGGTTCGCCATCGAGGATTTCGACCAGGCCCCGTAAGCGGGATGCCCTAGCCCGCCAGCGCCGCGTCCAGCGCCGCGTTCGCCTGCCGCAGCGCGTGCAGCATCCGGTTGCGCGAACGGCGTGCAGCGACGGCGGCGAACCGCCGGCCGTCGGCTTCGTCCCCTGATTGGGCAAGATCGCGCAGTCCTTGCAGCGCCGGCCAGGGCGGGTGCGGCAGGGCGGCATCGTGCTGGAAGCGATCCCCCGCGGTGTAGTCCAGCGGCACGAGCGCGCGGCAGACCCGCACCATCGCCCGGTTGATGCGCTCGGCCTCGGCCTCCGACCCGGAGGCGGCACGCCTGCGCGCCGCCTCACTCTTGTCGCGCAACTGCCTCGCCGCCTGCATCAGCCCGTCCAGTGCGACGCCTTCCGGCGCCGGCTGGCTGAGCCGCGCCAGCTCGGCCAGCAGCGTCTCCGCCTGGGCCGCCTGGTCGATCGGCAGCACGCGATCGGCGAGCAGGCGCCAGATCACGCGCACGAACACTTTCGTGTCGCGCACGAGATTGCCCTCGTCGATCTTGTCGATCGTGTCGTGCGGTGTGTGCCACCACCAGCCGAGGGCGTTGCGCATCTTCAGCGGCGATGGCGGCTGGTGGCTCAGGCTGCCGAACATCGAGGGGATGCCGACGCCCCAGAACGACGCGTCGCTCGAGCGGCTGGACCGCTTGCCGGCATGGGTCTGCCCGGATACGGCCTCGATCGCCTCGCGCGCCAGCGCTGCAAGCTCGGACGAGACGGCGGAATCGGTCAGGACGGTGGCGCCGACGCCGCCGGTGGAATCGACGTTCACGTGCGCGACGCAGCGCCGTTCCAAATCGTCCCAGTGTTCGTCGACATACCAGGCGGAGCCGGAGTAGCGGCCGTGCGAGTGCCCGGACCAGAAGCACAGGCGCAAGCCGCGCCGCCACCGGTCGCGATGTCCGGCCAGCACCCGCGCCGTCTCCAGCATCGTCGCATTGGCGCTGCCGTTGTCCATCACGCCGTAGTACCAGGTGTCGTGATGGCCGGAGAACAGCACATACGGCGTGTCGGGCGATGCGCCGTCCGGCGCCATCTCCGCGACCAGGATCGGCGTCTTGCGCCAGCCGGTGTCCACTTCCGCATGCAGCACGACGCGCGGCGTCTCGCCCTTCGCCAGCCGGTCGCGAAGGGCGGACCCGTCCGAATTGGCGATGCTGCACACCACGGTCGTCGGCAGCTCACCGAGCAGGTCGCGTGACGGGCTGCCCCAGACCGGAGAGATGCACATCTCGTAGCGGTTCTCGTTCGGACTGATATGCAGCTGCCCGGCCGCGCCCGCGGCGCTGGCGCGCGCGGCCACGGCGGGGCTCGCGATTCCCTCGACCAGCACGATCTTGCCTTGGACATCGTTGGCCCCGAAATCCTGCGCGGTGCCCTCGCCGAGATAGACCACTGGTGCCGCCAGTCCCGCGGCCGGAGAAGGGCGCGAGAAGGAATGCGTGATGCCCTCCACGCGCTGCCCGTCCACCTCGACGCGGCATTTGCCGGGCAGGCTGATATAGGCGTCGTGCAAGATCAGCTCGGTCCGGTAGCCGTAGAGTTCCGCCCGTCGCTTCAGGTAGTGAAAACTCTCCAGCTCCGCCTTGGTGCCGGAGAGCTTCACGCGCTTGGCGAATTCCCGCAAATCCTGCATCAGCGTCTCGCCGCTGACCTCGCCGGCTAGCGCATCGATGGTATGGTCCGTCACGGCAGATCCTCCTGATTTCCGAAAGCCTGCCCGGACATCATCGCCTGCTCAGGGGCGGCGAGTCACGCCGCGGGCGCCTACGCCTGCAGCACCGACTTCAGGAACTCTCGCGTGCGGGTTTCCTTCGGCGCGCTGAAGATGTGCTCCGGCTGGCCCTGCTCGACGATGCGGCCGCGATCGAAGAAGCAGACACGGTCGGAAACCTCGCGGGCGAACCGCATCTCGTGCGTCACCAGCAGCATGGTCAGATCGTGCTCGTGCGCGAGGTTGCGGATCACCGCCAGCACCTCGCCGACAAGCTGCGGGTCGAGCGCCGACGTCGGCTCGTCGAACAGCAGCACGCGCGGACGCATGGCGAGCGCGCGTGCGATGGCGACTCGCTGCTGCTGGCCACCGGAAAGCTGGCTCGGGTAGTGGTCCTTCTTGTCGGTCAGACCGACCAGGCCAAGCAGTTCGACCGCCCGCGCCTCCGCCTCGGCGCGACGCAGCCGCAGCACCGCGGTCGGCGCCTCGACGATGTTGCGCAGCACCGTCATGTGCGGGAACAGGTTGAAGCTCTGGAACACCATGCCGACGCGGGTCCTGATCGTCCGCAAATGCCGTTCGCTGGCGCGGAACGGACCCTTGCCGTTCGGCTGGTGATAGGCAAGGCCGTCCAGCGTGAGCGTGCCCTCCTGAAAGCGCTCCAGTGTCATCAGGATGCGCAGCACCGTGGACTTGCCCGACCCGGACGGCCCGATCAGCGCCACCTTCTCGCCCGGATGCACCTCGAAATCGAACCGGTCAAGCACGGTCAGATCGCCGAAGCGCTTGGTCACGCTCTCGAAGCGGATGATGGGTGTCATGCGATCTCCGGCTCCCTATCGCAGTGCGAACCCGCGTTTGGGCAAAACGCGCTCCAATGCGTGCAGCCCGGCCGAAAGGATCAGCGTCAGAATGAGGAAAATGAGTCCGACCATCGACAGCGGCACCAGATACTCGAAGGTGCGGTCGCCGATCATGTTGGCGAGGCCGAGCATCTCGAGGACCGTTACGACCGACAGCACGGGTGTGTCCTTCAGCATCGAGACGAGATAGTTGCCCATCGCCGGCAGGATGCGCGGGATCGCCTGCGGGATCACGATGACACGATAGGTCCGCAGCCGCGTGAGATTGAGTGCCGTCGCCGCCTCCCACTGCGCGCGGGGCACTGCGTCCAGCCCGCCGCGATAGACCTCCGACGTATAGGCGGAGTATTGCAAGCCGAGTGCCAGGGCTCCGGTCAGGAAGGCCGGCAGCACGATGCCGTAGCTGGGCAGCACGTAATAGAGGAAAAAAAGCTGGATCAGCAGCGGCGTGTCGCGGATGAACTCGATCACGGCCGCCGTGATCCATGCGACGGCCTCAATCCGGCTGCGGCGGAGCAGTGCCAGCACCAGGCCCAGCGCCAGTGCCACCGCAAAGCCGAGTGCCGCCGCCTCCAGCGTCACGATCAGTCCGATGCCGAGGATCGGCAGGATCGACCACGCATATGCGAGCAGCGACGAGGTGTTCCAGGCGTAGCCGTACATCATGCGTGGGCACCCCGCGGGAACGCCGCCCCCCGTCGCAGTGCGCCCTCCAGCCAGCGCATGAATGCGGTAAGGATCAGGGCCATGATGAAATACCCAAGCAGCGTCAGCGAGTAGATCCGCACACTGTCCAGCGTGATATTGCGAAGCTGCTGCGCCTGATAGGTGAGATCGGCGATCGAGATCAGCGAGACCAGCGCGGTATCTTTCAGGTTCTGGACCGCGAGATTGCCGAAAGCTGGCATCATCTCGATCACCGCCTGCGGCAGTGCGATGTGCCACAGCGTGTAGCCGCGGCGGAAATTGAGCGCCCGCGCCGCCTCGTGCTGCGCTTCCGGCACCGCACGCAGGGCGCCGCGCACCACCTCCGCGCCATAGGCGCCGATGTTCAGCGACAGGCCGATGATGCCGGTGGAGATCGGATCGAACGAGATGCCGATCAGCGGCAGCGCGTAATACAGCCAGAACAACTGCACCAGCAACGAGGTGCCGCGAAAGATCTCGATATAGACGAGTGCCACCGCCGAGACGATGCGCCCGCCCGCGGCGCGGGCGATGCCGGCGGCGAAGGCGAGCACGGTGCCGAGCAGCATCGAGGTCACGGCGATGATTGCCGTCACCTCGGCGCCGCGCAGTAGCGCAGGCAGATAGCGGGTCCAGATCATGGCGCGCCGCCCGCCGCCGTCTCGGCATACCGGCATGGGCCGCCCATGCCGGTCGCACGGCGGGCGAAGATGCCTACTTGCCGGCGCAGAGTTCGGCCACCGTCTTGCTGCGCGCAGCCGCGACGCTGGCGTCGCTCAGCCCGTACGAGGTCAGGATTTTCTTGTAGGCGTCGGTCTTCTTGAAGGCGATCAGCGCGGTGTTGAAGGCGTTGTACAAGCCCTTGTCCGCCGGCCGGAAGTCGAACCCGCCATAGCTGCGGACCGGCTTGCCCTTGATCACCGGATCGGTGAAGGGCTTGGCCTGCTCGACACCGGCGCCGGCACCGCTCGTCTTGACCAGGTTGGCGACCGTCAGCTCGGTCGCGGCATAGGCGTCGGCGCGGCCGGTCTTGACGGTGGAGGGCGCGTCGGCATTGGCCTGGATGACGACGATCTGGCGGTCCGGAACGCCCAATCCGTGCAGGAAGTCGAGCTGGTCGGCGCCCGAGACGATGGCGACCTTGAGCGACGGGTTCTTCTTGAAGTCCTCGTAGCTGTGCAGGTTCTTGGGATTGCCGGTCGGGACCAGCAGCCCCTCGCCGTAGCTGGAGTTCGGCTCGGTGAACTTCACCTGCTTGCAGCGGTCGGGCAGGATGTTCTGCTCGGCGGCCACCATGTCGAAGCGTCGCGCCTTCAGACCCGGGATCAGCGAGCCGAACGGGGTCACGGTCCACTCGATATCAGGCACCCCGATCGACTTCAGCACTGCCGCCGCGACATCGGGGCCGATGCCCTTCGCCTTGCCGCTCGCGTCCATGTAGGCGTACGGCACCTCGTTGGCGTTGGCGGCGCGGATGAACCCGGCCTTCTGCACTTGCTTGAGGGTCGTCGCATGAGCCCCGACGGCCGCTCCGATCATCATCGCGCAGGCCGCAATGCCGCATTGTAGCAGGCGATTCATCATCAATTGACTCCTCTGACCAGGGGACGGAACTGTTCCGATCGCACTTCCTCCACGGTCGCGATCACCGTGAGGCAGTCGCCCGGCTTGGCGAGGCCGGGAAAGTGACGCGCCGCGAGGATGCCGTCGCGTGCCGCACGGTGCTCGGCGGGCACCAATCCGGTGCGGCCGATCGGATGGATGCGGGCCAGGACCTCATTGCGCCGCACCGCATCGCCCAGTTCGGCGCAGGGCTCGACCAGGCCCTCCTGCTCGGCAAAGCCGAAGCAGTCGGCGGAGGGCATATCGAGCCAGCGGGTCGCGGCGGGTTCGAGAACTCCGGCGACGATGCCGGCATGGCGAAGCACGTTTGCAACCCCGCGCCGCGCGATCGCGATACTGCGCTTGGTCGCGGTGCCACCGCCGCATAACTCCGTGGTGATGAACACGCGGCCCATCGCCTCGGCGGTGGTGTCGTACATCCCTGCCCCGTCGATCTCGCGCATCCGCATCGAATAGGGTGCGGCGAATGCCGCGACCGCGGCGAAGCACGCCTGTTCCTGCGCCTTGTCCGGCAGGTCGTGGGCAGCGGCATAGGGCAGAAACTCCAGCGTCCGGCCGCCGGAATGGAAGTCGAGCACCAGATCGGCCAGCGGCAGCAGGTGGCGTGTGAAATAATCGGCGATCCGCTCCGTCACGGTGCCATCCGGACGCCCCGGAAAACTGCGGTTCAGATTGCCGCGGTCGATCGGCGAGGTGCGCGTGCCGGCACAGAAGGCCGGGTGGTTCATGCCGGGTACGATGATGACGCGACCGCGCACGTCTTCCGCGGTCAGCGTGCGCGCCAGATCGAACAGCGCGACCGGCCCCTCGTACTCGTCGCCATGATTGCCGCCGGTCAGCAGCGCCGTCGGCCCCGCGCCGTTGCGGATCACGGTGAGCGGGATCATCACCGACCCCCAGGCGGAATTGTCGCGGCTGTAGGGCAGGCGCAGGAAGCCGTGCTGCACGCCGTCCGCGTCGAAATCGACGGTGGGCGTGACCGGCGACGGACGCAGCATGGCCCCGCGCGCCTCGATCACGGCTTGACGAACAGCTTGCGCGGCACGCTCGACAGGCATTCGACGCCGGTCTCGGTGATTGCAATGCTCTCGGTGATCTCCAGCCCCATGGTGTCGAGCCACAGCCCGCTCATGAAGTGGAACGTCATGCCGGGCTTGAGCTCGGTCCGGTCGCCGGCGCGCAGGCTCATGGTGCGCTCGCCCCAGTCGGGCGGGTAGCTGAGGCCGATCGCATAGCCGGTGCGGTTGTCCTTGACGATGCCGTGCCGCTTCAACACGGCGAAGAACGCGCCGGCGATGTCCTCGCAGGTGTTGCCGGGGCGGGCCGCGGCCAGCCCTTCCTCCATCCCCTCCAGCACCGCGCGCTCGGCGTCGAGGAAGGCTGGCGTCGGTTTGCCCAAAAACACCGTGCGCGACAGCGGGCAATGGTAGCGCCGATAGCAGCCGGCAATCTCGAAGAACGTGCCCTCGCCCGCGCGCAGCGGCCGGTCATCCCAGGTGAGATGCGGCGCCGAGGCCTCCTCGCCCGAGGGCAGCAGCGGCACCAGCGCCGGATAGTCGCCCCCGATGCCATCGACGCCGCGTGCGCCCGCGGCCAGGATCTCCGCCGTCAACTCGTTCTTGCGCAGACCCGGTTCGGCCATCTCGACGATGCGCTGGTGCATCGCGGCGACGATACGGCCGGCCTTGCGCATGTAGTCGAGCTCGGTCGGGCTCTTGATCGCGCGCTGCCAGTTCACTAGGCCGGTCGCGTCGCAAAACCGGGCGTTCGGCAGGTGGCGTTGCAGCGACGCGAAGGCGGCCGCGGAGAAGTAGTAATTGTCCATCTCGACGCCGATCGCGAGTCGGTCCCAGCCGCGTTCGCCGATGATCTGCGACAGCAGGTCCATCGGATGACGTTCGGTGGATTGCACGTAATGGTCGGGATAGCCGATGATGTTGCCGTGCGCGAGCCAGGTGGTGTGCTTCGCGCCGTTCGCGTCCTGGCCGCGGCCGTACCAGATCGGCTCGCCGTCGCCGGCCAGCAGCACGCATTGATGCACGTAGAATGACCAGCCGTCGTAGCCGGTCAGCCAGTGCATGTTGGATGGGTCGCTCGCGATCAGCAGCTCGACGCCGGCCCGCGCCATCGCGGCGCGCGTCTTGGCCAGGCGCTCGGCATATTCGGCGCGCGTGAAGTTGAGGCGCGGCTCGGTCATGCGATGGCTCCCGCGACGATCCGGCGGTGCAGCGCCGGGTCGATGTTGCGCCCCGAGAGCACGATTGCCACCGGACCGCGCGGCGCCACCCGGCCGGCCAGCAGGGCCGCGATGCCGACGGCCCCGCCGCCCTCGACCGTCTCGTGCTCCTCCCGCTCGGCGTGGCGGATGCCGGCGGCGATCTCGTCCTCGGACAGCAGGATTGCGTCGTCCAGCAACGCCGCGCACAGCCGCAGCGTATGGCGGTTCTCCGCCCCGATGCCGCCGGCCAGCGCGTCGGCCAGCGTCTCGACTTCCTCGACCGGCACCGGACGCCCCGCGGCGAGGCTCGCGTGCATGGCCGCACCACGCGACATCGAGGCGCCGACCACACGCGCTGCTGGACGCAGCGCCTTCACGGCCGCGGCCACGCCGGCGGCCAGTCCGCCGCCCGACAGCGGCAGCAGAACCAGCTCCACATCCGGCAAATCCTCGACGATCTCCAGCCCGACCGTGCCCTGGCCCGCGATCACCGCCGGCGCATCGAAGGCCGGGATCTCGGTCAGCCCCTCCTCGCGCACCAGCCGATCAACCTCGGCCTGCGCGTCGTCCTGGGAGCGGCCGACGACGCGGACCTCGGCCCCGAGCGTGCGCACTGCCGCGATCTTGTGGTCGGGCACCAGCCCGGAGAGGCACACGATCACCCGCGCCCCCGCTTCCTGCGCCGCGTGCGCCAGCGCCCGGCCGTGATTGCCGGAGGAGGCTGTCACCAGCCCCCGCCGGAGCGCCGCCGCATCCAGCGACAGCAGCGCGTTCATGGCCCCGCGCAGCTTGAAGCTGCCGGTCGTCTGCCGGGTCTCCAGCTTCAGATGGACGGGATGACCGCAAAGCCGCGACAGGCTGGGCGAGGGCACCAGCGGCGTGGACACCACATGGCCGGCGAGGCGGTCCCGCGCGGCACGGATGTCCGTCAATTCCACGCCGCACACGATCCCGGTTGGAGCAGCATCGCCATCCCCCCCAACAGCAAGACGGGATCGTGGGACCGCACCTCGGACCATGTCAATTCCCCTCTTGTATCAGTACAATTCCCTTCGACAAGCCTAGCCGATGCCGCCGCTATCGAACACCGGCGGAAGCTGCTCGAACGTGTGCCGGATGGTGGTCAGCGCCTCGCGCAGGGCGGCATGCGACAGCCGCCCGGCGGTGCAGATGCGCAATCCGCCCGCCGGCCGTTCGTCCCCGGCGACGAAAGGCTCCGACGGTGTCACCGCGACCCGGCGTTGCGCCAGGATCCGCACCAGCGCCTCCTCCGTCCATCGCTCCGGCAGACGCAGCCACGCTGAGAGCGACAGCGGATGGCTGCCCGCGACCCACGGACCGAGCACCTCGGCAACGATCGCCTGCCGGGCGCGCGCCTCCTGGCGCTGCACCGCGACCAGCGCCTCGGCCGTCCCGTCCTCGATCCAGGTGGTGGCGATCTCGCCGAGCAAATTGACCGCACTCCAGCTCGTGACCCGCAGGATGCTGGCGGCACGGATGCTGAACCGCGGCGGCACCACGAGGTAGCCGACCCTGAGCCCGGTCATCACGGTCTTGGTGAAGCTGGTCGCGAAGAAGCCGAGCTCCGGCAGCAGCGCGGTGATCGCCGGCAATTTCGTGTCCAGCAGCGGTTTGCACACCTCGTCCTCGATGACGAAAACCTGGTGCCGGCGCGCGACCTCCGCGATCGCCCGGCGTCGTTCCGCGCCGGCCAGATGGCTGGTCGGGTTGCCCAGCGAGGGGATCAGGACCAGCGCCGCGACCTGGCACGCGGCACAGGCGGCTTCGAGGGCTTCGACCTCGATGCCCTCGCGGTCGGTCGGCAGGCCACGGAGCGTAAAGCCCAGGACGTTGGACAGGCCGATGATGCCGTGATCGGTCAGCCGCTCGGTGAGCACCACGTCGCCCGGCCGTACCACCGACGCCACCGCCAGGAACAGCGCGTGCGCGGCCCCGTTTGTGACCAGGATGCGATCGCTGTCCACGTCCACCCCGAGGCCGTGCAGCCATCGCCGGGCGGCGGCGCGGTGGCGATCCAGGCCGGCAACCGGCCGGCAGGGACGCATGAAGGCGCTGTTGTCGCGGCTGGCCAGCGCCGCCATGATCTGGCGCGAGCTGCGCTCGTGCGCCTCGGTGTAGGCGGCGCGGATGATCGAGAGATCGGCGATCTCGTCGGAGCGGCTGTCGAGCATGAACTGCCCGGCCCGCTCGGTGACGCGGCTGCGCACGAAGGTGCCGCGCCCGACCTCGCCGCGCAAATAGCCGCGCCGCTCGGCTTCCTTGTAGCTGACGCTGACGGTCTGGACCGAGACCCCGAGCGCGCGGGCCAGTTGCCGGTGCGTTGGCATCCGGGCCCCCGGCGGCAGCACGGCAGCGTCGACATCGGCGGTGATCGCGTCGGTGAGCAGCCGGTGCTTGCTGGCACCGCTCCGCTGCGGCAGGTCGGGGTGCCAGCCGTCATGGGCTGCGGGGCGCAGGCGCATGGATTGATCCAGTACATTCCAGCTGGCCCTTCTTTCCATTGCCGGCGATCCGAAGCAATGACCAAGTGTGCCGGACCGACTTCAGATCGCGACAGGCCGCAGGTTCGCCGCTAGACTGCACGCGCAGGCACGGCATTGCGCTGCGCCGCCGCGACTCCATGCGAGATGAATTGTCCTGGGAAGAAGATGAGCGCTCCGGCACCCGCCCGCATGACGTCCGACGAGTTCATCGCCTGGGCCATGTCGCGGCCCAGGGGTGAACGCTACGAGTTGACCGCCGGCGAGGTGGTCGCCATGGCGCCCGAGCGCGCCGTTCATGCCCGCACCAAGCTTCGTGTCGTGCGCCGCCTCGCCGAGGCCATCGAGGCGCAAGGCTTGGCGTGCGAGACCTATGCCGACGGCATGGCCGTGGAGGTGGACACGACCACGATCTACGAGCCGGATGCCCTGGTCCGCTGCGGTGCGCCGCTCCCCGATAACGCAATCAAGGTCACCGACCCGGTCATCGTCGTCGAGGTGCTGTCGCCGTCGACGCGCGCCCGGGATGCCGGTGCCAAGCTCGAGGACTATTTCCGACTCCCCTCCATGCGCCACTCCCTTATCGTCAAGACCGAGAACCGCACCGTGATCCACCATGCACGCGATGCTGCCGGCGCGATCGCGACCCGGATCATCACGGATGGCACCATCACCCTCGACCCGCCAGGCATCGCGCTGCGTGACGTCTTCGGCTGACGCGGCCGTGGCTGGCCGTTTCGCGGCGCGATCCGCAGTCATGTCAGGGCCGCAGGTTGAGCCGCACGGGGTTGGCACTTAGCATCCTGCTTCCCGATCGCCGAGGCCCCGGTGAGCCAGATTGAGCAGAGCGTGGCCGTGCCGCTTGCCGGCGCGACCACGGATTATCGCCGCGGCGCGCTGCTGGTCGGCGGCGCGGCGCTCGCGTGGAGCACCGCCGGGCTGCTGGTGCGCTGGACCGCAACCGACCCCTGGACGACGCTGTTCTGGCGCGCGGTGTTCGCGTCCGCCGCCCTGCTCGTCTGGCTGCGCATCGCCGCCCCCGGGCGGATGCTGCCGGCCTTCCGCGGGCTCGGGCCCGTGGGGCTGCTGCTGGCGCTCTGCTTCGCCGGTTCGATGATCAGCTTCATCAACGCGCTCGCTCTCACCACGGTCGCAAGCGTGATGGTGTTTCAGGCAATCTCGCCGCTGATCGCAGCCCTGCTCGCCTGGGCTTGGCTCCGCGAGCGGCTGACACGGCGCACCCTGTCCGCGATCCTCGCGGCGTTCGCGGGCGTGCTCGTCATGGTATCGGGAGATTTCGGCGGCGGCGGGCTTGCGGGCGACGCGATCGGGCTGGTGATGGCGGCGACCTCGGCGCTCACCATCGTGCTCGCGCGCCTCGACCGCCGCGTCTCGATGGCGGCGGCGACTTTCGTGGGCATGGCGGTGACGGCGGCGGTCGCGCTGCCGATGACGCACTTCGCCCTTCCTGCGGGCGACTACACGCTGCTGGCGCTGTTCGGTGTCGGGCAGATGGCATTCGCGCTGGTGCTGTTCACGACCGGCGTGCGCCTGATGCCGGCGGCGGATGCCGGAGTGATTACCCTGCTGGAATGCGTGCTCGGACCGCTGTGGGTCTGGCTCGCCTTCGCCGAGACGCCGGATGCGCGCACGATCGCCGGCGGTGCGGTGGTGCTCGCGGCGGTTGCCGTGGCCGGACTGCACGGTCGGCAGCGATCGCGCTTGACCTATGATGCGGGCTAAACCCTGATCGAATCTCGGTATTGACTTCGCAGCACCAGCATCCACTATCGCGCAGCCTGACGATATGCTTCTGTGCGTGTTGCTGCACCGCAGCATCAAGGGGCCGGCCGATGCGTTCGCATAATGTCATTCCGTCGCTGTTTCTCGATTTCATGCAGATGCAGGAATTCGCGCGGCATCCCTTCGTATTCGCGAAAGGCGACGGCATTTACCTGACCGACAGCGAGGGCAAGCAATATATCGACGGACTTTCCGGTGTTTTCGTCGCCAGCGTCGGGCATAACAATCGCGCGGTGATCCAAGCGATCACCGATCAACTCAACCAGCTTGCCTTCGCGCCGCCCCTGCACAGCACGACTTCGGCGGCACTGGACCTGACCGAGCTGCTGCTTCGGATTGCGCCGGAAGGTGTTACCGCCGTGAAGCTGCTGAGCGGTGGATCGGAGGCGACCGAGGCCGCGATGAAGCTAGCCCGGCAGTATCACAGGCAGAGCGGTCATTCGCGGAAATACAAAATCATCAGCCGCTATGGCGCGTATCACGGAGCGACGATGGGAGCGCTGTCGGCCGGCGGCGGCCGTGAGCGCAAGTCGATCTTCGAGCCGCTGGCTGTCGGCTTTATCCACGTCCATCCCCCGTATTGCTACCGTTGCCCGTTCGATCAGACGTATCCGGACTGCGGGCGCACCTGTGTGTCGCTGATCGAACGGACGATCGAGGCGGAGGATCCCGAGACTGTCGCCGCGGTCATCGTTGAACCCATCTCGATCTCCGCCGCCGGCTTTGTCGTGCCGCCGCCGGACTATCTGCGACGGCTCCGGGCGATCTGCGACCGGCACAATGTTGTGCTGATCTACGATGAGATCATCACCGGCTTCGGCCGGCTCGGGACCATGTTCGGTTCCGAATATTTCCAAGCTCCGCCCGACATAACCTGCTGCGGGAAGGGCATGAGCGGCGGCTACGCGCCGCTTGCAGCAATTCTTATCCGCGACCGTATCGCCAAAACGTTTTATGGCGAGGAGGAGGATAACGTCCAGTTCCACCACGGCCATACGTTTGCCGGCAATCCGGTGGCCTGCGCGGCGGGCGTGGCCGTCATCACGCAACTTCTGGAGCGAAATCTCGTCGAGAACGCGCGGTTGCAGGGCGAGCGACTGCGTGCGCGGCTGACCGAATTGGCGGCACGCCTTTCGATCATTGGCGATGTGCGTGGCGCCGGGCTGCTTCAGGGTGTCGAATTCGTCCGCGACCGCGGCACGCGGACCGACTTTGGCGGCGCGCGGCCTGGCAAGCTGGTGGAGCGGGAGGCGCGCGTCCGCGGCCTGCTGCTCCGCTGCGGCAACGACTTCGCCGCCTTTGCGCCGCCACTGACGACAACCGCCGAGGAGATCGACCGAATGGCGGACATTCTCGGCGACAGCATCGCCGCCGTACAATCGACGTTGTTACCCGCGACTGTCTAGGATGACGATGCCGGACACCGGTAAGCAACCTGATGTATCGCCGGCGGCCACAGCGCCCGAGCTGCTTCGCTTCGATCGTGTAAGCAAGTCCTACGGCCGCCTTCGCGTGCTGCGCGAGGTGACGATCGGGGTCGACCGGGGCGAGGTGGTATGCATCATAGGCCCCTCCGGCGCAGGAAAATCCACGCTGCTCCGATGCGTCAACCACCTGGAGCCGATCGACGACGGCACGATCTTCTTTGAGGGCGCGCCGGTCTATCGCTATATGCGCGAGGGCCGGACGGTGATCGATCCCGAGCGCCGCGTGGAGGCCATCCGCGTGCAGATCGGCATGGTTTTCCAGTCGTTCAACCTGTTCCCCCACCTGACCGCGCTCGGCAACATCATCGAGGCACCCGTGCATGTCCTGCGCGAACCAGCGCCGGTGGCGAGGGAGCGCGGACTGGCGCTGTTGCGCAAGGTCGGGCTGGCGGAAAAGGCGACGGCCTTTCCGCACCAGATCAGCGGCGGCCAGCAGCAGCGGGTCGCCATTGCCCGCGCGCTGGCGATGCGACCCAAGCTCATGCTGTTCGATGAGGCGACCAGCGCACTGGACCCGGAGTTGGTCGGCGAGGTGCTGCGGGTGATGCGCCAGCTCGCGACAGAAGGCATGACCATGCTGGTGGTTACCCATGAGATGGATTTTGCGCGCGACGTTGCGGACCGCGTGGTGTTCATGGCGGATGGCGCGGTGGTCGAGGAAGGCTCTCCGGAGGAGGTTTTCTCGGCCCCGCGCAATCCACGCACCCGCCAGTTTCTGCAAACCGTCCTCGATCGGAACGGCCGCGCGGCGGCCGACGTCTGAGACCTGAGGCAAGCAAGCGCACGAAGGGAGGGAAATTGTCATGAAGAAGCACGCTGATCGCCCGCAAGCGGACGGAGTCCACCGCCGAGGCTTGCTCGCCGCCGGTAGCGCCGTGGCCGGCGCGGTTGCCGCGAGCGGCCTGGCACGTGTTGCGCGGGCCGCCGAGGAGCCGCGGATCGACCCGTCGTTCAAGGATTTCACGCTGCCGAAGATGCAGGCCGACGAGTTGCTGGTTCGTGTGCAGAAAAAGGGAGAACTCGTCCTCACCACGTCGAATGACTGGCCCTATTCGTATCTGGATACCAAGACCGGCGCCTTCACCGGGATCGACGCCGACATCATCACTTCGGTTGCCAAAATGCTGGTGATCCCAAAGGTCTCGGTGAAAACCGTCTCGTTCGACGGCATGATCCCAGGCTTGCTGGACGGCAGGTTCGACATTGTCGGCGACTCGATCCACTACACCAAGGCGCGGGCAAAGGTCGTCGATTTCAGCTTTCCGACCTACTATTACTCGGAATGGCTCGTGGTGAAGAAGGGCAACCCGCTCAAGGCGAAGTCGATCGCCGATTTGAAGGGGAAGACCTGCGGCGCCTTGCTCGGCACGAACTACGCGCAGTGGATTCAAGAAACGCCGGGAGTGATCTATAAGAGTTACAAGGACTGGCAATCGATGGCGCAGGACATCCAGAATGGACGGCTGGATGCCGCAGTGCATGACCAGCCGATCATCGCGGCCACGATCAAGGATCACCCGAACTGGGCACTCGAACTCGCACCGGGATACCAGCCTCATCAACTCAAGAACCCCGCTGGCTACAGCCGGTACGCATTCCGCCAAGGCGATGTACAACTGCGCACCGGATTCTCGGCCGCGATCCAGTGGATGGAGGATTCCGGCGACATCAGCAAAATCCTCACGAAATGGGGCCTGGGCGGCTACAACGACTGACGATCCGCCTACTGCGGCCTTTGGCGCGCTTGCTGTCTCGTCGGTGCGCTTCTCCCCGGTGCCAATCGGGGTCCCGACCACGCAATAAGGGGAAGCGCGCCGATGTTCTCGCCAGCCGAGATGATCTCCTTCCTGCCGACCCTGCTGCACGGGGCATGGGTGACCATCATGGTTTCGGTCGCCTCCTATGTTTTCGCCCTGATTGGCGGCCTGATCTTCGGCATCGCCCGGATGGCCCGGTTGTGGCCGATCCGCGCTGCCGCGACCGCCTATGTGCAGTTCATCCGCGGCACGCCGCTGCTGTTGCAGCTATTCTTCATTTACTACGTCCTTCCGTATGGCGGCATCGTCTTGACGCCGTTTGCTTCGGGCGTGTTGGGACTAACTATCAATTACAGTGCCTACATGGCGGAGGTTTTCCGCTCGGGCATCCAGGCCATTCCGCGCGGACAGTGGGAAGCGGCACGCTCGCTCGGAATGCCGCGCCGCCTGCTGATGCGCCGCATCATCATGCCACAGGCGATACGGATCATCATACCAGCGATCGGCAATTTCTTCGTCGCGATCTTCAAGGACTCGGCGCTGGTATCGGTGATCACCATGCGGGACTTGATGTTCAGCGGTGAACTTCTTGCCTCGGCCACGTTCAAGCATTTTGAGATTTTTACGATGGTCGCTATTATTTATTTCATTATCAGCTATCCGGCGGCCAAACTGGTGGAGTTTCTCGAGGCACGCCTCGACATTTCGCAGGGGCAGGTCGGTGGCAAGCTCGCGTAGAACGTCGATGAATAGACGCGTGCGCCTCAATGCGCCGGCGCGCCCCGGCCGCCGGCCTTGGTCGGCGCGAACAGGAAGGCGAGCGGCACGACCGCGAATGCGGCAATTGCGGAAATCGCGAACACGTCCATGTACGACAGGATCGCCGCCTGCCCGTTCAACATCTGGTTCATCCAGCCGAGCGCCTGCTGGTGCGCAACCGCGTGCGTGCGGCCCATCGCCTCCAGGCTGCTCTGCACGCGCGCCAGCGTCTGCTGATAGGCGGGATTGAGCGGCGTCAGGTTATGGACCAGCAGCGCGCGGCTGGTCTGCACCGATTCCCGCTGATAGGCCGTGACCAGCGAGATGCCGATCGAGCCGGCGAGGTTGCGGAACATCACGTAGAGCGCGCTCGCGTCGTTGTTCACCTCCTTCGGCAGCGTCGAGTAGGCGATCGTGCTGGTGGGGACGAACAGGAACGCCAATCCGGCGGCCTGGGCGGTGCGGATCAGCGCCAGGGTGAAGAAATCCAGCCCCGGCGTGATCATGAAATAGGCCCAGCTCAGCGCGCAGCCCATCACGAAGAAGCCGAACGCAATGATGAACCGCGTTTGCACGCGCGGCAGCATCCGGCCGACGATCGGGATCAGGAACAGCACCACGAGACCGCCCGGCGAGAGGATCAGCCCGGCCAGCAGGGCCGTGTAGCCAAGCTGCTCCTGCGCCAGTTGCGGGATGATGACCGAGCTCGAATAGAGGATGACGCCGATGCAGAATATCATCACCGAGCCGAGCGCGAAGTTGCGGTCCTTCAGCACGCGCAGGTTCACGATCGGGTTCTCGGCGTAGAGCAGCCAGCACACCGCAGCCGCGATGCCGATCGCCGCCAGAATGCCGAACAGGCGGATGGTCGGCGAGGTAAACCAGTCGAGATCCTCGCCGCGATCCAGCATCACCTGCAGCGAGCCGATGCCGAGCACGATCAGCCCCAGTCCGATGCCGTCGAAGTGCCGCCGCGCCCCGCTCCGGTGCTCGCGCACCACCCAGGGCGGGTCTTCGACCAAGGCGCCGACCGCGAACAGCCCGAACAGCCCGACCGGCACGTTGATCAGGAAGATCCAGCGCCACGAGAAGCTGTCGGTGATCCAGCCGCCGAGCGTGGGGCCGACGATCGGTGCCACGATCACCGCGATCGCCACCACCGAGAACGCGCGGCCGCGCTGCGAGGGCTCGAAGGTATCGAGGATGATCGCCTGCTGGTTCGGCTGCAGCCCGCCGCCGAACAAGCCTTGCAGCAGGCGGAACACGACGAGCTCGCCGAGGCTGGTCGAGATCCCGCACAGGAACGAGCAGGCCGTGAACATCGCGATGCAGATCATGTAGTAGCGCTTGCGGCCGACGACGCGGCCGATCCAGCCCGAGATCGGCAGCACGATGCCGTTGGCGACCAGGTAGGAGGTCAGCGTCCAGGTCGCCTCGTCGTAGCTCGCCGACATCGCCCCGGCGATGTGCGGCAGCGAGACGTTGACGATGGTGGTGTCGAGGATTTCCATCGCCGACGACACCGTGACCACGATCGCGATCAGCCACGGGTTCGCCTGCGGACGCCACCCGGCGTCCCGGCGCGCGGCCTCGCTGCCGCTCATTTCAGATGGACGGTCGGCTCGACCGAGACACCGAGCGGCAGCGGCAGGTTTGCATCGAGGCCGCTGTCGATGTCGATCTTCACCGGCACGCGGCGGACGATCTTGACGAAGTTGCCGGTCGCGTTCTCGGCCGGAAAGGCGCTGAACTCGGCGCCCGAACCCTTCTGCACGCTGTCCACGTGGCCGGCGAGCTTCAGCCCCGGATAGGCATCGACGTAGATGTTGACGTGCTGGCCGGGGCGAAGCCGGTTGAGCTGCGTCTCCTTGAAGTTCGCGACCACCCAGACCTGCGGCGTGACCAGCGACATGATCGCCTGTCCCGGCTGGACGTAATCGCCCATCTCGATGCTGCGCTTGGTCACCCAGCCGTCCTGCGGCGCCACCACGCGCGTGTAGGAGAGATTGAGTTTCGCCTGCTCGAGCCTGGCCTGCGCCTGCTCGACGGCGGCACTGAGCTGCTTCACCTGCGCGGCGGCCTGGGCGATGTTGGGCTTCACCGGCGTCGCCTCGCGCACGCTCGCCTCGGCCTGCTTCACCTGGGCGGCGGCTTGCAGAGCGGCGGCGCGGGCCGCGTCGATGTTCTGCTGCGAGGTGGCGGCGTGCGGCACCGAGAGCTGGCGCCGCAGATCGGCGTCGGCGCGGAACTGCGTCGCCTTCGCCGCGGCGAGCTGCGCCTCGGCCGCAGCGAGGCGTGCAGGGAATATCTCGCGGGCGATCTCGCTGCCGAGCTGCGCATTCGCCACCTGCGCGCGCGCGACGTCGAACTGCGCGCGCGCCTGATCGACGGCCGCCTGGGCGTCGCGCGGGTCGATCTGGATCAGCAGGTCGCCGGCATGGACGAACTGATTGTCGTGGACCGCGAGCTTGACGACCTGGCCCGCGATGCGCGGCGCGATCTGCACCGCGTGGCCGGCGGTGTAGGCGTCGTCGGTGGTCTCCAGATCGCGCGTGCTCCACCAGTACCAGGTGCCGCCGATCGCGCCGATCACGATCACGATGGCGAGAATGATCAGCGGCAGCTTGCTGCGCCGCTTGCGGCCCTGCTGGCCACCTGCCGTCTCGCCCCCGCCGCCCTCGTCCTCGCCCGGCCGCCTGGACTGCTCGCGCGGCTTCGGACCGGCGGGCGCCGGACGCTCCCGCGTCGGGGCCTCGGCGCGGCTCTGGCGCTCCTCGGCGGGCGCGCCGCCGTCGTCGGGCCGGTCCCTGACCTCGCGCGTGTCGTCCATCCGGCAGCTCCCGTGCTCGACCCTGGGAGAATGGCGTCGCTGCACCGCCCGGCCAGGTCAGGGCGCGCAACGTCAGGCAACAGGCAGGGTTCCGACCCCCTGCTAGCACGATTGACCGATCGGTCAGTAGCCATTCTGCGGCGTCGCGATCTGCCGGCGGCGAGGTCGGGTCAGCTCGCGAAGGCCTGCGTGCGGACCAGCCGTGCATACAGGCCGCCGTGTGCCAGCAATTCCGCATGGGTGCCCTGCTCCACCGCGCGCCCGTCCGCCATCGCCACCACCCGGTCGGCGTCGCGCACGGTCGAGAGCCGGTGCGCGACCACGATCGTGGTGCGGCCGGCGCGCAGCCGCGCCAGCGCCGCCTGCACCGCCGCCTCGCTCTCGGCGTCGAGCGCGCTGGTCGCCTCGTCGAGCAGCAGGATGCGCGGATTGCGCAGCAGCGCCCGGGCCAGCGCCACCCGCTGCCGCTGGCCGCCGGAGAGCCGCTGGCCGCCGGGGCCGACGCGCGTTGCCATCCCCTCCGGCAGGGCCGCGATGAAGCCGCCGGCGGCGGCTTCGGCGGCGGCGGCCAGCTCCGGCTCGCTCGCCTCGGGGCGCCCCATGCGGATGTTGGCGGCGATCGTGTCGTCGAACAGCAGCGAATCCTGCCCGACATAGGCGATCGCCGCGCGCAGGCTGGCGAGCGAGACCGCGCGCAGATCGGCGCCGTCGAGCAGGATGCGCCCGCCGCCCACGTCGTAGAGGCGGGGGATCAGCGACAGCGCCGTCGATTTACCGGCGCCCGACGGGCCGACCAGGGCGACCGTCAGCCCCGGCTCCGCCTCGAAGCTCAGGCCGAGCAGGCCGTGCCGGCCGTCGGGATAGGCGAAGCGCACCTGCTCGAAGCGCAGATGCCCGCGTCCGGGCGGCAGCGGCGGCGCGCCGGGGGCGGCGAGGATGCCGGGCGGCTCGTCGATCACCGAGAAGACGCGCGCCAGCCCGGCCAGCCCCTCCTGCAAGGCGGCGTTCAGCGAGCCGAGGCCGCGCAGCGGCCGGGCGGCGAAGATCAGCGCCGAGACAAAGCCGGTGAACACGCCGACATTGCCCGCGCCCACCGCCGCCCGCCAGCCGGCGAAGCCCAGCACCGCGGCGACCGCGGTGCCGCCCAGCACCTCCATCACCGGGTCGAGCCGGGCGCGGCTGCGGGCCATCCGCAGCAGCGCGCGATAGAGTTCATGAAACGCCGCCGCCGCGCGCCGGTCCTCGGCTTCCTCCAGCCCGTAGGTGCGCACGGTGCGCGCCTGCGCGAAGCTCTCGTTCAGCAGCGCGGCGGCCTCGCCCATCCGCTCCTGCATCCCCCCCGAGGCGCGGCGGATGCGCCGCCCGATGCGCTGCACCGGCACCACCGCGACCGGATAGAGCGCCAGCGCGATCAGGCTGAGCACCCAGTCGAGATAGATCATCGAGGCGATCAGCCCGACCACCTGCATCGCGTCGGCGACCCCGTTGACCGCGCGGGTGAGCGATTCGCGGATGATCGCGGCATCGGTGGTGAAGCGCGCGGCGAGGGCGGCGGGCGGCTCGCGTTCGACGCGGGCGAGGTCGGCGCGCGCGAGATGGGCGAACATGCGGTCCTGCAACTCGCGGATCACCAGCAGCACCACCTGCTGCACGCGCACGTTCTGCGCGTAGAGCGAGGCGGCGCGCGCCGCGGTCACGGCCAGGATCAGCGCCGGCACCTGATAGAGAATGCGCCGGTCGCTTGGCCGCGAACATCGCGAAGGCGTGGTCGATCACCACCGGATAGAGCGCGGTCAGCCCCGCCATCACCAGCGTCAGCACCAGGATCACGAGAAGGCGGCGCCGGTGGTGGCGGATGTGCTCGCGCCACAGCCGCACGAGCAGCGCGCGGGTGGTCTCGGCGCGGGCGTCGCGCAGCGGACGGCGCAGCGGCGGGGGTGGCGGCGTCCATCAGCCCGGCAGCATCCGGGCGCGAAGGGCCAGGAACGGCCGCTCGATCAGCGCCCAGGTGCAGGCGGCGAGCGCCAAGCATCACGAGCGCCGCGAGCGCGCTGCCGGCCGCCGCCCCGAACCGCGCGACCAGTTTCGGCAGCAGGAAGGCGATCGGGAACAGATGCGTCAGATAGATCGAGTAGGAGAGCGTGCTGACCAGCCAGCGCCGCCGCGCCCAGCCCTGCCGGCAGGCGCGGCAGACGGCGCCACAGCCCCCAGACCAGCACCGCGAAGCAGGCGTCGAGCAGCGACCATTGCAGCGGCCGATAGAGCCAGCGCCAGGCGGCGAAGCCGGCGCCGGCCCGCAGCGCCGGGTCGGACGACGATCAGGAACAGCCCGGCACTGATCCCGGCCCCGAGCAGCGGCAGCAGCAGCACCCGCCCGGCCGGCGCCGGCCCGCTGCGGCCGGTGCGACGCGCAAAGCAGGCGGCGAGCACGCCATAGGCGGCGCAGTCGAGGCGCCCGAGCGGCGCGCCGTGGAACCAGGATTCCGCCGGCGGCGAAGGCGCCGAACGCGGCGAGGAATCGCCACGCCGTGCAGCCCGCGATCACCGCCAGCGCCACCGCCCGCACCAGCGCCAATCCCCGCAGACGGCCGCCTGACGAGCCGGGCGAGTGCGAGCAGGAAGATCGGGAACAGCGCATAAAAATACTCCTCCATCACCAGCGACCAGGAGACCGGCACGACGGCGGCGCCTTCGGGTAAAAATTCTGCAAGAAGAAGAAGGAACGCCAGTCGGCTCGGGCGAACAGCCAGACCGAGAAGCCGAGCACTGCGTAATAGAGCGGCAGCGTGCGCAGCCAGCGGCGGCCGAGGAAGCGCCCGATCCGCGCCGGCCGCAAGCCGCCCTCGGCGAGGTCGATCAGCAGCCGCCCGATCAGGAAGCCGCTGAGGGAGAAGAACAGCTCGACGCCCGCGCCGCCGAGATAGAGCGTGGCCACCGCCGCGGCGGCCCGAGCGGGCGCGCGCTGAGCAGATGGGAGGCAATGACCGCGGCGATCGCGGCGGCGCGGGCGAGATCGAGGCCGCCGCTGCGCCGGCGCGCGGCCGTAGCGTGGGCAGCGGCGGGGACGGCCGCGGCCGCGAGGAGCGGCGCGGCCCTTGCGACCGGCGCGTGACGCGCGACCTGGGGCGCGGCGTCGGAGGGCATCGGGCGGGCGCGCTCCGGGGTTGCGGACGCGCCGGCTATAGCACGGGCCGGCGGCCTCGCCAGGGTCGGGTCAGCAGGGTCGGGTCAGCAGGATCGGGTCAGCAGGGTCGGGTCAGCAGGTCGCGGTCAGCGGGGCGCCGGCAGGTCGAGCGCGAACAGCCGACCCCACGTGGCAGCGAGCGGCGCCGGATCGTGGCCTTCGAGCAGCAGCGCCTGCCAGAGCACGGTCGCCACCGTGTCGAACACCGCAACGCCGGTCTCGCGCTCCAGCCCCGCCGCGAGATGCGCCGCACGCAGGTTGGTGCAGACGATGGCGACCGCGTCCGCGGCTGGCGCCACCTCGCGCACCATCGCCGCGATCCGCGCCTGCGGCACCTCGGCGAAGGAGAAATTGTCCTGCAAGCCGAGATGGCGCTCGGCGGCGCAGTCGAAGCCGAGTGCCGCGTAGCTCGCCACGATCCGCGCCTGCACGTCGTCGCAATACGGCGTCACCAGCCCGATCCGGCGCGCGCCGATGCTGCGCAGCGCCGCGTTGAGCGCCTGCATCGAGGTGCTGGCGGGAATGCCGGTGGCGGCGAGAATTGCGTCGCACAGATGCTCGTCGGCTGCGAAGCCGAGCCAGCCGGAGGAGGTGCCGCTCCAGACGATCCGATCGACCCGGGCGTGTGACAAAAGCTCGGCCGCGCACAGGATCGGAGCTTCGTCGAACTGCGCCAGGGCCGCGCCCGTGAGCGCAATCTCGGTGACGGGGAAGCGGCTGAAATGCACCGAGACGCCCGGGACTTCACGCGCCATTGCCTGCGTCAGCGGTTCCAGCGCCGTATTCGAGGAGGGCGTGAGCACGCCGATGCGGACGCGCGGCGGAAGGCTGGGCGGCACGGTGCGGTCCCTGCTTGCAGGTCAGTCTCGCCAGAATGGCTTGGAAGTCTCCCGGGCGACGGCGTCGCACGACATCCCGATATCGCGCAAGTTGTGCTCACTCAGCCGAGCAAGCTCCCGTCGGCCGTAAATCCGCTCCTGCCACCCTCCCCAGACCGCGGTCAGCCGCTCCAGGACCCCATGTCGCGGGACCGCTCCACGAACGACCGAGAGAGGCAGCGGCTGAGCATTTGTCAGCATCCGACGCGCCGAGCCAGCCATGACAACCCTCCGATATGTTCCAAGGCATGCTGGGAAAATGGGCCTCCAGGCGCGTTCGGACAAACGACACTTTGTCCCGCTTCACATGAGGCAATGTCATCTGTAGGGTCGCCCCGTCATGCTCGCCCCCTTGCCCTCCCTCAACGGATTGCGCGCCTTCGAGGCGGCGGCGCGCCTGCTGAGCTTTACCCGTGCGGCCGCCGAGCTGAACGTCACCCAGACCGCGATCAGCCATCAGATCCGCCGGCTTGAGGACCAGCTCGGCATCCGTCTCTTCGTTCGGCGCAATCGGGCCTTGCTGCTGACCCGCGAGGCACAAGCCTATCTGCCGGCGGTCCGCACGGCGTTCGAGGATCTGCGCCGGGCGACGGCGCGACTGCGGCGCGCCGATCGCGACGGGGTGCTCACCGTGAGCACGATGCCCTCGCTCGCCGCCAAGTGGTTGCTGACACGGGTGGCCCGCTTCCAGGACCTGCATCCCGGGATCACGATCCACATCACGACCTCCACCCGGCTCGTGGATTTTCAGCGGGGGGAGGCGGACATGGCGATCCGCTACGGGCGCGGAAACTGGCCCGGCCTGCGGGCCGACTGGCTGATGGCGGACGATATCTTCCCGGTCTGCAGCCCGGCCCTGCTGAAACGCGGCAAGCCGCTCCGCCAGCCGGACGATCTCGCCCACCATACGTTGCTCCACGACACGAGCTGGCCCGAGGACTGGCGGCTCTGGCTGACCTCGGTCGGCTTGCCACCCGCGCTGGCGACGGGCCGCGGACTCAATTTCGATGATTCCGTGATGACCATTCAGGCGGCCATCGAAGGGCTGGGCGTGGCTCTCGGCTGGAGCCGTGTGGTCGAAGCCGATATTGCGGCGGGCCGCCTCGTCGCACCATTCGATACCGTGCTGCCGGCGGAGGCAGGGTATTACGTCGTTGCTCCGGAGCCGATGGCGGACGCGCCGATTATCGCGCTGTTTCGCGAATGGCTCTTCGCGTCCGTGACACCGGAGCGGCCGGCTTCGCTTCCACGATGAAACGGCAGCCTGGCGCCTACAGCGCGGCGCGAAAGCGGGTCGGGATTTCCCACAGCGCGTCACCGTTGAGATGCAGATCGTAGCGGTAGGTCTCGTGCTCGCGCCCGGCCATGCTGGCGCGCAGCCGCGCGAGCCAGCCGGCGAGCGGCGCTGCGGCGGCATCGAAGGCGATCGCCTGGCGCGGCAGGCCGGCGATGCGGCGGAGCATGTCCTCCCAGGCTGCGTCGTCCACCCGCTGATGCGCGCCGGCGGCGGCACTCGCCCACGGCATCGCGCGCGTCCGGGCGAGCCGCGCCAAGCCACGCCCGAGATCGACGTAGCGCAGATGGAACAGATAGAGCGCGTCGAACGCAACCGGCGCATCCGCCGCGCAATGGAAGCCGGGCGCCCACGCGACAGGCCGCCGCACCACGGCCGGCTTGCACATCGACGAGGCGAACCGTGCCCAGCGCCGTTGCGCCCCGAGCGGGTGCGCGGGATCGAAGGGCGGTTCCTCGCCGGGCAGGTGCTGCACGTCGAGCCCGATCGCGGTCGCGACGTCGCCCGCCATCCGTGCGGCGTAGTCCGCAAGATCGGCGAATTGCGCGGGATCGGCCAGCAGCAGCTCGTCGATGTCGGCATAGAGCACCGCGTCGTAGCGGCCCAGCAGCTCGGCGCAGAGATCGCCGATCAGTGCGGCGCGCCACGCATCGTCTTGCGGCGAGCGCCGCAGCCGGATCACCCGCGCGGCACCAGCCGCGTTGGTGCTGCCATCGTCGGAACCGTGATCGACCAGCACGCAATTCTGCGCCCCCACCTGCCGCGCGTAGTGGCGCAGCCAGATCGGCACGAAATCCGCCTCGTTGTAGGCCATGGTGACGGCGGCAAGTGCGGTCAGGCGACGACCTCCTGCCGCCCGTCGCCCGTCTCCCACACCGCCTCGCGATAGAGACCGAGCGCGCGCCGCCCGGCCTGCTCGGGCCGCACCAGCTCGACGGCCCGCAGCACCGCCGGGCGGGTCTCCCGCCAGGGCCACAGCATCGGAACGGTGGACGGCTGCGGGTGCCAGGGTTCGATCGCGTTGGCGACGGTCCAGAGCGCGCCCATCGCGGCGGCGCCGAGGTCGGCGTAGTAGCGGTCGAGATCGGGGGTATCGGCAACGTGGGACCGGCCGGGGATGTGTTCGTTCATGGGCGGGGTCCGTCGTAAGGGGTGGAGCATCCTGCCGTCCCGTTGGCGGGGTGGCCAGGGCTGCGCGTTGGCGGAGCGTTCAGCGCGCTGCCGTGGCCGCGCCACCGCCATGCCGGCATCTCCGAAACCGCGGTGACGCCGCGTCCGGCACCTGATCGAGCTCGTCATGCAACATGCTTCGCAGGTGCTTCGTCGATCCGCAGCGCGCGTCGCAATAGCGTGTTGATCTGAGACTGCCAGCCGGGCCCGGCCGCGCGCAGTTTGGCGAGCACGTCCGGGTCGAGACGCACGCTGATCTGCTCTTTCGCCGCGTCAGACTTCGGACGACCACGCCCGCGGCGCACAAAAGTGTTGCCCTCGAAAACCTCGGCATCAGCGAGCATCTCCTCGGTCAGCTCCGGCGCGTCGTCTGGGTCGGCCCAGTCAGCGGAACCAGCGGGATTCTTCTTGCGCATGGCAATACCTCATCGAGATGATGCGACGCGCCCCGTCGCGGGGTGTCCAGACCAGCACCACGCCTCGCCCGGCCAGATGCCCGGCGGTGATAAAGCGGTCCTCGCCGTAGTCGCGCCGCGCGTCGCGGACGGTGACGGTGCGACCAGCGAACACCTCGCCCGCATCGGCAAAGTCGAGACCGCGGTGCTTGAGCGTCTCGGCTCGCTTGGCGGGGTCAAAACTGATCTCCACGGATTTATTGTATCACGGTAATTCAAGGGAAGGCAATATCCGCGATCCGCCAATGGCGAGAGACCCACCGTCCGCGACGCCAATCACCTGCCCGCACAAAAACGGCGTGTGCGACAGCAATAGCCGGGCGGGATTGCCAGCGGGTAGAGCCCGAGCGCGAAAGTCCGCCGGGTCCCGGCCTTTCCTTCAGCGTGGCGTGTCGCCCGCCAAAGTGACGCGGTGCATCACGCGACGATGACCGTGATAGTCGTTGACGGGGTTGTGCAGCGTGCAGCGGTTGTCCCAGAACGCGACCGAGCCGGGCGCCCAGCGGAAGCGGCACGTGAACTCCGGCCGGACCTGGTGCCGGAACAGATAGCCGAGCAGCGGCGCGCTCTCCTCCTCGGTCATGCCGGCGAAGCGCACGGTGTGCCCGAGGTTGACGTAGAGCGCCTGGCGTCCGGTCTCGGGGTGGGTGCGCACCACGGGATGCTCGGCCTCATAGCTCCGCCTGGCATCGTCGCGGGCGCTGTCGCGGACGCGATCCTCCCGGGTCTTGCTCACGTCGGCTTTGGCCGAGCTGTTCACCGCGTGCAGCCCTTCCAGCATCCGCCGCATGGCGTCCGACAGCGCATCGTAGGCACGGGTAAGGCTCGCGAACAGCGTGTCGCCGCCGAAGGGCGGCACCTCGCGCGCGACCAGCATGGTTCCCATCGGCGGCTGCGGGAGATAGGCCGTATCCGTGTGCCACACGCCGCCGAAATTGGACCGCTCGTGCTCGAGCTTCACCACCGGCGTGATCTGCGGATAGTCGTCGAGCCCGCGCACGAACGGGTATTCCTGCACCGCCCCGAAGCGGCCTGCGAGGCTGAGCAGCCGATCGGGCGGAAGGTCCTGATCACGGAAAAACACGACGCCATGCGCGAGCCACGCCCGGCGAATGGCGGCGACCATCGGATCGGCCAGCGGAAGTGACAGATCGACGCCGGACAGCTCCGCCCCCAGGGCGCCCGCAATCGGAGTTACTTTCAGGCTGTCGTCCAGCAGCATCGCGGCATCGCCCCAGAACTCGGCCCCGGAACTCGGCTTCCATGGGCAATCGACTTCGTTGCTCGATCCCGGCTGAACAGCCTATGGCCGCCCGCGACACGAGGCAACGGCGGCCCGCCGGGACGTCCTAATAAGGCCGCCAGATCGCCCGCCGCGTCCCCGGCACGCCGAAATCCACCGCCGGCCCCGCCGGCACGATCGCGGTCGGGTTCACCCATTTATGGCTCATGTAATAGTGCCGCTTGATGTGGCCGAAATCGACCGTTTCGGCGATGCCCGGCACTTGGTACAGCGACCGCGCGTAATCCCACAGCGCCGGGTAATCGACGATCCGGCGGATGTTGCACTTGAAGTGCCCGTGATAGACGGCATCGAAGCGCACCAGCGTCGTGAACAGCCGCCAGTCCGCCTCGGTGATCGCCTCGCCGCACAGGAACGGCGTGCGTGAGAGCCGCGCTTCGAGCCAGTCCAGCGTCTCGAAGACCGGGCCGATCGCCGCGTCGTAGGCGGCCTGGGTGCGCGCGAAGCCGGCGCGATAGACGCCGTTGTTCAGGTCCGCATAGACGCGCGCGTTCACCGCGTCGATCTCGGCGCGCAGCGGCGGCGGATAGAAGTCGCCCGGCGCCGCGCCGATCCCGTCGAAGACGGAATTGAAGATGCGGATGATCTCGGCCGATTCGTTGTTCACGATCGTGGCCCGTTGCGCGTCCCACAGCACCGGCACCGTCACTGGCCCCGAGCATTCCGGATCGGCGCGGGTGTAAAGTTCGCGCAGGAACCGCACGCCATAGAGCGGGTCGGGGATCACGCCCTCGCCCGACGCGAAGCTCCAGCCATCCTCGCCCAGCAGCCAATGCGTGACCGAGAGGCCGACCACCGCCTCCAGCCCTTTGAGTTTCCGAAAGATGAGCGTCCGGTGCGCCCAGGGGCAGGCGAGCGAAACGTACAGATGATAGCGCCCAACCTCCGGCGGGAAGCGTCCGCCCGGCTCGATCCGGTCGCGGAAAGCGGTCTCGGCGCGGACGAAGGCGCCGTCGGCCGCGGGCGCGCCGGCGTCGTCCGGCGACCAGCGCCCCGCCACCAGCCTTCCCATCGCGACGCTCAGCCCCCCACGCTCAGCCCTTCGGCGGGAGCGGTCCGGCCGCCTTCAGCGCCGCCGAGACGTGGGCCACGCGATGGCCCTGGAAGCGCGCCACCTCCAGATCATCCGCGGTCGGCTTCGCCCCCTGCTGGCCGGAGACCGAGGACGCGCCGTACGGCGTGCCGGCACGGAACACCACCGGATCGACATAGCCGAGCGGGACGATGATGAAACCCAGATGCGCCATCGGATTGTAGAGCGAGATGATGGTGCTCTCGTTGCCGCCGTGTGGGCTTGAGGTGGAAGTGAAGGCCGAGCCGACCTTGCCGTTGAGCTTGCCCTGCGACCACAGCCCGCCCCAGCCGTCGATATAGGCCTTCAGCTCCGAGCAGATCGCGCCGAAGCGGGTCGGCGTGCCGAATACGATGGCATCGGCCCATTCCGCGTCGGCCTCGGTCGGCGCCGGGTAGGCGGCGTTCATCCGCTCGGCGTTCTCCTTCCAGCCGGGGGCGCGGGCCATGATGTCCGGCCCGACCAGCTCGCGCGCGCGCCGCAGCCGCACCTCGGCGCCGGCCGCGCGCGCGCCCTCGGCGACGGAATTGGCTAGCGCCTCGACGGAGCCGTTGCGGGAATAGAATGCGATCAGCACGGTGACGGGCATGACAGGCTCCTTCGCGGTCCGGGTTGCGCGAAATCGGCTTGCGACACGCACATCGCCTCATCGGGGAGCGGGGGCAAGGGTGGGTTCGGTTGCGATCCCGTGATGTCGGGGGCGGCGCTTGGTCGGAGCGGCGGGATTCGAACCCACGACCCCCAGTCCCCCAGACTGATGCGCTACCAGACTGCGCTACGCTCCGACCCTGCGTACCTCTAGCAGCGGGCCGGGCCAGCCGCAACGCAGCGGCTCAATCCAGCAGCGTGCGCAGCTCCTCCAGCGTCCGCAGCGTGCGGGTCAGCAGCGCACGCAGCCGCTCGACTTCGGCATCGCCGCGCGGGCGGGCGGGCGGCGGGCGCGGCGGCGCGGCCGCGCGGGCGAGGCCCGGCATCGGCAGCTCGGGCGTCGCAGCCCCGGTCCCGGCGCGCGCCGCTTCGGCCTCGGCTTCCGCCCGCTCGGCCGCAGTCGCCGGCGGGATGTCGTCGGCCAGCGTCCCGCCCCCCTCGCGCAGCAACCGCTGCACGCCCTTGATCGTGTAGCCCTGGGTATAGAGCAGGTCGGCGATCCGCCGCAGCAGGGTGATGTCGTCGGGCCGGTAGTAGCGGCGGCCGCCGCCGCGCTTGAGCGGGCGCACCTGGCCGAACTTGGTCTCCCAGAACCGCAGCACGTGCTGCGGGATGTGCAGATCGTCCGCCACCTCGCTGATGGTGCGGAACGCGCCCGGTGCCTTCTTGGCGCGCGGCCGCGCCGGAGCGAGGCTCGGCGGTGCGGCGGCGCGACTGTCGTTCATTCGTCATCCCCGCCGTCATCCGCGCCATCGAGCCCCGCCGGGGTTGCCAGGCCGTTGACCTGCGCACGCAGCGACTGGCTGGAGCGGAACACCAGCACCCGGCGGGGCAGGATCGGCACCTCCACGCCGGTCTTCGGGTTGCGCCCCACGCGGCGTCCCTTCTGTCGCACAGAAAAGGTTCCGAAGCCGCTGAGTTTGACGGATTCACCAGCTTCCAGCGCCATCGCCACGCGCTCCAGCACCATCTCCAGCAGGTCGGCGGACTTGTTCCGCGACAATCCGACCTGGGCATAGATCGTCTCGGCGAGATGGGCCCGCGTCACCGTGTTCATGAACGAACCGTAAGAGAGGCGGACCGCCGTCGTCAACAAATCCCGAAGGATCAGGCCGTTGACGCAGAAAGGCGTGGCCTCAGAGCCGCACCAGCGCCGACCCCCAGGTGAGCCCGCCGCCCAGCGCCTCCATCAGCACCAGATCGCCGCGGCGGATGCGGCCGTCGCCATATGCCTCGGCAAGTGCCAATGGGATCGAGGCGGCCGAGGTGTTGGCGTGGCGATCGACGGTGCTGATCACCCGCTCGGGCGGCAGGCCGAGGCGGCGGCCCATGGCGTCGATGATGCGCTGGTTGGCCTGGTGCGGCACCAGCCAGTCGAGCTGCGCGCGGCTCAGGCCGTTGGCGGCCAGCGCCTCGTCCACCGCTTGGGCGAGTTTTGCCACCGCATGGCGGAACACCTCGCGGCCGTTCATCCGCAGGTGCCCCGGCCGATCCGGCCGGCCGACCGCGCCATCGACAAAGAGGATGTCGCCGAGCCGGCCGTCGGCGTGCAGATGCGTCGAGAGCACGCCGCGCCCGGCCGCGTCCGCCTGGCCGGCGGCAGCGCGCAGGAACACCGCCCCGGCGCCGTCGCCGAACAGCACGCAGGTGCCGCGGTCCTGCCAGTCCAGGATGCGTGAATAGACCTCCGAGCCGATCACCAGCGCGCCGCGCGCCTGGCCACGCGCGATCATCGCGTCGGCGATCGAGAGCGCATAGACGAAGCCGCTGCACGCGGCCGAAATGTCGAAGCCGAAGCCGCCGGCGATCCCCAGCGCCGCCTGCACGCGCAGCGCGGTCGCCGGAAACGCCTCGTCGGGCGTGCTGGTGGCAAGGATCACGGCATCGACCTCGGCCGCCCCGGCGCCCGCATCGCGCAGTGCGGCCCGGGCAGCGGCGGCGCCCATGAAGGCGGCGGTTTCGCCGACGCTCGCGATATGGCGCTGACGGATGCCAGTGCGCTCGACGATCCAGGCATCCGAGGTATCAATGCGCCGCGCCAGCTCGTCATTGGTGAGGACACGCTCGGGCAGGTAGCCGCCGATGCCGGCGATGAGGGAGCGGGGATCAGGCTTCATCCGCGCGCGGTCGCCATGCCGTCTTTCGGGTGTGTGGCTTGCTCCGGTTTCGCGCGCTCGGCTTCATCCGGCACGGCCGCGGGCGCCGCCATCGCGGCCACCTCGCCGATGCGGGCCAGCGCCTCGCGGATGCGGTCGTTGAAGTGGTGCAGGACCATATCGACCGCGACATCGACGGCGTGCGCGAAACCCTCGGCATCGGTGCCGCCGTGGCTTTTCACCACCATCCCGTTCAGCCCCAGCATCACCGCCCCGTTGTAGCGCCGCGGATCGAGCCATTCGCGCAGCCGGTCCAGGCTCGGCCGCAGCAGCAGGTAGGCGAGCTTGGCCGAGAGGCTGGAGCTGAACACCTGGCGCAGCAGATCGCCCACCAGCTTCAAGGCGCCCTCGCCGGTCTTGAGCGCCACGTTTCCGGTAAAGCCGTCGGTGACGACGACGTCGGTGGTGCCGGCGGCGATGTCGTGGCCCTCGACGAAGCCGCGGAATTGCGGGCCGATATGGCTTTCGCGCAGCACCTCGGCCGCCTGGCGCAGCCGCTCGTCGCCCTTCATCTCCTCCGAACCGACGTTCAGCAGCCCGATCGAGGGCGCGGTCAGTCCCAGTGCCGTGCGTGCGAACACGTCGCCCATCACCGCGAACTCGATCAGGTTGCGGGCGTCGCAGACCACGTTGGCGCCGAGATCGAGCATCACCACATCGCCGCGCGCCGAGGGGCCGATCGCCGCCATCGCCGGCCGGTCGATCCCCGGCAGCGTCTTGATGACGATCTTTGCCAGCGTCAGCAGCGCGCCGGTGTTGCCAGCCGAAACCACGCCGAGCGCCTCGCCCGCCGCCACCGCGTCGATCGCGACCCGCATCGAGGCGCCGCGCATGCGCAGCGCCGCGGTCGGCTTGAGGTCGTTGGCGATCACTTCCGGCGCGTGGCGCATCGTGCAGACGGCGCGGGCTCGAGGGTTGGCCGCGAGCATCGCCTCGGCCCGGTCGTCGCCGACCAGCAGAAAGCGGGCGCCGGGGTGGCGCTCGGCGACGATCGCCAAGCCATCGACCACCACCTGCGGGGCGTGATCGCCGCCCATCGCGTCCACGGCCAGCGTGAAGGGCTCGCTCACCGTACGTGCCGGCAGAGGCCCGGGCGGATCAGATGCGGACCACCTTCAGCGCGTTGCCGGCGGGGACCACCTCGCGCCCGTCATAGTAGCCGCAATGTGCGCAGATGCGATGCGGACGCTTCAGCTCGCCGCAATTCCCGCACTCGGCGTACGCCTCGGGCACCAGCGCCTGGTGGCTGCGGCGCATACCGCGGCGGGAAGGCGAGGTCTTTCGCTTCGGAACGGCCATGGCTCAGCGCCCTTCGGTCCTGCTGTGGCGGCGGACGCGCTCGCGACCAGCCACGGTTACAATTCGGAGATGTCGCAAGCCGCGGCCTCTATCAGAGGCGCCGACCGCCTGCAAGGCGAACCCCGCCGCGCCCCTGGATCGTTTCGCCGCCGGCCGGTGGTCTCACGGCCGGTGGTCTCACGGCAGACGTTATCGCTTCCTCACCCTCTCCACGAACGCCCGCAGGGCATCGTTCGCCTGCGTCTGCCAGCCTGGCCCAAGCTCACGAAGCCGCCGCAGCACGTCCTGGTCGATCCGGAGCGAGACGAGCCGCTTTGCGTTCCCCGTGGGCGGCCGCCCGCGCCGGATCAGCGTCTCGCCTTCGTAGACGTCCGCGCGTTCAAAGTGTTCGGCCGTCAGCTCGGGCGCGTCGTCGGGATCAGCCCAGGCGCCGACGCCACTCGCTCGCTTCTCGCTCATGGGCGTGCCTCATGGAAATAACGCGGCGCACCCCGCCGCGAGGGGTCCAGACCAGCACGACGACCCGGCCGCGCAGCAGCCCGGCGGAGACGAAGCGAGCCTCACCATAATCCCGGCGCTCGTCCAACTCGACCGTGTACCGCCCGGAAAACAGCTCGGCCGCATCGGCGAAATCCAGGCCCCGTTCCCGCAGAGTCTTCGCTCGCTTCCACGGGTCGAAGGTGATCTCCACCCGATTATAATAGATACAATAATGCTACCGTCAATAGCGTAGCTGCATTAAATCGCGGCGTATAGGACGGCGGCCTGATCCGGGCGCCAAGGACTAATGCCGGCTGGGCGGCGGGCCGGGCGCCTCCGGCTCCGGCTGCACGTCCTCCGGCCGCGGCACGCCGGGCTTGCGCGGATAGGGGTCCAGCGCCAGCGCCAACTGCTCGGCCGCCGCCTCGCCGAGATCGATCGTGGTGCCGCAATAGGGAATCTCGTCGACCGCATCGGGGTCGATGGCCGGGCTCTCGCTGCCCTGGGGCACGAAGCGCAGCGCGAACCGCTCCTCGATCGTCGCCTCGAACGGATCGAGCGAGACCACGCAAATCTGCACCACCCGCGCCTGCAGCAGGCCATCCGCCGCCACCACGCCGGCAGCGACCGGCCGCAGCACGAAGCGGCAGGCGAGTGCCGGCAGTTCGGGCAGTCGCAGCCGTAGTGCCAGCCCGGCGCGCTCGGCCGGGGTCGCCTCGACCGCGACCGTCCGGCCGGCACCCCCGATCCGTGCGAGCGCCAGCGGGCGGGAGAATTCGGGCTTCATGCCGGCACCCGCGTGCCTGCGGCTGCCGGCGCTGCGGCCGCCTGGGCCGCCGGCAGGAACGACGCCCGGCCTTCGGCGAGCGCCGCCAGCGGCTGCGCGGCGAGATGGGCCGCCTGCGCTCGTGCGATCGCGGCCAGCACCTCCGGCGCCGCCGCGGGCGACGCGCCGCGCCAGACGTTGCGCCCGAGGGCGGCCACCAGCGCCGCCGGGTCGCCGGCGTCCAGCGCCGCCTCGTAGGCGCGCGCGCGCCCGTTCAGCGCCTCCCACATCGCGCGCACGCGCTTGGGCACCGAGAGGTCGCCCACCCCGAGCTCGCGGAGTGTCACGTCCATGTCGCTGAACATCGCGTCGAACACCGCCTGCGCCAGTGCCGGGCCGGGCGGCGCGTCGTGGCGCAGCCGGCGGATCAGCAGGCAGACGTGCAGGCCCACGAGGTCGAACCGCCCGTCCAGCGTGTCGGGCACGCCGAGGCGCTGATAGGCGAAGGGTTCGCGCGCCGCCGCCACCGCCGCGCCGTAGAGCTCGAAGCCCGCGCGTTCGTGGCGGCGGCGTCGGAACATTCCTTATCCCTCCGCGGCGGCGGATTGACAGCGCCCGCCGGGTCGTGACAACGGAGCGACAGATAGCGTCCCGAGTCGTCCGGTCAATCGCTCGGGGCGGTGCCAGGGACCCAGAAACGCCCAGAGACCCAACGTCCAGAGACCCAAGGATCAGGCTTGCCGCTTCCCCGTCCACGCGCCACCACGTTGCTGCTGCTGCTGCCGTTGCTCGGCGGCTGCAGCTTCGTCGAGGCGCAGTCGCAAGTGCGCGGCAACCCGGTGGATCCCGACGAGCTGAAGCAGCTTGTGGTCGGCACCTCGACCGAGAAGGATGCGGTGGCATTGCTCGGCTCGCCGACCGCGCGTGCGACGTTCGATGACAACACGTGGCTCTACATCAGCGAGGTCACGCGGCCGCGCATCGCGCGCAAGCAGGGCGAGCTGAAGCAGAACGTGGTGACGCTGAGCTTCAACCAGGGGGGCGTCCTGCAGCACGTGCAGCGGCTGGACATGGCTGATTCGCAGCCGGTCACGATCGTCTCGCGCACCACCCCCTCGCCGGGCAGCGAGGCGAGTTTTCTACAGCAGTTGTTCGGCAATGTCGGCCGCTACAACCCGCTGCCCGGCCTCAGCCAGGGGGTGACACTCGGCGGCAACGGCGTGGTCGGCAATACCAACGGCAGCTCGTATTAAGGCTCTTGCCCGATAGAAAGGGGCTTCTCCCGAATCGACTGAAACTGCGCGAGCAGGCCATCGCCATCTGGTACGGCCCGACCTCGAACGGCAGACGCCGCGCCCGCTCGCGCTGCGTCCGCTCAGACGGCAAGCGTGTCCTCGAGCGCCCAGCACAGCACCACCGCATCACCCGGGGCGTGGCTTTCCATGCCGAAGCGATGCGGTGCCTTGGCGGCGATCAGGGTGCCGTCCGCCGTCGCGGTCAGGTAGCGCTGCACCTCGCCCACGAACGTCACCTCGCGCACGATGGCCGGCAGCGCGTTGCCGCCGATCCTCGCATCGCCGGGCCGGTGCAGCGCGATCTTCTCCGGCCGCACCATCAGCCGCGCGCCGCCCGCGCCCAGGCCCCCCGCGTCGAGCCCGCGCAGCACCGCCTCGCCCACGCGCAGCGCAACCTCGCCCGGCGGCGATGCCGCGGGGACGCCGGCAATGAAATTGCTCTCGCCGATGAACGAGGCGACGAAATGGTTGGTCGGCCGGTCGTAGATCTCCGCCGGCCTGCCGAGCTGCTCGATGCGGCCCTCGTTCATCACCGCCACCCGGTCCGACATCACCAGCGCCTCGCGCTGGTCGTGCGTGACATAGACGAAGGTGATCCCCAGCCGCTCGTGCAGGTGCTTTATTTCTAGTTGCATGTCCTCGCGCAGCTTCTTGTCGAGCGCACTCAGCGGCTCGTCCATCAGCAGCACGCGCGGGCGAAAAATGATCGCGCGCGCGATCGCCACCCGCTGCTGCTGGCCGCCCGAGAGCTGGCGCGGCGCCCGCGCGCCGTATCCGGCCATCTGCACCAGATCGAGCGTCTCGGCCACGCGCCGCGCGATCGCCGCCCGATCGACGCGGCGCTGGCGCAACGGAAAGCCGATGTTCTCGGCAACACTCATGTGCGGAAACAGCGCGTAGTTCTGGAACACCATGCCGACGTTGCGCCGATACGGCGGCACCCGCGACATCTTCTGGCCGTCGATCGTGATCTCGCCCGCACTCGGCGTCTCGAAGCCGGCGAGCATCATCAGCGAGGTCGTCTTGCCCGATCCCGAAGGCCCAAGAAAGGTGATGAACTCCCCCGGCTCGATCGTGAGAACTCATGCGATCGACGGCGACGAAGCTGCCGAAATGCCTGCTCACCGCGTCGAGGCGGACCGCCGCCCCCGCCGGCGTCGTCTCCGGCCGCTCGCGCGGGGTCGTCGCCCGCGCCTGTGCATCCATGCCGATCCCTCGCGCTGCCGCCGCGCCGACCGTAGGCCAGCGGGGGCCGCGCCGTGAAGGGCTTTGCGCCTGGGCAGGGCAAGCTGGCATGCTGGCAGGCACGGCAGCGGAGGCGGCATGGCATCGGAGCAGGTGATCGCGCTGGCACCGCCCTCGCGGCTGCGCGCCGCCCGCGCGCCGCTCGACCGCCATCTTTGGCTGGTGGCGCCGCTGCTGATCTACCTGTTCACGTTCTATGCCTTCCCGGTGGGTGCGATGATGCTGCGCAGCGTGCGCGACCCGCACTGGACGCTCGCGCACTTCGCCGAGTTGCTGCATTCGCCGGTCTATCTGCTGGTGCTGTGGATCACCGTGCGGATCAGCCTGGTGGTGACGGTCGCCGTCCTGTTGCTCGGCTATCCGGTGGCGCTGGTGCTGGCCCGCGCCCGCCCGGCGCGCGCCAACCTGCTGATGGTGCTGGTGCTGGTGCCGTTCTGGACCAGCATCCTGGTGCGCAGCTACGCCTGGATGGCGCTGCTCGGGCGGCAGGGCATCATCAACCAGGCGCTGCTGGCGATGGGCCTGATCGTCGAGCCGCTGAAGCTGCTCAACACCACCTTCGCCGTCTATGTCGCGATGATCCACGTGCTGCTGCCGTTCATGATCCTGCCGCTCTACGCGGTGCTGCGCGGGATCGATGCGAACCTGCTGCGCGCGGCCTCCAGCCTCGGCGCGCGGCCCTCGGCGGCGTTCCGCCAGGTGCTGCTGCCGCTCAGCCTGCCGGGGGTCTCGGCGGGGTGCCTGCTGGTGTTCATCCTCTCGCTCGGCTTCTACATCACGCCGGCGCTGGTGGGCGGTCCGCGCGACCTGATGATGGCGATCCTGATCCAGCAGCAGATCGACCTGTTCAACTGGCCGTTCGGCTCGGCGCTGTCGGTGGTGCTGCTCGCCGCCGCCCTGGGCAGCTACGCCCTGTTCGCCCGCCTGCTCGGCGTCGAGCAGGCGTTCAGCCGCAGCCGCGCCTGATATGGGGCGCACGATCCCGCCGTGGCTCGCGGTGGTTGCGGGGGCGGTGCTGTTCTACCTGATCTTCCCGATCTTCGTGATCGTGCCGGTCTCGTTCTCGTCGGCGACATACCTTGCATTCCCGCCGCCGGGCTTTTCGCTGCGCTGGTACCGCGGCTTCTTCGGCGCACCGCAATGGACGAGCGCCGCATTGTACAGCATCTGGGTCGGCTGCGCCGTCACCGTGCTGGCCTGCGTGCTCGGCACGCCGGCGGCGTTCGGGCTGGTCCGCGGCCGGTTCCGCGGCCGGCGTCTGGTCAACGGATTTATTCTCTCGCCGATCATCGTGCCCGGCATCATCGTCGCGATCGGCATCTATTTCGTCTATGCCCGGCTCGGGCTGATCGGCCACCCCTACGCGCTGATCCTGGCGCACACCTGCCTCGCGGTCCCGTTCGTGGTGATCAACGTCTCGGCCGCCCTGTACGGCTTCGACGAGCGGCTGGAGCAGGCGGCGATGAGCCTCGGGGCCACGCCCTGGGCCACGTTCCGGCAGGTCACGCTGCCGCTGATCCGGCCGGGCATCCTGGCCGGCGCGGTGTTCGCCTTCATCACCTCCTTCGACGAACTGCTGGTCGCCCTGTTCGTCTCGGGCAGCACGATGACGCTGCCGCGGATCATGTGGCAATCGTTGCGAGAGGAGATCGACCCCACTATCGCCGCCGCCTCCACCCTGCTGATCGCGCTGACCAGCACGCTGCTGCTTTCGGTCGAGCTGCTGCGCCGGCGCAGCGCCCGGCTGCGGGGAGGATAGCTGCGGGGCGGATGAGGACGCTTGCCCCCGCCGATCCCCGGCCGCATCATTGCGGCACAAAAAACCGCGGAGGCACCCATGCGCACCCGTTCCGACCTGGCCGAGATCATCGCGCGGCTGGCCGCCGAGCCGCCGCACATCGCCGATTTCGGCCGCCGCCGACTGATCGCGGGCGCCGGCCGCTTCGGCCTCGGCGCCGCCGCCATGGCAGCCCTCACGCGCGGCCTCGCCTTCACCCCCGCCGCGGCCGCCGAGCCGGTCAAGCTGCCGGAGATGACCAGCGTCCCCGCCAGCCTCAAGGGCAGCGGCGAGGTGCGCGTCTGCTCCTGGGGCGGCGCCTTGCAGGCGGCGCAGCGCACCGCCTACTTCAAGCCGTTCGAGCAGCTCTGCGGCGTCAAGGTGATCGAGTCCGAAGGCCCCGACCCGGTGAAGGTCAAGGCCATGGTCGATACCGGCAACGTCGAATACGACATCGGCGAGTTCGACCGCTCGAGCGTCATCAACCTCGAGAAGAAAGGCTCGTACTGGGAGCCGATCGACTACTCGCTTTGCGACACCGCCCATATCGACGCCGTGTTCCGCAACAAATATGCGCTCGACATGCTGCCCTATGCGCAGATGATGGCGTACCGGACTGATGCTTTCCCCAACGGCGGGCCGGCGGACTGGAAGCAGTTCTGGGACGCGAAGGCCTTCCCCGGTCCGCGCACGATGTGCGCGGGATCGGGCGGCTTGGTGCCGGAGCTGGAGTTCGCAGAACTGGCGAGCGGCGTGCCGGTGGACAAGGTCTATCCGATCGACATCGACAAGGCGTACGCCTCGCTCGCGAAGGTCAAGCCGAACGTGGTGAAGTGGTGGACGGCCGGCGCGATGCCCGCGCAGATGCTGGCGGACAAGGAGGTGGTGCTGGGCACCGCCTGGAACGGCCGCATTGCCGCGATCCAGGCCGCCGGTGCGCCCGTCAAGATCAACTGGCACAATGGCATGCTGCTCAACGACGCCTGGGCGGTGCCCAAGGGCTCGAAGAACGCCAGCAACGCGATGAAGTTCATCGCCTTCATCACGCTGCCGATCTCGCAGGCGCGGCTGTCGATGCTGATCCCGTACGGCTTCGTCAACAACGAGGCGGTGAAATACCTTCCGGCCTCGCGGCTGGACGTGCTGCCGACCGCACCGGCACAGCGCAAGCAGTTGTTCATCTATGACACCAGGTGGTGGGCAGACAACCGCGACGCGGTGATCCAGAAATGGGCCTCCTGGGTCCTGAGCTAGGACTTTGAATTACAGATAGTCGATGGACATGGCGGGGATCGTCATCGCGAGCCGGCCGCCTGGCCGGCGCGGCGATCCAGGCGCGCGGTACGGTGCGGCGAGCCTGGATTGCTTCGTCGCGTTGCTCCTCGCAGTGAAGGGATGAGATGCGATGAGCAATGCCTCCACGAGCGCGGCTGCCACGAGTGGCCGCGATCGCCCCGATGACCGAACACAAGCGCTTCGCCGCGGAATGGATCGGGCGCAACCGCGCCCGGTTCTCCGACTTCAATGCGCAGATCTGGAACCTTGCCGAACCGGCATGGCGGGAATACCGCTCGGCAAAGCTCTACTGCGACCTGCTGCGCGGCGAGGGGTTCGAGGTCGAGGAAGGCTCCGGAGGGATGCCGACCGCCTTCGCCGCGCGCTGGGGGAGCGGCGGCCCCACGGTCGGCAGCTACGCCGAATACGACGCCGTGCCCGGCAACTCGCAGGCGCTGGTGCCGCGGCGGCAGCCGCGTGCCGGATTGCATCCGTGGGCCGCCGGGCACACCGATCCGCACTCGGCGCTGGGCACCACCGCGCTGGTCGGCGCGCTCGCGGCGAAGGCGACGCTGGAGCACTTCCGCCTGCCCGGCACGATCCGCTTCCTGGGCGAGCCGGCCGAGAAGATGTGCGGCTCCAAGCCTGTCCATGCCGCACGCGGCTATCTCGACGGCTGCGACGCGTTCGTCGTCTATCACCCGAACCGGCTCAACACGGTGGCACACGAGACGCATTGCGGCAGCTATTGGAGCGTCGTGTTCACCTTCGAGACGCCGGAGCCGGAGCGCTGGATCGAGCATGGCCTGGTGCCCTCGCGCGGCGCCCACGCCGACGCCCGCTGCCCGGGTGCGATCGACGCCCTCTGCCTGATGTACACGATGACGAAGTACACCAAGGAGGCGATGTTCCCGCATACCGGGACCTGGACGCTGAACGAATTCGTCCTCGCCGCCGGTGACGCGACCTCGGACAACCTGCCGCCGCGATTCAGCCAGATCCAGTATTCCTGGCGCTCGCCCACGCTCGCGATCCAGAAGCGCATCTACGACGTGCTGGCCAATAATGCGCGCCAGGCGGCCGGCACCACCGGCTGCATCGCTTCCGCGCGCTGGGTGACGAAGACGCGCGTCGGCTTGCCCAATCTGGCGATGACGGCGCTCTGCTTCGACAACATGCGCCTGTTCGGTGCGCCGTCCTTCCCCGACGCCGCCCGCGATTTCGCCCGCGAGGTGCAGAAATCGCTCGGCCTGGCGCCGATGGACAAGCCCTTCATCGACGAGAACGAGACCCTGACCGATCCGGCCGAGAACGAGGCGGCGCTGCGCCGCGGCCTGCCGGAATGGCAGCACAACTTCACCTCCGACGACTACGTCGAATACACGTGGCACGCACCGACCGCGCGCGTGTTCACCATGCGCCCGACCTTGCGTGCGCCCGAAGGCGGGTTCGAGTATCCGGCCTGGGCGGTGAACGTGATGGGCGGGCTGCCGGCGGCGATCGATCCGGGCGTGTTCCTCGGCGCCAAGACGATCGCGGGCAGTCTGCTCGACCTGCTGACGCGCCCCGAGACGCTGGCCGCAGCGCAGGCCGAGTTCCGCGACCGCACCGGCGGCGGCGTGGGCGGGTCGAAATGGGTGGCGCCCTTGCTGCCGCGCGACTTCGCCGCCCCGGTCGATCTGCGCTGGCCGGAATACGTCACGACCGCGCGCGGCGACGAGTGGTGGCTGCCCACACCCGCGCAAGGCTCGGGCGCCGGCGAGCGGCTCTGACCAAACCCCAGATGCGAGGCTCCCGCGTGCGCTCCCTTCGTCCCCTGCTCTGCGGCGCGGCCCTCGCCGCGCATTGCCGCCGCGTCGGCTTCGGCGCAGAATTTGCAGATCGCGACCGATTTCTCGCCGGTCGGGCTCGATCCGCATGTCGCGACCGCGTTCTCGACCGTGATGATCGACAGCGTGATCTACGAGGGCCTGACCGCGATCGACGCTTCGCTGCGCGTCGTGCCCTCGCTCGCCGCCTCGTGGACCGATCTCGCCCGACGGGCTGACCTACGACTTCAAGCTCCGCCCGGGGGCCACGTTCCAGAACGGCCGCGCGATGACGCCGCAGGACGTGATCGCCTCGATCGCGCGGGTGCGCGATCCCAAGACCGGCTCGCCCTATGCCTCCCGCTTCGCCGCGATCGCGAGCGTCGCCGCGACCGGCCCCGACACCGTGCGGATCACGCTGAAGCAGCCCTCCGCGCCGCTGTTCGCACAACTCGCGGCGCTCGCGATCGTGCCGCCCGAGGCAGTCGCGACCTTGCAGCGCAAGCCGGTCGGCACCGGCCCATTCGCGTTCCGCGAATGGGTGCCCGACACCGATATCGCCCTGGTGCGCAACCCGCATTACTGGGACAAGGGACTGCCGAAGCTCGCAGGCATCACCTTCAACATCGTCCCCGAGGCGGCGACGCGGCAGCTCGGTCTTACCAGCGGCAGCTACGCCATGCTGCCCGCGATCGACGCCGCGACCGCGCAGGCGCTGATGAGCGCGCCGGGCGTCACCGTCGCGAAAACCCAGGACCTCGCCTACAGCCTCGTCGGCCTCAACGTGAGCCGCCCACCGTTCGACAACCCCGCGGTGCGGCAGGCGCTGAACATGGCGCTGAACCGGCAGCAGATCGTGCAGGCGGCGTATTTCGGCCAGGGGGTGCCGGGCGGTCCGCTATCGCCGGCGCTCAAGGACTGGGCGCTGCCGACCTCCGACTTCCCCTGCTACACGCACGATCCGGCGGCGGCGAAGGCGCTGTTGCAGAAGGCCGGGCTCAAGCTGCCGGTGGCCGCGACGCTGGACGTGTTCGGCGGCTTGCAGCAGGTGGTCGATGTGGCCCAGGTGGTGCAGGCGCAGGCGAAGGCCGCGGGCTTCGACTTCACGCTCAATGTCGAGGAGGCCGGCCGCTTCATCCAGGACTGGAAGAACAGCCGCTTCCAGGGCTTCGTGTCGCTGAACAGCGGCGGCCCGGACCCGGACGACTATCTCGGCCGCACCTTCCAGACCGGCGGCGCGGTCAACGTGTTCAAGTTCAGCGATCCCGCGATCGACACGCTGCTGAAGCAGGCCCGCACGATCTCCGATCCCGCGCAGCGCAAGCCGCTCTACGACAAGGCGCAGAAGCTGCTCGCCTGCACCGGGCCGGTCGTGCATCTGGTGTACGGCACGCTGTTCACCGCATTGCGCAACACGGTGCATGGCTTTCACATCAATCCCACGCGCTCGCTGCGCAGCTTGCGGGGGGCGTCAATCGGGCGGTGAACGTGAAGTCGCGCGGCTGATCGACCCCTCGCCCCAACCCCCTCCCGCAAGGGGAGGGGGCCTTTGTCATGCGCACTGCTCCCCCTCCCCTTGCGGGAGGGGGCCGTGGATGGAGCTGGGGCCGCGGTCGCAGCGGGGTCGGCGCGCGGCATTCTCCTCGACTTCTGATGCCCCGCGCCCTCCTGCGCCGGCTCGGCGAACTCGGCTTCGTCGCCTTCGGCGTCTCGGTCCTCAGCTTCCTGATGATCCGCCTGATCCCCGGCGACGCCGTCGCGATCATGCTCGGCGCCAACGCCAACGTGACACCCGCACGCATCGCGGCCCTTCGACACCAGCTCGGCCTCGACCGCCCGCTGCTCGCGCAGTACGGGCACTGGCTCTGGCGGGCGCTGCACGGCGATCTCGGCACCAGCGTCTGGACCGGCCGCCCGGTGCTCGCCGAAATCGCCGCGCGCAGCGGCGTCACCGCGGAACTCACCCTGCTCGGCCTGCTGGTCGCGATCGTGCTCGCGCTGCCGGCCGGATGTGCGATGGCGGCGCTGCGCTCCTCGGCGGCCGACTACGCGGTGCGCCTGCTCAGCATCGTCGGCATCACGCTGCCCTCGTTCTGGCTCGGCACGCTGCTGCTCTACGGCGCCGCTTCCCTGGCACCGGGCGTGCCGCTGATCGGCTGGGTCCCGTTCACCCGCGATCCGCTCGCGAACCTCGCCCACATCGCCCTGCCGGTGGTGGCGATCGCGCTGCCGGTGGTCGCCTCGCTCGCCCGCATCGTGCGCGCCGCGATGCTGGAAGCGCTGCGGCAGGACTACGTGCGCACCGCGCGCGCCAAGGGGCTGTCCGAGCGCGTCGTGCTGTTCCGCCACGCGCTGCGCAACGCGCTGATCCCGTTCGTCACCAATGCCGGCATCATGGCGGGCTACCTGTTCGGCGGCTCGGTGGTGATCGAGCAGGTCTTCGCGCTGCCCGGCCTCGGGCGGCTGATGGTCGGCGCCATCGCCGAGCGCAACTACCCGCTAGTGCAGGCGGCGATCCTGCTCGCAACCCTGGTATTCGTTCTGGTCAACGCGCTCGTCGATCTGCTCTACGCTGCGATCGACCCCAGGGTTCGTTCAATGATCGTGCGTCGATGAGGCGCGATCCGGTGCTGTCGATCGCCTTCGCACTCGTTCTGGCGCAGGCGGCGGCAGCGGCGCTCGCCCCGCTCGTCGCACCCTACGGCCCGAACGCGCAGGACATCCTGGCCCGCCTGCAAGGGCCGAGCCGCGCGCATTGGCTCGGCACCGACAATTTCGGCCGCGACGTGCTCTCGCGCATCGTGTTCGGCTACCGCACGCTGTTCGCGGTCTCGGCCGGGTCCGTGCTCGGCGCGCTGCTGGCCGGCGGCGGCGCGGGCCTGCTCGCCGCCTGGTTCGGCGGCCTGCCCGATCGTATCATCATGCGACTGATGGACGTGCTGTTCGCCTTCCCGATCATCCTGCTCGCGATCGGCATCATCGCCGTGCTCGGCCCGAGTGCGGCCAGCACCGCGATCGCGATCGGGGTGGTTTATGTGCCGATCTTCGCGCGCACGCTGCGCGCGCCGGCGCTGCTGCTGGTCGGATCGGAATACGTCGCGGCCGCGCGCGCCATCGGCGCGGGCAGCCCGCGCATCCTGCTGCGCCACGTGCTGCCCAATCTCTCGCCGGTGATCCTGGTGCAGGCGAGCCTCTCGCTCTCGACCGCGATCCTGGTAGAAGCGTCGCTGTCGTTTCTCGGTCTGGGAACGCAACCGCCCACCGCCTCGTTGGGACGGATGCTGAGCGAGAGCCGGGCCTTCCTGGTGCTCTCGCCCTGGCCTGCGGTGTTCTCCGGGGCCGCGATCCTGCTCGCCTCGCTCGGCTTCAACCTGCTCGGCGACGGCTTGCAGGACCGGCTCGATCCGCGGCTGAGGAGCGGCTGATGAGGGAGGTTCCAGCTCCGGCGACCGAGGAAGCAAGCCCGCGCACCAGCGACCTCGACACCTGGAACGACGCAACGATCCTCGATGCGCTGTGGGAGGGGCAGATGGCCGCGGTTGCCGCGGTGCGCCCGGCGCTGCCGGCGATCGCCGCCGCCGCCGCCGCCGCCACCGCCCGGCTCGGCACGACCGGCCGGCTGGTCTATGCCGGCGCCGGCTCGTCGGGCCGCATCGGGGTGCAGGACGGGGCCGAGCTGCCGCCCACCTTCGACTGGCCGGAGGACCGGCTGGTGCTGCTGATGGCCGGCGGCGAGGCCGCATTTACCCGCGCGATCGAGAACGCCGAGGACCGGCGCGACCTCGGCGAGGCGGCAATCGCCGCCCATCGGGTCGGGCCGGAGGACGTGGCGATTGGCCTCGCGGCCAGCGGCACCACGCCGTTCACCCTCGCCTGCCTCCACGCGGCCCGGGCGCGCGGCGCGCTCACGATCGGCATCGCAAACAGCCCCGAGGCACCCTTGCTGAGAGCGGCCGAGCACGCGATCCTGGCCGAGACCGGACCGGAGGCGATCGCCGGCTCGACGCGCATGAAGGCGGGCACGGCGCAGAAGGCGGTGCTGAACCTGTTCTCGACGCTGCTGATGGTGCGGCTCGGCCGCGTCTATCGCGGGCAGATGGTCGATATGCTGGCGCGCAACGCCAAGCTGCGGCACCGCGCGGTGCGGATGCTGATGGGGCTTACCGGCCGCGATGCGGAGCACGTGCGCCGCGCGCTGGAGGAGGCAGGCGGCAAGGTGAAGCTCGCGGTCTTGCTGCTCGAGGGCCTCGATCGCGCATCGGCCGAGGCAATGCTCGCGCAGCACGGCGGCAATCTGCGGGCCGTCCTCGCCCGGCGGCCGCGCGCGTGAGCGGGAGCCTGATGCGCCGGGAGGCGCTGGAGGCGCCGGTGGCGGTGGCGCGGCTGCTCGCGGCAGCGCGGGAGCTGGCTGACCTCGCCGCCCGGCTGCGCGCCACGCCGCCGCGCTTCGTTGTGGTCTGCGGGCGCGGCAGCTCGGGCCACGCCGGGACCTTGCTGCGCTACCTGCTCTCGCAGCATCTCCGGCTGGTCACGGCCGATGCGCTGCCCTCGCTCGCCTCGGTCTATGGCTGCGACCTCGACCTGCGCGGCGCGTTTTTTCTCGCTCTCTCGCAATCGGGCCGCAGCCCCGATCTGGTGGCGCAGGCCGAAGCGGCACGGCGGGGCGGGGCGTTCTGCGCTGCCCTGGTGAACGACCCGGCCTCGCCGCTGGCGCAGGCCTGCGACGCGGTGTTCGACCTCCGCGCCGGCCCCGAACGCAGCGTCGCCGCGACCAAGAGCGTGATCGCCGAGGCGGTGGCGGGTGCCGTGCTGGTCGCGCACTGGGCCGAGGACGCGGCGCTGCTCGCCGCCCTCGAACGCCTCCCCGATCGCCTGCGCGCGGCCGGATCGCTCGATTGGGGCGCGCTGGCCGCGGTGCTGGCCGGGCACGACCGCGCCTTCACCGTCGGCCGCGGCGTGGGCATGGGAATTGCCGGCGAGGCCGCGTTGAAGTTGGCCGAGGTCGCGGGCATCGCGGCCCTCGCCTATAGCGCGGCGGAGCTCGCGCACGGGCCGCTGGCGCTGGCCGGCCCCGATTTCCCGGCGATCGGCTTCGTGCAGGACGACGCGGCGCGGGCCGGGACGGAGGCAACGCTCGCCGCACTGGCCGCCGCCGGTGCCCCGGTGTTCGCCGCCGGCGCCGCGGTTGCCGATGCCGTGGCGCTGCCGACCCTGCCGCCCGACCATCCGGCGCTGGACCTGCTGGGGCTGCTGCTCTGCTTCTACCTCGCGGCCGAGACGGTGGCGCGGGCGCGCGGGCACGACCCGGACCACCCGCCCACGCTGCGCAAGGTGACGGAGACACGCTGAGGCAATCCGGCCGCGATCCTCGCCCGCGCACGCGGCCTGCGTTATGGTTCGCGCGACCGAGCGCGGAGGCATCGGCGTGGACGCCAAGATCACGGATGACGACCTGCTCCGGCACATCGAGCGCCTCGTGGCCGAGGAGGACGCCTTGTATGGCCAGCACGCGCCGCAGGCCGCGGATGCGGAGCGGCTGAAGCGGATCAACGTGGCGCTGGATCGGTGCTGGGATCTGCTGCGCCAGCGCCGCGCGCTGCGCGAATACGGCCGCGATCCGGCCGAGGCGCAGCTTCGCCCGGCCACGATCGTGGAGAAATACGAGGGCTGAAGGCCGCGGCGCGGCCGGCCGCTCACGCCAGCAGGTCGGCCGCCGTCGATCAGATGCACATCGACCGGCTCGGCGCGGCCGCGCAGCCGCATTCCGGGATAGAAGCGCGAGCGCGGCGCCGCCCCGGCGCGGCGCAGCACCTCCGCCGAGATCGCCGCGTCGCAATCGAGCGTCCGCGTCGCCTGCTCCAGCCGCGCGGCCACGTTCACCACGTCGCCGAGGGCGGTGGTCACGACATGCCGGCGCACGCCGATCTCGCCCACCACCGCGCGCCCGCAATGGGCGCCCAGGCCGAAGCGCAGCCGCCGCCCCAGCTCCTCGCCAAGCGCCGCATCGAGGTCGCGCACCCGCCGCGCGATCCCGGCAGCCGCCGCCACCGCCTGCGCGCAGGCCGCATCCGGGCCGACGGCGAGGCCGAACAGCGCCAGCAGCCCGTCGCCGGTGAACTGGTTCGGCTCGCCCCCGGCCGCCAGCACCGCATCCGTCACCGCCTCGACGAAGCGGCGCAACGCGAACACCGCATCGTACGGCGGCCGGCCGGCAGCAAGTGCGGTCGAATCGCGCATGTCGGCGAACAGGGCGACGATGAAGCGCTCCTCGGCCACATGCAGCGGCCGCCAGCCGGCGACGAACTCGCGCGCCAGGGCGGGGGGGATCAGCGGCAGGATCGCGACATCGCCGAGCGGCACGGTCTGGCAGGCAAGTCGCACCGCTGCCGGGTCGGCGCCGACGCTTGCCAGCAGCGCGCGCTCGGAGGGCCGCGGCGGCGGAACGGCGCCGGGATCCGCGAACACCCGCACCCGGCAGGTCGAGCAGCGGCCGCGGCCACCGCAGACCGAGGCGTGGGGCACGCGCAGCATGCGGCTGGCATCGAGCAGCGACAGGCCGCGCGGCAGCCGCACCGATCGCCCGTCCGGGTAGCGCACTCCGACCCCTCGCCGCCCGGTCTCGTGCCAGCTCCGCACCCGCCGCGCCGCCAGCGCGAGCGCGAGCAGCCCGGCGTAGAAGATCAGGAATTCGTTGCGCAGACCGAAAAGCCAGGCCGTCTCCGCCGGAGTGCCTTCGTGCGCGGGAGTGAGGTATTCGGCCCGCCATGCCGGGTCCGGCAGGTGACGCGCGACTTCGCGCGCGCCCTGCTCGAAGCCGAGCAGCGCCAGCACCGGCACCAGCACCGCGCCGAGCAGCAGATACCGCCTGCGCGCGCGCGTACCAGCGGCGCAGGCCGAAGGCGTAGTGCAGCCCGATGCAGGCATGGGTCCAGGCGACGATCAGCACCACCACCTGGATCGCGCCCAGGATCGGCAGCACCCCCCACATCGCGTGCAGCTCGGTCGAATAGGTCTTGTCGGCGCCGAAGAACAGCTTCGCCCCGCGCGTCACCGCGACGTGGTTGGCGAGCAGCGCCGGGATCGAGAGGCCGAGCACGAGCTGCACGATCTCCGGCGGCCGCCAGCCGACATAGCGGCGCGCGTAGAGCGACCAGACGCCCAGGCACGGATGGATCAGCAGCGCGCCGTACAGCAGCGTGGTGCCGATCACCCCCTGCCAGATCCATTTCTGCACCCGCAGCATCGCCTCCATCGCATCGAGCGACCAATTGCCCAGGCTGTGGTCGATCAGGTGCGTCGTGACGTAGGCGAACAGCACGCAGCCGGTGGCGAGCCGCAGCCGCCGCTGGCGCGGGCCGACCCGGAACAGAGAGAGGGTGGGGGTGCGCGGGCAGCGGGCTCATGCGCCCGGACGATGGGCGGGAAGCCGCGCACCCGGCAAGCAGCCCGAGTGCCTGACGGTTGCCGAGTCGTCGTAAAGGCACTATTGTGTTTACGTGTACGCAGGAGGCCGAGGTGCCCCTCAACATCCGCAGTGAAGACGTGAACCGCCTGGCCGAGAAATTGGCGGCAAGGACGCATGCGACCAAGACCGATGCGGTCAAGCGCGCCCTGGAGAACGAACTGCGCCGCATCGACGAGGCCGTGCCGCTCAGGGAGCGGCTGCGCCCGCTCCAGCACCGTGTGCTGGCCCGCCCGGCGACCGGGCTAGAGGCAGATAAAGCGTTCTACGACGAGCTTAGCGGCGACGCCTGATGTTCGTCGATGCGTCGGCCATCGTCGCGATCCTGACCCGCGAGCCGGAGGCCGACGCTCTTGCCGATCTGCTGGACGGCGCGCGCTCGCCGATCACCTCACCGATCGCGGTCTTTGAGGCGACCCTGGGTGTCTGCCGCAAACGCCATGCGAGCGTCGAGGAGGCGGAGGCGGATGTTCGCGACCTCCTCGCTACCGCAAGCGTCCGCCTCGTCTCGATCACTGCGAGAGAGGGTGAGGCGGCGCTCAACGCCTTCTCACGCTACGGCAAAGGCCGCGGCCATCCCGCCCAGCTCAACCTTGGCGACTGCTTCGCCTACGCGGTGGCGAAGAATTACCAGGTACCCCTTCTGTTCAAGGGCGACGATTTCAACAAGACCGACATCCCATCCGCCGCCGCGCCTTGGCGGGCATAAGCTGATCATGAGGGCCCTGGCAGGGCATCGTTGCCCCGCGCCGCCGAGGCTGCCATTTTGCCGCCGCCCCGGGGCTGGCCGGGGCGGTGCCTGGAGGATTGCGACGGGTGGCGATGCGGATACTGCTCACCGGCGGGTGCGGCTTCATCGGCTCGGCGGTGGTGCGGCACCTGATCCGCCACACCGGGCACGTCGTGGTGAATGTGGACAAGATGACCTACGCTGCGTCGGATGACGCGCTGGAAGAGACGGGCCGCCACCGCCGCCACATCCATGTGCGCGCCGACATCGCCGATGCCCCCGCCATGCGCGAGGTGTTCGCGACTCACCGGCCGGACGCGGTGATGCACCTCGCCGCCGAGAGCCATGTCGATCGCTCGATCGACGGGCCGGGCGCGTTCGTGCAAACCAACGTGGTCGGCACCTTCGTGCTGCTCGATGCTGCGCGCGCCCACTACGCCGGCCTCGACGCCGGCGCGCGTTCCCGCTTCCGCTTCCACCACATCTCGACCGACGAGGTGTTCGGCGCCCTCGGCCCCGACGACGCCCCGTTCACCGAAGCGACACCCTACGATCCGCGCAGCCCTTATTCGGCGAGCAAGGCGGCGTCGGATCATCTGGTGCGTGCCTGGCACCACACCTATGGGCTGCCGACGATCGTCAGCAACACGGTGAACAACTATGGTCCCTGGCAATTCCCCGAGAAGCTGATCCCGCTGGTCACGCTGAATGCCTTCGACGGCAAGAAGCTGCCGGTCTATGGCGACGGCTCGCAGCGGCGCGATTGGATCTATGTCGATGACCACGCCGAGGCGCTGGTGCGGGTGCTGGAGCAGGGGCGGCCGGGCGAGACCTACGCGATCGGCGCCCGCCAGCCGCGCAGCAACCTCGAAGTGGTGCGCACGATCTGCGCGGTGCTCGACGAGATGATCCCCGACCCGCTCGGGCCGCGCGCGCGGCTGATCCATTTCGTCAGCGACCGGCCGGGTCACGATTTCCGCTACGAGATCGATCCCTCGCGCACCGAGGCGGCGCTCGCCTGGCAGGCGGCGCACGATTTCGAGCGCGGCGTGCGGCGCACGGTAAGCTGGTATCTGGACAACACCGCCTGGTGGCAGGCGCTGCGCGACCGCGGCGGCTACAGCGGCCAGCGCCTGGGGACCGCGGCATGAAGGGCATCCTGCTCGCCGGCGGCTCGGGGACGCGGCTGCATCCGATCACGCTCGCGACCTCGAAGCAGCTCTTGCCGGTCTATGACAAGCCGATGGTCTATTACCCGCTCTCGGTGCTGATGCTGGCCGGCATCCGCGACATCATGCTGATCTCGACCCCCGAGGACCTGCCGCAATTCCGCCGGATGCTGGGCGACGGCGATCGGCTCGGCCTGCGCTTCGCCTATGCCCAGCAGCCGAAGCCCGAGGGCATCGCGCAGGCCTTCCTGATCGCCGACGAGTGGATCGCGGGCGATCCCTGCGCGCTGGCGCTCGGCGACAATCTGATTTTTGGCGACCATCTCTCGGCGCTGCTGCAAGCCGCCGCGGCGCGGCCGGAGGGTGCGACCGTTTTCGCCTATCAGGTGCGCGACCCCGAGCGCTACGGCGTGGTCTCCTTCGGCCCCGACGGGCGCGCGCGCGACATCGTGGAAAAGCCCGCCGCCCCGCAATCGAACTGGGCCGTGACCGGTCTCTATTTCTACGACCGCCACGTGAGCGAATGCGCGCGCGCGATCCGGCCCTCCAACCGCGGCGAGCTCGAGATCACCGACCTCAACCGCATCTATCTCGAGGCGGGCTCGCTGCACGTCGAGCGGCTCGGCCGCGGCTGCGCCTGGCTCGATGCCGGCCAGCCCGACAGCCTGCTGCAGGCGGCGACCTTCGTGCAGACGATCCAGTCGCGCCAGGGAATGCTGGTCGGCTGCCCGGAGGAGGTGGCGTTCCGCATGGGGTTCATCGACGCCGAGCGGCTGCGCGCGCAGGCGATGCGGCTCTCCAAGACCGAGCTTGGCCGCGTGCTGCTCGAACTCGCCGACGGGCTGCACGCCTGAGGATGGCCGGCGTGGAGATCGAGCGCCTCGCCATCCCCGAGGTGATCCGCATGACGCCCGCCGCGCTTCGGCGATGCGCGGGGCTTCTTCTCCGAAACCTTCAACGCCCGCCGGCTCGCCGAGGCTGGGATCGACGCCGCCTTCGTGCAGGACAACCACAGCCTCTCGCGCCAGCGGGGCGTGGTGCGCGGCCTGCATTGCCAGGTCGCCCCCCATGTGCAGGGCAAGCTGGTGCGCGTCGTCCGCGGCGCCATCTGGGACGTCGCGGTCGATCTGCGGCGCGGCTCGGCCAGCTACGGCCGCCATGTCGCGGCGGTGCTCTCGGCGGAGAACTGGGCGCAGCTCTGGGTGCCGCCCGGCTTCCTGCACGGGTTCTGCACGCATCGAGCCGGACACCGAGGTGATCTACAAGGTGACGGGCGACTACGACCCCGCCGCCGAACGCGGCGTGATCTGGAACGATCCCGATCTCGCCCTGCCCTGGCCGGTCGCCGCCGCGGACGCCGTGCTGTCGGAGAAGGACCGCAAGCTGCCGCGCCTGCGCGACGTGGCCGCGGACTGGTTCACCCTCTGATGCCGCCGATCCTGGTCACCGGCGGCTCCGGCCAGCTCGCGACCGCGCTCGCCGGCGGCGCGGACGTGATCGTCGTCGGGCGGCCAGATTTCGACTTCGACCGGCCGGAGACGATCCCGGCCGCCTTTGCCGCCGCCGCCCCACGCCTCGTCGTCAATGCCGCCGCCTGGACCGCGGTCGATGCCGCCGAGAGCCGCGCCCGACGCCGCCGCCCGCGCCAACCGCGACGGCCCGGCGGCGCTCGCCGCCCTGTGCGCGGGCGCCGGCATCCCGCTGATCCATGTCTCGACCGACTACGTCTTCGACGGCGCCAAGGGCGCGCCTTATGTCGAGACCGATCCCCCCTGCCCCACCGGCGTCTATGGCCGCACCAAGCTCGCCGGCGAGCAGGCGGTGCTCGCCGCCGGCGCGCGCGCGATCGTGCTGCGAACCTCGTGGGTCTATGCGGCGACGGGAAAGAACTTCGTCCGCACCATGCTGGGGGCCGCGCGCAAGACCAGCCGGCTGCGGGTGGTGGCCGACCAGCGCGGCTGCCCTACCGCCGCCGCCGATCTCGCCCGCGCGATCCTGGCGATCGCGGCCCGGCTCGACGACAGCGGCTGGCGGGACGATTTCGCCGGCATCTTCCACGCCGCCGGCAGCGGCGAGACCACGTGGCATGGGCTGGCCTGCGCCGTGTTCGAACTCCGCGGCACGGCACGGCCATCCGGTGCCGGAGGTGGCCCCGATCGCGACCGCCGAGTGGCCGACCCCGGCGCAGCGTCCGGCCGATTCGCGGCTCGATTGCGGACGTCTCGCGCGCACCTTCGACGTCCGCCTGCCGCCCTGGCGCGAGAGCCTCGACCGGACGATCGACGAGATCTTCGCCCGCGATCCGCCCTGAGTGCCCATGGCGGCGACCGTCGCCATCCTGCTCTCGACCTGGAACGGGGCCCGCTTCCTCGCCGCCCAGCTCGACAGCCTGCTGGTGCAGACCCATGCCGACTGGCGGCTGGTGTGGCGCGACGACGGCTCCTCGGACCGGAGTGCGGCGATCGTGCGCGGCTTCGCCGCCCGCGCCGGCGCCGGCCGCTGCATCGAGGCGGATGTCGGCCCCGAGCGGCTGGGTGCCGCGGCCAGCTTCATGGCCCTGCTGCGGGCGGCGCTGCGCGAGGGGCCGGACGCGGCGGCCTACGCCTTCGCCGACCAGGATGATCTGTGGCTGCCCGACAAGCTCGCCCGCGGCCTGGCGGGCCTCGCCCCGCATGCCGGGCGCCCGGCGCTCTACTGCGCGCGGCAGGTGCTGGTCGATGCCGAACTCGGCCATCTCGGCCTCTCGCCGCCGCTCGACGGACCGCACGGCTTCCCCGCGGCGCTGGCACAGAACATCGCCACCGGCTGCACGGTGATGCTCAACCCCGAGGCCGCGGCCCTGGTGGCGGGCAGCGACATGCCGAAGGGGTCGCTGCACGACTGGTGGGCGTATCTGGTGGTCAGCGCCGCCGGCGGGGCGGTGGTGACGGACGACGTGCCGGTGGTGCTGTATCGCCAGCACGGCGCCAATGTGGTCGGCGCCCCCGCCTCGCGCACGCGCCGGGCCGGGGCGGCGCTGGCTCGCGGGCCGCGGCGGTTCATGGCGCTGCTGCGCGCCCATGTGGCGGCGCTGCGGGCGCAGCCGCACCTGCTCTCGCCGCCGGCGGCGGCGGACCTGGCGCGGATCGACGCGGCGCTGCACGGCGGGCGTGCTGCGCCGGCTCGCCTGCCTGCGCCTGCCCGGATTGCGCCGTCAGACGCGGGCCGAGGACGCGCTGTTCCGGCTGTGGTTCATCCTGGGATGAACGCGCCAGAAATAGCGGGCCTCGGAGAGCATCGCGACTCCAAAATTCATCGTCATTGCGAGGAGCGCCGCAAGGAAGCAATCTGGCTTGATGAACGCGGTCCTGACCCCGACCGCCGCTTTCATGGACGCTCGACGGGGTTCGTTGTAAACATTCCGACCGCTTGATTTTAGAGGAGACGCAGCATGGATCGAGTCACGGGCGGTTGCCTGTGCGGCAACGTCCGAATTGTAGCGTCGGGATTCCCATACCGGGTTGGCCTTTGTCACTGTCTCGACTGCCGCAAGCATCATGGGGCCCTTTTTCACGCTTCCGCGGTGTTCCCTCAGGATGCGGTGACGATCGATGGCGAAACACGCGACTACGCCGGGCGGTTTTTCTGTCCCCGCTGCGGCTCGTCCATTTTCGGACGCAGCGCAGACGAAATCGAAGTGAATTTAGGATCCCTGGATGCCCCTGACCAACTGATGCCAACCTACGAAAGCTGGATCGTCCGTCGCGAGTCCTGGTTGCCGCCGTTTCCGCTCACGAGACGATACGACCGCGATCGTGACGCCACGGGTCGCTTTGAGGAGTAGGTCGCACGAACGGTGCGAATGAAGGCCAGATGAGCGAGCAGGCGTTCACATCGCGCGCAGCTTCTCGATAAGCTCCGCGCGAGTGTGGACGTCGAGTTTCGCATACAGATTTCGGCAATGCGTAATCACGGTATGCTCGTTGACTCCCATCTCGTCGGCGATCGTCGCGCGCGAACGCCCCGCCGCGAGGCCAAGGCAGAGCTGCGATTCGCGGTTCGACAGCGGCAGTTCATTGATGCGGCGCAGAAGCTTGAGCCGCAGCGGCTCGCGGCGGTTGATCGAGATGCCGATGAACCGGGCCGCTGATGGCCCGGTGTCCTGCTCCATCGCGTGTAGGCGCAATACGAACTCCCCCCAGGCATTGCGATGGTGCCAAACCGGCGGGGCGGGCAACGGACTGCCCTCGCGCTGCGCTGCCAGGCTTTGGCAGAGGCGTACAGACCTCGTCCGGCAGCACATTGCCGCGCATCTGCCTCGCGATATTCGGCGACCAGGCGGGATAGCGTACCATCAGCAGCAGTCGTGACGCTGTCCGGCTGAGGTGCTGCACTCGTCCATTGTCGTCGGCGATAACCAGGCCGTTGTCGTCGCTGTCAACGAACGGACCGGCCGGCGCTACGGTTGGTCAGAGCGTGAGCGACGAAGAGTGCGATTGCATCGAGCAGCCGAACCTCGCGTCGCGTGAATTCGGGATCGTTGGCGGCACGGCCCAGATTCAATGCGCCGAGTGCCGGGGCCATGGTCTGCTATCTTCATGAGCACCATGCGACTCCAACCCACAGGACGCCAAATCAGATTGTACATATCACCCCTGAAAAACTCCCGATGCGGCACCTTCAATATCCGTTCGAGGAGATCGCCGGCCGGCGAGGCATAATTCGTGCGCATTAACTCAGTGAACGTGAACAGGACCTCCCGCTCCCGGCGGTTGTGATACTCTTGCAGGTAGAGGGGCGTCAGTTCGGCCAGGCCGGGTGCGTCGGCGTACATGTTGACCAACTGCTGCTGCGGGCCGGCCCAGAAGAACGTGTTGCTGTGCGACGGAACAAGATCGTGCAGTTCGCGCAGGAGTTGCGGGATGACGATCTGATCGTCCAATCCCAGGCAGCACAGGCGCTGAATCCGGGCGATCACCCGCCCCGTCGGTGTGAACTGCGTCACAGCACCACCTCCTGGCCGCCGTTACGCTTGGACAAGAACGCAGCAAACGGCAAGCGCCGGAACAGCAAAGAACTACCACGAATGGGGGAAGTCCGGCGCCCGTCTGCCGAGTAGGCTGTCGTTGCTGGTTCGGCCTGAAGATCGGCCGGCGCCCGTGAAGGCAACGATATCACGGGCAGCCGTGAAACCAAAGGTATCGATATCGCCCGCGAGACGTCCGCGAGCAAGGGAGACGTGCTGGCTGTCGCGAATGTGAAATGGAGATTCCCATGTGGTGCCGTCTGATCTTTATCACGGCCATGCTGGCGGCTGGCGGTGCGCAGGCCCAGGAGCTCTCGGCCCCATGCAGGGGAAAACCGTAGCTCTCGGGGATGTGAGCGGCGTCGCCTACTACACGGTCGAACCGCTCGGCTATCGCGTCGTCGCCACGCTCAGCAGCACGGACGGCGTGCCGATACGCTTCATCGCAACCTTGCAGCCCGAGCAGTCCGTCACGGTTTCGGTGCCTCGCGGCCCCGGCGAGCCGGCCCTGGAAGCCGTGTTCACCCGCCACGGTGATCGGCTGAGCGTCATCCAGGGATCATCGCGGAAATCGTTCTCGGCGTTGCTCACTCGAACGGACTGACGCGGCGGCCCGGCGCAGGGCGGAGAGCGCCCTGCGCATCCGCAAGGCAAGGGAGCAGCGATATGATTGCGGTCTCCTCGAAACCCGCATCACCAGGGCGACGTGCGTGGTTTGTCCGGCGGATGGCATATCGCGGACGTGTTCCTGCCGCTGGCCGCCGGCTATTTTCTCTCCTACCTGTTCCGAACGGTGAACGGGCCGATTGCCGACCGGCTGACGCACGATTTCGGCCTCGACGCCGGCAGCCTTGGTCTGCTGACCGCGACCTACTTTTTCGCCTTCACGCTCGCCCAGCTTCCTTACGGCTTGCTTGTGGACCGCTATGGGCCGCGCCGTGTCCAGGGCATCATGTTGGGCATCGGCGCAATCGGCGCGCTGCTGTTCGCGGCCGCTCAGAACACCGAGACGTTGCTCCTCGGGCGTATCTTGATCGGCCTCGGGGTATCGGGCGCGCTGATGGCGGGACTGAAGGCCATCGCGCTGTGGATGCCTGCGGAACGACGCGCGCTGGCCAACGGCGTCTTCATCATGTGCGGCGGATTAGGGGCGATGGCATCCACCGTGCCCGTCAACATGCTGCTGCCCGCCTCGGCTGGCGCGGCGTCTTTCTGGTGCTGGCCGGCGTCACCCTGGCCAGTGCGGTGCTGGTCCTCGTCGCGGTGCCGGAGAAGCAGGTGGGACCGACGCCGGAAGACTGGCGTGCCACTTTGCGCGGCCAGCTTGCAATCTACCGCGATCCGACCTTCTGGCGCCTGGCCCCGTTGTCCGCGAGCGTGGTCGGCACCGCATTCGCCGTGCACGGGCTATGGGCTGCCCGCTGGCTGGCCGACGTGGATCACTTCGCACCCGATCGCGTCGTGGCAGAACTGATGGTGATGGGGGCGGGGCTTACTCTGGGTGCAGGCGTCATCGGTCTGGCGACCGACCGGCTGCGCCGCCGCGGCGTGCGGCCGACAACCACGTTCGGCGTGGCCTGCCTGCTGTTCATCGGCTTGCAGTCGGCTTCGCTCGACCGCTTGCCGCTGCCGGCCTGGTTGCTCTGGGGTGCGATCGCCAGTTTCGGCGCGATAACTGTCCTGAGCTATTCGATCATGGGCGAGTGGTTCCCGCCCGAGAAGATCGGACGCGCCAACGGCGCCTTGAACATGCTGCACCTGTCGATGGCCTTCGTCCTGCAATATGGGATGGGCGTGGTCGCATCGTTCTGGCGTCCTGACCTGCTCGGCCATTTGCCTGTGATCGCCTATCGAACGGCTTTTGCCCTGCCGCTGCTTCTCGAGCTGGTTGCCCTGGCCTGGTTCGGCCTGTCGCTCACGGCAGCGCAATCGCGCGGCCGCGTGGTTCACCCGGCGCGCGGATAGGCGAACGTTACGGGATGAGCGGCATCTCCCGCGCCGCCGCCGCGTCCGCCGCGATCTGCGCCCGCAGCTCCTCGATGCCGGCAAAGCGGCGCTCGGCGCGCAGGAAGCCGTGCAGCGACACTTCGATCTCCTGCCCGTAGAGATCGCCGGAAAAATCGAACAGATGCGCTTCCAGCCGGCTCTCCGGCCCGGCATTCACCGTCGGCCGCCGGCCGATATTGGCGACACCCCGATGCACACCGCCGTCCGCCGTCCGCACGGTCACGAGATAGACGCCGCGCGCCGGCTCCAGATGCGCGCCGAGGGCCACGTTCGCGGTCGGGAAGCCGATCGAGCGCCCGCGTTCGTCGCCGTGCGCGACCACGCCGCGGATCGCCCACGGCCGGCCCAGTTCGGCGGCGGCGCGCTCGGGATAGCCCTCCTGCAACAGCCGGCGGATGCGGGTGGACGAAAGCGGGCCGCCGGCATCGGCGAGCGGCGGCACCAAGGTCAGCCCCATCCCCAGCGCCTCCGCCTCGCGCGCCAGCAGTGTCACATCTCCGCCACGGCGATGGCCGAAAGCGAAATCCGGCCCGCAGGCCAGGTGCCGTGCGCCGAGGCCCCGGTGCAACACATCGGCCACGAACGCGGTCGCGGGAATGCGGCTGAACGCCTCGTCGAACCGCAGCTCGTAGATGATCGAGACGCCGAGGGCGCCCAGCAGCTCGGCCCGTGCGTCGGGCAAGGTGAGGCGGAACGGCGGGTCGTCGGGGCGGAAGAACGCGCGCGGGTGCGGCTCGAAGGTCAGCACCGCGAGCGGCGCATCCGGCCGGCCGGCGTGCAGGCTGCGGATCACCTGCGCGTGGCCGAGATGCACGCCGTCGAAATTGCCGAGTGCGACCGCGGCCCCTCGCGCCTGCGGCGGCAGGCCGCGCCAGTCGTGGAAGCGGCTTGTCACTCGGCCGCGGCGGCCGTGGTGCTCCCGACCAGGCGGGAGGGCACCATCACCAGCGCCTCGCCCTCGATCACGACCTTGTTGCCGACGGTGCAGACCGTGCGCAGCGTGGCGCGGCGGCGCCGCGGGTCGAGCGCCACCACCTCGGCGGTCGCGGTGACGGTGGCGCCGATCTTCACCGGGGCGAGGAACTTCAGGGTCTGGCCGAGATAGATCGTCCCCGGCCCGGGCAGGCGGGTGCCGAGCACCGCGCTGATCAGCCCGGCCGAGAGCATCCCGTGCGCGATCCGCTCGCCGAACCGGCTGCGGCGCGCGGCCTCGTCGTCGATATGCAGCGGGTTGGTGTCGGTGCTGACGGCGGCGAACAGGAGGATGTCGGCCTCGGTGATGGTCTTGGCGACACTCGCGGTCTGCCCGACCTGGAGATCCTCGAAGAACAGGCTGCCGATGAAATTGCCACCGTCCATTTCGTCCTGCGATTCGTTTGTTGCATTGCACCTATGGGGTAACGGCGGCGCGAAATCAATGACCAAGCCAACCAGGCTTCAAGACGGCGTGAACCGGGTTGGACGCGGCCGAGCGCGCGTGCCAGCGTTTGCCGCCATGTGGCCGGAGGGCAACGATGCGGGCATTGATCGTGGGCGCGGGGCCGGGCCTGTCGGCCTCGTTCGCGCGCGCGCTGGCGGCCGAGGGCGCCATGGTGGCCCTGGCGGCGCGCCGGACCGGCAAGCTGGAAGGCCTGGCGGGCGAGATCGGCGCCTCGATCCATGCGTGCGACGCGGCCGACCCGGCGCAGGTCGCGGCCCTGTTCGCGGCCCTCCCGGCGCTGGACGCGGTGCTGTTCAACGCCTCCTTCCGGGTGCGCGGGCCGTTCGTGTCGCTCGAGCCTGCGCAAGTGTGGCGCACGCTGGAGGTCGCGGCCTATGCCGGCTTCCTGGTGGCACAGGAAGCGGCAAAAGCCATGCTGCCGCGCCGGTCGGGCACGATCCTGCTCACCGGCGCGTCGGCGAGCGTGAAGGGCTATCCGCAGTCGGCCCCGTTCGCGATGGGCAAGTTCGCGCTGCGCGGGCTGGCACAGAGCATGGCGCGCGAGCTGCATCCGCAGGGCATCCACGTCGTGCATATCGTCGTGGACGGCGGCATCCGCGCCGAAGGGCGGCCCGATCCCGCCGATGCCCCGGATTCGACGCTCGATCCGGACGAGATTGCCGCGACGATGGTCGCTCTGCTGCACCAGCACCGTAGCGCCTGGTCCGACGAGGTCGCCGTGCGGCCGTGGGTGGAGCGGTTCTGAGCGGCGCGTGCTAGGATAGCGGCATGACCACCGCCCTCAAACTCCCCGACCGGATGACGACCGCCGAGTTCATGGCCCTGACCGCACCCGATGACCCGTTCCTGCAACTGGTGGACGGTGTGCCGCAGGCGATGACTCACCCCAACCGCACGCACAGCGCGCTGCAAGGCCAATTGGGCCGGCTCATCGCCAACCACTTGCGGCGACACCGGCCCGTGCAGTCTGCTGGTAACGCCCGGCGTGATCCCGCGTGTCCGCTCGGACGCGAACGTGCGCATTCCCGACCTCGCCGTGACCTGCTCGCCCTACGAGACCGAGCAAGCGAGCCTTACCGATCCGGTGCTGCTCATCGAAATCCTCTCGCCACAGCAACCGGGCCGAGACCTGGTCGAACGTCTGGGCCTACACCACGATCCCGAGCGTGCGGGAAATCCTGGTGGTGCGGAGCGACGTGATCGGCGCCGACCTGCTGCGGCGCCTGCCCGACGGGAACTGGCCGGAGCGTCCGCTCACGATCACGGACGGCGATCTGGTGCTGGAGAGCATCGGCTTCTCGGTCCCGCTCGCAGCACTCTACCGCACCACCCGGCTGGCCCGCCCCTAATAATCAGGCCGGCACCCGCAACGCCGGCTCGGGCAGTGCCTGCAAGGCGGGGAGCGCGTCGAGATGGCAGGCGGCGCGCTGGCCCGCCCCGCCCGCGGCACCGGGGTGGACGCGCAGCATCGGCTCCTCGGCGAGGCAGCGGTCGAACACGTACGGGCAGCGGGTGTGGAAACGGCAGCCGGCGGGCGGGTTGATCGGGCTCGGCACGTCGCCGGTCAGGATGATCCGGTCGCGCCGCACCGTCGGATCGGGCACCGGCACCGCCGACAGCAGCGCGCGCGTGTAGGGATGGCGCGGGTCGGTGAACAGCGCCCGGCGCTCGGCCACCTCGACGATCTTGCCGAGATACATCACCGCGATCCGGTGCGTCAGGTGCTCGACGATGGCGAGGTCGTGACTGATGAACAGCAGTGCCATCCCCAGCGCCGCCTGCAGATCGGCGAGCAGATTGATGATCTGCGCCTTCACCGAGACGTCGAGCGCCGAGACCGCCTCATCGCAGATGATCAGATCCGGCTCCGGCGCCAGCGCGCGGGCGATGCCGATGCGCTGGCGCTGCCCGCCCGAGAACTCGTGCGGATGGCGCGCCATCGCATCGCGCGGGAGCTGCACCTTGTCGAGCAGGGCCGCCACCCGGTCGTCGAGCTCGGAGCGGTTGGCGGCGAGGCCGAAATTGACGATCGGCTCGGCCAGCATGTCGCGCACGCGCTGGCGTGGGTTGAGGCTGCTGAACGGGTCCTGGAACACCACCTGGATGCGCCGCCGCAGCCGGCGGAGCCGGGACGCCGGCAGGTTGTCGATGCGCTGCCCGTCGAGCCACACCTCGCCCGCGGTCGGCGGAATGAGGCGCAGGATGGTCTTGCCGACGGTCGATTTGCCGCAGCCGGATTCGCCCACCAGCGACAGCGTCTCGCCGCGCGCGATCTCGAAGCTGACGCCATCGACGGCATAGACGAAGCCGGTGGTGGCGCCGAACAGCCCGCCATGCACTGGAAAATGCTTCTTGAGGTCGCGGACTTCCAGCAGCGATGTCATGCGCTGGCCCCCTCCCCCCAACCCCCTCCCGCAAGGAGAGGGGGAGCAGGGCGCCTAAGCCCCCTCCCCTTGCGGGAGGGGGTTGGGGGAGGGGGCGGAAACGGGATCCGTTGCACGCCTCGCATCATGCCGCCATCCGGCGTTCGGCGTAGTGACAGGCGACCAGATGGTGCAGCGATTTTTCCTCGACCGCCGGGGCGACGCGGCGGCAGAGCTCGGTCGCCATCGGGCAGCGGCCGGCGAAGGCGCAACCGACGATCGGGGTGCGCAAGCTCGGCACCAGGCCGCGGATTTCCACCAGCCGCGTGCGCCGATCCTCGGCCTCCAGCGAGGAGCCGAGCCGCGGCACCGCGCCGAGCAGGCCGCGCGTGTAGGGATGCTGCGGGTCGGCGAACAGCGCGCGCACGTCCGCCTCCTCCACCTTGCGGCCGGCGTACATCACCACCACGCGCTCGGCCATCTCGGCGACGACGCCGAGATCGTGCGTGATCAGCATGATCGCCGAGCCGAGGCGGCGCTTGAGGTCGCGCATCAGGTCGAGGATCTGCGCCTGGATCGTCACGTCGAGCGCCGTCGTCGGTTCGTCGGCGATCAAGAGCTTCGGGTTGCAGGCCAGCGCGATCGCGATCATCACCCGCTGACGCATCCCGCCCGAGAGCTGGTGCGGATACTCGCGCACCCGCCGCGCCGGCTCGGGGATGCCGACCAGCGTGAGGATTTCGACCGCGCGCGCCTCCGCTGCACGCGCATCGAGACCCTGGTGCAGCCGCAGCGTCTCGCCGATCTGCCGCCCGACCGTCAGCACCGGGTTGAGGCTGGTCATCGGCTCCTGGAAGATCATCGAGATGTCGTTGCCGCGCAGCTTTCGCATCTCCGCCTCGGAGAGTGCGAGCAGCTCGCGGCCCTCGAAGCGGATGCTGCCCGCGATCTTGCCCGGCGGCTCGGGGATCAGCCGCAGGATCGACATGGCGGTGACGGACTTGCCGCAGCCGCTCTCGCCCACCACCGCCAGCGTCTCGCCCGCCGCGATCGAGAACGACACGCCCTCGACTGCGCGCACCACACCATCGGGCGTGCCGAAATGCGTCTGCAGCCGGTCGATCTCCAGCAGCGCCATCGCGCTCAGAGCCGTTTCGCAAGCCGCGGGTCGAGCGCGTCGCGCAAGCCGTCGCCGAGCAGTTGCACCGCAAGCACCGTGACCGACAGGAAGAAGGCCGGGAAAAACACGATGTAGGGCTTGACCTCCCACAACGCGCGGCCCTCGGCCATGATGTTGCCCCAGGAGGGGATGGTGGGCGGCGTGCCGGCGCCGAGGAACGAGAGGATGCTCTCGACGATCATTGCCCCGGCGCAGATATAGGTCGCCTGCACCATCAGCGGCGCCAGCGTATTGGGCAGGATGTGGCGCAGCATGATCTTTGGCACGCGCGTGCCCGCCGCGACCGCCGCCTCGACATAGGGCTGCTCGCGCAGGCTGAGCACGACGCCGCGCACCAGGCGCGCGACCTGCGGCACGTTGGGAATGGTGATCGCGATGATGACGTTCTGCACCGACCCGCGCGTGAGTGCCATCAGCGCGATCGCGAGCAGGATGCCGGGGATCGCCATGACCCCGTCCATCACCCGCATGATGATCGCATCGAGCGCGCGCACGAAGCCCGAGATGATGCCGATCACAAGCCCCAGCACCGAGGAGGCAAGGGCGACCAGGAAGCCGACCACGAGCGAGACCCGCGCGCCGTACATCACGCGCGAGTAGATGTCGCGCCCCAGCATGTCGGTGCCGAACAAATGCACCGCCGAGGGATCGCGCAGCCGCTAGACCGGCGCGATCGCGGTCGGATCGGTGGTGCCGAGCCAGGGCGCGAAGATCGCGATGAACACCATGATGCCGATCAGGATGCCGCCGGCAACGATGGTCGGATGGCGGTGGATCGCGCCGCCGACGCGTCCGCGCGCGCGCGGCGCCGGCAGGATGTCGGGCAGCGCCGGTGCAACCGCGATGCCCGGCGGCAGGATCTCGGGCGGGAGGGTGGAGGCGCTCAATAGCGTATCCTCGGGTCGAACACGGTGTAGAGCAGATCGACCGCCAGGTTGACCAGCACGTAGCTGGCGCTGAACAGCAGCACGACGCCCTGGATCACCGGATAGTCGCGCCGCAGGATCGCATCGAGCGTGAGCCGCCCGAGGCCGGGGATCGCGAACACGCTCTCGGTCACGACCGTGCCGCCGATCAGCAGTGCCACGCCGAGCCCAACGACGGTCACGATCGGCACCGCGGCGTTCTTGAGCGCGTGCAGGAACAGGATCGAGCGCTGGCCCACGCCCTTCGAGCGTGCGGTGCGCACATAGTCCTGGCTCATCACCTCGAGCATGGTGGCGCGGGTGATCCGCGCGATCAGCGCGATGTAGATCAGGCCCAGCGCGATCGCAGGCAGGATCAGGTGCTCGAGGAACGGCAAGAACCCGGCGCTGATCGGGGTGAAGCCCTGCACCGGCAGCCAGTCCAACCACAGCGCGAAGACGTAGGCGAGCACATAGCCAAGAACGAATACCGGCACCGAGAAGCCGATCACGGCGAGCATCATCACGGCGCGGTCGATCCACGTGCCCTGCTTGTAGGCCGCGAGCACCCCGAGCGGGATCGCGACCGAGATCGAGAGCACCATGGTCAGCACCATCAGCGAGAGCGTCGGCTCGACGCGCTGCGCGATCATGTGCGTGACCGTGAGGTTGGTGAAGATCGAATGCCCGAGATTGCCGTGCAGGATTTGCCACAGCCAGTGGCCGAACCGGATCAGGAACGGCTTGTCGAGCCCGAGGGCCGCGTGAATGCGCGCAATGTCGGCGGCTGTCGCCTGATCACCCGCGATGATCGCCGCCGGATCGCCCGGCGCGATATAGAGCAGGCTGAAGACGAACAGCGCCACCACCCCCATCACCGGGATGGTCGCGAGGATGCGACGGACGGCGTAGGCCAGCATGGGCGTGTCTGCTCCCCGACGTCCCGGCGGAAGCGCCCCGGGCGTCCGGCGGCACACTGCCCCACTCGGCATCCCGATGCCAGCGAGGCGCCGCCTGCACCGGCGGGACCGCGGCCCCGCCGGCCCGAAGCCTAGGCCCGCTGCGGGATGGGCCGCGCGGCCAGCACCACGGCGATCTTCTCCGACACCCACCCGAGCGCCGCGCCGACGATCATCGAGACGACGATCACGAACAGGGGGTTGTGCATCGAGGCCGCGAGCAGTGTGTCGAGTCTGCGACCGGCACGGGTGGATCGGGGTTGAGCAGCCGTAACGTATCGGGAGCGAGTCAGCTAAGGAATCTCGGTGTAAGCGCAAAAGTACTGCGACGGAGGCTCAGGCGGGCTCCGGCAGACGCAACCACTCCGGGATGCGGGGAACCAGGGCTGCGCCGCCGCAGGCGAGCGTCTGCCCGAGCGCGTCGATCCGCAGCAGCGCCATGCCCAGCCGCTCCCGCCCCGAGCGCATGGTGCCGACCTCCCGGCCCGCGGCGGTGCCCCCAGTGGTAATCGGGGTGCCGGGCGCCGGCAGTGCGCCCGTGACCGCGACCGGAACCAGCCGACGCTTGACCAGGCCGCGATACTTGGTCCGCGCCGTGAGCTCCTGGCCCATGTAGCAGCCCTTGTCCCAGGAGATGCCGTGCAGCTCGTCGAAGCCGGCCTCCAGCAGCACGGATTTCTCCGCCTCCAGGTCGCGCGGCTCGGGCAGGCCGAGGGCGAGGCGGTGGCGGTCCCAATCGGCGGCGTCGGCATTGGTGGCAAGCGCTTCGGAGGCAAGTACGCGGAACCCGGCTGCGGGCAGCCGCGGGTCGGGCGCGGTCAGCGCCGCCTGATCGGGCGCGCCGTCCCAGGCGGCGTGGACGGTGAGCGGAACGGGCGTGATCGTGACGCGCGCGCGCAGCCGGAAGCGCGCGAGCCGCGGCGCCAGGATTGCGGCCTGCCCCGCGTCGCAGTCCAGCAGCAGCCGCGCGCCGTCGGCGAGGATGAAGAAATCGGCCAGGTACTTGCCCTGCGGGGTCAGCAGGGCCGCCCAGACGGCGCGGCCAGCGGCGGCCTCGGCCACGTCGTTGGAAACCAGGCCTTGCAGGAACGAGATGCGGTCGTCGCCGGAGACCTCCAGCACGGCCCGATCCGGCAGGTACGCGAGCTTGCTCATGGCAGCAGGAAGTGGGCGGCGAAGCGGCGGCCGGCAAGCGGGGGCGCGCGCACGCGCCGCCTGTGCTACGCGCCGGGCATGAATGCTTTCGATACAGCACGGAGTTCTCCTCCCCCTCCCCTTGCGGGCTTGGGCCGCGAAGCGGACCAAGGGCGGGGAGAGGAGTGCGCGCGACGCCCGGCCTCTCGGCGCGGGCCGCCCCCCACCCCGGCCCTCCCCCGCAAGGGGGGAGGGAGAAGTGTTCGCCGTCTGATGCGAATCCTGTTCATCACCGCCAACCGGATCGGCGACGCGGTTCTGACCACCGGGCTGCTCGACCACCTGCTGCGCACGCGGCCGGCGGCGCGGTTCACCATCGCCTGCGGGCCGGCGGCGGCCGGCTTGTTCGCTCGGATGCCACGGCGCGACGCGACGCTGGAGTTCGACAAGCGCCGGTTCAGCCTCCACTGGCTCGGCCTGTGGGCGCACGTCGTTGGCGCAAGCTGGGACCTGGCGATCGACCTGCGCGGCTCGGCGCTCACTTTCTTTGTGCCGGCGCGGCGGCGGGTGGTGATGCGCGGCGGCCGGCGGCCGGGGCACCGGCTGCGCCATATCGGTTCAGCCCTCGGCCTCGATCCGCCGCCGCTGCCGGTGGCGTGGACCGCGCCCGAGGACGAAGCGCTCGCCGCCCGCCTGCTGCCCGCCGGCGGCCCGATCGTGGCGCTCGGCCCGACCGCGAACTGGACGGGAAAGGTCTGGCCCGCGGACTATTTTATTCGGTTGTTCCAAGCCCTCGCCGACGGCCCGCTGCCGGGTGCGCGGGCGGCGATCTTCGCCGGCCCCGGCGATGCCGAGCGCGCGCTCGCGGCACCGGTGCTGGCGGCGCTGCCGGGGGCGATCGACCTCGCCGGCCGGCTGGCGCTGCCCGAGGCGGCCGCGTGCCTTGCCCGCTGCGCACTGTTCGTCGGCAACGATTCCGGGCTGATGCACCTCGCCGCCGCCGCCGGCGCGCCGACGCTGGGCCTCTTCGGCCCCAGCATGGCGAGCCAGGTACTCGCCCGCCGGCCGCCGCACCGCCTTCGCCGTCGCCCCCGGGCCGGAGGGGGCGGCGCCGATCGCGGCCCTCACCGTCGAGGCGGCGCTGGCGGCGGCACTGCCGCTGCTCGAAGCCGCGCGCGCGACCGAGGCAGCCTGATGGGGGCCGCCTAGTGAGGGCCGCCTGATGTGCGGCATCGCCGGCCTGGCCCTCGGCGCCGCCGCCCCGCCGCCCGCGCCGGCTACCCTCGCGGCCCTGGCCCAGGCACTCGCCCATCGCGGCCCGGAGGGCACCGGCCACACCGCCATCGGACGCGTGGCGCTCGTGCATACGCGGCTCGCGTTCATCGATCTGCCCGGCGGCGACCAGCCGCTGTTCGCCGGCGCCGCGGCGCTGGTCGCCAACGCCGAGGTGTACAACTACCGCGAGCTGCGCCAGGACCTGCCGGACGTGCGCTTCGCGACCAACAGCGACTGCGAGCCGCCGCTGCATTTGTGGCTGCGCGACGGTCCCGCCTACGCCGCTCATCTCCGCGGGATGTATGCGATCGCGATCCACGAGCGCGCCGCGCGGACCCTGACGCTCACCCGCGATCCGTTCGGCATCAAGCCGCTCTATACCGCGCCGGTCGCCGGCGGCCTCGCCTTCGCCTCCGAGCCGCAGGCGCTGCACGCGGCGGGTCTGGTCGCGCGCGGGGTGCGGCCGGCAGCGCGCGACGAGCTGCTGCAGCTCCAGTTCACGACCGGGGCGGAGACGATCTTTCCCGGCGTGCAGCGCGTGCTGCCGGGCGAGACGCTGACCATCGCCGACGGCCGCGTGGTCGAGCGCCGCCGCCGGGCTGCCCTGCCCGAAGGCGGCCCGGAGACGATCACGGAAGATGCCGCACTCGCCCGGCTCGACCGTGCGCTGATGGAGAGCGTCGATCTGCACCAGAGGAGCGACGTGCCCTATGGCATGTTCCTCTCCGGCGGCATCGACAGCGCCTCGATCCTGACCGTGATGGCGCGGCTCAATGCCGAGCCGGTGCTGGCCTTCACCGCCGGCTTCGACGCGCCGGGCGCCGCGGACGAACGTGCCCGCGCCGCCGCGGTCGCGAAGGCGACCGGCGCGCGGCACGAGGGCATCGAGATCACCGCACCGATGGTCTGGCGCCATCTGCCGCAGATCGTGGCGGCGATGGACGACCCGACCGCCGACTACGCGATCATCCCGACCTGGTTCCTGGCGCGCCGCGCCCGGCAGGACGTGAAGGCGGTGCTGGCCGGCGAGGGCGGCGACGAGATTTTTGGCGGCTACGGCCGCTACCGTAGCGCCATGCGCCCGTGGTGGCTGGGCGGCCGGGTGATGCGCGGGCGCGGCAGCTTCGACCGGCTCGACGTGTTGCGCGCCCGCCCATCCGGCTGGCGCGACGGCATGGCGGCAGCGGAGGCGCAGGCGGCGGCCGAGGGGCGCACCCGGCTCGCGGTGGCACAGGCGACGGACTGCGCCGACTGGCTGCCGCACGACCTGCTGCTGAAGCTCGACCGCTGCTTGATGGCGCATGGGGTGGAGGGCCGCACGCCGCTGCTCGACCCCGGCATCGCGCAAGCGGCGTTCCGGCTGCCGGACGCGCTCAAGGTGCAGCAGGGGCGCGGCAAGTGGCTGCTGCGACAATGGCTCGCGCGCAACATGCCGGCGGCGGCGCCGTTCGCGCCCAAGCAGGGGTTTACGGTGCCGATCGGCGCCTGGATCGCCGCCGAGGGCGCGCGGCTCGGTCCGCTGGTCGCGGCGCAGCCGGGGGTGGCCGAGATCGCGGAGCCGGCGCGCGTCGAGGCACTGTTCCGCCATATCGGCCGCTGGCGCGAGGGGTTCGGCGCCTGGATGCTGCTGTTCTGGGCGCTGTGGCACCGCGCGCACGTGCTGGGGTTGCCGTGCGAGGGGGATGTGTTCGAGGTGCTGGCGCAGCGTTGAGCTTTTCGTTCGCGACCAACGTTGAGTTAATATGCTTGACAATGATAAGGAATAATGTTATCAATGATCCCAGAATCGCGGCGGGCACGGCGGAGCCGATGCCGGCGGTGCGGGGATGGGCGCGAGTTTCGCGATGCCGAATTGTGACCACGATCGCTGCGGAGGCTGAGATGGCGGAAGGAGGACGATGCGAGTGGCAAAGCGAGGCGGGGGCGAGGCCCAGGGCCACGCTGCGGCGAGCCTGATATAACCCTTGTTCTCAGGAGCCAAAAACCCTGATCCAGCCCTGCTCTCAGGTCGGCGGCGAGCCTGATCCGGCCCTGTTCCTGGGCCTCAGGGAGCCTGATCAGGCCCTGCTTCTTCTGCCGGTCAGGTTCGCCATCGCCGGCGCCTACCCGCGGGACATGAGGCCGGTCTGGTCATCATGGTCGCGCCGCGCCATGACCGGCTACAGCACCTTTGCCAGAAACGACTTCGTCCACGCGTGCCGCAGATTGCCCGACACGTCGGCGAGCCAGCGCCGGTTTCTTTCTACGGCCGCACCACGACGAATTCGAGGCTGCCCGCGCTGGCCGCCGCTTCCATTGCCTCGGGCAAAGCGGCGAGCGGAAAACTGCGCGGCCGGATCGTCCCGGCGTCGAGCAACCCCGCGCGCACCAAGCCGATCAGCCGACGATATGCAGTGGCCGGATACATGAATTGACCGATGATCTCCCAGTCGTTGCGCATGACATCGCTGTAGGAGAGCGGGAGCGGAGTTGTCATGCTGCCCATCAGCACCAGCCGGCCGCCCGGTCGCAGGCTATTGAGCGACGCGAGCGTGGCGTTGGCGTCTCCCGCCTGGCCCACCATGTCGAAGGCCATCTGTGCTCCGCCACCGGCCGCCTCGCGCAGCGAAGCCGCGTCCGCCTGCACGTCGCCGGTGAGCCGCACCGGCGCGACCCGCCCACCGCCTGCCCGCGCCAGCGCGTCGAGCGCAGCCATGTTGCGGCCCGCTGCCACGACACACGCCGCGCCCATCGCGATCCCGAGCAGCACCGCGGCGGTGCCGTAGGCGCCGGTCGCGCCATTCACGATCAGGGTTTCGCCTGCCGCAAGCCGGCCCCGCAGCAACCCGCCGAGCGGGGCAATGAAGCGGTTCAGCACCGCGAGCTGAGCCGCATCGATATTGTCCAGCCTCTCGGCGGGCGTGACCGTCGAAACCGGCGCCAGTGCATATTCTGCAAGCGTGCCATCCCGCCAATCCGCTTGCACGCGCGCCGACCCGGCGCCGAACGCCGTCAACCCGATCAGGACCTGCCCCGGGTCGTCCACATTCTCCCCGGCCACGAAGTGTGGCGAGACCACGACGCGCTGCCCGGGCGCCAGATGCCACACGTCTCGCCCCGCCGCGGCAATCACGCCCACACCGTTGGTGCCCGGCGTGAACGCCCCTTCAGGCGCGCTGTACGGCAGCGTCCCTTGCACGTAGTTCTTGAGATATGAAAGCAGTGGCGCGGCCTCGATCCGCACAAGCACGCTGCCGGCCCGCGCCTGCGGGACCGGCACATCTTCGAAGGTGAGCGCCCCGCCAAGCCGCTCCAACCGCCATGCTTTCATGCCAGGTTCCCCTCCTTCCCGTACTGCACCGCCGAGACAGTCCAGCGCCTCGCAGCCGCGCGACGCGATGTTACCATGAAGCCGGCGCCGTCGGCCCGGGCAGCCGGAGAAGATGGCGCGGACCGGCGCCGTATGGGCGTGTGCGAGCCGTCGTTGCAAACCGTGCGCCACGCGCTATCATAAACGATAGCGTTGTGGAGCGCCGGTCATGGCCACCCTTCTCGTGCGCGATCTGGACGATGATCTCGTGGCCCGGCTGAAGCAGCGCGCCCGCACGCATGGCCGTTCGGCGGAAGCCGAGCACCGCGCGATCCTGGAGAGCGCGCTGGCGCCGAGCCGCGAGGAGTTCATCGCACTGGTCAAGCACCTGCAAGAACAAACCCGCGGCACCAAGCAGATCGATAGCGCCGAGATCATCCGCGCCTATCGCGACCGGGATCTGCCGGAAGGCTGGGAGTGAGAGCAGTCATCATCGACGCGTCGGTCGCGGTGAAGGGGGCCGTCACCGAGAAGCATTCGGCGCAGGCTTTGTCGCTGCTCGAACGCTGCATTGAGCTGCATGCACCCGCTCACTGGCTCGCGGAGGCGGCTACCGCCTTATGGGCAAAATACGGGGTTCACCGCACGCTCACGCGCGCCGGCCTGACTGACGGCATCGAGATGCTGGTGCGTGCGCCGGTCGCGACGGTTCCGCTCACACAGCTCGCGCGCGCAGCAACGCTGCTTTCAGTGGACCTGCGCGTCGTGGTCTATGACACGCTCTACGTCGCGCTCGCCGTCGAGCGCGCGCTGCCGTTCGTGACCGCGGATCGTCGCTTGTTCGACAAGATGTGCGCCAGCCCGACGCTGCGCGATCTGGCGCGATGGATCGGCTCGGCAGACCTGGACGAATAGGAAGGTGCCGGCCATGCACTTCAACCTTCTGATCCGCGGTGGCGCCTGCGTCCTGCCCTGGGGCATCGAGGCCGCCGATATCGGCGTGCGCGACGGCCGCATCGCCGCTATCGGCGCGCCTGCGAACGCCTCGGCGGACGAGATCATCGACGCGCGCGGCCTGCATGTCCTCCCCGGCCTGATCGACGCGCACGTGCATTTGCGGGAGCCGGGCGATGCGGCGGTGGAGACGATCGCAACCGGCACCCGTGCCGCCGTACTCGGCGGCATAACCTCCCTCTTCGACATGCCGAACACCAATCCCGCGATCACGGATGCCGACCGCCTCGCCTGGAAGCAGGCGCATGTGGAAGAAGTCGCATGGTGCGACATGGGCCTCTATGTCGGCGCGACGAAATCGAATATCGGCCAGCTTGCGTCGCTCGAAACCGGGCGCGGCGTGTGCGGAATAAAAGTGTTCGCCGGCAGCTCGACCGGCGATCTGCTGATCGAGGACGATGCCAGCCTCGAACGGGTAATGCGCGCCGGGCGCCGCCGCATCGCCTATCACAGCGAGGATGAATACCGCCTGCAAGCGCGCCGCGCGATGTTCCACGCGGGCGAGCCGCATACCCGGCACATGGAATGGCGCGACGAGGAATGTGCGTTCCTCGGCACGCGACGGCTGATCGCGCTCGCGCGAAAGACCGCGCGGCCGGCGCACATCCTGCACGTCAGCACCGCGCAGGAACTTGCGTACCTCGCCGATTTCCGTGACCTCGCGACGGTCGAAGTGCTGGTCAACCATCTGACGCAGGTGGCGCCCGATTGCTACGAGCAGCTTGGCGGCTACGGCGTGATGAACCCACCGATCCGCGGCGGCGCGCATCGCGATGCGGCCTGGGCGGCGGTGCGCGACGGCACCGTGGACGTCGTCGGCTCCGATCACGCGCCGCACAGCCGAGAAGCGAAGGAGCGGCCGTGGCCCGAATGCGCCGCCGGGCTGACGGGGGTGCAGACGATCGTGCCGGTGATGCTCGATCACGTGGCGGCCGGGCGCCTGTCGTTGCCGCGGCTGGTCGATCTGATGTGTGCCGGCCCCGTGCGTGTCTATGGCGTGGTCGGCAAGGGAAGGCTCGCCCGCGGCTACGACGCCGACTTCACGCTGGTCGATCTCGGTGCGCGGCGGATCATCGAGGAGAGCCGGATCGCCTCGCCGTGCGGCTGGACGCCGTTCGCGGGGATGCACGTCACCGGCTGGCCGATGGCCACGATCGTGCGCGGGCGGGTGGTGATGCGCGAGGACGAGGTGCTCGGGGACCCTGGCGGGCGGCTGGTCCCGTTCGCGCCCTGAAGAAACGGGGGTCTGGGGCCGCCGGCCCCAGCGGGGTTCGGGGCGGAGCCCCGACCTATCGTGCCGTCAGCGTGCGGCGCAGCGCGTCGCGCCAGATTGCGTAGCGCCGCTCGCGCTCCGCTTCCGGCATCGTCGGCAGGAACCGATGTTGAAGCCGCCATTGGCCGGCGAAATCGGCGGGCGGGGGGCAGACCCCGGCGGCCAGCCCCGCGAGATACGCGGCGCCGAGCGCCGTCGTCTCCGCGATCTCAGGCCGATCGACGGGAGCGGCGAGCATGTCGGCCAGAAACCGCATCGCCCAGTCGGACGCGACCATGCCGCCATCGACCCGCAGCACGGTGCGCTGGGCCGCGCCGAGATCGTCCGCCATCGCCTCCAGCAGATCACGGGTCTGGAACGCGACGCACTCCAGTGCCGCGCGCGCAAGCTCGGCGGGGCCGGTCGCGCGCGTCAGGCCGAACAGCGCGCCGCGCGCGGCCGGGTCCCAGTGCGGCGCGCCGAGGCCGGTGAAGGCGGGCACCAGCGTCACCGCCTGCTCGGGATCGGCCGCGGCCGCGAGCGCGCCCGACTGCGCCGCGTCGGCAAGCACGCCGAGGCCGTCGCGCAGCCACTGCACCGCGGCCCCGGCGACAAAGATGGCACCCTCCAGCGCGTAGCTGCGCACGCCGTCGAGCTGGTAGGCGATCGTGGTCAGCAGGCGGTTGCGCGAGGCGACCGCCTGCTGCCCGGTATTGAGCAGCGCGAAGCAGCCGGTGCCGTAGGTCGCCTTGACCATGCCAGGCTCGAAGCAGGCCTGGCCGACAATCGCCGCCTGCTGATCGCCGGCGATGCCGCAGACGGGCACGCGGCCGCCGAGCACGGCGGTCTCGCCGAAATGGCCGCTGCAATCGCGCACCTCGGGCAGCAGCTGCCGCGGGATGCCGAACAGGTCGAGCAGCTCGGGGTCCCAGGCGCCCTTGCGGATGTCGAACAGCAGCGTGCGGCTCGCGTTGGTGGCGTCGGTCGCGTGGACGGCACCGCCGGTCAGGCGCCAGAGCAGGAAGCTGTCGATGGTGCCGAAGGCAAGGGCGCCGGCCTCGGCGCGGGCGCGGGCGCCGGGCACGTTCTCCAGCAGCCAGGCGATCTTCGTCGCGCAGAAATAGGGATCGAGCACGAGGCCGGTGCGGGCCGCGATCATCGCCGCGTGGGGCGCCAGGGCGGCACAGGCGTCGGCCGTGCGGCGGTCCTGCCAGACGATCGCCCGGTGCAGCGGTACGCCGGTCCGCCGATCCCAGAGCAGGGTGGTCTCGCGCTGGTTGGTGATGCCGATCGCAGCGATGTCGCCCGCCCGCGCGCCCGCCTGGTCGGTGGCTTGGCAAAGGACTGCGACCGCATCACGCCAGATGTCCTCGGCATCGTGCTCCACCCAGCCGGAGGCGGGGAAATGCTGCTTGAGGTCGCGACGAGCGATACCGAGGGGGTGCAGGTCGGGGGCGCGAAAGGCGATGGCGCGGGTCGAGGTGGTGCCCTGGTCGAGGGCCAGCAGCAGGTCGGCCATGCGGGCAGCCTAGCCCGGCGGCGAGCGGCCGGCCAATGCCGCGAGGTTTAGAACGTTCCAACTCAGCCGTTGCCTTTATTGCGATGCCGCGCCAAGCTGCCGCCCCCGCCGCGGGAGATCGATTCGTGACACGTTTGAACCGGGAGCTCGACTGCCTCGCGCCCCCCGACGGGCCGGCGCGGCCGATCTGGGCGGTGCGTCCATCAGGGCTGGACGCCTTCCTTGCCGCAATGACCGCGCCGCAGGCGGCCTTCCTGCGCGACTCCGGCTTCGCGGCGGAGGCCGAAACCGTGGTGCTGCTCGCCGACCCCTCGGGGCTGGCCGGCGCCGTGCTGGGGCTGGGCGAGACGCGCGATCCGGTCGGCTTCGGCGGCCTTGCGGCGGCACTGCCCAAGGGCACCGTCTGGCGCCTGGAACCGGGCGATTTCGACGCCGGCGAGGCCACGCTCGGGTTCTGCCTCGGCGCCTATCGGCCCGACGAGGCGCCGCCAGCCGCGGGGGCCGCCGCGGCCCGCCTGGTGGCGCCGGCGGCGACCGAGGCGGCCCTGCGCACCGCGCGCGCGACCTGGATGGTGCGCGACCTGATCAACGCTCCGGCCAATCGCCTCGGCCCGGCGGAACTCGCCGCGGCGGCGGCCGCGGTCGGGCGCGCTTGCGGCGCCGAAACCAACCTGGTCGCGGGCGAGGCGCTGGCGCGGGAGTATCCGACCATCGCCGCCGTGGGCGCCGGGTCCGACCGCGCGCCACAGGTCGCGATCCTGCGCTGGCACGGCAGCCGGGCGCACGCCGACGCGCCGCTCGTCTCGCTCTGCGGCAAGGGCGTCTGTTTCGATTCCGGCGGCTACGACCTCAAGCCGTCCAGCGGCATGCTGCGGATGAAAAAGGACATGGGCGGGGCCGCGATCGCGCTCGGCATCGCGCGGCTGGTGATGGAGGCCGACCTGCCGGTGCGCTTGGCACTGCGCCTCGGCTGCGTCGAGAACAGCGTCTCCGGCCGGGCGATGCGGCCGCTCGACGTGGTCCGCACCCGTCGCGGCCTCTCGGTCGAGATCGGGAACACCGATGCCGAGGGCCGGCTGGTGCTGTGCGACCTGCTGGCCGAGGCGTCGGACGAGCACCCTGCCCTGCTGCTCGACCTCGCCACCCTGACCGGGGCGGCGCGGGTGGCGCTGGGGCCGGACCTGCCGGCGCTGTTCTGCAACGACGAGGCCTGGGCGGCGGCGCTGCTGGTGGCGGGGGAGACCGAGGCCGACCCGCTCTGGCGGCTGCCGCTCTGGTCCGGCTACGACAAGTGGCTCGCGAGCCCAGTGGCCGATCTCAACAATGTGGCCGCCAAGCCGATGGCGGGCGCGGTGGTCGCGGCCTTGTTCCTGCAACGCTTCTTGGCCCCCGGCACGCCCTGGGCGCATCTGGACGTCTATGCCTGGAACGATGCGAGCCGACCCGGCCGGCCGGAGGGCGGCGAGGCGCAAGCGATGCGCGCGGTGGTGGCGTCGATCGCCGGCCGTTTCGCCGGAACGGATCAGGACCGTAACATGCGCTTCACGTAATCGGGAAGGAGATGTCGTTTTTGCAACTATCCACGCCCTGTTGCCGCTCTGATATGACACTACTTCCGAAGACAGCCCCCGGCCCGGACCGATTCGCCGCCGGGCCGAAGTGACGGGGGTGGAAGACACCACCGCGGAGAGAGAGGATTTGGACCTATGGCAGCAGCACCACAATCGGCCGATCAACTGGTCGGCATCATGCGCGACACGATCGTCGCCCTCGTGCGGCGGGACGGCCCGGACCTGTCGGCGCGCCAACTCGGCGTGTTCCTGACCTGCTACCTCCAGGAAGGGGCGCATACCGTGCGCGGGCTGGCGGCGGACCTCAACGTGTCCAAGCCCGCGATCACGCGGGCCCTCGACCGGCTGGGCGAGCTTGACCTCGCGCGCCGCAAGATCGACCCCATGGACCGCCGCAGCGTGCTGGTGCAACGCACCCTGAAGGGGGCGGCCTTCCTGCGCGATCTGCGCACGATCATGTCGGACGCCGCCACCGCGACGCCCAAGCGTGCGCAAGGCGGCAGCGAGGCCGGCACGCGCAAGGCCGCGAACGCCTGAGAGGCCGGTCTCCTGGTTTGCTCGCCGGGCCCGCCCTCACCAGCGGGCGAGCCCGGCGCGGCGGGCGCGCAGAGCGACGAAGCCCGTCCACAGGCCGAGCACCGGCAGCGGCAGCAGGACCGCGACCGGCTTGAGGGAGGAGGGTGCGGCCACGAACAGCAGGCAGACGATGCCGCCCCAGACGGTCATCGCCCAGTAGAGGGCTGCGACCAGCACCGGCGGCATCCCCGCCCGCGCGGCGACCTGATAGAGATGGCCGCGATGCGGCGCGGTCAGCCGCTCGCCCGCCAGCGCGCGGCGCACCAGGGTGAAGGCGACGTCGAACAGCACCGGCGAGAGCAGCAGCGGAACCAGCAGGAACGAGATCGGCACGCCCTCGAACCGGCTGGCGGCGACCCCGAGCACGGCGAGCACGAAGCCCACGAACTGGCTGCCCACGTCGCCCATGAAGATGCGCGCGCGCGGGTAGTTGAACGGCAGGAACCCGACCAGTCCCGCACCGAGCAGCAGGGCGGCGGCATAGACGAACCAGCCGCCCGCCTGCTCGGCGAGGAAGGCGAGAAACGCGCAGGCGACCAGCCCGACGCCGGCAGCCAGCCCGTTCATGCCGTCGATGAAATTCATCGCGTTGGTGGCAAACAGGATCCAGGCGAGGGTCGCCGGCACGCCGAGCCAACCGACATCGACCGGGCCGAGATAGGGCAACCGATAGACCCGGACAAAGAGGCCGCTGCCCACCGCAAGCAGCGCCGCCAGGATCTGGGCGATGAGCTTGACCGTGAACGGCCAGTCGCGCAGGTCGTCGAGGAACGCCACCACCGCGATCCCCGCCGAGGCCAGGATGACGCCGCGGAAATACGGGTCCGCCAGCCGCGCAAACTCGGCAAAATGATATAGTACGAACATGCCGGCCAGGAACGCGACCACCACGCCGACGCCGCCGCATTTCGGGGTGGGCACGGCGTGCGCCTTGCGCGGGTCCGGCCGGTCGAGGATGCCGATCCCGATCATCATGTGGACGGTGCTGGCGGACAGCCCAGCCAGCACGGCCGCAAAGGCGAGGTGGCGCAGGAACGCCGCAAGTGTCACGCCACGTTCATCCCCACGACCGCGCGGGCAAAGAGCATGGCCGGTGCAGGGCGGCAACCGGGGCGGCAACCGGGGGCGGCAACCGGGCGTGCCGGCGCGCCTGGGCGGATGAGCTAGCCGCCGCTGATCGCCGTCATCACCACCACTGCCTCACCCGGTGCCAGCGGTGTGCCTAGAGTTGCGCGCTCGCCGCCCACGAAGATGTTGATGTGGCGCCGGATGCGCGGCGTGGAATCGCAGAGACGGTCGCGCATCCCCGGCCAGCGCGCGTCGAGAGCCGCGATCATCTCGCCCACGGTCGCGGCGACCACACGCGGCTCGCGTTCGCAGCCGGGGAACAGGCCGACCAGCACCGAAGGTAGCGTGACCATCACCTGCGGCGAGGACACAGACGCGCCCTATCGCTCGACCACCAGCGTCTCGACGGACAGGATCGGCGGCAGGTGTTGGGCGATGCAGGTCCAGCGCTCGCCCTCATCGGCGCTCGCGAACAGCGCGCCGGTGTTGGTGCCGGCATAGACCCCGGCCGGATCGAGCGGGTCGGTCGCCATCGCCTGGCGCAGCACGCCGAAGAATGCGTGCTCCTGCGGCAAGCCCTCGCGCAGCGCCTGCCAGCGCGCGCCGCCATCACGGGTGCGCCACACCGCGGCCTTCGCGTCGGGCACGTAGCGGCCGGCGATGTCGCCGTTGAGCGGCAGCAGGTAGAGCGTGGACGGGTCGCGCGGATGGACGGCGGCGGGAAAGCCGAAGCTCGACGGCAACCCGGCTTCGATGCTCTCCCAGTGCCGCCCGCCATCGTCGCTGCGGTACATGCCGCAATGGTTCTGCTGATAGAGCAGATCGGGCCGGCCCGGCGCCATCACCAGGCAATGCACGCACTGGCCGAATTCCGGAAATCGCTGCCCTTCCGGCAGGAAGTCGCAGCGCGTGCCGCTGTTGCGCGGCGCCCAGTTCCGGCCGCCATCCTCGGTGTGGAACACGCCCGCGGCGGAGATGCCAACCCAGATCTGCCTCTCATCCTCGGGATGGGGAACCAGCGAATGCAGGATCAGCCCGGCCCCGCCCGGTTGCCAGTTCGGCCGCGAGGGATGGTCGCGCAACCCGGTCATGTGCTCCCAGGTCTCGCCGCCATCGTCGCTGCAAAACAGGCCAGCCGGCTCGACGCCGGCATAGAGCCGGCCGGCCCGGGACGCCAGGCTCCACACCGACTTGATCGGATCGTCTCCCGCCGGATAGGCAAGTCCGTCGCTCGAATGCGTCCAGCTCGCCCCGAAATCGGTGGTTTTCCACACCGCCGGACCAAACCACGCATTGCCGCCGCCGGCGTAGATCGCGCCGGTCGCCGGGTGGCCGATGACGTGGTTCATCGGCCAGGTCTCGCAGAACGGCCCGCGCAGCGACCAGGTGCGGCGCGCGGCGTCACTCTCCAGGATGAACGCGCCCTTCTTCGATCCCACCAGCACCAAGACCCGCATCGCCATGGCTTCTTTTTCCCCTGTCAGCGCGGCAAGGTGTCCGGCCAAAATGTTGATGTCAACCCTATCGCGCGCCGTCAGAGACTCTCGCGCGTCGCAGGAATTCGCCGCCGTCTGGCCTCAGGCGACCTGCCGAGACATGTCGAGCGCGGGCTTCGCATCGGGTGGCAGCGGCGACACGTAGGGCGTCTGCTGCAGCTTCGCCCGGTGCTCCGCCTTCGCCCGCGCGAGCAGCGTCTCGTCGCGGATCGCATCCAGCGCCGTGCCGGCCATCACCTTCGCCACGTGCGCCAGCCCCTTGTGCGCGGCGTCGGTCTTGCCCTGCGCCGTGAGCTGCCAGGAATGGCCGGGCGTGCCGATCGCATAGGTGGCGCCGCGCGCCTGCACGGTGGGCACCGCCCAGCTCACGTCGCCCACGTCGGTCGAGCCGACCATCTTCTCGCCGTGCGCGTCGAGCGGCACGACGGTATCGCAGAGCGGCGCATCTGCGCGCGGGGCAAGGCCCACGCGACGGAACGCGGTCTCGATGTCCTCGGGCGAGAGGGTCGCCTGGATTTCCCTGGCAAACGCGCGGTCGGCCTCATCGAAGGGCGGCGGGCCGAGACGCTGGAAATTGTCGAACATCGCGCGCTCCAGCGCGGCGTTGCCGAGCAGGTTGGAAACCGCGGCGATCACCCGGCTCTCCATGCGCGTCTCGGTCATCAGCGCGGCCCCTTCGGCGACTTTCCGCACCCGCGCGATCAGCTTGGTCAATTCCGGCAGGTTGCGCGCGCGGATCAGGTAGCGGACTTTCGCAGTCGCCTGCACCACGTTGGGTGCGATGCCGCCGGCATCGAGCAGCGCGTAGTGGATGCGCGCGTCCTGCGGCATGTGCTCGCGCATGTAGTTGACGCCGACATTCATCAGCTCGACCGCATCCAGCGCGCTGCGACCGAGATGCGGGGCCGCGGCGGCGTGGCTCGCGCGGCCGAAGAAGCTGAAATCGATGCGCGTATTAGCGAGCGAGAGCGGCTCGTTGACGCCGGAGAACGCCGCCGGGTGCCAGGAGATCGCGATATCGACGTCGTCGAACGCGCCGGCGCGGACCATGAAGCCTTTTGCCGCCCCACCCTCCTCGGCCGGGCAGCCGTAGTAGCGCACGCGGCCCGGCGTGCCGGTCTCGGCCAGCCAGTCGGCCACCGCCGTGGCCGCCAGCAGCGAGGCCGAGCCGAGCAGGTTGTGGCCGCAGCCGTGGCCGTTCCCGCCCGCCTCGACCGGGCGCGGCTCGGGCACGCCGGCCTGCTGGCTAAGGCCAGGGAGGGCATCGTATTCGCCGAGGATCGCGATGACGGGGCCGCCGTCGCCCGACTCTCCCATCAGTGCGGTCGGGATGTCGGCGATGTTGCGGGTGATGCGAAAACCCTGCTGCTGCAGCATCGCCGCGTGCTCGGCGGCGGAGCGTTGCTCGTTGTAGCACAGCTCCGGCATCGCCCAGACGCGGTCGCTCAGCGCCTCGAAATCGGGCCGCTTCGCCTCGATGAGGTCCCATACGCGCTCGGTGTTCTGCATCCATCCGCCTCCTGGGTGGCGAGACCGATGGTAGGCCGCTCCGGCAGGGCCGGCGAGTCCACCCGGCCGGCGAGGCGATCCGAGAGCAAGATACGGATTGCGCGACGATCCCGCCCACTCGTAATGCGCGGCCATAAGCGAATTGGAACAAGCGATGTCAGTGCCGGAAAAGGCGCCGGCCATGGGCGTCCGGGAATGGCTGCTTCTGCTCGCGCTCTCTGCGCTCTGGGGCGGCTCGTTCTTCTTCTTCAAAGTGCTCGTCGCCGAGTTGCCGCCGTTCACCGTCGTTCTGGGGCGGGTCGGATTCGCGGCGCTCGTGCTGAACCTTCTGCTCCTGGCCCAGCGCGATCCGATGCCGACCTCCCCACGCCTATGGAGAGCCTTCCTCGTGATGGGCTTGCTCAACAACGTCGTCCCCTTCACCCTGATCGCCTGGGGCGAGATGCGGATTTCGAGCGGGCTGGCTTCCATCCTGAACGCCACGACGCCGATCTTCATCGTGCTGTCGGCGCATGTGCTGACGAACGATGAAAAGCTCAGCGTGAGCAAAGCCGTGGGCGTGCTTTTCGGCTTTCTGGGCGTCGCCGTACTGATCGGCCCGGCCGCCTTGAGCGGGATCGGCGGCGGCAGCGTCGCCGGCGAGGCGGCGTGCCTGCTCGCGGCCCTCATCTACGGGTTCGCCGGCATCTACGGCCGCCGATTCAAGGGCGTGCCGCCCCTCAAGGTCGCGACCGGGCAGATCACAGCCAGCACCCTTATTCTGATCCCGCTCGCCGCCGTGGTCGATCGCCCGTGGACGCTACCGGATCCGAGCGCCGACGCCTGGGCGGCCTTCGCCGGGATCGCGCTGCTCAGCACGGCGCTGGCCTACATGATCTACTTCCGCATTCTGGCGGTCGCAGGGGCGACCAACCTGATGCTGGTGACGTTCCTGCTGCCGATCAGCGCGCTCCTGCTCGGCGCTCTGTTTCTCGGCGAGACCGTCACCATGCCGGCGGTCGGCGGCATGGCGCTGATCGGCGCCGGACTGGCCGCGATCGACGGCCGGTTGGTCGCGGGTATCAGGAAGCGCATGGGCGATTTGGCGACCGGCGCGAACGCTCGCTAGTGTCCTGGTTCAGAGGTTCGTAGGCATCGCGCCTCGTCGTCATTGCGAGCGAAGCGAAGCAATCCAGTGTCGACGAAAATTATGATGCCAGCTCTCGCGCTTCCAACTCTCGCCGCGGGATATGGCACCGGATCGCGTTCCCGTCCGCCTCCTCCAGCGCCGGCTCCTCGGTTTCGCACACCGCCCCTAGCTTGCGCGGGCAACGGGTGTGGAACACGCAGCCCGAGGGCGGCGACTGCGGGCTCGGCGGCTCGCCCGCCAGTCGGATGCCGCCCGCGCCCGCGGCGGAAAGCAGCGCCTCGGTATAGGGATGGCGGGCACCGCCGAACACCGAAGCGGCCGGTCCCACCTGCATCAGCCGGCCGAGATACAGCACCGCGACCCGATCCGAGAGATGCCGCACCACCGCCAGATCGTGCGAGATAAACACGTAGCTCACGCCCGCTTTTGCCTGCAGCTCGGCGAGCAGGTTCAGGATCGCCGCCTGCACGGAGACGTCGAGCGAGGAGGTCGGCTCGTCGCAGATCACCACGCGCGGATCGCCGGCGAAGGCGCGCGCGATCGCGACCCGCTGCTTCAGCCCGCCCGAGAGCTGCACCGGCCGCGCCGGCAAAAAGCGTTCGGGCAGCCGCACCGAGCGGACCAGCGCCAGCAGCCGCGCGTGTCGTGCGGCCCCGCGATAGCCGCCGAGCCGGCGCAACGGCCGGCCGATCAGCCGGCGCACGGTGTGGCTGCGATTCAGCGCCGAATCCGGGTTCTGGAACACGATCTGCAACGCCTTGATCTGGGCCGCCGCTCGCCCGCGCGCGCGTGGCGCCAGCGCCGCCCCGTCGAGCACGATGCGCCCGCCCGCATCCGGCGGCGTGAGACCGAGCAGGACGCGCGCGAGCGTGGTCTTGCCGCTGCCGGACTTGCCCACCAATCCCAGCGTCTCGCCCGCGCCGAGTGAGAGCGATACATCGCGCAACGCCGGCAGCGCGCGGCCGGCGACGGTGTAGGTTTTGGAGAGATCGGAGACTTCCAGCATCGGGGAGGCGGTCGCGCGCGCCGGGGCGGTCCGCCCGTCCGTGGCGGTCGCGCGCGGCATCGCGGGCACGCGGTCGTGATGGTGGCAGCGGGTGATCCGGCCGCCAAGGTCGCTCGGTGGCGGTGCCGCGCCGCACACCGCATCGGCGAGCGGGCACCGCGGCGAATAGATGCAAGCCGTCGGGATGCTGCCCGGCGGCGGCAGCGTTCCGGGGATTGTTTCCAGGGTCGCGCCTCGGCCGCCGCGCGGCAGGCAGCGCAGCAATCCGGCCGTGTACGGGTGGCGCGGATCGGCGAGCACCGCTTCCGCCGGCCCTTCCTCCACCAGACTGCCCGCGTAGAGCACGCCCACGCGCTCGCACATCCGTCCGACCAAAGCGAGGTTGTGGCTGATGAGAAGAATGGCGGTGCCGAGCTCGGCGCGCAGGTGCGCGATGAGGTCGAGCACCACCGCCTCGACCGTCGCATCGAGGCCGGTCGTGGGTTCATCGAGGATCAGCAGCGCCGGGTTCTTCGCCAGCGCCATCGCGATCACCACGCGCTGCTGCATCCCGCCCGAAAGCTGGTGCGGATAGCTCGCCATCACGCGCGCCGACCCCGCGATCTGCACCCGCGCGAGCATCGCCTCGGACTCCGTCAGCGCCGTCGCGTGGGAGCGGCCGAGCAGCTCGTAAGTCTCGGCGACCTGTCGCCCGATAGTGAGTGCCGGGTTCAGCGCGCGGCCGGGGTCCTGATAGACCATCGAGAGCGTGTGCGACCGCAGCCGGCGCAGCGCCGCGGCATCAAGCTCCGCCAGCACCTGTCCGCCGGCCGCGATGCGGCCAGCGCGCACGCGGCCGTTGCGCGGCAGGGCGCCGATCGCGGCGAGGGCCGCGGTCGATTTGCCGCAGCCGCTTTCTCCGACAAGTCCGTAGGCTTCGCCGCGACGCACCGCAAAGGACACGTCATGCAGCACCGGAAGCTCACGGCCGCGCACGCGATAGGCGATTTCCACGCCCTCCAGCCGCAACGCGTCGGCGCTCATCGGGGCTCTGCCCCGAACCCCGCCAAAGGGCGCAGCCCTTTGGAAACCCTTTCCTTAAGCGAATGGATTCTCAAGGCGCTGCCTTGAGCGGGTCCAGGGCGGAGCCCTGGCCTTCCTTTACTTTCACCGGCCGCATCACTCTTGCAGGGCCTCGTGGATGCCCTCGGCGAACAAGTTGACGCCGACCACCAGCGAGGCGGTGGCAGCGGCATCGAAGGTGACGGTCCACCAGTAGCCGCCGCCGATCACACCATAATTCTCCGCGATCGCCAGCCCCCAATCCGCCGACGGCGGCTGGATGCCGAAGCCCAGAAAGCTGAGCGAGGCCACGGTGAAGATCGCGTAGCCGAGCCGCACGGTCGCCTCGACCACGATCGGGCCGGTGATGTTGGGCAGGATTTCCAGGAACATGATCGCGAGCAGGGTCTCGCCGCGTAGTTCGGCCGCGGCGACGTAGTCGAGCTCGCGCTCCACCAGCACGGCAGCTCGCACCGTGCGCGTGACCAGCGGCGCGAACACCAGCCCGATCACCACGACGACGGTGACGGTGGACGGGCCGAGTGCGACGAGCACCAGCAAGGCCACGACGATCAGCGGCAAGGCGACCATGACCTCGATCGCACGCCCGATCACCGCATCGAGCACGCCGCCGAGCGTGCCGGTCAGCAGGCCGAGTACGGTGCCGGCGGCAACACCTAGCAGCGTGGCCAGCGGGGCAATGGTGAGAATATCGCGCGCGCCGACGATGACTCGCGAGAAGATGTCGCGGCCGAGCTGGTCAGTGCCGAACCAGTGCGCGATCGAGGGCGGGGCCAGTTCTTGCAGCAGATGGTCGGCATACGGGCTCTGCGGCACCACCGCTGGCCCGAAGAGCGCGCACCCGGCCCAGAACAGCACGATCACCGCGCCGGTCCAGAACGTGCCCGAGCGCCACAGCAGGAAGAGCCGCGAGCGCGGTTGCGATGCCGCTTCCTCGACCGGCCGTGGCGGATCGGAGAGGATTGCCTCGCTCACTGCGCGCGGGCCTCCTGCAGCCGCGGGTCGAGCACCAGCGTGATCGCGTCGGCGATCAGCGTTGCCGCGATGTAGATCGCACCCACGGTCAGGATGCCTGCCTCCAGCATCGGAAAATCCTTGCCGCGCGCAGCGGTCAGAATCAGGCTGCCGATCCCGCGATAGCGAAACAGCGTCTCGACGACGACGAGACCGCCGATGAGGTAGCCGGTTTGCGTTGCGATCACCGTGACCGTCGGCAGCAGCGCGTTGCGCAGCACGTGACGGCGGATCACCACACCGCGCGCGAGACCCTTGAGGATCGCAGTGCGGGTGTAGTCGGCCTCCAGTGCCTGCACGGTGCCGGCGCGCGCCATCCGTGCGATATAGCCGAACAGCACGATCACCAGCGGGATCGCGGGAAGAATGAGGTGCTGCAATTGCACTAGCGCGCCACTGCCGGGCCGCCACGACGCCGAGATCGGCAGCAGGCGCAGCCACACCGCGAGCACGAGGATCAGCACGATCGAGGAGACGAACTCGGGGATGATGGTCAGCGACAGGCCGGCGAGCGTGATCGCGCGATCCCGCCAGCTTCCGACATGCAGCGCGGAATAGACCCCGCCGGCGATGCCGAGCGGCACCACGATCGCGAAAGCCAGCCCAGCGAGCTTGAGCGAGTTGACCAGCGCATCGGCGACGAACGGCGCCACCGGCCGGCGATAGGTGTAGGACACGCCCATATCGCCGCGCACCAAATGGCCGATCCATTCGAGATAGAGCGCACCCGCCGGCCGGTCCGCGCCGAGCTGATGATCCAGCGCCGCGACCGCGCGCGGATCGGCGAGCGGGCCGAGGATCGCGCGCCCGACGTCGCCCGGCAGCAACTGCCCGCCCGCGAACACGACGAGGCTGAGCAGCAGCAAGGTCAGCGCGCTGAGTGCCGCGCGGCGCCCCAGCAGGTGGAGCAGGGTGCGCCGCATCCGCTCAGGCGACGCTCGCCGATTGCAGAAAGAGCTGCGCGATCGCGGTGCCCATGACGCCGCTCACACCCGCTCCGGTCGCGATCAGGTAATTGTAGAAATAGGCGAAGATGATCGGCGTCTCGTCGAGCAGCAGGGTCTCGATCTTGCCTGCTATCGCCCGCTGCGATTGCAGATCGGGAGTGGCCACGTAGTCGGCGACCAGCTTGTCGTAGGTCGGGTTCTTGAAGTGCGCCGCGTTCCAGGCGCCATCACTGGTCAGCGTCGCGGCGAGCAGTGCGTCGGGGACGCCGCGATGGCCGTAATCGGTGATGCCAAGGGGAGAATCGAGCCAGTCGGATTTTCCGAATTTTGCCGAGCCGTAGTAGGCGGACTGGTCCTCGACCTTGAGGTTGACCGTGATACCGATCTGGGCGGCCGCGTTGCGGATCAGCACGGCGTAGTCGGGGATTTCCTGCAACTGCTCGGTGGTGAGCGTCACCGTGAAGCCCGACGGTTTGCCGGCCGCGGCGAGCAGCGATTTCGCCTGCGCGATGTCCTTCTTGCGCTGCGCGACCGAGGGATTGGTGGAAGGAAACACCGGCGCGAACGGGCTGTCGTTGCCAAGATCCGACAGGCCGTGGAACAGGCCGGCGATCAACGCCGGGCGATCCAGCGTGAGCGCCATCGCCTGGCGCACGCGCTTGTCGGTGAACGGGCCGGTATCGCAGCGCATGTGCACCTCGCGATGGGCGCTGGAGCGCAGCTTGATCAGCTTCACGTCGGGGTTGTTGAGCAGCCCCTGCCCGCCCTGCACGGTGAGCTGCTGCATGACATCGACCTGCTGGCCCTGCATCGCCAAGACCTGGCTCTGCTGGTCGGCGTAAAAGCCGAACTCAGCGCGGTCGGGCAGCACGCGCCCGCCCCACCAGCCGGGATTGCGCACGAAGCTCGCGCCGACTTTCGGCGTGTATTTCTCAAGCCGGAACGGCCCGGTGCCGTCAAAGGTTTTTTCGAAGTTGCCCTTATAGGCGGCCGGCAGTATGATCGCGTTATAGTTGTCGGTGGAGACGTAATAGGGAAAGTGCCCGACCGGGCGTTCGAGGTGGAACGCTAATGTATGATCGTCGATTTTCCGCGTCCCCCCGGGCGACAGCACGCCCTTGAACACCGAGAGCGCGTTCGACCCATTCTTGGGATCGGCGAGGCGGTCCATCGTCGCTACCACGTCGTCGGCGGTAAGCTGGGAACCGCTGTGGAACCTTACGCCCTGCCGCAGGGTGAAGGTCCAGACGTCGCTTTTTGCGTTCGGCTTCCATGACGTCGCCAGCATCGGCTTGAGCGAGAGGTCGGGCGCGTCATAGACCAGGAACTCGCCGGTCTGCTGCAGCAGCACCAGCCCGCCGAGGTCGGCGACCGTCACCGGATCGACCGCGCCGGCCGGCGTCGTCTGGGCGACGCGGATCGTGCCGCCGGGCTTGGCCGCTGCGCGCGCGGGTCGCGGCGATGCGCCCAGCAGGGCGCCGATCGCGGGCAGCGACATGCCCGCGGCGCTGGCGCGGGCGAGGAAGCTGCGCCGCGACAGGCGGCCGGCGCGCCACTCGTCGATCAGGTGGTTCTCGAACTCGGAGCAGCCGAACCGAATACGGTCCTGGTCCCGGCTCATGGGTGCCTCCCCGTGCTGGTGGAACATCCGTTCGCCATCCTCGGCCGGGTGGCGCCCGCGCGGCAAGGCCGGATGCACGCTGCCCGCATCAGCGGCGCTAATGGGCCGCCCGAGGAAATCTGGTTTGTGCATCCCGGTGGCGGCACCCATCCTGAACGCTCGGTGCGCTTTGCCCCGGAGGTTCCATGCCGTCCACCACGCCGCTGACGCTGTCGCACAACCCGACCACGATCACGAACGCGTACAGCGTCTCGGCGGCAGCCGCGATCTACGGCCCGGCGCCGACCGCCTGGAGTGTCACGAACACCACGACCATCCAGAACACCGCGACCACACAGGGCAACACCACGACCCCGGCTTTCGGCATTCTGCTCGTCAATGGCGGCACCATCGTCAACGACGCGGGTGCCGCGATCATCTCCGGCGGGGCCGGCGTCGCGATCGAGCACACCGGCGGCACGCTGGTCAATTCCGGCCGCATCGCGTCTACCGGAACCCAGGCCGTCGGCGCTCACCGCTACATCGGGGCCGCGGTCTACGACGGCCTGGTGCAGAATGAGGCCGGCGGCACGATCTCGGGCTATGCAGGCGTCGGGCTGGCCGCGGTCTACAATGCCGGCAGCTACGGATCGGCCGGAAGCCTGACCAATGCGGCCGGCGGCGTGATCAGCGGCGAAGTCCTGATCACCGGCGGCACCTACGCGGATGGGGTGATCGCCGTGAACGGGCCGGCGACCATCACCAATTCCGGCAGCATCGGCGGCACCACCGGCATTTGGCTGCAACACGGCGGCACGCTCACCAACACCGCGGGCGCCGCGATCTACGGCCGCACCTATGGCGTTGAGGTGGGACTGTCCGCGGGCCAGTTGTTGCCGACGACGATCCTGAACAGCGGCACGATCACCAGCGACGCCAACACCGGCATTACGCTGCGTGGCGGCGGGGTCGTGAGCAACGCGAGCGGCGGGACGATCAACGGCTACTTCAATGGCATCGCATCCGCCGTCGCGGCAACCGTCGCCAACGCCGGCACCATCCACGCCGATGGGTACGGCATCAACCTCTCGGCCTGCGGCACCATCACCAATACCGCCGGCGCCGCGATCACCGGCTATTTCGACGGCATCAAAGCGGCCGGCGCGGTTGCGATCACCAATGCCGGCACCATCGCGAGCGGCACGGCCGGCAACTCCCGGGATGGTGTCATCTTCGCCGCCGGCACGCTCGACAATGTAGCCGGCGGCACAATCAGCGGCCATCAGATCGGCGTCTATGTCACCGGCGGCGGGACGGTGACCAATGCCGGCACGCACGCGCAATTCCGTGGCGAACCTCGGCACTATCCATGGCGGGGGCGCCTTCGATGCGGTCTTTCTCGGCGGCGGCAGCCTGACCAACGGATCAAGCGTCGATCACGCGGCGACAATCCTGAGCGCCGAGGCGGTAAGTTTCCTCTCGGCCTCTGGCACGGTCACGAACTACGGCACCATCACCGGCACCGGCACGAACCTCAACGGCGTCCGTCTGAATTTCGGCGGCACGGTCAGCAACGCGGCCGGAGCGCTGATTACCGGTCAGTACCGACGGCGTGCTTCCGAACGCGCCGGTCGGCCAGCCGCTCGCGCTGGTCCAGAACGCAGGCACGATCACCGCAACCGGTCCGAACGGGCGCGGCGTGTTCGCCAATGGCGCGATTGTGAGCAATGCGGCCGGTGGCCTAATCTCGGGCAGTGCCTCGGGGTCGAGCTGCTGGCGATGCTCCAGAACGGCGCAGTGCTGCAGCCGGGCGGAGCGGCCACCAATGCTGCGGTCGGCACCATCAGCGGCGGCACCTACGGCATGCTGGTCGAGGACGGCGGCACGGTCACCAACGCCGGAACGATCACCGGCGGCACCGGCGCCGTGCAGTTTTTCCGCGGCTCCAACCGCCTGATCGAAGATCCGGGCGCAGTGTTCAACGGCCGCGTCGTCGCAACCAACGGCGCCGCCGACGTGCTCGAGCTCGGCGCCGGGGCCGGCGGCGTCGGCATTTTGGCCGGGCTCGACACCGAGTTCGTGGGCTTCGGGACGGTCACGGTCGATGCCGGCGCCACCTGGCAGCTTGCCGCGGGAACGACGATCACGGCGGCCGAGACGCTGGTCGATTCCGGCAGCGTTTCAGTGTCATCGTTCTTCAATCGCGGCGTTGTCTCTGTCGCGGGCGGACAGTTCAGCGATGCGACGACGCTCGCGGCCGGCACCGGCGCGGGCACGCTCGACATTGGCGCCGGCGGCACCGCTGGCATTAGCCGCGGGTTCGGCGGCGGATCAGACGATTGCGTTCACGGCCGCCGGCGGCACCCTCGCGATCGCGGCCGGCACGACGGTCGCGACCCCGATCACCGGATTTGCGGCCGGCGACGTGCTGCGCATTACCAACGCCGCGGTCACCCGGCTCGGCATCGCCGCGGGTGCCAACGGCACGACCCAGGTGACGGCGTTCGCGGGCAACCAGGCGGTCGAGACGCTGAGCTTCGCGACCCCGCCGCTGACCGGCCTGTTCGGCTTCGCGCCCGATGCCGCCGGCGAGTCGGATCTTGTTTTCGCGCCCGGTGCGCTCCTGAACGGCGTCTTGAGTGTGCCCGATCCGACGGCCGGGATCACCTACGAGGCACCGCCCGGCGTCGCGGCAGTGGCCCTGGGCGGCGCCGCGGCGGTCGGGCTGGAAGATACCGCGAACGGCAATCTGCTGCTTGCCGCGAATACCGGCGCCGACACGATCACCTCCGCAGTTGCCGGCGACACGCTCGCGGGCGGCGGCGGTGCGGCCGTGCTCGGCGGAACCGCCGGCCAAAACACGGTGTTTCGCGACGGCGGCGGCAGCGTGCGCATGACCGGCGGCAACGGCACCGACCTCTTCATCGGCACCACCGGCAACGACACCATCACCACCGGCACCGGCAACAATCTGATCGTGCCAGGATCGGGCAATGACCTGATCCTCTCCAACGGCCAGGACGTGCTGTTTCCCGACACCGGCGGCAGCGAGACCGTGTTCGCCGCCGGGCATCTGCTCGCCGCCGCCGGCGCCGGCACGATGTTCCTGATCAACGGCGCCAACCCCGCGAGCGTGATCGGCGGCGGATCGGGCTCGGTCGTGATCAACGGCGGCGCTGGGGGCGGGCTGTTCGCCGGCGGCACCGGGGGCGAGAACGTCATTTTCGGCGGCACCGGCCAGAGCGTCCTGTTCGGTTCCTCGGGGTCCGATTTGCTGTTCGCGGGCGGAGCGAACGCCGATCTGCTGATCGCAGGCTCCGGCAACGAGACGCTGAGCGGCCTCGGCAGCACCGGAGCCAACGTGTTCTTTGCCGGCGCCGGGAACGATCTTCTGGGCGGCGGGGCGGGGGCGGAAACCTTCCTCGCCGGCCACGGATCATCGACCGTGATCGGCGGCACGGGGGCGGACCTCTACGGCTTCATCAACGGTCTTGGCGGCGGCAGCGAGACAGTGTTTGGGTTCAGCGTCGCCAAGGGCGACCACATCTCGTTGCAGGGGTACGGCGCGAATGCGGCGCAATCGGCGCTGGCCGGTGCGACGGTTGCCGGCGGCAGCACGACGCTGACGCTCTCCGACCACACCAGCGTCACCTTCATCGGCGTCACCGGGCTGAATGCGGCGAATTTCGTGTGATGGCGGCGAACGCGAAGGCCAGGGCTCCGCCCTGGACCCGCTCAAGCAGAGCCTTGAGAATCCATTTGTTTAAGAGCAGGCACCGAAAGTAACGACGTACCCCGCGCTGTGCGCATCCCACGTCATGCTCGGCGGAGGCCGAGCATCCACGTCTTTCTGTCGGCACGTAGCGAAGTCGTGGGTGGTCGGCCTTCGCCGACCATGACGGTGGGGGTGCGTCGATGTTTCCGCCGCTTGGTGTGAGCGCACGTTGGCCGTGACTGGATACGCGAGATCGCGCGCGCCATGAAGATTCAGGCGCCATCGGCGAACCTGCAATTCCAATAATCGCAACTAAAGGGTTTCCAAAGGGCTGTGCCCTTTGGCGGGTCTGGGCGGAGCCCAGCCTTTCTTTCTACGCAGCCTCCGGCGCCACCCAGCCGCGCCGCTCGCGCCAGTCGGCGGGCAGATTGGCGAACCGCGACAGCCGCAGCTTTTCCAAATCCGCGAAGCTGCACCGGCCGTCGATCACCAGATCGCGGATCGCGTGCCCAGTCGCGGGCGAGAGGCCGAAGCCGACGCTCGACATCGTCGCGACCGTGACGTTGCCCGGCTCATCCAGCCGCTCGATCACCGGCCGGCCATCGGGCGTGTTCTCGATCAGCCCGGCCCAGCTTCGGATCACGCGCGCATGGGCGGCCCGCGGAAACAGCGCCGCCAGCCGGGCCGCGAGATTTCCCACGAGCGGCGATCCCGGCCGCGGCAGCGCGCCGTGAAGGGGAAGAGAATTGATCCATTCGTGCGGACCGCCACCGTACGCCAAATTACCGCGCAGCGTCTGGCGTCCGTAGAGGCCGTTGCCGTCCACGCCGCCCACGGCCATCAATTCCAGCGGCTCGGTGACGATCATCTCCGCCCGCGCGGGCGCCAGCGGCAGGCGCTGGCCGAGCATCGCCAGCAGCGCATCGGTCTGCGGCCCGGCGGCGATCACCAGCGCCTCGCAGCCGAAGCGCCCGGCAGTGGTTTCGATACCGACGACACGGCCGCCTCGCTCCTCGAGGCCGGTCACGGCAATGTGCTGCATGATGCGTGCAGAACAATCCTGCGCGGCCCAGGCATAGGCCTGCGCGGTGCGCTGCGGATTGGCCTGGCCGCCGAAATGCAGATAAACCCCGCCCGCGCACTCACCCGCCAGCGGCACCAGGGCCCGCACCTGCTGCGGGTCGAGCTCATCGTAGGTGAAGCCGAACCCGGCCCCGCCGCGCGCCGTCCGCCGCGCGCGGGCGAGTTGCTGCTCGTCGAGGCCGATGACGATGCGCTCGCGCCGGTATTCGGTGGGATAGCCGAGCAATTCGTCCATCTGCGGCCACAGGCGCTGCTCCTCGCGGAACAGCGGGCTTTGGAAATGCGTACAGCCGCCGCCGTTGCGCCCCGACGCCTCCCAGCCGACGATGCCCTTGTCGATCACCAGCACGTCGTGGCCGTCGCGCGCGAGCCACCACGCGGCGGAGAGGCCGGTGACGCCGCCGCCGATGATGACGATGGCCGCGCCGCGCTCGCTCACAGATGCCCCATGCCGTGCTCGTGCTCCCGCTCGGTGCCGATGTCGGCGTATGGCGTCCACTGGCTCTCGATGCCAAACCAGACGTCCCAGCCGGCGCGCATCGCGTCCTGCTCGGTCGCGGCGAGTAGGGCGAGCGGCAGCGGGCGGACCGGCGCGCGATAGCCGGCGAGCGGGATTTCGCCGGGATCGACGCCCGTGCCGAGGGCGAGCAGCATCGCCACCTGCTCGCGGCAGCGGCGCGCCTGGCACGGCCCCATGCAGGCGCGCGTGAGACGCTTGATCTGGTCCTGGTTCACCGGCCCGTCCTGCGCGAGCCGAAGGAGGTCACGCCCGGCCATGCGCGGCGGTGCCTCGCCGAGATAGCGCGGCGGACGGAGGCCCAGAAGTTCGCCGCGGGAGATTTCTTCGCACAGGCACGCGGGTGCCTGTTCGCCGCCCGTCTCCAGCAGACGGCGCATCCAGTCGAGCGCGTGGGTGGGATCGGCCTCGACCCCGGCGCAGTCGCCGACCGCGCGCACGCCCGGCAGCGGCGCTTCTGTTTCCGGCACATGCCCGCCCCGCTCCGGCCGCCACGCCAGCTTGGCGCCGAGCACGTCGAGCAGCTCGACGTTCGGCACGCGGCCGACGGCGAGGCAGATGGTGTCGCAGGGGATGGTTCGTTGCGTGCCGGACGTGTCCAGCACGATCGCCGCCGCGACACCGTCGGCGCCGCCCTCGGCCGCCAGGATCGTGTGGCCGTCGAGCAGTTCCACGCCGCGCGCGGACAGGCGCGCGCGCAGCGCCGCCGGACCTTGCGGCGCCTCGCGCACCTCCACCACCGCGGCGACTTCGCAGCCGTGATCGAGGGCGAGTGCGGCGGTCGCGAGGCCGAACGGGCCGCCGCCGAGCACCACCAGCCGTCGGCCGGCAAACGCCCCGTAGCGGACCAGCAGCGCGTGCAGCGCCTGCGCGCCCACCACACCCGGAAGTTCGGCGCCGGCGAAGCCCAGCACCAGGTCGCGCGCGCCGGCCGCGACCACGAGTTCGGAGAAGCCGCACAGCCAGGAATGCTCGGCATCGGCCAGCCCGACGACCGGCCCGGGGAGCGCCGCCAGCGCCGGGCCGGGCCGCCACGCGCCCCAGGCGCAGGTGCCGAGCCGCACATCGACGCCGAGATCGAAGGCGGTCGCGAGGTCGGGGCTGGCCGCCAGCACCTGTTCGAGCATCCGCGCCGGGTTCTGCACCGCGGCGGTGGCCCGACCGCCGAACAGCAGCGGCACGTCCATGCCGATCAGCGATGGCGGGACCGGGTTTTCGTCGAAAAGGATCACGGATCGCCCGGCCCTCGCGCCGGCCAGAGCCGCGGCGATGCCGGCCGGGCCGGCGCCGATCACGAGCAAATCGGCCCGCTCAGCGGGCGGGAAATGCGCGGGCGAGGCGGCGTGCGGGTCGGTTGTCATTGGGCGAGGGTAGCATGCCGATCCAGGCGCCGTCATGACCCAGCGGCCCCAGTTAATGAGTCCTTGGGGATGATATCAGAGGAGTTCTTCCGCCCGGTGGCACGCGACCTCATGCCATCCCGCCACGGCATGCCGCGGCGGGTCGGCGGTCCGGCAGCGGTCGAGCGCATGCGGGCAGCGCGGCGCAAAACGGCAGCCGGCCGCGGCGGCGGCGCCCGTATCTGAGGCGAACAGCGCCGCCGGCAATTCGGCCGGGATCGCTGACGGGTCCGGCACCGGGATCGCCGCAATCAGCTGTTTGGTATAGGGATGAAGCGGATGCTCCATGACCGCATCCGCAGGGCCGAACTCGACGATCCGCCCACGGTACATGATCGCCAGCTCATCGCAGATCTGGCCGATCAGGGAGAGGTCATGCGTGATAAAGACCAGCGCCATCTCCAGCCGTTCGATCAGCGATCGCAGCAGGCGCAGTATTCCGGCCCGCACGGAGACGTCGAGCATCGAAACCGGCTCGTCCGCCACCAGCACCGTGGGTTCGAGAACGATGGCGCGCGCGATCGCCACCCTTTGCCGCTGACCGCCACTGAGCTCGTGAGGGTATTTTTCGAGAAACGCCGCGCCCGGCCGCAGCTCCGCCTGCTCCAGCGCCGCAATTGCCCGCTCCGTCCGCGCACCGTGATCGCGTCCGTGGATGATCAATGGCTCTGCCACAGTGCGGCGAACCGTGAAGCGCGGATTGAGCGAGGCGTATGGGTCCTGGAACACCATCTGGACGTGACGGTGGAACGTGTGCCGGCCGGATTTCATCAGTGTCCCGAGATCCGTCCCATCGAACAGGACGCTGCCGCTGGTCGGCTGCTCCAGACCGACGAGGATATTGGCGAGGGTGGATTTGCCGCTGCCGCTCTCGCCGGCAACGCCGAGGACGCGGCCTCGTTCAAGCGCGAAAGAGATGCCGTCGAGCGCCCGGATCTCACTGCCGGCCCGCGCTCCCGGCAAGAGCTCGCCGAGGCCGCGATGGGCGCGGTAGCACTTGCGGACGTGGCGAAACTCGATGATCGAGCGCTTGCCGGGCGCCGTCATATCGACGGCCGCCACAGGTGGGGATCGGCGGCGCGGTTGCGGAAGGTGGCGGCCTCTTCCGCGAAATGGCACGCGACGTCCTGGTTGGTGATCTTGCGCAGCGCCGGCTTCTCGATGCAGCACCGCTCGCGCATGAAGGGGCAGCGCGGGGCGAAGGCACAGCCGCGAATGGGCTGATCGAGGGGCGGCGGCGCCCCCGGTATGCTGATCGTCGCGCGTCGCGGGTTGCGAATATCGGGAAACGCCTGCTTGAGCCCGATCGTGTACGGGTGCTGCGGCATTCCCAGGATGTCCGCGGTCGCCCCCGTCTCGACGACCTGCCCGGCATACATGACAGCGATGCTGGCGCAGAGCTCCGCCACGACGGCAATGTCGTGACTGACAAAGAGGAGCGCCATCCGGTGCTCGGCACGGACCCGCCGCAAGAGTTCGAGCACCTGGCGCTGCACGATCACGTCGAGCCCGGTCGTCGGCTCGTCGGCGACAAGGAGGCGAGGCTCGAACAACAGCGCCAGGGCGATGATGACGCGCTGGCGCATGCCGCCGCTCAGTTCGTGCGGGTAGCTCCTGAGCCACCGCGGATCGAGCCCGATGCTCCGGAACAGCGCCTCGGCTCTTGCGTGCAGCTCGCCGCTGGTGCCGCGGCGATGCGCCCGCCAGGTCTGCGCGAATTGATCAATGACGCGTGCGACGGGGTTCAGCGAGTCCATCGCGCTCTGCGTCACATAGGCAATCGCCGTCCACCGAAGCCGGCGCCGCGCCCCTCTCGCCAAGGCGGAAAAGGTCCTGCCCATGCAGCAGGACTTCTCCCCCGGCCACTTCGGCATTCTGCGGCAGGAGTGCCAGGATGCCCTTTGCAAGCGTGCTTTTCCCGCAGCCCGATTCGCCGACGACGCCAAGGGCATCGCCGTCCTCGAGAGCGAGCGAAACCCGGTCGAGGGCCCGCACCTTCGCCCACCTCTGGTGGTAATCGATGGTGAGATCACGGATCGCGAGCACGCCCACGTCACCGCCGCCGGAGCCGGGGATTGACCAGGGTTTCGAACTCGCGCCCGATCATGAAGGCGGAGGCCACGAACAGGGTGATGCAGATCCCGGGCGGCACGACGACCCACCAAGAGGACCGGAACGACCCGGTGAGGTAGGCCGAATAGAGCATCTCACCCCAGCTCAGCATATGCGGGTCGCCGAAGCCGAGAAAGCTCAGGCTCGCCTCGGCGAGCACGGCCCAGCCGATGCCGAGCGCCACGTAGAGCAACGACATCGGCAGCACGTTGGGAAGGATATGCACGTACATGATCCGCAGATCGACCAGCCCCGGCCACCTTCGCGGCCTTGACGAAGGGCCGCTCGCGCAGGCTCAAAACCTGGGCGCGAATCACGCGCGCCGTCGTCCGCCAGAGCAGGCACGATATCGTGAGCACGATGTTGAAAAGCGACGGGCTGAGCAGGGCGACGAGAACGACCGCGAAGGGAAGAAAGGGAATGCCGAAGACCACGTCCGTGATGCGCATGAGGATGGTGTCGACCCAGCCGCCGCAATAGCCCGCAACCAGGCCGATATTGGTGCCGATGACCGTGATGAAGAAGGCCGAGGTCAATCCGACGATCATGGCGACGCGCGTGCCGACGATCAGCTGGCTCAAGACGTCGCGCCCGTAATACGTGGTGCCGAGAAGATAGCGGCGCGACGGCGGAAGCAGCTGCGCCAGGCTCTTGTCCGGCAGGTATTGGACTTGCAGCGGATCGTAGGGCACGAGCGCCGGCGCGCAGATCGCCGCGAGGATGAAGACGAGAAGGATCGCTACACCCGCCGCGGCGATCGGTGAAGCCAGGACGGCCCGCGCCACACGCTGCGGCCGCCGCCTCCGCGAGGGCGCCGAGTGACGCTCTCGCTACTCATAGCGAATCCTCGGGTCGAGGAAGACGTACAGAACGTCGATCGCGAGGTTGAGCAGAATGACGATGACCGCCATGAGAAAGAAGGCCGCTTGCGCCACCGGATAGTCGCGCTGGGCGACCGAGCTTACCATGAGACTTCCCATGCCGGGCCAGGAGAAGACTACCTCGAGGAGCACCTGGCCGCCGAAGGCGAAGCTGATCATGATGGCGATATAGGTGAGGACGGGCCGGATCGCGTTGCGCCGCGCGATCCGGCGGACGGTCCGTTCCGGCAGACCTCGGGCGCGGGCGAAGGTGATGAAATCCTCCTCCACCACCTCGAGCATGCTGGTGCGCATGATCATTAGCGGGTCGGACACGAAATAGATGGTCGCGGTCAGCACGGGCAGGATCATGTGGCGCACGAGGTCGTACCCGGGCAGCGCCTCGATCGGGGTCTCCGGAATGAAGGCAGGCGTGCCGATGCCGCCGATCGGGAACCACTCGAGCCCATAGGAGAAGGCCATGAGCAGCATAATGCCGATCCAGAAGATCGGCAGCGAGCGCGGGATCAGGACCAGCAGGCTGCCGATCTGCTCCACGCGCTGGCCTCGCTTCCATCCGAGATAGGCGCCGACGATGATGCCGATGAGGGTGGCGAGGGTCATCGCGACTCCCATCAGGAGCAGCGTGTTCCCCAGCATCGGCAGCAGGACGTCGAGCACCGGCCGGCGGAAATAGAAGGAGGTGCCGAGATTGCCGGTGATGAGGTTGCCGACATAGTCCAGGTACTGCCGGTAGAGCGGGGCGTCCAGACCCCAGGCTTGCCGCAGCGCTGCGAGCGCGTCGGGCGGCAGCTCGCCGGTCCCGAGAAACACCGTCGTCGGATCGCCCGGAATCAGGCGGAACATTCCCCACATGAGTGTCATGACGGCGAACAGAGTGATCGCTGTCTGGCCGAGACGCTGGAGGATGTAGCGCCACAGGTTCATCGACGTGCAGAGGCTGCGCGCGGCTCCTACGCCGAGGATCGCTGGCGGAGACGGCATCCCGCCAAGGCCGCGTTCATGCCTTGGGGTGGAGGAGCTGCCCCCCCGAATTCCAGGTATAGCCTGCCTTCTTGAGAGTTTCCCGTGCGCTCTCAAGGCTGAACGGCGGGTTTGGCACGTCCGGGTTGCTCCAGAACTTGTTGATCGGCATAATGAACGAATTGTTCGCGACCGTCCCCGCGCCGCCGAAGATGAGGTCGAGCAGCATTTTGCGATCGGTCGCCTGCTGCAACGCAAGACGGAACTGCGGATCGTCGAGCGGTGGCATGGCAAGGTTCATGCGCAGCTCGTGCATCCCGTGGTTCGGCGCATAGACCACTTTCAGTTGCTTGTGCTGGGCCAGCATGTCGCCCTGCTTGCGGTCGATGTACCAGCCAAGGAGGTCCGCCTCGCCGCGCTCCACCATGCCCATCTGGTTCTCCAGGCTGGGCACGACCAGCCAATAGACCCCCTCGATGTGAGGTGCGGTCCACCATTTGGAATTGGACTTGAGGAACAGATATTGACCTCGCCGCCACTCCCCGAACTTGAAGGGGCCGCTGCCGACGGGATGATCGTTGGGCCAGTCTGCCGGTGTCTTGAGCTTGCCCGACGTCGCGACATCCTGCCAAATGTGCTTGGGGACGATGAACGTATAGCCGAGCACGTTCGGCACAAATGGTGCGCTCGGCTCCTTGAGATGGAAGCGGAGGGTACGCGGGGCGGTGATCTCCGTGCTCGCGATCGTGCTGCTGACGCGCGCGAGCGCGGGAAACTTCCATTTGTCGATCAGGTCGAACGTGAACTTGGCGTCCTCGACGGTCACGGGCTTGCCGTCGTGGAACGTCATGTTCTGCTGGATGACGACGTCGATCGTCCTGGGATCGACGATCTTCCACGATTCCGCAGCCCATGGGCTGACCTTGAGGTGCTCGTCGCGGATGACGAAGGTCGGATACATCCAGCGCAGCAGGCTCGAGTTGTACACCTCGGGCGTCGCGAACGGGTTGAGCGTGTGGATGTCGTAGATCGAGGTCACCTTGACGAGCTTGCGGTTCGTCCTGGCCCGCATCTTCAGATAGGTCCAGGGAATATAGGGCATCGCGATGCCGCTCCCCATCATGGGAACGACACCCTCCCAACGGTCCGCATTGTACGCCTGGATGTAATCACGGGAGAACAGGATGAGCGACGGATTGGCGCCTGCCGCGATGGCCTGCGCCTCGAAGACCAGTTTCTGGCGCTGCTTGTCGTCCATCGCCTCGCGTTGCGCGTCGTCGCGTTTATCATAGCTCGGGTCGTGATAGTTGCCGTAGTTGAGGCCGCCCTTCTCCATGCCCGCCGAGTTAAGAAACTCGGTGAGGAAATAGTCGGGGTCGATCCTGTCCGGCGCACCACCCCAGGACATGGCGGCCAGATGGGGCATCTGGTGCTGGCCCACGACCTCGGCCGTCCAGGTATCGAGCGTGCCCTGCTGCACCGTGAGCGGAATACCAACCTTCTTCCAGGCATCCGTGAGCTGGCGCGAGATCTCGATCATGTCCGGCCAGTTGGGGATCCACAGTTTGATCGGGCCGACCGGTGCGCCAGGCATCGCGGCCGCCTGTGCCGAGCGGATCGTCGCATCGAGGGCGGAGAGCACCCCCGGCCCCACGGCCGCGCCCAGGCCGAGGGCGCCAATCAGGCGCAGGCACTCCCGGCGTGACGGGGGCACGGCGGAATTGTGCTGAAGATGGCGATCATCGCTCTGTTCGCGTGACATCAGCCCCCTCCCATCCCTCCAACGCTCCGCCGCGATGCTATCTCATCCCCGACTGAGATAGTCATAGGCGGAGAGCACATGCGCACGCAGCACATGAAAGAAGTCCTCGACCGTCACGTGCTCGTCGTATGAGCCCATGCCGGTCGGTGGCGGTCCGTATACGTAAGCAGGTATGTTGCGGTAGCGCCACAGGCGCGCATCGGTGCCGCCGAGGCTCACGATCGGCACCGGCTCGGTCCCGGTCTCGGCCTTGACGTTGCGCTGCAGGATCTCGACCATCTCCCCATAGGGATCGCACCAGGACGGCGCGCTGTAGTTGATCTCTTCCACCTCGACTTCGGGGTGGCGCCCAGCGATCTTTTGCACCTCGCTCATGACGACGTCCTTCTCGACGCCGAGCGGCAGGCGGATGTCGGCCTCGATGCGGCAGTCTCCGGGGATCATGTTGACCTTTATGCCGCCCTTCATGACCCCGATGTTGAGCGTCACTCTCTGCACGATCTCAGCGGCACCGCTGCCCATTGCCTTGTCAACCGCCGGTGCGGCCTGTTCGAGCGCCCGCACGATGTTGTCCGGCGCCTTCGCGGGAATGCCGGTCACGGCCTCAAGATCGGCGATGAGCCGGCTTGCGATCTTCGTGGCGCTCCGGCTGAGGTGGGTATAGGCGCCGTGCGCACCCGGACTGCGGATGGTCAGCGCGACCCAGAGCGGCCCCTTCTCTCCGAAACGGATGGTATTGAGGCCGCTCGGCTCGCCATTGAGCAGGCAGTCACCGTGCACGTCGGGGTGATGCTCCATGAGATAGCGCGCGCCCCACGGCCCGAAGGTCTCCTCGTCCGAGACACAGGTGAGAGTCAGCTTGCCCTTGAGCTTGCCGCGAAGGCGATGGAGGTAGCGGTAGGTGAAGATCGAGGCGGCGGTCCCGGCCTTCATATCGCAGGCGCCGCGGCCGTAGATCTTGCCGTCGACCAGTGCGCCGCCCCACGGATCCTGCGTCCAGCCGGCACCCTCGCCGACCGGGAACACGTCGATATGGCCATTGAGGACCAGGTGGCGCCCCGGTGAGCCGGCGTCAAAGCTCGCGACGATATTCGGCATCTGCTCCATCGGGGCAATGGTCCGAAACTTCAGCCCTTCGTTCGCGAGAAACTTGCCGATATGCGCCGCAGCCTCGCGCGTTTCGCCGGGCGGATTTGGGCTCTTGGCCCGGATGAAGCCGCGATAGAAGTCGATGATCTGGTCGCGATCCCGTTCAATCGCCGCCAGCAGCTCTTGCTTCTCGTCGGCCATGCCACCTCCCGGCCGCGGTCCGCCAGCGTCGCTCTACGCAGGCAGGTCTTCCGTGACGGAGCACAGCAGCATTCGCCGGCACCGTCAAGCCGGCCGTCCGCCCTTGCCGAGCTCGGAATTCAGGTCAACGATGACCGCAAGCAGCCGAGCCGCCTCCGTCCCTGTTGCACGCTGATCTGACGATAGGATGTTCGAATGACGAGCACGCTAGACCGCGGCAAGACAAAGGCCGCGCTGAAGCGGACTCTCCGAGACTTGTTGGCATTGCACGGGGTGTCCGGTTTTGAACAGCCGCTAGTGCGATACGTAAAGGAAAGGTTCGGCGCCCTCGCCGATGACGTGCAAATCGACGGTTACGGCAACGTCATCGCGAGGAAGCGCGGCACGCATCAGCACCCGATGTTGATGCTGAGCGCGCACATGGATGAAATAGGCTTCATCGTGAAGGCCATTGAGCCGAACGGCTTTCTCCGCTTCGACCGGATCGGCGGTGCGGGCGACACCCTCCTGAGCTGCCGTCAGGTCGACGTCAATGGCCGCTTTGGGTTGATCGGCTCGATTTCGGGTCACCTGGGCTCGGCCGACCGGCTCGCGAGCGTAACACCACTTGCGGATCTCTACATTGACGTGGGGGCATCCACCGCCGAAGCGGTTGCGGCGATGGGCATTCGGGTCGGCGACCCGGTCAGCTTCATCGGCACACTCACCGAATTTTCCGGGGGAGACCGGGTGTGTGGCAAGGGAATGGATGATCGCGCTGGGCTCGCGATCCTGATCGAGGCACTCGCCGTGCTGCAGGACGATACCCCGTTCGGATGCGTCACCGCCGTCGGCACCGTGCTCGAGCAAGTCGGCCATCGCGGCGCCGCGATGGCGGCGTTTCACGTCAAGCCGGACTACGCCATCGCCATTGACGGCGTGCCGGCCGGCGATACGCCCGACCTTAGTCCGACACGGGACATCCCGGTGGCGATGGGCCACGGCGCCGTTGTGCTTCTCGCCACCTCCACGGGCGCCCTCAACATCCGCGGGAGCATCGCCCACCCGGCACTGAAGCGGCATCTGCTCGCCGCAGCGGAGGCCGGGAAGATCCGCGTCCAGCTGGCGACGACGATCAACCGGGGCAGTACCGGAGGCCGGCCTGATCCATCTCAGCAACGGCGGCATACCGACCATAAGCGTCGGCGTTCCACGGCGATACTCATATTCGCCGCATGAGGCGATCGATCTCAACGACGCAGCCGACGCCGTCGATTTACTGGTTCGGTTCGTCCGCAGCATGCAAGATCATGCCGATCTCGGCTTCTTGTAAGGAGAGTTCCGTGATTCCAGCCGGTATCGCTGCGAGAAACGCCGCCTGCCGAACCAAGATGCCGATGGCCCCGCCGTCCCGCAATCGGCGCGCGCACTGGCGGTTTTCGATCGAGGAGGTTCCAGGTCGCCGGTACTCGGACGCAAAACTCCAGCCCAGGCCACCGCTGCGGCGGCAAAGCATGTGAAGCCGCTACTGCCCGGCTGAAGGCCAGCAGGGTTTTCCCGGAGGCTACAAAGGGCCGGGAGCGTTGAGGATGGACGCGCCGGTTGACGCTATCAGCGGCTCGCTTGTATTCTTGTCCTAAACTTAGGACGTCGCGCAACGGGGACGCGTGCGGCGCCGCAACGAGGCCGGGTCATCGCGGCTGATCATCCGCCGCCGGCCCGGTGCGAACGTGATCGTGGAGGGAGGACGCTCATGATGAGATTACCCTTGCTTGCCGCAATCTCCGCCTCGTTGTTGGCCCTTGCGGCGGGACCCGCGCTGGCCAAGGACAAGCTCGTCGTCGATATGTGGGGCGGCAATTGGCGGGACGGCGCCAACCAGGCGATCGCGAAGGAGTTCACGCGGCGCACCGGTATGCCGGTCGAATTCATCACCGGCGGCACGATCGACCGCCTGACCAAGGCCAAGCTCAACAAGGGCCACCCCGAATCCGATATCACGATCACGACCAGCTATGTCGGTTATCTCTATTCCTCCGACGGCCTGTTCCAGAAGCTCGACATGAGCAAGCTCCCGAACGCAAAAGACGTGTTCCCGGCGGCGATCCGCAGCCCCTACGAGATCGGGCTCTATTCCTATGTCTATACGCCGGCCTTCCGCACCGACCTCATGCCCAAGGGCTACGCCATCAACTCCTGGCGCGACCTCTGGTCGCCCGACCTTAAGGGCAAGCTCGGCCTGTCGGGCTTCGACCCGAGCCACATGTTCATCGTCGCCGCCAAGCTCGCCGGCGACAGCGCCACGAACTGGAAAGTCGGCATCCCGCTGCTCGAGAAGCTGAAGCCGAATGTCAAGGCCTTCTACCAGTCGGACGCGACCAGCCAGGATCTCATCAGGTCGGGCGAGACGCCGGTGCAGGTGCTGCTCTCGATCAACGCCTACCACCTGATCTCGCAAGCCGTCCCGATCACGATCGCGATCCCGAAGGAGGGCGCGGTCGTCAATATCGACGCGATCGGGATCGAGCACGGCACCAAGCATCTTGCCGCCGCCTATCAGTTCATCAACGTGGCGCTCGATGCCGCGGTGCAGGCGAAGCTGTGCGACATCTATCGCTGCGGCCCGATGAACATGCACGCGAAGCTCGATCCGAAGCTGGCGAAGATGCCCGGCGTCTTCACGACGCCAGACCAGTGGAAGACCCAGGCGATCGTCGTCGACGACGAAACCAGGGCGAAGCTCCTGCCGGTGTGGAAGGACTGGTTCACCGAGCACATGATGCATTGACCACCGCGGGGGTGGATGCGCCGCGGCGGGGCATCGCTCGGCGCTTCGGCGGCAGGTGGCGATACGGGCGGCCAGCCGCATCGCCGCGGCGCCGGCGCCCGTTCTTCCTGCCGTTCCTGCTGATTTCGCTGGTCGCCGCCGCTCTCTTTCTCACGGCCCTGGGTGACGTGCTGCAATACAGCGTCCGGTTGTTCATCCCCGGCTCGCTCGAGGTCGGCGGCCTGACGCTCGCCAATTTCGTGCGCCTCCTGCGGCCGTTCTACCTTGCGGTCTTGCTCGACACCTTTGTCATCAGCCTCCTCACCGCGCTGTTCACTCTGCTGCTCAGCTATCCCGTCGCCTACGCGCTGGTCCGGGCGCGCCGTGGCTGGGTTCGCTCGCTTCTCATCGTGCTCGCGATCACGCCGCTCTTCACCGGCGAGATCGTCCGCACCTACGCCTGGATCCTCGTCCTTGGCACGAACGGGTTCATCAACAGCGTCCTCAAGGCGCTCGGCCTCATCGGCGCGCCGCTCTCGATGCTCTACACCCGGTTCGGCGTCGTCCTCGCCCTCGTGCAGTTCTCGATGCCGGTCATGATCATGCTGCTGGCGACCGCGATCAGTCATGTCGACCGCGCTTGCGAGCGCGCCGCGGCCAATCTCGGTGCGGGCCCGGGAATGGTGTTCTGGCGGGTGACGTTGCCGCTGACCATGCCTGGCATGGTCTCGGGCGCCGTTGTCATCTTCGCCTGGACGATGAGCGCCTTCTCGACGCCGCAACTCATCGGCGGCGGCAAGGTGCTGATGATCTCGAACGTGGTCTATCTCGAAGGCCTGACGAACTTCGATTTTCCGCTCGCGGCAGCGCTCAGCCTGCTCGCTCTCGCCGTCGCGATCGGCTCCCTCGGCCTCATGCGGCCGGCGATCAGCCGGCTGGAGCGCAAGGCGGCGCTGCATTGATCGCGCGTCTTGCCCCTCGGCTCGTGGCGAGGGCTCAGACGGGCCTGTTTTGGTTCGCCGTCGCGCTGATCCTGCTCTACATGACGATCCCCGCCCTCGTCGTCATCGCAACCTCGTTCAGCCCTTCCGAGCTGCTCGAGTTTCCGCCTTCGGGCCTGTCGCTCAAATGGTACGCGCGGGCGGTCACCTATCCCGACTTCCAGGACGCCTTCGTCAACGGCCTCATTGTCACGTCCTTCGCCTCGACGCTGGCGCTGATGACCGGCTCGACCGTCGCCTATCTCATCGACCGCTATGTCTTCCCGGGGCGGACGGCACTCGAGGCGGTGCTCTCCTCACCGCTGATTGTGCCGCACTTCACGACCGGCCTCGGCTTCCTGCTGCTCGGCGTCGGGCTCGGCATCGGCCAGAGCTACGCGATCGTCATCGTCACCCATGTTCTGCTGGTGCTGCCGTTCGTCACCCGCAGCGTCTATGTCAGCCTGCGCAACCTTGACCCCCACCTCGAACGCGCCGCCGCCAATCTCGGCGCCTCGCCCACGCGCGTTCTGTCGCGGGTGACGTTGCCGCTGCTGCTGCCCGGCATGGCCGGCGGGTGGCTCGTGGCCGCCATCCTGTCCCTGACCGAGTTCACCGCCTCGCTCTACGTCACCGCGGCGCGAACCCAGACGCTCCCGGTCGCCATGTACACCTATATCCGCGAGTATAGCGATCCCACCATCGCCGCGATTTCGGCGATCTTGATCCTCGCCACGACCCTCGTCATGTTCGTCGCCAACCAATTTCTCGGGCTCGGCCGGATCCTGTCGATCGATGCGCACTGATGACGACGCAACGCCGCTTCCGGCCGTCACCGCGCCCGATTGCCAGGGCCGCGGCGCGGCCGGGAACGCCGTCGAACTCGTGGACGTCGGGAAGAATTTCGGGCCGGTCGCCGCGGTCCGCGCCGTGACCCTTGCGATCCGGCGCGGCGAAGTGCTGACGCTGCTCGGGCCGAGCGGCTGCGGCAAAACGACGCTGCTCAACATGATCGCCGGCTTCGAGGAACCGAGCGGCGGCCAGATCCGGATCGACGGGCGCGACGTGACCCTGATGCCGCCGCATCTGCGCGACACCGGAATGGTCTTCCAGAGCTATGCGCTGTTTCCGCATATGGATGTGTTCGAGAACGTTGCCTTCGGCCTGCGCATGCGCCGGCTGGCGAAGGCGCGGATCGCCGACGAGGTTGGCCGCGCGCTCGAGATGGTCAAGCTCGAAGGGCTCGGGCAGCGTCGGGTCCGCCACCTCTCGGGCGGCCAGCAGCAGCGCGTCGCGCTGGCGCGTGCGATTGTCATCCGGCCGAAGGTGCTGCTCCTCGACGAGCCGCTTTCGGCGCTCGACAAGAACCTGCGCGGCGAGATGCAGATCGAGCTGAAGGAGCTGCACGAGCGGACCGGCCTCACCACCGTCTTCGTCACTCACGACCAGGGCGAAGCGTTGAGCCTCTCCGACCGCATCGTCGTCATGAGCCGCGGCGAGATCCAGCAGATCGCGGCGCCGATCGAGCTCTATCGCCATCCCGCGAACGGCTTCGTCGCCTCCTTCATTGGCGACATCAACCACCTGCCGGTGGCGCGCTGCCGCGTGCGCGGCGGCGACATCCTGTTCCGGCTGACGCCGGCGCTGGAGCTCGCGATGGCGGCGCGCGCGGATGTCGCACTCCGCGACGGCCAGGAAGCCCACCTCTTCGTCCGTCCCGAGCATCTGGCGATCGCGGAGGGCACGGGCGAGCGGCGGAATCGCGTCTTGTGCCGGGTGGTGACCCATGTCTACCAGGGCACGCACACACTGACCCGCGTCGAGGCCATCGGGATCGGTCGGCTGCAGCTCCGCATTCCCGGCGGCAGAATCATCGAGCGGGCGCCCCCGGGATCGGAAATAGAAATTACGATCGATCTCGCCGAGGCAACGGTGCTGGCCGAGGCGTGACCGGGCGATCCCCAACGGAGGCGGGCATGGGACGGAAGTCGCTGCGGGTGGAGAGCGTTGCCGAGGCGTATCTGGCACTCCTCGCCGAACGGGGCGTCGAGTATCTCTTCGCCAACGCCGGCACCGATTTCGCGCCGATCGTCGAGGCGTTCGCGAAGAACGAGGCCGCGGGACTGGCCACCCCGAAGCCGATGATCGCCGTGCACGAGAACCTCGCCATGTCGATGGCCCATGGCTACGCCATGGTTTCCGGCCACATCCCCGCGGTCATGGTCCATGTCAGTGTCGGCACCGCCAACGCGATGTGCGCGGCACTCAACGCCGCGCGCGAGAACGTGCCGATCCTGCTGACCGCCGGGCGCACGCCGCTCACCGAGGACGGACCTGCCGGAGCGCGCGACGCCTACATCCACTGGGGCCAGGAGATGTACGATCAGGCCGGCATGCTGCGCGAGTTCGTCAAGTGGGACTACGAGCTGCGCAACGCCGGGCAGCTCGAGACGGTGGTCGACCGGGCCCTTGCCCTCGCCGGCACCGAGCCGCGCGGTCCCGTCTATCTCACCCTGCCGCGCGAGGTGCTGGCGGCGCCGCTCGCGGAGTTCCATTACGAGCAGCCGTCGCGCCGCGTCGCGGCGGCGCCGCCGCGCGCCGACGCCGCGGCACTCGCCGAAGCGGCCGCGATCCTCGCCGCGGCGGAGGACCCGCTCATCGTCACCACCAGCGCCGGGCGCGACCCCGCCGCCGTCGCCGCCCTCGATTCCTTCGCCGACCGCTTCGCGATACCGGTCGTCCAGTTCTCGCCGCGTCACCTCTCGCTGCCGTCGGGCCATGCGATGCAGCTCGGCTTCGACCCGGGGCCGCTGATCGCCGGCGCCGACGCGGTGCTCGCGCTCGAATCCGACGTCCCCTGGATCCCGAGTCGCGTGGCACCACCGGCCGGCGCGAAGATCGTCCATATCGGCCTCGACCCGCTGTTCCAGAAATACCCGATCCGCGGCTTCCTCTGCGATCTTGCGATCACCACCGGAGCCGCCCATGCGCTTCGCGAGCTCGAATCGCTGCTCGACGGACGCATTGCGGCGGCGCTGGTCGCGGCACGGCGCGAGCGCATCGCGCGCCGCCGCGCCGACCAGCGCAGCGCCTGGCGCCGCTTGGAGGATGACGTGAAGGGGGCGCGACCGATCCATCCCGCCTGGCTCAGCCACTGCATCGAAGCGGCGAAGGGGGATGATGCCATCGTCGTCAACGAATACACGCTGCTGCAGCAGCATTGCGGCTTCACGCGGCCGGGCAGCTTTTTCGGATCGAGCTCCGCCTCCGGCCTCGGCTGGGGCTTTGGCGCGGCACTCGGCGCCAAGCTCGCGGCACCCGACCGGCTGGTGATCGCGACCCTGGGCGACGGCGCCTATCTGTTCGCCAATCCGGTGGCCGGCCACCACGCCGCCGCGGTGCATGGCCTGCCGATCCTCGTCATCGTCTTCAACAACGCGATGTGGAACGCGGTGCGCCGCGCGACCCTCACCATGTATCCGGAGGGCGGCGCGGCGAAGAGCAACAACCCGGCCTTCTTCCGGCTCGACCGGTTGCCGGCCTTCGAGGAGGTCTGCGCCGCCGCTGGCGGCTACGGCGAGCGGGTCGAGGACCCGGCCGAGCTGCCGGCCGCGCTCGCGCGCGCTGTCAGGGCTGTGACGCACGAACGCCGCCAGGCGCTGCTCAATGTCATCTGCGACGCGCCCGGCGGGCCGCTCTGAAGATGTTCCCGGACAAGCACTCAAGCCTATGCAGCGTGCGTGCCGGCATCGCGGTTGAAGGCGGTGATCATCTCATCCCATTGCGGCACGAGATCCTGCAAGCTGCGCCAAAAAGACTGATCTTTTCGCCGGTCAAAATCGGCGAGAGGGATGCCTTGCTGTTCGACCCAGGTGAAATAGCCGAGGTTAAAAATGCGTTCGCGCTCCCGACGGGTTGCGTCCAGCACATTTTCGGTGTCGGCGGCAATGAGATGCATGCCCACGAGTTCGGCCGCCATCTCTCCCGACAGGTCCCCTGAATTCTGGCGCCGTTCAAGATACTGGCGCAGCTCGCTTGCATAGAGAGCGGCGCCGTCCGTCGCCACCGTCAAGACGACGCTGTCGGAACCCAGCCGATAGTGTTTGGCGAGCTTGATGGCGCCCAGCACATTGGCGATGCTCGACAGCCCGAACCATTTCAAGACGCCGAGCACATCTGCCGGGACGTCTAAACGCCGCGTCAGGTAGGCCCGGCCAGCCTCGGTGTTGAATACGGCATTGAGTCCGTCGGTCGCCCGATCGGACACGCCGATCACGACGTCCGTGTTCATCACGTTGTGGATGAGCGGAACGTGCTTGTCGCCGATGCCTTGGATATTGTGCTCGCCATAGCCGTTCCTGAGCAGCGTCGGACATTCGGCGGCCTCGACAACAGCTATCTTGGCGCCGTGCTTCTCCTTGAGGTAGTCGCCCGCCGCGAGCGTGCCGGCCGAACCGCTTGCCGACACGAAGGCCGCTAGCCGCAACTCTTTCTCTTTTTGCGGGAGCGATTCGAAAATCCGTTCGAGTGCTGGGCCGGTGCAGCGCCAGTGGCCGAGATAATTCCCGAACTCGCTGAACTGGTTAACGATGTCGTTTTCCGGGTCCCGCTGAAGTTCGCCGCAGCGATCGTAGATTTCCTTGACGTTCGAACTCGGTCCCCGGCGTGCGGATGATATCTTGCGGCTCAGTCACCCACCGCGACAGCCAATCGAACCGCTCCTGGCTCATGCCAGCCGGCAGGACCGCCGCGGCGCGGCAGCCGAGAATGCGCGAGATCGCCACACCGCCGCGGCAATAATTGCCGGTCGAAGGCCAGACGGCCCGCTGTCGCGTGGGATCGAAGCGGCCGCTGACGAGACGCGGCGCCAGGCACGCATAAGCGGCAAGCACCTTGTGCGCGCCGATCATCGGGAACAGTGCGCCGAGGGCCACCACGATACGGGCCTTCACGCCCGTCAACGCCTCCGGCAGCTCGACATGCACCGGGACCGGAACCTGGCATCGACGCGACAGACCATTGAACCAGTTGACGCGATACAGATTGCGGGGGTGAGGATCGTCGGGGTCGACTTCGGCGAGCCCGACGCGGACCGCCTCCGGCACCGCTTGAGGCGCTGCGAGTTCTGCGAATGTCGGCAGGCGCACGCGGTTCTCACCGAGCAGTTTCAGCGCACGCCGGCGGACTGCCGCATCCTCGATGTGCATCGGAAAGTCAAAGGGACTCATGGCTCAATTCCGGAGATCACCAGAAGGCTCGACGGTGCCATCTCGCCATCCTGTGGTTCCAACTTTCTACCGGTGCCGGAGAGGGTTGCAGCCTGGGCCGCCGAATGCCTGCGAGTGATCCTATGGGCTGGATAACCGATTGCATTCCGTCCGTCCAGCGCCTCTGCAGGTCAGGAGCATTCCATCGAGCCGAAGGGTGTTGTCGGCAGGCTTGGCCAGCGGAATGGTGCGAGGTCAAAAGACGGCGAAGGCGGTCATCACGCCCTGGTCTTTGCGCGGCCATGGGCTTAGGATTTCCTGCAACGGGCCTCCGTTTCCGCACGCGCCGCTGAAAGGATAAGATCATGCCCAAGATCCTCAGCCAGGAGCAGATCGATCAGTTCGATGCCCAGGGCTACACTGATCCCATCCAAGTGCTCACTGAGAAGGAGGTGCGCCGCTTCCGCGGGCAGCTTGAGAGCTTCGAGGCCCGCTATCCTGAGCACGTCAAGAAACTGAAGAGCAAGTCCCACCTCCTCTGTCCGTGGGTGATGGAGCTCGCCGAACACGAGCGCATTCTCGACCCGTTCGAGGACGTTCTCGGCCCCGATATCCTGTGCTGGAGCATGGCCTGGCGCATCAAAAAGCCAGACGGGCAAACGGTTGCCGGCTGGCATCAGGACTCCGCCTATGGCGGCGTGGAGCCCATCCTCATTTTCGGCCCGCTTGCCCTCTCGGAATGCGGCCCGCGCGAAGGCTGCCTTCGCGTCCTTCCAGGCTCCCACCGGTGGGGCGCGCTGCCGCACCAGGATTCCGACGACCAGAACAGCATCCTTGCCCGCGGCCAGTCGATCACCGCGCCGCTCGATACGTCGAATGCCGTAGACCTCGCGCTGAAGCCCGGCCAGATGGCGCTGATCAACACGAAGGTGGTGCACTGCTCAGGCCCGAACAACGGGACGGACCGCCGCATCATGCTGCTCGTTGAGATGATGCCGACCCATGCCTGGTATCCTGGCCCACAGCGCGAGTCGGCGATGCTCGTCCGCGGCGTTGACGCGCACCGCAATTTCGACGAGGACCCGCGTCCGGACGCCGAGTTTTCACCGCGTGCCCGCGCCGCCTGGGAGGAAATGATCGGCCGTCGCGCGAAAACGATCTTCCGCAACAGCAGCCTTGCTCCCAGTGAGGCGTATGGCGGCTCCCGCGCCGCCGTGTAGAAGGACGGGAGCAGTGCGGCGCCGGGGGTTAGCCCGCTTGGAGTGTTGCCCGTCCGTCCGCAGCCACAGCGCCGCCGCCCGAGCTGCGCACGATCAATGGATTGACCTCGAGCTCGACCAGGCGCTCGCCGAGATCGTACGCGAGCCAGCTCGTCCGCTCGACCGCCTCCGCCACGGCCTCCACGTCGAGCGGCTCGCGCCCCCGCGCGCCAAAGAACAGCGGCGCCGCGCGCAGTCCCTCGATCATGCGCCGCACCGTGGCGCGCGCGACAGGGGCGGTCGCCACCGCCACGTCGCCCAGAATCTCCACCGCGATCCCGCCGAGCCCGACCAGCACGATCGGCCCAAACTGCGGATCGCGGCGCACGCCGACGATCACCTCCGCCGCACCGCGCACCATCTCCTGCACGGAGAAGCCCTCCATTCCCACCGGCGGCAGCGCCGCGGCAAGCCGTCTCGCCATCTCGCGCGCGGCCACCACCACAGCCTCGGCGTCCGCGAGTCCGATGCGCACCGCGCCCACATCGCTTTTATGGATGATGTCCCGGGAAATGGCCTTTAGCACCACGGGGAAGCCGATCGCTGCTGCCCCCCGCCCCGCCTCCTCCGGTGTCGCTGCCAGCCCCTCGCGCGCGACCGCGACGCCGTAGACCGTCAGCAGGCTCTTTACCTCGCTCTCGGTCAGCGTCCGCTCGGGCAACGGCGGCAGCACATCGGGAAGTCCCGCCGGCCGCACCGGCGCCGCCGAGCGTACCCCCGCGCGCGCATCGTGGGCGGCAATCAGGCCTATCACGCGCAGCCCGTCCTCGAATCGGTCGAAGCAGAGCATCCCGGCGTCGCGCACGGCCTGGCGCGCCGGATCCGCGGCCGCGCCCGGCGTTACCACCACCGCCACCGGCTTGCCGCAGTCGCGCGCCGCTCCGGCGATCAGCCCCGCCCGCTTCGCGTAGAACGGCATCGAGGTCAGCACCGCCAGCCCGCATGCCACGTCCTCGTCGGCGAAGAGGAGCCGTGCCGCCTCTCCGGCGATCTCCACTTCCTCCGGCTGCCGCCGCGCACCGAGGTCGATCGGGTTGCGGGCCTGCGGCGGCAGCAAAATCTCCTCGAGCGCCGCGAGGGTCGCGGGCCGCAGTACGGCAAGCCGCATCCCCGCCTCGCTCACCCGATCGCTCGCGATCCCCGCGCCGCCCCCCGAGGAGGAAAGCACGCCCACGCCGCCCCGATGCTGCCCCGGATGCCGTACCAGGAGATGCGCCGCCCGTACCATGTCGTCCGGGTCGATCGCCAGCACCACGCCTTCCTCGCGGCACACCGCCGCGAATGCCTCGAACGAGCCGGCGAGGCTCGCGGTGTGCGAGCGCGCGGACACAACACCCGCCTCCGTGCGGCCGGTCTTCACGCAGAACAACGGCTTGCCGGCTTCCCGGCACCGCGCCGCCGCCGCGCGGAACCGCGCCCCGTCGACCAGCCCCTCGACATAGAGGCAGATCGCCTTCGTCTCCTGCTCCTCCGCCATGTACTCGACGAAATCGCAAATCTCGAGGTCGCTCTGGTTGCCGAGCGAAACACCATAGCGCAGCCCGATCCCGTCGGTCTTCGCGCGGTCGAAGACCGAGACCATCAGCGCGCCACTCTGGCTGACGAAGCCGATCGCCCCGTCCCCCAGCGTATCGGTGTTCAGTACCGACGGAGGAGCAGAGCGCCATCCGGTGGTGCGGCACGATCAATCCCATGCAGTTCGGTCCGACGATGCGCATCCCGGTGCTCGAGGCGAGGCGAACCAGTGCCGCCTGCCGCTCCGCCCCGTCCTCCCCCACCTCCGCGAAGCCGGTCGAGATCACGACGCAGCAGCCCACCCCCGCGGCCGCCGCCTCCTGCAGCGTGGCGACGAGGTGCTCCGTCGGTACCGCAAGGATCGCAACGTCGGGCGCCTGCGGCACATCCGCGATCCGTGGGAAGGCACGTCGTCCTCCCACCTCCCCACGGCGGAGATTGATCGGGTAGATCTCGCCTGCGAAGCCGTGCCGGATCAGGAAATGCATGATGCGGCCGCCGAACTTGTCGAGGCTGTCGGAGGCGCCGAACACGGCGACCGAACGTGGATGCAGGATGCGCTCGATCGAAATCCGCGCCGCCATCCGCGCCGCGCTGCCGGCCGTGTGCAGGATAGTGTCCATGCGTTTCCTCAGACGAAGGCCGCAACGCCCAGCAGTTCACGCCCGATGATCAGGCGCTGCACGTTCGCCGTGCCGTCGATCGCTGTCAGCATCATGCAGTCCCGCCAGCACCGTTCGACACCCGCGTCCACGGCAAGGCCCCAGGCCCCCATGCTCTCCATCGCCGCCCGGCAGACGCCGATCGCGGCGTCCACCGCGAACAGCTTTGCCATGGAAACGTTACAAGGTGCACGTCGGCCGCTGTCCAGGGTCGCGAGCGCATCGAGGCAGAGAAGCCGCGCCGCGTGCAGCCGCGTCGCTGCCTCGGCAAGCGCTGTCTGCACCGCCTGGAATCGCGCGATCGGGCGCCCGAATGCAATCCGGTTTTTTGCATAGCCCATCGCGATGTCGAGCGCGTGCTGCCCGATTCCCACCGCCTGGATGCCGACGAAGGCACGCGAGGACTCGATTCCTCGATGGAACTGTTCGCCTGCGGCGCCGGCATCCCCCAGCAGGTTCTCGACCGGGACGCACACATCGCGGAACGTCACCTCCGCCAGCGAGAGATTGCGGATCCCGACGGCCTCAATCTCGTGCGATTCCCATGGCGAGGCGCTGTGCTCCAGCACCAGACGGCTGAGCCTGCCAAACTCGTCTGTCACCATCAGCGTGATCAGATCAGCGACGCCACCGAGCTTGATCCAGCGCTTCACTCCATTAACCACGTAGTGATCGCCGCGTCGAACCGCCACCGTGCGGAGCCCGCGCATATCCGACCCGGCCTGCGGCTCCGTGATCAGCGCCGTCGAGATGAGTTCGCCGGAGAACAGCGTGGGCAGCCAGCGCCGTCGCTGCTCATCGGTGCCTAGATAGTTGATCGTGCGCGGCGGCACGATCTCGCCCAGCATCACCGGCGATGCCCCGAGTGCCTCCAGCAGCCGCCCGTATTCCACATAACTCAGGCCGGCCCCGCCGAACGCCGATGGGATGGTGCTGCCGAGATAGCCGAGCGGACGCAGCGCCCGGTAGATCCGCCGAAGCTCTTCGGCTGACAGCTTCCTCTCGGGTGCCGCCGCTGCCGCGATCGGCACGATCGTCTCCTGCACCACGCTCCGGGCCCGCGCCTGGAGCTCGGTCGCGCGTCGTTCGTTGCACGCCATGCCTGTCCTCATACCGCGTCACGTGAGAGTGTCGCCGCCCGCACGGCCGAAACGGCGGCCGTCCTCGCGATGGGTTCCAGGCTCGCCATGCCGCGGGAGAGCCGCCGCTCGATCCACTGCTGAACGAAACCCCAGAGTGTCGTCAGCACCAGATAATAGAGGGCCGCCACCGTAAAAATCTCCAACACCCGGAACTGCACCTGGATCAGCATCTCCGTACGTCGCAAAAGTTCCTCCATCGAGATCACCGAGGCAAGCGAGGAGGTTTTCATCATCCCATTGAAGCTGTTGCCGATTGGCGGGACAATGATGCGCAGCGCCTGCGGCAGTACAACGAGCCACATCGTGCGTGCTCGCGAGAGTCCAAGCGCGCTCGCCGCCTCGAACTGGCCCTTCGGCACCGCCATGATCCCGGCGCGGATGATCTCCGCAAGATAGGCGCCCTCATTCACGCCGAGACCGAGGATCGCGGAGGGGATCACCCCCATCTTGATCCCGAGCTGCGGCAGGCCAGTGTAGATGATGATGAGCTGCACCAGGACGGGTGTGCCGCGCATCACCCAGATGTAGGTTTTCGCGGCCCGGCTCAGCACCGGATTGCTGGATCTTCGCATGATCGCCGCGATGAGGCCACAGCAAAGTCCCACGGCCATGGCGGCGACCGACAGCCCAAGGGTAACGCCCGCCCCGCGGATCAGGTAGCCGCTATGCAAGTAGTGGAGAAATGCCGCCCAGTCCCACATGATCTTGCGTCCGATCGCCCGCGGTGCCTACCTTTCGACTGGAGAGCAGACTGGCTTCGGGATGCTGCCGCTCGTCACCGTGTATGGCCCCGGCAGCACGCAGTGCCCGTACGGCGCAAAGATCTTCTCGAACGTCCCGTCCGCCTTCATCTCGTTCATCACCTTCGCCACCGCGTCCGCGACCGCCGGACTCTTGAATGCCAGCGCCTCGACGTGGGGATCGTAGCCGGCCAGCGCGATGCGGAAGAAGGCTCGTCCCTTTGAGCGGTACCAGTATGCCTGCTCGGTGCCGATGAAGCCGCCGTCCACCTGCCCTGCAGCGAGTGCCTGCAGCAGGTCCGCATAGGTGGAGAAGGTGCGCACGTCGATTGGCGCCTTGCCCGCCTTCTGCAAGGTCGCGCTGGCTTTTTGGGCATCCTGCATGTCCACCGTCCCGAGCTCGACGGCAAAACTCTTACCCGAAAAGTATTGCGGCCCGTCAATCTTGTCCTTGTTGTTCTTTGGAACGACGATCGAAAGTGTGCTCGCGCCGTAGGGGATCATCAGCACCTGCGCCGCGCGTTCGGGGGTGTAGAACATGAAGGAGTTCGATCAGATCGATCCGCCCCTCCTTGAGGAGAGGGATCATAGTGGCGAACATTGTGCTGTTGTATTCCATTCTCAGGCAGAGCCGTTTCGCGATGGCGTTGCCGAGATCGACGTCGAGCCCGATGATGTTGCCGTTGTCGTCCACGTACTGGATCGGCGCGACAGTCGGATTGATTGCCGCGATCAGCCACCCCTTGCGGACGAGCGGCGGATGACCAAGCGCCGGCGTGCAGCTCTGCGCCAGCGCCGGCACGGCGCCGCCGAGCAGGAACGCGGCCAGCAAGATTGTTCCGAGCTTTGTCATTTCTTCGTTCCTCCCTCTCTCCTTGTCGGTCGCTCTCGGGTCGGATCGCCCGGCGCGCCATTTTCCTCAACGCTCCTCGAACACCGGTGCGCGCCGCTCCTTCAGCGCCGCGATCCCCTCGCGCTGGTCGGCCGAGCCGCGCAGCCGGTCGGACCACGCGGTCTCGATCGCCTCCGCCGCGAAAACGCCCTCCGCGTACTGCGCCCGCATGCTCTCTTTGATCGCGCGAAAGACACGCGGCGAACCGCCGGCGAGCCGCTCCGCCACCCCCATCGCCAGGTCATCGAATTGATGGCCGGGCAGCACGCGCGTGATCAGCCCGAATGCCTCCGCCTGCTGCGCGGTCAGGTCTTCGCCGAGCATCAGCATGTCCATGGCTCGGTTGCGCCCAATGTAGTGCACGAGCCGCGTCAGGCTCACACCCCAGCTCGGCACCACGCCGATATAGGCGTCCCCGGTGCGGAACCGCGCGTCCTCCGCCGCCAGCCGCACGTCGCAGGCCTGCGCAATGGCGAACCCTCCGCCGATGCACCAGCCGCGCACGGCCGCCACAACCGGCATCGCGTAGGTCTCGATCCGCAGCACCAGGCGCCGTCCGGCCTCGCGGAACGCAATCACGTCCGCCGCACTCTGCCCCGCCTCCCTATCGAGCTTCGCTCCGGCCGAGAAGGCACGCTCGCCGCGCCCTGTCACCAGCAGGCAGCGCAGGTCGTGCTCGCGTTCGAGCGCGTCGAGTGTCGCGAGCCATTCCTCGATCAGTTCCGGCGTCAGCAGGTTGAGCGGCGGCGCGTCGATCACGAGCCGCGCCACCCTCCCAACCCGCTCGACCGAGATCCGTGCCGCTGCGTCCACGCTCATCCCGTTCACCTCTTCTGTCTCAAAGGTCCAGCACCAGCCGCTCGCATCTCGCACGCGATACGCAGACCATCATCGTCCGGCCCGCATCCCGCTCGGCGGGGGAGAGGAGCTTGTCCCGGTGGTCGACCTTGCCCGCCCGCACCCCCGTCTCGCAGGTGCCGCACACGCCCTGCTCGCAGGAACTCGGCACCGGCACGCCATTCGCCCGCAGCACCTCCAGCACCGACCGGTCCGCCGGCACGGCGAGCACCTTACGGCTGCGCGCGAGCTCCACCTCGAACGGCGCGGCCGTTCCCGCTTCCTGCTCCGGCGCCGCGAACCACTCGAAATGCACGAAGCCTCGGTGTCCAATGCGCCGTCGCCGCCGCAACCGACCGCATGAGCCCTGCCGGACCGCAGCAATAGACATGCGCGCCGTCCGGCTGCTCGCGTAACAGCGCCGTCACGTCGAGGATCGGCGCTTCGCTGAAATATGTCCGCACCCGCTCCGGTCGCAGCGCGCGCATTTCGTCGTGGAATGCAGCATGCCGTTCTGACCGCGCGCAGTAGTGCAGCTCCCAATCCTGCCCGTCGGCTGCCAGCGCCCGCACCATCGCTGCGATCGGCGTCACGCCGATCCCGCCGGCGATGAACACGCTCTGCCGCGCCTCTCCGGCCAGGGGAAAGTTGTTTCGCGGCCCGGAAATCGCGAGAATGCCGCCCTCCTCCACGTCGTCGTGCATGCTGGCGGAGCCGCCGCGCCCTCGTGTTTCGCGCTTCACTGCGATCACGTAGCGCGCCCTGTCCCGCGGATCACCGCAAAGCGAATACTGTCGCACCTGCCCCGCCGGCACCTGTACATCAACATGCGCGCCTGGTGTGAACGGTGGCAGCGGCCGGCCATCTGCCGGCACCAACATGAAAGCTCGCACATCCTCCGCCACGTCCCGGATGGCCGCCACCCGAACGCGCCGCAATTCGCCCCGGCCGCTGCCGATCACCCCGCCCCCCCAGGCGCTGCTGCGCCCTGGTCGACGGCCCGACAGAACGCCGCCGCGTTGCCGATGTGCAGCGCCATCCGTGCGCCGGCCGCCTCCGCGTCCCGCTCTTGCAGCGCTGCGAAGATCCCCTCAAGTTCCGCGAAACCCTCCTGCACGCGCTCGGACGACACGGCACAGGCCCGCCGGATCCATTGCACCTTGTCGCGAAGGTCGAGCAGGATGCCGGCGATCAGTTCGTTTCCCGCCACGCGATAGAGCGCCAAGTGCAGCCGCGTGTCCAGCTCGATGAACGCCTCCACGTCTCCGGACGCCGCCACCGGCCCGAAGAGGCGGAATGCGTCCCGCAGCGCCTTCATCTCCGTCTCGCCAAGACTCCCTGCCGCAGTGCGCGCGCAATGCACCTCCAGCATGACGCGCAACTCGGTCACGTTCTGGATGTCGTGGTCGTTCAGCGCCCTGACAAAGGTTCCGCTCTGCGGCGAGACGTCGACCCACCGTTCGGACCGCAACTGCGCGAGCGCCGTGCGGATCGGCGAACGTCCGAAGGGCAGCTCCGCTGCAAGCCGCGCCTCGGAGAGTTTCTCCGTCGGCCGGTATTCGAGGTTCACGATCCGGCGCTTGATTTCGCGATACGCCGCACCCGCCGCGCCGGTGTCGCCGCGGTCCCAGAAGGCGCTCATGGCGTGGCCGCCAGCGTTTTCACCAGCAAATCATGGCGGCTCTCGATGAAGATCAGCCGATCGGCTCTCGATGCCCCACATCCGTTGCGCCACGCGGGCGTGTCGCCTCGGGTTTCCAACGAGCGATGGATAAACCCGGCCATCCTAGTACTGCCGCCCGCGATCGACGACGTTGGTGAGCTCCTTGCCGGCGAACAGCCGCCGCAGATTGTCGAAAAAGAGCTCGAGTGTTCGCGGCACGTATTCCTCGATGTCATCGGAGAGCACGTGCGGAGTGATGATCAGGTTCGGCGTGTCCCAGTACGGCCAATCGGCGGCGGGCGGCTCGGGATAGGTCACGTCGATGACCGCGCCGCCGAGATGCCCGTCGCGCAGCGCTGAGTCCAGCGCCACCGGATCGACGAGCCCGCCGCGCGACATGTTCACGAAACCCGCCCCCGGCTTCATCAGCGTGAATTCCCGGGCACCGAACAGAAAGCGTGTCTCGGGAGTCAGCGCGAGCGTGGCCAGCACGAAGTCGGCACGGGGCAGCAAGTCATGCAGCGCCGGCGGCAGGTGCATTTCGTCCACGGCCGGAGATGTCCCGCCGCTTCGCCTGATGCCCAGCACATGCATGCCAAAGGCTTTTGCGTGTTCTGCCGCACCGCCGCCGATCGCACCCACGCCGACAATCAGCAGCACCTTGCTGGCCAGCGTCGTCGTGAAGACACGATTCCACTTATGTCGCCGCCGGCTTTCCAGCAACTCGGGCAATCGTGCATTGAGCATCAGCAGCGCCATCAGCGCGGATTGCGAAGCCTTCGGCACATGCGCGCCGCGGTTCGTCAGCATCGTCACTCCGGGCGGCAGCCAGTCGAGCGGCAGCAGGTAGTCCACCCCCGCCCCCAGCACCTGCAACAGGCTGAGCCGCGGCGCATCGCCTGCCAGGCGCTCTTTCGGGAATCGATAGGTGATGATCGCATCCGCGGTGCGCGCATTCTCCGCCCAGTTCTCCTGGTCGTAGCCCCAGGTCGTACGGATCCGCCGCGCGACATCCGGGTGCCGCGCCAGGACCGGCTCGTACTGATCCGGCCGGACGATGAATACCGGCATCAGTGCGTGTGAGTTCTCCACGTGGACGTGGAACAGTCCACCGGCGCTCATCAGGGGCGCTACTCCGTCACCTGACGCGAGTTCGACCCCCTCGCGCAGCGCACGCGAGGATGGATCGTCCGGGCCTATGACGCGATCGAGCACGTAATTGCCGATCCGGTGTACGACGTATTCCTCGAGCGAGTACCGTCCGGGGCGGTACGCGCCGGATTGCATCGCGCGATGCACGATCGGATTGATCCCGAGGTCCTCGCGGATGATTTCTGAATATTTGTGGTAGTATGCGGGCCCCACAACCTCGCCGAAATCGGAGGATTCCACCGTCGCCTTCGGAAAGGTCCAATTCTCATGGAGGCGCAGCATGTTTGGCCCCCGCGGCAGGTACTGCCGGTACTTCATGTAGGACGAGGTGAGAATGATCTGCAGGCTCGGCCGGACCCAGATATGATAAAGCCCTGCCGCCCGACCAGGCGCGAGCCCGGGGACCTCCGGCAGGCCCGAATAGGCAACGACGCTCCGTTTGCTGAACATCGCCTCCCACGGGCCGCGCCCGCGCGTGTTCTCGAACTCCCAGTTCTGCGGCTTGGCCGGATCGTAGTGGTTCCTGTGAACCGTCGCGACATGATAGTTCTCGAACGCGTTCTCCAGCCAGAGCTTCCAGTTGCAGTCAACGTCATAGACATCGCGATGCGTCTGCCGCGCATCCTCCATGCGGTAATCGGCAAGAAACGCGGGAAGCTCTCCGAGCCATTCGCAGAGCGGCAACGCCTCGGCGTTGAATGTGATGAAGATGAACCCGGCCCAGGTCTCCGCTCGCACCGGGACCAGCCCGTACTCCTCGTTGCGGAAATCCTCCACTCCCGCCAGCGGATGCGGCGAGCCTGGGATTCCGACGAGCCGTCCGTCCAGCGCGTAGGTCCAACTGTGGTACGGGCAGGTGAAGCTCCGGCACTTCCCCTCCCCTTCCGCGATGATCGCGCCGCGGTGGCGGCAGAGCCCGAGATGCACCCGCACCGTCGCTGCCGTGTCGCGCACCGCAATCAGCGGCTGTCCGATCACGTCGATGGTGAAGTAGGTGCCGGGCTCCGGGATCTGCTCCACTCGGCCGATGCAGAGCCATTCCTTGCGGAAGATCGTCGCTAGTTCCCGCTCGTACCATTCCTGGCTGGTGTAGCACCAGCCAGGGAGCGGACCGGCCTGCCGCAGCGGCCGGCGCGTCCCGAGATAGGGTTCTTGGGAAAACATCGCTTCCGCCATCGCGCCCGGGTCCCCCAAATCTGGTCAAGTAGCGTGGTAGTCCAACAGTGGCACGGCCGACTTTGGTTCATCAAGGGGCTCCGGCACGGCACTCCCGGCCGGGGCCGAAGCCCGGCGCAGGTACGACGAGCGGCCGGATGGGCTGCACAGGCCGGGGTTCAAGGTGGCGGCGGCCGCCCGGGCCATCGCGCTTGGCTGCGCAAATTTTGCGCGAGGAACCATCTCGCGTTCGGCGCCCGTGGCGCCGATCGCCGGTCCGCCGCCGCGAACGGTATTTCTCGGCTCGCTTGTGTCCGCACCAGCGTCTTATTACCGTCATCGGGAGGATAGTAACCATGCGCTGAATGGAGCGGCGGGGCCTGCCGCCATAGCGCCGCGGATGCGTAAGGCACTCGAGCGCGACGGAGACGCAGCAACGAACGAAGCCCTCGTCGGACTCCGTGACCGATGGCCGGAGGTCCCGCAGACGTTCCTTGGAGAGCGAGAGAAGTGACAGCATACTCACGAGGGGAGGACTAGTCTTGGACCAGCTCCTGCAGCACCTGGCGAATGCGCTCATTATGGGCGGCGCATATGCGCTGCTTGGGATCGGTCTTACGCTGATCTTCGGCATAATGCGAATCGTCAATTTCACGCATGGCGAGCTCTACGCGTTCGGTGCCTATATGATGTATTTTTTTGCCGTTCACTTGGATGTAAATTTCTATGTGTCTATCGCCTTTGCCACTGTCACCGGCGTTTGCCTTGGAGCGATAATCGAATTCACGCTGCTTCGGCCGCGCCGCTCGGCTGACATCGACACAACCATGCTGATCACGATCGGTGCTTGGATCGCGATGCAGAACATCGAAATCCTTATCTGGGGGAGTGTGGCCAAGTCAGTGCCGTCGCCGCTCCCCACTGCGCCGCTGACGATCGGGCCGGTGTCGCTCTCGTGGCTGCGTGTCGTGGTGCTGGCATGCGCGCTCTTCCTGATCGCGGGCACCTATTTCATGATCCACCGCACCAAGCTCGGAAAGGCGATGCGCGCGACCTTCCAGGACAGCTCGACGGCGGCCCTGATGGGTGTGAAGGTGAGCCGGGTCTACACCATGACCTTTGCTTTCGGTTCCGGACTTGCCGCAGCCGCCGGAGCACTTTTGGGACCGGTCTTCGTCGTTGTTCCCGACATGGGCGACATAGCCGCCCTGAAGGCGTTCGCGATCGTCATTCTTGGCGGGCTAGGCAACATCACCGGCGCTGCGATCGGCGGCTTCATTTTGGCATTTTCGGAAGAGATCGGGGCCGGCTATATTTCTTCTGGCTATCGTGATGCGGTGGGCTTTCTGATTATCATCATGGTCCTCCTCATCCGGCCTACGGGTCTGTTCGCCAAGTCGGAGCGCATCGGGTGAGACGCTTGGTCCCACTTGTCGCAGTTGCGCTCTTCGCCACCGTGCCATTGTGGCTTACGGATCAATATTTCCTGAATACGCTCATCATGTCCGGCATCTTCATGCTGGCGGCAATGAGCCTCAATCTTCTGCTCGGCTACACGGGTCAGCTTAATCTCGGTCATGTCGCCTTCTTCGGCATCGGGGCCTATGTCAGCGCCCTGACCTCGGTCGGCTTCACCATCACGGTGTTCGGCCTCGAGATCACGCATGATCCATGGCCGCCCGTTGTCGGGCTCCTGCTGGGGACGATTGCGGCCGGGCTGTGCGGCTACCTTATCGGCAAACTTGCGTTCAGGGTCCGCGGTGCGTACTTCGTCATCGTCACCATCAGCTTCGCGGAGGTCGTGCGTCTGATCGCCCTGAACTGGGTCGAGCTCACCAATGGACCGCTTGCGCTTTCCAACATTCCGCCGCTGACGCTAGGTTTCGGTTGGACGGGTTACATCACCCTCTGGGGAAAGACCGGCAACTATTACGTCGTTCTTTTCTTTATCGCACTCGCCTACATGCTCATCAGTCGTCTGGTGAACTCCCAGTACGGCCGAGCCATGATCGCCTTACGCGAGAACGAGACGCTCGCGGTCTCCGTTGGCATCAGCGTGACAAAATATCTCGTGCTCGCGACGGTCGTCTCCGGCGCAATGGCCGGCACGGCAGGCAGCCTTTATGCCCATTACATATTGATCATCGATCCGGCGATCTTCATGTTCCTCAACACGGTCACGATGGTGATCATGGTGATCGCCGGCGGCAAGGGCACTTTGGCCGGGCCAATCGTAGGTGGCCTGATCTTCGGCATCGCGCCAGTGATCCTGCGTTCCTATGTTGGTCCGGAGGTCCAATGGATCCTGTACGGGGCCTTGATGATTCTCATCGTCTACGTCCTTCCCGACGGCATCGTGCCGGCGATCGAGCGCTGGTTCGACCGGAGGCAGAAGTCGCAGCCGCTCCCCGGTGAGGCCGCCTTGCTCACCGTCAAGAGTGAGGGCCGTCCATGAGCGCCAGTCCCAGACAGGCTGGCGCATCGATGCTCGCAATCGAGCATGTGGCGGTCCATTTCGGCGGCTTGGTCGCCATCCGGGACATGACCTTCGACGTTGCGGAAGGGGAGCTGGTGAGCCTCATCGGCCCGAATGGCGCCGGCAAGACCACGGCTTTCAACGTCATCACGGGCTTCCTCAAACCGACCAAGGGAGTCGTGACCTTTCGCGGGACGCCATTGACGGGCATCAAACCGCATCGGGTGGCGGCGCTCGGTTTGGTGCGAACCTTTCAGCGAACCAATCTCTTCGACAAATGCACGGTGTTCGACAACGTTCTAATTGGCCTGCATCGGCGGAAGTCCGAAGGTATTTTCAGCACGCTCCTCTCGCTGCCGAAGGAGCGACAAGCCGAAAGGGAATTGCGGGAGAAGGCATGGGAGATCCTCGAACTCGTCGGCATCGCCCATCAGGCCAGCGAGCCCGGAGGAAGTCTGCCCTACGGCAACCAGCGACTCCTCGGCGTGGCACTGGCGCTCGCGGCCGACCCGGCAACACTCCTTCTGGACGAACCAGTGTCCGGCATGAACACCGCGGAAACCGGACGCTTCATTGAGCTCATCCGCAAGCTCAGGACCCGGGGCATGACCATCGTGCTGGTCGAGCACGACATGCCGATGGTGATGGGTATCTCCGACCGCATCGTGGTCCTTAACTACGGGCGCATCATTGCCGAGGGGCCGCCATCCGCCATCCAGAGCGATCCCGATGTCATTCAGGCGTATCTGGGACGGGGCGTAAGACATGCTTGAGATCCGCGACCTCGTCTGTCGTTACGGCAAGGTTACTGCCGTCAAGGAGATCTCGCTTCAGGTCCCGCAGAAGCAGCTCGTCGTCCTCGTCGGCGCCAACGGTGCCGGCAAGTCCACGACACTCAGGGCGATATCCGGCATCGTGCCGGTCGCCTCGGGCCAGATCATCTTCGAAGGGCGGGACATCACCGGCCTATCCGCGGACCGGATCTTGGCCCTCGGTATCGCCCACTGTCCGGAAGGGCGCCACGTCTTCCCCCATATGAGCGTCGTCGAAAATCTCGAGATGGGGTGCTATCTGCGTTCCGACACCAAGGCTATCGCCGCCGACATCGACAGAGTCTTTAACCTTTTCTCGCGGCTGGCAGACCGGCGCAAGCAGGCGGCCGGAACGTTATCGGGAGGCGAGCAGCAGATGCTGGCGATCGGCCGGGCCCTGATGTCAAGGCCCAAGCTCGTCATGTTCGATGAACCCTCGCTCGGTCTTGCCCCCAACATCGTCGATCAGACGTTCGAGATCATCCGCGACATCCGCGCATCGGGCACGACCGTGCTGATGGTCGAGCAGAACGCGTATGCGGCTCTGGAGATGTGCGACTATGCCTATCTTCTGGAGGCCGGTTCGATGGCCCTCGAAGGGAAGGGTGAAAAGTTGATCAACAACCCGCATGTGCGCGCGGCCTATCTTGGCGCAGGCATGGCCGAGGTCAGAGGATGACACCGCACCACTTGTCTCATGGTCTGGATGATGGTATGTCTGTGAATTGGCTGGAAGCTCGGCCCTGTGGGCAGTGGCGAACAGGACGCACCCAGCGGAGAAATCATGTCGGACACGCCCAAACCGCTGATCGGCATCATCGGGGGAACCGGGGACCTGGGGTCCGGCCTTGCCAAGGGATGGGCCGCAGCCGGCTATAGGATCGTCATCGGCTCCCGCTCACACGACAAGGCGGCCGTTGTTGCCGCAAGACTCGGAAACGGAATTGTCGGGGACGACAATATCGGTGCAGCGCGTGCGGCGGACATCGTGGTGCTGGCTGTCCCTTTCGCGAACCACGATCAAACCATCGAGGAAATCAGGCCCGTGGTCGGCGGCAAGATCGTTGTCGATGCAACCGTGCCGCTTGTGCCACCGAAGGTTTCGACCGTCCAACTGCCGAGTGCGGGTTCGGCAGCGCAGATTGCCCAAAATCGGCTTGGCGATAGCGTGCGGGTCGTATCGGCCTTTCACAATGTCGGTGCGGCGAAGCTGCATGCCGGCGGCCGTGCCGATTGCGACGTGCTCGTCTTCAGCGACAACAAGGAGGCGCGCAACGACGTCATCGTTCTCGCCGGCGCGGTCGCGCGGCGGGGTGTCGGTGGCGGTCCACTCGCCAATTCCGCGGCGGCTGAAGCGATGACCTCCGTGCTGATCTGGATCAACCGACACTACAGGGTGTCGGGCGCTGGGATTGGTATCACGGGCCTCGAGACGGCTGGCCCGACGTAGGTGGCGATGAGCGTCAGGCCGGTCTCCCTTTTTCCCTTGCCGGGCATACCACTTGTCGAGCCGGGCGATGATCTGGCCGTGATCTTGGCGAATGTCCTGCGCAGCACCCGGATCGGGCTTTGCGACGGCGACATTCTGGTGGTCGCACAGAAAGTTGTCTCGAAGGCCGAGGGGTGCTATGTCGACTTGGATGAGGTCGTGCCGTCGGAGCGCGCCGTCGAGATCGCGCGGCAGACTGGCAAGGATCCGCGGCATATCGAGGTTGTCCTTTCCGAGTCCGACGAGATTGTGAAGCTCGGGCCCCGCGTGGTTATTGCGGCGCACAAGCTGGGTTTCGTCATGGCGAATGCCGGGATCGATGAATCCAATATTGATCACGGGACAGGTTCGGGCCGCGTGCTGCTTTTGCCGCGCAATCCGGATGGCTCGGCATTGGCCTTGAAAAGGAAGCTCGATGCGAGCTTCGGCGTGTCGATCGCCGTTGTCATCAACGATAGTTTCGGGCGCCCATGGCGGAATGGCGTGGTCGGCGTGGCAGTTGGTGCGGCAGGCCTGCCTTCTCTGGTGGACCGGGTCGGGGCCGAAGATCTCTTCGGCCGCAAGTTGCGGGTAACGGAGATCGCGGCTGCCGACGAGCTCGCGTCGGCAGGATCACTCATGATGGGCCAGGCAGCCGAGGGCATTCCGGCCGTGCTCGTCCGCGGATTCCGGCTCGATGCACCCGAGCGTCCGGCGGCCAAACTTGTCCGAAGCCGGGAGAGAGACCTGTTTCGATGATCGCGCGCGTCTCCCTTGGAGGTCGTCGTGTCGTCGCCCTGTGTGGTGGGATCGGTGGTGCCAAGCTCGCCCTCGGGCTCGCGCACCTCGTCGGCCAGGATTTGGCCCTCATCGTCAATACGGCCGATGATTTCGAGCACCTGGGGCTGGCGATCTCGCCCGACATCGATACCGTACTCTATACGCTGAGCGATCGCGCCGACCGCGAGCGGGGGTGGGGTCGCGCCGACGAGAGCTGGAACTTCATGGCATCACTCGGAGAGCTTGGCGCCGAGTCCTGGTTCCAGCTCGGCGACCGGGATCTCGCGTTGCACGTGGTGCGTACGCATCAACTGCGCAACGGCCTTTCCCTTACGGCGATCGTTCGTGAGTTCGCCGGCCGGTTCGGGATTCGTGCGACGATCCTGCCGATGTCGGACGACCGCGTCCGCACGATCATAGACACGTCCGAAGGGCGGTTGACCTTCCAGCGTTACTTTGTGGAACGCCGCTGCGCCCCTGAGGTGCGCAGCATTCACTTTGACGGCGTGCGGGAGGCGACGTTACCGCCGCCGGTCCGTGCAGCACTGCAAGCGACCGCTCTTCGCGCTATCGTCGTCTGCCCGTCCAATCCGTTTCTGAGCATTGATCCGATCCTCGCGATGCCGGGCATCCGGTCCTTGGTGGAGACGGCCGGCGCGCCGGTTGTCGCCGTATCACCCATCATAGGCGGTGTGGCCGTCAAAGGGCCGACGACGAAGATCATGGCCGAGCTCGGCGTGCCGGCAACACCGCGGGCGATCGCCGACCACTACCGCGGTCTGATCGACGGCCTGATCATCGACGAGAGCGATGCGGGTGAGCGCAACCTATCGGGGGTTGCTGTCAAGGTTGCATGCACGCTTATGCGGAGTACCGCGGACCGCGAGCGACTTGCCTTTGACGTGCTCACCTTCGCTGACGAGATCGCCTCCAGAAAGGCAATCACGCCTTGAGCTCCGACGCTCCTGGCGGCGGCATCTGGGCGGTCGTGCCGGTCAAAAGGTTTGACCGAGCCAAGATGCGCCTCGCCAGCCTGCTCGACCAGGTCGGGCGAGCTGCACTTGCCAAGGCCATGCTGGGCGACGTGCTCGAGCAGCTCGCGCGCACGGCGGGGCTCGCTGGAACGATCGCCGTCACGGGCGACGTGGAGGCCGCTACCATCGCCGAGGCGTTCGGTGCGATGGTGGTCGCCGATCCGATTGAGAGTGGCACCAATGATGCCGTTCTGCGAGGCGTCCGCGCGCTCGATGTCCTCGGTGGCTCCGGACTGGTGGTCGTTCCAGGCGACCTTCCTTTCCTCACCGCCGATGAGCTTTGTGCCGTACTCACCGCGCTCGCCGGTGCGCCGGTGGTGATCGTACCAGCAGCGCGTGACGGCGGCACCAACATTCTGGCGCTGTCGCCGACGGCCGTGATGGCCCCGGCGTTCGGCTGCGACAGTTTCGCTCGGCACCTTGCCGCCGCGGCGGCGAATGGCGTGCGGCCGGTGACTCTCGTGCTCGATGGCGCAGGGCACGACATCGATGTCGTCGCCGACCTCGCCTTCGACCGGCGACTCCATGGCGGCGCGAGGACGCGCGCCTGTATCCGCCATTGGGGAGCACGGCCGGTTCGGACCGACCTGCTGGAGAAAGCGTGGGCGCAATGAACCAGCTCGGATTCCTTCATGGGTTTTCCGCCGATCGTCGGCTCAGCCGCGAGGAGGCGGTAAGCCTCGTCGATCTTCCGGATCAGGCGGCACTGCTGGCGGCGGCGGCGCGGCGTCGTGATGCGGCCCACGACACCATCGTTTCCTATTCGCGCAAGGTGTTCATCCCGCTGACGCAGCTCTGCCGAGACGTGTGCCACTACTGCATCTTCGCACATGCGCCACGCAGGGGCGAACATGCCTATCTTTCACGCGACCAGGTGCTTGCCATCGCCGAGGCGGGAAGGCGTGCCGGTTGCAAAGAGGCGCTGTTCACACTCGGCGACAAGCCGGAGCGCCGCTACCGGACCTCTCGCGACGAACTCCGGGCGCTCGGCCACGAAACGACACTATCCTATCTCGCAGAGATGGCAGCGCTCGTGTTGGAGCAGACCGGGCTGCTTCCGCACCTCAATCCGGGATTGATGACGAACGCCGAACTCGCCAGCTTGCGCCGTGTCTCGGTGTCCCAGGGCATCATGCTGGAGAGCGCGTCCGAGCGACTCTGCAGGAAGGGGCAACCTCACCACGGTTCCCCGGACAAGCGGCCGGCGGCCCGCCTCGATACGATCCGGCGCGCGGGCGAGCACGGCATTCCGTTTACCTCGGGCATCCTGATCGGCATCGGAGAGACCCGAGAGGAACGGATCGATGCCCTGCTCGCGCTGCGCGACCTTAACGATGCCTACGGCCATATCCAGGAAATCATCATCCAGAATTTCCGGCCGAAGCCGGGGACGCGCATGGCAATCGTGGCAGCGCCGTCGCTTGACGATCATATGTGGACGATTGCCATCGCCCGTCTGCTGTTCGAGCCGCAGATGAACCTTCAGGCGCCGCCCAATCTCAGCCCTGGCGCGCTCACGGCCCTGGTGGCGGCCGGGATCAACGACTGGGGTGGCGTCTCGCCGGTGACACCCGATCACGTCAACCCGGAGGCACCCTGGCCACACCTGACGACGCTCGAAGCCGCCACCGTTTCGGCCGGCAAGGTGTTGGCGGAACGGCTCGCGATCTATCCCGCCTTTGCGCGGCATCCGACGCGGTGGGTCGATGCGGGCCTGCGCAAGCGGCTCTACGACCGGGTCGATGGCGACGGCTGGCCGCGCGCCGAATCCTGGTGCCCGGGGCGTGCCGATGCACCGCCGCCGCACGACGTGGCGCTCATTCACGCCGATCCGCCGGCGCGCGTCCCGGCGCGACTGCGGTCGATCCTCGACAAGGCGGATGAGGGCAGGCTGCTGGCGGAGGCCGACATCGTCGCCCTGTTCCAGGCCCGGGGGCAGGCGTTCACGACCGTCTGCCGCGCGGCCGACGCGCTACGCCGCAGGGTCAACGGCGACGTGGTCAGCTACGTCGTCACCCGCAACATCAACTACACCAACATCTGCTACTTCAAATGCCAGTTTTGCGCATTCTCCAAGGGAAAACTCAGCGAAAACCTGCGCGGCAGGCCTTATGACCTCAAGATGGAGGAGGTGGCGGCCCGCGTCCGGGAAGCCTGGGAGAGAGGTGCCACAGAAGTCTGCATGCAGGGGGGGATCCATCCGTCCTATACCGGCCGGACCTACCTCGAGATCTGCAAGGCGGTGAAGACGAGCGTGCCGGAAATCCACGTGCATGCCTTCTCGCCGCTCGAGGTGTCGCAGGGCGCCAAGACGCTCGGCATTCCGGTCGCCGCGCTCCTCGCTGAGCTGAAGGCATCCGGCCTTGGTACGCTGCCGGGAACGGCGGCGGAGATCCTGGACGACGAGGTGCGCCAGTTCCTGTGCCCGGACAAGGTGAACACGGCGGAATGGCTCGAAATCATGCGCACCGCGCACCGCCTCGGGCTGCGATCGACCGCCACCATCATGTTTGGTCACATCGACCGCTACGAGCACTGGGCACGACATTTGATCCGGGTGCGCGACCTGCAGATTGAGACCGGGGGTTTCACTGAATTCGTGCCACTTCCCTTCGTCCACATGGAGTCGCCGATTTATCTCAAGGGCCGCTCACGACCGGGGCCGACGTTCCGCGAATCCGTCTTGATGCACGCGGTCGCGCGGATCGTGCTCAATCCACATATCATCAACATCCAAGCGTCCTGGGTGAAGCTCGGGGCCGATGGTGTCGGCCATTGCCTGAGCGCGGGCGTGAATGATCTCGGCGGTACGCTGATGGACGAGAGCATCTCGCGTGCGGCCGGCGCCAGCCACGGACAGGAGATGACGCCGCAGCGGGTGGAGGCGATCATTCGCGGCGCCGGGCGGCTGCCGCGGCAGCGGACCACCGTGTACCGGGACGCGCCGCCGGAGCGCCGCATGCGAGCCTTTGATGCGGCGGCGGAACGCCGACAAGCCGCGATGGAACCTGTCCCGGAGGCCCCTGAGCTTGCCTCGCCCGCGCCCTCAAAGTAGAGGTCATCTTTTCATACGAATGTTGGTATGATAGCTTTCCGAGACTCGTCGCGGAGACGGGTGCGTCGTGGCGCGCTGGCCTGCCGACCGAAGGAGGAACGGGTGCTCGCATCGCAAGTACAGGCCTATACGACGCTGCGGGGGAATCTGTCCCGACGCGACAGAAGCCTGCGCGAGAAGGTCGTATCTCTGCAGGAGGCGGCATCTTTCGTCCAGGACGGAATGACGGTTGGCATCGGCGGCTCGACAATGTCGCGGACACCAATGGCCATGATCTGGGAGCTGATCCGCCAACGGCGCAAGCACCTGTCTTGCTCGCGCTGCATCGTCTCGACCGATGGCGACCTGCTCCTTGGTTCGGACATCGCTGACGAGATCCTCACCAGCTGGTTTGCGCAGGGAATCCTATGGGGTCTCTCGAAGGTGATGCGCCACCATATCGAGAAGGGCCATAAGCGCTTCGAGGAATGGAGTCATATGGCGATCGGCATGCGCTTCCGTGCCGGCAGCATGGGCGTCCCGTTCCTGCCGATCCGCTCGATGCTCGGTTCCGATATCCTGAAGCAGCGGCCGGAGGCAAAGGAGGTTGATTGCCCCTTCACCGGCGAGAAGCTCCTTCTCGTGCCGGCACTCAACCCGGACATAGCGCTGATCCACGTCCAACGTTGCGACCCCTACGGCAATGCCCAGATCGACGGTCTCCAGTTTATGGACATCGACCTCGCCATGGCGGCAACCCGGGTGATTCTGACGACGGAGCGCATCGTCTCCAACGAGCAGATCCGCCGCGCGCCCGACCGGACAAAGATCCCGTCCCTGTGCGTTGACGCCGTGGCCGAAGTTCCCTACGGCGCCGCGCCGCACGAATGCTTCGGACTCTACGAGCCGATGATGCAGCACCTGGAAGCCTACGTGGCCCAGGTGAACGCGGACCCTGTCAAGGGCATGGGCGACTATCTTGCGCGTTACGTCTACGGTCCGAAGACGTGGACGGATTTCCTGTCGCTCATTGGCATGGATGAAATCATCGAAGCGAGCAGGAAGGGCCGGAGCATCTACAATGACTGAAAGCCAGCGCTATACCGCGGCCGAAATACTGGCGGTTTTGAGCGCGCGGCACCTCCAGGACGGTCAGGTCGTGTTTGCCGGCGTCGGCATTCCGCTGCTTGCCGCGACGCTGGCCCAGCGGCTGCACTGCCCGGGCCTGACCATCCTCTTCGAGGGGGGCGTCATTGGCGCTTTCGTCGAGCCCGGCAAGCTGCCGCCCTCCACCAATGATCAGCGCTGCACCAAGCGGGCAAATATGGTGCTCGGCAGCGCCGACGTGCTGTTGCTTTTGCAGCGCGGCTACGTCGATATTGGCTTCATGGGCGGCGCGCAGATCGACCAGTACGGCAACCTGAACTCGTCGTTCATCGGCGATCCGGCCGCCCCGAAGACGCGCTTGCCCGGGACCGGTGGCGGCAACGACATTTCCAGCCTGGCCACGATGATCGTCGCCATGAAGCATGAGAGGCGCCGCTTCGTGGAGCACGTCGACTTCATCACGAGCCCCGGATGGGTCCGCGGATACGACACGCGTCGCGAGAGCGGACTCCTCGCCGGCGGCATGTTCCGGGTCATCACCGAGCTCGCCGTGTTCGGCTTCGACGACGAAGCACGACGCATGAAGGTACTGGCCCTCAACCCCGGTGTGAGCCGGCAGGAGGTTCAGGACAACACTGGCTTCGCTCTCGACTTCGACCCAAAGATCGCCGTCACCGAGCCGCCGGCGACGCACGAACTGGAGATGCTGAGGATGCTCGATCCCGAGCGCCTGTTTACGGCCTGACGACATGCCTTTGGAGCGAACAAGATGACTGATCTCGCCAGGACATTCGGCATCGCCGCCCGGAACTTCACGGCCTTTCCTGAAATGCCGAATGCGCGACAACTCGTCGACTACGGCGTTCGTGTCGAGGAGCTTGGCTACGATTCCGTCTGGGTCTGGGATCACGTGCTGCTCGGCGTCGATCCGAATTTCCCGATTATCGATCCGCTCACGGTGCTCACGGGCATTGCCGCGCGCACCACGCGTATCAAGATGGGGACCGGCATCCTTGTGTTGACCCTGCGCAACCCGGTAACGCTTGCCAAGCAGCTCGCCAGCATGGACCAGCTCTCCGAGGGGCGGCTGATCATGGGCATGGCGTCCGGCTGGTACAAGCGCGAGTTCGATGCCGTCGGCGTGCCCTTCGAGAGACGCGGCAAGATCATGGATGAGAATCTGGAGATCATGAACCGCCTGTGGACCGAAGCGAAGGTCGACGGCCGATACATGAACCACAACCTGTCGGCCGCTGTGATGTATCCGAAGCCCTATCAGCGGCCACGCATGCCGATCCTCATCGGCGGCTATGTCGACAAGGTGCTGCAGCGCGCGGCGACTGCCGGCGACGGTTGGCTGACCTATTTCTATCGGCCGGAGGACTTCAAGCGGTCCTGGGAAAAGCTGCGCAATTTCGCAAGGGAAGCTGGCAAGGATCCAGACACGCTCCTGAACGCTTCGCAGCTCCCGATCATGGTGGGACCCTCCAAGGAAGCGGTTCGCGGCGACATGATGGACTGGCTGAACAAGGAGTGGGATTTTCCGGCGCACAGCGATTGTTCGCGCGAGAGTGCTATTATGGGCTCCGTTGACGATTGCGTGGCACAGCTCCGCGAGCACATCGCCGCCGGCGTGCAGAAGATCATCTTCGTCCCCTATAAGTATCAGACAAATCAGATCGAGACGATTGCCCGTGAGATTATCCCGCGCCTCAAGGCTCTCTGAGCTGCACAACGAGAGAAGTCCGGAGCAAGTCCGATGACCGACCACAATCGCCAGAAGATTCTCGATAAGATCGATGCCAGCCGAGACCAGGCGGTCGGTTTCCTGAGGGAGATGGTCGCCATCCCGAGCGTCACCGGCGTGGAGGCAGCCATCCAGAAATTTGTGTCCGACTATATGCGCCGGATCGGTCTCGATGTCGATATGTGGGAAACTGATTGGGAGCAGCTGAAGAAGCACCCGGGCTACCGTCCGGTGGACCGCGGCTACAAAGGCAGACCGAACATCGTCGGCACGCTGAAGGGCACCGGAGGGGGGCGCTCGCTACTCCTCAACGGCCATACCGACGTGATTCCCGTCGGCAACGGCGAGGGCTGGAGCGATGATCCCTGGTCGGCGCGCGTCAAGGACGGTCGCATCTACGGTCGCGGTTCGTGCGACATGAAGAGCGGCGTGGCGAGCCATATTCTCGCTGTTCAGTACCTCAAGGAACTCGGCCTCACGCCGAAAGGCGACGTGATGATCAACGTCGTTATCGACGAGGAGGTCAGCGGGCACGGGACCCTCGACACTGTCATCCGCGGCTACACGGCGGATGCCGGCATCTCGGGCGAGACCAGCGATCTCGCAGTGCAGCCCGCTTGCATCGGCCGTATCTGGTTCGAAATCGAGATCCACGGCAAGCCGGTGGGTATCCAGAAGCGATACGAGGGGATTAGCGGCATCGATCTCGGCAACAAGATCGTCAAGGCAGTGGCGGACCTCGAGGCGAAGCGCGTAGCGACCGTCACCCATCCGCTCTACCCGAGCGCGATCGATTCCTTGCCGTGCATGGTCGGCAGCTTTCAGGCTGGCAACTACCCGAGCGCCTTTCCGGCGAACTGCCTGCTGAAGGGTAGCATCGGAACCGTTCCGGGTGAGGATCACGAGGGCGTCAAGCGGAGTCTGATCGAGCAGGTGGCGCGCGCCGCTGCCGAGGACCCGTGGATGCGAGACCATCCGCCTACGGTTCGCTTCGTCGGCTACGATGCCGAGGCTTCGGAGATTCCCCGCGACCATCCAATCGTCGGCACGGTATCACGTGCCTATGAGGAGATCACCGGCAATCGAGCTATCATCAGCGGGCGTCAGGGCGCCGCGGACACGCGCTTTCTCAACAGCTACGGCCGGACGCCCACCGTCATCTTCGGACCTGGCTCGACCGCGATCATGCACGCCAATGACGAATATGTTGCGATCGAGGACTACATCACCTCGATCAAGGTGATGGCGCTCAGCGTCTATGATTGGTGCAACGCGGAGCCGATTCGCTGACCTCGTCATCGCCGGGGGTATCGCGCATGCGTGAACAGGGCGTGGGCGCGTCGCTTGAACGCAAGGAGGATGACCGCTTCTTGCGCGGGCGCGGACAATACGTCGGCGACATCCACCTCGGCGGCATGCAGGACGTTGCGTTCGTCCGCTCGCCACTTGCCCATGCGAAGCTCGGCAAGATCCACATTCCAGAGGCGAGCAGGGAGAAGGTCTTTACGGCCACTGATCTTGCGGGGGTACAGCCGATCGTTGCCGTAACCGGCTTGGCCGGGTTCAAGATCTCCAAGCAGCCCGTGCTGGCTTTCGAGAAGGTCCGCCAGGTCGGCGAAATGATCGCCATGTGCGTCGGGCGGACACGGGCCGAGGCCGAGGATGTCGCCGCCACCGTCGAGGTCGATCTCGAAGAGCTCCCCGCCGTTCATGACATGCTCGCTGCGCGGCGGCCGGACTCACCCCTGGTGCACGAACACTGGGGCGACAACATATTTCTCGAGACCTTCGTCAATATCAACATGGAGGCCGCTTTCGACGCACCGATCAAGGTCACGCGCGAAATCTGCACGGCTCGCCAGTGCATGGCCCCGATCGAGGGGCGCGGAACAGTCGCCGTTTGGGACAGCCGTCTCGAGCAGCTCGTGTTCTACACGGGCACGCAGATGCCGCATATCATACGAACCGGCCTCGCCGAATGTCTCGGCCTTGATCAGGCGCAGGTGCGCGTTGTGTCGCCGGACGTTGGCGGCGGCTTCGGCTACAAGGGCATCCTGCTGCCGGAGGACGTCTGTCTCGGTTGGCTCGCCCTGCGTTGCGGCCACCCGGTGCGCTGGTTGGAAGACCGCAGGGAGCACCTCACTGCCAGCGCGAACTGCCGCGAGCATCATTACCGTATCACGGCCTACGCCGGTCTGGACGGCAAGCTGCGCGGCATCGACTGCGAGGCGACGGTCGATTCTGGCGCCTATTCGTCCTATCCGTTCTCGGCCTGCCTGGAAGCGTCACAGGTTGCGAGCATCCTGCCCGGCCCTTACGACTTTCCGTCCTACCGGTGCCGCACTTGGTCGGTCGCTACCAACAAATGCCCGATCCTCCCCTATCGTGGTGTGGCCCGAACCGGTGTCTGCTACGCCATGGAACTGGTGCTCGACGCCGTCGCCCGCACGGCGGGTCTTGAACCGCATGAGGTACGCCTCGCCAATCTGGTGCGGCCCGAGCAGATGCCGTTCGATAACATCACGCGCAAACATTTCGACAGTGGCGATTATCCGGAGGCGCTGCGGCGCGCCGTGGCCCACGTGGACCTGCAAGGCATCCGCGAGCGTCAGAAGCGACCCGAGCCGGATGGGCGCCGCATCGGCATTGGTATGGCCATTTACTGCGAGCAGAGTGCCCACGGCACGTCGGTCTATGCCGGATGGGGCATCCCAATGGTCCCGGGCCACGAGTTGGCGACGGCGCGGATGACGCCCGATGGGGGTCTCGAGCTCCGGGTCGGCCTGCATTCGCACGGACAAGGGATGGAGACGACGCTGGCACAGGTGGCGCACGCATCTCTGGGCATCGACACCGCCAAGATCAAACTCATCCATGGCGACACGGAATATACGCCCTATTCCACCGGAACTTGGGGTTCGCGTTCCGCCGTGATGGCAGGGGGTGCCGTCGCGGCTGCCTCGAAGGAAGTCGCCCGGCTCGCGAAGTCCATCGGTGCGCACCTGCTGCAAGTCGACCCGAAGGACGTCGAACTCGCCAACGGCGCCGTGCACGGACCAGCCGGAGGCGTCACCCTCAAGGAAATCGCGCATACCTGGTACCACCGGCCGCAGGATCTGCCGGCGTCTGTCGATCCCCGCGGCCTGGAGGTCACGATCGGCTACAAGCCGGTGCGCGATACCGGCACGTTCAGCTATGCCGCTCACGTCGCGACCGTCGCGGTTGATCCGGAGACAGGCGACATCGAGATTCTCCACTACGTCATCGTCGAGGATGGCGGCAAGCTCATCAACCCGATGGTGGTCGACGGCCAAATCTGCGGCGGCTTGGCCCAGGGCATCGGCACAGCCCTTTATGAGGAAATGAATTTCGACGAGTCGGGCCAGCCGCTTGCCTCGACCTTGGCCGACTATTTGTTGCCCGGCCCGGCCGAGGTGCCGGCACCACTGCTCGACCATATGGAGACGCTTTCGCCTTACACCGAATTCGGGGTCAAGGGCCTGGGTGAGGGGGGAGCGATTGCGCCCCCAGCGGCAATCGGCAATGCGGTGAACGATGCGCTCCGGCCGTTCGGGGTCGAACTCTTGCGTTCACCGATGACACCGCGGCGGGTGCTCGAGGCGATTGCAGCAGCGGCGCGGGCCCGCGGCACGGCCGGGAATCGAGAGAAAGCCCCGTGAAACCCGTCAATTTTGATTACGCACGACCGTCCGACCTGGACGCGGCCCTCCGACTTGTTGCCGACGACAGTCGTTCCGTGAAGGTGATCGCCGGCAGTCAGTCACTTGGTCCGATGCTGAACATGCGTCTTGTGCGACCGGACCTGGTCGTTGACATCACCGGCATCGCCGACCTCAAACAAGTCCACGATCGGCGCGACGAGCTGGTTATCGGTGCTTGCATCACCCATTCCGACATCGAGGATCGTCGCGTTCCCGACGTGACGCGCGGTGCGCTTCCGTCCGTTGCGGGCGGCATCGCCTATCGAGCCGTCAGGAACCGCGGCACGATTGGTGGCAGTCTGACCCACGCCGATCCGTCGGCGGACTGGATTTCGATCCTCGCCGCGGTGGGTGCCAAGGTCACGCTGCGCGGGCCATCGGGGGAGCGTAGCATCCCGGCCGAGGATTATATGCTCGGCGCGCTCGAAGCCGATCTGCGGCCAGGCGAATTGCTGGTCTCGGTGACCGTGCCGAAGCTCGGTCCGTCCGCCCGTTGGGGCTACTACAAGACGTCCCGCAAGACGGGTGACTTCGCCACCGCGATCGGCGCCTTCGTGGTCGATGCGGCGCGGAATTTCAGTCGAGCCGTGATCGGCGCCACGGAAACGCGGCCGATCGTCGTGTCCGATGCTCGGCATCTGCTCGGCGACGCCAGCCCGGAGCACTTCGACGTCGGCGCCGCGCACGACCTGACCGAGGCTGCCGGCATGGCGGATCCGCTCGATCGCCAGACCCACGTCGTCGCGTTGCGGCGCGCCATCGAACGGGCGCGGGCGCAATGACCCTGGTCAACCTGACGGTCAACGGACGGACGCTCAGCGCCGATGTCGAGCCACGCACCCATCTGGCCGATCTGCTGCGCAACACTCACAATCTCACCGGCACCCATATCGGCTGCGAGCACGGCGTGTGCGGCGCCTGCACCATCCTCGTCGATGGCGTACCGGCGCGCTCCTGCATCACCTTCGCGGCGAGCTGCGAGCGGGCGGAGGTCACGACGATCGAGGGGCTCGACGACGACGAGATCAGCACGGAGCTGCGCGCAGCCTTCCGGCGAGAGCACGGGCTGCAGTGCGGCGATCTGTACCCCCGGCATGATCATATCGGCGCGCGACGTCGTGCTGCGGAAGCAGACTGCGAGCGAGCCCGAAATCCGTGTGGCACTGAGCGGCAATCTCTGCCGCTGCACGGGCTATTTGGGCATCGTGCGGGCGGCTCACAGCGTGATCGCCGATCGTCGCGCACGCGGTATTGCCGGCATTCCGGATGGCGGCCGGAAGCGGCTCGGACCTGCCGGTTCCGGTCATGCGGCGCCCGCCACCACGGCGGCGCCGATCCGAGCCGCGGCCAATCCGAGTGCCGCGCCGGCCGGACAGACGGTGATAGCTCGGGTGGATGCCGACTGGAAGCCGCAGGCTTCCCTCCGGCAGAGCTTCACCGTCTCCTATCCCCCCGAGATGGTTTGGGCTTTTTTCGGCCGCATGAAGGAAGTCGCGGCCTGCCTTCCCGGCGCTTCCCTCGACGGCGAACCAGCAGCCGGTCATGTCGACGGCCGGATCCGGGTCAAGGTGGGGCCCATCGCCGCGGAGTTCCAAGGCGTGGCCGAGGTCACACGGGACGACGTGTCCCGGAGCGGCACGATCATTGGTGCGGGTCGGGACACGCGCGGCAACTCGGCGACGCGAGGTGCGATCCGCTACGCCGTCGGGCCCGGCGACAACGACGGCGCAGCAAGGGTGGATGTCGAGATCGGCTACGCGTTGACCGGCGCGCTCGCCCAGTTCAGCCGCGCCGGCCTGGTGCAGGACGTGGCCGGCCGACTGACGGCCGCGTTCGTACGGAATCTCGAGGCGCGCCTAACCTATGCAGCGAGCGGCGGCGAAGGCCGAAGCCCCCCGCCGGCCGTTGCCAACGAGGTGAATGCGGCGGCGCTGATCTGGTCGGTCGTGATCGGTCGGATGAAGCGGTTCGTCGCTAGGCTGATCGGCCGAAGCTGAGGCACCGCGCATGATCTGGAATATTTCGATCATCTCTCGTATATTGGTCCAATGAGAAATCTTGCTTCCATCTACGACCGCAGCCGGATGCCGCTGTATCTGCAGGTCGCCTCGGTGATGCGTCAGCGCATCGACACCGGACATTGGACCGAAGGCCAGAAGATCTCCACCCTGGAGGAATTGGCGGAGGAGTTCGCGGTGGCGCGGGTGACGATCCGGCAGGCCATCGAGCTCCTCCGCGACGAAGGGCTGCTGAATGCGCGGCAGGGGCGTGGAACCTTCGTCTCCGGCAAGCCCAGGAACAATCGGTGGCTCAATCTCGCCAACGACATTGAGTCTCTGCTGGCGTCGATCAAGAACAACGTATTGAAACGCGTGCGCATCAACGAGAATGCAGTGCCACCGGTTCTCGGCGAGGGAGAAGGCGCCCCGGCCGAGAGCTACGCATTCCTCAGAAGCGTCCAGTACAACAATGGCGCGCCCTTTTCGGTCGTCAACCTGTATCTCGACCAGAGGATCTTCGCCCGGGACGGCAAACGCTTCACGCGCGTGGCGGCCCTGCCGGAGATATTCGAGATGGACGACGTCGTCGTCGCCCATGCTTATCAGACGTTCACGATTGGCGTCGCCAGTCCCGAGACGGCCGAACTGCTCAAGATTGGCCTCGGGGAACCAACGGCGGACTGCCGTCTCGTGTTGATCGACGGCACGGGCATTGCCATTTACGTGGCGGACATCCGCTACCTCAAGGATTGCTTTACCATACACATCGATCTGCTCGGCAAAAGCGGTGCAGGGAACGGCGGCGGACGCCGGCCAGCAGGGCCCCAGGGTGACGCACCGAAAATGCTGACCGGCTTGCGAGCCACGATCGGTTCGTAAACGCACCTGGTCGGTGGTGTCATCCGTGTTCCACGACCACGATCATCAGTGCCGCTCGGCGAACCGCACAAGAATGCCCCGGCCGGCCGGGGCATTCCTTGGTCACGAAACCTGGATCAGAACGTGGGCGCGACGACCTTGCCGTCTTTGATCTCGACCAGCAAGCCGTGCGCTATGTATTGGCCACTTTCGCGACCCTTCGGGCCATCCTTGATGAACTTGACCTCGCCGTTGACCGTGGGAACGTCGATCTTCCAGAAGGCATCCTTAATCGCCGCGGGATCCGCCTTGCCGGCCTTCTCGATCGCCGCTGCGATGACGTCGATGCCGTCGTAGCCGCGATAGCCCTCGGTCACGCCGGCCTTGTTGTAGCCGGCCTTCGCCCAGCGCTGGAGGAAGTCCTTGGCCTTGTCCGGGTACGGCCAAGTGCTGGGCAGCCACGGCGCGAAGAAGGTCAGGTGCATCGTCCCGTTGGCGTCCGTCCCGGCTTGCGCGATGAGTTGGTCGGGGTTCTGCGAGCCGCCGGTCGTGATGATCCTTTTCTTGATGCCGAGCGCCCCCGCTTGCTTGAGGATCAACGTCAACTGGTCGACCGCGGCTGTCACGATGATCGTGTCGGCATCGGACGCCTTGATCTTGGACAGCTGGGCGCTCATGTCCTGGGCGCCCTCGTCCATGGTCTCCTTAAGGCCAACCTTGATGCCGTTCTGCTTGAACATCTTGGAAAAATCGGTAATCGTCCCCAGGCCCCAGTCGTTATTGATGCCGAGGAAATCGACCTTTTTGATGTGGAGCTTGGGCAACAGCTTCTCGAACATGTCGGCTTCCACCCATGAGGGCGGCGAAATGCGGAAGATATAGGGGTTGCCCTGCCGAGTAATCTTAGTGGACGACGAGGTTTCCACCAGCATCGGCACATGATATTGCATGAGCTTCGGCATCACCGCGAGCGTCAGGCTCGAACCCCAGGCGCCCATCATGACCGGTACATGATAGCGGTCAATCAGCTCCTCGGCGACCGAAGCGGCGTCGGTGGGGTTGCTTTTGTTGTCCTCGATGACGAGATCGATCCGCTTGCCGAGGACACCGCCCTTGGCATTGATCTCGGCGGCGGCGATCTTGGCGCCGTCGATGATGTAGGTGCCGGAGGCGGCAAACGCGCCGGTTAGCGGCTCGTTGACACCGATCTTGATGGTCTGGGCCCGCGCCATGCCGGTCAGCCCGAAGATCAGGAGGGCCGCCGACAGTTTCAGCAGGATAGCCGATTTTGTCATCAGTTTCCTCCGATTGGGCCGGATTCGTACGTTGTGCGTCCTGCTACTCGATCCACCCCTGCGCACGGCGCAGCGTCCGAACAATCAGCGTATCGTATGGTCGTTAGGAACCTGAGTCAACAGATCCGGGACCGGACGGTATTGCGTTGCGGGCGGCGGTGGGCTTCGACCTACTTTGGCTGTGTGGTGTCGGCGGTGCTATGCAATCCCGACTTGAATATTGCCGAAATCATCCACCGCTGCATGCGCCCCCGGCGGAACCAGCGTGGTGGCGTCGTACTCCTGCACGATCAACGGCCCGGCCACGGGCTGCTTGGCAAGCGCACCGCGGCCTAGGATGCGCGTCGCATGCCACCCAAGACCGGGGAACCAGCATTCGCGCCGCCGCTCCGGGCCCGCGGGCTGAAGCGCCAGCCGCTCGGGCAGGCGCGGCCGTGCCGGCACCCCCCGCGCGAGCACGGAAAACGCCACCAGTTCTACTTTCTCCCCCGCCGGCGCGCGGAACCCGTACGTGCGCTCGTGCTCGCGCCCGAAGGCCTCGGCGAAATCCTCGGGAATTCTCCCGCCCTCGGAAAATGCGACCGAAATCTCGCTTGACTGCCCGACATAGCGGGCCAGCGCGGAGAACGCGAAGCTCCGGCATGCTGGGGAAAATCCGTCAGCGGCAAGCCGCTCCGCCGCGGTCGTCCGCAGGCCCGCGAGCGCCGCGGCAACAGCTTCCGGGTCGGCCCCCTCAAGGCGCGTGCGAAAGCTCCGCACCAGATGGTGTTCCGTATCAGCAACCAGTAGCCCGAAGGCGGAAAAAAGCCCGGCAAGAGGAGGGATCATGACCCGGGCGATGCCGAGCTCGCGTGCCATCGCCACCGCGAACAGCGGCCCATTGCCGCCGAAAGCGAGGAGACAGAAGTCGCGCGGATCGCGCCCACGCTCGATCGTCACGGCACGGATCGCGCGCATCATGTTCGCCACCGCCACCCGCAGCATCCCATGCGCCGCCGTCTCAAGCGGCGCACCAAGCGGCCCCGCGATCTTTTCCGCGATCACTGCCCTCGCCGCCTCGCGGTCGAGCGGAATGCTGCCTCCTGCAAGCCCCTCCGGATCCAGATACCCGAGTGCGAGACTGCAGTCGGTGATGGTCGGTTCGGTCCCACCGCGGCCATAGCAGACGGGCCCCGGCGCCGCGCCTGCGCTCTCCGGTCCCGCCTTCGGCGCACCGGCCGCGTCGAGCCGGCAGATCGAGCCGCCGCCGGCGCCCACCTCGGCAAGATCGATCGCCGGCAGCTTCAGCATGTAGCCAGCGCCCACCAGCAGCCGCGCTCCGGTGAGTACGCCGCCGCCCACCTCCATCGCCTCGGCGCTGAGCGGCTCGCCGGCTTCCACGAGTCCCGCCTTCGCCGTCGTGCCGCCCATGTCGAAACTGATAAGCCTCGGTAGGCCAAGCCGGCGTGCCAGCGCCGCCGCTCCCACCACCCCGGCGGCCGGCCCGCTCTCCACGAGATGCGCCGGAAACTCCTTCGCGAATTCCGGCGAGGCAAGCCCGCCGTTCGACTGCAGCAGCTTGAGCGGCGCGCCGATCGCCGCTGCATCCAGCCGCGCCCCGAGCCGCGTCAGATAGGCCCGCACCACCGGTTGGATGAAGGCGTTGATCACCGCCGTCGAGGTGCGCGGATATTCTTTAATCTCGGGCAAAATCGCGGCACTTTCGGAAATCGCGATGCCTGGCAGCGCGCTCCGCACGGCCGCCGCCACCGCCCGCTCATGCGCGGGATTGGCGTAGGCGTGCAAGAACGCAATGGCGACGCTCTCGACTTTCTCCTCGCGCAGCCGCGCGATCGCGCGCTCCACGCTCGCCGGATCGAGCGGCACGGCAACGCTGCCGTCGGGCCGCATTCGCTCGGTGACTTCAAGCCGCAGCCGCCGCGGCACGAGCGCCGGCGGCTTCTCCCAGGCAAGATCGTAAAGCCGCGGCATGCGAAGATCGCGGATCTCGAGCACGTCGCGAAAACCCCTGGTCGTGATCAGCGCGGTTTTTGCACCCTTGCCCTCGATCAGCGCGTTCGACGCAATCGTGCTCGCATGCAGAAGCTCCTCGATCGCCGCCCCGTCCGCCAGCGGCGCAAGTCCCGCCATGATCCCTTCGGTATAGTCGGCGGGCGTCGAGGCGATCTTTTGCACCCGCACGCGCCCCGCCGGATCGATTGCCACGAGATCGGTGAAGGTGCCGCCGATATCGATGCCGATGCGCACGCTCATGGCGCCCCTTCCGGCAGCGCCTCGCGGGCCACCGCCGGAAACCCTGGCCGGCTCGTCTTCAGCCGCGCGCGCAAGGCTGCGGTCGCCGCTCCGTCCACGCGCGGCGGATCGCCGCTTGCCACCACGCCGTAGTCGCGCTCCGCCGCGGCCGGACCAACCAGCCCGTTGGCCATGTCCCGCGCAACCAGCGCCGGATCGCGCACGAGCGGATCGCCCCATCCGCCGGCACCGGCGAGCCGGTGACGGAAAACCTCCCCCCGTCTGAGCGTCATCGTGAGCTTCGCCGGCAGAATCCGCTCGTTTGCCGTTCCAGGATCGAGCAGGCTCTCGCTTGATGTCCCCGGCGCTCCGCCATAGAGTCCGTAGGGCCGATGCGTCCGCCGGTCCGAGCGCACCTGGAGAATCCCTTCTTCGGCCAGCATCCGCCAGGTCCGCGAAAGCGCCATGCCGCCGCGGAATTTTCCGGGCCCTCCGCTATCCGGTACCAGCCCGTACTCCAGCACCTCGAGGGGGTTCTCCGCCTCGATCACCTCGACCGAGAAGCTCGCCATGTTGGCGAACATGTTGGTGTTGCCCTCGAGCCCGTCCGCCCAGGGCCGCCCGCCCCAGGCGCCCGAGAGGAAATCGACGTAGATGAAGGGCCGCCGCTCGCGATCGAAACCGCCGATCGTGATCCCGGAATTGCCGCCCTCGGAGGCCGCCGGCACGCGGTCGGGATAAAGGGCGGCAAGCGCGCCGAAGCAGCAATCGAGCATCCGGAAGCCGGTCAGGCCGCGCGCCGCACACGCCGCCGGCGGCAGCGCATTGGCGATGCTGCCCGCTGGCGCGATCACGCGGATGGGGCGGAACACGCCGTCATTGTTCGGCATGTTCACCGAGAGCACGGACTTCACCGCGGTAAAGCTTGCCGCCGCCGTGTACGAGTAGGTGTTGTTGATCGCGCCCTTTACCTGCGCGCTCGTTCCCGTCCAGTCGATCTCGATCTCCGATCCGTGCTTGCGTACTGTGCAAACGAGCGGAATTGGCTTTCCGGCATCGATCTGGTCGTCGTCGATCCAGTCGGTGAAACTCGCCTCGCCGTCGGCCAGTTCGGCGAGCGCCGTTCGCGTCAACCGCTCGCTGTAGTCCATTGCTGCCGACAACAGCCGTCGCACGCCTTCCGTGCCATAACGTCCGACCAGCTCCGCCATGCCCCGCTCGGCCATCTCGCACGCGGCAAGCTGGGCGCGGATATCGCCGAACACGCGGTCGGGCACGCGCACGTTCCGCTCAATGATGCGAAACAGGCTCTCGTCCGGCTCGCCCTGGCGGTACAGCTTCAGCGGCGGGATGCGCAATCCCTCCGCATAGATTTCGGTGCTGTCCGAGGCATTCGAGCCCGGCACCCGCCCGCCCACGTCCGTATGGTGGCAGATGGTCGCCGCCCAGGCGATCACACTCGCCTCGGCAAAGATCGGTCGAAAGATGAAGATGTCGGGCAGATGCATTCCCCCTTCATAGGGATCGTTCATCACCAGCACGTCGCCAGGCTGGATGGTATCGCCGTAGCGCGCGAGCGCCGCGTTGAGTGCCACCGGGATCGAGCAGAGATGTCCCGGCACCGACAGCCCCTGCGCCGCAAGCCTGCCCCGCTCGTCGCAGAGGGCGGCGCTGTAGTCCATGATGTTCTTCAGCACCCCGGAGTACCGAGGTGCGGTAGATCGTGAGGGCCATCTCGTCGCCGAGCGAGGCGATTGCGGCGCGGAAAAGTTCCTCGGTGATCGGGTCGTGCGTCATGGCTTCTTTGTACCGGCCGCGGGATCGCTGGTAAAGGTGACGTCGCCCGAGCGGTGGGCTTCGGATATCGGCGGCCAGTCTGTACGGCAGTCGCCGTGAGGCCGCCTGATAGGCCACGCCGCGCCACACGCAACTTCATTGTCCGAGCCGTCGGCGGCATACAGCAGCCACTCGTAGAAAACAGACTGGTCCTGCGGCTCGACGCCTCGCAACTTCCGAACTGAAGCTGGCAATCAGCCGAATTGAACCGTCGGCCCCGTTGGCCGGGGCCGATGGTTGTTGCTCAGGCAGCGATTTCTCCGAAACGACCGCTCTGGAAGTCGGCCATCGCCTGCCTGATCTCGTCGGCCGTGTTCATAACGAACGGCCCATGCATGACGACGGGCTCGTCGATGGGCTCGCCACTGAGGATCAGCAGCGACACATCGCTCTCCGCTTCCAGCCTCACCTCGCCGCCGGTGCGGTCGAGCAGGGCGAACTGCGCTTCCCGTACGGCGGCATCGCCATTCACCTGCACCGCGCCCTTGAGCACGACGACCGCGGCCGTGTGTCCCTCGGGCAAGGCGAGTGACGCCGAGCCGCCCTGGTTAAGCCGCACATCCCACAGGTCGACCGGCGTGAAGGTGTGCGCCGGCCCACGATGACCGCCATACTCACCGGCGATGACCCGCAATGTGCCGGCACCATCCGGCAGCTGCACCGCCGGGATGTCGCGATCGAGAAGCGTCTGATAGCCGGGCGCGGCATTCTTGTCCTTGGCCGGCAGGTTCACCCAGAGCTGGACCATCTCAAGCGTTCCACCCCTGCGGGTGAACGCGGGGGAGTGGTACTCCTCGTGCAGGATCCCGCCTGCGGCCGTCATCCATTGGACGTCACCCGGGCCAATGACGCCGCCCCTCCCGGTCGAATCCCGGTGCTCCACCTCGCCCTTATAGACGATGGTGACGGTCTCGAACCCGCGGTGCGGATGGACGCCGACGCCGCGCGGCTTGTCCGCGGGCGCGAAATCGGCCGGACCGGCATAGTCGAGCAGCAGGAAGGGACTCACATGCTCACCGTGGCTGGCGTGCGAGAACAGTGAACGGACCGGGAATCCATCTCCGACCCAATGCGGCCTGGGGCTACTGTAGACCCCGAGAACCTTTCTCATGGTGTTTCTCCTTGTCGCGGCGCCTCGATGGGCGATTGCGCTGGGGGAAACATGTAGGTGAGACAAGACTGGAGGTAGATCCAGAGATCAGGCTACAGTGTCCTAGAGATAGGACAATGAAGTGCAGGACCTCAACGATCTCCGGTTCTTCGCCGAGGTAGTGGAGCAGAACGGCTTCGCCGCCGCGGCTCGCAAGCTTGGCACGCCACGATCTCGGCTGAGCCGCCGCATCGGCCTGCTGGAGGATCGCCTCGGCGTGCGGCTGATCCAACGCTCGACCAGGCGTTTCGTCGTGACCGAGATCGGTCGTGAATACTATCGCCACTGCGTGGCGATGATGGCGGAGGCCGAGGCTGCGCAGGAGGCGATCGACCGCATGCGATCCGAGCCGCAAGGCGTGGTCCGGCTGAGTTGCCCGTCCTCGGTGATCTATTTCCAGTTGGGCGGAATGATTGCCCGCTTCATGGCCGAATGCCCGAAGGTGGAGGTGCTGCTGGAGAGCACGAACCGGCGCGTGGACGTGATCCGCGAAGCCATCGATCTCGCGATCCGGGTGCGGTTTCCACCGCTTCAGGACAGCGATCTCGTGATCCGTAAGCTGGCGGAAAGTCCCCAGCTTCTGGTCGCAAGTCCCTCCATGCTGGCGGATTTCTCGCGTCCCCTCGTTCCGGCCGACCTTGCCGCCTTGCCGAGCCTCGCCTGGGATCCCGAGAAGCAGGAGCACGAGTGGCGCCTCGATGGCCCCGATGGCGCAATCGCGACGATCCGCCACCGTCCGCGCTTCGTCACCGAGGACATGGTGGCATTACGGCTCGCGGCAGTGCACGGCGTCGGCGTCTGTCAATTTCCGGTCTTTGTGATCGAAGGCGACGTGAAGGCCGGACGGCTGATCGACGTTTTGCCCGAATGGAGGCCGAAGGCAGGGATCATTCACGCCGCCTTTCCATCCCGGCGGGGCTTGCTTCCGTCGGTGCGCGCCCTGCTCGATTTTCTGGCGGCTGAATATGGCTCCCTCAGCCGCGCTGAGGAGATCCCCGCCAGCCCGCTGGAGCAGGCCTAAACGCCTGTCGGAATTCATGCTACAATTCGCGTGTTGAGAAGGGGTTCTCCGATGACAGCAAACGAAAAGGAGAAGCTCATTCGCGAGTATGCCACTGGCGACGTCACGTGGCGCGACCTTCGTGAACGAGGCTTCGACAATTATGTTGAGGTGCTTGGCGCACTCGGAGAGCTTGGCCTTAGACCCCCGATTGCTCCAATGACCGGGCCGAATGTCGAAGCCCGCCAGCGGGCTCGGGCGCTCATTCGGGAAGCCTTGCGGGCGCGCCGGTGAGCAAGCCCTACAGCCTCATCGTCACCGACACCTCGCCGCTGTTCACGCTGGTGCTCGCGGGATCGCTCGACGTGTTGCTGAGCCCGGGCTTGCCGGTGCGCATCCCGGACGCGGTTTACATCGAAGCGACGCGCGTCCATGGTGCACCGGGAGCCGAGCAGATCGTCGAATGGATCAACGCCCATCTCGACGTGGTGCAAATCGTACCGACCGACATTGGCATTGACCAGCAGCGCCGCCTTGAAGAAGGGCGCACCATTCGCGGCCTTGGCGAACAGGCCGCCATCGAGGTGCTCGAACGGTTTTTGCGAGCCGATCCGGCCGCTGGGGCACTATTGCTGTTCGAGGATACCGACATCGAGAAGCGCCGTGCCATTGTTGACCAACGTGTCGGCGTCATCAGCACGGGCGATTTTCTGCGCGAGCTTGAAGCAGCCAGGCTGATCCAATCGGCGGATCATATTCTCGACCAAGCCGCCGCGCAGGGCCGCAATGTAGAGCGGCAGCGGCGCGCCGGGGAGGAGTCCACAAGTCGCGAGCGCCTACGCGAGCAATTGACGCGCCGCGACGAACCGTCCGAACCGAGCCGGTGAGCTTAGTTCGCTCCAATCAAAGTCGTATTGGTCCTCGTCATCCCAATCCTCCGGAATCTTATTCTCGCCAAGGAACCTATCGCAGAACTCATGTCAGTGTCATACCCGGTGTCGGTCGATAGCAAGTCAGGTGCGGCGGAGAAATTCTCAGTCCAAAATTGAGATGAAAGGACCACGACTAAGCCGGCAAACGCGTCGATTAGAATTCTGCATGTTGGCCCGCTTAAATTCGTTGTGTCTATCATGCTTGCTGGCGTTGTAGGCTCCATACCAGCTCAGGTTTTCTCCGTCCTTCCAAACTAGAAATGGTTTGATGATCCTTTGCGGACCATTCCAGGTTGGGAGGCTGACCTCGTAGGAAGAAAGGTGATGGGTCACACTGTTTTTTTGTAAACATTCATGTTTAGAACGGCATTCCCATACCTGTCGATGGCGGGGGTATAGATGTTCTCGCTCAGAATCGCTTTGAAATTCGCTTCGATTTCGATGCAGATCCTCATGATTAGTTCGTGTATCCTGTACGAATATGACAGCAGGCTTTCTGGGCTGGGTTCGACATATTCGAAGAGCCGTTCCAGGTCGGTCTGGATTATCGAAAATGCTCTTATGTACTGCGCTGGGTCGTTTGCGTAATCCTTGTCCTTTATGTATGCCCAGCGGCTGTAGCCGGAGTTGCGGCCCGGCTTCATCGCACGATAATTTCTGTGATATGGTTTCTTCAAACTCAAGCTCTTTACTCTTTGCTCTGAGCTGCTGCCCCGCGCGAGAGGGACAGTGTGTGGAAATTGGCCTCAATCGCGTTTGGGCCGGACAGCATCGGCCTTGCAATCATTCAGCGCGCCCGTCCCTCTCACACATCCACCGCCTCCGCCTGCACCGTCCTTGCCCGCTCCTGGATGAATTGAAAGCGCAGCTCCGGGCGCCGCCCCATCAGGCTCTCCACCAGATCGGCGGTGCGCGCCCGTTCCTCGGGCGGCGCCACCACCCGGAGCAGCGTGCGCTTCGCCGGGTCCATCGTCGTTTCGCGCAGTTGCGCCGGCGGCATCTCGCCCAGGCCCTTGAAGCGGCTCACCTCCACCTTCGATCCGGGTTTGAACGCGGCTCGCAGCAGTCGCTCGCGCGCCGCATCGTCCATCGCGTAGACCGACTTCGCCCCCTGCGTCAGCCGATACAGCGGCGGCTGCGCGAGAAACACATGGCCGTGGCGCACCAGCTCGGGCAGCTCGCGGTAAAAGAAAGTCATCAGCAGCGAGGCGATGTGCGCGCCGTCCACGTCGGCATCGGTCATGATGATAATGCGGCCGTAGCGCAGGCGGGCGCGGTCGAAGCGTTCGCCGACGCCGCAGCCCAGCGCCTCGATCAGGTCGCGCAGCTCCTGGTTCTGCCGCAGCTTGTCGGCGGACGCGCTCGCGACGTTCAGAATCTTGCCCCGCAGCGGCAGCACCGCCTGCGTCACCCGGTCGCGCGCCTGCTTGGCCGAGCCGCCGGCGCTGTCGCCCTCGACCAGAAAAATCTCCGTCCCTTCCGCACTCTCCCGGACGCAGTCGGTCAGCTTGCCGGGCAGTCGCAGCCGACGGGTCGCACTCTTGCGGCCGACCTCCTTCGCCTCCCGCCGCCGCAGCCGCTCCTCGGCGCGCTCGATGACGAAGGCGAGCAGATTGTCGGCCTGCGCCGGGTGGCCTGCGAGCCAGTGGTCGAAGCGATCGCGCAGCGCCGGCTCGATCAGTCGCGCCGCCTCCTGGCTGGTGAGCTTCTCCTTGGTCTGGCCCTGGAACTGCGGCTCGCGCAAAAAGACCGAGAGCTTGATTGCGGCCGGGCCGAGCGCGTCCTCGGCGGTGATGGCGGCGGCGCGCTTGTTGCCGCGCTGCTCGCCCCAGGCGCGCAGCCCCTTGAGCAGTGCCGCCCGCAGCCCTGCCTCGTGCGTGCCGCCCTGCGGCGTGGGCACGGTGTTGCAATAGGAATCCAGGAATCCGTCGGCCTCGGCGAGCCAGGCGGCTGCCCATTCGACCCGCCCGGCGCCGCCAGCGAGGTCGGCGTCCCCCGCCCAGATTTCGGGCACGGCGCGGGCGGCGGCACCGGCATCCTCCTCCAGGCTGTCGCGTAAGCCCCCCGGAAAGTGCAGCACGGCTTCGGCCGGCGTGTCGTCGCCCTTGAGCAGCGCCGGGTCGCAGGCCCAGCGGATTTCGACGCCGCGAAACAGGTACGCCTTCGAGCGGCACAGCCGGTACAGCCGCGCCGGGCTGAACGCGGCAGTGCCGAAAATCTGCGTATCCGGCCGGAAGCGGATCGCGGTGCCGCGCCGGTTCTGCACCGGGCCGGCGTTCATCAGCTTGCCCTGCGGCTTGCCGCGCGCATACGCCTGCCGCCAGAGCGTGCGGTCGCGCGCGACCTCCACCTCCAGCCGCTCCGACAGCGCATTGACCACCGAGGCGCCGACGCCGTGCAGCCCGCCCGACGTGGCGTACGCCTTGCCGCCGAACTTGCCGCCCGAATGCAGCGTGGTGAGGATCACCTCCAGCGCCGAGAGGGAGCGGAATTTCGGGTGCGGATCGACCGGGATGCCGCGCCCGTTATCGCGCACCGTGAGCCAGTTGCCCGGCTGCAGCACCATTTCGATGAAGCTCGCATGGCCGGCCACCGCCTCGTCCATCGCGTTGTCGAGCAGCTCGGCCGCGAGGTGCTGCATCGCGGTCTCGTCGGTGCCGCCGATATACATGCCGGGCCGGCGCCGCACCGGCTCCAGCCCTTCCAGAACCTCGATGTCCTTGGCCGAGTAGTCCTCGGCACCGCGGCCATCGCCCCGGGCACCGCTGCGGGCGCCACCCCGGGGCGCGGCCTCGCCGAACAGATCGTTCATGCTGTGTTCGCCTCGCTCCTCCGCACGCTAGCCGCGCGGGGGAGTCGGGGGCAAGCGGCGCCGGTGCTCGGCCAAGGCGTTCGGGGCGGCGAAGGCCTTCAGGAGTCGCGCGGTTGCAGCGCGCCGAGCAATGCCGCCACGTCCCCTTCCAGCAGCGCGTCCAGCGCGAACGGGCACGCCTCGGGCAGCGGCCACGGCGCGCCGGCTGCTTCGCACGACGCCCGCGCCCTTCGCAGCGCGCGGGCATAAAGCTCGTCGAGCATGATCCGCTGCCGCATCGACGGCGTGAACCGCCGCGCCGCGTCGTCCAGAAACACGCCGGCGTCGTCACGCCAGTGCGCCGCCGCTTGGCTTCCTGGCAGAGCGTGCAACTTGAGCAGGTGCGCCATCGCCTGTTGAAGCAAGCTTTCGCAGGCCCGTAGCTCGGACAACCCCACGTCCTGCACCTCCTTGATGACGTGCGGCCAGTCCACGGCTTCGTTCACGCGCTCACCCGCCGACAAGCGGCGCAGGAGGTTCGCTTGCCGTTCCGCCCAGGCCAGGGCGTCGTGCTCATAAAGCCCGTCCGGCATCAAAGTCCTCCTGCTGCCCATCTGAGGATACCGCCAATCGGCCAGCGCCGCATCCCGACTGCCCTGGTGCGCGGTCAGAGGGTCCGGTGGTGCGGGTTGGTCGGGTCGGGGCAACGCGCGCCGCACGGCGGCGTTGCCTGTCGGCGCAGTTCGGCCAGACTGGCGGCGGTGGCGATAAAGGTTGGGCGATGGAACTGCGAGGCAAGGTGGCACTGGTCACCGGTTCGACGAGCGGGATCGGCTGGGCGATCGCGCGCGCGCTCGGGGCCGCCGGGGCGGACGTGATGCTCAACGGCTTCGGCGAGCCGGTCTTAATCAAGCGATTGTGCGGCGAGCTCGCGGGTCTCGGCGTGCGGGTGCTGCACGATCCGGCCGACATGACCAACCCGGGGCAGATCGCGGCGATGGTCGCGCGCACGGCCGAGGCGCTGGGCGGCCCGGACATCCTGGTGAACAACGCCGGCATCCAGCACGTGGCGCCGATCGAGGACTTTCCGCCCGAGCGATGGGAGGCGGTGATCGCAATCAACCTCTCGGCCGTGTTCTACGGAATGCAGGCCGCGATCCCGCCGATGCGCGCACGCGGCTGGGGACGGATCATCAGCATCGCCTCCGCCCACGGGCTGGTCGCGAGTGCGGAAAAGGCGGCCTATGTCGCGGCCAAGCACGGCGTGCTGGGGCTGACCAAGGTGGCGGCGATCGAGCTTGCCGGATCGGGGATCACGGCGAACGCGATCTGCCCCGGCTGGGTGCTGACGCCGATGGTCGAGCGCCAGCTCGCGGCGCGTGCGGAGCGTGACGGAACCAGCCTGGACGAGGCGAAACGCCGCCTGCTGGCCGAGAAGCAGCCAATGGTCCGCTTCACCACGCCCGAACAGATCGGCGCGCTGGCAGTCTTTCTGTGCTCGGAGGCGGCGGCGACGATCACCGGCGCGCCGCTGCCGATCGACGGCGGGTGGGTAGCGCAGTAGCGAGGGGGTATGGAGGGGACGGAGCCCAATGAGCGACTATGACACCGACATCCTGCACTGGAGCGAGCGTCAGGGCGAGTTGCTGCGCCGTATTGCGGCCGGCGAGCGGGTGAACGACGCCGACCTCGATTGGCCGAACATTGCCGAGGAGATCGAGAGCGTGGGGCGGAGCGACCTTGCGGCGACCAAATTGCTGCTGCGACAAGCACTCGTCCATATGCTGAAAGCGGAGGCCTGGCCGCTATCGCGCGACGCCCCGAGCTGGCGCGCGGAGGCCCGGATGTTTCGTGCCCGGGCGAGCGACCATTTCACCCCTTCCATGCGTCAGCGCATCGACGTCAGCGGTCTCTATGGTGATGCGCTGCGGGCGATGCCGGAGACCATCGACGGGCAGGCCCCGCTTGAGTTGCCGCACGCCTACCCGGTTACGCTCGACGAGCTCCTGGCGGACAACTAACGCGCGCTTGCTACCCTGCGCCCGACGGGCTAGGCGAAGTCCCATGAGTCGCATTTCGGCCGCATGACGATCCATCCAGGTTTTCCCCCCGGCGGCCCGGACGCGGCGCTCGATCACGCCACTCTGCTTGCGGCGCTCCCGGCACTCTCCCGCGCCCGCGTCCTGGTCGTGGGCGACGCCATGCTCGACCGCTATCTCTATGGCTTCGTCCAGCGCATCAGCCCCGAGGCACCGATCCCGATCGTGTCGGTCGAGCGCGAGGTGACGATGCCCGGCGGCGCCGGCAATGTCATGCGCAACCTTACGGCACTCGGCGCTGCGGTCGCCTTCGTCTCGGTGGTCGGCGACGACCAGGCCGGGTCCGACCTCACCGGGCTGATCGGCGGGCAGAGCAATGTCGAGCCGTGGCTGCTGGTCGAGGGCGGTCGGCCCACGACCGTCAAGACCCGCTACATCGCACTCGGCCAGCAGCTCCTGCGCGCCGACCAGGAGGTGCGCAGCCCGATCTCCGCGCGTCTCGCCGAACGCCTGCTGCGCATCGCCCGGGACGCGCTGGCGGCAACGGCGGCGATCGTGCTGTCGGACTACGCCAAGGGCGTGCTGGCGGGCGACCTGGCGCCGCGGCTGATTGCGGCCGCGCGCGCGGCGGGGCGGCACGTGGTGGTCGATCCGCACGGTCCCGACTTCGCCGCCTATGCCGGCGCCGAAATCATCACCCCCAACCGCCGCACCCTGCGCGCCGCCACCGGCCGCGACGTCTCGACCGAGGCGGGGGTGATCGCCGCGGCCGAAGCGCTGCGGGCAGCGCACGGCTTCGGCGCCGTGCTGACCACCCGTGGCGAAGACGGGATGATCCTGCTCGACGACAGCGGGCCGCACCATTTCGCCGCCGAGGCAGCCGAGGTCTATGACATCTCGGGCGCCAAGGACACCGCGGTCGCCACCCTCGCGGCCGGCGTCGCCGTGGGCTTGGCACTGCCGGTTGCGGCCTGCCTCGCCAACCTCGCGGCCGGAGTCGCCGTGGGCAAGGTCGGCACCGCGATCGTCACCGCCACCGACCTCTCGGCCGCGATCTCGCCGCCGGGCGGGGCGCCGCGCAAGATCGTCACCCGCGAGGCCGCGGCCGAGCATATCGAGCGCTGGCGGCGGCGTGGCTGGCGCACCGGCTTCACCAATGGCTGCTTCGACCTGCTGCACCCCGGCCATGTCTCGCTGCTGGAACAGGCGCGCGCCGGCTGCGAGCGGCTGGTGGTCGGGCTGAACTCGGACGCGAGCGTCGCCCGGCTCAAGGGCGATGGGCGTCCGGTGCAGCCGCAGGCGGCGCGCGCGGCGGTGCTGGCGAGCCTGGGCGTGGTCGATCTGGTGGTGGTGTTCGACGAGGACACGCCCGAGACGCTGATCCGAAGCCTCCGGCCCGACCTGCTGGTGAAAGGGGCCGACTACCGCGTGGAGGGCGTGATCGGTGCCGATCTGGTGCAGGGCTGGGGCGGCCAGGTGCTGCTCGCCGAGCTGCTGCCGGGCCACTCGACCACCGACACGGTCACGCGCATCCGCGGCTGAGCGGGCGCGGGATCAGTCCCGCCGTTGCAGTCGCCAGACCAGCGCCGCGAGCACGAGGGCGAGCGCCACGAGCCAATGCACGACCATGAAGGTGCCGGCCAGGATTACCGGCCGCGCGAGCCGGTGGTGCCGCGCCAGTCCGTCGTGCGGGGCCGGCAGCGGGCGCACATCGAGCTTGCTCATCACCCCATCCATCGCGGTCCGTGCCGTCATTGGCCCGGAGCGCGATCAGGATTGGGATGGCACGACGGATGGTCGACTACGTGACAGGTAATGCCGGGAGATTTTGACGATGGCGCGCGGCCGTACCTCTGTCATCAGGCCGCGGTCTGCATGACTGGCGCCGATGGGCCTTCTGCATAGCGCAGCGTGCAGCCGACATGTACCGCGGCGGTCATCGGGCCGGCGATGCTGCCCAACAGCGACGCCGGCAGGACCGCATGTCCGGTCGTCCAGCGCCAGCCATTCCTGATCTCTGGACCATGGAAACCCTCTCGCAGCAACCTCGCATCGTAGCCGACGCTGATCCGCACGCCGTCGGCCCGGAGAACGATCTTCCGCACGGCGACGCCCAATTGCCGCTGGTCCGCATTCAAGCCCGCTGCTGCCGGGATTGTGCTGCGCGACACGATGTGCAGCGCCCTTGGCGGATCGGTCAGGTTGAAGACGTGAACGCCGCCTTTGACTTGGCTCGCCGCGACGGGCACGTCATCGGCAAGGAGATGCAGACCGGCATCGTCGGTCCAGCACGCCGGACGCGGGCCGCCGGCCCGATCCAGCAATCGCCGCCAAATCCGCTCCAGCACGGGCCCTTCCGTGACGATCTTCGCCAGCGGCGGAAGGGCCGAGGTGCCGCCGCGGCGTGGGTTGTGAAACCACACGGCGTTGCCGTCGTCGCGATAGCTCTCGGCCGGAGCGCCGTTCGCAACCAGTACCTCGTGGGTATCCAGCTCGATATGGAATACTTCCAGCCCGCGTGCGTGCTCGTTCCAGACGATCGAGCGGTGATTGACCAGATTTTCCGCTGGCACGAGCACGCGGTCGAGATAAAGCGAATGCCCTTTGGTCACGTGCAGATCCCGGTACGGAACCCCGTCCGCGAGTGCGCCGGCGCCGATAATGATCGCTGCATTGCGGGGAACCCGACCACGCCCGATCCACCTGACGGGTTTCATCTCCCCTGACAGGGTCGCCACGCGATCACCGATGTTCAACATCTCGACCGGAACTTCTCCCGATTCCGCCCGGATCAGGGTTCCCGCGCAAAAGCAGATTGATGGCGGCGGTGAGTAGTCGAGCTTGGGCTCCGTCGCAAGGATCGTGGTGCCCGTCACGCTGGCTAAGCCGGCGATGATGTTCAGGGGAAGAATACCCCAGAAGCTGTTGTTGGTGATGTTGGCGATAACGTCGGTTACGTTGCGAACGGCCGTCGCCACCGAAATAAGATCATTGACGAAGGTGTTGCCATCGACGGTCAGGCTAGAGTTGGCGTACACGTTGCCTTCTTCGCCGAACGTCACCATGAATGGGTTCTGGGATTGCGGTCCCTTCTCGATGGTGTTGTTTTGGATGAGCGCATTCCCGCCGTTCGGCAGGTCGATCTCGTAGCTCGCCGTGCTGTCCGGACCATCCTGGATCCGATTGTTCTCAATGATCGTGTTGAGCGCGCGGCTCTTGATTTCATGGCCGACATTCGCGTCGGTGAAGAGACTGTTCTCGATCGTTAGGGTGTTGACCTGGTTGACATAGAGGTTATGCGTCGAGCCATAGCCGCTGCTGTTCGGATCACTGACGCCATTATTTGCGAACTCCGAGTTGTTGATTGTGATGCTGCCATTCGGATCACTGTCAGCTAGCATGCCATCCTGGTTACCGAAGAAGTAGTCGGAGTTCAGGACGAGATTGCCGCCCTGATAACGGATGCCTGCACCGTTGCCGCCATCGGTACTCGGGACCGCGGCGCCGGAAAAGGCCAGATGGTCGATTTCGATATTCACGCCGGGCGCGCCGACGGTGAAGTTGGCCTTCAGGTTTGGCGGCGACTCGGTGGCGACGACATCCACCATCCCACCGACACCCTCGATGGTGAGGTTCTGAAAGATCGTCGCAAAGTCGTTCGTGTAAGTACCGGCCTGCACCTGGATCGTGTCGTCGGATTGTGACGCTGCCACGGCTGCGGAGATCGTCGGAAACTCATCGCCCGGTCCGACCGTCAATATCGCCATCTGTCTGGCCTCCTCGATGTTGCGCGATTGTGCCGACACGTTCTCTTCGCTGGGAAGTGCCGGGGACGCAACACCTCGATCAGATTTTGACGGTGCACCAGCGATCGTTCGACGGCTGCAACACCAGCGGCAACCCACCTTCGGTTGTTGATTATCACAAGGCGGTTCTGATCTTGCAACCTTTGGTCTGCATTCCGAATCGGTTCGTCCAATGTCGCGATTGTGATCTCACCGCATTCCGGCTATCCGCCGCAGGATTTCCGCGGTTGCCGCGTCGGCCGGGTAGAAGCACTCGAGCGCGAGTTCCGAGAGCGTGACATCGACCGGCGTGCCGAATACCGTGACGGTGCTGAAGAAGGCGAGTACGCCTGCCTCGGTCAGCAATTCGAACGGTACCACCATGCCGGCGTAGTCGCGCGCCGGCCGCGGCGGCCGCGATGCGTTTGGCGCGGGATAGGCTTGCAGTTCCTCGCGCAGCGCGATCAGTACCGGATCGGCGCTCGCCTCGGCCTGCCGGCGCAGCCGTTCCAGCAGATGACCCCGCCACTCGGCCAGGTTGACGGTGCGTGGCGCAAGCCCCGACGGATGCAGCGCGAGCCGCATCACGTTCACCGGCGGGCGCAGCAGTTCGGCATCCACGCCGGCCAGCAGCGGCGGGATCGCGTCATTCGCCGCCACCAGCGTCCAATGCCGGTCCACGGCGATCGCCGGATAGGGCGCGTGCCCCCGGATCACCAGCTCCACTGCCCGCCGCGCGGCGGCGAGTGCCGGGTCATCGAGCTTGCGTTCTCCGAACACCGGCGCGTACCCCGCGGCGGCGAGCATGACGTTGCGATCCCGCAGCGGGACCGCCAGATGCTCGGCCAGACGCAGCACCATGTCGCGGCTTGGCTGCGCTCGCCCGGTTTCCAGGAAGCTGAGATGCCGTGCGGAGATATTGCCCTCCAGCGCAAGGCCGAGCTGGCTCATGCGGCGGCGCTGGCGCCATTCGCGCAGCAGGGGTCCGAATGTGTGGGCGGCGTCTGACACGCGGCGATGATACCGCGCGGCGTCCGTCGCCTCCATTACCTGTGGAGTAATCGACTCAGCCCCGAGGCTCACGGTTCATGGCGCACGGGACAGCAGGCACGCGCCGCGGTCCGCAACCAGAGGAGCATTCCCATGCGTTCAGTCAACGAGACCGTCGCCGGCTATATTGCGGCGTGGAACGAGACCGATGCCGGCCGCCGCCGCGACGTCATCGCGCAGACCTGGCGTGAGGACGGCAGCTATCTCGACGCTCACCGCGAAGGCACCGGACACGTCGCGATCGACGCGATGATCGCCGCCGTGCAGGAGCGCTTCCCCGGCTATCGCTTCCGCTTGTCGAGTGGAATCGAGGCGCACCATGACCGTGTGCGGTTCAGTTGGACCGCCGGCGGCACCGAGCAGGCGCCGCTGTTCTTCGGCGGCACCGACTTCGCGGTGCTGGCCGAGGACGGGCGGCTGTGCGCGGTGACGGGCTTCACCGACGCGATGCCGAGCGTGGCATAAAGGCCAGGGCTCTGCCCTGGACCCGCTCAAGGCAGAGCCTTGAGAATCCATTCACTTCAGAAAGGGTTTCCAAAGGGCGACTGCCCTTTGGCGGGTTCGGGCAGAGCCCGACCTTTTTCTTACGCGCCGTCCCGTTTCAGCACCTCGCCCGCGAGATAGAGGCTGCCGCAGATCAGCACGCGCGCGGGCGGACCCAATTTCGGCAGCGCGTCGAGTGCCGCCTCCACCGTCGGGCCCTCGCGCGCGGCGCCGCCCGAGGCGGCGATGATCGCCGCGATCGGCTGGGCGAGGTACTGGCCCGGCTCGACCACTGCCCACGCCGTCGCGGCGTGCGGCAGCAGCGGGGCCAGGAAAGCGCCCGCGTCCTTGGTCTGCTTCATCCCCACGACCAGGTGCAGCGGCCGGTCTGCCCAAAGGGCGAGATGCCGCCCCAGCGCCTCGCCCGCGCCGGCATTGTGGCCGCCGTCCAGCCACAGCTCCCATCCCGCCGGCAGCCGCGCCGCGAGGCGGCCGGTCAGACGCTGCAGCCGCGCCGGCCACTCTGCACGGGCGACGCCGGCAAACGCTGGCGCGGGCAAGCGCAGGCCGGAGGCGCGGAGCGCCGCGATCGCCAGGCCGGCGTTGCCGATCTGGTGGGCGCCCGGCAGCGAAGGGGACGGCAGGTCGAGCGCACCCGACGCATCCGCGTAGCGCCAGCCGCCCGGCCGCACCTCTGCGCGCCAGTCCCGCGCCTCCGCGAACAGCCTCGCATCCAGCGCCGCTGCGCGCGCGGCGATCACCTCGGCCGCCTCGGCCGGCTGGGCCGCCACCGCCACCCGAACGCCCCGCTTGATGATCCCCGCCTTCTCGAATGCGATCTCTGCCAGCGTCTCGCCCAGCATCTCGCGATGGTCGATCGACACCGGAGCGATCGCGCACGCGGCCGGCCGTTCGACCAGATTGGTTGCGTCGAACCGCCCGCCGAGGCCCACCTCCAGCACGCAGAGTTCGGCCGGACTTTCGGCGAACAACTTGAACGCAACCGCGGTGATGACCTCGAACACCGTGATCGGCGCGCCGGCGTTGGTCGCCTCGACCGCCTCCAGCGCATCCTCCAGCGCCGCGTCGGAGACGATCGCGCCCGCCACGCGGATGCGCTCGTTGAAGCGCACCAGATGCGGCGAGGTATAGACGTGTACGCGCCAGCCCGCCGCCTCGCCGATCGCGCGCAGGAAGGCGCAGGTGCTGCCCTTGCCGTTGGTGCCGGCGACATGGATCACCGGCGGCAGGCGCCGCTCGGGGTGGCCCATCCGCTCCAGCAGCACTTCCAGCCGGCCGAGGCTGAGGTCGATCAGCGTCGGGTGCAGCCCGTGCAGCCGCGCGATGATCGCCTCGGCGCGCCCCGCTTCGCTCGCGCGTGCTTCGCTCACGGCTGCGTCAGGCGGCTTGCGCCGGCTCCTGCAATTTCACGCGGAGCAGGTCGATCATGCGCGCGAGCGTCTCGCGCAACTCGGCGCGCTTGACCACCATGTCGAGCATCCCATGTTCGAGCAGGTATTCGGCGCGCTGGAAGCCCTCCGGCAGCTTCTCGCGCACGGTCTGCTCGATCACCCGGCCGCCGGCGAAGCCGATCATGGCCCCCGGCTCGGCGATGTGGATGTCGCCGAGCATCACGAAGCTCGCGGTCACGCCGCCCGTGGTAGGGTCGCACATCACGACGATGAACGGCAGTCCGGCTTCCTTGACCAACCGTGTCGCGATCACCGTGCGCGGCATCTGCATCAGGCTGACCGCGCCCTCCTGCATCCGCGCCCCGCCGGTCGCCGTGAACACCACCAGCGCCGCATCCTGCAGCACGGCGAGCTTCGCCGCGGCGACGATCCCTTCGCCGACGGCCGCCCCCATCGAGCCGCCGATGAAGTCGAAATCCATCGCCGCGACCACTGCCTTGTGGCCGCCGATGCTGCCGTGCGCGACTGCGATCGCGTCCTCCATACCGGTCTTGTCGCGCGCCTCGCGCAGCCGGTCGGCGTAGCGCTTGGTGTCGCGGAAACGCAGCGGGTCGGCCGGCACCCGCGGCAGCTCGATGCGCGTCCAGCTTCCCTCATCCAATGTCCAGCCCAGCCGCTCGGTGGCGCGAACGCGCATGTGGTGGCCGCAATGCGGGCAGACCTTGAGGTTCTTGTCGAGGTCGCGCTGGAAGATCATCTGCTCGCACGCGGGGCACTGGTGCCAGAGGTTCTCCGGCACGTCTCGCCGGCCGAGCAGGGTGCGGATCTTCGGGCGGACGTATTCGGTGAGCCAGCTCATGCCGCCATCCTCGCGCCGCGCACGCCCGCGGCGAGTGCTCGAACCTCGCTGAGCACGATCTCGGCCGCATTCGGATGGCCTATGTGTCTTGACAGAGTTTCGATCAGCGCCGAGGCGACCACCGCGCCGTCGGCGATGCGTGCGATCTCCGCCGCCTGCGCGGGCGTGCGCACGCCGAAGCCGACCGCGATCGGCAGGTCGGTGAAGCGCCGCACGCGCGGAATGGCGCTCGCGAGTTCGGCCGTGGTCGCGCTGCGGGTGCCGGTGATGCCGGTGATGCTGACGTAATAGACGAAGCCCGAGCTGCCATCGAGCACGCGCGGCAGTCGGGCGTCGTCCGTGGTGGGGGCGACGAGCCGGATGATGTCGATCGCGTGGGCCGCCGCGTGGGGCGCGAGCAAATCCGCCTCCTCGCTCGGCAGATCGACCACGATCAGGCCATCGACGCCCGCCGTCGCCGCGTCGGCGCAGAACCGCGCCGGGCCATAGCTCGCGATCGGATTGAGGTAGCCCATCAGGATCACCGGCGTGGCGTCGTCCGCGGCGCGGAACTCGCGCACCATCGCCAGCACGCCCGCGAGCTTGGCGCCGGCGGCGAGCGCGCGCTTGCCGGCGGCCTGGATGATCGGTCCGTCGGCCATCGGGTCGGTGAACGGCATCCCGATCTCGATCAGGTCGGCGCCGGCTTCCGGCATCCCGCGCAGCAGTGCCAGTGCTGGTCGCACGATCGGGGTCGAAGGCTTCGAGGAACGGGATCAGCGCGCCGCGCCCAGCGCGCCGCAGCGCCGCGAAACGGGCCGCGATCCGGCTCACAGCGACACGCCCAGATGGGCGGCGACGGCGAAGATGTCCTTGTCGCCGCGACCGCACAGATTCATCAGCACGATCGCGTCCTTGTCCATCGCCGGCGCGATCTTCTGCACGTGCGCGAGCGCGTGCGCCGGCTCCAGCGCGGGGATGATGCCCTCGGTGCGGGTGCAGAGCTGGAACGCCGCCAGCGCCTCGGTGTCGGTCGCGGCGGCGTATTCGACGCGGCCGATGTCGTGCAGCCAGGCATGTTCCGGCCCGATGCCGGGATAGTCGAGGCCGGCGCTGATGCTGTGCGCCTCGAGGATCTGCCCGTCGTCGTCCTGCAGCAGATAGGTGCGGTTGCCGTGCAGCACCCCGGGCCGGCCGCCCGAGAGGCTGGCGGCGTGGGCGCCGCTCTCCAGCCCCCGCCCGGCCGCCTCGACGCCGATCAGCCGCACCGAGGGATCGTCGAGGAACGGATGGAACAGCCCCATCGCGTTCGACCCGCCGCCGATCGCGGCGACGCACACATCCGGCAGCCTGCCTTCCGCCTCCTGCAGTTGCGCGCGCGCCTCGGTGCCGATGACGCTCTGGAAGTCGCGCACCATCGCGGGATAGGGATGCGGGCCGGCGACGGTGCCGATCAGGTAGTAGGTGTCGCGCACGTTCGCGACCCAGTCGCGCAACGCCTCGTTCATCGCATCCTTGAGCGTGGCGGCGCCCGCGGTGACGGGCTTCACCTCCGCCCCCAGCAGCTTCATGCGGAACACGTTGGGCTGCTGCCGCTCGATGTCGGTGGTGCCCATGTAGATCGTGCAGGGCAGGCCGAACAGCGCGCAGACGGTGGCGGTCGCGACCCCGTGCTGGCCGGCGCCGGTCTCGGCGATGATCCGCGTCTTGCCCATCCGCCGCGCCAGCAGAATCTGGCCCATGCAGTTGTTGATCTTGTGGCTGCCGGTATGGTTCAGCTCGTCGCGCTTCAAGTAGATTTTGGCGCCGCCGAGGGCGCGGGTCAGGCGCTCGGCGAACCAGAGCGGACTGGGGCGACCGACGTAATTTTTCAGGTAGGCGTCGAGCTCGGTGCGGAAGGCAGCGTCGCGGCGGGCGGCCTCGTAGGCCTGCTCCACCTCCAGGATCAGCGGCATCAGCGTCTCGGCGACGAACCGGCCGCCGTACTCGCCGAAGCGGCCGCGCCCGTCCGGGCCGTTTCGCAGGCTGTTGGCCCCGGCTTGGGGGCGGATCTGGTTCACATTCGGCGCCTCCGATCAGGCGGGCGTCTTAGCGCAGGCAGCGGGCGGGGTCACGGGGCCGCCCAGGGGTCCACGACCGGGGTCGGCAGGTCGTCGAAATGCCGGAGGTTGCGGGTCGCGAGCGTCGCGCGGCGGGAGACGGCAATGCCGGCGATCATGGTGTCGCGGAGTTCGCGAGGCCGCCCGAACCGGCGGCGAGCGGCCATCAGGGTCGCGGCCTGCTCGGCGGCGGCGTGGTCGAACGGAACGATCCGCGACCGCAGGTCCTTCGTGATGAAGGCCTTGTACTCCCGCACCAGCCTCGCGTGATTGCGCCCCCGCGGCATCCACTCCCGGCCGTATCGCAGTTCCATCACGCTCACTGAATTCGTCCAGACCGAGCGACGCGGCTGCTGGTTCAGCCATTCGAGCACGACGTTGTCGGGCGGCTCCTCGATCAGGGCAGAAAGCACGTTGGTATCGAGAATAATCACTCCTCAAACGGGTTCTTGATCATCTCTCCGTGCAGCTCCTTGATGTCGCCCTTCTTCAGCCCGAGCCCGCGGAACCGCGCGGCGATTGCGGTGCCGAGTTCCTCCTTCCGGCTCCTCGTGTTCTGCCGGCTGCTCGTCGTCCTTCAGCCCGTCACGCAGGATGTCGCGCGCCTCCTCCTCCATGCTGCGGCCGTGCCGTGCCGCCTGCCGCTTCAGCCGCGCCGTCATCTCATCCTCTACATTTCGGATCAGAAGCTGACCCATCGGCACCTCCTGCGTCGATCCGCATCAACATAGCGTGGGCGTCCTCGCCGGCAACCCACCCGCGATACCCGCCCCTGACACGCCGCCTCCCGCCGCCTATCTTCCGCCCAGCCAACCGGGAGGATCGCCATGCTCAACCCCGTCGCCCCGCTGCCGCTGAAGGACCCGAGCCTGTTCCGCCAGGCCAACCACATCGACGGCAAGTGGGTGGAGGCCGACAGCGGCCGCACCTTTCCCGTGCGCAACCCCGCGACCGGCGAGGTGATCGGGGAGGTGCCCGCGCTGGGCGCCGCCGAGACCCGCCGCGCGATCGAGGCCGCGCACCGCGCCTTCCCCGCCTGGCGCGCGAGGCTCGCGCACGAGCGGGCCGCGATCCTGCACAAGCTGAACGATTTGATGCTCGCCAACGCCGACGACCTCGCGATCATCATGACCGCCGAGCAGGGCAAGCCGCTCGCCGAAAGCCGCGGCGAGATCGCCTATGCCGCGAGCTTCATCGAGTGGTTCGCCGAGGAAGGCCGCCGCGTCTATGGCGACACCATCCCGCAGAACGCGAAGGGCCGGCGCATCATCGTGCAGAAGGAGCCGGTCGGCGTGTTCGCCGCGATCACGCCGTGGAACTTCCCCGCCGCGATGATCACCCGCAAGGCCGGCCCCGGCTGGGCGGTGGGCTGCACCGGCGTGATCCGCCCGGCGAGCCAGACGCCGTTCTCGGCGCTCGCCATCGCGGTTCTGGCGGAGCGTGCCGGAATGCCGGCGGGCGTGTGCAACATCATCACCGGCCCCTCCGGCGAGACCGGCGCCGAGCTGACCGCGAACCCGCTGGTGCGAAAGCTCTCATTCACCGGCAGCACCGAGGTGGGTGCCAAGCTGCTCGCGCAATGCGCGCCCACGATCAAGAAGACCAGCATGGAGCTGGGCGGGAATGCGCCGTTCATCGTGTTCGACGACGCCGATCTCGACGCCGCGATCGCGGGTGCCATGGCGTGCAAGTACCGCAACACCGGGCAGACCTGCGTGTGCGCCAACCGCATCCTGGTGCAGGACGGCGTCTATGACGCGTTCAGCGCCAAGCTGCGCGAGACGGTCGAGAAGATGAAGGTCGGCAACGGCATGGATCAGGGCGTCATGCAGGGGCCGCTGATCAACGCCGATGCCGTCAAGAAGGTGGAGGAGCACATCGCCGATGCGCTGCACCGGGGTGCGAAGGTCGTCACCGGCGGGCATCGCCACGCGCTCGGCGGCAATTTCTTCGAGCCGACCATCCTGGCCGACGTGCCGCGCGGGGCCGAGATCTTCCGCGACGAGACCTTCGGCCCGGTGGCGCCGCTGTTCCGCTTCGCCACCGAAGCCGAGGCGATCGAGATGGCGAACGACACGCCCTTCGGCCTCGCCGCCTATTTCTACACACGCGACCTCGGCCGCGCCTTCCGCGTCGGCGAGGCGCTGGAATACGGGCTGATCGGCATCAACGAGGGCGTGATCTCGACCGCCATCGCGCCGTTCGGCGGCATGAAGCACTCGGGCCTGGGGCGCGAAGGCTCGAAATACGGCATCGAGGAATATCTGGAGGTGAAGTACCTCGCGATCGGCGGCATCGGTACGTGAGCGAACGCCGCTTCGACTTCGACCTGTTCGTGATCGGCGGCGGCTCGGGCGGCGTGCGCTGCGCGCGCATCGCCGCCGGCCACGGCGCCCGCGTCGGCATCGCCGAGGCGCGGTTCTGGGGCGGCACCTGCGTCAATGTCGGCTGCGTGCCGAAGAAGCTGATGGTGCTCGCCGCCGGCTACGGCCCCGCCGCCGAGGACGCGCGCGGCTTCGGCTGGCACGCCGAGCGCGGGACGCACGACTGGGCCGGCTTCATCGCCACCAAGGACGCCGAGATCGCGCGGCTGAACGGCATCTACGTCAAGCTGCTGTCCGGCGCCGGCGTCGAATTGTTCGAGGCGCACGCCCGCTTCATCGACCCGCACACGCTGGACGTGGGCGGCAGGCGCATCACCGCCGAGCGCATCGTGATCGCGACCGGCGGCCACCCGCAGCGGCCCGACCTGCCCGGCGCCGCGCACGCCGTGGTGTCCGACGACATCTTCCACCTGCCGGCGATGCCGCCCCGCATCGCGATCATGGGGTCGGGCTACATCGCGGTGGAGTTCGCCGGCATCTTCGCCGGTCTTGGCGCCGAGGTCGATCTGATCTTCCGCCAGCCCCGCCCGCTGCGCGGCTTCGACGAGGATTTGCGCGAGGCGCTGGCCGAGGCGATGGCGGTGCAGGGCATCCGGCTGCACGCCGCGCGCACGCCGCGCCGCATCGAGCGGCGCGGCGAGACCAGCATCGTGCATCTCGACGATGGCGGCGCGATCGCGACCGACCTCGCGTTCCTCGCTTTCGGCCGCTTGCCCAACCTGCGCGGGCTGGAACTGGATCGCGCCGGCGTGCGCGCCAACGAGCGCGGCGCCATCGCGGTCGATGCCGAATGGCGCACCAGTGCCGCGCATATCCACGCGATCGGCGACGTCACCGACCGCATCAATCTCACGCCGGTCGCGATCGCCGAGGGCCATACGCTGGCCGACCTGCTGTTCGGGATGCCGCCCGGCCGCTCCTGGTCGTTCGCCGCGGTGCCGAGTGCAGTGTTCTCCAGCCCGCCGATCGGCACCGTGGGGCTGACCGAGGCGCAGGCGGCGGCGCGCGGGCCGGCCGACATCTATCTCACCCGCTTCACGCCGATGCGCCACACCCTGAGCGGCCGGCCGCTGAAGACGATGATGAAGCTGGTGGTCGATCAGGCGACCGACCGCGTGCTCGGCGCCCACATGCTGGGCGAGGACGCGCCCGAGATCGTGCAGGGCCTGGCCGTCGCGATCACTGCCGGCGCCACCAAACGCCAGTTCGACCGCACCATCGGCATCCACCCGACCGCCGCCGAGGAGTTCGTCACGCTGCGCACCCGCACCCGTGCCGTGGGGGTGGCGGCGGCGGCGGAGTGATCCGCGGCTGGGAAGCAGGCGCGATCCGCGCTAACCTGCCGCGAAAGCAGCAGGAGGACCGTTCGTCATGCCCGGGGCGAGTGCGGAGATCACCGCCTTCTTCGAGAAGGCGACCAGCACCGTAACCTATATCGTCGCCGATCCCGCCAGCCGGGACGCGGCGGTGGTCGACAGCGTGCTCGATTTCGACGCGGCTTCCGGCCACACCGGCACCGCATCGGCCGAGGCCGTGGCGCAGGCGGTGGCGGAGCGGGGCCTGCATGTCGTGTGGCTGCTGGAGACGCACGTCCATGCCGACCATCTCTCGGCCGCACCGTGGCTGCGGGCGCGGCTCGGCGGCCGCATCGGCATCGGCGAGGGCATCCGTGACGTGCAGGCGCGATTCGGCACGCTGTTCAACGCCGAGCCGACGTTCGGGCGCGACGGCCGGCAGTTCGACCATCTGTTCGCGGACGGCGAGCGCTTCGCGATCGGCGCGCTGGAATGCCGCGTGATCGCGACCCCTGGCCACACCTCGGCCGACATCACCTACCTGATCGGCGATGCGGCGTTCGTGGGCGACACGCTGTTCATGCCCGATTACGGCACCGCGCGCGCCGACTTCCCGGGCGGCGATGCGCGCGCTCTCTATCGCTCGATCCGCCGCATCCTCGACCTGCCGCCCCAGACGCGCATCTTTACCTGCCATGACTACTGCGCCCCCGGACGCACGGAACACGCGTGGGAGAGCACGGTCGCCGAGCAGCGCGCCGGCAACGTGCATATCCATGACGGCATCGACGAGGCGGCGTTCGTGGCGCTGCGCACCGCGCGCGACGCCAAGCTCGACATGCCCAAGCTGCTGATCCCGGCGGTGCAGGTGAACATGCGCGCGGGCGAATTGCCGCCGCCGGAGGAGAACGGCGTGCGCTATCTGAAAATCCCGGTCAATACGCTCTGATCGGCAGATGATGCCAGTGTCCCGATTCCGAAGTTCCTCGTCATTGCGAGAAGCGAAGCGACGAAGCAATCCAGTGCAGTGCCGCGGGCGAGACCGCTGGATTGCTTCGCTTCGCTCGCAATGACGACGAGACCGCGTGGCGCGTTCACGTCGCGGCTGAGGCCGCGGCGGCGGCGCACCGCTCGCGCTCCCTAATCAACGCGAGAACGGCGTCGATCATCGGGGTGGGAACGCCGGTCAGGCGCCCGAATTCCTGCACGACTGTCACCAGGGCATCGATCTCCATCGGCTTGCCGTGCTCGAGATCCTGCAGCATCGACATCTTGTGGCCGACCACCGAACCGGCTTTGGCCAGGCGCCGGTCCATCATCTCGTCGGGAATGTTGACGCCCAGGGCTTCGTTCACGGCCTTCGCCTCACGCATCATCGTGATGCAGAGCGCCCTGATGCCGGGCTCGGTCGTCATTCGATCGAGCGTCGAATGGGTCAACGCGGCGATCGGGTTGAAGCACAAATTGCCCCATAGCTTGAGCCAGATGTTCCAGCGGATGCCCTCCCGAACCGGCGCCTCGAACCCGGCGGCGATCAGGGCCTGGCTGAGCCTGACGATACGCTCCGAGCGGCTGCCGTCCGGCTCGCCGAGGGTGAAGCGCCTGAACTCGTGGTGCTGGATGATGCCAGGGGCCACGATTTCGCAGGCCGGATCGACCACGCAGCCGATCGCCCGCTCAGGCCCGATGAAATCCCACTGCCGGCCGTCGGGATCGACCGATCGTACGCGGCGCCCCTCGAAACGGCCGCCCACCTTGTAGAAATACCACCACGGGATGCCGTTCATGGCGGTGACGACGGCGGTATCGCGGCCCAGCAGCGGCGCGAACAGCGCGGCGGCCTGATAGGCCTGCTGCGCCTTCAGCGCGCAGATCACGAATTCCTGTTGGCCAAGCTGCGCCGGATCGTCGCTTGCCGGCATGCGAGCGGTCTTCTCCTGGCCGTCGATCCGCAGGGTCAGGCCCCGATCGCGAATGGCCCGCAAATGTGCGCCCCGCGCGACGACGGAGACCTCATGGCCCGCGAGGGCCAGCTCCACCGCGAGATACCCGCCGATTGCGCCGGCTCCAAAGATGCAGATTTTCATTCCGGGTTCCTCGCGAACATCAAGCTTCCGCCGCACCCAGTCGCAGATACACAACAACGATACATAACGACCGGCGCCTGGACAAGCCGGGACTTCTGGCATACCAAAGACTTTGTCATGAACAGCACAATATGGGCGGCTCGCGGCGCCGCGCGCTGACAACAGCGATCCGCAAGGCGTCCGCCGAGACATGCAGGAGACGACAATGGGCAAGGCATTGGACGGCGTGCGCATCCTCGATTTTACCCACGTGCAGTCGGGTCCCACCTGCACGCAACTGCTCGCCTGGCTGGGTGCCGACGTGATCAAGGTGGAGCGGCCGGGCACCGGCGACATCACGCGTGGCCAGTTGCGCGACATCCCGAATGTCGACAGCCTCTATTTCACGATGCTGAACCACAACAAGCGCTCGATCACCATCGACAGCAAGCACCCCAAGGGACGCGAGGTTCTGGAAGCCCTGGTCCGCGCCTGCGACGTGCTGGTGGAGAACTTCGCTCCGGGCGCGCTCGATCGGATGGGGCTGAGCTGGACGCACATCCAGGAACTCAATCCGCGCATGATCATGGCGTCGATCAAGGGATTCGGTCCCGGACCGTACGAGAACTGCAAGGTGTATGAGAATGTCGCGCAGTGTGCCGGCGGCGCGGCATCGACGACCGGGTTCGACGACGGGCCGCCGCTGGTGACGGGCGCGCAGATCGGCGACAGCGGCACCGGCTTGCATCTGGCACTCGGCATCGTGGCCGCGCTGTATCAGCGCAACACCACCGGGCGCGGGCAGAAGGTGCTGGCGGCGATGCAGGACGGCGTGCTCAATCTGTGCCGTGTCAAGCTGCGCGATCAGCAGCGGTTGGCACACGGCGTGCTGAAGGAATATCCGCAATACCCGCACGGCGAGTTCGGCGAAGCGGTGCCTCGATCCGGCAACGCGTCCGGCGGCGGCCAGCCGGGATCGATCCTGAAATGCAAGGGCTGGGAGAGCGATCCCAACGCCTATATCTACTTCATCACGCAGGCGCCGGTGTGGAGCAGCATCTGCAAGGTCATCGGGCGGGCGGAATGGATCACCGATCCGGACTATGCGACCGCCGACGCGCGGCTGCCGCGGCTCGCGGAAATCTTCGCGGCGATCGAGCAGTGGACGATGACCAAGACCAAGTTCGAGGCGATGGAGATCCTGAACCGGCACGACATTCCGTGCGGTCCAATCCTGTCGATGAAGGAGCTGGCCGAGGAACCGGCGCTGCGGCAGACCGGGACGGTGGTTGAGGTGGACCACCCGACCCGCGGCAAGTATCTGAGCGTCGGCTGCCCGATCAAGCTGTCCGACAGTGCCGCCGAGGTGAAGGCCTCGCCGCTGCTCGGCGCGCACACGACCGAGATTCTGCGCGACGTGCTGCAATTCGATGACCGGCGCCTCGCGGAGCTGCGGGCCTCGGGCGCGCTCGGCGCGGGCGAATAACAGGGCCTGATCAGGCCCCCTGAGGCCCAGGAACAGGGCCGGATCAGGCGCGCCGCCGGCCTGAGAACAGGGCTGGATCAGGCTCGCGGCTCCTGAGAACAGGGGTAAAACAGGCTTGCCGCAGCAGGTGGGGTGCCTTGGGTCTCGGTGCCTTGGGTCTCGTCGCTCGCTTCGCCAGTCGCATCGTCCTCCTCCCTCATTGCGGCTCCCGCGGCGATCATGGTCACGGCTCGCCTCCGAAACGCGTGGCAGCTCCCGCATCGCCGGCGTCGGCCGCAAGTTCGACAGTCGTACTAACACAACTCCTACATGCTGTCAAGTGTCATCACGCATCCCAGCGGCTCGTTGCGCCGTAGCCCATCGCCGCTATTCGGCCGCGTCCGCCTGCGCTACCTTGCCGGTCAGCGCCGAACCGCCGCTCTTCCCCTCCTCCGCCGCCCGCCAGAGATACCACGCCGCGGTCGAGCGGTAGGGCGCCCAGGCCTCGCCGATTTCCGCGAGCACCCGCGGCTTCGGCTGCGCCGCCAGCCCTTTCAGCCGCCGCCAGCCCTCGCGCACGCCGAAATCATCGACCGGCAGCACGTCCGGGCGGCCGAGCGTGAACATCAGCAGCATCTCCACGGTCCAGCGCCCGACGCCGCGCAGGCTCACCAGCCGCTCGATCAGGGCCGCGTCCGAGAGGCGCTGCGCCGAGCGCCGCGTGGGCACCAGGCCCGACGCGGCGCCGGCCGCGATGCCGCGGATCGTCTCGATCTTCGCGGCCGAAAACCCGCAGGCGCGCAGCCGGGCCGGATCGGCCGCCAGCAGCGATTCCGGCCGGGGAAACGCCTCGCCGGGGAACAGCGCGAGCAGCCGCGCCGTGATCGCGCGGGCCGCCGCGCCGTGAAGCTGCTGGTGGGCGATGGCCCGCACCAGCGCCTCGTACGGGCTGCTGCGATCCTGCCGCATCCGGCACGGCCCGACGCGGCGGATCAGCGCCGCGAGGTCGGGGTCGCAGGCGGCGAGGTGGGCGGCGGCGCGGGGAGTGGTCACGCGCGGCATTGAAGCGGCAGGGGCCGCCGCCTGCAACTTGAATGCGAGCCGCCGGGGCGCCACACTCCACTGGAGGTCGCGAGGCCGCCATGCAGCCGATTCGCCACGCCGAGGACTGGACCGAGGAGCAGGAGCAGCGCGATGCCGACCGGCAGACGCAGAGCCTCGCCGGGCTGGCGCTGGCGCTGGCGCTGGTGGTGATCGCCCTGTTCCTGGTGCGCGAGTTGCAGGCGAAGGCGGCGCTGGAGGATTGCCTGCTCGCGGGGCATCAGAACTGCGACCTGTTCGTGCCGAACCCGATCGGGCCGCCAGCCGGTTGACCGTCATCGCTTGCGGCGCCAGCCTGCCACGCATGAACGAGACCCATGACGGCATCCTGATCTGGGGGGCGGGCGCGATCGGCGGCACCGTCGGCGCCTTCCTTAAGCGCTCGGGCCACGATGTGAGCTTCGTCGACATCGTGCCTGAGCACGTCGCGGCGATCGCCGATCCGGCGCGCGGATTGCGCATCGCCGGCCCGATCGACGCCTTCACCGTCGGTGCGCCGGCAATGCGGCCCGAAGACGTGCGCGGCCGGTGGCGGCGCGTGTTCCTGGCGGTGAAGGCGCACCACACCGAGGGCGCGGTCCGCACGATCACGCCGCACCTGGCGCAGGACGGATACATCCTCTCGCTCCAGAATGGTCTCAACGAAACCATCATCGCGCGCATCGTCGGCCGCGACCGCACGATCGGCGCCTTCGTCAATTTCGGCGCCGACTGGATCGAACCGGGCGAAATCCTGTTCAGCAATCGCGGCGCCGTGGTGCTGGGGGAGCTGGATGGACGCATGACGCCGCGGCTCGCGGCGCTGCACGAAGTGATGCGCGATTTCGAGCCGGACGCGATCACGACCGACCGCATCTGGTCCTATCTCTGGGGCAAGCTCGGCTACGGCGCGATGCTGTTCGCGCAGGCGCTCGGGCAGAAGGGCATCGCCGACTGCCTGGCGCGCCCCGAGCTGCTGCCGGCCTGGCGCGCGCTGGGCGGCGAGGCGGTACGGGTGGCGGTGGCAGAGGGCGTCGATCCGCTCGGCTTCAACGGCTTCGATCCCGCCGCCTTCGCGCCCGGTGCGAGCGAAGATGCCGCGAGACGATCGGTCGCGGCGATGGTCGCGTTCAACCGCCCGAACCCGAAAACCCATTCCGGCGTCTGGCGCGATCTCGCGGTGCGCAAGCGCCGGACGGAGGTGGATGTGCAGATCGCGCCGATCGCCGAGATCGGCGCGCGCCACGGCATCGACTGCGCGGCGATGCGCCGGCTGGTCTCCCTGATCCACGAGATCGAGGGCGGACGCCGCACCCTGTCGGACGACAATCTGCTGGAGCTGCTCACGCCATGAACATCCGCTTCGATGGCAAGATTGTGGTGGTGAGCGGCGCCGGGCACGGCTTCGGCCGCACCATCGCCGAGAGCTTTTCGGCACTCGGCGCGCGCGTGTTCGGCTGCGACCTCGATGCCGGCGAACTGGCCGAGACCGCGCGGGCCGGCGTGCAGACGAGTGTTCTCGACCTACGCGACCGCACATCCGCCGCCGCCTGGATCGACGGCATCGAGCAGCAGACCGGCGACGCGATCGACGTGCTGGTCAACAACGCGGGCGGCGTCGCCGGGCACACGATGCGGCCGGTCGAGCAGGTGGACGACACCGAGTGGGACACGATCTTCGCGATCAATGTCGGCGCCGCCTTTGTGCTCAGCCGCGCCGCGGCGGCGGGGATGAAGCGGCGCCGCTCGGGCCGCATCGTCACCATCAGCTCGGGCGCCGGGTTGCAGGCGTCGCTGACCGGCGTGCAGGCCTATTGCAGCGCCAAGCACGCCGTCGTGGGCCTGACACGCCAGCTCGCGCACGAACTCGGCCCGTTCGGCATCACCGTGAACAGCGTCGCCCCCGGCTTCGTGCGCACCAACCGTTCCACCGAAGCGCAATGGGCGAGCTACGGCGAGGCCGGGCAGCGCGCGCTGGTCGAGCGGATCGCACTCAAGCGGCTCGGCACCGCGCAGGACATCGCCAACGCGGTGCTGTTCTTCGCCAGCGACTTCGCCGGATGGATCAGCGGGCAGGTGCTGCAGGTGGACGGGGGGAAGTGAAGCAAGGCCAGGGCTCCCCCTCCGCGGGCATTCCAATTGGCTGAAGACAGCCAATTGGAACCTTGGCCCGCTCCGCCCTGGACCCGCTCAAGGCAGAGCCTTGAAAATCCATTTGTTCTGACCTGCGGTGCCGCATCGTCATGCCGGGTTTATCTCCACCGTCATGGTCGGCGAAGGCCGACCATCCACGACTTCGCTGTGGCACGACAGAAAGACGTGGATGCTCGGCCTTCCGAGCATGACGTGGATGTGCCGAGGATTTCCAAAGGGCGACTGCCCTTTGGCGGGTTTGGGCAGAGCCCAACCTACAGCAGCCCCGCCGCGATGTTCACGGTCAGCGCCACGATGACCGTGTTGAACAGGAACCCCAGCAGCCCATGCACCGTCGCCAGCCGGCGCAGCGGCTTGGCGGTGATCTGCACGTCCGAGACCTGGAACGTCATCCCCAGCACCAGCGCGAAATAGAGGAAGTCCCAATAGTCGGGGGCGTCATCGCCCGGAAACTGCAGCCCGCGCGCGAACTTGCCGCTCGCCGGCGCGCGCTCGTAATACTCGTGCGCATAGCGCAGTGCGAACAGCACGTGGCTGAGCAGCCACGACAGGCCGAGCGTCGCCGCCACCAGCACCACGATCACGGCGCGCCAGGATTTCGCGACCGTCTTCATCGCCGAGAACTCGCCTAAGGTCGCGGCCAGGCTCACCAGCACGCCAGCGACGACGATCCAGAACATCGTCCACTCCGCCTCCTGCTGCGCCTCGGCGTGCGCGGCCATGCGCTGCGGCGTGGCGTCGATGAACGAGGCCGCGCACCAGACCAGGAAGATGACGGAAAAGATGTCCCAGGCGAGGATCGTGCGCGTCTGCGCCGGCAGATGCGCGGGCAGCAGCAGGAAGGCCGCGACGCCCAAGACGATGCTGCCGAACAGGCGGCGATGGCCGAGCAGGACCCGCCCGACCCGCGCGCGCCGCAGCGCTGCCCTCAACCGAGCGTCGCCAGCAGCCCGGCCATCAGCCGGGCACGCCGCACCAGGCTCTCCTCGATGACGTATTCGCCGAGGGTGTGGAAGCCGCCGCCCTCGGCACCGAGCCCGTCGAGGGTTGCAATGCCCATGGCACCGGTGAAGTTGCCGTCGGAGCCGCCGCCCGCGCTCTGGTGGGGAAGCTCGAAGCCGAGATCGCGCGCGATCCCGCGCGCGTGCTCATAGAGCGCCATGCTGGCCGCGTCCGCCTCCCACACCGGGCGGGTGACGGTGCGGCGGACGGCGAAGGCGACATCCGGTCCGTTCGCGGTGCGGGCGAGCATCGCCGCCACGCCGCGATCGAGATCCGGCTGCCGCTTGGCCATGCTGAGCGCCTCGGCGGTGCAGGTGGTGGCCACACAGTTCACCCATTGCCCGCCGCGGATCACGCCGACGCTGAAGGTGCAGTCCTCGGTCGTCATCGCTTCGATCGCCAGCACCTGCCGCGCCATCTCGGCGATCGCCGAGCGCCCCTCGGCAAGGCGCGCGCCGGCATGGCTCGGGCGGCCGGTCGCCTCCAGATCGAAGCGCGCGATCGCATAGCGGCCAGTGACCACGCCGCCGTCGCTCCGCCCCGGCTCGGGGATCAGCACGAAGCGATGCCGCGACGCCTCGGCCTCGATCAGGTCGCGGGTGCTCGGGCTGCCCACCTCCTCATCGGAGGTGAACAGCACGCTGACCGGCAGCCGGGTCGCGACGGCGGCGCGCGCGAGCTGGCGCAGCGCCTCGAGCGCGAGATAATTGCCCGCCTTCATGTCGCAGATACCGGGGCCGAAGCAGCGCCCCGCCTCCCGCCGCCACGGCAGATGGGCCAGCGTGCCGATCGGATGCACCGTGTCGAGATGCCCCATGACCAGGATGCCCGGCGCGTCCGCGCGCGGGTGCGGCAGGCGCGCGCGCAGGCAGTCGCCGAAGCCCATCCGCCCCGCCACCCGCTCGACCCGTGCGCCCATCAGCACGAGGTCGCGGGCGGCGAGGTCCATCATCCTCCCGACCGCGGCGGCATCGAAGGTCGGGCTTTCGCAGGCGATCCAGGCGTGCAGCCCGGCGAGCATCGCGTCCTGGTCGAAGCACAGTTCGGCAGCCTTCATGCGCCTGCCTAGCGCGCGGCGCGGGCGCTGGCCAGCGCCCGCGCCCCGGTCAGCGGCGGCGGCGGGGCAGCGCGCCCGCCAGGCGATCGGCGATGCGATGCACCAGCCGCTCGGCGACTTGCACCACCGCCGGATCGGCACCGTCCGCCACCAGGCCGCGCTGACTGGCGACGACATCCTCGATGGCACCGGCAATTTCGTCCTGGCCGATCAGGCCGGCCTCCATCAGGGCGAGCATCAGTGATTCGGCCAGCATCAGCGCCGCCATCGCGGTCGGTTGCGCGTCGTCGGTCATCGTCAGCCCTCCTCGCGCATTCGTTGCGGCCATGGGAGTTATGCTACCTCCGATTGAACATTGCCAAGTATGCAACAGTTTCGTTGTTTTCGCGTCAATTTTTCTTTACTAGACGCGTGAATGGATGATAAATGGACCGTCTTTGCCACAGTAGGGGCGCGCAACGACCCCTCCGGGCAGCGCCGGGCGCGTCGCCACCGAATTCCGTATCCCTATAACAGCTTCTGGAGGGAATGGTTCGCTATGAACTACATGCCCAATCTGCTGACAGTTGCCTGCGCCGATTGCCACCTCCGGCGTCTGCCGAGTTTCCGCGATTTCGAGGACGACCAGGTTCCCACCGTCGAGCAGCTCAAGGTCGGCCATCGCCGTGCCGAGCGCGACTCCGTGCTGCTGCGCGCCGGCGACGAGGACGCCGCCATCTTCACCCTCTTCACCGGCTGGGCGTTCCGCTTCCGGCTGCTGCCCGACGGGCGGCGCCAGATTCTGCGCATCCTGCTGCCGGGCGACACGGTCGGGCTGGAGCTGTTGCTCGGCGAGTTGCCCGCCTATTCCGTGCAAGCGGTGAGCGACGTCGCGATGTGCCTGCTCGACGCGCCGCACACCACGCAGCGCATGGTCAGCGAACCGTGGCTGCGCCACCGCGTCTTCGGCCTGATCTGCGCCGAGCGCGAGGCGACCGACGAGCTGCTGACCCGCATCGGCCAGTGCGATGCCGAGGAGCGCGTCGCATGGCTGCTGCTCGACCTCCATGCCCGGCTGCAGCGGCGCGGTCAGGCGACCGAACAGGGCTTTTCGCTGGCGCTGACCCAGCAGCACATCGCCGACCTGCTCGGGCTCAACGTGATCCATCTGAACCGTGTGCTCCGCCGCCTGCGCGGCCGCGAGCTGGTCGCCATCACCGGGCACAAGGTGACGCTGCTGGACATCCCCGCCTTGCAGCGCCTGGCGGTGGCCCTGCCGGCCCGACATGCACAGCAGGCGCTACTCTAGCCTGCCCTAGCCTGCCCTAACCCTGAGAGCGCCGATCGACGACCCGGCGCGCCTTGCCGAGACTGCGCTCGATCGCGCCCGGCGCCTCCACTACGACGCGCGCGCTGACGCCCACGATCTCCTTGATCGCGTGCGCCAGTGCCGCCTCGTGGGTCGCGGCCGCGGCACGCGACACCTCCGGCCGCGCCTCGACATGCACCGCCATCGCATCGAGCCGCCCCTCGCGCGTCAGCACCACCTGATAATGTCCCGACAGCGCCGGGACGCGCAGGATCAGCTCCTCGATCTGGGTCGGAAACACGTTGACGCCGCGCACGATCATCATGTCGTCGCTGCGGCCCGTCACCTTCTCCATCCGCCGCATGGTGCGTGCGGTGCCGGGCAGCAGGCGCGTGAGGTCGCGGGTGCGATAGCGCACGACCGGCATCGCCTGCTTGGTCAGCGAGGTGAACACCAGCTCGCCCGGCGCGCCGTCGGGCAGCACCGCTCCGGTCTCGGGGTCGATCACCTCCGGATAGAAATGGTCCTCCCAGATGTGCAGTCCGTCCTTGGTCTCGACGCACTCGTTCGCGACCCCCGGTCCCATCACCTCGGAAAGCCCGTAGATGTCGACCGCATGCATGTCGAACGCGCCCTCGATCTCGCCGCGCATCGCGTCGGTCCAGGGCTCGGCGCCGAAGATGCCGACCTTGAGCGCGGTGGCGCGCGGATCGGCGCCGATCGCGCGGAACCCATCGAGGATCGCGAGCATGTAGCTCGGCGTCACCATGATGATGTCGGGCGAAAAATCCCGGATCAGTTGCACCTGCCGCTCGGTCTGACCGCCCGAGACCGGGATGACCGTGCAGCCCAGCCGCTCCGCCCCGTAATGCGCGCCGAGGCCGCCGGTGAACAGCCCGTAGCCGTAGGCGACGTGGACGATCATGCCGGGGCGCCCGCCGGCGGCGCGGATCGAGCGCGCCATCACCGCGGCCCAGACGTCGAGGTCCTCGCGCGTGTAGCCGACCACCGTGGGCTTGCCGGTGGTGCCCGACGAGGCATGGATGCGCGCCACGCGCTCGCGCGGCACGGCGAACATGCCGAACGGGTAGTTGGCGCGCAGATCGTCCTTGGTGGTGAAAGGAAATTTCGCCAGGTCGGCGAGGTCGGAGAAATCGCCGGGATGCACGCCGGCGGCGTCGAAGCGCTCGGCGATAGTGCGGGACGTTGTCGTAGGCGTGACGCAGCGACCAGGCCAGCCGGTCGCCGCTGCAAGGCCGCGATCTCGTCGCGCGAGGCGGTCTCGATCGCATCGAGCGTGCCGGGCTGCGGCGAAAGGTCAGGGCGCATCGAAGAACCTCTCCCCGGTGGCGCGCGAGTGGCCACGAAACTCGGCGATGGTCTCGCCGCCCTCGGCGGTGACGCGCACATCGTAGAGTCCGCTGCGTCCGGCGCGGGCGCGCTCGGTCGCCTCGGCGATCAGAACCTGTCCGAGCCTGCCCGGACGCAGATAGGTGACCGTGCAGTGGCGGGCGACGACGCGCTCGCCGTAGGTGTTGCAGGCGAAGGCGAAGGTGCTGTCGGCCAGCGCGAAGATGAAGCCGCCGTGGCAGATGCCGTGGCCGTTCACCATGCGCTCCGCGACCGGCATCGACAGGCGCGCGCGGCCGGGTGCCACGTCGAGCAGCCGCATCCCGAGGCCGGGGCTGGCGCGGTCATCCGCCCACATGGCAGCGGCGCAACGCTCGGCGAGCGCCTGCGCCGGATCGCTCATCGTCCGCCCATGAAGCGCGGGGTGCGCTTCTCGGCGAAGGCGCGCACGCCCTCGGCGAAATCGGCGCCGCTTGCGGCCTGCTCCTGCAAGTCGCGCTCAAGGTCGAGCTGCGCCGCGAGCGTGTTGCCCGGTGCCGCGAGCAGCGCCCGCTTGATCAGCGCGTAAGCGCCGGTGGGGCCGGAGGCAAGCTGGACCGCCAGCGCCTCGGCCTGCGGTATCAGGGCGTCGTCATCGACCGCCTTCCAGATCATCCCCCACGCCTCGGCCTGCTCGGCGCTGACCGGTTCGCCGAGCAAGGAGAGAACACGCGCCCGCGCATCGCCCACCAGCCGCGGCAGGAACCAGGTGCCGCCGCAATCGGGGATCAGCGCGATCTTCGCGAAAGCCTGAATGAAGCGGGCCGAGCGCGCCGCGAGCACGATGTCGCAGGCGAGTGCGAGGTTCGCCCCCGCCCCGGCCGCGACGCCGTTGACCGCGCACACCACCGGCATCGGCAGCGCGCGCAGCGTGCGCACCAGCGGGTTGTAGAAGTGCTCGATGGTGCCACGCACGTCGGTATCGGCGAGGGCAGCAAGGTCCTGCCCGGCACAGAACGCCCGGCCCTCGCCCGCGATCAGCAGTGCACGGCAGTCGCGGTCGTGCGCCGCTTCGTCGAGTGCCTGCAGAATCGCGTCCTGCATCGGCCGGTCGAGCGCGTTCATCTTGTCAGGGCGGTTGAGCGCGAGCCGGCGCCACGCGCCCCGGCTCTCGGTGATGATCGTGCCGGTCATCGCGGCGCCATCCGGAGTGCCGCGTCGAGCCGGATCGTCTCGCCGTTCAGCATCGGGTTGCCGACGAGGTGCAGCACGAGTGCGGCAAACTCCGCCGGCTCGCCGAGCCGCGACGGGAACGGCACCGAGGCGCCGAGGCTGTCCTGCACCTCCTGCGGCAATCCCGCCAGCATGGGCGTGCGGAAGATGCCGGGGGCCACCGTCATCACGCGGATGCCGAAGCGCGCCAGCTCGCGCGCCGCCGGCAAGGTCAGGCTGACCACGCCGCCCTTCGAGGCCGCATAGGCCGCCTGCCCGATCTGTCCGTCGAAGGCCGCGATCGAGGCGGTGTTGACGATCACGCCGCGCTCGCCGCCGGCAAGCGGATCGAGCGTGCTCATCGCGCTGGCTGCCAACCGCAGCAAGTTGAAGGTGCCGATCAGATTGACGCGCACGGTGCGCTCGAACGCGCCGAGATCGAGCGGCCCCTCGCGCCCGACGATGCGCCCGAGCGTGGCGACGCCCGCGCAATTCACCAGCACGCGCGGGCCGCCGTGCGCCGCCTGCGCCGCCGCGATCGCGGCTTCGGCCGAGGCTGCGTCGCTCACGTCGCACGCGTGCGCGAAGCCGCCGATGCGGTCGGCCACGTCGCGCGCCGCGTGGGCGTTGATGTCGAGCACCGCCACGCGCGCGCCCGCCTCGGCCAGCGCCGTCGCCGTCGCGGCACCGAGGCCGGAGCCGCCGCCGGTGACGATCGCCGCCACGCCCGCAAGCTGCATGTTTCCTCCCTTCGCCGCGCCGGTCGCGCGCGTGGCGGTGCCGCTACTAGCGCGCCGCGCCGAGCGCCCAGGCCAGCACGCCCTTCTGCGCGTGCAACCGGTTCTCCGCCTCGTCGAACACCACCGATTGCGGTCCGTCGATCACCTCCGCGGTTACTTCCTCGCCACGGTGCGCGGGCAGGCAGTGCATGAAGATCGCATCCGGTGCGGCAAGCCGCATCAGCGCCGCGGTCACGCGATAAGGGGCGAGCAGGTTGTGGCGGCTCTCGTTCGGATCATCGTTCATGGAGAGCCAGGTGTCGGCGACGACGCAGCGCGCGCCGCGTACTGCCGCCTCGGGATCGTCGCCCAGTTCGATCCTCGCACCCTGCGCGCGCGCCCACGCGACCAGCTCGGCCGGCGGGCGAAGCTGCTCGGGGGAAGCGAGCCGCAGCGTAAATCCGAACTGCGCCGCCGCCTCGATCCAGCTTCGCGCGACGTTGTTGCCGTCGCCGCACCAGGCCACGACCTGCTCCGCGATCGGCCCGCGATGCTCCTCGAAGGTCATCACGTCGGCCATGAGCTGGCACGGATGGCTGGTGTCGGTGAGGCCGTTGATGACCGGCACGGTCGCGGCCGCCGCAAGCTCGCGCAACCGCGCCACGCTGTCGGTGCGCAGCATCATCGCATCGACGTAGCGCGACAGCACGCGCGCGGTGTCGCCGACCGTCTCGCCGCGGCCGAGCTGCATGTCGCGGCTCGACAGCACGACCACGTCGCCGCCAAGCTGGCGCATCGCCACCTCGAAGGAAACCCGGGTGCGCGTGCTCGGCTTCTCGAAAATCAGCGCCAGCGTGCGGCCGGCGAGCGGGCGCGAGGAGACGCCCGCGCGCTTGAGGTTCGAGGCGACGTCGAGCATCTGCCGCAGCGTCGCGGGATCGTGGTCGCGCAGATCGAGGAAGTGGCGCAGCGGCATTGGCCCATCCTGCGCGTGCCCATCCTGCGCGTGCCCGTCCTGCGCGTGCCCGTCCTGGGCGCGGCCCTCCGTCCGCCGCCGTGCCGCGCCGCTCATTTCGCGGCGGCCTTGTGCGCCGACGGCAGGCAGCGGCGGGCGGCGCGATCCAGCATCGCCACCGCCTCGGCGCAATCGGCATCGGTCACGACCAGCGGCGGCACCAGGCGCACGACGTTCTCGCCGGCGGTGACGCTGAGCAGCCCTTCCGCGATCGCCGCCTGCTGCACCTCGCCGGCCGGCACCAGGCAGCGCAGGCCGAGCATCAGCCCCGCCCCGCGCAACTCGGCGAATACCGTCGGATAGGTCGCGACCAGCCGCGAAAGTTTTGCCCAGAGCCAGCGGCCTTTGCGATCGACGTCGGCGAGGAAACCCGGTTCCAGCATCACGTCGAGCACCGCGTTGGCGGCGGCACAAGCGAGCGGGTTGCCGCCGAAGGTGGTGCCGTGCGTGCCCGCCGAGAGGTGCTTCGCCACCGCTTCCTTCGCCAGGATCGCACCCATCGGGAAGCCGCCGGCGATGCCCTTGGCGGCGGCGAGTACATCCGGCTCGATGCCCGCCCACTCGTGGGCAAACAGCTTGCCGGTGCGCCCCATGCCGCACTGGATCTCATCGAGGCCGAGGAAGACGCCGAATTCGTCGCAGGCGGCGCGCAGATCGCGGAGGAATTGCAGCGACGCAGGGCGGATGCCGCCCTCGCCCTGCACGGGTTCGACGACGATGCCGGCGGTCGCGGGTCCGATTGCGTCGCGCACCGCGTTCATGTTGTTGAACGGCACGTGGTCGAAGCCCTCGACCGGCGGTCCGAAGCCCTTGAGGTATTTCGCATTGCCGGTGGCCGCGAGCATGGCGAGCGTGCGGCCGTGGAAGGCGCCGTCGAAGCAGATCACGCGGAACCGCTCGGGGTGCCCGGTCTCGGCCTGGGCCTTGCGGATCATCTTCACCATGCCCTCGTTCGCCTCGGCGCCCGAGTTGCAGAAGAAGACGCTGTCGGCGAACGTCGCCTCGACCAGCCGTGCGGCCAGCCGCTCGGCCTGCGGCACGCGATAGAGATTGGAGACGTGCATCACGCGCGCCGCCTGCTCGGCGATCGCGGCGACCAGATGCGGGTGGTTGTGGCCGAGCGAGGAGGTCGCGATGCCGGCCCCGAAATCGAGGAATCGTCGCCCGTCCGCCGTCACCAGCCAGGCGCCGTCGCCCCGCTCGAAGGCGAGGTCGGCGCGGTTGTAGGTGGGCATCAGGGCGGCGATCATGGATGGGCGTTCTCGCATCCCGAACGGTTCAACCCGCCGGCGACCCGTCGCAGGCGGTTGCGGGGAGGGCGGGAGGATGCGGGCCGGGTGCCGCGTGTGTCAACGCGGGGGCGGTGGAATCCCGTGCGATCTCCGCCTCTCGACCCGGAAAGGCGGAACAGGGCGCGCTATTTCGAGAACCGTTTGCGCGGCGGCGCAGGGACCCGGCTTGCCTTCGTTCGGCAATCATCGTCCGGACAGGGCGTGTGTCGCCGAGCGGCGCCGGCGCACCAGGCGGCATGATTGTGGGGAGTTGCGCGGTCATGGCAACCGCCTGTTCAAAACAAGGAAGTCACGGACGGTGACAATCCTGGTTCCTGCGTGGAGCCTGAGCGTCAGCAGATCGCGCTTGTCGCCGGTCACGAGGTAGTCGGCCCCGCCGGCTTGCGCGGCCGCCAGCAAATAGTCGTCATGGGGATCGGCGCACAGCGCCACGGCGGGCAGGTCGGTCATCACGGTGGCGACCGGCCGCAGTTCGTTGATCAGGCGTCCGGCCAGCGCGGGCGGAAGGCGCCCGCGGATCTTCGGGTAACGCGTGACGCGCATCAGCTCGTCGAGCTGCTCGGCCGAGGTCAGCAGGTCGAAGCCGCCTTCGCGCCAGAGCTCGATGAGGTGCGCCGGCAGTGACGTGCCCGACAGCAGCGCGCTGACAAGGACGTTGGTGTCGACCACCACCCGCACGGATTAGGCGGTATTGGGAGTGTTCGGTTGGCGCACCGCGGCGACGGCTTCGTCGATCGCCGCCTGCAGCTCGTCGGCAGGCATGTCGGCGAACTTGCTCCGGGCTTCGGCGATGGTCTGGTCGAGCACGCGCCATTTCACGGCTTCCTCGATGAATTTCGAGAGGTCGCCCTTCTTGAGGCCGCGTTGGGCCAGGAAGCTGCGCACCGTGATGTCCGTTGCCTTGGACACCGAGACGGTCCACCGGGTGGTTTCATCCGGCACAGCGCGCTCCGTAAGTGCTTATCCGCCTAACTACATAGGACGTTAGGCGGATAGCAACAAGTCTTGGCAGCCGTTGGGCACGTGAGACTGATCGGTGATGCCGGCCATTGGGACCGGCCAGAGGAGCTTCCAAGGCTGCCCGCTCGACCGCGGCCCGCGTTGAGGGCGCTCGGCACCAGCTTGCCCGCTGGACAGCACCGGCGCGATAGTCGCGGACCCAACCGAAGATGGAAGCCGCGATGCCCCTCGACGATCCGGCGATTCTCGCAGCCCTGCGGGGCAGCCACGATGTCGAGGCGGTCTGCCGCACTGCGGGCGTCACACAAGAGGCGTTTGCCGCCGCCCGCGACGCCCTGCTGCACCGCCATGCGACACTCGCCGACGCGACGCTTGCGGGTGCGGTCGGCGCCGCTGTCACGATCCGCCGCGACCGCGCCGGCGTCCCGCACATCGCCGCCGAGCGCACGCCCGACCTCTTTTTCGGCCTCGGGCTCGCGATGGCGCAGGACCGGCTGTGGCAGATGGACCGCCTGCGCCGCCGCGCGCTTGGCCGACAGGCGGAAATCCTCGGCCCCGCCTACGCCGCCAGCGATGCCGCGCACCTGACCGTCGGCATCGACCGCATCGCCGAGCGCGAGGCATCCGCGATCGACGACAAGACCGCGGCCCTCGTCGTGGCCTTCGTCGCCGGCATCAACCGCTGGATCGAGGCCGCACACGACACGCTGCCGATCGAGTTCGCGGTCCTCGGCTACGCCCCCGAGCCGTTCACCGTGCGCGACATCGTCGCCGTCGGCCGCGGCATCTGGTGGTCGCTGAACGGCCGCATCGACCGCATCGCCGCCGCCGAGGCCGCGCGCTTCTTCCCCGAGGCGCTGCGCGGCCTCTATCTCACGCCCGAGGCATCGGAAAACCTCGTGCTGCCCGATGCGACCGGCACCGACGATGCGACCGGCAGCAACAACTGGGCGCTGGCGGGCGCCCGCACCGCGTCGGGCCTGCCGATCCTGTGCGGCGATCCGCACCAGCCGTTCTGGGTGCCGTCGAGCTGGTACGAGTTCGCCCTGCACGGCCCCGAGGACCATGCCGCCGGCGCCGGCCATCCCGGCCTGCCGGGCATGTGGTGGGGAGCCAACGGCACCGCCGCCTGGTGCATCACCAACAACGCCGCATCGACCCGCGACCTCTACGTGGAAACGACCGATCCGCACGACGCTTCGCGCTATCGCGACGGCGACGCATGGCACAAGTTTGCGACGCGCACGGTGGAAATCCCGGTGCGCGGGGAAGCCACGCGGCACCTGACGGTGCGGGAGACGCGGCGCGGCCCGATCATCAATGCGCTGATCCCGGCCGTGGCCGAGGGCGGCGACCCGCCGCTGTCGCTGCGCTGGGTCGGCGCCGAGCACATCGACGACCTGCGCGCTGCAATCAACGTGTCGCGTGCCCACGACTGGCAAGCGTTCCGCGCCGCCCTTCGCGACTGGTCGATCGCGGTGTTCAACTTCGTCTACGCCGACCGCTTTGGGCACATCGGCTATCAGATGGCGGGACGCATCCCGGTGCGCGGGCGCATCGTGCCGGGGTTCCGCGACGCGAGCGAGGCGGCCGACGCCTGGCGCGGATACATCGGCTTCGACGATTTGCCGCGCAGCGCCGATCCGCCGCGGGGCTACGTCGCCAGCGCCAACCAGCGGATCGTGCCGCCCGGCGATCCGCGCGGCATCTATGGCGCCTATTCGCAGGGCCATCGCGGCGTGCGGATCGACCAGGCACTCGGCGGCAGCGCGCAACTCGATCGCGACGCCAACAGTACGATTCCAGAACGATGTCAAGAACTGCCGGGCCGAACGGCTGGTGCCGGCAATTCTGCGCCATCTTGGCGATGACGCCGAAGCGGCGCCGCTCGCCGCCGCGCTGCGCGGCTGGGACTTTTCCTACACGCTCGACAGCCCCGCACCGACCGCGTTCGAGACGTTCATGGCGCTCTGGCAGCGCCGGGTGCTGGCGCGTCACCTGCCGGCGCGACTGGTGGACCTCGCGATGCAGCAGACCGGGCTGGCGGCGGCGCTGCTTGCGGGCGAGGTGCCGGGCTATTTCGAGCGCGGCACAAGCGAAGCGGCGCGCGCGACGGCGGCCGAGGCGGTCGCGGCGCTGCGCACGCGCCTCGGCCCCGACGCGGGCGACTGGCGATGGGGCCGCGTGCATCTCGCGCACTGGCGCCACCCGCTCTCGGCGCCGGCCAACGCGGCGGCGTTCGACATCGGCCCGGCGCCGGTGGACGGCGGCTCGCACACGGTGCGCAACACCGGCGGCGAGCTGCCGCCGCATATGGCGACCTCCGGCGCCGAGTACCGGATGGTGGTCGATTTCACCGCACCCGATCGCTTCCTCGCGGTGCAGAATATCGGCAATTCCGGCGTCCCCGGCAGCCCGCACTATGCCGACCAGTTCCGCGCCTGGCTCGACGGCACCTATCACGTCGTGCATCTCGATCCCGCAGCGCTGGCAGCAGAGACCGAGAGCACGACGCGCATCGAGCCGAGCTGAGCAAGCGACGTAAGCCAAAGCGGGAAAGCCATGCAGCTTCTTCCAAACCTGTCCCGCCGCGGGTTCGGAATTGCCGCACTCGGCCTCACCGCGGCACTCACGCGCCGCGCGCGGGCGGATGCCGGAATGGTCGAGCTGCCCACCGGCGTCGCGCTGTTCTGCGAGGCTGTCGGGAAGGGCCGGCCGATGCTGGTGATCCACGGCGGGCTGGGGCTGGATCACAGCTATTTCCAGCCCTGGCTCGACCCCTTGCAAACCGGCTTCCGCCTCATCTACCCCGACCTGCGCGGAAATGGCCGCTCAACGCCGGGACCGGACGCCGACTTCACCCTGGAAAACATGGTTGCCGATCTCGACGCGCTGCGGGACAGACTGGGCATCCAGCAATGGATCGTGCTGGGGCATTCGTATGGAGGTTATCTCGCCCAGCTCTACGCCCTCACCCACGCGGACCGTGTCGGCTATCTGATCCTGGCCGACACCAGTCCGGCGCCAAGGCGGATTTCTCACAAGGAAGGCGCGCAACTCCTGGCATTGCACATGACGCCCGAGATCCGGCAGGGCTTTGCTCACCTCCTGCAGCCGTCCAGCGACGAGGACTGGAAAAACCTGTGGCACACCATCCTGCCTGCCTATTTCTACGACTTCCCGACCGAGCTGCTGGTTGCGACCGACCGCACCGTCTATCGCCAGCACGCGCTGATCCTCGGCGCGAGCCTGTCAAGCAGCCTCGATCTGCGGCCGCGCCTCGGCGAGATCGCCGGCACGCCGACCCTTGTTGCGGTCGGCCGCCGAGACGGGATTTTGCCGGTCAGTCACAGCGAGGCTCTCTTCAAGGGCATTCCCAGCGCCGAGCTCGCGGTGTTCGATCGCAGCGGCCATTTCCCGTTCATTGAGGAGCGTGATCGCTTCCTCGGGGTCGTGCGCCGCTTTCTCGGTGATTGACTGGCAGCCGATCCGGAGCGTGGTCGGCGCCCAGGCACGGCACGCGCTAACGCTTCTCGATGTTCCAGTACGGGATGATGTAGCTGTCCAGAACCCCGCTGATGGATTTGCGATAAGCGTTGTCAACGTCGAACGTGCCCGCGGGGATGTAGGGGATGAACGTCCACATCGCGGTCTGCAACGCGGTGAACGCCGCCTGCCGGGTCGGCTCGTCGCGCGCGGCGAACACCTTCTGACGCAGCGCCTCACCCGGGGGATCGCAGGGAAAGCCGGCGAAATTGGTGGGCAGCGCCCCCGGCGCCGGGCACGAGAGGTCGAGCAGCGTGTTGGTGAGCGGGCTGAACAGCGTGCCGCCGAGCGAGTAGGAGGCGAACAGGTTCCACGTGTTCGCGCCGGTCGCATTAGGCGTGGTGACCCGCTTGAACACCACCGCCCAGTCGCCTTCCTGCAAATCGACCTTCATGCCGGCACTGCGCAGCGTCTGCGCCGCCACCTGCGCCAGCGCCTCGACGATCGGAAGCTGCGGGCTGCTGGCGATGACGATGGGCTGTCCCTTGTAGCCGGCCTCGGCCAGAAGCTGCTTCGCCCGCGCGACATTCGGCTTGCGATAGGGGGTTGACCCGGCCTCGCTGCCATTCGGCGAGCCGCACATGCCGAACGAGAAGCATTCGCGCCAGCCGCCGTTGGTGCCGGCGACGGCCTGCATGAACTGGCGCTGGTCGAACAGCAGCGCCAGCGCCTGCCGCGCCCGCTGGTCATTGAACGGCGGCACCTGGAAATTGGGCCGGATGAAGCCGCCCGACGGCAGCGTGTTGGTTCGCCGCACCGTAACGCCGTGATGGCGCAAATAGCCGATCAGATCGGAGGGCACGGTATCCCAGACATCGACCTCCCCCGTCACCAGCGCGTTCGCCGCGGTGGCGGGATCAGGCAGGACATCCCACTCCACGCGGTCAACCTTCACCACGCGGCCGCCGGCCAAACCGTCCGGCGGCTCGGGCCGCGCGGAGTAGTCCGGGTTGCGGGCAAACACCGCGCGCTGGCCGGCGATGCGCTCATCGGGCAGAAAGCGGAATGGACCGGAGCCGATCGGCGCGATCATCGGCGCGTTGATCGGCTTCTTTGCGTCCGCCTCGCGCATGATGGCCGGCATTGGCGCACCGGGGCCCGCCAGCATGAACTCGAGCAGGCCGAAGGGTTGCTTCAGCGCGATCGTGAAGGTTCGATCATCGACCGCCTGCATCGCGGCGAGACGCAGGTTGAGCTGCTTGCCCATCGACGTGTTGTCGGCCCAGCGCCTGAGCGAGGCGATGACGTCGCGGGTCGTGACGGGGCTGCCATCCTGAAAGCGCAGGCCCGGTCGCAGGGTCATCGTATAGGTCAACCCGTCGGTGCTGACGGCTTCCCGATCCAGCATCATCGGCTTCGGCCGCAGCGTATGGTCGAGCGCGAACAGCGTGTCGAACACCATCTGCTCATAGACGCGGGCGATGTAGTTGTTGCCGCGCGTCGGATCGAGTTCGGCCAGGTCGGCACTGGGCACGACCTTCAGAACATTGTCCTTCGCAAGGGCGGGGGTGGAAAGCGGCGTTAGCAGCCCAAGCAGGAGGGCGACGCTGGGCCAACGCATTTTCATTCCTCCAATCCTTAAGATGACAACTACCCCTTCAGCCCGGTCAGTGCGATGTTCTCGATGATCCGGCGGCGCATCAGCAGAAAGATGACCAGCATCGGGATGGCGGAGATCACCGAGCCCGCCATCAGCTTGCCGTAATCGGCGGTGAAGCGGAACTGAAACACGGTCAGCCCCAGCTCCATGTTGAACAGGCTCTGGCTGTTGGCGACCAGCAGCGGCCAGATGAAGATGGTCCAGCCCTGGATGAAGGCGAAGATGCCGACCGCGGCCAGCGCATTGCCGGAAAGCGGCGTGATCACGCGCCGCAAAATCCACCATTCCGACCCGCCATCGACCCGCGCCGCCTCCAAAAGCTCGGTCGGCACGGTCGAGGCGACGTGCTGGCGCATCAGGAAGATGCCGAACGCCATGAACAGATAGGGCAGCACGATGCCCTGGTAGGTGTTGATCCAGCCGACCTGGATCAGCTGCAAATAGAGCGGGATCATGTACGCCTCGAACGGCACGATCGCGGTGGCGATGATCAGTCCGAACAGCAGCGTGCGGCCGGGGAAGCGGTACTTGGCGAAAATCGCGCCCGCCACCATCGACGTCGCCGCGACCGCGACGGTTGCCACCAGCGCGATGCCCATGCTGTTGAGGAAGAAGCGGCCGAACGGTGCGGCCTGCCAGATGCCGGCGTAGTTCGCCAAGGTCGGCACCTTCGGCAAGAAGTGCGGCGGCCAGAGCGCGATTTCCGGCTCCGGCTTGAACGAGGTGACAAGCATCCAGATCATCGGCAGCACCATGACCACGGCACCGAGCGCCACCACAGCGTGCGCGAGCAAATTGCCGAGCCGTGCCAGGAGTGGCGTGCGGCGTGCCATCTCAGGCCTGCTTCGCCGGGTCGTTGCGGGCGATGGTGAACTGGACGACCGTGACGCCCAGCACGAGCAAAGTGAGCACCACCGCCTCCGATGAGGCATAGCCCATGTGGTGATAGGTGAACGCGTTCTCGAAGATGTCGTACACGAGGACGCGCAGCGCGTTGCCCGGAGCCGTCTGAGATCCCAGCGTCATCACGTAGACCTGGGTGAACACCTGAAACGAAGTGATGGTCGAAGTCACCAGCACATAGAGCAGGATCGGCCGCAGCAGCGGCAGCATCACGTGCCAGAAGCGCTGCCAGGCGGTGGCGCCGTCCAGGCTCGCCGCTTCGAGGTAATGGGCCGGGATGTTGCGAATGCCGACCAGGAACAGGATCATGTTGTAGCCGAGCACGCGCCAGATACTCATGATGATCAGCGCCCACAGTGCGATGTCTGGATCGGTGAGCCAGGGAACCGCCCGAATGCCGGCCAGCGAGAGCACGTAGTTGAACGCGCCGTAATTGTAGTCGTAGATCCATTTCCACGCGATCGACATCGGCACCAGCGGCGTGATGAACGGCAGGAAATAGATCGTCTGGTAGAACGGCGAGAGCCGGCTTCTCCGACTGAGGAACAGCGCCAGCGGCAACGCCAAAATGGTGCTGATCACCACCGTGGAGACCGCGTAGATCGCCGTGTTCTCAAGCGCCAGGATGAAGTTGTCGTCCTGCACCAGGTTGACGTAGTTGGCGAAGCCGATGAACGGCTTGAACGGGCTGATCAAGTCCCACTTGCGGAAGCTGAGCAGCACGGAAAAGCCGATCGGGATCACCCGGACATAGGCGAACAGCACCAGCACCGGCAGCAGCGCCGCATAGCAGAACAGCGTCAATCGTGCGCGCCGGTGCCAGTGCCGCACCCGGGCGCGGGCGCCAGCCACCCGCCGCCGATCGGCGGGCGCTCCCTCCCAGCGGGAGACGCGGGGCGCGTCCATCAAGCTAGGTCGCGCTGTACAGATCCGCCTCCTTCAGCAGCTGGTCGGTCTGCCGGGCGAAGCGGTGGATTGCCGCGGCCACCTTCTTCGGGTTGTCCTTCAGCGCCGGATCGACATAGGCGGGTGAGAGCTGTTCGGCCAATCGGGTCTCGATCTCGTCCCAGGGCGGCAGCACCGGCTCCAGATAGAATTGCAGGTCCTTGGGCGGCGTCAGGAACACCTCGTACTGCGGTATCTTCTTGAGCAATGGCGACCAGTCTATTCCGTTCTGGCGCGCCGCAACCCAGCCGCTGATCTCTGTCAGCTTCACCGAATTCTCCGGGTTGGTCAGGAACTTCACGAAATCCCAGGCCACTTTTTGGTGGGAACTTTTGCCGCTGACATTGATGCCGTCCTGTTGCAACAGGGTCTTCTTCGGCATCCCCGGCGCCCAGCGCGGGATCGTGGTCACGCCATAGTCGAGCTTCGGGTTGTCCTTGTCGATTTGCCCGATTACCCAAGCTTCGCGGAACAGCATGGCGGTGTTGCCGGCAACGAAGGCGTCGGCGTCGTGCTGCACCTTGGGATCGTCCACATGGTATTTCTGCACCGCGTCGATGTAGAATTGCAGCGCTTCGCGCCCGGCCTTGTTGTCGTAGTTCTGATGATATTTCCCTGCGGGCGTCCGGGCGAGCACCGACCCGCCGGCCGGTTCGAGCACGAAGCGGAACTTCTCCCCGATGCCGCTGCCCTGGCCCGAGAGCCGCAGGCTGATGCCGCTGCGGACCATCTTGCCGCTGGCATCGAACTTCACCAGCTTGCGGGCATCGTCCATCAACTCGGGGAAGGTCTGCGGCGGCCCGGCGATGCCCGCCTGCTTGAACATTGCCTTGTTCCAGAACATCGCCGGGGTGCTGAACAGGAACGGCAGACCGTAGGTCTTGCCGCCCTGGAAAGTGAACGCCTGAACCGATTCCGGCCGGAAATCGGCCCGCAGGTACTGGTCGATGTCCGGCGGGTTTGGCTTTATCAGGCCGGCCGCAGCGAAATTGACCGTGATGTTGGTGCCAACGTCGAATATGTCCGGGCCGGTGCCGGTCGGCATCGCCGCCGTCAGCTTCTGCTCGGCCTCTCGCAAGGTGGTGGAGAAGATCGTGAACTTCACATTCGGATTGGCCTTGGTGTAGGCATCCGAGACCGTCTTGTACACCGGCACCAGCTCGGGATAGCCGGTCCAGATGGCGAGTGTCGCGGCCTCCGTCGCGGCCCGGCTCGCGCGACCGCCAAGGCCCGCGCCAACTGCGGCCCCGGCCAGTTGTAACGCGGTTCGTCGCCCGATCGCCCTGCGGCGCGGCTGCACGGTTGCCATCGGATGCTTCCTCCCACGTCGGTGCGAGCAGCGTCGCCTGCCCGATTGCCGAGCCTACCGCCGCGGCCGCCCGGATGGCGAGTCTCAGGCGGCGGTGGCCCGCCGGCGGCGCGGCACCGGCAGCGGCTGCGGCGGCGCGTCCTCGGACGCCGCGAGGGCGGCCAGCAGCGCGTCGCGAAGCTGGGCGAGCTTGCGCTCGTTCTCCACCTTCAGACCGAAGACGTCCTTGACATAGAACACGTCAACCGCCCGCACGCCGTAGGTGGTGACGTGGGCCGAGGCGATCTGCAACCCCTGTTCGGAGATCGCGGCGGTGACATCGTGCAGCAGCCCGGGACGGTCGCGCCCGTTGACCTCGATCACGGTGTGGGTGTTGGACGCGCGGTTGTCCAGCACGACGCGCGGCGGCACGTGGATCGCGCGCATCCGGCTGCCGAGCAGCGCCTTGGAGACGCGGCGGATCTCGGCTGCCAGCCGCAGCCGCCCGGTCAGCGCCTGCTCGACCAGCACATAGAGCCGAGCCAGCCGGTGCGGGGCGTCGAACGCGCCACCGGCGGCGTCCTGGATCCAGAACGTGTCGAGCGCCATGCCGTTGGTCATGGTGTGGATGCGCGCATCGACGATCGAGGCGCCGGCGACCGCGAGCGCGCCCGCGATGCGGCTGAACAGCCCGGCATGATCGGCGGTATAGACCGTCACCTCGGTCACCGCGCGTGCCGGCAGCACTTCGGTATCGACGGTCAGCGGCGCGCCCCGCGCCTCCGCGTCGCGCATCAGGCGGGCATGGCGGACGTGCGTTGCGGGATCGAAGGCGAGCCAGTACCGAAGGATAGCCGAGGGCGAAGAACCGTTCGCGCGCGGCCTGGTCCCAGTCGGGCAGCAGCTCGGCCGCCGCCTCGCGGGCACGCGCCACCCGCGTGTCGCGCTCGGTGGTGGCAAGGCCGCCCGCCAGCACCTCGGCCACCCGCGAGTAGAGCTCGCGCAGCAGCGTCGCCTTCCAGCCGTTCCACACCTTGGGCGAGACCGCACGCATGTCGGCGACGGTCAGGATCAGCAGCAGCTTGAGCCGCTCGGGCGACTGGATCGTGTCGGCGATGTCGAGGATCGTCTTGGGGTCGTCGATGTCGCGGTGGAACGCGGTCTGGCTGAGCAGCAGGTGGTGCAGCACCAGCCACGAGACGGTCTCGGTCTCCTCCGCCGCCAGCCCGAGCACCGGCCCGACATCGAGCGCCAGTTCGGCGCCGATCTCGGAATGGTCGCCGCCGCGGCCCTTGGCGATGTCGTGCAGCAGCATCGCGACGTAGAGCGCCCGGCGGGATTGCAAATCCTCGACCAGGCCGGACGAGACCGGCGCCACGTCGGTCAGCTCGCCCCGCTCCAGCGCGTTGAGCACGCGCACCGCCTCGATCGTGTGCTCATCGACGGTGAACACGTGATAGGTGTCGAACTGCATCTGCCCGACGATGCGCGCCCAGTCGGGGATGAAGCGGCCGAGAAAGCCGGTCTCGTTCAGGATCGAGAGCCATTTCGCGCCGTCCGAGCGCATATGCTCGGCGTCGCGTCCGCACAGCAGGTCGAGGAACAGGGCGGCGGCCTGCGGATCGCCGCGCAGCGACATGGCACCGCGCACGTTGCGGATCAGCGCCCGCAGCGCCAGCGGGTGCAATGCGAGGTCGCGGTCGCGCGCCACTTGCAGCAGACGCAGCATCTGCAACGGCTCGTCGCGGAAGTCGCGCGCGGGCGAGCCCAGCAGCTTGCCGTCGGCGAGCACGAAGCCGGCGCGCAGCAGGGCGGGATCGGTCTCGGCCGCGAGCGCCGGCGGCCCCAGGGCCGCGCGCACGATCGCCGGCTCCAGCACGCGCGTCACCCGCGTGATCTCGCGGGCGGTGAGGAAGTAATGGCGCATGAACCGCTCCACCCCGTCCTGCCGTCCGTGGCGGGTGTAGCCCATGCGCGCGCCGACCACGGGTTGCAGGTCGAAGGTCAGCCGCTCCTCGGCGCGGCCGGCGACGTAGTGCAGGTGGAAGCGCACGGTCCACAGGAACGACCAGCAGCGGCGCGCCAGCCGCGCCTCGTGCGCGGTCAGCAGACCGCCGCCGGGGCTGTGCGGCCCGACCAGATCGCCCATCACCAGCGTTCCGAACACGTAGCGGCTCAGCCAGTAGAGCGTCTGCAGATCGCGCAGGCCGCCGCGCCCCTCCTTCACGTTCGGCTCGACCAGAAACGGGCTGTCGCCGAAGCGGCGGTGGCGGGCGTCGCGCTCGGCCTGCTTGGCGGCGATGAAGCCGGCGAAGCCCGCCGCCTCGCACGCGGCCCCATAGCGGGCCTGGAACTCGGCATAGAGGGCGGCACTGCCGGCGATCAGCCGGGCGTCGATCAGCGAGGTGCGCACGGTGGTGTCGGCCGCCGCCTCGGCCGCGCATTCGGCGATCGAGCGTGTCGCGTGGCCGACCTTCAGGCCGAGATCCCACAGCAGATAGAGCATGAACTCGACCGCTTGCAGCACCCGCGGACCGGGCTCGGCGGCGGTCAGGAACAGCAGGTCGATGTCGCTGAACGGCGCCACCACGCCGCGGCCGTAGCCGCCGGTGCCGACCATCGCGAAGGGTTCGGGGGTGCCGGGGATGACCGTCTCGACCGTGTAGTCATGCAGCGCCCGCAGCAGGCCGTCGATCAGCGCGCCGAGCAGCCGCGCCGCCTGCAACCCGGTCAGCTCGTGGGCCTCGAAGCCGCGTCTGCACATGGCTCTGGATGCGCGCGAGGTGGCGGCGGAAGGCGCCGAGGGCGAGGTCGCGGGGCACGGTGCCGTGCAGCCCGGCCAGTTCGCGCAGCGCCTCGACGAGCAGGCCGGCGGCGGCGTCCGGTGCCTCGGGCAGGGGGATCGGGCTCAACATTCGGCGATCATGGTAGCCGCTCCGGAGCACTTGTCACGGCACACAGTGATTTGAGCCGGTAGAGTGTCTCGATTGCCTCACGCGGCGTCAGCCGATCGGGGTCGAGCGCCACCACCGCCGCTTGCAGCGGGTCGGCCGGCTCCGGCTCCGCGGACGCAGGCGGCGGGGCGGCGGCAAACAGCGGCAGGTCGGCCGAGGCGGTCAGCGGCCCGTGCTTCTCCAGCTCCGCCAGCAAGCCGGCGGCGCGGCGCACCACCGGGGCCGGCACGCCGGCGAGGCCCGCGACATGCACGCCCCAGCTCCGCCCGGCGGCGCCCGCGGCGACCTCGTGGAGGAACACTACGCTGCCCTTCCACTCGCGCACCCGCATCGTGTGCGGCCGCATCCGCGCCAGGCTCGCCGAGAGCCGGGCCAGCTCGTGGAAATGGGTGGCGAAGATCGTGCGGCAGCCCGCCCGGTGCAGCGCCTCCAGCACCGCCCAGGCGATCGCCAGCCCATCGAGGGTCGCCGGTGCCGCGGCCGATCTCGTCCACCACCACCAGGCTGCGCGGCCCGGCCTGGTGCAGGATCGCCGCGGTCTCGACCATCTCCACCATGAAGGTGCTGCGTCCGCGCGCGAGGTCGTCGGCAGCGCCGACGCGCGAGAACAGGCGATCGACCACGCCGATCTCGGCGCGACGGGCGGGCACCGGCAGGCCGGCCTGGGCGAGAATGGCGATCAGCGCGTTCTGCCGCAGGAAGGTCGATTTGCCGGCCATGTTCGGCCCGGTCAGCAGCAGCAGCCGCTGCTCCGGCGAGAGGTCGCAATCGTTGGGCACGAACCCCGCGCCGCCGGGCAGCGCCGCCTCCACCACCGGATGCCGCCCGGCGGTGATCCGGAACCGGCCGTCATCGGCGACCAATGGCCGGCACCAGGCGCCGCCCGCGGCCAACGCCGCGCAGGATTGCGCCACGTCCAGAAGCGCGAGCGCCGCGGCGCAGTCCGACAGCGCCGGACCTTCCGCGACCACCGCTTCCACCAGATGGGCAAACACGGCGCGCTCGCGGGCGGCGGCGCGCTCGTCGGCCTCCAGGATGCGGCGGCTGAGCTCGGCCAGGTCGGGCTGGGTGAAGCGCGCGCCGCTGGCCATGCCCTGACGCAGCGTCAGCTCGGGATGGGCGCGCAGCGCCTCCACCGCGGCGGCGGGCGCCTCCAGCACGTAGCCGAGCTGGGCGTGATGGCGGATGCGCAGGCTGGCGACGCCGTAGCGCTGCGCGAGGTCGCGCTGCATCGTCCCCAGCACCTGGCGGCTGTCGTCGCGCAAGCGCCGCTCGGCATCCAGCTCGGCATCGAAGCCGGGGGCGATGGCGCGCCCGTCCTCCAGCCGCGCCGGCGCCGGATCGGCCAATGCGGCGGCAAGCCGCGCGCGCAGCCCCGGCGCGGCGCCGAGCGAGGTGCCGGCGGCGGCAAGCCGTGGCGGCGGGCTGCCCGCGAGCACGGCGGCCGCGGCCCGGGCGGCGGCGAGGGCGTCGCGAATGGCGGCGAGGTCGCGGGGCGTGCCGCGCCCGAGCGCGAGCCGGCCGAGCGCGCGGGCAAGATCGGGGGCGGCCCGCACGGCCCCGCGCAGCCCGGCGGCGATCTCCGGCTCGGCGATCAGCCAGGCCCAGGCGTCCTGCCGTGCCGCAATCGCCGCGGGATCGGTGAGCGGGGCGGAGAGCCAGGCGCCGAGCAGCCGCGTCCCCGGTGCCGTCAGCGTGCGCTGCACCGCGGCGAGCAGCGTGTGCGTCGCGCCGCCGTCCCGGGCGCGGGTGAGTTCGAGGCTCGCCCGTGTCGGCGCATCCAGCGCCATCGCCCCCGCCTCGCCTTGCGGCGCGGGGCGGGAGAGGCGCGGCAGCCGGCCGGCCTGGGTCGCCCGCACGTAGTCGAGCGCCAGCGCCGCCGCCATCGCCTCGGCATCGGTGAAGGCGCCGAACGCATCGAGGCTGGCGGCGCCGAACGCCTCGGCAACCGAACGGCGAGCGGCGAGCGGCGGCTTCGGTGCCATCTCCGGCGCGCGCCGTCCGGCCCACTCGTCGAGTGCCAGCCCCTCGGGTGCGACGATCTCCGCCGGATCGAGCCGCCCCAGCAGGGCCGCAAGGCCGCCGGGGAGGACCGGCGCGGTCTCGAACAGGCCGGTCGTGATGTCGAGCCAGGCGGCACCCACCGCCTCGCCCGCGCGCGCCAGCGCCAGCAGCAGGTTGGGCCGTGCCGGGTCGAGCAATGCCTCCTCGATGAGCGTCCCGGGCGTGACCAGCCGCACCACCTCGCGCCGGATCGGGGCGCGCGCCCCCTTGCGCGGCGGTTCCATCTGCTCGACGACCGCCACCCGGTGGCCGCGGCGGATCAGCCGCGAGAGGTAGAGTTCGGCCGCCTGCACAGGCACGCCGCACATCGGGATCGGCGCGCCCGCGTGCTCGCCGCGCGCGGTCAGCGCGATGTCGAGGGTGGCCGCGGCGGCCAGCGCGTCATCGAAGAACAGTTCGTAGAAATCGCCCATGCGGAAGAACAGCAGCGCGTCCGGATGGGCCGCCTTGAGCGTGAACCACTGCGCCATCGCCGGAGTTGCCGCCGATGGGGCGGGAGCGGCGCTCGGGCTCGGTCGCGCGGCATCGGCGTGCGGGGCATCCATCCGCCCAACCTAGCGGCGCACCACCGGCCTGCGAAGCTGCGGGTTTCGCAAGCCGCGGGTTTCCTTGGCGGCGCACCGCTGGCTAAATGGGCGCCAAGCAACGCGCAGGGGAGTGACGCCCGATGGCCGACGGCAGCCTAGAGACACGGACCGCGCGCGTCTCCGGCGAGGAGGCGCTGGCGCTGCACGCGAGCGGACGGCCGGGCAAGCTCGAGACGCGCATCACCAAGCCGCTGACCACGGCGCGCGACCTCAGCCTCGCCTACTCGCCCGGGGTCGCCGAACCCTGCCTGCACATCGCCCGCGACCCGGCGCTCGCCTACGATTACACTACCAAGGGCAACATGGTCGCGGTGGTGTCCAACGGCACCGCGGTGCTGGGCCTGGGCAATCTCGGCGCGCTCGCATCAAAGCCGGTGATGGAGGGCAAGGTCGCGCTGTTCAAGCGCTTTGCCGATATCGACGGCATCGACCTGGAAATCTCGACCGAGGACGTGGACGAGTTCGTCAACTGCGTGCGCTATCTCGGCGCCGGGTTCGGCGGCATCAACCTCGAGGACCTCAAGGCGCCGGAGTGCTTCGTCATCGAACAGCGGCTGCGCGAGCTGATGGACATCCCGGTGTTCCACGACGACCAGCACGGCACCGCGATCGTCGCCACCGCCGGGCTGATCAATGCCTGCCATCTGACCGGCCGGGAGCTGGGCGATGCGCGGCTGGTGGTGAACGGCGCCGGCGCCGCCTCGATCGCCTGCGTCGAGCTATGCAAGGCGCTCGGGATGCGCGGCGAGAACATCATCATCTGCGACACCAAGGGCGTGGTGTACCGCGGCCGCAGCGAGGGCATGAACCAGTGGAAGAGCGCCCACGCGGTCGAGACCCGCGCCCGCACGCTGGCCGACGCCCTGGACGGGGCCGACATCGTGTTCGGCCTCTCGGTCAAGGGCGCGGTGACGCAGGACATGGTGCGCAGCATGGCCAAGCGGCCGATCATCTTCGCGATGGCCAACCCCGATCCCGAGATCACGCCCGAGGATGCGCGCGCGGTGAGCCCCGAGGCGATCATCGCCACCGGCCGCAGCGACTACCCGAACCAGGTCAACAACGTGCTCGGCTTCCCCTACATCTTCCGCGGCGCCTTCGACGTGCGCGCGAGCACCATCAACGATGCGATGAAGGTCGCCGCCGCCGAGGCGCTGGCCCAGCTCGCGCGCGAGGACGTGCCTGACGAGGTGCATACCGCCGGCAGCGGCCACGGCACCCGGTTCGGGCCGGACTACATGATCCCCAACGCCTTCGACCCGCGCCTCATTTCGCGCATCCCGCCCGCGGTTGCGCGCGCGGCGATGGACAGCGGGGTCGCGCGCCGGCCGCTGCCCGATCTGCGGCGCTACGCGCGCGAACTCTCGGGCCGGCTCGATCCGACCGCGAGCGCGCTCGATGCGATCAGCGAGCGGGTGCGCGCCAATCCCAAGCGGGTGGTATTCGCCGAGGGTGAGGAGGAGAAGGCGGTGCGCGCGGCGGTCGCGTTCCGCAACGAGGGCTACGGCACGCCAGTGCTGATCGGGCGCGAGGACCGGGTGGCCGCGACGATGGCCGCCGTGGGGCTGGGCCTTGTGGAAGGGATCGAGATCCACAACGCGCGCCTCTCCGGCCAGAACGCGCGCTATGTCGATCTGCTCTACAGGCGGCTGCAACGCAGTGGGGCGTTGCAGCGCGACTGCCAGCGCATGGTCAACCAGAACCGCAACGTGTTCGCCGCCTGCATGGTCGCCGCCGGCGATGCCGACGCGATGGTGACGGGCCTGACGCGCGCGACCGCCGTCTGCCTCGAAGACATCAACCGCGTGATCGATCCCGCGCCCGGCGGGATCGCGTTCGGGCTGACGCTGGTGCTCGGCGCGCACGGCACGATGTTCGTCGCCGACACCTTGCTGCGCGAGCGCCCGACCTCCGAGGAGCTTGTCGATATCGCGATCGGCAGTGCGGCAGCGGCGCGCGCGATGGGCCACGAGCCGCGGGTGGCGCTGCTGTCGCACTCCACCTTCGGCAACCCGATGCACCGCACCGTCCACGGCATCCGCGAGGCGGTCGCCCTGCTGGAGCAGCGCGGCGTCGATTTCGAGTTCGACGGCGACATGAGCCCGGACGTGGCGCTGGAGCCGGGGGTGCGGGCCCTGTTCCCGTTCTGCCGCCTGACCGCCAACGCCAACGTGCTGGTGATGCCGGGGCTGCACTCGGCGCACATCGCCTCGCGCTTAGCGCCGCGGCTCGGCGGCGGCGGCACGATCGGGCCGCTGCTGCTGGGGATGGAGAAGCCGATGCAACTGGTGCGGCTCGATGCGTCGGTGAGCCAGTTGCTCGACACCGCGTGCCTGGCGGCGCATCAGGCGATTGCCGGGTAGCGCCCGTCCCCCCAATCCGGGGCAATCGAGTGAAGGGTTGGAGGGAGGCCCCTCGATTCGCCGAGTCAGCCGGCAGGCCCACCTTGTATCTGGACCACGGCACATCGGATCGACAACGATCGTGCTGCGCGGGGGCCGCCGGCCGGCGGCCCCCGCGCACGGCGACCGGCGCCCGTCCCACCTCAGGCAACAACCGTGGGTGAGCTTTGGGACCGGCCGCCGCGGTGTCACGCACGACCGGACAGTCGCTCGATTGCCAGTCGCATGGACAAGGCAGGTTACCGTGGCAAGAACCATTTGTGGAGTTGACGTCTCCTCGACCCATCTCGATGCCCGGATCGGGCACGATGACGGTCCTTCGCAGTGCTTTGAGCGCAGCAGCGAGGGGATCGCCGCGCTGATTGCCTTCTGCCGCGCCCACGCGGTCGAACTGGTGGTCATGGAGGCCACCGGCGGATACGAGAAGCTGGCCTTCGGCCTGCCGTGGGCGGCCGAGATGCCGGCGGCAATCGTCAATCCGCGGGCGGTGCGCCGTTTCGCCGAGGCCATGGGCCTACTGGAGAAGACCGATCGCATCGATGCCGGCGTCATCGCCTGGTATGGCGAAGTCAAGCGCCTCACCGGCCAGACACCGGCCAGCGCCACCCAGCAGCGGCTCGCGGCCCTGGTCACGCGATTGCGCCAGATCACCGAGCTGCGCGTCAGCCAGCTCAACCAGCGGCGCCTGGTCGAGGAGCCCGCCGTGCTCGCCTCCTTCGCGGCCCTGCTCGCCGTGCTGAACCAGCAAATCCGCGGCTTCGAAACCAGCATCGCCGACCTGATCGCCGCCGACCCGCTGTGGCGCGCCCTCGACGCGCAGTTCCGCACCATCAAGGGCGTCGCCGGCCGCACCGTCGCCCGGCTGATGGCGGAGTTGCCGGAAATCGGCACTCTCTCCAACAAATCCGTGGCCAAGCTGGCCGGCCTGGCGCCGATCGCGCGCGACAGCGGACAACGCGCCGGCAAGCGCCCGGTGCGCGCCGGACGGGTCGGCGTCCGCTCGATCCTGTTCGTGGTCGCCGAGATCGTTCGTCGATACGATCCCGATTTCAAAGCCTTCCACCGCAGGTTGTCGGATGCCGGTAAACCCCCCAAGCTGGTGCGCAGCGCACTCGCCCACAAACTCCTCGTCCGCCTCAATGCCAAAGCCCGCCAAGTCCGAAACGAACTCACGGTTTGCGCTTGACAGGCCAGACAGTCGCTCACCCCGACCCCCCGCAAGCGCGGGCGGAGAGCGAGAATGGCCGTCATAAGAACAGGGCCTGATCAGGCTCCTTGAGGCCCAGGAACAGGGCCGGATCAGGCTCGCCGCCGGCCTGAGAACAGGGCTGGATCAGGGTCTTCGGCTCCTGAGAACAGGGATATATCAGGCTCACCGCAGCGGGTGGGGGTGGGCCCGGGGTCTCACGGCCGGCCCGCGCGCCGGTCGCACCGTCCCTCCCTGTGTCATCTCGGCCTCCGTGGCGGTCATGGTCAGAACTCGGCATCCGAAACCCGCGTCAGCCCCCGCATCGCCGGCACCGACACGAGCACGTCCAGGCAGTTGGGACGTGAACGCAATGGCGGCTGTTTGAACAATCAGCCTAACATAGCCATGCCGCATTGTCAACTGGCTCAACCTCGACGCGCGCCAACTGCCCCTCTCCGCCCGCGCTTGCGGGAGAGGGAGAATGGCCGGCAACTGGCCCTAGGCGGCCTTGAGGAAATCCCCCAGCTTGACCGCCGCGGTCGCCTTGTCGGTCTGATCGAGCGCCGCAAGCTCGGCGGCGAGCCGGTCCATCGCCGCCTCGTAGATCTGCCGCTCGGAGAAGCTCTGGTCCGGCTGGCCGGCATTGCGGTGCAGGTCGCGCACCACCTCGGCGATCGCCAGCGGGTCGCCCGAGTTGATCTTGGCCTCGTATTCCTGCGCCCGGCGGGACCACATCGTGCGCTTGATCCGCGCCCGCCCGTGCAGCACGGCCAGCGCCTCGTCGAACATCTTGCGGCTGGCGAGCTTGCGCAGGCCGGCGGTGCGCGCCTTCGCGACCGGCACGCGCAGCGTCATCCGGTTCTCCTCGAAGGTGATGTGGATCAGCTCGAGCTTGTGGCCGGCGATCTCCTCGGTGGCGATGCGCTCCACCTTGCCGACGCCGTGGGTCGGATAGACCACGTGGTCGCCCTGAACGAACGATTCCGCCCGGGCGAGCGGTCGGGGTGGCGGCATATGGCGCTGCGGGCCGATCGGCACGCCGCCGGCGGAGGGCGGCGGAGCGACGCGGGGCGCCGGCACGGCCACCATCGCGGCGCGTCGGGCGGGCGGCGCCGCAACGGCGGCCGGCGCCGGCGCGGCCGGGAGCGGCTCGGGGGTCACGGAGACGGGCTGCGGGTGGGCCGCCGCCGGGGGTGGGGTGGCCGGTTCCGGCGGTCGGGGCGCCGGCGCGGCCTCGGCCGCCGGGGTCGCCGGCACGGCGGGCGGCGGCTTCGGCGCCACGGCCGCGTCCACGAACGCCGCCTCGGCGATGCCCGTCGGCTTCGTCGCGGCCGCCCGGGCAGCAGCGGGGGCAGCAGCCGGCGCGGCCGGCTTGGCGGCGCCGGGTCTGCGGGCGGCTGGTCTGTTGGCGGCGGCGGCGGCGACCGGCTTGGCCGGGCGCGACTTGGGAGCACCCGACTTGGAGGATGCCGACTTGTCGGAAGTCTGCTTGGCGGATGTCTGCTTTGCGGCCGGCTTGGCGGCCGGCTTGGCAATCTCCTTGGCGGCCGGCCTGGCGGTGGGCTTCGGCGCGGCCGGGGCCGCAGCAATGTGCTTCGTGCTCGTCACGTGTCTCTCTTGCTTGGCGGAGCTGGTCCGCTTGGGCTTCGCCGCCGGCGGGGCGAATCGCTTGGATTTCGGCGCCGGCTTGCGCTTCGGCGCCGCGGCCGGCTTCGCGCTGGGCCGCCTGGCGTGCACGCGCGCTGCGGCAGGCTTGGGCGGCGTCCGCCGGCTCGCGGGGCGCTCGGACGACATCGCGGAACCCTTCATTCCCAAAGCCCTCGTGCTCAGGCCCCTGCCGCAACTCCGGCCAACCGGTCCACGCCCGCCAGCCGCCCTCGCGAGGGCCCTGTCAAATGGGGTACGAGATCGCGGACGACACGCCACGCGGCAAGCCGACCGCCCGTCCCAATTTGGCCACACTATCACACTCCGCCGGCCGCGTCACCGTCCCCCGGCGCAGCAGCGAAACGAAGCCGGAGAGCAACGTTTTGCCGACCGCGCTGGTCCGGTCAGGCCTTTCCCGGCTCGGGGGAGAACAGCTCGGCCTTGCCCGGCTTGTCCTTCCACGCGTCGGCGTCGGCCGGCGGCTCGCCCTTGCGGGTGATGTTCGGCCATTGCGCCGCATAGGTGCGGTTGAGCTCGGCCCAGGCGGCGGCCTTGTCGTCGCTGTCCGGCACGATCGCCTCGACCGGGCATTCCGGCTCGCACACCCCGCAATCGATGCACTCGTCGGGATGGATCACCAGCATGTTCTCGCCGACGTAGAAGCAATCGACCGGGCACACCTCGATGCAGTCCATGTATTTGCACTTGATGCAGGTTTCGGTGACCACGTAGGTCATCCAAGGTGCTCCCGGTGGCGATCGGTGATAGGCGCGATGTGGCGCCTCCGGCCCCAGCGCGCAAGCCGACCACGCGCAAGCCGGCCCCGCGCTTGCGGCGGCGCGGGCCGGCGACTATAGGCAGCGACTCGGCCGGAGTGTAGCTCAGCCTGGTAGAGCACTGCCTTCGGGAGGCAGGGGCCGGAGGTTCGAATCCTCTCACTCCGACCATCGTCTTCAGCAGCTTGGTGGGTCTGCCGAGACGGCGGGGCGGTGGTCCGGATGGACCCACCAAGGTGTCCCGCCATCCAACCCCGTCATGATCGGCCCCCGGGCGGGTCTTGGGGCCGACCATGACGGTGGGGATCAATCGATGCGTTCGGCGCCGGGTATAAGCTTATTTCAGGGTCTCGACCTGGCTTGCGCCGAGCTGGTCGGCGACGGTGTCGTGCAGGGTCTTCACCGCCGCATCGACCGACGTGTTCGGGGCCTGCGCGATTTTTCCGGTCGCCTCCTCGATCCCCCGCGCCCAGACCGCAAAACCTCCGTTCGAGGGAAGCAGCTTCTGATAGGGCAGGAACGTGGCAAAGGCGGCGTTGAAGGGCGGCGCATAATTGACGTAGTCGGGCGCCTTCGCGACGCTCGTATCCGGCGGCACGAACCCGGCCTGGTTGGCGAGAAACACCATGTAGCTCGGCTTCTGGATCAGCTCGATCAGCTGCCATGCGAGATCCGGGTGCTTGCTTGCCTTCGCGACCGCGACATCCCAGCCGCCGATCGTGCCGCCCTGGCCGGGCGGCTGGCCGTGCGAGGTGGGCAGCGCCACCGCGTCGGCCTGCGTCGCGGCATTCGCCCAATAGCGGTTCTTGAGCTTCCAGGCGCCGCCGTACCAGTTGGAGCCGATCGCGATCGCCAGCTTCTGCTGCGCCATCAGATTGACCGGCACGGCGACCGCCTTGGGCGAGAACAGGTCGGAGAGCGGGGCGCCGAGACCGCCCGCATACACGTCCTTGTAGAACTGGAACACCTCCCGCAGGCCGGCGCTGTCGGTGACGTATTTTCCGGTCTTGCTGTCGTAGATGACCGGCGTGCCGGAGGTATAGACGAGCGCGCCGGAGCCTTGCAGCACCCCGGTCGGGCCGGCGCTGGTGCCGGCGGCGACCCAGAGCGGCGTGACCCCCGGCACCTTGGCCTTCACCGCGCGGGAGGCGGCCAGAACGTCGCTCCAGTTATGCGGCTTCCACGGCAGTGCGACACCGGCCTTCTGCAGCATCTCCTTGTTGTAGTAGATGCCGGTATTGTTTTCGCCGATATCGACGGCGAAGACCTGGCCGTTGATCCGGCCCTCGTCCTGGATGTTCTGCGGAAACCGCGACCAGAACTGGCTGGTGCCGAGATACTTGTCGAGCGCCAGCAGGTATCCGGAGCTTTCGAACTGGCCGATATAGGTGGTCGGCAGCTGGATCACGTCCGGCGCCGTCGCCGGCGAGCGGAATTGCAGCGCGATCGCGTTCATCTCGTCGGTGTCGGTGCCGCCGTGCGGCTGCAGCTCCAGCGTCACGCCGGGGTGTGCTGCCTCGAACTCGTGCTTGATCTTGTTCCAGTACGTGACCGAGTCCTTGTCCTCGTCGAACACGTAGGCCGACGAGTAGCCGACCTTGATCGTGGTGCCTGGCGTGCCGGGCGCCGCCGACCACGCGGTGCCCGCGAGCGCGGCGCTCAACACCAGCGTCACCCCGGCGACAGCGAGGCTCCAGGAATTGTTTGGCATGTTCCCTCTCTCCGTTCGTGTTCGTGACGAGATTCCACCTACGCCGTCGCCTCGACCCTCCCTTGTCCGGCCTGCGAACGGCGTGCCGCCCCGGACGGCAGCATCAGGCTGCGGCCGGTTGTCTTGTCGAACAGGTGCAGACGTTTGGTGTCGAAGCCCAGTTGGATCGGCTCGCCGATCGTGATCCCGCTGCGCGGAGGAAACCGTGCCACCAGCGCCTCGGCACCGCAGCGCACCGTGACGAACGCCTCGGAGCCGAGCGGTTCCACCACCTCCACCACCCCGGCAATCCCCGCTGCCCGATCATCGCCGCTGCGGTGCAGGACGTCCTCGGGCCGGATGCCCACCAGCACCTCGCCGGCGTCCGCCGGTTCCGCGAGCCGGACCGTCTGCGGGTCGAGCCGCAGGCGGAGCCCGAGCACCTCGACGCAAGCCGCGTCCGGCGCGCCCATCAGCCGGCCGGTGACGACGTTCATCTTCGGCAGGCCGATGAAGGTGGCAACGAAAATGTCGGCCGGGTAGTCGTAGATGCGTTGCGGCGTATCGACCTGGCACAAATGCCCGCCCGCCATCACCGCGATCCTGGTGGCCATGGTCATCGCCTCGGCCTGGTCGTGGGTGACGTAGACCATGGTGGTGTTGAGCCGGGCATGGAGGCGGATCAGCTCGGCGCGCATCTGCGCGCGCAGACCGGCATCCAGATTGGACAGCGGCTCGTCCATCAGGAACACCTGCGGGCGGCGCAGCAGCGCGCGCCCGAGTGCCACCCGCTGACGCTCGCCGCCCGAAAGCTGGGCGGGGCGCTTGTCGAGCAGTCGGTCGATCCCCAGCAGTGCCGCTACATCCTGCACCTGACGGCGGATCTCCGTCCTCGGCTCGCGCCGCACCTTCATGCCGAAAGCCAGATTCCCGTGTACCGTCTTGTGCGGATAGAGGGCGTAGCTCTGGAACACCATCGCCACGTCGCGCGCCTTGGGCGGCAGCGTGTTGACGGTGCGTCCGCCGATCATGATGCGGCCGTAGGTCGCCCGCTCCAGCCCGGCGAGCATGCGCAGGCTGGTGGTCTTGCCGCAGCCCGAAGGACCAAGCAGCACGAGGAACTCGCCGTCGGCGATTTCGAGCGTCAGGTCATCGACGGCGGCGCGATTCCCGAACAGCTTGTAGACGTGCTCGAACCGGACCTCGGCCATCAGCCGCGCACTCCGCCGCCGAACGCGAAGCCGCCGCTGAAGCTGCGTGCGATCAGCAGATAGAGCACCACGACCGGCAGCGAGAACAGCAGCGAAAATGCCGCGAGCGGCCCGAACTGGATGAACCCGTGCGCGCCGAGGAACTGATAGATCGCGACCGTGCCCGGCTGATCCTCGGGCGTCGCATCGAGCACGAGCGGGACGACGAAAGCGCCCCAGGCGCTGATGAAGGTATAGATCGCGGTAACGAACAGGCCGGGCAAGCCGAGCGGCAGAACCACCGAGGCGAGCGTCCGCAGGGTTCCCGCGCCCTCGATCTGCGCCGCCTCCTCGAGTTCGATCGGGATCGCGTCGATGTAGTTCTTCAGCAGCCAGATGGCGAATGGCAGGGAGGTGGCGGCCAGGAACAGCGATATCGTCAACCGCGAGTTCAGCCAGTCGAGCTCGGCATACATCTCGTAGATCGGCACCAGCATCATCGTCACCGGCAGGCCGGAGGCGAACAGCACGCACAGCATGAGCACGCGCTTGCCCGGCACGTGGCGGCGCGACAGCGGATACGCCGCCGCCACGGCAAGCACGGTCGCGATGGCTGTTGTCACGGCCGCGAGATAGAAGCTGTTCAGGAAGGGCTGCAGGCCGTGCGATGTCAGCACCTCCCGAAAATTCGCCAGCGTGAGGTTCGGCAGCCGGATGCGCCAGCCGGCGTTGCGATCGAGCGCCGCCAGCACGATCCACAGCAGCGGCAGGCAGAAGGCCGCCCCCAGCACGCCGAGGATCCCGTTCGTGAGCAGAACCGCGAGCGGCAGGCGCGGATAGGGCACGACGATCAGCTCAGGCGGTGCGATGATCCCGGACGCCTGCGGCCCGGAACTGTTCACGTCGCCGACCGCGTGGTGCGTACCGAACAGCAGCGACAGCGCGGCTCCGATCAGGATCAGCACGAGCGAGATCGCGGTGCCGTAGCCGAGCTGATAATAGGTGAACGCCTCCTGGTAGATATAGACCGGCAGCGTCATCGTGCTCGTGCCTGGGCCGCCCTGGGTCATCGTGTAGATCAGGGTGAAGTCGGACAGATTGAGGATCGTGACCAGCAGCAGGTTGGTGACGATCGTCGGCCTGATCAGCGGCAGCACGATCGAGACCAGCCGCTGCCATCCCGACGCGCCTTCGACCTCGGCCGCCTCCAGCACCTCGCTGGGGAGATTGCGCAGCGCCGCCGCGAAGACCAGCATCGAAAATGCGGTGCCGCGCCAGAGGTTCGCCGCCGAGATGGTCGCCATCGGCGCCGCGAACAGGAAGTTCTTGCCCGGCGCTCCCAGGATGATCCCCAGCGTTCCGCCGGCCTGCGCGAACGCGTACCAGATGAAGGCGGCGGTGACTTCCGGGATCACCCAGGCCGCGACCACCAGCGCCCCCACCGACAGCCGCACCGGCGCGAGCGCGCGTCGCATCAGCAGCGCCAGCATCAGCCCGAGCAAGGTCTGGCCGATCATCCCGGAGCCGACGACGAAAATCAGCGTCAACCTGACCGACTGGAAGAAGGTCGGGTCATGCAGGAGGCGACGCGGGTTGGCGAGGCCGGTGAACCACCAGTTCTGCGCGTGCGGCCCGAGCAGCTCGAGGTTGGTGAAGCCGAGATAGAGCGCGTAGGCGATCGGCCCGACGAACAGGAAGAACAGAAAGCCGCCCGGCAGGGACAGCAGGATGGCGCTGCTCGGCTCGAACCGCCGGCGATCCTGTCGCGGGCCCCGCGGCAGCTCGACCGGGGAGGTCATCACGGCCGCCGTGGTCATCGCAGCCATCGTCCGCCGGCCCCTGGCCGGCTGCGGACGACGCAGGTCCGCAGAACGTCGTCGGAACGACGGCCGTCGTGCATGTCGCAGCGAAACCCCAATCGTTGGTCCACAGCAGGCACGCGTTGGAGCGTTCCAATCTTCGCCCCGCCACCCCCGCCCGTCAAGGTGAATGTGCCGGCACGAGCACGGCGCGGCGTTGGGCGGCGCTGCGGATCGCGGCCTCCACCAGGCTGACCCCGCGCAGGCCGTCGGCGAAGCCGGGATAGGCCACCTCCGCGCCCCGCATCGCCGACCAGGCCTGGCAGACGACGTTGCGGAACGCATCGACATATCCTTCGGCATGGCCGGGCGGCAGCATCGACATCCACGCGAGCGACGCCGGCAGGTCCGCCGGGTTGCGCTGATGCACCGTGCTGCCCGTCTCGCCGCGCTCGACCCAGACGTTCGGCTTCTGCTGGTTCCAGTCGAAACCGCGCTCGGCGCCGTCGATCGACAGCACGATGGTATTCGGATGGCCGGGCGAGACACCGCTGACGGTCAGGCTCCCGGCGGCGCCGCTGTCGAAGCGAAGCAGCAGGTCGGCCTGGTCCTCCAGCGCCGTTTCGATCGCGACGGCCCCATCCCCGACGGCCGCGCCCGGCGGGCGCGGCCCCTGCCCTGCGCCGCCGCGCCAGACCCGCCGCGGCTGGTGCGTCGAGAACTGCGCCGAGAGCTCCAGGATGCGCGCGCCGGTGACGTACTCCGCGAGGTTGAGCCAATGCACGCCGAGGTCCATCAGCACGTAGGAACCGCCGGTGGTGCCGGGCGTGAACAGCCACACGTACGTGTCCGGCGCCCACACGTCCTGCGACAGATAGCACCCGCCGATCCGGCGCAGCGCCCCGAACCGGCCCTCGCCGACCTGCCGGCGCAGCACCTCGATCAGCGGATAGCCGCGATAGGTGTAGGCGATTGCGCCGAGCCGCTGCGCCCGCTCTGCTGCTTCGATCATACGCCGGCACGCATCGGCATCGGTCGCCATCGGCTTCTCGCAGAGAACGTGCGCGCCCGCGGCAAAGGCCATCATGCTGTGCTCGGCGTGCAGGTGATTGGGCGAGCAGACATGCACCACCTCGGGTTTCTGCTCGCGCAGCAACTGCTGAAAATCGTCATACGGTTCCGCATCGAACGCACGCGCCGAGGCGAGCGTGCGCCCGCACACCCCGACCAGAATCCCGCCAAGCTCGCGGATCAGCCGCGCGTGCACGCGCGCGATGCCGCCGGCGCCGACGATGGCGGCGCGCATCCCCGCCACGTTCATGTCTCGGCCACCATGAGGCCCGCCGCTGCCGCGAGCGCGCGCAGATTTCGGAAGCCCAGGCGCGCATAGGTCAGCGGCTGCGCCTTGCGCGGGTCCTGCTCGGCCTCCACGACCAGCCAGCCGGCATAGTCGCGCTCCCGCAGCAGCCGCAGCAGCGCCAGGAAATCGATGCAGCCGTCGCCGGGCACGGTGAAGATGCCGTCCAGCACCGCGCCCATGAAGCTCATGTCCTCGGCGTGTGCGCGTTCCAGCATCGGGCGGCGGACGTCCTTGCAATGCACATGCACCACTCGCCGCAGGTGGCGCCGCAGCAGGGCCGCGGGATCGCCGCCGGCGAACAGGCAGTGGCCGCTGTCGAACAGCAGCCCCACCGCGGGGCCGGTCGCCGCCATCAGCCGATCAATCTCCGCGTCGGTCTCGACGATCGTGCCCATGTGGTGATGGAACGCCATGCCGACGCCGAACGCCGCCATCCGCTCGGCCAGCGCCGTCACCTTGCGCCCGTATTGCGGCCATTCCTCGGAGGCCAGAACCGGGCGGCGGGAGATCGGCTGGAAGATGCCGTCGTGGCGTCCGCGCGAGGTGTCGGCATAGACCACGTGCTTGCAGCCGAGATCGCGCAGCAAGGTCAGATGCGGGAGCGCCGTATCGAACTCCGCCTCCGGCTCGCGTTCCAGGATGCGCCCGTCGTACCAGCCGCCGACCAGCCGCAGCCCGTGCGCGGCGAGGATCGGTCCCAGCTCGCGCGCGGTGCGCGGAAACTTGCCGCCCAGCTCGGTGCCGGCATAGCCGGCCTCACGGGTCTCTCGCAGACAGGTCTCGAGGGGCGTGTCGCCGCCCAGCTCCGGCATGTCGTCATTGGTCCAGGTAATCGGATTGATCCCGATCTCGACTGCCATGCCGGCCTCCTATGGCGATGCGGCAAGCACTAGGGATGCCTGCTCCGCGGCGTGCAGCGCCGCCGCCGCATCGAGCGCGCTCGCGCCGAGGCCGGTGCCGCCGCGGACCTGCATCGCAAATCCTTCCGCCTGCCACCGAAGCGCTTGCAAAAACTCTTCTTCACCGTGCGGGGGCCACAGAAACCGACATTCCTCGACGCCGCCGGTGCCGAACACCTGCACCCAGCACACGTCCCCCAAAGGATGACGACGGCCGAGCGAGACCAGCCCGGTGCTGCCGCCCGACAATTCGCACAGCGCCTGCGCGCTTTCGGCATCGCCGGGGATTGCGGGTTCGCCGCCGATGCGGCACGCCGCGGGGTGAATTGCGGTCAACTCCTGGCCGGTCAGCCAGCGAAGCTGGTCGAATTCATGCACGCCCATGTCGATGAAGATGCCGCCGCTGCCGGCACGGAACTCGCGCGCCGGCGGCACGCCGTCCCACTGGAAACAGGCGGCGAAATAGATGCCGCCCAATTCTCCGTCCGCAATCCGCTGGCGCAGCAATTGCAGTGCGGGGACGAAACGGCGCCAGTACGCCACCTGCAAAGTGACACCGGCTGCCGTCGCGACGCTCGCCGCCTCGCGCGCCTCGGCCGGGGTCAGGCCGCAGGGCTTCTCGCACAGGATCGGCAGGCCGGCCGCCGCAACCTGTGCCACCAGATCAAGGTGCCGCCTGCTTGGCGCCGCGATCAGCACGCCGTCGAGCCGGCCCGCCTGCAACAGCGCCTCGACGTCCCGGAACACCGCCAGGCCGGCGGCACCCAGGGCCGCGCACGCCTCGGGCGACGGATCGGCCGCGGCGACGATGCGGACGTGCTCGCTCGACGACAGGGCGCGCAGGTGCGTCCGCCCCATCCTGCCGGCGCCGATCAGCCCGAGCCGGAACGCCGCCATCGCGGTCAGTCCGCCGCGGCGGTCGGACGGTCGATGGCGCAGCGCTCGCGATGCGCCGCGACCACCGCCTGGCACAAGGCGATGTCGCGCAGCGCGTCCGCGGCCGGGGTGATCGGCGCGGTGCCGGCGGTGACGCAGTCGTGGAAATGGATCAGCTCGTTCTTGAAGCTCTCGGCGTAGGAGACGACCTCCTCGCTGCGCGCCGCCTGCGCCGAACCGCACTCGCCGGTCTCGGTGATCAGCAAGCTCGGCATGCTGCGCAGGAACGGCGACGGAAACGACAGCGTCAACCGTTGGTCCGGAGCGAAGAAAGAAAATTCCATCTGGTATCGTGCAATGCCCGGCAGATCGACCCAGGCCAGGATGCAGCGCGTTTCACCGAAACGCAGCACCGCAGTCAGCCCGTGCTCCCCGATATCGGCGAAGTCCAGGCGATCGGGCTCGCCGAGGACGCCGCGAATGGCGTTGAACTCATGCACCATGCTGTCGAGCAGCACCAGGTGGTAGGCGCGGCGCGACAGCCTATCGGCCTCGCCGATCGCGCTGGTGATGCGCGACGCGTCATCCGCCGCCAGCGCCGCGGCGATGTCGGCGGGCACGCCGCCGCCGGCATGCAGCCGGTATTGCGCGACATAGGGTTGCAGCGGCGATTCGAGCGTGGTGACGCGGACCAGGCGCAGATCGCGCAGCTCCTTCGCCGCGTCCTGAAGCCGGCGATAGGCAGGATCGTAGCGCTTGTTGTAGGCGACCATCAGCACCACCCCGGCGCGCTCGGCGGCGGCGATCATCGCCCGGCCTTCCTCGACCGAGAAGCAGAGCGGCTTCTCCACCAGCACGTGCTTGCCGGCCCGTGCCGCGGCAATGGCAATCGGTGCATGGCTGCCGGAGGTCAGCACCAGCACCGCTTCGATGTCGGCCTCCAGCAGCGCGTGCCAGTCATCGTACCGGCGTGCCACGCCGTAATCGCGCGCGCAGGCGTCCCGCGCTTCGGCAGAGACGTCGCACAGTGCCGCGATCTCGAACTGCTCCGCCAGCTCGCGCAGATAGTGCAGGTGCATCACCTGCGCCACCAGGCCGCAGCCGATCACCCCCACTTTCAGCCGCGCCATCTCAGCCTGCCTTCCGCTGTTGCAGTCCGGGCGCCGCGGTGGAGCCGCGCTTCACCAGCTCGACCTTGACGGTTTGTCGCACCGGCTCGCCGGTCAGCGTGCCGTCGAGCCGGGCCGCCAGCGTCTCCACCGCCAGGCGTGCCAGCAATTCCTTCGGTTGCGCCACGGTGGTCAGGTTGATGCGCGCCAGCCCGGCCAGCAGCACATCGTCGAAGCCGACGATCGACAGCTCCCCCGGCACCGGCACGCCAAGCCGGTCGGCCGCGTCCAGCAGTTCGATTGCGCCCAAATCGTTGGAAGAAAACACCGCGGTCGCGCGCTGCGCGCCGCACAGCACATCCTGCAACGACACCTCCGCGCCGTTGCGCAGCACCTTCTCCGGTGTTCGCTGCCAATGGTACACGGCCGTTGCAAGTCCGGCGCGCCGCATCGCCCGACGATAGCCGAGCTGACGCGCCCGGTCGGCCACGTCCTCCACCAGCGGGTCGGCAAAATAGGCGATGCGCTGGTGCCCGAGCTCGATCAGGTGGCGCGTCGCCAGCGTGGCACCGTGGGCGTCATCCGCGCAGACGACGTCGCCCCAATCGGCGCTGCAGCTCGCGAACACCACCGGCACCCGGCCGTCCACCAGCCGATGCACGCGCGCGGAATTTGCCGCATGGGCCAGGAAGACGATCCCGGCGACGCGGTGTTCCAGCAGGCCCTCCAGGCCGCTCAGCTCGGCCTCCTCATGGGATTGGGTGCTGCAGAACATGGTGCGGTAGCCGTGCATCGCGGCATGGCGCTCCACCTGCTGCGCCATTTCCGCATGGAACGGATTGGACAGATCGCCCGCTACCACGCCGAGGATCATCGTCCGCTGCTGCACGAGCTGACGCGCCAGCACGTTCGGCCGATACCCGAGCGCGTCGATCGCCCGCAGCACCTTCGCCCGCGTCGGCGCGGTCACGCAGGCAACCCCGCGCACGACATTGGAGACGGTGGATTTCGACACCTTCGCCCGACGTGCCACGTCGAGGATGGTGGGCGGCCGGGCCGGCACGCGATCAGCCATAGCTATCCCCGTTCGGCGCCATCACCACCTTCATCGCCGCGTCGGTCTGCGACAGCTCCACCGCTTCCTGTGCGCGCTCCAGCGGCACGCGATGGGTCACGATGCGGTCGAACGGCAGGTGCCGCAGGTTCGCCGCCATCAGCCGCATCGCCGGCAGGTACGACCCCGCGGTCTCGCCGCCGATGCCGATCACGCTCACGTTGCGGGTGCAGATGTCGCTGTTCGGGTTGATGCCGACCGGGCCCATATCGACGAAGGTGCCGGCCTCGACCACCACGCCGCCGGGACGCACCATGCGCAGAGCCTCGATGAAGGTGGCGGGGAAACCGCTGCAATCCAGCACGATGTCGGGGCCGAGTCCCCCGGTGTGCTGCTTCGCGCGCGCGATGCGCTCGGCGGGTTCGCTCTCGCCGATGTCCAGCGTCAGCGTGGCGCCGAACGCGCGCGCCATCGCCAGCCGCGCCGGCAGGCGGTCGGTGGCGATGAGGCTGGCCGCGCCGAGCAGCTTCGCCTTGATCAGGTGGCAAAGCCCGAGCGGCCCCACGCCCAGCACCGCGACGGAGTGGGCGAAGCGATAGCCGCCGACCAGTCCGATCAGCGCCTGCGCGGTCTCGACGCCGTGGGTGACTGCCATGATCTCGGTCAGCACGGCGACGCTGTCCGGCAGCTCGTCCGGCACGCGGAAGATCGGCGTGCGGGGCAGCAGGTACATGAGTTGCGACCAGCCGCCGAACAGATGCGGCGCGCGGCCGCAATGCAGGCTGTTGCCGTAATCCTCGAGATGCTCGCACATGTAGTACGGATAGCCGTTGCGGCAGAAATGGCACTGGCCGCAGGCCACGTTGGCACCCGGCACGATGCGGTCGCCCGGCTTCAGCGCGCGGCCCTCGCTGTCCGCGACCGCGCCACCCGTTGCCACCACCTCGCCGACATTCTCGTGGCCGCAGATCAGCGGATAGGTGAGGTCGCGTTCGTGCGGCGTGCCGGCGTATTGCTTGCTCTCGCCGCGGAACGTGTGCTTGTCGGTGCCGCAGATGCCGGAATAATGCACCTTCATCAGCACGGCCCCCGGCTCCGGCTCCGGCCACGGAAATTGATGCGGGCGGATGCAGCCGGGCCGCTCGGTCACGGCCGCGCGGATTTCGTTCATGCCTCGCGCCCCGTGATGGCAGCGAGGAGCCGCGCCGCCTCGATGATGCCCTGCTCCGGCGGCACGAACGGGTCCTCGTGCTCGATGGAGATGGTTTTGACACTGCCGGCGGCGGCCAGCGCGTCGATCAGGCCGCGCCACCAGCCGGCGTCGTGCCCGCGTCCGGCCACCGCGAAATTCCACGGCATCGCTTCGGCCGGTGACGGCCAGCGCCGATCCAGCAATCCGTTGAGCGCCATCGCCTCCGGCCGGAACACCACATCCTTTGCGTGTGCATGGCCCGCGCGGGCGCCGAGCCGGCGCACCACGGCGTGCGCGTCCATCCCCATCCAGAAAAAATGGCTGGGGTCGATGGTGGCGGCGATATTGGTGCCGAGTCCGGCCAGACATTCGAAGGACTCGACGTTGAACGCCACGGTGCCGGGGTGAAGCTCCAGGCAGACCCGCAGATCGGGCTTCTCGCGCCGCGCGAATTCGGCGATGTCCGCCCAGTAGTCGCGAACGCCGTCATGCCATTGCCGCTCGTACACGCGCTCCAGATACGGCAGCCAGCCGCCGGCGGCAAAATGCGGCGTAGCGTCCCCCGCGGCACCCGCCGGGCAGCCGGCGAGCGCGGCGACCCGATCGACGTCCAGCGCCGCCGCAAGCCGGATCGTGTCACGCAACGCCCGGTCATGCGCTGCGGCGATTGCCCGATCCGGGTGCAGCGGGTTGCCCCAGGCGTTCAACACCGTCACGTGCAGCCCGTGCGCGGCGATCTCCGCCTGCCAGGCGCGGCGGGCGCCGGCATCCGCCAGCAATCGCTGCACGTCGCAATGGTGCGATGGCGCATAGCCGCCGGTGCCGATTTCGAGCGCGGTGATCTGCGGCACCTCGCGCGCCAGCCAACCCAGCACGCGGACCAAGGGGCGGTCGATCAGCGCCTCCGTCACCAGGCCGATGCGCAACTTACAACTCCACCAGCACGCGGTCGCCGGCAAGGCGGACCGGGAAGGTGCGGATAGCGTGCCGGGCGTCGTGCAGGGCGCGGCCGGTGCGCACGTCGAACTCCCAGCCGTGCCAGGGGCAGGCGAGCACCGGCGCACCCGGGTCGAGCTCCATCTCGCCGGGGCGGCGGGCGGTCAGATGCGGGCCGAGGATGCCGGTGCAGACCGGCCCGCTCTGGTGGCTGCACAAATTGTTCAGCGCATAGACCGCGCCGGCCCAGCGGATGATCCCGATCTCGCGCCCTGCGGCGCGCACGATCCGCACCGTGCCCTCGGCAAAATCCCCGATCGGGCCGACGTCGATGCTCATGCGTCTGCCGTGACCGCCGCCGGCAAGTCCGCCTCCGTCCAGCCGTAGAGATCGAGCGCGTTGCCGAAGAACACCTGCCGGTGCCACGCGGGCGGCAGGCGCCCGGCGATGTAGCCGATCTCGTCGGCATCCCAATGCGGATAATCGGACGAATAGACGAGCTTGCGCCCACCGTCGAACCAGCTCAGCAGCTCCGTCGCCTGTTCCTTCCGCGGCGACACCTCGAGCGGCTGGGTGGTCAGCCAGACGTGCTCCGCCACGTATTCGCTCGGCAGCCGCGTGAGCCACGGAACCTCGCGGCGCAACCCTTTATACTCGGCATCGAAGCGCCAGAGCAGTGGCACCAGCCAGGCGGAGCCGGCTTCGATCAGCAGCAGCTTCAGGCCGGGAAACTTGTCGAACACGCCGTGGCTGATCGAGCGAAACCAGATGCGTCATCACCACTTGCGGCCACAGCGTATGCGCCTCGAAATAGAGGTTGACGTTGCCGCCGCCGGTGCTCGGCGGATTGGCCCAGCCGCCGGCGCCGCCGTGGATCGCGACCGGCCGCCCGCTCTCTTCCGCCGCCTGGTAGATCGGGTGGAACACCGGATGGCCGAACGGATAATTGAACGGGTTATCGACCAGCATCACCTGCACCATGCGCGGGTTGGCGGCATGGCGCCTGATCTCCGCCGCCGCCTCGTCCGGAAGCTGCGCCGCCACCAGGATCGACGAGGCGAGCCGCGGGTCGGCGGATACCCATTGCTCCGCCGACCAGTCGTTCAGCGCGCGCGCGAGTGCGGCGGCAAAATAGGGATTGTGATGACCGGCGACGTGGCTATCGTCCCCGAACGTCAGGATGGCGCGCCGGAGGTCGCTGCGGTCGAGCAGTTGCCGCCGCACCGTGTCGAGGTCGGATCCGGCCGGGCCTCCGGTGGGCGGATAGGCGTCGGCGCGCATGAAGCCGTGCGGATTGGGCAGCCCGTCCTGTACCGTCAGCGGCATGATGCCGGCCGGGCCGCGATCGGCGACGTAGCGGCGCCAGCCGGCCGAGAGATAGGGCAGCAGTTCGTCATCGCTGCGGCGTGCGTGGTGGACGTCGCAATCGATCACCGGGCCCGTGTACATGGCCGCACCTCGCCGGGTTTGGATCGTTCCAAACGTCGGCAATGTCAGCCGCCGTCAGCATTTTGTCAAGCCGCAGGATCAGCCATAGCTCGCGACGGTGTGCTGCGCGATCCGCTCCTCATCCAGCAGGAAACCGAAGCCGGGGCGGTCCGGAACCGCAACCGATCCCTCGGCATCGATGCGCAGCGCCTGCGTGAGCATCTGGTCGCGCGCCTCCAAGGTAAAACCGCTCGGCGGATCGTGCGGGAATTCCAGCCAGGCGCAGTTCGGCATCGACGCGGCGAGGTGCAAATTGGCCAGCAGCCCGATGCCGTTGCCCCAGGTGTGCGGCGCCAGTTCGAGGTTCGCCGCCTCGGCCATCGCACCCACCTTGCGCAACTGGAAGATGCCTTCGGAGAGCAGTGCGTCCGGCTGCAAAATGTCGAAGCAGCCGCGGTCGATCAGCAGCTTGAACTCGTGCAGTCCGTGATTGTCTTCGCCGCCCGCGATCTTCAGCGTGTCCAGCTTGTCGCGCAGGCGCGCGAGGCCGTCATAGTCGTAGCGGTCGAGCGGCTCCTCCAGCCAGACCACGCCGAGGCGCTGCAACTCGCGCGCCACCTCCAGCGCGCGCCGGAAGCCCCAGCGATGGTGGCCGCCGTGCCCGGGTTCGATGCCGGCCTGGTTGGCATCCACCATGATGTCGATCCGCATCCCGAGCTTGGCACGGATCGCTTCCACCACCTTCAAATCCTCGCGCGGATCGTCGTGATGGAAGCGCAGCTTCATCGCCCGATAACCCTCGGCGAGCATCCGCTCGGCGTCGGCCGCGCGCTCGGCGGGGCCGCGGATCTCGGCGGTCGCGCAATACGCCCGCACCCGGTCGGCGGCTCCGCCCCAGAGCTGACAGACCGGCAGACCGGCCAGCTTGCCGATGATGTCCCACAAGGCGATTTCCATGAAATACATCGGCGGCGCGAGGATTTCCGCATCCCGCAGCACCGCCGCCAGCCGCTCGACCCGGCGCGGGTCCTGGCCGACGAAATAGGGGGCGACGAACCGTTCGAGACAGATCGCCGCCTCCGCGCCGGCATGGGCCGCCGTGTGCCCGACAACGCCGGCATCGGTCTCGACCGCGACCAGCACCATCAGCACGTTCGTCTGGTTGCGCCCGCGCGCCCAGGCAGGATGGAACGGCGCCGCCAGCGGCAGATCGACGACGCGGCTCCGGATTCGCGTGATCTGCATGGCGAGCCTCCTGGTTACAGCGTCGGGCGCGCCCGCGCGGCGCCGCCGCGCGGGTCCAGCCAGCGCCCCAGCGCATCGGCCGCGGCATTCAGCGCCAGCACGATCAGGATCAGCAGCAATCCCGGGCAGACGCCGAACCAGGCGTCGCTGCGCAGATAGCCGCGCGCTTCCTGCAGCATCAGCCCGAGCGATGGACGGGGCGGCTGAATCCCCAAGCCCAAAAAGCTCAACCCGGCTTCGAGCAGCACGGCGCTCGCGATGGTGAACGCCGTCTGCACGACCAGCGGGGCGAGCACGTTCGGCAGCACCGCGCGGCCGATGACGTAGAGGCGGGACGCGCCGAACGCCAGCGCCGCCTCCACGTATTGCCGGTGCCGCTGCTCCAGCATCACCGCGTAGGCCAGCCGCACGAAGGTCGGCACCGCGACCACGGCGATCGCGAGGATCACGCCGGAGAGGCCGGTCTTGAGAATGGTCGCCACCAGCATCGCGAGCAGGACCGCCGGAAACGCCAGCGCCACGTCCGAGACCCGCATGATGAGCGCGCTCAGAAACCCCGGCTGATAGCCGGCCAGCAGCCCGCATCCCGTCCCCACGACCAGCGCCAGAACGGCGGCGCCGAAGCCCACTTCCAGCGACACGCGCGTGCCCAGCAGCAATCGGCTCAACAGGTCGCGTCCGAGGTCGTCGGTGCCGAGCCAGTGCTGCCATCCCGGCAGTTGCAGCGCCTGGTCGAGGTTCTGCGCGAGCGGACCGTTCGGCACGATCCAGGGGCCGGCGATCGCTGCCAGCGTCAGGAGAACCAGAAACCCCACCGAAACCACGCCCGTGCGGCGGGCGCCCGACCGGCCCCTCCGGCGCAAGCGGGATGGCAGCGCGGAGGCGCCGACCTCGCTCATCACCACGCGCCCATCACCACGCACCCTGGCGAATGCGCGGATCGATCAGCCCATAGGCGATGTCGGTCGCGAGGTTGACGAGGATGAACAGCACCAGCGCCAGCAGCGTGACCGCCTGGATGACGAAATAGTCCCGTTGCAGCAGCGCGTTCCACAGCAGGCTGCCGAGGCCGGGCAGGTTGAACACCGCCTCGGTCAGCACCGCCCCGCCGATCAGCCGGCCGAGCTGGATGCCGAACGCCGTCACCGCCGGGATCATCGCGTTGCGCATCACGTGCCGAAACACGATGTGCGCCGGCGGCAGGCCCTTCGCCCGCGCCGCCACCACGAAATCGCGCCGGATCGTCTCGACGATGCCGGTGGCCAGGAAGCGCGCGAGCACCGCGGCGCTGCCGACGCCGAGCGTCAGGCAGGGCAGCAGCATGGCGCGCAGGTTCTTGAGTGGATCGACCGAAAACGCGACATAGCCGCTGGCCGGCAGCCAGCCGAGCTTGATCGCGATGACGATTTGCAGCAGCAGCCCGAGCCAGAACACCGGCACCGCGATCACGGTCGCGTTGAACAGGTCGATGGCGCGGGCGAGCGCGCCGTCGGGACGCACCCCCGCGGCGATCCCCGCTGGCACGCCCAGCAGCAGTGCCACCAGGCTCGCGCCCACCGTCAGCTCCACCGCGACCGGGATGCGCTGCGCGATCAGTTGCGCCACCGGGAAGCCGTTGACGAGCGATTGGCCGAGCCGGCCGTGCAGCAGCCGGCCGAGCCAGTGCAGGTACTGCACCACGATCGGCAGATCGAGCCCGGCGCTGTGGCGGAATGCGGCGAGCTGCGCCGGGGTCGCGCTGTCGCCCAGCACGAACGCCGCCGGATCGCCGGGAAGCACATACAGCAGGACGAACAGCGCCAGCGATGCCCCGAAGAACACCGGAATGGTGAGCAGGATGCGACGGGCGACGAAGCTCGTCACGATGGGCTCAGGACTTGACGATGCCCTGATAGACCAGGTGCGTCTTGGCGTCGTAGGTCGACGCCGGAGATCGCGGCGCTCTGGCCGCAGAGCAGGCCGCGCATGCAGATCGGCACCGCCCACGCGTCCTCGTGCAGCACCTCGAACACGTGCTTGAACGCAGCGATGCGCTGCTGCGGATCGACGATCGCGGCGGCGGCATAGTAGGCCTGCTTGTAATTGGGGAATGTCTTGGGTCCGGCGAAGGGACCCTTGTTGGGACGATAGACGCTGCAATCCTCGAAATCCTGCACGTTCGGCACGCCGACCGAGCAGGCATAGACGTTGGCATCGAAATTGCCGATGACTGCGTCGTTCACCAGCGTGGTCGGGTCCTTCAGCGCGATCGTCGCGGCGAGGCCGATCTTGGCCAGGTCGCCTTGGATGATCTCGGCCACCTTGCGCGCATCCGGGTCGTTGCTGCCGACCCGAAGCTCGAATCCCGGCTTGGCGAGGCCGGATTTCTTCACGTATGCCGCCGCCGCGTCAAGATTGAAATCCCATTCCGCGGCGATCTTCGGATCGTAGCTCGGCGCCGATGGCGGCATCGGGATGGTGATCGGCTGCACAAGATCGTAATAGACGTTCTTGACGATCGCGCGGCGGTCGATCGCCCGTGCGACCGCCTCGCGGATATTGACGTTGGCCAGCGCCGAATGCGGGCGCGTGTAGTTCAGCACCAGCATCACGTAATCGGCGATCGGCGCCGCATAGGCGGCCCATTTGTTTTGCTTCAGCGTCGCTGCGTCCTTGAGCAGCCCGAATTGCAGAATGTCCAGCTCGCCCGCCAGCGCCGCGTTCAGCATCGCCTCCGGGTCGGTATAGAACTTGAACGTGAGCGTCCTGATGTTGGAGCGGATCGGCTTCCAGGTACCTGGTCGAACCGCTCCAGCGTCAGATGATCGTTCGGCACGTACTCGGCCAGCTTGAACGGCCCGGTGCCGACCGGCGTGGTGGCGGCATGGCCGAAATGACGCGGCGACTGCACCCGGAACAGCGTCAGCCGGTACAGCGCATCGACGCTCGGCGCCGCGGTCTTCATCACCACCTGGTTGCCTTGGGCCTCCGCCGAGACGATGTCGGCCAGGCTGCCGGCCATGGTGCCGCCGGTCTTCACGTCGAGCGCGTAGCGGATCGAGGCGGCGACGTCCGCCGCCGTCATCGGGCTGCCGTCGTGGAAGCGCACGTGATCCCGCACGGTCATGCGGATCTCGGTATAGTCCTTGTTGACCGTGTAGGCGCTGGCGAGCTCGTTCTGGATCGGCCCCAGTTGTAGCTCGGAATATCGGTCACCAGGATGTCGATCAGCGGATCGAAGACCGAGTTGCGGAACGGAAACACCGAGGTGTTGATGGTGTTGGGATCGAGCGTGGTGAACGGGATGTTGGTGCCGACGGTCAGCGTCTGCGTCGCGGCCGCGCGGGCGCGGCGGATGGCGGGCAGGACCAGCGCTGCCCCGCCCCCGGCCAGCAGCGAGCCGGTCGCCAGCAGCCCCCGTCGCGTGATGCCGATGGATGCCATAATGGACCCTCCCTGGCGCTTTGAATGGAACGTTCCAAACGCCTTGCCGCGGACTACAGGCGCGGCCCGCCCGGCTGTCAAGCACGCGCCCCGCGTCAGCCCTCCGGCCGCCGCCGCATCGCCAGCAGCCGGGCGGCGGCCCGCTCCATGCGGGCGGCGCGCTCGCGCAGCCACGGCACGCGGATCGAGAAGATCAGCCACGCGCGATCGAGCGGATCATAAGCGGGCGCCACCAGCGGATTGGACGGCTCGCCCGCCAGCACCATCTCGCGCATGTTGATCAGCACGTCGAGCTTCGCCGCCTCCTCGGCCGACAGCGGCAGCAGCGTCCGCGTGCCGAAGCCGATCCGCGTCGCGCCGCGCCAAACCGTGACGCTGACGGTCACGAAATCCGCGCGCTCCGGCATCCGCACCTGCAGCAGCGCGCTCGCATCCCGCACGCGCTCGGCGCCGGCGACCTGCCATTCCCAGCGCAGGTCGCCGCCGGTGCCGAATGCGCCGGCATCGGCATGGAACGTGACCGTCTCGCCCACCGCGGCGAGCATGCGTCCGGCGCGATGCGGCAGCGGGCCGATGATGCGCACGCTCGGCAGCCGCAGCCGCTCGATGACGTTGCGCGTGATGGCCGCGACGTGCGTATTGCGCGCCACCAGGATCGGCCAGTCCGTCGTGGCGCCCTGGAACACGATGCCGCCGCGCGGGGTGACGTGCATTCCCATCGTGGCGGCGGCGTTCGACCGTCCCGTAACCCACCCCTCGCCCAGCTCCGCCAGCCCGAGAATGACGAAATCGCGCGGCGTGCCCAGCTCTCCGCTCACCACGGCGCGGCCGTCCTGGCGCCGATACGCCGCCCCGTCCACCTCGTAGCCGATCAGCGGAAACGCCTCGTCGTTGCCGAACTCCTCGCCCTCGGCGAGGCCGGTGCCGGCGAACACCCAATGCGCGGCGTGCTGCACCTTGTAGCCCTGCGTCCGCCGCTTGCCGTCCCACCAGCCGCCGCCGAAGGCGGTCGCGACGCCGAGCAGCCGCGCCTCGGGGTTCACCTCGTGCCAGACGTCGCGCGTCCAGTGGTCCGGGTCCTTGCTCGCCGGACCGGCCTTGGCGCAGGTGATGGCCGTGTCGTCATCGACGAAGTGGATGCGATAGCCGGACGTGTTGCCGGTAAAGAAGGCGATGTTGCCGCCGCGATCGACATGCCGATCGAGCGCCGCCCGCATCGCATCGCTCCAGTATTCGTCATGGCCGACGCTCAGCACCAGGCTGTACGGATCGAGCAGGGTCGGGTCCTGATGCAGATCCCAGTCGGTGCAATAGTGCGGACGTTGGCCCTCGCCCTCGAGCCAGCGCACCAGCGGCGCATCCCAGTGCTCGAAGGTCTGCCGCCGTGACGACGGGTCGTAGAAATCGTCCGAATCGCCCGGCATCACCTCGCCGCCGGTGCCGCAGCCGGGCCGCCGCCAGGTGACTTTGAACCCCGGATTGGGTTGCGTGCGCGACCACACCGCCTCGGTGTAGAGACTGCCGTAGCCGGTGCCGTTATAGGCGACGAACGTGGCCCAGGAGATTTTGTAGAGCACCGTGCCCGGCGCCACCGCCCCGCGATGGCGCAGCACGAACAGGGCCTTCGCCGCGGTGCCGAAGCTGGTGGCGGTGTCGGGAGCGACCTCGCTGCCGTCGGCGGCGATTTCGATCAGCATCGCGACATAGACGCCCGACGGCCAATCGGCCGGAATGTCGATCGCATAGCCGGGCCAGCCCCAATCCAGGTCGGGCGGCCCGTCCGGCAGGAGCACGCCCGGCAAAGGCCGCTCGGCGGCGCCGCTCATGCGCTCCAGCCGCGCGCCCTGACGATAGAACGCCACGCGGAAGCCGGGGCTGCTGGAGGAGACGTGCAGCACCAGCGTCTCGCCGGGATAGAGGCTGGGGAGATGCGGATAGCCACGGATCATCGCTCGACTCCCTCAAGCTCGCTGTCGGCCGGCGGCACCGGCCAGCGCCGGCCGCAGCGCGCCGGGAAAATGGCAGGCCACGAGATGCGCATCCGCCGCCGCCACCAGCGCCGGCGCGATCCTGGCGCAGATCGGTTGCGCAACCGGGCAGCGCGTGTGGAACCGGCAGCCGCTCGGCAATGCGATCGGGTTGGGCGGCTCGCCCCGCAGCCGCAGCCGGGCACGCCGTCCCGGTGTCGCTGCATCCGGCACCGCCGACAGCAGCGCCACCGTGTAGGGGTGCAGCGGGTGCTGCTGGATCGCCTCGCTCGCAGCCAGCTCGACGATGCGCCCGAGATACATCACCGCCACCCGGTCGGCGATGTAGCCGACGACGGCGAGGTTGTGGGCGATGAAGACGTAGGAGAGGCCCAGCTCGCGCCGCAGTTCCGCGAGCAGGTTGAGCACCTGCGCCTGCACCGAGGCGTCGAGCGCCGAGACCGGCTCGTCGGCCACGATCAGCTTCGGGTCCAGCACCAGGGCGCGGGCGATGCCGACGCGCTGGCGCTGCCCGCCGGAGAGTTCGTGCGGATAACGCGCCGCCAGCTCGGCTCCGAGCCCGACCCGCTCCAGCACCGCCCGCGCCAGTGCCGCATGGCCGCCGCGATCGCCGATCGCCTGGATCCGCCGCCCCTCCAGCACCAAATCCTTCACGCGCAGCCGTGGATTGAGCGAGCTCACCGGGTCCTGAAAGATCATCTGAATGTCGCGCCGGTGCCGCTTTGCCGCGGCACCCCGAAGCCGCAGCACGTCGCTTCCCGCAAACCGGATTTCGCCGGCGGTCGGCCGCACCAGCCCCACCAGGGCGCGGCTGAGCGTGGACTTGCCGCAGCCGGACTCGCCCACCAGCCCCAGCGCCTCGCCCCGCTGCACGGTCAGATCGACGCCATCGACGGCACGGACGGCGCCAGTCACGCGCTGCAACACGCCGCTGCGGACGGGGTAATGCACCGCGAGGCCCCGCACTTCGAGCAGCGGCGCCGGGTCCGTCACGCGCCCACCCCTTCCCGCGCGCCCCCTTCTCGCACGCCCCCTTCTCGGGCGTCGGGGACTGCACGCGAGCCGTCGCACAACCAGCACGCGACCGTCTGCGATCCCACCGTGAAGGACGGCGGGCGTTCGCGCGCGCAGGGCGCGAAGGCGTGCGGGCAGCGCGGCGCGAACCGGCACCCGGGCGGCCAGTCGGACGGCGCCGGAACGGTGCCGCCGATCGCCGCCAGCGGCCGGTCGCGCGGCATCCCGAGGCGGGGGATCGAGCGCAGCAGCGCCGCCGTGTACGGGTGCCGCGGCGAGGTCAGCACGTCCCGCGCCGGCCCGGCCTCGACGATCGAGCCGGCATACATCACCGCAATGTCATGCGCCATTTCGGCGACCACGCCGATGTCGTGCGTGATCAGCAGGATCGCCATCCGCAGCCGTTCCTGCATCTCGCACAACAGGTCGAGGATCTGCCCCTGGATCGTCGGGTCCAGCGCCGTGGTCGGCTCGTCGGCGATCAGCACCTTGGGCTCGCAGGCGACCGCGGCGGCAATCATCACCCGCTGCTGCATGCCGCCCGAGAGTTCGTGCGGAAATCGGTGGATGCAGCGGTCGGGCGCGGGAATGCCGACCTGCCGCAACAGCTCGACGGCGCGCACCAGCGCGTCACGGCCGCTCAGGCCGCGATGCCGGATCAGCGTCTCGGCGACCTGCGCGCCGACGCGGCGCACCGGATTGAGCGCGCTCATCGGCTCCTGGAAGATCATCGCGATGTCGCGGCCGCGCACGTCCCGCAGCGCCGCTGCCGGCAAATGGGTCAGCTCGGTGCTGCCGAACCGGACGCGCGAATCCGGCGCGATCCGCAGCGGTGGATCAACCAGGCGGAGGATCGCCCGTGCGGTCACGCTCTTGCCGCAGCCGGACTTGCCCACGAGGCACAGCGTCCGCCCGCGGTCGAGCCGAAATCCGACCTGCTGCACCACCGGCACGACACCGGCATCGGTCGCGACCTCGATGCCGAGATTGCTGACCCGCAGGAGCGCCGGCTCCATGCCATCGTCTCCGCGTGCCGGTTTCGGGTCCGCCGGACACCGCATCACTGGAACGTTCCAAATCGAGCCGCAGCATAGCAAGCCGCCCGAGTTTACTGCAAGGTCAATCCCTGCGGCCGGATCAGGCCGTCCGGCACCGCCGAGAAGCCGCTGAGCTTGCTTGTCATGGCGTAGAGCCACGACATGTGGAACAGGAACACCATCGGCTCGTCCTTCAGATAGACGGCTGCGAGCCGATGATAGAGATCGTATCGCTTCCGCAGATCGGTGGTCGCGCGGCCCGTGTCGAGCAGGTTTTGGAAGGTCCGGTCGCAGTACTTGCCCCAGTCCTGGAACCCGTCGCACGAGAGGTACTGGGCAATGTTGAAGTCCGGATCGGACCGGCCGCTCCAGATCACCAGGCCGGCCTGGAAATCTCCATGGATATACGCCTGGATGTTGGCATTCGTCTCGCCCGCCATCACCTTCACGTCGATGCCGGCATCGGCTGCCATGGACTGGATGATCTCGCCGATCTGCTGGTCGGACGGCGTGTTGAGCGTGCGCAGCCCGACGCTGAGATGCGTGACGCCGGCCTCCTTCAGCAGTTGCTTGGCCTTGGCGACGTCGCGCGGCGGCACCGGAAATTGCTTGTTGAAATAGGGACTGCTCGGCAGTTCCGATTGATTGTCGGCGATGAACAATCCGCTCGCGGCAACCTGGTTGAGCGCATTGCGGTCGATGGCGGCTTCGAGCGCCGCTCGGACGCGCGGGTCATGTCCGAGCGGGGTGTTGGCGGCCGGCCCGTTGCCGAGATTCAGCATGATCGCCTCGTAGCCAAGCGCGGTCGCCTTGGCGAATTTGAGGCGATTGTCCTTCTGGATGCCGGCGGCGTCCGTCGGCGCGACCTCTTCGATCAGGTCGAGCTGCCCGGCCCGCAGATCGACCAGCCGCACGGTGGAATCGGCGATCGGGCGAAACTCGATCCGATCCAGATGGATGGCGCCGGCATCCCAGTAGCCGGGGAAGCGTTGCAGCGTGATATGGTCCTGGGCCACGCGCTGGACGAAGCTGAACGGTCCCGCGCAGACCGGATGCTGGAAGAAATCCTTGCCGAGCTGTGCGATCGCCTTGGGCGAGGCCATCATGCCCGCGCGGTCCGAGAGCACGGCGATTAACGGGGCGTACGGGTGCGAGAGCACCAGGCGCACGGTTTGCGGGTCCACCACCTCGACCGCGCTCACCGGCTTGAGTTCGCCCTTCCGCACGCTGTAGGGCGCGTTGCGATAGCGGTCCAGATTCGCCTTGACGGCGTCGGCATCGAACGGCTGCCCGTCCTGGAACCGTACGCCCTTGCGCAGCGTGAGGGTCAGCGTTCGGGAATCGGGCGACCAGGACCACGCCGTGGCAAGCTGCGGCACGAAATCGAGGTTCTTGTTGATATCGACGAGCTTGTCGCAGAGGCTGGCAAAGACGATGCGCCCGGCAAAGGTTCCGGCTTGCGCAGGGTCGAGCAGATCCGGGTCGTCCTGGATGCCGATCCTGAGCGTGCCGGCTGCCTGCGCGGTTGCCGAAGCCAGGGCGCAGGCAAGGCCGATCCCGACAAGTCTTGATTTTCTCATGTTTCTTCCCCCGGTCCATTCCTCCGTTGCCGATTTGGCCTTGCGGCAGCGGCCCTTGCAAGCCCTCTTCCGCGTCAACGCCCGTCATTGCGAGGAGCGAAGCGACGAAGCAATCCAGAGCGGTGCGGCGTACGAGCTTCGGAACCAGGACACTAGCTGGCGAGCAGTTCCTTCAGTTTTGCGTCGATGAAGGCCACGTCCACCGGGTTGGTGCCGGGGCCGCCGGCGAAATGCCCCCAGACCGAAGGGACCGGGATCAGGCGAGCGTTGGGCATATGCGCCACCTCGAATTCGCTGTCCTCCGGCGGGAAATAGAGATCGGTCTGTCCGGGCATGACGAACGCGCGGGCCTTGATCGCGCCGAGTGCCGCGCGAAAGTCGTTGGCGTAGGTCTCGTTTGCGCTGATGTCGCCGTGCTGCCAGGTCCACAGCATGGCCAGAAGATTGTTGGCATCCTTGGGCAGAAAGAAGCCTTCCCAGAAGGCGACCAGGAAATCCTCCAGCGAGGAGTAGCCGAGCGTCTTGAGGTCCAGCTCCTGACGATAGAACGCCTGTGAGAAGCCCCAGCCGGCGTACACGCGCGCCATCGCACGCAATCCGGTCGCGGGCTTTGCCTTGTACCAGCCGCCGGCGAAGGCCGCATCCGCAGTCAGCGCCGCCTTCACGCCCTCCAGGAAGACGAAGTTGTGGCGCGAACACTTCGCCGAGCCGCAGAATGGCGCGATGCGCTCGACCATCTCAGGATAGAGCGCGCCCCAGTGAAATGTCTGCAAGGCGCCCATCGACCAGCCGGTGACCAGGCGGATGCGCTCGATCCCGAATTTCTCGACCGCCAGCCGGTGCTGTGCGCGCACGTTGTCGCAGGCCGTGACCTGCGGGAAACGCGGACCGTTGTACGGCTCCGGCGTGTTGCTCGGCGAGGAGGACAGTCCGTTGCCGAGCATGTTCGGAATGATGATGAACTGGGTGGCCGGGTCGAGCGCCATGCCGGGCCCGACCAGCCATTCGTTATCGTAGTGCTGGCCGGAATACCAGGTCGGATAGACGATCGCGTTGTCCCTGGCCGGACTCAACGTCCCGAACGTCTTGTACGCCAGCTTGCAGCCGCGGAGGGTGGCACCACGCTGCAGGCGAAAATTGCCGAGGTCGAAAATCTCGTAGTCCATTGCGCTTTTCTCTCCCGCATCACGCCGCGGCTCCTCAGTGGCCAATCATCCACGGCCGATGGTCGCGCCTGGCCGCGTCCGCGTGCCTGCCATGTGCGTGTTGATGGCCGGTGGTGCCCTTCAACCGATGCTCCGTCATCGGTTCATTGGCGCTTTTCTCGTTGCGCGCCTCGGCCATGTAGCGGACCGCGGCGCGTGCCGAGCGGAAATGCGGACTGGCGAGTGCGCGGGGCGCCGGCTGTCCGCATGTCGGGCAGGCGCCCGGGGCCGCCGACTCCACGATCGGCCGCATCGCCTGGAACTCTCCGCACTCACCGCAGACATACACGTAAATCGGCATTGACGCTCCTCCGTGCGTGACGGCCATTCTCCCTCCGCCCGCGCTCGCGGGGGAGAAGGCCGGGGAGAGGTGGGTCTCTCGACTGGTTCAGTGCCTCGATTTTGGCCGCACCACCCACCTCACCCAACCTCTCCCCCCGCAAGCGCGGGCGGAGAGGGGAAGTTGGGTCGATCGCTCAGCTGCAGCGCGCCAGGTCGGCCTTGCTGGAATTGACGTGCTTCTGCGGCCCCTGGGCGTTGGGCTTGATGTCGAAATCGAACATCTCGCACGGCAGTGCCACCGAGACGCAGGCGTTCGGGATGTCGACAACCCCGCCCACGCGCCCCTCGACCGGCGCGCATGACAGGATCACGTAGGCCTGCTCCCGCGAATAGCCGAACTTCGCCAGATAATTTATCGCGTTGAGGCAGGCGCGGCGATACGCCATCGTCGTGTCGTTGTAATACTGGGTGCCGTCGTCACCGACGCTGATGCCCTCGAACACCAGGTAGTCGGAATAGTGCGGGTCAACCGGGCTGACCTTGAACATTGCCTGTTCGATGCCGTACTTGGTGCATCCCCGCTTGATCAGGTCGAAATGGAGGTCCATCCACCCCGCCATCTCGATGGCGCCGCAAAAGGTGATTTCCCCGTCGCCTTGCGAGAAGTGGTAATCGCCCATCGAGAGCTTGGCGCCCTTGACATAGACCGGGAAGTAGATGCGCGACCCGCGGCTGATGTTCTTGATGTCGCAGTTGCCGCCGTGCTCACGCGGCGGAATGGTGCGCGCCGCTTCCTGCGCCGCCCGCTTGAGGGCCTCGCCCTGCAGCGAGCCGAGGATGCAGTTGGTCTCGAGCGGCGGCAGCGCCAGCGGCGGCACGCGGTCCGGGTTGGTGGCGATCAGCGCTCGCTCGCGCTTGTTCCACGCGGCCAGCAGATCGTGGCTCGGTGCCGTGCCGATCAGGCCCGGGTGGGTGACGCCGGCAAAGCGCACGCCCGGGATGTGGCGTGAGGTCGCGTAGATGCCGTGGAAATCCCAGATCGCCTTGCGCGGCTCGGGGAAGATGTCGGTGAGAAAGCCGCCGCCATTCTGCGTCGTGAAGATCCCGGTATAGCCCCACTCGTGGCCGTGGTGCGGGCCGATGTCGAGAACGTCGACCACCAGCAGGTCGCCGGGCTCGGCACCCTGCACGTCGATCGGCCCGAACAGGTGATGGCACGGCGTCAGGTCGCAGTCGCGGATGTCGTTGGCGCTGTCGTTATTCTTGATCTGCCCCGCGGTCCAGTCGAGCGTCTCGATGCGGAACTCGTCGCCGGGCTTGACGCTCGCGACCGACGGGATGTCAGGGTGCCACCGGTTGTGCGGTAGCGGCGTTTGCTCGCGGCCCGACTTTTTCAGGTCAACGGTGATGATGGACTTGGGCATCCGTGCCTCCTTTTGCTCCTAAGCGGCTGCCTGCCGATCGCTAGACGGTCATATACCGCTGCACGAGGTCCTCGGTCAGTTCTTCGGCGGTCCCTTCAATCACGACACTTCCCCTTTCCATGATGATGAAGCGCTGCGCGGCTCGCCTGGCGAATGTCACGTTCTGCTCAACCAGGACCATCGTCATGCCCTCATCGCGATTGAGGCGCAGGATGATCTCTTCGATCTCTTCGACGATATTGGGCTGTATGCCCTCCGTCGGCTCATCGAAGAGGATCACCTTCGGTTCGGTAATCAGCGCCCGCGCGATCGCGAGTTGCTGCTGCTGGCCGCCGGAGAGATTGCCGCCGAGCCGGTGCAGGTGGTCCCGCAGCATCGGGAAGAACTCGAACACCCGTTCTTCCGCCCCGCGCCCCCGGCGCGTGCTGGCGAACCGGCCGAGCGTCAGGTTCTCCTGCACGGTGAATTTGGGCAAGATCCCCCGTCCTTGCGGGACGTAGCCCAATCCCGCCTTTGCCCGCTCATCGGTCCGGCGTTGGGTCAGCTCCTCGCCGTCCAGGCGGATGGTTCCGACGGTGCGGTCCATCAGCCCGAGGATTGTCCGCAGCAGCGTCGTCTTGCCGACGCCGTTGCGGCCGAGGACGCCGAGCAACTCGCCGCGCGCGACGCCAAGGCTGACGTTGCGCAGCGCCCGGCTGCTGCCGTAATACGAATCCAGGTTGGCCAGATCAAGCACCGCGGATGCCCCGCGACCCGAGATACGCGAGCTTCACCTCCGGATCCTGCTCGATTTCAGCCACCGACCCTTGGGCCAGCAGGCGCCCCTGATGCATCACCGAGATCACGTCGGCAATCTCCTTGATGAATCCCATGTCGTGTTCGACGACAATCAACGTATGCCGTCCCTTGAGCCGGGTACACAGCTCGGCCGTCTTGCGGGTCTCGACCGGCGTCATCCCGGCGGTCGGCTCGTCCATCAGGAACAGCTGTGCATCCTGCGCCATGAGCATGGCGATCTCAAGCCACTGCGTGTGCCCGTGCGACAGCTCCGCGGCCGGCTGCCGGAACTGCTCCTTCAAGCCGACAAATTCCGCGAGCTTCTCCAGCTCGTCGTCGGATTGCCGGCGGCGCCGATTGAACAGGTTCCCCAGCACATCGGGCCGCTTGCAGTACGCCACCTGCAAATTGTCCCGCACCGTGAGCTCGCGAAACACACTCGGGATCTGGAACTTCCGGCCGACGCCAAGCCGGGCGATCTCGTTCTCCTCCAGGCGATTGATCATCCGCCCGTCGAAAAGGATCTCCCCTTCCGCGGCCCGGACCTTGCCGCAGATCACGTCGAGCGCGGTCGTCTTGCCCGCGCCGTTAGGACCGATCAGGCAGCGCAGCTCGCCCTTGTCGACGGAGAAATCCAGGTCGCGGATGGCAACGAAGCCGCTGAACTCCACCTGGACCCGCTTCATTTCAAGTAGCGCCACGGGCCCATTCCCCTTTTTCCCCGAACCTGCGCAGCAGGCAACGCGCCCCTCGATTGTGGCATTGCAATTCTCAACAGACGCATGATCAGCGAGTTGAAAATGCCGATCAGGCCATTGGGCAGCAGCAGCACGACCGCCACGAACAGTCCGCCCATGATCAGCATCCAGGTGTTGAGGAACGCCGGCGTGTCGGACAGGCTGCCCTGCACCGCCGTCACCAGCAGCGCGCCGAGGGCGGCGCCGATCAGCGATCCCCGGCCGCCGACCGCGCACCAGATGACGATCGACAACGAGATTTGGACATCGAGGAAGGTGGGCGAGGCGAACGCCATCACCAGCGTGTACAGCATCCCGGCAAAGCCGGAGATCCCGGCCGACAGGCAAAAGGCAAAATTCTGGTACGACGCCACGTCGTAGCCGAAATACCGGACCCGCGCATCGTCGTCTCGGATCGCCTGCATGATCAATCCGGTCTTGCTGCCGACCACAAGGAGACATATCAACAATGTCACGATCAGCGAAATCGCCACCAGGTAGTAGGTGGAGAGGGTGTAGGGATCGAAGGTGATCCCGAACAGCGCCAGCGGCACCAGGTCGGTCAAGCCGTTGAAGCCCCCCGTGTAGGGTTGCTGGCCGATGATCAGGAGGTTGATCACGACCAGCATCGCGAGCGTGATGATGGCGACGTAGACGCCGGTGACGCGGGCCCGGAACACGAACCAGCCGAGCAGGAGCGAGAGCGCGGCCGGAACGGCGATGCCGGCGAAGATCGCGAACCCGTAGGAATGGAACGGCACCCAGAACCACGGCAGTGCCTTGACGTTGTTCCACATCATGAAATCCGGCAGCCCGCCGGCGCCGGTCTGGATCGGAATTGTCCGCAGCTTCAGCGCCATGGCCATGCAATACGATCCCAGCCCGAAGCTGGCCGCCTGGCCGAGATTGAGGATGCCGGTATAGCCCCAGGACAGGCTGAGGGCGACGGAAAGGATCGCGAAAATCAGGTAGCGGTCGATCTTGTTGAGCAGATAGGCGTCGCCGATAAACACCGGCAGCACCAGCACCACCGCCGATACCACGACCAGCTCGACCAGCAGAATCTTCGATGAGCTGCCTGTGCGCATGGTACGGCTAGGTCCCGCGCACCCGAACGCTGAACAACCCTTGGGGTCTGAAGCGGATGATCACCACGACCAGGAAGAACACCAGTGCCCTGGCGAGCGTATCATCGCTCACATAGGCCAGCCACCCGGAGAGTTCGCCGAGCACTGCGGCACTCGCCACGGTGCCGAGCATGGTGTGGACACCGCCCAGAACCACCACCATGAACGCATCGACCACGAAGTTCGTGCCCATGTCCGGCGAGACGCTCTTCAGCGGCGAGACCAGCGCGCCCGCAAGTCCGGCAAGCCCGGCGCCGTAGGCGAAGGTCAGCCCATAGACCTGAGATGCGTTGATGCCGAAGCATTTGGCGATTTCCGGGCTTTGCGTCACCGCCCGGACGCGCATGCCAAAGCGGGTGCGGAAGATCAGCAGGTAGGTCGCGATCACGATGGCCACCGTGAGCCCGAAGATGAACACGCGATACGACGGCTGGTCGGTGCCGAGAATGCGCACCGGGGCGATCAACGACGCCGGCATCTTCACGTAGCGAAGCTCCGCGCCCACGCCCAGGCGAATCGCCTGCTCGAGGATGATGCCAATGCCCCAGGTCGCCAGAATCGTGTCCAGCGGCCGACGATAGAGGTAGCGAATGACCGATCGCTCGACCAGCCAGCCCATCGCGCCGACGATGATGAACACCAATATCAGCCCGGGAAGCAGGCCGATGCCGAGGAATGTCTGCAGGAACCACACCGCGTAGGCGCCGATCATCAGAAAATCGCCGTGCGCCAGATTGATGACACCCATGGTGCCGTAGATGATCGCGAGGCCGAGCGAGACCAGCAGCAGGATCGAGGCAATGCTGGCGCCCGACAGGATTTGATTGATCGCATCCGTCATCAGTCGTTCCCCGCCGCGGCGGCGGCGCCACGGTGCCGGCCGGCCATCACCGACCGGCCGGAAATCCGCGCGTCGTTGCGGCCCTCGTCAGGCCTTCTTTTCCACCATTCCGGTCGGCGTGCAGACCTCTCCCGGATAGGCCCAGTAGGGCAGCGGCTCAACCCATTCCTTGGACTGTTCGATGATCTTGAATTGCCCGTTGTTCTGCGCCTGCCCGATCTTCGGCCACAGATAGGTGTGGGAGTTCTTCGGGTCGATCTTCACGAGTCCCTCCGGCGCCTGGAATTGCTGCCCCCAGGCGGCCTTGCGGATGTCCGCCGGGATGAGCTTGCCGCCGTGCAGCTTCTCGACCGCCTGCTTGAACAGAAACACCTGGAAGTAGGCCGGCTCGGAGACGAAATTCGTCACTTGGCCCTTGCCCCAGCGCTTCTGGAAGGCGGCCACGAATTTGTGGTTCTCCGGCGAGTTGTACGACATGAAATAGGGCGCCGAGGTGAAGTGCCCGGCGGCGAACTCGCCACCCATGGCGGCGATCTCCTCCTCCGACGTCGTGAGGCTGGCCATCGGCATTTTCGCCGGGTCGAGACCGGCGGTCTTGTACTGGCGATGCAGTGCCACCACCGAATCGCCGACAACCGTCGAGAAAATCACGTTCGGCTTGGTGTTCTTGAATTTCTGGATGACGGAACTGAACTCCGACTGGCCGAGCGGGACGTATTCCTCGCCGACCACTTCACCGCCGAGCCGTTTGAGCAGGATCTTGCAAACGTTGTTCTCCTCCTTCGGGTAGACGTAGTTCGACCCGATGAGATAGAACCGCTTGCCGAAGTTCTTCACCAGCCACGGGATGAAATCCCTTTGCTGCTGATTGGGCACGGCCCCCGTGTAGATGCAGTTGAGCGAGCATTCCCGCCCCTCGTAGAGGGTCGGATACCAGTAGAGGTTGTGGTAGCGTTCGAACACCGGCAGCACGGCCTTGCGGCTGGCCGAGGTGTAGGACCCGAAGACGCTCACGCATTTGTCCGCAATGATGAGCTTGCGCGCCTTCTGCGCAAACGTCGCCGGATCCGATGCCGGATCCTCCACCACCGGCGTCAGCTTCATGCCGTTCACGCCGCCGGCGGCGTTGATCTCCTCGATCGCCATCAAGGTAGCGTGATTGAGCGAGGTCTCGATGATGGCCGTCGTGCCGGTCAGCGAAAACAGCACCCCGACCTTGATCTCGCCGTTGGCGGCATAGGCGAGCGAGCTGTTCTGGTTCCAAATCCCAGGAAAGCCGACGGCACTTCCCGCGCCCAGCGCGGCCGCGCCCTGCAGGAGGCTTCGCCTCTTCAGACCCATTGTTTTCTCCCTTGTTTGCAAAGCAAAAAGCCCCCGTTCCGGCCACGCGAGGTGGACGTCACAGAGGCTTTGGTGCCCAGCTTTCGAAGCGGCGCCGTTGCCGCCGGTTCCTTCCCAGGAACTCTGTTGAGACGTTAGCCCAGAATGCCGTGGGAGTCAACGATTGCGGCGGCGACCGCACTGATCGACAGTCGCCGGTCCATCGCCTGGCGGCGGATGAAATGGTAGGCCGCGTCCTCGTCCATGTTCCGGGTGCTGACCAGGATCGCCTTGGCGCGTTCGACGGCGCGGATGCTGCGCAGCGTCTCGTCCAGCTTGTCGATCCGCCAGCGCAGGCGCTGCTGGTACGCGAAGTGGGTCCGCGCCTGAAGCAAGCTGACGAGGATGGCGTGCGTCGTGATCGGGGAGTGCAGCACCGCGTCGGCGGCGCAGTTTCTCAACAGGCCAAGGTCCGGCGGCGGCGAAATCGGTATCAGCACCACCAGCGCCGCCTTGGGCGAACCCGGCACGCCCGGCAGACGGCCGGGAAGCCCGGGGACGAGGTCGCAGAACAGCAGGTCGGCCTCGTGCGGCAGCAGCTCCGGCATCGGCCAGATGTGATGAACGCGCGCCCGGGTGCGCTGGAGTTCGCGGACGAGGAATTCGGCTTCACTGTCCGGCCGCGTACTGACGATGACGTCCAGGCCGCTGATTTCCGGCGGCAGCCGGCCGGCGTGCCAGACCACGCGTTCCTGCTTCCCGTGCCTGGCGGTTGGCGCGCTCACTAACCGACGGCGGTGCTGCACCCTGACCCGACAAGGTACGGATCAGCGGGAACCGGATTGAGCGATTCCCAGACGACTTCGAACTGGCCGCGGCAATTTGCCCGGCCGATCCGCGTCCAGAGATCGGTGTGGCTGCAGCCGGGATTGATTCTGATCCGGCCCTGCGGCGCTTCAAACTCCGCGCCCAGCACCATCGGACGGAGGACGTCGGTCTCCAGACAGTTCGTTCGCTCCAGCGTCCTGGCGAAGATATAGACCTGGAAATACGCCGCTTCGACGCACATGTTCGTCGGTTCGTCGTCGCCGTAGTGCTTCTTGTACCGTGCCACGAACGAGGCGTTGCTTGCGCCGCCGAGGCATTCGAAATACGGGGCCGCCGTAAGGTGGCCTTCCGCCACGTCGCGGCCCATGGCGCGAATTTCGGCCTCCGTCGTGGTCAGACTGGCGATCGGGACGGTCTTGGGATCGAAGCCCACATCAGCGTAGGTTTGATAGAGGAACGCCGTGGAATCACCGACCACGGTCGAGAAGATGACGTCCGGCTGCAGCACGCGCGCTTCCCGCATGACCGGGAGAAAGTCGCGCCGTCGCGCCCGCAGGCTCAGATACACCTCGCCGACGACCTCGCCGCCGGCGTTGGCGACCAGTTCACGCATCAGCCGGTTGGACTCGCGCGGATAGATGTAATCCGACCCGACGAAGAACACGCGGCGACCGTAATTCTCCATCAGAAAGCGGCACAAGGCGACGCTGTTCTGATTGGGAGCTGCCCCCGTGTAGATGACGTTGGGCGAGAACTCGAAGCCCTCGTACAAGGTCGGGTACCAGAGCAGGCCGTTGAGACGCTCGACCACAGGCAGGACGGCTTTCCGGCTGCTGGACGTGTAGCACCCGAAGATCGTCGTCACCCCATCCTCGACGATCAGGCGCTTCGCATACCGGGCAAACGACGACGCCACCGACCCCGGATCATAGATGATCGGGATCAGCTCCCCGCCGTTGATCCCGCCCGCCGCATTGATCTCTTCGATCGCGAGCAAGGTGCCTCGCAACTGGGTCTCCTCGATCACGGCCATGAAGCCGCTGCGCGAGAACAGGACCCCAACCTGCCAGGGCTCCGTCGTTCGTTGGTTCGAGGAAGCCATTTGCAACTGCCATCCAGGAGGACGAAGGCCGTCAGGCAGGCTAGCAGCCGGCCGGGGCTCCGCTCAAGCTGCCTGAAGGGCCCCGCCTACGATCGCCGGAAATGCCACTGGCCGGGGCGGATTGATACAGCGGTCGCTACTTCATCATGGCCGGGCTTGTCCCGGCCATCTACGACTTGCCGGCGGCGCATGGAGTCGTGGATACCCGACCTTCGCTGCCTTCGCCGGCATGACGATGGAGTGGCGATGCTCGCCCGACTCGCGCCATTTTTGTTTGTGCTGCTCTGGAGCTCGGCCTTCATCGCGGCGAAGACAGGCCTGCGGCATCTCTCGCCGCTGCTGTTCGTGGCGATCCGGCTCGCGGCCTGCGCGGTCGTGCTGGTCGCGGCTGATGGTCGTGCTGCGCCGGTCCTGGCGACCGCTCGGCGGACGGCGATGGCTGCATTGTGCGGTTGCCGGGGCGCTGCTGAATGGCGTCGGGCTGATGGGGCCGCATGTCGGCCTGCTGATGGCACCGGCGGCGCAGATCGCGCTGGTGCAATCGCTGACGCCACTGCTGACGGCAGCGTTCGGCGTGGCGCTGCTGCGCGAGCCACTGCGCACCAACCAATGGCTGGGGCTGGCGCTGGGTCTGGCGGGCGTCGGTCTGGTGGTGGGCCAGGCAGCACTGGCAAGTGCTGCCCGGTTCGACGGCCTTTTGTTCGCGTTTGTCGGCGTGGTGGGCCTGGTCGCGGGGACGCTCTATTTCGGGCGCTTCTGCCGCGGCGTGCCGCTGCTGCCCGGGGCCACGGCACAGTTCGTGTCGGCGGCCGTCGCCGCCGCACTTTGTGCGTGGTTGCTGGAAATACCGCGCGCGACCTGGACCGGTGCGACGATTGCCGCGATGGCGTGGAACACCGTCATGGTTTCCCTGGGCGGAATGGGTCTTTACTTCGCCATGCTGGCGCGCGGCACCGCCGCACGAACCACCGCCAATTTCTATCTCGTCCCCGGCACGGCGGCGGTGCTGGCGTGGCTGCTGCTCGGGGAACGGCTGTCCCGGCTCGCGGTCCTGGGGCTGGTGGTGGCCTCCGCCGGATGCTGGCTGGTCAATGCGATGCCCGCGCGCGCCGAAAGCCGGCCGGCGAGATAGCGGGACCATTCGCGGGCTGGCGCACCGGAACCAAGCTGCGATAGTCTCAACCTGCGGTGAGGCAAGCGCAGGCAGAGTTCGCGCATCCGATGGCACCGGCGGTCCGGCTCGTGGCCGCGGCCGAGGCCTGGCACACGCTGCTCGCCGCCGAGCGCGGACGCTTCGCGCCGTGGCTGGCGGTGGCCCTCGGCATCGGCGACCTCGCCTATTTCGCCCTGCGGCAGGAGCCGGCGCCGTGGGCGGGCGCGGCAGCTCTGCTCGGTTCGGCGGCAGGGGCGTGGCTCGGCTGGCGCACTCTGCCGGCGCGCGCGGCGGCGCTGCTGCTGGTTGCCGCATCGCTCGGCTTCGGCGCAGCGCAACTCGCGACCTGGCGGGCCCTGCCCCTGGTGCCGCTGCCGCGCGGCGCGATGGTCGTGCAGGGCGTGGTGCGCTCGGTGGAGGCGCTGCCGGCGGGCGGCCGGCGGATCACGGTCGCCCGCGCCCGCCTCGCCCCCGGCGCAGCGCCGCTGGCACGGTTGGTGCGCCTACGGCTGCGCGATGCCGACCCGGCGGCGATCGCGGCGGGCGACCGCATCGCCGTGCGCGCGCTGATCCGCGCGCCGTCCGCGCCGGCCTGGCCGGGCGGGTGGGATCTGCAGCGCAGCGCTTTCTTCGCGGGCTACGCCGGCTACGGCTTCGCGATCGGCCCCGCCCGCGTGCTGCTCCACGCCCGCCCGCACGGCATCGCCGCGTGGTGGCAGGCGCTGCGCGACCACATCGCGCACCGCATGATCGCCGGCCTGCCGGGGCCGGACGGCGCCATCGCCGCGACCCTGATGACCGGCACGCCGACCGCGATCCCCGAGGCCGACCGCGCCGCGTTCCGCAATTCCGGCCTCGCCCACCTGCTCGCCGTCGCCGGGCTGCACATGGGCATTGTCATGGGCGTCGCGATGGGGTTTTCGCGCCTGCTGCTCGCCTGCTCCGAGCACGCGAGCCTGCATTGGCCGTGCAAGCAGATTGCCGCGATCATCGCACTGGCGGTCGGCGGCTTCTACATGGCGCTCACGGGCATGCACGTGCCGATCGAGCGCAGCTTCGCGATGGCCTCGCTGGTGCTGCTCGGGCTGCTGCTGGGGCGGCGGGTGCTGTCGCTGCGCGGCCTCGCCGTCGCGGCCGCGGCATTGCTGCTGCTCTCGCCCGAGCAGGTGGTGGGCGTGAGCTTCCAGATGAGCTTCGCCGCCGTGCTGGCGTTGATTTCCGGCTACGAGGCGATGCGGCCCTGGCTGCGGCGGCTGCGCGGCGAGGGCGGCTTTGGCGCGTGGCTGCGCACGCACCTGGCGACGCTGGCGCTGACCAGCCTGCTCGCCGGCACCGCCGCTTTGCCCTTCGCCGCCTACGATTTCGGCCGCGTGCAGCTCTATTATGTGGTCGCCAACATGGTCGCGGTGCCGATCACGGCGGCGCTGGTGATGCCGGCGGGACTGGCGGCGCTGCTGCTCATGCCGATCGGGCTCGAGCACCTGGCGCTGGTGCCGATGGGCTGGGGGATCGAGGCGGTGCTGTGGATCGGCCGCGGCGTCGCTTCCTGGCCGGCGGCGGTGCTGGCCGTGCCGCACATCCCGCTCTGGGGCGTCTCTGTCGCCGCGGCGGGGATCGCCTGGCTCGGGCTGTGGCGCAGCCGGCTGCGGCTGCTCGGGCTGGTGCCGCTCGCGATCGGGCTCGCCTCGCCCGCGATCGCGCCGCCGCCCGACATCCTGGTGTCCGACAACGCGGCGATGATCGCGCTGCGCACGCCGCAGGGGGTATTTTTGCAGCGCCGGCGCGGCAGCTCCAAGTTCGTGCTGGAGCAATGGCTGCAACTCTGGGCGGCGCCCGATACCCAGCCCATGCCCCAGGAAGGGAGTGCGGCGGCCGGCGCCATCGCCTGCACCGGCGGGGTGTGCCGGCTGCGGCCATCGCCCGGGCAAGCGATGGCGCTGCTGGTCGCGTCCGGCGAGGCGACGCACGACTGCGCGGGAGCCGCGGTGCTGGTCTCGGCCGAGCCGGCGCGGCACGCCTGCCCAGGCGGGCCGCCGGTGGTCGATCGCTTCACCGTCTGGCGCAACGGCACCGCCTCGGTCTGGCTCACGGCGGACGGCGCCCGCATCCTGACCGACCGCGCGGCGCGCGGCGCCCGGCCCTGGGTGCCGCCGCCGCCGGTGCCGCGACACCACCGCGTCAGGCCGCCTGCATCTGCTCGCCGAGCCGGCGGCTGAGGAACGCCGTCACCGCGACCTCCTCGGCGGAGAGCCCAGGTCCGTCGCCCTGCAACGCGGCGTCGGCGCGCGCCTTCAGCCCTTCGAGCAGGCTGCCGTCGAGATAGCCCTCGAAGATCGCCGGATGGATGTAGCATTTGCGGCAGATCGCGGGCGTGTTGCCGAGCAGCTTCGCCACCGCCTCCACCGCCTGCACCACGTTCTTCTTCGCCTTCGCGGCATTGTCGAAGGCTTCGAGCTCGCTGAGCGCGAGGGCCGCGAGATTGGTCGCCGCCCAGGTGCGGAAATCCTTGGCCGTGATCTCCTCGCCCGACACTTCGCGCAGGTAGTCGTTCACGTCCTCCGACCCGATCGGATGCGTCTGCCCCTCATCATCGACGTGCTGGAACAAATCCTGCCCCGGCAGGTCTCGCAGCCTGCTGACGATGCGGGCGAGCCGCCGGTCCTGCAGGTCGAGATGGCGGCGGATGCCGTGCTTGCCACGGAAGTCGAGCAGCACGTGGCTGCCGGTCACCTGGGCATGGCGGTTGCGCAGCGTGGTCAGGCCGAAGCTCTTGTTGGTGCGCGCGTATTCCTCGTTGCCGACGCGCGCGAGCGTCATCTCCAGCAGCCGCACGATCGTCGCCAGCACCTTGCGCCGCGGCAGGCCGTGCAGCGCCAGGTCGCGCGACACCTGCTCGCGAATGCGCGGCAAGGCGCGCCCGAACAGGAGCATCTTGCCGAATTTGGTCTCGTCGCGGACGATCCGCCAGCGCGGGTGGTAGCGGTACTGCTTGCGCCCGCGCGCGTCCCGCCCGACCGCCTGGAGGTGGCCGTTCGGATCGCGGCAGATCCAGACGTCGCGATAGGCGGGCGGGATCGCGAGCTTGCGGATGCGCGCGAGCGTCGCCTCGTCGGCGACCGGGGTGCCGTCGGGCTCGAGATAGGCGAAGCCGTCTTTCGTGGTCACGCGCCGCAGGCCGGGCTTGCGGTCGCTGACGTAGTGCAGTCGCGCCGCGCGCGCGGCGGTTTTCGGGTCGAGCGTCTCGACCGGGGCGGTCGCATTACCGGAAGCCATTGCGCATCAACCGCTTGGCCGCCTCGCGGTTCCCGCGCGGGCCTTGTCCGCCGGGCGCCGCCTGTGCCACGGTCGCGGCGGCAGAGCGATGGCGGAATGACGATGGCACTGACCTCGAAACGGGTGCTGGTGACGGGAGGGGCGGGCTTCCTCGGCTCGCATCTCTGCGAGCGGCTGGTGGCGGCGGGGAACGACGTGCTGTGCGTCGATAACTACTTCACCGGCCGCCGGGCGAACGTCGCCCATTTGGGCGACAGCGACCGCTTCGAGACGCTGCGCCACGACATCACCTTCCCGCTCTATGTCGAGGTGGACGAGATCTACAATCTCGCCTGCCCGGCGAGCCCCATCCACTACCAGCACGACCCGGTGCAGACGACCAAGACCAGCGTGATCGGTGCCATCAACATGCTGGGCCTCGCCAAGCGCGTCGGCGCGCGCATCCTGCAAGCCTCCACCAGCGAGGTGTACGGCGATCCGAGCGTGCATCCGCAGACCGAGGAGTACCGCGGCAACGTCAATCCGCTCGGGCCGCGCGCCTGCTACGACGAGGGCAAGCGCTGCGCCGAGACGCTGTTTTTCGACTATTACCGGCAGCACCGCACACGGATCAAGGTGGCGCGCATCTTCAACACCTACGGTCCGCGGATGCACCCGAATGACGGACGCGTGGTGTCGAACTTCATCGTCCAGGCGCTGACCGGACGCGACATCACGCTCTACGGCGACGGCAACCAGACGCGCTCGTTCTGCTTCGTCGATGACCTGATCGAAGGCCTGCTGCGCCTGATGGCGACCGGCAACGAGGTGACCGGGCCGGTCAACATCGGCAACCCGCACGAGGTTTCGGTGCGGGCACTGGCCGAGCAGGTGATCGCGATCACCGGTTCGCGCTCGCGGATCGTGCACCAGAAGCTACCGGTGGATGATCCGGTGCAGCGCTGCCCCGACATCAGCCGCGCCCGCGCGCTGCTGGGATGGGAGCCGGTGGTGCCGCTCGCGCAGGGGCTGGAGCGCACGGTCGCGTATTTCGACCGGCATGCTCGCCGAGGAGGGTGCGTGACCCCTCCCCCAACCTAGGCGCCTGCTCCCCCTCCCCTTGCGGGAGGGGGTTGGGGGAGGGGGTCGCCGCCGGCCATCCCGCTCGGCCGCGCCCCGTCCCGGCGCAGCAAGAACTCGCGTCCCACCTTCACCAGCGGCCGCCCGTCATATTCCACGATGTCCGCGGTCGCGTACGTCTCCGACCAGATCTCGGGGATGAAGCTGCCCGTCCCCACCACGTCGATCGGGGCGCTCGCATCCGCCATCACCCGGCACTTCTCCACCCCGAAGCCCGAGGAGACCACGATCCGCACCTTTGCGAACCCCGCCGCGTCCAGCGCCTCGCGCATGTGCCAGATCGCCGCCGCCGAGACGCCGGTGCCCACCAGGTAACGCAACTCGATGTCGCTGCGATAGCGACGGATGGCGCCGGGCGCGTGCCGCTCCAGCACGGCATAGCTGTTCGCCGGATCAAGCCCCTCCAGGAACCGTCCGCCATGCGTATCGAGCCGCACCGCGAGCCGCCCCGACGCGGCAAGCTCGGGGAAGCGCGCGCAGACCGCGAGCCCGTCCGTGATCTCGCGGCCGAAATAGTCGGTGAGCACGGTAAGGTCCTCGTCGGGAAAACACTCGCGGAACATCTCGGCGGCGCGCACGGTCGAGCCGGCATAGCCGATCAGCGCGTGCGGCATCGTGCCGCGCCCGCGCTCGGCACCGAAGAAATGCGCGGTCGCATCGTTGGCGTTGCCGGCGAAGCCGCGGGCGCCCTCGCGCTGCGCCGCCGCGCTGCCCACGGCGGCACCATAGGCCATCATCTCTTCCATCGCGGCACCCGCGCAGTGTCGCGCCTCCATCGCCAGGAACGCCGCCCGCGGCAGGGCAAGGCACATCTGGAACGTGTTGTGCGCGGCGACCGAAGCCGGCCCGATTTTCTGCAGCCAGATCGTCTCGAGATCGACCAGGTGAAGAAAACTGCCGCCGATATAGACGAGCGGCTCGCCGGCGCCGACCCAGCTCCCCTCGGGATAGCGCAGGTCGATCTCGAAGCGCGTCCCGCGCACCGCCGCCACCTCGTCCAGCCAGTCGAGCATCAGCTTCGGCGCCGAGATCACCGGCCGGCGCAGGAACACCGCGTACGTCACCGGCCGGTCGCCGAACCGTGCCACGATCGCCTTGGTGCGGTTGAAGTAGCTGTCGGTCTGCGCGGCGATCGCAACCGCGTCGTTCATTGCGCCGCGACCGCCGGCGCGTGCGTGGGTTCACGCCGCGCCTTCAGCTCCTCGGCGACGAGGAAGGCGAGTTCGAGCGACTGCTCGGCATTGAGCCGCGGGTCGAGCGAGGTTTCGTAGCGCGCGGCGAGATCGGCCTCGGTCAGCCGGTGGGCACCGCCGACGCATTCGGTCACGTCCTGGCCGGTCATCTCGACATGCACGCCGCCGGCGCGCGTGCCCTCGGCGGCGTGCGCGTCGAAGAAGTGCCGCACTTCGGCCAGGATCGCCTCGAAGCTGCGGGTCTTGACGCCGGACGGCGTGGTCACGGTGTTGCCGTGCATCGGATCGCACAGCCACACCACGCGCCGCCCTTCCCGCTTCACCGCGCGCAGCAGCGGCGGCAGGCGCTCGTGCAGTTGCTCGGCCCCCATGCGGCTGATCAGCGTCAGGCGTCCCGGCTCGTCGGCGGGATTGAGCGCCTCAATCATCCGCAGCAGGTCGCCCGCCGGCATCGTCGGCCCGACCTTCATCCCGATCGGATTCTTCACCCCGCGCAGGAACTCGACATGCGCGCCGTCGGGCTGGCGGGTGCGGTCGCCGATCCACAGGAAATGCGCCGAGCAGCCGTACCAGTCGCCCGAGGTGCTGTCGATGCGCGTGAGCGCCTGCTCGTACGGCAGCAGCAATGCCTCGTGGCTGGTGTAGAACTCGGTCTCGCGGATCTGCGAGATCACCTCGCCGGTCATGCCGCAGGCGGCCATGAAGGCGAGCGTCTCGTCGATCCGCCCGGCGATGTCCTGGTAGCGGGCGGCGAGCGGCGAACGGGCGGCGAACTCCAGGTTCCAGCGATGCACCTCGTGCAAATCGGCATAGCCGCCGCCGGCGAAGGCGCGCAGCAGGTTCAGCGTGCCGGCGCACTGGAAATAGGCGAGCTCCATCCGCGCCGGATCGGGCACCCGCGCCTCCGGCGTGAAGGCGGCGCCGTTGATGATGTCGCCGCGGTAGCTGGGCAGCGTCGCATCGCCGATCGTCTCCATCTCCGAGGAGCGCGGCTTGGCGAACTGCCCCGCCATGCGGCCGAGCTTCACCACCGGCAGGCCGGCGCCGAACGTGAGCACCACCGCCATTTGCAAGAGGACGCGAAACGTGTCGCGGATGGTGTTGGCCGTGAACTCCTGAAAACTCTCGGCGCAGTCGCCGCCTTGCAGGACGAAGGCGCGCCCCTCGGCGGCGAGTGCCAGTCCCGCCTTCAGCCGCCGCGCCTCGCCCGCGAACACGAGCGGCGGGTAGCGGCGGAGCTTGGCCTCGGTCTCGGCGAGCCGGGCCGGGTCCGGATAGGCGGGCGCCTGGCGGATCGGCCGGGTGCGCCAGGAATCCGGGGTCCACTTGCTCATCGCATCTCCTCCGCGGCCGCCGCGGCGGGTGCCGGGCGGCGCGAGGGCGGAGTTATCCACCGAAACCGCGCGGCACGCCAAGCGGGTGCCGGTGCTAGGCTCGCCAGGGAAGGAGGCGGGCAAGGAGACGATGGCCGGGCCGCAGGTCGATCTGGCGCTGGTGCTGGCGATCGACGCCTCGGGCAGCATCGACGCGACGCGGCTTGCCTTGCAGCTCGACGGCTACCGGCGCGCGGTGGTCCACGGCGAATTCCTCGACGCGGTACGCGCCGGGCCGCGCGGACGCGTGGCGCTGACCCTGATCGAATGGTCGAGCGCGGACCGCCAGGATCAGGTAGTGCCGTGGACGCTGATCGACGGCACGCCGGCAGCCGTGCGTTTCGCCCGCTTGCTCGCCGCGGCGCCGAGCCCGACGCCCGGCTTCACCTCGATCAGCGGCGGCATCGATCGCGCCGTTCGGCTGCTGCAAACCAGCGGCTACCGGGCGGGGCGGCGGATGATCGACGTCTCCGGTGACGGCGCCAACAATGACGGCCGCAGCGTCACCGCGGCGCGCGACGCGGCGGTGGCGGCGGGGATCACGATCAACGGCCTGCCGATCATCGAGGGCGAGCCGACGCTCGCCGCCTACTACGCCGCCAACGTGATCGGCGGCCGCGGCGCGTTCGTGATGCCGGCCGTGGGAATGAGCACCTTCGCCGCCGCGATCCTGGCCAAGCTGTTGAGCGAGGTCGCACAGGCCCGGGCTGGCGCGACGTGACCTGACGCCGAGCCGGGCCGCTGGTCGAGCCGGTCAAGGAACGCTGCTTCAAACGGTGTGCGCATGTGCGCTCAGTGTGCTAAGATGACGGCAATGTCGCATCCCGCCTTTCTCTCGGTGCGTCTGCCGGGCGCCACCCGCGACCGGCTGAAGGCTGCGGCCGCAGCGCGCGGCGAAACCGTGCAGAAACTCGTCGGCAACCTGGTCGAGCGATTCCTGGCCGAGGACCGCCGGGGGCCGCCCGACCTCGCCGGCATTCTGCGCACTCTGCGCCACCACGGCGCAGCGTTGAGGCAGCGGGGCGTCATCGGGCTTTGGGTGTTCGGCTCCGTTGCCCGGGGTGAGGCAGCCGCGGACAGCGACGTCGACCTGCTCGCCGTGTTCGATCCCGCCGCTCGCCTCTCTCTCGTCGGCCTGGCCTCGCTGCGCGCCGAGCTCTCCGACCTGATCGGCGCCCCCGCCGACCTGGTCGAACGCGACGCGCTCCGCCCGGCTGTCCGCGACGCCGCCGAGCGGGAGGCGGTGCGCGTCCTGTGAGGCGGCGCGGAACTCGGGAGCGGCTGGAGGACATCCGCGCCGCGGCCGAGGATGCGCTGGCATTCGCGGCCGGGCTGGATACCGCCGCCTTCGCGTTGCTGCCGGTCGCTGACCGGCGCACCTATCGCGCGCTCAAGAACGCACTTGCCGAGATCGGCGAAGCGGCGAAGCTGCTCCCGCCCGAGCTTCTGGCCCGGCATCCGGAGGTGGATTGGCGCGGCTGGGCCGGGCTGCGCGATGTGGTGTCGCACCAGTATTTCAGCCTGGAACTACCCCGTCTGCACCCGACCGTTGTGGACGACCTTCCCGTCCTTTTGGCTGCGATCGCGGCCGAACTCGCTGCAGCGCCTTCGCGGAGCTGAACGTGTGACAAGGATCGGCCAAGGCGGGGCACCTGTCATTCGCAGGCCAAGCGGGCAAAGCTCGCAATCGCCTCGATCGTCGCGGCCCGCGCCTCCCGCCCCGGATCGTGGCCGATCCCGGGCAGCAGCAGGGTCCGCACCGGCGGCGGGATCAGGCGTTCGGCGGCGCGGATGTGTGCCACCGTGCCGTAGGGATCGGCCTCGCCCTGGATCAGCAGCGCGGGCACCCGGATCGCGGGCAGATATCGCGTGATGTCCCAGCTTCGGAACGCCGGGTCGAACCAGGTGTCGTTCCAGCCACGAAATGCGACCTCGACATCGGCGTGGTGCGCTGCGAGGCGCGCGCGCAGATCGCCCGCCGTGTAGGCGTCGCGCGCAGCGGCAATGGCGGCGCTCGAGACATCCTCGACGAAGAAATGCGGTGCGATCAGGACCAGCCCGGCGAGCCGCGCATCCTGCCGCATCCCGGCCGCGATCGCCGCGATCGAGGCGCCGTCGGAATGGCCGACCAGCAGATGCCGCCCGACGCCGGCCGCCTCCAGCACGCGCGGCAGCACGTCCCGCGCCTCGCGCTCCATGAAGTCGAGCGGTCGCGGCAGCGGCACCGGATCGCTGGCGCCGTAACCGAAGCGCGAGAAGGCGAACACGCCAAATCCGCTCGCACGGGCGAGGAGGGGCGGAAACCCGCCCCACAGGCGCAGGCTGCCCAGCCCCTCGTGCAGCAGCACCAGGCTCGGCGCGGCCCCCGGCGGCGGCCCCCACCAGCCGGCCTCGATATGCCGCCCGTCGAGACGCAGATCGGCCGCACGCATCGGGGATGGCTCACTCTGGGCCTCTGTCGCGCCTCCCATGCTGGGAGCATAGCGCCCGCCGCGCGGGCGTGCAGGTCAGTGCGCGCTGGTCAGCTCGCGATCAGGTCGCGGAATTTCGGCGCCACCGCCTGATAGTGGGCCGCGTACCAGGATTCCTGCATCACGACCTGCTGCGCCGCGTTCTCCGCGTAGGTCGGATCGATCCGCCGCAGCGCCGGCGGCACCAGCGCCGAAGCGGCGGGGTTCGCCGGTCCGCTGCCGAGCAGCTTGAGCAGCATCACCTGCCGCTCGGGATTGCTCATCGCCGCGAGCAGCCGCATCGCGTCCTTGCCGGCCGGATTGCCCTTCGGCACGCTGAACACACCTGCGGTCAGCAATCCGTCCTGCCAGCTCCAGGTGAACCGTCCACGCGTCGTCTCATCGAGCCAGCGGGCGCGGGTGCTCCAGATGTTGCCCATCACCACTTCGCCCTGGCGGAGCAGGCGCTCGCTGTCGGCCCCCGACTCCCAGAACACCGTCACATCCTTGATCTGCCGCACCTTGGCGAGCGCCCGCTCGACATCGAGCGGATAGAGCTTTTCGCGCGCGACGCCGTCGGCGAGGAGGGCTGCCTCCAGCACGCCCTGCATCCCCCGCCGCATCGTCCGCTTGCCAGGAAATTTCTTCACGTCCCAGAAATCGGCCCAATCGCGCGGCGCCGTCCCTCCGGTCGCGCGGCGGTCATAGGCGAGCACGTAACTGAACGCGGACGTGCCGTAGCACCACGGCATCGCGAAGCCGGGCATGGTGGCGCCCTTGTCCACGATCACGTAGTCGATCGGCTCCAGCATGCCGTCGCGGCCCAGCACTTCCGAGGCGCCGATCGAGCTGTCACAGAGATCCCACGTGACCTTGCCGCTGCGCACCATCGCCCGGATCTTGGCCAGGCTCGGGCCGGCGCCATCGACCGCGACGCCGATGCCGCTGCCCTTGGTGAACGGCTTGCCGAAGCTCGCGTCGTAGGCCCGCACCGCGGCTCCGCCCCAGCAGGCCAGCACGATCTTCCTGCCGGCGGCCTGCGCGCCCGGGACACCCGCGCCGATACCCAGCGCGGCCGCGAGCGCCGCCAGTTCGCGGCGGCTGATGCGCCCGCCGCAGATGCGCGCGGCGAGAAGGGCCGCCTGATCGCGGCGGAAAAGGTCGTCGTGCATGGCTCTTCTCCCAAGCGGAAGCTAGCATCCGAACACGGCGTCACTCTACCACAGATTGATCGACATGGAGGAAAAATTGCCTGAGCGGATCAACCGCGCGATCGAGCTGCTCGCGCAGGATCAGGCGATCTACTACACGGGCGCCCATTCCGGTGCCGTGCTGACCCGCGCGCAAGGCCGGGCCGACGCGCAGACCTGGGCCGACTACATCAACATCGGCATGGAGCACGGCGCCTTCGACATGGCGGGGCTGGCCGAATACATGGTCGGGCTGGTCGAGGGCGGACCGACGCGCTCCGGCCACCGCACGCCCGCGGTGATCGTGGAGGCGCCCGCCCACGGCACCGACGTGGCGAACGTGCGGCACAATGCCTGGCAGTTCCGCCAGATCCTGGGCCGCGGCGTCCACGGCGTCCTGCTGTGCCAAGCCGAATGCGCCGAGGCGGTGCGCGCCTTCGTGGAATCCTGCCGCTACCCGCACCAGGGCGCGGGCGTCGATCCCGCCCTGCCGTCGCCGCGCGCACGGCTGGATGGCGCGCGCGGCCGGCTCGCATCCGGCCGGCTCGGCACCGGCACGCGCGGGCGAGGCTCGGAGCCGGATGCGGCGCCGATCTGGGGGATCGACGAACAAGAGTATTTCCGCCGCTGCGATCCCTGGCCGCTCAATCCCCCGGGCGAGCTGTTGCTCGGCGTCAAGCTCGAAAGCCCGGAAGGGGTCGCGAACTGCGAGGCGATCTGCGCCGTCCCCGGCCTCGGCTTCGCCGAGATCGGGCCGGGCGATCTCGGCCTCTCGCTCGGCTACACCACGCTGCGCCGCGATCCCTATCCGCCGGAAATGGCGGCGGCACGGGCGCGCATCTTCGCCGCCTGCCGCGCCGCCGGGATCGCGTTCCTGGAGGCTTGCACGCCCGAAAACATCCGCGCCCGGCTGGATGAGGGCGTGCGCGTCATCGCCGGAGGGAGCGAGGAAACGGCGCGGATCGGCCGCGCCCACCAGCGCCGGACGATGCCGGCGTGAGCGCGATCATACCAACCGCCGCGAAAAATGGCAGGTGCTGGCCGAGAGCGGCTGGTCCGCTATAGAATGAAAAGACGCTGATAGCGGACATTTGGCTTAGGAACCGCCTGCACGGCAAGAAGCCATCGAAATCAGAAGAAAAGGTTGAGCCTGACCGATGTTTTTAGAGTTTCGGTCATATCTTTTGAAAGCCGCAACCTATTGATAACATTGGTTCGAACTCAGCTTGCAGAAGTCTTGCAGACCGTGTGAAAACTCGGCCTCCGCCGAGATTGCGCATGAGCCATTGTCCTGAGAACGGCGCCGGGTCTAACTCGACGACCCGTCAGCCTGTTGCATAGCTGGACAACCACGGTCGACGAAAGCTGCCGATGCCACCAAGGCGCAAGCTGCTCCAGACTACCCCACCCCAAGGCGATAAAGCCGTCGCGGCGATTTGCGCCGTCGTTTGCCGCATCCCTAAGGGCTGGGTTGCCACCTATGGCCAGGTCGCCGCGATGGCCGGCCTGCCGAAGCGCGCCCGCCTTGTTGGCCACGTACTCCAGCGCCTCGACCCGGCAACCAATATTCCCTGGCATCGTGTCGTCAACGCCAAGGGCGAGGTGTCCTACACCCTATCCCGCAACGGCAGCGACGCCTTCCAGCAGCGCTTGCTGGAAAAGGAAGGCGTCGAGTTCGACGACAGGAACCGCTCCAACTTGGAGCGATTCCGCTGGCTCGATTAGAAATGGTGGGCTGCACTGCCACCTGCCGGCGCGGATCAAGCCACGCATCACCGCTGGTCATCATTGGTTACCGATATAAAACTAGTTATGTGAAAGCCTGATCACCACGGGTTCCGGCGCGGCGGGCGACGCGATAGAATCTCGGCATGACGCACATCGCCGGCCACGACCGATCCCAGACGCTGTTGCTGCCGGAAACGCTCGACGAATACGTCGGCGCGGAGAACCCGGTACGGTTCATCGAGGCGTTTGTCGATGGGCTTGACCTGGCCGCGGCGGGGTTCACCCGTGCCACGCCCAAGGTGACCGGCCGCCCCGGCTATGCGCCCGCCGATCTGTTGAAGCTCTACATCTACGGCTATCTGAACCGCGTTCGGTCCAGCCGCCGGCTCGAGGCCGAGACGCATCGGAACATCGAGGTGATCTGGCTGCTGCGGCAGCTCAAGCCCGACTTCAAGACCATCGCCGATTTCCGCCGCGACAACCGCACCGCCTTTCGCCCGGTGTTCCATCAGTTCGTGCTGCTGTGCCGTCAGTTGGACCTGTTCGGTCGGGAGTTGCTCGCCGTCGACGGCACCCGCATCAAAGCGGTCAACAACAAGGACCGCAATTTCACCCGGGCGTCGTTGGCCCAGTTCATCAAGCTCGCCGACGCCAAGCTCGACGATTACCTGCAGCGTCTCGATCGGAGCGATGCCACCGAAGCCACGGCCGGTGGCTCGCGGGTCAAGAATCTGGCCGAGAAGATCGCCGCGGTCCGCGAGCGGCGCACGCGGTGCCAGGACATGCTGGCCGAGCTGGAGCGGACCGGAGAGGACCAGATCTCCCTGACCGACCCCGACAGCCGGGCGATGGCGGCACACACGCGTGTTGCGGTGGGCTACAACGTGCAGGTCGCGGTGGATGCCAGGCACAAGCTGATCGTCGAGCAGCAGGTCACCAATCAGGTCCTCGACCTGGGTCTGCTGACGCCGACCGCGGAGCCGGCGAAGCAAGTCCTCGGGGTCGAGACAATCGCGGTCGTCGCCGACCGGGGCTATTTCAAGATCGAGGACATCGAGGCCTGCGAACAAGCCGGGATGCAGCCCTACGTACCGCGCCCGCAGCGCGGCCCCTCGGTCAGAGCGGGCCTGTTCCGCAAGGATGAGTTCCAATACGAGGCAGCCAGTGACAGCTTCATTTGCCCGGCGGGTCAGCGCCTGCATCGCTATTCATCTTCTCTTTTGCGCGGGCTGAACAAAATCAACTACAACAACAAACTGGCCTGCGATGATTGTGCGATCCGCCCACACTGCACGGGCGGCCGGTTTCGCACGGTATCTCGTCTTGAGAACGAAGCGGTGCTGGACAGGATGCAGGTCCGCATCGCGCGGAGGCCTGACATCCTCAACCAGCGGCGAGAGACGGTCGAACACCCGTTCGGCACGATCAAGCAGTGGATGAACCAGGGGGCATTTCTGATGCGCGGCTTGGAGAAGGTCCGCGCCGAATTCAGCCTGACCGCGCTCGCCTACAATCTCAGGCGGGTCTTCAACATCGTCGGATTCACCGAGTTGATGGCCGCAGTGCTGCCCTGAAACGCCATGCTCGAGCGTTTCTGGAGGGCTGAGCCGCAGTGCCGCCAAGAGCCGCCCGGTTGCGCGGCTGTTTCGCAGAGTCCGCCAAGACGGCTGATCGTTGCCCGCCTTGTGCCTCACGGTCATTGAATATCGCCGTTCTTGCCCAGACGGGCGTTTCCACACGGTCTGCTTGAATTTCGCACCACCGGATGCATGCATCATGAAACAGAAACTACTAAGTCCTCCCGGAGATTCAGAAGGTCAGGGCAAGAGTGGAGGCGCTTCGCGTGCTTTGAACTGTTGAGCGCTTCCCGCGACGCGTCGGACGCAGAAGCGGGCAGTCTCCGTCTCATGCCTGATCCGTCCCGGACTTACGCCTTGGCGGCGTTCTGTGCAGCCTCGAATACATCGCGTGCGGACGTCGTACCCGCTACGTGCTCCGTACCCTCAACTCCGAGGTCCATCCATCCTGCATTCACGGCCTCAAACATTTCTTCGGCAGGTCCGGTGTGGCCCTTCGGGATGCCGAATTGTTCGAACGCTTCCGCCCAGCCTGCACGCGGGACTGCAAAGGCTTTCACGTCGAGATTCAGGACTTCACCCATTTGCTCCGCGACTTCATCCGCGCTGACCATCGAACCAAGCTCGACGACGCGCTGTCCTGACCAGGCTGGCCCGGTCAAAAGGGTTGCGACTTCCGCGCCGATGTCGTTCGTCGCGACCATGGTCGATTTCCGGTTTGTCGGATTGTAGTAGACCGGTAGCGTTCCGCCCTGGGCGACCTGCAAGCCGTAGAGGAAGTTTTCGAAGAAGCCGCCTGCGCGCACAAATGCGATTGGGGATGTCAGGTTGCGAAAACCTTGCTCCAGAAGCGACAAGGCCGTGATCATCCCGAGCCCGCTGGTTCTGTTCGCACCCATCGACGAAAGCGCAACCACTCGCGGCGGCGCTGCCTTGGTGAGCGCCTCGACATAGTTTGCAATCACGCCCTTTGCTTCTTTGTAATCGGGCGAGGGCGCCCAGACAGCCGGCAACATGACGAACGCGCCTTCGACGCCTTTGAGCGCTTGCTCGATGGCTGCCGAATCATTCCAATCACCGTCTACCAGTTCCACGCCCTGGTTCGCCCAGTTAGCCGCCTTCTCGCGATTGCGGACGAGCGCGCGTACCTCCTTGCCGTGCGCCAACAGATGTTCTGCCGTTGCGCCGCCAACTTTTCCCGTGATTCCCATTACTAAAAACATGTGTTTTCTCCTGATCTTGAGGGACAGAGCACTGCCCCTGTTGGTTCAACGGATGAGCGGCAGAATGGCCCGGATACGGGGATCGCGCGCGTAGAGGCCGCCCCATGTCATCGCGCCCAGAAGCAGGGAAATGATTTCCGGCGGCGACCCCAACTCACCAATGCGGACATGGGCGCAGATGGCACCTCCCAAAAGCCAGTCACCAGGATCGCGCCGAGGACGGCGGTGGCCGGGATGGCGTAAAGGATGGCGCAGGCGAGGATGATCGGACCCACCACGCGGGTCACCTCCATCGCGAACCCGGTTTCCTGCAACATGCTCGCGATCTGTGCCGGCGCGAAAAGCTGAATAGTCCCGTCTGCCACCAGAGCGATAACGACAAACGCGCTCATTATCCGGCCGGCCCACAGGGCGCGATGCAGGGTCATAGTTTCAGGCACCTGATGTAGGTTCATAGTTTCGGACACTTGTTGTTCTCCAATGGGGTCATCCAATTTCGAGGCTTACTGTGTCTTTTGAACATGATAAACACCGACAAAGTGAACACACTGTTCTCTCTGTGGTGAACAATACCGAGGCACGAAAATGCAGAATCTCGAACCCATCCTCATATTCATAACGGTAGCGGAAATGGGGAGCTTCACCCGCGCGGCCGATAGCCTGGGCATCCAAAAGGGGAGGGCCTCAACGGCGGTCCGGAAGCTGGAAGAAGATGTTGGTGTCAGGCTGCTGCACCGGACGACGCGCAGCGTGCAGTTGACGGAGGACGGACGCGCATTTCATGCGCGTGCCCGCGATCTGCTTGCTGAAGTCGATGACCTACACTCGATGTTCGCAGGCGATCGCGTGGCACTTCGCGGGCGTTTACGGGTCGATCTTCCGAGCGAGGTGGCGCGCACAACGATCGTGCCGGCCCTGCCGGATTTCATGGCGACTCACCCCGAGTTGGAGCTGGAGGTGTCGAGTACCGGATCGGCAAGTCGATCTGGTTCAAGAGGGGTTCGACTGTGTATTGCGGCTTGGACCCGTAGGGGACGAGACGCTGATTGCCCGCCCACTGGGCCTGTTGCGCATGGTCAACGCTGCCAGTCCCGCCTATCTAGATCGCTATGGCGTCCCTCGATCGCTAGAAGATCTCCAGCGTCAGGAACATCGGACAATTCATTTTTCGACGATGCTGGGCGCAAGACCCTATGGATGGGAATATCCGGACGGCGACAGCTACGCGACGCTTCAGTTGCCGGGTGCGCTACACGTCAACAGCGCGCAGACCTACGAAGCCGCTGCCCTCGCCGGCCTTGGCCTGATTCAGGCGCCACTCTTGGGGATTGGCCGGTACTTAGAGAGTGGAGCGCTTGTGGAGATCATACCCGATTTTCGTCGCCGGGCGCTCGCCGTGTCCCTCGTCGTAGCACATCGGAGCAATCTGTCGCGCCGAGTCCGCGCATTCATGAAATGGATCGAAGATGTGCTGACGCCGTATCTGGAATAGCGAGCCGCCCGTCGATCTCCGTAAGGCAGCAAACGGGCAATCGGAACGAATGGCCGCTTTCGGGACGGCTCACTTTGCCCGGGAACGGCGAGGATGGGTGCCGAGCAGACCTCGATGCGGCAAATTCGCTACGTCCGATCTCCACCCAAAGCGGTCAGCGCAAATAGCGGTCGAGATCAGTCCACGATCGCCTGGTAGGCCAGCACGCGCAGCTCGCGCCGGATCGGGTAGGTGGACGACGGCATGAGCTGGGCCAGCAGCACCACCGCCATGTCCTCGGCCGGGTCGCACCAGAAGGCGGTGCTGGCGGCCCCGCCCCACGCGTACTCGCCGGGCGTGCCGAGGATCTGCGCCTGCGCCGGATCGAGCATCACCGAAAAACCGAGGCCGAAGCCGATCCCGGTGTAGGGGCTCTCGCTGAACCGCGGCATTCCCATCGCCGCCATGTCGCCGCCCAGGTGGTTCGCGGTCATCAGCTCGACCGTCTTGCGCCCGAGCAGCCGCACGCCGTCGAGCGCGCCGCCGCCCAGCATCATCCGGCAGAACCGCATGTAGTCCGGCGCGGTGGAGACCAATCCGCCGCCGCCCGAGGCGATCGGCGGCGGTGCGCCGTAGCGGCTCTCGCGCGGGTCGTCGATCAGTTGCAGCGCGCCGCCCGGACCGCGGATGTAGTTGGCGGCGAAGCGCCGGGTCTTCTCGGCGGGCACGTGAAAGCCGGTATCGCCCATGCCGAGCAGGGCGATGACGCGCGCGTGCAGGAACTCCGCAAACGGCTGCCCCGAGATCACCGCCACCAGATGGCCGAGCACGTCGGTCGCGATGCTGTAGTTCCACTGCCGCCCCGGCTGCGCCAGCAGCGGCAGGGCCGCCGCGCGTTCCACCACCGTGGCGAGGCTGTCGTTCGAGGTCTGGAAATCGACGTGGCGCTCGCGATAGAGCGCATCGACCATGCTCGATTCCATGAACCCGTAGGTCAGGCCGGAGGTGTGGGTGAGCAGGTCGCGGATGGTGATCGGGCGCTCGGCGGGCACGGTGTCGATCTTGCCTCGGCTGCCGCCGACAGCGACGCGCATCGTGGCGAAGCAGGGCAGGAAGCGGGTGATCGGATCGTCGAGCTGAAACCGCCCCTCCTCGTACAGCATCATCACGGCGACACTGGTGAGCGGCTTGGTCATCGAGTAGATGCGCACGATCGTATCGGCCTGCATCGGCGCACCGCGGGCCAGGTCGGCGCGCCCGGTCGCGGCGAAATACGCCACCTGTCCGCGCCGCATCACCATCGTCGAGACGCCGGCGAGCTTGCCGTCTTCCACCAGCCGGCGCATCCAGCCATCGATGCGCGCGAGGCGCTCGGAGGAGAGGCCGACCTCCTCGGGGGCGGCGGTGCGCGGATCGGGCATCGGCGTGGCTCCAGGCGGCTTCTGTTCAGCGGCGATAGGGCAGCGCCAGCAGTGCCCGCACCGGCAGCTTCGCCGCACGATCGCCCGCCGCCACGATCACCATCGCCTCGGGATCGAAGTCGAGCAGCATCTCGCGGCAGGCGCCGCACGGCGGCACGATCGCGATGTCGCGGTCGCTCTCGTCGGGCTTGGGGTGGCGCAGGGCGACGATCGTCGCGACACTGCCGTCGCCGTCGAGGATGGCGCGCCCGAGTGCGATCGGCTCGGCGCAGACCGAAAGCCGCCCGACCGTGGCGCCCAGGTGCAGCCCGGTGTGGATGCGCCCGTCGCGGCTGCGCAGCGCCGCCGCGATGGTGTGCCAGAACGGCCGGTAGTGCCGAAGCAGCACGCCGCGCGCAGCCTCGATCAGAGCCCGATCGTCCTCGGTAAGCGGCAAGGCACCCGGCAAGGCATCGGGCGGCAGGGCCTCGGGCAGGGGCGGCAGCGGCAGCGGCAGGTCCACGGGCCCACCCTGGCCGGCGGGTGCGGCTTCGTCAATCGGCGACCAGGGTCAATCGGCAGCCAGGGCCTCGTCCTCGTCGGCACTCGCCAGCATCGCATCGGTCATCATGCCGGCCTGCTCGCGGATGCGCCGCTCGATGGCGTCGGCGATCTCCGGGTGGTCGCGCAGGAACTGCTTGGCGTTCTCCCGCCCCTGGCCGACGCGCTGGCTGTCGTAGCTGAACCAGGCGCCCGACTTCTCCACGATCGCCGCCTTCACGCCGAGGTCGATGAGCTCGCCCACCTTGCTGATGCCCTCGCCGTACATGATGTCGAACTCGACCTGGCGGAACGGGGGCGCCAGCTTGTTCTTGACCACCTTCACCCGCGTGGTGTTGCCGACCGTGTTCTCGCGGTCCTTGATCGAGCCGAGGCGCCGGATTTCCAGCCGGATCGAGGCATAGAATTTGAGCGCGTTGCCGCCGGTGGTGGTCTCGGGATTGCCGAACATCACGCCGATCTTGAGGCGGATCTGGTTGAGGAAGACAAACATGGTGTTGCTGCGGGAAACACTGCCGGTGAGCTTGCGCAGCGCCTGGCTCATCAGCCGCGCGTGCAGGCCGACATGGGTGTCGCCCATCTCGCCCTCGAGCTCGGCGCGCGGCACCAGGGCGGCGACGCTGTCCACCACCAGCACGTCGATCGCGCCCGAGCGCACCAGCGTGTCGGCGATCTCCAGCCCCTGCTCGCCGGTATCCGGCTGGCTGATCAGCAGGTCATCGACGTTGACGCCGAGCTTGCGGGCATAGATCGGGTCGAGCGCGTGCTCGGCATCGATGAAGGCGCAGGTGCCGCCGCGCTTCTGCGCCTCGGCGATCGCGTGCAACGCGAGCGTGGTCTTGCCGGAGCTTTCCGGCCCGTAGATTTCCACCACCCGCCCGCGCGGCAGGCCGCCGATGCCGAGTGCCAGGTCCAGCCCGAGCGAACCCGACGAGATCACGTCGATCTGCTGGTCGGCGCCGCGGGCGCCCAGGCGCATGATCGAGCCCTTGCCGAAGGCCCGCTCGATCTGGCCGAGGGCCGCGTCGAGTGCCTTGTTTTTCTCCATGGCTGATCCCCTCGTGGCGGATGTTTTTCAACCGCCGGTTTCTAATGCAGCGTTGACGCACGCCGCGGCGGGTGTCCAGCGGAAACCTGTCCCGCCAGGGTCGAATCGGCGAGCGAAGGCCCTTTTGGGGCATCCGTTCTACCATTGTTCGATTCGGGGCGGGGCCGCAAGGGCCTTGAGGCTGGGGGCAGCCTCAGTTCGAATTCGCGGCAGGGCCCTGAAAGACAAATCCTCTGCCGCCCTCGCCCTGCGCGTGATGGCGCAGCGTGGAACCCTGCTGAATCCACCGTGGCGGAATGATTTCCAACGGCCGTATGTCATGACCGCTCCCGCTCCGTCATGGTCGGCCCCCGGGTCGGGCCGAAGGCCCGCCCGAGGACAGGCTCCGGCCGACCATCCACGACTTTGGTGGCACGCGGCAAAGTCGTGGATACCCGCCCTCCGCCGCGCATGGCAGTGTTTGCCGTCACCTTTATTTTGAGACCTCGATTCCAGAAAAAAGTGAGCCGCCCGGAATTGTCGAGAGGACCCGCCTTCCAGAATAAACTTTTGCTTGTAGTGTTTCTGTTGTAATTCGATTTACGCTTAAGGCTCGACGCTACAGTCTATCACGTCACTGTGATAGACGGGCTCTACCTCTACTTCATCATTACAAGCGCTGGATTTGAGGACAGTATAGGTGCGCGGCACCGGCTTGGCCGCAGCTATGCGCGGGAGGGGACCAGATGCTCGACCTGTCGTCGTCCGCGTCGCCTGGCAGCGCCCCGTTGCCGGGCGCTCTGCTGTTCAGCAGCGTGCAACGCGCAGCGCTCGATGCCCTGATCGCCGAGGCAGAGGATGGCACGGGTTGCGCGGCGCTGATCGGCGAGGACGGCACCGGGAAGACCGCCGTGCTCGACACGGCGGCGGCCCTGCTCGGGCGTCCGCCCGTGCAGGTGATCCGGGTAAGCGGCGGTGATGCGCCCCTGACCTCGAAGCGGCTCATCGCGCAGATCATCGGATCCAAAGCCGACAATGAAGCACCGGAAGCGATCGAGCGGGCGCTCGAGCGGCTGTTGCTACCCGCGTCACCCTGGACCTGCACGATCCTCATGGTCGATGACGCCCACGCACTGACGCGGGATGCGTTTGCCTACCTGCAACTGATGTGCGGGCTGCAGCAGGCGCCCGATGCGAACAGCCTTCGGATCGTCTTCGCCGGCCGCCCTGAATTCTGGTCGCTGCTGGAGCCCGAGCATCTGCGCCCCCTGCGCGAGCGCATCCGCATCCGCTCAGTTTTGGCGCGGCCAGTCCCATCACTGGTTATCGAGACGCCCGCCACGGCATCCGGCGTGCCCCCTGCGGCGCGGCCGGGCGCGGCCATGCCGATGCTGCCGCAGCACGACGCGGTATGCGCGCTGTCGGTCCCGGCGAGGCGGCGGCGCCCCGGCAGGCGCTATGCCGTGGCCTCCGGGTTCGCCGCCACGGTGGTGATAGGCAGCCTCGGGTCATTGTCGCGCGAGCCGCCGGCGACGAAGCTGCCACTGATCACGGCCGGGTATGCCGCGCCCATGCGGGCGGCGGCCGATGCGCGATCGGGTTCTCTGCTGCGGCCGGTGGCGACCGAGCCTGTTGCTCCAGCCTCCGCGCACGTGATCTCCGCGACCCCAGCCGTTACGATCCAGCTCGTGGCAACTGCATTGCACTCGGGTGCGATGGGCGGCCCACCGGTCACGATACCCATGGCGACTTGGGGGTATCGCCCCATCGTCCATGCGACAGGCAGCCCGGCTGCCGACGCAGCGGCCGACCCGCCGGCAGGCGCCAGCACGCCTCCGGCACCGCAGGCGGATGCGACGGCCGGCCCGCCGGCTGCCACGACGCCCGAACCGGGCGGCGGCCGGCGCCACACCTGCACCGCCGGCGGATGCGACGGCCGGCCCGCCGGCCGCCACGATGCCCGAACCGCCGGCGACCGCCGCCGGCACATTCCGCACCGCAGGCGGATGCGACGGCCGGCCCGCCGGCCGCCACGATGCCCGAACCGCCGGCGATCGCCGCCGGCACATTCGCACCGCCGGCGGATGCGACGGCCGGCCCGCCGGCCGCCACGACGCCCGAACCGGCCGCCGCCGCCACTCCCGCACCGCAGGCAGATGCGACGGCCGGGCCGCCGGACGCCACCACGTCCGGACCATCGGCGGCGGCGGCGCCACGCCCGCACCGCAAACGGATGCGCCGGCCGAGCCGCCTGCCGCCACGACGCCCGAACCGGCCGCCGCCGCCACTCCCGCACCGCAGGCGGAAGCAACGGCCGGACCGCCGCCCGCCACCACGCCCGGACCATCGGCGGCTGCCAGCACACCTCCCGCACCGCAGGCGGATGCAACGGCCGAGCCGCCTGCCGCCACGACGCCCGAACCGGCCGCCGCCGCCACTCCCGCACCGCAGGCGGATGCGGCGGCCGAGCCGCCGGCCGCCACCACGCCCGGACCGTGGGCGGCGGCCGGCGCCACCCCCGCACCGCAGGCGGACGCGACGGCCGGACCGCCTGCCGCCACGGCGCCGGACCGGTCGGCGTCCGCCGGCACGCCTCCGGCGGGTGGGCCGCCTCGCAGGAGGCCGGCAGTCCGCCCCTTGCGGTCAGTGCCGCCGCGACCGGCAATCCCGTTCCCCACCCGGCGCCGCCCTCGAACCCGCCCGCGAGCGCGACCGCGGTTCCGCAACCGGCCGCCGCGCTGTCGCCGGCCGTGGTTGCATCGCTGCTGCGGCATGGGGACGAGATGCTGGGGATCGGCGACATCGCGGCGGCGCGCCTGTTGTTCCGACGTGCCGCGGAGGCCGGCAGTGCTGCGGCCGCCATCGCGATCGGCAAGACGAACGACCCGCGTTTCCTGGCGCGAGATCGGCGCTCAGGGGATCGTGCCCGATCCGGCCGCAGCCGCGGACTGGTACCGCCGGGCGGCGGCACTCGGCGACCGCGATGCCGACCGCCTGCTCGACGGGCTCGGATCGAGTGCTGCGCAGTAAGCCCGAAGGGGAGGACATGATGAAGGCCCGAAGGTTCGGCAACATCTTGCTCGGCGCGGTGCTGGCGTTGGCGCTCGGCGCACCGGCCATGGCGCAACGCTACGCGCGCTCGCACACGTCCGCGACTGCCCCGGCAGCCGCCGCAGCGCCCGCCAGCGCACTCGGGGAGGCCGCAGCGAATGCCGGCACGGTGGGCGTGATCTCGGGCGGTGTGGACGGAACCTACGTTCGGATCGCGGCCGATCTCGCCTCGGTGCTGGACGACGGCAACCGCCTCCGCGTCCTGCCGGTGATCGGCAAGGGCTCGGTACAGAACGTCGCCGATATCCTCTATCTGCACGGCATCGACATCGGCATCGTCCAGTCCGACGCGCTCGCCTACATCGAGCGGCACAACCTCTATCCCGGCGTGCAGCAGATGGTGGACTACATCGCCAAGCTCTACGAGGAAGAGGTGCATGTCCTGGCGCGAAAGGACATCACGCAGCTTGCGGACCTGGCGCATCAGAAGGTCAACGTGGATGTGCGCGGCAGCGGCACCGCGATGACCGCCTCGGTGCTGTTCGACAGTCTTGGCATTCCGGTGGAGGCGACCAACGACGACCAGGACGCGGCGCTCGAGAAGCTGCGGCGCGGCGACATCGCCGCGATCGTCTATGTCGTCGGCAAGCCGGCGCGGCTGTTCACGCCGCTCCCCGCCGACAGCGGGCTGCATTTCCTGGCGATTCCGCTGAAGGACGCGCTGCTCGACACCTACCTGCCGGCGCAGCTCCGCCATGCCGACTACCCGGCCCTGGTGCCGGACGGCAAGCCGGTGGACACGGTCGCGGTCGGCGCCGTGATGGCGGTGTACAACTGGCAGCCGAACACCGACCGCTATGCCAAGGTGGCGCGCTTCGTGGACGCATTCTTCTCGAAGTTCCACCTGTTCCTGCAGCCGCCGCGGCACCCGAAATGGAAGGAGGTCAATCTCGCGGCCCAGGTGCCCGGCTGGACCCGGTTCCCGCCGGCGCAGGACTGGCTGCAGCGCAATGCCGTGGCCGGTACAACCGGGCGGCACCATGCAGGCCGACTTCACGGTCTTCCTCGCCGGCATGAGCGGCCCGATGGCCAGCCTCACCGATGCACAGAAGATCGGCGCTGTTCCGGCAGTTCCTGCAATGGGAAAGCAGCCGACGCGCGGCGCGCTGACGACCGCGCCGGCGGGTCCACCAGGCCCGAGCCGCCGCTGCCGACGATCGCTTGCGCATCGGACGGCCGACCCGTAGCTTCATCGCCGACCGATCCGGGGCGTAGCTCAGCCTGGTAGAGCACCAGCTTTGGGAGCTGGGGGCCGGAGGTTCGAATCCTCTCGCCCCGACCAGATTTCTGGATCAGCCCGCCAGGCGCCTCGATGACAGCGACCCCCGACCCCGCCCCTCGCCGCAGGCGGCCGCTCCCGCCGCTGCTGGCATCGGCGATGGGGCGCGTCTGCGCTCGCCTGAAGCGGCATTGGTCCGCGTTCGGGCTGTGCGCCCTCGCCGCCTGCACCGCCGCGCCGATCGCGAGCGTGCCCGCGCCACCGCCGGTGCTCGCGGCGGGCTGCCCGGCGCGGCAGTTTGCCGTCCTGCCCGTGACCCTGCCGCGCGGCTTTCCGCTGGTGCAGGCGCGGGTCAACGGCGCGCCGGTGACGCTGCTGGTCGATACCGGGGCGGAGGGCAGCCTGCTCACCGAATCGGCCATTGCGCGGCTCGGGATTCCGATGGAGCCGGGACTCACCGTTCGACTGCTGGGCGCCGGCGGACGCGTCGCCGGGGGGATTGCGATGCTGCGGCACTTCGCGCTCGGCGGCATCGAGCTCCGCGACCAGCCGATCGCCATCGGTCCCAGCTTCCCGACCCAGGGCGGCGCGCCGCAAGTGGACGGCATTCTCGGCGCCGACGTGCTCGCCCATTTCGATGTGGAGTTCGACCTGCCGCGGGCCCGCATCGTGCTGTGGCAGGTCGGGCCCTGCGCCGGCGACCCCGCCACGCCGGCCCCCGGCTACGATGCGGTCCGGCTGCGCCGGGTGCGCCGCAGCCGGATGCTGCTGATCGCCTCGGTCGATGGCCGCGCCGTCAGCGCCCTGCTCGACAGCGGCGCGCAGGTCTCGGTGATCGCGCCCGAGACCGCCGCCTATCTCGGCGTCGATCCGCGCCGGCTGGGGCGGCCGGCCGCCGGGCGCGGCCTCGACGGACGGCCGCTGCCGGTGTGGCGCCTTCGCTTCACGAGCCTTCGGGTCGGCACCCAGACCGTCAGCGATCCGCTGATCGACATCGCCGCCGTGCATCTGCCCGAGGAGGCGATGCTGCTCGGCGACGACTGGCTCGGCCGTCATCAGGTGTGGCTCTCCTACGCGACGAACCAGCTGTTCGTGCGGCGGCGATAGCATGACGGCACCGCGGAGCCGCGCCGGCGGGGAGGCCGTCATGCTCGGGATCGGGCTCAGCGTCCTCGCCTACGCGCTGTTTTCGCTGCACGACGCCTCGATCAAGTGGCTGGTCGCCGTGCTGCCGGCCTGGCAGGTGCTGTTCTGCCGCAGTGCGGCGATCGTCGCGGGCTGCCTCGTCATCGGCCGCGGGCGGCTGCTCGCGCAGGCGCTGGCGACGCCGCTGAAGGGGCCGCTCGCGTTGCGCGGCGCGATCACGCTGGCGGCGTGGCTCTGCTACTACACCGCCGCGCGCAGCACGCCGCTCGCCGAGCTCGTGACGCTGTATTTCTCGGCGCCGATCCTGGTGACGGTGATGTCGGCGCCGCTGTTGGGAGAGCCGGTCAGCCGCACCCGCTGGATTGCGGTCGGGATCGGCTTTGCCGGCGTGCTGGTGGCGGCCAATCCCATGCACGTGCGCCTCTCCATCAACGTGCCGCTGATCCTGATCGCGGCGGCGCTCTGGGCCTATGCCGTCATCCTGATGCGCAAGATCGCGCGGCGCGAAAGCTCGCTCCTGCAGATGCTCTACACCAACGGCTGCTTCCTGGTCGCGACCGGCATCGGCTGCCTGTTCGGCTGGCGCACGCCGGATGGCGGGCAGCTCGCGCTGCTCGCGTTCGTGGGCGTGGTCGGCGGCCTCGGGCAGTTCCTGCTGTACGAGGGCGCCCGGCACGCCCCCGCCTCGCTGATTGCGACCTTCGAATACACGGCACTGCTGTGGGCGTTCGTGCTCGGCTATGCGATCTGGGGCGACATCCCGCGGCCGGCGGTGTTCGCGGGCGCGTCCCTGATCCTGGCTGCGGGGCTGCTGCTGGTCGGCGCCGAGCGGCGGGTGTTTTCGCGCGCGCGCCGCGCAGCGTCCGCGGCGAACCCGGCCGTGGCGCCCCTGCCGGTGCGCGGCGAGCGGCAGGCGGGACGATCGCAATGACGGCAGCGGATCGGGACCGCATGCCGCCAGCGCGGCTGTCGGAGCTGGCGGACCGGTTCGACGTCTTCCTGGTCGATCAGTTCGGCGTGCTCACCGACGGGGTGCGGCTCTATCCCGGTGCGCTCGATGCGCTCCGCGCGCTGCGCGCAGCGGGGCGGCGCATCGCCCTGCTGTCCAATTCCGGCCGCCGCGCCAGCCTCAATGCCGGGCGGCTGGCGGCGATGGGCATTCCCGCCGACGCCTACGACCTGTTCATGTCCTCGGGGGAGTTCGCGCATCATCTGCTTCGCGAGGGCTCTCTTGCGGGGACGGCGCGGCGGTGCCTGCTGCTCTCGCGCGGTGGCGATGGTTCGCCGCTGGAGGGCACCGGCCTCGCGGCGGTTGCGGACCCCGAGGCCGCCGAGCTGGTGGTGATCGCCGGCAGCGAAGCCGACGAACGGCCGCTCTCGGAGTACGAGGTGCTGCTGCGCCCCGCGGCCCGCCGCCACCTGCCGGCAGTGTGCCTCAATCCCGACCGGACGATGCTGACCGCGCGCGGCCTCGCCCCCGGTGCGGGGCGGATCGCGGACCTCTACGAGGCACTCGGCGGCACCGTCACTTGGATCGGCAAGCCGTACCGGCCGATCTACGACCACGTGTTTTCGGCCCTCGGCGATCCGGCCGCGCGAGCGTGCGGTCGCCCTTGGCGACAGCGTGGAGCACGACATCGCCGGCGCGCGGGCCGCCGGCTGCGCCGCCTGCCTGGTCCGCCGCGGCATCATCGCGAATGCAAGCGACGCCGAGATCCTCGCCGAGTGCGCCCGCATCGGCGCCTGGCCCGACGCCGTGCTGGACGGGTTCGCGTGGGACCGCGACGGCTCGTCCTGATCCGCCACCCCGCGGCTGTGGGCGCGGCCGGCCGGTGCTACGGCCGCACCGACCTGCCCGCCGGCGACGGCGCGGCCACGCTCGCGACCGCGCTGGGCCACCTCGCCCGGATCGGATCGTGCCAGATCGGGCCGTGCCAGGTCTGGAGCAGCCCGGCAGCGCGCTGCCGCGGCGTCGCGCGCGCGATCGCGGCAGCGGCCGGCGCTGCCCTTCGGATCGACCCGCGCCTGCACGAGCTGGATTTCGGCGCCTGGGAAGGCCGGCCGTGGCGCGACCTGCCGCGCGCCGAGGTCGATGCCTGGATCGCCGACCCGCTGCACCGGGCGCCGCCCGGCGGCGAGACCGGGGCGGCGCTGATCACCCGCGTGCGCGCGTTCCTCGGCGCACTCGGCGATGGGGCGCACGTCGTGGTCTCGCACGGCGGCCCGCTGAAGGTGATGGCGGCGCTGGCGGCGGGGCGGGAGATCGACCTATGGGCGGACCCGCCCGGCCTCGGCACGGTCACGGAGGCGGTCATCGTCCCGCCAATGCCGCCGCCTGCGTGCGGGTAGGGTGATCGCGCCCGCAAGAGCATCGGATCATTTTCCTCGCCCCAGCACGGCCTCGCGGCGAGCGAGGCTCTCGGCTGGCCAGACCTGGGCGGTCGAATAATATTCCTCGAAAGCACGCGCGTCTTCGGGCAGGCGTACCCAGGGGAGCTTCGAGCGCGTAAAGATGTGCACGTCGGGCACGATGCCGTGCGGACGGGCCAATGTCGAGACGCGCACGAACACCATCACGCCGCGCCGGCCATAATCGCTCCACAGCGCGGTCTGGCATTGGCCGCAGCGATAGACGTCGTGCGGCCGGCCCGAACCGGTCGGAAGCGCGACGACCACGGGCGCGCCTTGCAGGATTTCCACCCGATCGCGCTCGATGATCGCATTGATGGCGAACGCCCCGCCGGTCTGCGTCTGACAATCCGTGCAGTGGCAGCAATGCACGAACATCGGCTTGTCCGTGAGCCTGAACATCATGGAGCCGCAGAAACAGGAGGCCGGGAAGATTTTTTCTCCAGATCCCACGGGCCACCTCCCTGATGAGGACTCACTGGTGTCCTGAGTCAGAACGTAATCCCAAGCGACGAACGTATCGACCCCTTCCGGCGGTGCATCCTCACCGTCATGGTCGGCGAAGGCCGACCATCCACGCCTTCGCTGTGCGCCACGACAGAAAGACGTGGATGCTCGGCGTTCGCCGAGCATGACGCGGGAGAGAGCCGCGTGCTGTCGCGCGTGCGGACGCGAGAGTTCGCGCGAGCCGGTTCGGTGATTCCGCGCATCATCGCGCCAGCGCCGCCGCCAGCAGGGTGAGGATCGCGCATTCCGCCGCCTGCTCGCAGGCGCCGAGCACGTCGCCGGTGTAGCCTCCCACCAGTCGCCGCGCCAGCACCGAGAACCCGAATGCGACCACCGCGCCGAGCGCCAGCGTGCCCGCCGCCAAGCCCGGCGGCAGCAGGGCGAAGGCGGCGAGGGCGGCGATCCCGAGCGCGAGGGCGACGGCAGCGGGCGAGGGCCGCCCGAGCGCCGCGCCAAGCCCGTCCGGCCGCGCCGGCGGCAGCCACACCAGCGGTCCCAGCATCGCCGCGCGCGCGACGGCGCCGCTCGCCGCCAGCGCCGCCGCGACCGCGGCGGGATCGGCCAATCGCCGCGATCGCGGTGCCGCGGATGCCCAACGTCAGCAGCAGTGCCAGCGCACCGAAGCTGCCGATCCGGCTGTCGCGCATGATCTCCAGCCGCCGCGCCGAGGTGACGCGGGCGCCGAACGCATCGGCGGTATCGGCCGCCGCGTCCTCGTGCAGGCCCCCGGTCGCCAGCACCAGGACAGCGAGGCACCAGACGCTCGCGAGCGGCACCGGCAAGGCGAGGGCCCGTGCGGCACAGAATGCGGCGCCGCCGAGACCGCCGACCAGGGCGCCGACCAGCGGGAACGCCCAGACGCCTGCGCCCGGCGGCGCCGCGCGCAGCCGCCCCACCGGCAGCCGCGTCAGCAGCAGCAATGCGGCGACGAGGCTTGACCCCTCCCCCAACCCCCTCCCGCAAGGGGAGGGGGCTTTGGTGCTCGACTCCCCCTCCCCTTGCGGGAGGGGGTTGGGGGGAGGGGTATCAGCGCCAAAACACATCGTCACGAAGCGTCACCGCGGTCCGACACACCAGCACTCTCGAAGGTCGCCATTCCTTCGTGGCAGGAGAGCGCCGCGCGTAGCACGGACACGGCGAGCGCCGCCCCCGACGCCTCGCCGAGCCGCATCCCGAGATCGAGCAGCGGCACCAGCCCCAGCGCCTCGGCGAGCGCCCGATGCCCCGCTTCGGCCGAAACGTGGCCGAGCACGGCGTGATCGAGGCCGCCGGACGCCAGCCGTGCGAGCGGCGCCGCCGCGGCGGTGCAGACGAAGCCGTCCAGCACCACCGGGATGCGCCGCTGCCGGGCGGCGAGTGCGGCCCCCAGGATCGCCGCGAGTTCCCGCCCGCCGAGTGCCGCGGCGGCCGCGAGCGGGTCGTCCAGCACCGCGGCGTGGCGGGCCAGCCCGGCCTCGATCGCGGCGACCTTGCGGGCAAGCCCGGCATCATCGACGCCGGTGCCGCGTCCGGCCCAGCGCGCCGCCCCGCCGCCGAACAGGGCCGCGGCGAGCGCCGCCGCCGCGGTGGTGTTGCCGATCCCCATCTCGCCCAGGCACAGCAGGTCGCAATCCGGCGGGATCGCGGCGCCGCCCGCTGCGACGGCGTCCAGGAAGCCGGCGCGATCCATCGCCGGCGCCTCGGTGAAGTCGGCGGTGGGTGCATCGAGCGAAAGCGGCACCACCCGCAGCGCCGCTCCGGCCGCGCGGGCAAGCTGGTTGATCGCGGCGCCCCCGGCATCGAAATTGGCGACCATCTGCGTCGTCACCTCGGCCGGATAGGCGGAGACGCCGCGTGCGGTGACGCCGTGGTTGCCGGCGAACACGACGATCGCGACGTGATCGAGGCGCGGCATCGGGCGGCCCTGCCAGCGGGCGAGCCACGCCGCCAGCGCCTCCAGCCGGCCGAGGCTGCCCGGCGGCTTGGTCAGCAGCACCTGCCGCGCCGCGACCGCGCGTGCCGCGTCGGCATCGCCATCCCAGAGCCCGCGGCAGGCGTCGCGGAGGGCGTGCAGGCTGCGCGGGATGTCCATGCGGGTCACTCCGGTGCGATGACGTGAAAGAAGCTGCCGGTGACGCAACCGCGCCGGCCGCCGCCAAGGCCGAGCGCCGCCCCCGCCGCATCCTCGATTTCCGCGAATGGCGCGTCGTCCCCGGCCTCGGCGAGGGTGGCGTAGTGGAACTCGTGCCCGCGCAGCCACGCGCCACCTGGCCCGAGCGGGCCGGGGGCAAGCAGGCGGGCGCGGCGATAGCCGAGGGTGAGGCGGCGGCGGGCGAAGCTGGTCGCGTGACCTAGCAGGCCGGCCATCGGGTGCCAGACGCCGTCGGCATCCTGCAACGCGCGGCCGAGCACCATGTGGCCGCCGCACTCGCCATGCACCGGCCGGGTTTCGGCGAAGCGCACTAGGCCGGCGCGGAACCGCGCGGCGGCGGCGATGCGGCCGGCGTGCAGCTCGGGATAGCCGCCGGGCAGCCAGCAGGCGTCGCAGCCGGAAGGCGGCGGTTCGTCGGCGAGCGGCGAGAACGGCACGATCTCGGCGCCCGCCGCACGCCAACCCGCAAGCAGGTGCGGATAGGCGAAGCCGAACGCCGCGTCGCGGGCGAGTGCGATGCGCTGACCGGGAGGAGTAAGCAGGACGCCCGCGATTCCGACGCGGATGGCGCCCTTCTCCCTCCCCCCTTGCGGGGGAGGGCCGGGGTGGGGGGTGGCGCCCCGCGATATTGCGTGCTGTGCGCACCCCTCCCCCCAACCCCCTCCCACAAGGGGAGGGGGAGAAGCCAGGCGCCGGATCGCGTCGAGGTCGAGGTGCCGCGCCGCCGCGTCCGCAAGGCGATCGAGTATCGCGGCCAGCGCAGAATGCTCCGCCGCCTGCACCAGTCCCAGATGCCGCTCCGGCAGCGCGATCGCGGCGTCGCGGGGCAGCGCGCCGAGCACCGGCAGTCCGGCCGCCGCCATCGCGCCGGCAACGACCGCGCGATGGCGTTCGCTGCCCACGCGGTTCAGCACCACGCCCGCCACCCGCACCCCCTCGCGATGCGCCGCGAAGCCGCGCGCGACCGCGGCCGCCGACTGCGCCTGCCCGGAGACGTCGAGCACCAGCAGCACCGGCAGGCCGAACCGGGCGGCGAGGTCGGCGGCCGCACCGCTGCGGCCCGGCGGCGCCGCAACGCCGTCGAACAGGCCCATCGCCGCCTCGATCACCAGCAGCTCGGCAGTCGCTGCCTGCGCGACGAGGGTATCAAGCAGCGCCGGCGCCATCGCCCAGCTATCGAGGTTCACGCCCGCCGCGCCGGTCGCGGCGGCGTGGAATCCGGGGTCGATGTAGTCGGGGCCGGACTTCGCCGCGCGCACCGCCACCCCCGCCCGGCGCAGCGCCGCGAGCAGCCCGAGTGTCACCGTGGTCTTGCCGGCGCCGGAGCGCGGGGCCGCGACGATCAGGCCGGCAGCAGCCATGCCAGCCTCTCCCGCGCGACCGGCAGCAGGGCCGCCAGTTCCGCGCGCGCCGCGACGATGCGACCGATCACGACGATCGCGGGCTCCGCCTCCGGCATCGTGGCGACCACGGCGGGGAGATCGCGGAGCGGCGCGGTCGCGACCCGCTGCCGCGGCGTGGTTGCTGCCGCGATCACCGCGGCCGGCAAGCAGGGATCGATACCGCCGGCCAGCATCTCGCGCGCGATCGCGCCAGCGCTGCGGCGGGCCATGTAGAGCACGATCGGCTGATCGAGCCGCGCCAGCCCCGCCCAGTCGAGGCCGCCGCCTTCCGGGTCGTGGCCCGTCGCCAGCACGATCGCCTGGTTGACGCCGCGCAGCGTCGCCGGGATGGCGGCGGCGGCGAGGCCGGCCAGCCCGGCCGTAACGCCCGGCAGCAGCCGGAACGGCACGCCGGCACGGGCGAGCGCCAATGCCTCCTCGCCGCCGCGCCCGAATACGCAGGGGTCGCCGCCCTTCAGCCGCAGCACCCGCCGGCCGGCGCGGGCGAGTGCCACCAGCCGCCCCGTGATGTCGTCCTGTATGGCCGAGGGCCGCCCGCCCCGCTTGCCGGCAAAGACCAGCGCCGCCTCGGCGCGGGCGAGGGCGAGGATGCGCGGATCGACCAGCGCGTCATGCACCACCGCATCCGCCTGCGCGAGTGCCGCCAGCACGGCGAGCGTCAGCAGTCCCGGATCGCCCGGCCCCGCGCCGGCGAGCCACACCGAGCCGGGTTCGAGCCGGGGAAGGTCGCGCAGCACCGCGCGCAAGGCGTCGGGCGCCTTCATCTCCCTCGCTCCGTGACACCCCTCCCCCCAACCCCCTCCCGCAAGGGGAGGGGGCTTTTGCGCGCTGCTCCCCCTCCCCTTGCGGGAGGGGGTTGGGGGGAGGGGGCGAGAGATCGAAGTGTCGGACCGACGGTATTATACCGCCCGCCGTGGAGCACCCACCCAAGCTGCGCCGCGGCTGGACCACCGGCGCCTGCGCCGCCGCCGCCGCCAAGGCCGCGTTCGCCGCCCTGTTCGGGGCCGAGTTCCCCGATCCGGTGGAAATCCCGCTGCCCGGCGGCGGGCGCGCCGCCTTCGCGCTGGCCGAGACCGCGTCCGGTTCGGGCTGGGCGAGCGCCGGCATCGTCAAGGACGCGGGCGACGACCCGGACGTGACCCACGGGGCGCTGGTGCGCGCGACGGTCTCTCGCGCGGCGCCGGGCAGCGGTCTCGCATTCCGCGCCGGGCCGGGCGTGGGCACGATCACCCGCCCCGGCCTGCCGCTGCCGCCCGGGGAGCCGGCGATCAATCCCGGTCCGCGCGCCATGATCCGCGCCGCCCTGGCCGAGATCGCGGCGCCAGATGCCGTGGTTGAGATCGGGATTCCCGGCGGCGAGCGGATCGCCGGGCGCACGCTGAACGCCCGGCTCGGCATCGTGGGCGGACTGTCCATTCTCGGCACCACCGGGATCGTGGTGCCGTATTCCTGCGCCGCCTGGATCGCCGGCATTCATCAAGGGATCGACGTCGCCCGTGCCGCCGGCCTGCCGCACGTCGCGGGTGCGACCGGCCGCATCTCGGAGGCGGCGGTGCGGCGCCTTCACGGGCTGCCGGAGATCGCGCTGCTCGACATGGGCGATTTCGTGGGCGGGATGCTGAAATACCTCCGCCGCCATCCGGTGCCGCGCGTCACGGTCGCGGGAGGCGTCGGGAAAATGACCAAGCTCGCGCAAGGCCGGCTCGACCTGCATTCGGCGCGCGGTGCGGTTGATTTCGATGCACTCGCCGCCCTCTCTTCGGCGCCCGCCATCGCGGCCCGCATCCGCGCCGCCAACACCGCCGCCGAGGCGTTCGCGCATGCCGGCGCGGCAGGCGTGGCACTCGGCGATGCGGTCGCCGCCGCCGCCTGGCGCACCGCAGCGCCGCTGCTTGCCGGCAGCGGCAGCGCACTGGAAATAGTGCTGTTCGATCGGGCCGGCGCGCTGGTCGGCCGTCACGGCTTCGCTCCGGTTCGATAGCGGCGGCGATAGCCGGCGTCGTAGAGCGCACTTTCGGCAAACCCCTCCGCCTCCAGCGCGCGGCCCACCAGCAGCAGCGCCGTGCGTTCGGGCGGATCGGCGGCGAGCCGCCCCGGCAAATCGCCGATCGTGCCGCGCAGGATGCGTTCGTCCGGCCAGCTCGCGCGCGCCACCACCGCCGCCGGGCAATCGGCGCCGCAGATTGGTGCGAGTCGGGCGAGGGTCGCCGTGATCGCGGGTGCGGCGAGATGGATCGCGAGCGTGGCCCCGGTCGCGGCGAACACGGCCAGATCCTCGTCCGGCGGCATTGCCGAGGCGCGGCCTGCCACCCGCGTCAGCACCACGCTCTGCGCCAGCGCCGGGATGGTCAGCTCCCGCCCCAGCGCCGCGGCGGCGGCGGCGAAGGCGGGCACGCCGGGGGTCAGCGTGAACGGAATGCCGCGCCTGCGCAGGCGGCGAAGCTGCTCGGCGAGCGCGCTGTAGAGCGAGAGGTCGCCGGAATGCAGCCGGGCGACGTCCTGCCCGGATGCGTGCGCGTCGACGATCGCAGCCTCGATGGCATCCAGCGAAAGCGGGGCGGTGTCGATCAGCCGCGCGTCCGGCGGGCAGTGCGCGAACAGCGCCTCCGGCACCAGCGAGCCGGCGTAGAGGCAGACCGGGCAGCGCGCCAGCAGGTCGCGACCGCGCACCGTGATGAGGTCGGCGGCCCCCGGCCCGGCGCCGATGAAATGCACCGTCACGGCTGCGCGGCCAGTGCGCAGGCGGCCAGTGCGCAGGTCGCGCGCGCGCCCTTGATGCGCGCGAGCAGCAGGCGGCTTCCGGTCCCGGCCGCGGCCAGCGCCGCCGCCTCGGCGAGCGAGGGCAGCCCGGTCGCGCGCAGGGACGCGGCCGAGCGCGTGGCGCAGCGGGGTGCCGCGGCTTCGAGCGCCGGCCCAGGAATTGGCAGCAGCGGCAGCGCGAGCATTGAAGCGGCTTCGCGCAGGGCGGGCGCGGCGGCCTTGGCGGCGGAGGTGGCGAGGGCCGTGGGCGCGGCGCCGGCGCTCGCGGCGGCGAGGCGGACGAGGGCAAGAATTTCGTCGGCCGCGCAGTCGCGGCGGCAGCCGATGCCGGCGACGATCACGGCTTTACCGCCGCGAACTGCGTGACCGTCATCGCCGGCCGGAACGCGTGCAGCGCGCCGATCGCGTCCAGCCGTTCGATCGCCAGCCGCGTAAGCGTCCCGCCATAGCGGCGCCGGGCGGCGATCAGCGTCTCAACCGTTTCGACCGTGACCGCATTGCCGACCAGCCGCCCGCCGGCCGGCAGTTGCGCCCAGGCGAGGTCGATCATGCCCGGAAGGTGGGCGCCGCCGCCGAAGAAGATCGCGTCGGGCCGCGGCAGGCCATCCAAAGCCTCGGGCGCGCGGCCGGTACGCACCTCCAGGTGCGGCACGCCGAGGGCCACCGCGTTGCGGGCGGCGCGGGCGGCGCGGTCGGGCCGCGCCTCGATGCCGATCGCGCGGTTGAGCGGGTCGCGCAGCAGCCACTCGATCGCGACCGATCCGGCGCCGCAGCCGACATCCCACAGCGTCTCGCCGCACCGGGGCGCGAGCGCGGACAGCGTGAGCGCACGGACTTCTCGTTTCGTGATCTGGCCGTCATGCTCGAACGCCTCGTCCGGCAGGCCGGGGGCACGTGGGATCACGCGCGCGCCCGGGCCGGCGGCAACCTCCAGCGCCACCAGGTTCAGGGCCGCGATCTCGTCGGCCGCAAAATCCTGCGCGGTGATCGAGCGGATGCACTCGTTCGGGCCGCCCAGCGCCTCCAGCACATGAAGCCGGGTCGGGCCGAAGCCGCGGTCGCGCAGCAAGGCGGCGATCGCTTCGGGCGTGCCGGCGTCCGCACTCAGCGCCAGGATGCGAGCGCCGGGCTGCAGCAGCGGTGCCAGCGCGGCGAGCGGCCGGCCGCAGAACGAGATCGTCGCCACCTCCTGCAACGCCCAGCCGAGCCGCGCGCAGGCGAGCGAGAAGGCGGACGGGGCGGGCAGGCACAGCCGCTCCTCGGCCGGGACCTCGCGGGCGAGCACGGAGCCGATGCCGAACCAGAACGGGTCGCCCGAGGCGAGCACCGCGACCGGCCGGCCGCGCCGCGCCAGGATCGCCGGCAGCGCACCGGCGAGCGGGCTGGGCCAGGTCAGCACCTCGCCGCGGATCAGGGAAGCAGCGAGGGCGAGATGCCGCGCCGCGCCGACCACCAGCTCGGCGTGCCCGATCAGCGCCCGCGCCGGCGAGGCGAGGCCCTCGACGCCGTCCTCGCCGATCCCCAGGATCGCGAGCCAGCGCGATGTCATGCGATCCATCCCTGCTCCCCCTCCCCTTGCGGGAGGGGGTTGGGGGGAGGGGACACGCGGCGGAGAGCCGTGATGCACCCGAACCCCTCCCCCGGCCCCTCCCGCAAGGGGAGGGGGGAAGTGGGTTGCGCCTGCTGATCCTCGGCGGCACCAGCGAGGCGAGCGCGCTCGGACGGCTGCTGGCAGACGACCCTCGGTTCGCGCCGGTGCTGTCGCTGGCCGGCCGCACCGTCGCACCCGTGCCGTCGCCGATCCCGCGCCGCATCGGCGGCTTCGGCGGCGCCGACGGGCTGGCCGCCTGGCTCGGCGCCGAGCGCATCGCCGCCGTGGTGGACGCGACGCATCCGTTCGCGCGGCGGATGCCGCACAACGCCCGCGCGGCGGCGCAGCGCACGAACATCCCGATCCTGCGCATCGAGCGGCCCGCCTGGACGCCACAGCGCGGCGACTGGTGGACCATCGTGGACAGCCTGCAGGAAACCGCGAACGCGCTCGGGACAGTGCCGCGCCGCGTGTTCCTCACTATCGGGCGGCTGGAGTTGGCGCCGTTCCTGGCGGCACCCTGGCACCGATACCTGATCCGCAGCGTCGATCCGATCGACGCCCTGCCGCCCGGCGCGGAGGCGATCGCCGCGCGCGGGCCGTTCGCGCTCGACGATGAGATCGAGCTGCTCGCCAGCCGGCGCATCGAGGTGCTGGTCACCAAGAACGCCGGGGGCGCCGCCACGCGCGCCAAGCTCGACGCCGCCCGCTCGCTGGGCCTGGAGGTGGTCATGGTGGCCCGCCCCCTCCGCCGCCGGGCGAGACGGTCGGCGATGCCGAGGCGGCCCATGCCTGGCTGCTGGCGTGTCATGCGGCGCTGCGCGGCGTGTAGAGCCAGGTGCCGCCGTCGGCGCGCTCGATCCGCCGCGTCGCCGCCGAGCAGACGAGCACCAGCGTGCGCATGTCGGCGAGCGCCGGATCGGCGGTCGCGAGATCGGTGAGATCGATCCGCTCCTCGGGCCGGCTGATCGCGATCGCGAACACCACCGGCACGCCTCCTGGCAGCACCGCGCGCAGCGCCTCGAACGCGGCGCCGAGCTGCCAGGGTCGGGCGCGGGAGGCCGGGTTGTAGAGCGCGATCACGAACCCCGCGTCGGCGGCGGCGCAGAGCCGCCGCAGCACGGTTGGCCACGGCTTAAGATTGTCGGAGAGCGAGATCGCGCAGAAATCGTGCCCGAGCGGCGCCCCCATCCGGGCAGCCGCGGCAAGCAAGGCGGAGATGCCGGGCACGACTTCCACATCCAGCGCACGCCAGGCCGCGGCACCGGTCTCGATCGCCTCGAAGGCAGCGCTCGCCATTGCGAACACGCCCGGATCGCCCGAGGACACCAACGCCACGCGACGCCCCTCGGCGGCGAGCGCCAGCGCCTGCCGCGCGCGGGTCATCTCCTCGCGATTGTCGCTCGGATGACGATGCTGGCCGGGGCGTGCAGAGACGCGGTCGAGGTAGCCGGCGTAGCCGACGAGATCGGTCGCCTCCGCCAGCGCCGCCTCGGCGAGCGGCGCCCGCAGCGACGGGGCCCCCGGCCCGAGACCCACGATGGCGAGCCGCCCGGTCATGCGGCCGGCACCAGCACGAGCGAGAAATAGGGGGCACTCGCCCCATTCAGCGCCGCGAATGGCAAAATTCGCTCGCCCGCCATCGTGCCGCGCTCGACATAGACTGCACCCGCGGTGCGGCCGGCCCGTGCCAGCGCCGCGCGCACTTTCGGCAGGTTGCGGCCGAGCTTGAGGATCACCGCCGCGTCGCGCCCTTCGAGGCGGGCGGCAAGGGCGTCCTCGGCCAGCGTGCCCGGCAGCACCGCGAGCACGCCGTCGCCGCGCACCATCGGGGTTGCCGCCGCCGACCAGGCGCCGCTCATGCCGGTGACACCGGGGATCAGCACGATGCGGTGCCCGCCGAGCCGCTCGATCAGGGGAATCGAGGAGCCGTAGAGCAGCGGGTCGCCCTCGCACAGCAGGGCGACGTTTTCCCCGGCATTGAGCCGCATCGCGAGATTTTGCGCCGCGTCGGCGTAGAAGCCCGCAAGCGCCGCGCGATAGGCCGGATCGGCGGCGGGCAGCTCGGTCGTGAGCGGGTAGTCCAGCCGCATTTCCTCGACATCGGCGCGGAAATGCGCCGCCGCGGTGCTGCGGGCGTGGCCTGGCTCGCCGCGCCTGGCGCAGTAGGCGACGACTTGTGCCGCGGCGAGAATGCGCACGGCCTTCAGCGTCAGCAGCTCGGGATCGCCGGGGCCGACGCCGACCACGTGCAGCGTGCCGGGCAGCGTGCCGGGCAGCGTGTCGGGCGTCACGGCCCCTCGCCCGCGAGCGCATTCACCGCCGCCGCCGCGATCGCACTGCCGCCGCGGCGCCCCTGCACCACCAGGAACGGGATTTGCCGGTCCGCCGCCAGCGCCTGCTTCGCCTCCGCGGCGCCGACGAAGCCGACCGGCACCCCGATCACCGCCGACGGATGCGGCACCCCCTGGTCGAGCATTTCCAGCAGCCGGAACAATGCGGTCGGCGCGTTGCCGATCGCGACCACCGCCCCGCCCATGCGCTCGCGCCACAGTTCGAGCGCCGCGGCCGAGCGCGTGGTGCGCAGCCGTGCCGCCAGCGCCGGCACCTCCGGCGCGTCGAGCGTGCAGAGCACCGGGTTCTGCGCCGGCAGGCGGGCGCGGATGACGCCGCTCGCCAGCATCCGGGAGTCGCACAGGATCGGCCGTCCGGCCCGCAGTGCCGCACGCGCCGCGGCGACGAAACCGACGGCGAAGGCGATGTCGCGGGCAAGATCGACCATGCCGCAGGCGTGGATCATGCGCACCGCAATGTGCGCCTCGGCGTCGCTGAACGGCGAGAGGTCGGCCTCGGCGCGGATGATGGCGAAGGAGCGGGCGGTGATGGCATCGCCATCGCGAAGGTAATCGGTCATGGCGGAGGCTCCGCGAGGCCAGGCATCGCAAGGCTGGGCAACAGCACGACGCGCCAAGGGGTCAGGCGCAGGGTAGCGTGCCGCGCGAGCGCGGCGAGGCGGGCGGCGGTGAGGGTGCCGCCCGGCGGGGCGAAGAGGGCACCCCTCCCCCAACCCCCTCCCGCAAGGGGAGGGGGCGTTAGCGCGCCACTTCTCCCCCTCCCCTTGCGGGAGGGGGTCGGGGGGAGGGGTCTGCCCGTGACCAAATCACGCATCCGCCGCACCCCGCCGCGGGCGAGGAAGGCCCGCGCGAGCGCCAGCGCCGCCGCTGGCGCGTCCTCGGCGCGACAGTGCTGCGGCAAGGTCGCCCCGTCCGGCCACACCAGCCAGTCCCCGCCTTCCGCGCGCAGCCGCACGTCGCCGCTCACATCGCCCAGCGGCAGGCAGCCGCCGCCATCGACGACGAAACCGAACTTGTCGGGCAACCCGGCGAACACCGCGTCCCGCAGCCCCGCGACGATCGCATCGGCGATCGGCCGCGTCGCCGGATCGACCGCCGGATCGATCCCGGCGAGCGGGGAGACGATCAGGTTTCTCCGCCGCTCCAGCCCCGGATCGGCGTCGGCCAACCCGCACGCGACCATCGCCGCCGCGAAGCGCACCGCGCCCGCCGCCGTCAGGCCGCGCAGTTGAAAATTGGCGCGGCTGGTCAGCAGGATCGCGGCACATCCCTCGCGCGCGGCGGCCGCGGCGAGCGCGTCCGCAGCCGGGGGCGGCAGCACGCCGGCGTGCGGCTTGACCCGCACCATCAGCCCGTCCGGCATCGACATCGGCTGATGCACGCCGGGGCACCAGCCGCGCGGGTTCGCGTTCATCCGCCCGCCTCTAGCAGTGCTGCGACCGCATTCCGGCGCGGCCGCCACAGGCCGCGCGCGAGCGCCGCCGCAAACGCCGCCCGCATCGCCTCCCGCGCCGCCGGGTTTTCTTCGCACAGGAACCGATCGACCGCTTCCTCGCCCAGCGTCGCGTCGAACAGCAGATCGAAGGACGCGTCGAAACGCTCAGGCAGCGTCTGAGCAAACACCGCGAGCGCATCGAGGCTGCGCGCCATCTCGGCCGCACCCCGATAGCCGTGCCGCATCATTCCCGCGATCCAGGCCGGATTGGCCGCCCGCCCGCGCGCGACCCGCGCCACCTCCTCGGCGAGCGCGCGGACGCGTGGCGCGTCGGGGCGGGACGTATCGGCGTGCCACAAGGCCGGCCGGGCGCCGAGGCTGGCAGCCGCGGCGGCGAACCCCGCCTCGTGCGCGGCCCGCTCCGGCCCGTCCAGCACGTCGGTCCCGGCGTGATCCTGCACGTGCAGCATCGCGTCGGCCGCCGCGACCCGCAGCGTGAACCCGGAGGGGTCCGCCCTCCCCTCCCCGCCTTCGGCATAGGCGTGCGCCGATGCGGCCAGATAGCTCTCGGCATTCCCCTCGCCGGCGCCGTAGCAGCCCGGCGCAGGACCGTAGATGCGGCTCGGCACCGGCGCGTCCGGCGGCTGCGCGAGCGGGTTCCACTCCGGCGCCTCGTCGCGCGCGGCGACCATGCGCACGGCGGTCGCGAACAGCGTCATCTGCGCCGGGAAAGCGTCGCGGAACAGGCCGGAGACGCGCAAGGTCACATCGACCCGCGGCCGGTCGAGCTCGGCGAGCGGCACCACCTCGACGCCGCGCACCCGGCCGGTGCCCGCGTCCCAGAGCGGCCGGACGCCGAGCAGCAGCAGGGCCAGCGCCAGCTCCTCGCCGCCGGTGCGCATGGTCGCACTGCCCCAGAGGTCGAGCACGATCCGCCGCGGCCAATCGCCGCTCTCCTGGACGTGGCGGCGCAGCAGCTCGGCGCAGGTGCCGCCGGCAAGCGCCAGCGCCGATCGCGTCGGCACCGCGCGCGGGTCGATGGCGCAGAGATTGCGCCCGGTCGGCAGCACGTCGGCGCGGCCCCGGCTGGGCGCGCCCGCCGGACCGGGCGGCACGAAGCGGCCGTCGAGGGCTGCCAGCAGCGCCGCGCGCTCGGCCGCCGGCGAGGCGTCCAGCGCCGCTTCCGGGCAGTCGGCGAGCAGCGCCTTCCGCTGTTCGGGCGGCGGGGCGGCGCCGAAGACGTGCAGTCCGTCGCCGATGCGCAGATCCTTGAGGTCGCAGAGATAGGCGTCGAGCCGGGTGAACGCGTCGCTCTCCGGCGCGTCTGGCGGCACCGCGCACTCGGCGAGCAGGCCGGCGGCGCGGGCGGCATCCAGAATGTCGCGCCGGAGCAGCGCCGCGCGGCGGCGGTCGAGCCCGTCGGCGGCGGCGTATTCCTCCAGCAGGCGTTCGAGCGAGGCGGCGGCGCCGTGCAGTCCGGCCGCACGCAGCGGCGGCGTCAGGTGGCCGATCACGACGGCGCCGAGCCGCCGCTTCGCCGCCGCCGCCTCCCCGGGATTGCTGACGATGAACGGATAGATCACCGGCATTCCGCCCAGCAATGCGGCGGGGAAGCAGCCGGCGGAGAGCGCCACCGACTTGCCGGGCAGCCATTCCAGCGTGCCGTGCGCGCCGAGATGCACCAGCGCGTCGGCCCGCTCGATTTCGCGCAGCCAGAGATAGAAGCCGACGTAAGGGTGGCACGGCGGCCGGTCGGGGTCGTGATAGGTGGCGCGGCGGTCGGCGCCCGGGCCGCGGTCGGGCTGCACCGCGACCGTGATCCGGCCGAAGCGGGCGACACGCAGCGCGATCGCCTCCGGCGGCTCCCCCCAGGCGGCGCGCACCCGCGCCTGTGCGGCATCGGGCAGGGTGGTGAATAGCGCCTGATAGTTCTGGGTCTCGATGACCCCTCCCCCAACCCCCTCCCGCAAGGGGAGGGGGCTTTGGTCCTCGACGACTCCCCCTCCCCTCGCGGGAGGGGGCCGGGGGGAGGGGCGGGGGTCGATCCAGTGACCACGGGTATGGCACAGCGCCGCGACCAGGGCGGCGGCATCAGGCAACGGGTCGTCCGTATCGTATCCGGCTCCGTGGAGCAGACGGAGTATACCGGCGAGGCTGGCGATGGTGTCGAGCCCGACCGCGTGGGCCACCTGCCCGCCGGCGCCGGGATAATCCGACAGCACGATCGCGACCCGCCGCTCGGCGCGGGGCGTCGCCGCCAGCCGCGCCCAGCCGACGGCGCGGTCGACGGCAAGGGCCACGCCATCCGCATGCGGCCGATGGCGCACCGGGGCGTATTCCAGGGTCGGGTCTGCCGGTTCCGGTTCCTTGAACGACACGGCGCCGGTGAGCAGCCGGCCGTCCAGCTCCGGCAGCACGACCTGCATCGCGAGGTCGGCGGCGCCGAGGCCGCGCACCGATGCCTGCCACGCCGCCCGCGACGATTGCGCCAGCACCGCCTGCAGCACCGGCGCATCCGCGGCATCGAGCGGCGAGGCGCCTGCGCCGCCGCGCGCCGAGAACCCGGTCGCGTTCAACACCACCGCCGGCCGCCAGCGCCGCAACGTCGCGGCAACGAAGGCAGCGGCTGCGGGCGCCTTGAGGCTCGCGGCGAACAGCCGCCGCACCGCCAACCCGCGCGCCCGCAGCGCGTCCGCCAGCGCCTCGATTGGCGCGGTGTCGGCGGCAAGAAGGTGCGAGCGATAGAACACCAGCGCCGCCATCGGGCGATCGGCCGGACCGTCCTCGCCGGCGATGCCGAACTCGGACAGCGGCGGCGGCGGCGTGCCCGGATCGTCGCCGAGGCCGGCGAGATGCGCCGCCAGCCGCAGCGCGTGCCCGACCTGCGCCGGCCCGCCGGCCCGCAGCAGGGCGTCGAGCCGTGCTCGTCCGTCGGCGAGCACCGTGCCGAGGGCCGCGAGTTTTTTATCCTCCGCGCCGTCACCGGGCAGCAGGGCGAACGCGATGCCGCGCCGCCGCGCCAGCGCGGCCAGCTCCTCCGCCCCATAGCGCCAGTAATCGAGGCCGCCCAGCAGCCGTACAACAATGCCGCGCGCGTGCGACGCCACCCGATCGAGATAGAGATCGACCGACATCGGATGGCGCAGCCGCGCGAGGCTCGCCAGCCGCAGCGCCGGCCGCCGCTCATCCATCGACGCCCAGGCGGCCGCCGCACAGCCGAGGTCGCTGTCGGAGAATGACAGGAAAAGCAGCTCGGCCGGCGACTGGCCGAGATCCTGTGCCGGCGCTGCCTCGTCAAGCGAGCGTTCCTCGCGCACCAGCAGGTGCATCGCCGCCTAAGCCCTGATCGCCGCGGCGACGGCGGCGCGATCGAGCCCGCGCTCGCCGATCACGACCAGATGCCCCTGCCGCGCCTCCCCCGGCGCCCAGGGTCGGTCGAAGTGCTGCTGGAAGCGGGCGCCCACGCCCTGCACCACCAGCCGCATCGGCTTTCCGCTGAGGGCCGCAAACCCTTTGATACGCAGGATGCCGTGCGCCGCGGCGGCCTCTCGCAGGCGCTCGATCAGCGGCCCGGCGGCATTCTGTTCCGGTATAGGAACCACAAGACTCTCGAAATCGTCGTGCTCGTGGGCGCCGTCCAGCGCGTCGTGGTGCGAGGGCCGCGCCGCCAGATCGTCCTCCGCCGCCGCCGCCAGCCCGAGCAGCACCGCCGGGTCGATCCGCCCCTCGACGGTCGCGACCATCCGCACCGCGCGCGGCAGCCGCGCGGTCACCGCCTGCCGCACCCGCACGAGCGCCGCATCGTCCAGCAAATCGGTCTTGTTCAACAGCACCAGATCGGCGGCGGCGATCTGATCCTCGAACACTTCGGCGAGCGGATTGTCGTGATCGAGCGCCACATCCGCCGCGCGCTGCCGTGCTACCGCTGCGGGGTCGTCGGCGAAGCGCCCCTCGGCGACCGCGGGCGCGTCGAGCACCGCGATCACGCCATCGACGGTCAGCCGCGAGCGCACCGCCGGCCAGTCGAACGCCTTGAGCAGCGGCTTCGGCAAAGCGAGGCCGGAGGTTTCGATCACGATGTGCTCGGGCGCCGGATCGCGACCGAGCAGCGCCTCCATCGCGGGCACGAAGTCGTCGGCGACGGTGCAGCAGATGCAGCCGTTCGCCAGCTCGATCAGGCTCGCTTCGTCGCAGCCCGGCACGCCGCAGCCGCGCAGCACCTCGCCGTCGATGCCGATCGCGCCGAACTCGTTGACGATCAGCGCGATCCGCCGCCTGCCGGCATGGCCGAGCAGGTGGCGCAACAGCGTCGTCTTGCCGGCGCCGAGGAAGCCGGTGACGATCGTGGCGGGAACTTTTGCGGCGGCGGTCATGACAGCGCCTCGGCCGGTGGCAGCCGCCCGACCACCACCTCGCGCAGCGAGGCGGGGCGGTGCCGCGGCAGCACCGTGCCGCTTGCCGAGGCGATGTAGGCGCGCGCGTAGGTCAGCAGGTCGGCGGCGTGGCCGGCATCGAGGCCGCCGAGCAGATAGCTCCACTTCCCCGGCATCGTGATGGCGGCGCTGCACCCGCGCCCGCAATTAGCAAGACAGGTGACGCGCGAGAGCCGCAATTCGGGCGGCGCCGAAGGCAGCAGCGCGGAGAGTGCATCGTGCAGCAGCAATCCCCGCACCGGCTCGCCTGCGGCACCGGTGCCGCAGGTGACGCAGACATGGAGTGATGCGAGCGGTGATACGTCCATGCGAGTCCCGACCGTTGCTGCCGCGCGCGCGGCATGACGGGCACACGGGCCGCCCCGGTGCTCGCGCGACCGGGGTCGGTGTCCGGCACGGACACCTTTCGCCACCGGGGCACCCCGCCCGGCGTCGCAGCCTGGTGTGATGGCAGGTCTCCTGGCTCGCGGATGCGATCGACGCCCGCCGACCTTCCCGGGCTTTTTGCGCCCAGTGGCATTCCGGCGTGCGGCTCTCCGCCTACAGTTGCGGGGGCAGCTCCGGCTTCGGGCACGGCCCTGACCGGATTCCCATCTTCATCTTCCGATTGGAAGAACCATCACGGGGCGACTATGACAGGGGCGGAATCCGAGTCAATCAAACAATCAGGGCAATCGCATTTGACCCGAATTGCACGGCAACGGCGAGAGGGTTGGTCGAATCACCCCCGTCATGCTCGGCGAAGGCCGCGGCCTTCGCCGAGCATGACGTGGATGTGCCGGGGACAGAGGACGTCGCTACTTCCGTCGCTTGGTATTGGTCTCAACTCATCGAGGCCCGCACCGTCATGCCCGGCGAAGGCGCGAAGGCCGGGTATCCGCGACTTCGCGCCGCCGGCAAGTCGTGGATGGCCGGGACAAGCCCGGCCATGACGAGTGTGCAAGGTCAGGACCTACGGAGGGCGTGCATCGTCACTCCCGTCCTGGCGCGATGAACTCCCAGGGTGCGTATTCTTGCGTGATGTCGGTGGGCACCTCGATCAACGCCGGGGCGTTGGCCGCGAGCGCCTGCGACAGCGCATCGCGCAGGCCCGCGGCATCGGCCACACGCCAGGCGGGGACGCCGAAGCTCTGCGCATAGAGCTGGAAATCAGGGTTGCGCAGGCTGGCGCCGGACTCGCGGCCCTGGAACAGCCGGCGCTGATCGCGCAGCACATTGCCGTACGACGAATTGTTGAACAGCACGGTGATCAGATTGATGCCGTGCTGCACCGCGGTCGCCAGCTCCGCGGCCCCGAACAGGAAGCCGCCGTCACCGGTCAGGGCCACCACCGCCCGATCCGGCATGGCGACCTTCACGCCGAGTGCGGTCGGAAAGCCGGCGCCGAGCGTGCCGGAGAAGCCGGAGGTGATCAGCGTGCGTGGGGCATGGAACGGAAAGCCGAACCAGGACACGTACCCGGCCTGGGTCATCTCATCGCACAGGATACCGTCCTGCGGCAGCACGTCGCGGATCGCTTCGAGAAACGCCATCTGCGGCTGAACCTTCTGGATCGCCGCCTGGGTCTCGGTCTTGGCGCGCGCAATCGCCGCTTCCCGCGCGCCGTCGCGGCGGGAAGCGACCAATTCGGTCAAGGCCCGCGCGGCGTCGGCGGTATCGGCGACAATGCCGATATCGACCTTCAGGCGCGACATCTCGGCCGGATCGATATCGACCCGCGCAATCTTCAGCCCGGCCGGCAGGGAACCCCAGCGGGAGGTCGGCACATCCAGGCGCGTCCCGAACCCGACCAGCAGGTCGGTTTGCGGCCAAAGCCGATAGCCCGCGGGAATGGTCAGGCCGAGCGGATGGCGGTCATCGACGATGCCGCGGCCGCCGCGGAAGGACACGACGGGTGCGCCGATGCGCTCCGCCAGGGCGAGGATTTCGCGGCCGGCGTGCAACGCGCCGCCGCCGACCCACAGCATCGGCGCGTTCGCGCCATCCAGCAGCTTCGCCAGCGCCTCGATCTGGTGCGCATCCGGCACCGGGTTGGGGTGGAGCGGCAACGGCTCCTGTGGCGTGATCTCGGCCGTGGCGCCGAACTGGTCCCACGGCATTTCCAGCGCCACCGGGCCGCGCCGGCCGGACAGCATTTCCTGGAAGGCGCGGGCGACGAGATGGGAGGCCTGCGACGGATGGGCGATGCGCTCGGCCCACTTCAGCAGGCTGCGCAGGATGGCGAGCTGGTCCGGCAACTCGTGCAACTGGCCGCGGCGGCGGCCGATCATGGCGCTGGGCACCTGCCCGGTGAGGCACAGCACCGGCGCATTGACGCCCCACGCCGTCGCCAAGGCCGCGGTGGTGTTGAGCACGCCGGGGCCGGGCACGACAGCGTAGGCGGCGGGACGGCCGGTCGCGCAGGCATAGCCGAGCGCCATATAGGCGGTGGTCTGCTCGTGCCTTGCATTGATCAGGCGCAGGCGGTTGGAGGCGCGCGCGAACGCATCGAACAATCCATAGGTCTGCACGCCGGGCAGGCCGAACACCGTGTCGATGCCGTGTCGCAGCAGGCCATCGACGATCGCCTCGCCGCCGGTCATGCGTGGCATGGGCCGATCCTTCCTGTTCGCCGGACGTTTGCCACGGCGGGCAAGCGCCGGAAAGCCGGTCCGCCTAGCGGGCCGCCGTCCAGCTTTCGGAGAACGCCAGCGCGCACGTGCTGAACGGGCCGTCCTTCGCGCTGCCGCGGCCATGGCTGGCCGACCGCCTGGATGCCGTTGCGCAACAGGCGTGCGCCGAGTGCGGGGATCAGCACGGTGCAGACCCCGTAGGGCCGCCCCGGCTCGGCATTGGGCTGGGTATGGATCAGCAGCGGCTCGCCGATGCTGTACCAGGTGAGCGCGATCTCCTCGTCCCGCGCCACCACGCGCTCGGTCCAGAACGTGTGCGGGTCGCCTGACTTGCTGAACTGGGCGTCGATCACCGGGATGGCGGGATCCGCCGTCTCGGCACTGAGCATGCCCTGGACCGTGGATTGCAGCCAGCGCGCCATTGCGATGTTATCCGAATAGATGCGCCAGCGATCGTCGGTCACTTCGCTCTTGAGATAGAGCACATGCCCCGGGCCGGCCGGACACAAGATGATGCGCCAGAAGCTGGCATCCGTGGTGTTGGGGGCGCCGTCCGTCCGGCTCAGCCGAAGGAACGGGTTTTCGCCCGTCAGGATCAGGTGATTGGGGTCGGCCACGCTCATTGAGAATGCCTCCGGATGGACTTTGAGGTCTTGTTACGCGGCGACTTTGCTGCCGTTCGCCGGGCTCCTTCGCCACGCCTCGATACCAAAACTCGCCGCGATGTGGTCAGCCAGCACCTCGACCACCCGCTCGCGCGGCGCGCGGGCCTTCAGCAGCAGGATGGCGGTGTCGGGCAGCGCCGGCAGCGCCTCGCCCGGCGGCAGCACCCGCAGCCCCTCCGGCAGCCAGGCGATGGGCGAGACCGTGACCGCGAGGCCGGCCAGCACCGGAGCGTGCGTGCCGGCAAGCGTCGCCGAGGTGTAGGCGACGCGATAGTGCCGCCCCGCCTGGTCCAGCGCCCGCAGCGCCGCCTGGCGCCAGCAGCAGTCGCCGGCCGCCAGCGCCAGCGGCAGCGGGTCGCGACGGTGCGGCGAATCGCGCGCGGCGCTGATCCACTGCAGCGGCCCGCGCCACAGCTCCAACGCCTCGGGCCAATGCACCAATTCCGGTCCCGCGCTGCACAGGATCAGGTCGAGCTCGCCGGCGCGCAGGCGCGTGAACAGATCGGCGCTGGGCATGCACAGCACATCGACTTCGACCGCCGGATGGCTGTCGGCAAACCGCTTCAGGGCGCCGGGAAGATAGGCGAGCGCGTAGTCGTCGGGGGTGCCGAGCCGCACCGTGCCGCGCACGGTCGGCGTGTGGAAGGCGCGCCAGATTTCGTCGTTCAGCGCCAGCAGGTCGCGCGAGCGGTCCAGCAGGAACTGGCCGTGCGGCGTCAACTGCACGGCGCCTCCCTTGCTGCGTTGCAGCACGCGTTGGCCGAGGACGGTTTCCAGCCGCTGCACCTGCATCGAGACCGCCGATTGCGTGCGCCCCACCCGCTCGGCCGCGCGGGTGAAACTGCCCTCCTCGGCGATGAAGGCGAATGCGCGCAGCAAGTCGGGGTCGATGGCGGTGGGGTTTTGCATGGTCATCAGTATAGCTGATGGTGAAAATGAACGCAATTCGTTTCCTTGATCGCGAGCGGCGCACCATACTCCTCGGCAGCAACCCGACAGAGGAGGCTCTGATGACCGCACAGCAGATGACCACCCCGTTCTCTCGTCTGTGGCAGGGCGTCGCACACGCCATCAGGGTCCGGGCGGCGCGGCGCGACCTCAGCGCGCTCGACGACCGGATGCTGCAGGATCTGGGCATCTCGCGCGCCCAGGCGGCGTTCGAGGCGGAGCGCCACGGTGCCTGGCGCGTGCGCCTGCATCACGACGCATGAGGCCGGGGCGGCGGGAGCGAGGCCGCGGGGCGTTGCGCACGAGCAAGGTACGCAGCGCCCGCGCGCCGGCTCTGCCCCGATGCCGAGCCGACCCGAAGCCCAGGCCATTATCGTGATGAAATCGCCATCGGCTGCGGGCAGTTCAGTGCTTGCCGGCACGCCGCGGCGAGGTGGACCAGCAGGATGCGGCGCACCTCGTCGATGGTCTGCGGGTTCGCTTGGGTCGAATGACCCGAACGGACCACCCGTTCGGACTCGACCCCCTCGATGTGCGCACTGGCGTACGTGACCACGCCATCGTTGCCGGTGGCAATCGGGCCGTTGCCCTGCACGGCGATGATCGAGTTCGCCGCGACACCGGGCGCGATCGGGATCGGCGCCAGCGTCCGGATGAGAGGGCTTCCGGGCGTCATTCCATAGACGCTGCCGAAGCGAGCGCCGGGAGCGAAGGTCAGCGCGTCGCGGTTGCCGGTCAGGATTTCAGCGCTTCCTTTGGCCACCCGAAGCGGTGCCGTGACCAGCCGCGCGACCAGTTGGCTGATCGAGAACCCGGCCACGTAGCTGCCCCGCTGCGGGGTGGCGATGAAGATCACCCGCCGAACCTCCGGCAGCGGATGGATGAACAGCATCCGCCGGAGCAGATCCCGCGTGGCCGGACTGAGCTTCAGGTCCGCGAGCGGCCGCCGGCTCAGGCCGTCCCAGGCGCGCGGGCCGGGGTCGATCACCAGCATCTTCGCAAGCAGGCCGCCCTGGCTGTGCCCGATCAGCACCATCTGCCCGAGCGCGGGATCGGCGGCATCGCCTCCCAGCCTTCACGATCGCGTCCTGCAGCGCCTCACGCAGCAGCAGTGCCGAATACGGGATCGGATTGCCGGTCGCGTAGGAGAAGAACCAGAACTCGAAATGGTCGGCGATGGCGGGATCGTCGAGCAAATCGTTCAGCATGTCGGCCCAGCGGCCGGCGCTGGAGGCCGTGCCATGAATGAACACGACGGGGATGCGCCCCGGCTGGTGCGGCTCGAGCCCGACCAGCGTGGCGGCCCCCTGGCCGAACAGATCGCCGGACAGGAAGCCGCGATACTCGCGGGACCACACGCCGGACTGGGCAAGGCCCAGCGCCAGCGAGGCGGTCTGGTCGTATTCCAGCGGCACCGGCTGCGCCGTCGATGCGAACCGAGCTTGCGTCGAAGATCGTCTGCACCGAGAGCGAGCCATGCAGGTGACCGCTCGCCAGTTGTTCGCGCGCATCCGGGATGAGCAGCAACGCCGTGGCCGGCAGCCGGAGCTTCGGGGCGACCTGGAGGCCCTGTTCGGGGATCGAGCGGCACCGTGCCGGCCGAAAGCGGCGCGCCCAGGCCCGGGCTGCGGTAGAGGTTCCGCATTCCCTCGACCCGCAACTCGTCGGCCGGAACGAAGTCGACCAGCTCGCGATTGCCCCAGCGCAGGCTCGCCTGGTCCAAGGTCACGTCCAGCGTGCCAAACGGCAGCACGAAGCGGCCGGAGCGCAGCACGACCCCGCCATCCGCGGACTTCAATGCCGAGCTGAGCGACAGATTGTAGAGATCGCAGGCTTCGCGGAATCTCGGATCAAACGGATCGGGCCGGCGGTAATCGGAGCCCGGGAACAGGAACGCGAGCGCGTACACCGCGGACGCAAGATAGTAGGACTGCTCGCCGGTCTTCCTGGCGTGGAGGTAGCTCATCTCGGCCAGGGCGAACACCGCCGCCGACCCGTCCTGGTCGGTCGCCATCCGCGCCTGCAAGACCGCGATGGCGCCCGCCGGGTCGGTATCGAAGCGCTCCAGCAGATCCTGCCGGCGCAGCGTGTTGCGGGTGGCCTCGCTGAGCTGGTCCCGCGTCAGGGCACTGCTGGCGAGCTCGCGATAGACGGTGCGCTGGTCCACCCGCGACACCGTGACCGGCGAGGCACAGCCGCTGCCAGGAACAACACCGCGAGCAGCACCGCAGCGGCCCGAGCCATGGCCCATCCGGGCCGATCAACAGCTTGCCCCTACCCTGTCACCCTACGCTCGGAGGCACATACGGACACCCGTCATCAAGCCGAGCGGGGCGGATGATCGCAGTCCCCTTCCGCCGAGGAGAGACCCCGATGGGTTGGGCCCCCGGCACTAGGCATGACCCGCGAACGCGTCGGCGCGCTGGCGGGCGAGCCGGACCAGGCGGGCGAGCAGGCGCAGCGCGCCGGCGCCGCCGCGATCGGCGACGCTTCCCGGTCGAACCCCTGAGCCACCGCTTCCGCCCTGGCGGCGACGATCTCGCAGGCACGCTGCATCGCCTCCTGCGCGAGCAGCAACTCGCAGTCCTCGAAGCCGCCCCATGCCGATACATTCCCCAGCATTCGGCGGCCCGGTTAAGGATCATGGAAACGGGACCTTGACGGGTGGCAGGGCGGGAAAGCGACCTCGATCGCGCACGGCCCTCGAGCCAGATCGGCGGGTGACGCTGCCAGCAGGATCACCCGCCCGGCGCGCAGGCCGCCGAACGCCGCCGCCACCACCGAGCCGGCGAGCCAGGCCAGCGCCCGCATCGGATCGCCGAGCAGGTCGCCCCCCTGCCCCGCGCCGCGCTCCTCCCGTCCACCATGACACGGCCGGCAAGCGGCGGCAATCCAGCGCCCGCCAGCCG
>CAVZPY010000002.1:0-89831 GCA_963777265.1 uncultured Alphaproteobacteria bacterium | reverse complement strand
ACGCGCCACACCGACATCCTGATCCTGGGCGCGGGCGGCGCCGGCCTGTTCGCGGCCCTGCACGCCAAGCGCGCGGCGCCCGATCTGGATGTGACGATCGCGGTGAAGGGCCTGCTCGGCAAGTGCGGCTGCACGCGCATGGTGCAGGGCGGCTACAACGTCGCCCTCGCCCCGGGCGACAGCGTCGAGCGGCACTTCATGGACACGATCGAGGGCGGCAAGTGGCTCAACCACCAGGCGCTCGCGTGGAAGCTGGTGACGGGCGCGCAAATCCGCATCCGCGAGCTGGAAGGCGAGTGCGGCTGCTTCTTCGATCGCAACCCTGACGGCACGGTGCATCAGAAGGCATTCGCCGGGCCAGACTTTTGACCGCACCGTTCACAAGGGCGACCTGACCGGCATCGAGATCATCGGCCGTCTCGCTGAGCAGGTCTGGAAGCGAGACGTGAAGCGGCTCGAGGATCACCGCGCGCTCGACCTGATCCCGGCGGCCGATGGCAGCGGCATCGCGGGCGTGCTGATGCTCGACATGCGCACGGGCGAGATCGGCCTTATGCGCGCGCGCGCGGTGCTGCTCGCGACCGGCGGCGGACCGACGATGTACCGCTACCACACGCCCTCGGGCGACAAGAGCTGCGACGGGATGGCGATGGCGCTGCGCGCCGGTCTGCCGCTGCGCGACATGGAGATGGTGCAGTTCCATCCGACCGGCCTGCTCGCGGGCGAGGCCACGCGCATGACCGGCACGGTGCTGGAGGAAGGCTTGCGCGGTGCCGGCGGCTGGCTGGTGGATGCGACCGGCGAGCGCTTCATGGCGCAATACGACCACGCGGAGAACGCGCGACGCGCGACATCGTCAGCCGCGCGATCATGGACCGCATCCTGACGGGCCACGCCTCGCCGCACGGCGGGGTGTGGATCGAGATGCGGCATCTCGGGCCGGAAAATGTGCGCCGCCAGTTCAAGGGAATGGTGGAGCGCTGCGCCGATTGCGGCTTCGATCTCGCGGGCGGGCGCGTCGAGGTGGTGCCGACCGCGCATTACATGATGGGCGGCGTGGTGTTCGATCCGGACTGCCGCACCGAACTGCCCGGCCTCTATGCCGCGGGCGAGGACACCGGGGGCGTGCATGGCGCAAACCGGCTCGGCGGCAACGGGGTTGCGAACTCGACCGTGTTCGGCGGTTTTGCCGGCGAGACGATGGCGGCCGATGCGCCGGCACGCGGGTTCGCCGAGCCGGCACCGGCGGCGATCGACGCCGCACTCGACCGCGCGCTGTCGCCGCTCGGGCGGCCGGGCGGCGATCCGGAGGCGATCCGCCGCCGGCTGCTCGACGTGATGTGGGACGATGTCGGCATCCTGCGCAATGCCACGGGGATGGCGCGGGCGGACGCGGCGCTCGGCCGGCTCGCCGAGGAGGTGGCGCAGTGCGGCGTGTCGGGCGAGGACCGGCGCTACAGTCTGACCTGGATGGACCGGCTCAATCTGGACAGCATGGTGCTGGTCAGCCGCGCGATCCTGCTGGCGGCACGGGCGCGCACCGACAGCCGTGGCGCGCATTTCCGCACCGATCATCCCGCGACGTCGGACCTGGCGACCTCGCGCTATACCGTGGTGCGCCAGAAGGGCGAGACGCTCGCGGTCGGCACGCGGCCGGTCGAGTTCAGCATCGTGCGGCCGGGAGAGACGGTGCTGCGGGAGGCGGCGGAGTAGCGGTCCCGACAACCCCTCCCCCAACCCCCTCCCACAAGGGGAGGGGGGCGTTTCATGCGCGCCCGCTCCCTCTCCCCTTGCGGAGAGGGTCGTGTCACTCCGCCATCGCCGTCGCCACCCCCTCCAGCCCCAGCGCCTGCGCCAGCCGATCGAGCCGCCGCTGCACGGTCTCGCCCGCGAACACGCCCGCCTGCTCCGACAGCCGCAGCAGCAGCCGCCTCGGCTCACGGGTAAGCGCGGCGCCCGCCAGCAGCGGCCGTGTGCCGCCGGAGAGCGTGTAGGCGAGCCGCAGCCCCAGTCCCAGCACTTCCGCCCGCCGCAGCGCGCCGAGATCGAGCAGCAGCCGTGCCGGCAGCAGGAACGGCGCATCCGGCTCGGTCTCGTAGCGCACCGCCAGACAAAGCGCCAAAAAAGCGCGGGCGTGGTGATCGAGGGCCACGCCCGGCTGGCGCAGCACGCGCAGGAACGCCTGCTCGCCGCGATATTCCGGGTGGTCGTGGCTGCCGATGTCGGAGATCCAGCACGCCGTCTCGCGCAGCCGTCGCTGGGCTGCGTCCTCATCGGGGAACAGCGGCGCGGTCCAGGCAATCAGGTCGGGCGGCAGGGCCGGGTCGCGGGCGAAGCGGGCGGCGTAGTCGCGGCCGATCTCCAGCAGCGGGTCTTGGGCGCGGATCGCGTCGGGCATGTGCGCCATGAACCAGCCCTCGCGGATGCCGGTGGCGCTGAACACCACGCGCCGCGCGCCGCCCGCCCGCAGCAGCCGGCGCAGCACCACCGCGGCATAGGCGAGGTCGTCGATGCGCCGCCGCGGCACGCCGGGCAGCCGCTCCAGCCCGCGGCGCGAGGCGGTCGCGACCATCGCCGCCAGCTCGCGCGCCCGCTCCCGCGGCACCTCGTACTGGTGGACCATCGCCAGCGGATAGCCGGACTGCGCCATGTGGATGCGCGCTAAGGCCCGCCACGCGCCGCCCACGAGATAGAGGTCGCGCCCCTCGCCCTCGCCGAGCCACGGCACCGTGGCCAGGTCCTGCTCGGCGATCTCGCGGGCGCGGGGGATGTCGGCGCCGCTGCGCTCGGCAAGCCGGATCACCCCCAGTCCCAGCGTCGCCGCGGCCCCGGCGCCCTCCGGCCGCAGCCGCACCAGTTCGAGCGAGCCGCCGCCGATATCCGCCAGCACGCCGTCGGCGTCGGGAATGCCGCACAGCACGCCCTCAGCCGACAGCCGCGCCTCCTCCAGGCCGGTCAGGATGCGGATGGCAACCCCCGGCATCCGCGTGCGCAGGCCGGCGACGAAGGCGCGCCCGTTCTCGGCGTCGCGCACCGCGGCGGTCGCCAGCACCTCGAAGGGGGAGGCGTCCATGGCACGGGCGAGCGCGTGGTAGCGATGCATGACCAGCACCGCCTGCGCCACCCCCTCCTCGTTCAGCCGCCCGGTCGCGGTCACGCCGCGGCCGAGGCGCAGCACCGCCTTCTCGTTAAAGATTGCGACCGGGTTCCGCCGCTGCCCCTCGAACACGACGAGGCGCACCGAGTTCGAGCCGAGATCGACCACCGCGCAGCGCGGCGGGGCCTGCCGCTCCCCCTGCCGTTCCTGGGGCATCGCGATCAGTCCTGCGAGATGCGGTCGGGGCGCTTCGGCACCGGCGCGGGCGCCGGCACCATTGGCCCATGCAACGCCGACCCGCGGCCGGAAAGCGAGGGATTGGTCATGAAATACTCGTGCGCCGAGACCGGCTTGCGCCCCGGCGGCACCCGTCGCCAGGTGCCGTCGCGAAGCAGTTCCCAGCTCTGCAGGCTGTCCTGCAGATTGGTCACCATGATCTGGTCGAGCACCTGTGCGTGGACCGTCGGATTGTGGATCGGCACCAGCGTCTCGACGCGCCAGTCCATGTTGCGCGCCATCCAGTCGGCACTGCTGATATAGACGCGGGCGCGGCGGCTGGGCAGCGCGTGGCCGTTGCCGAAGGCGCAGATGCGCCCGTGCTCGAGGAAGCGGCCGACGATCGACTTCACCCGGATGCGCTCGGACAGGCCCGGCACCCCCGGCCGCAGGCAGCAGATGCCGCGCACCACCGCCATCACCTTCACCCCCGCCTGCGAGGCGCGATAGAGGCGGTCGATCAGCGCCTCGTCCACCAGGCTGTTGAGCTTGAGCCAGATGCCGGACGCCTGGCCGGCGCGGGCGAAGCCGATCTCGCGATCGATCAGCTCGGTCAGCACCGCGCGCATGGTCAGCGGGCTGAACGCGAGCGCGTCCATCCGCTCGGGCCGTGCATAGCCGGTCATGTAGTTGAACAGCCGCGCCGCGTCGCGCGTCAGGTCCGGATCGCAGGTGAAGAAGCTCAGGTCGGTGTAGCTGCGCGCCGTGATCGGGTGGTAGTTGCCGGTGCCGAAATGCGCGTAGGAGCGCATGGCGCCGCCCTCGCGCCGCACCACCAGCGAGATCTTGGCGTGCGTCTTCAGCGCCGTGAAGCCGAACACGACCTGCACGCCCGCCGCTTCCATGCTGCGCGCGAGGCGGATGTTGGCCTCCTCCTCGAAGCGTGCCTTGAGCTCGATGATGGCGGTGACGGACTTGCCGGCTTCGGCCGCCTCGATCAGCGCTTTCACGATCGGGCTGTCGCGGCTGGTGCGATAGAGCGTCTGCTTCACCGCCACTACCGCCGGGTCCGAGGCGGCCTGGCGCAGGAACTGCACCACGACGTCGAAACTCTCGAACGGGTGGTGGACGATGATGTCCTTGGCGCGGATCGCGGCGAAGCAGTCGCCGCCGAAATCGCGGATGCGCTCGGGGAAGCGCGGCGTGTAGGGCGGGAACAGCAGGTCGGGCCGGTCATCGACGATGAGCTGGCGCAGATCGGCGACGCCCAGGATGCCGGCGAGCAGGAAGATTTCCTCGTCGGGCACGTCGAGCGCGTCGGCGACCACGGTGCGCAGCCGCTCCGGCATTCCCGCCTCGACCGAGAGATGGATCGCGACCCCGCGGCGGCGGCGCTTCAAGGCACTCTCGTAGGAGCGGACCAGATCCTCCGCCTCCTCCTCGAACTCGACGTCGGTGTCGCGGATCAGGCGGAACATGCCTTTGCCGAGCACGCGGTAGCCGGGAAACATGGTGTGCAGGAACAATGCGACCAGCGCTTCCAGGGTCACGAAGCGGATCGGCTCGCCGGGGGCGCCGGGCAGGCGGATGAAGCGATCGACCTGCGCGGGCAGCGGCAGCAGGGCGCGCATCGCCTGGTGATCGTCCTCGCGCACAAGCTGCAAGGCGAGCACGAGGCCCATGTTGGGGATGAACGGGAACGGGTGTGCCGGGTCGATCGCGAGCGGCGTCAGGATCGGGAACACGCGCTCCATGAAATAGGCTTCGAGCCAGCGGCGGTCGGCGGCGGCCAGGGTGGCCGCTTCGCAGACCTCGATGCCGGCGGCGCGCAGATCGCCCTCCATCTCGCGCCAGATGCGCTGCTGATCCTCGATCAGGGCGCGGGCGCGGGCGCGCACCTCGGCGAGCTGCTGGGCGGCGGTGCGGCCGTCCTGCGAGAGCGTGGTGACACCGGCGCGGGCCTGCCCGATCAGCCCGGCGACGCGGACCGAGAAGAACTCGTCGAGGTTCGAGGCGCTGATCGAGACGAAGCGCACCCGCTCCAGCAGCGGATGGCGCCGGTTTTCCGCCTCCTCCAGCACGCGATGATTGAAGTCGAGCCAGGAGAGTTCCCGGTTGATGAAGCGCTCGGGGCTGTCAATGCCGATGTCGGCCCCGGCTGGGGCCGGCACGACCGAGAGCGCGGGTTTGGTGGCGATGCGGTTCATGGGGGCAGTCTAAACACCGGCTGACGGATTGGCATATGGCGAGACGTGCAAGCCTCGTGCCTCCCCTCCCTTTGCGGGAGAGGTCCGGGGAGGGATGGGGGCGCTCCCCCGAACGGTCGTGGCGGCCGCCCCCTCCCCCCAGCCCCCTCCCGCAAGGGGAGGGGGAGCAGCCTCGCGGTCCATCTCTGCGATCACCTCGGCGGCCAGGGCGCGTCCGATGCCGATACCGGCCGCCAGCGCCGCGTGATCGAGCCGGGCCACCGCCTCCCGCAAGCTGCCGCCGTCGCGGGGTAGGCGGGCGAGCAGGTACTCCTGCACCGGGGCTGCGACCGCGAGCTGGCGTTCCGCGAACAGCCGCGCGAGCAGGGCCCGCAACAGCGCGTCGTCGGCCGCGTCCAGCCGCACCGCGGTCGTCGCGCGCAGCCGGCTGGCAAGGTCCGGCAGGGCCACCGGCCAGTGGGCGGGCGGCGCGCGGCCGGCGAGCAGCAGCGGCACGCCGCTCTCGCGCATCGCGTTGATGAAATGAAGCAGCGCGGGCGGGTCGCCGCAGAGGTCGGCGTCATCGACCGCCGCCCCCCGCCCAACCGGCGCCGGCAGGCCGCGCAGCCGCGGGCCGGACAGCACCGCCGCCCCAGCCCGCTCCGCCCAGCGGTGCAGCGCGTGGCTCTTGCCCACGCCCGGCTCGCCCCACAGCGCGAGCCGTCCCTCCGGCCACGCCTCGGTCCGATCCAGCCACGCCAGCGCCGCCTCGTTGCAGGGGGCGGCGATGAAGCCGGCGGCCGTGTAGTGCGGGGCCGCGCCGAGTGGCAGCGCGAGCTGCCGTGCGGTCATACCGCCGAGGGCGGATCGAGATAGAGCGGGCTGTGCAGATAGCGCCGCAGCCAGTAGCGCGCGAGCACGCCGATCGTGGCCGAGACCGGCACCGCCAGCAGCACACCCAGGAAACCGAACGCAGCCCCGCCGGCGAACAGCGCGAAAATGACCCAGACCGCGTGCAGCTCCACCCGGTCGCCGAGGAAGCGCGGATAGATCACGTAGCCTTCGAGCAACTGGCCCATCACGAACACGCTCGCGACCAGGGCCACGCCGTGCCAGTTGGGGAACTGCGCCAAAGCGAGCCCGATCGAGCTGACGCCGCCGGTGATGGTGCCGACATAGGGGATAAACGAGAGCACGCCCGCCGAGATGCCGACGATCAGTCCGAGATCGAGGCCGACCAGCGACAGCGCCACGGCATAGAACACCGCCAGCGTCAGGCAGCACAGCAACTGCCCGCGCAGCCAGGCGGAGAGGATGCGATCGACCTCGCGCGCCTGCTCGCGGATCACCACGGCATACCGGCGCGGCAGCCAGCCGTCGATGCGGGCAATCACCCGCGGCCAGTCGCGCAGCAGATAGAAGGCGACGATCGGCGTCACGACGATCAGCGAGAGCACGTTGAACAGCGCGAACCCGCCGCCCACGATCCGCGTCAGCGCGCCGACGACGAAGCCGAGCATCGCCCCCGCCTGGCTGCCCACCAGGTCGCGCAGCCGTTGATCGACGTATTCCGGGCCGAGCCGCTGCTGCAAGGTCGCGATCACGCCCTCGGCCCAGTGGCGGATCGCGCCGACATAGTCTGGCACGCGGCCGATCAGGATGCCGAGCTGCTGCACCAGCAGCGGATAGAGCAGCAGCGCAAACAGCAGGATCGCGCCGAGCATCGCGAACAACAGCACCAGGGCCGCCAGCCCGCGCGGCATCCCGGCGCGCGTGAGCCGGGTGCAGGGCGGGTCGAGGAAATAGGCGATGCCGGCGGCGGCCACGAACGGCAGCAGGATCGAGGAGAACAGCCACAGCACGATCCAGGCGACCACGACCAGGGCCAACAGCAGCCCAATCCGCTGATTGCGGGTGGCGCGCCGCAGGCGCGGGGGCGGTGGCGCCGGGTCGGGCTCGCGCGGCAGAGCAAACGGCGGCGGCGCGGGCGGCGGCAGCGTGGTGCTCATCCCGCCTCCAGCACCGGCCGCCGCGCCGCCCACCAGACATAGGCGGCCCCGGAGGCGAGCGTGGTCGCCGCCGCCATCCAGACCAGCGCGTCGAGCAGCACCGGCGCACGCAGCATGAACCCGTCCAGCAGCAGCGCCACCGCCACCAGCACGATCTGCATGGCGGTGTTCAGCTTCGAGACCAGGAACGGGCGGATGCGCACGGAATGGCCGAGCACGGCGAGCACCAGCACGCCGCCGACGATGACCGCGTCGCGGAACACGACCAGGATCGCCAGGAAGTCGGGCAGCACGCCGACCGAGGCGAGGGTGACATAGATGCTCACCAGCAGCGCCTTATCGGCGACCGGGTCTAGCACCGCGCCGATCGCGTTGCCACCGCCGCGATGCCGGGCGAGCCAGCCGTCCACCGCATCCGACAGGCCGGCGGCGACGAACACGGCGAACGCCGCGTGCAGGTCGTGGCGCAGGATCAGCCATACCGTCGCCGGCACCGCGCACAGCCGCGCGAAGGTGATGGCGTTCGGAAGCGTCAGCAGCATGGCCGCGCCAGGCCGCGAGATGCCAGGCCGCGACAGGCGGGTATCGTCAGGCATCGCGATCGCCGATTGCCCGCCGCCCAGCCATGTGTTTGTGTCCACCCTTGCGATCTGCATTTTCCGCGCCAGGCGCCATGCCGTTCACGCCCCTGGCCCTCCGGCCCATCGTCGCAGGCTATCGGGTGCCCGCATGAGCGGAAAGAAGCAAGTGGCCGGGGCGAATGGGCTGACCTACCGCGAGGCGGGGGTGGACATCGACGCCGGCGAGGCGCTGGTCGCGGCGATCCGCCCACTGGCGCAGGCGACGCACCGGCCGGGGGTGATGGGCGGCCTCGGCGGCTTCGGCGCGCTGTTCGACCTGCGCGCCGCCGGCTTCACCGACCCGGTGCTGGTCGCCGCGACCGACGGCGTCGGCACCAAGCTCTTGGTCGCGATCGAGACCGGGCAGCACGCGCGCATCGGCATCGATTTGGTCGCGATGTGCGTCAACGATCTCGTCGTGCAGGGCGCGGCACCACTGTTTTTCCTGGACTATTTCGCGACCGGACAGCTCTCGGTCGAGCACGCGCGCGCGGTCATCGCCGGCATCGCCGAGGGCTGCGCGCAGGCCGGCTGCGCGCTGGTCGGCGGCGAGACCGCCGAGATGCCCGGCCTCTACGCTGCCGGCCATTATGATCTCGCGGGCTTCGCCGTGGGGGCGGCGGAGCGCGATGCGCTGCTGCCGCGCGAGGTGGCGCCCGGCGACGTGGTGCTCGGCCTGCAATCGTCCGGCGTGCATTCCAACGGCTTCTCGCTGGTGCGGCGAGTGGTCGCGGCGTCGGGGCTCGCCTGGGACGCGCCGGCGCCGTTCGCGCCCGGGATCAGCCTCGGGGCGGCGCTGCTGGAGCCGACGCGCATCTACGTGGCCCCGCTGCTGGCGCTGCACCGCGCCGGGCTGCTGCACGCCGCCGCCCACATCACCGGCGGCGGCCTGCCCGGCAATCTGCCGCGCGTGCTGCCGCCCGATACCGCGGCCGTGCTCGACCCCGCCGCCTGGACGCCGCCGCCGGTATTCGGCTGGCTCGCCGAAGCCGGGGGCGTGGAGGCGGCCGAGATGCTGCGGGTGTTCAACTGCGGGATCGGCATGGCGCTGGTGGTGCGCGACGCCGAGTTGGCCTGCTCGCTGCTCCGTGAGCTTGGCGAGCAGCCGGTGGTGCTCGGGCAGGTCGAGGCACGGCGCGGGCCGCCGGCGGTCGTGTTTGAGCCGGGGCTGGAAGGCTAGGATGTAACGTTCTGCCAAACGACCGCTTGATAGCTGCGGGCGAGGCGCTGGTGCGGCAGGACATACTCCGAGGTGCAGGAAATGAACGCTTGCCAAGCGGGCATGAAATCCGCCCTGCCTCTATCCGGACGTAATAGTCATGCCGGCGGACAGATTTCCACCCAAGTGGCGGCTGCTTAATGGCAAGTGTACCACCTCGTTGACCCTCGAGATCGGCGAAACCTTCTACTAGGGACCGATAAGCTGGACGTCTATCCAGCATCACGAAGTCCGCACTAGCGCAGCGGGCGACTGGGTCGATCTGAAATACCGACGGTGCGAATTCGCGCGGCCGGGCTGATCGCCACTGCTACACCGCCAGCATGAGGACGACTTGCTTTCAGATCGAGGGGGCAGTTCTCGCCGCGTATCCGGCGCTCACGAATCAGATTGGCGGGCATGGGTCCGGCGACTACGAAGTCCGGCACGCGTGGAGATAATCCGGGAATATACGGCAGAGGAGTTCGACGCACGGGAACCGCTGATCCTGATCAATATCCGGAAGGCATTTGAAGACGAAACCAAGAGCGTTTACGAGGCTGTACGGGGCTGCTGGGTCATCAACCCGGACAGGGCTCGCAAGTATAACCTCGTGCTTGCGCAGCGACACGGGATTGTCGTCGGCGCCTTCCGCCCAACCGATTGGATCCCCTCGACGAAGACCAACTTCCCGTGGCACAACGGGGACGAAAGCCGCTGGGGGTTCGTGGGCGAACCGGTCCGATTCTAAGACGTCGCGAAACTTCATATACCGAAGCGTGTCCCGGAAAACTATCGGGCCAAGGGAGCGGCCAATCCGTCAGTTGTCGAAGCCCTATCTGCGAAGGACTGGACCAGGGTGGCTGCGCTTCAACGCAGGCGAGACTCCGCGCCGGCCATCGAGGGCTTCGAAAGTGGCATCCCCAGAAAGATGTTGAAGCGCGCCTTCCTGCGCAGGTCCCGGCGTGCTGCGCGGTGAAACGCCTTACCCCGAGAGGTGGAGCATCCAAATGAGTGATCCGATCAGCCTGGATTTTATCGGCGCTTCCCTGCGATCGATTCAGGCGGAACAGAGAACACTGCGTATGGAGAATGAACTTATCCGCAAGGAGTTGGCGCGACTCGCCTCGCGGGACGAATTGTTGGAGGTGCTGCGCGTTCTGGCGGACCGCATCGGCAATTTCGAGGCGCTGATGGAGACGCGGTTTGATCAGCGGTGGCACGGCGATCAGGTCGCGATCGGTCGCGCAACTCGTGGCCCGGCCGACGCCCTAACGGCAAAGAACGGACGGGGCCTGGGGCCGCCGGCCCCAGCGGGGTCGAGGGGCAGAGCCCCTCGCCTTCCCTTACCCGAACCAGGTCGCCACGACCGCCAGCAGCAGCAGTGCCACGATGTTGGTGATCTTGATCATCGGGTTCACCGCCGGCCCGGCGGTATCCTTGTAGGGATCGCCCACCGTGTCGCCGGTCACGGCGGCCTTGTGCGCCTCCGACCCTTTGCCGCCGTGATTGCCTTCCTCGATGTATTTCTTCGCGTTGTCCCAGGCACCACCGCCCGAGGTCATCGAGATCGCGACGAACAGGCCGGTGACGATGGTGCCGAGCAGCATCGCCCCGAGGGCCGCAAAGGCCGCCGCCGATCCGGCGGCGAAGCGGATGATGACCCACAGCACGATCGGCGCCAGCACCGGCAGCAGCGAGGGCGCGATCATCTCGCGGATCGCCGCCCGGGTCAGCAGATCGACGGCACGGCCGTATTCGGGCTTGCCGGTGCCCTCCATGATGCCGGGGATGTCGCGGAACTGGCGCCGCACCTCCAGCACCACGGCGCCGGCCGCGCGCCCGACCGCGGTCATGCCCAACGCGCCGAACAGGTACGGCATCAGCCCGCCGATGAACAGGCCGACCACCACGTACGGGTCTTGCAGCGCGAAGTTGACATGGATGTTCGGGAAGTAGTGCGTCAGGTCCTCGGTGTAGGCGGCGAACAGCACCAGCGAGGCCAGCCCCGCCGAGCCGATCGCGTAGCCCTTCGTCACCGCCTTGGTGGTGTTGCCCACCGCGTCGAGCGCGTCGGTGGTGCGGCGGACGTCGGAGGGAAGATCGGCCATCTCGGCGATGCCGCCGGCGTTGTCGGTCACGGGGCCATAGGCGTCGAGCGCCACGATCATGCCGGCGAGTGCGAGCATCGTGGTCGCCGCGAGTGCTATGCCGAACAAGCCGGCCAGCGCGTAGGCGAGGATGATGCCGATGCAGATCACGATCACCGGGGCGGCGGTCGCCTCCATCGAGACGGCGAGGCCCTGGATCACGTTGGTGCCGTGGCCGGTGATCGAACTCCGCGCGATGCTGCGCACCGGGCGGTATTCGGTCGCGGTGTAGTATTCGGTGATCCACACGATCAGCCCGGTGACGCCGAGGCCGACCAGGCCGCAGAGCAGGACGCTCCACCACGAGATGCTCATCCCCGTGGTCATCTGGATCGGCGCGAAGCCGAGGAACCAGATCGCGATCAGGAAGATGCCGACGATCGAGATCGCACCGGTCACCAGCAGGCCCTTGTACAGCGCCCGCATGATGCCCTCGTCCGCGCCGAGCCTGACGAAATAGGTGCCGACGATGGAGGCGATGATGCACACCGCGCCGATGCCGAGCGGCAGCATCATGAACCAGTCGCGGATCGGCGCCGGGAAGAACACCGCCGCCAGCAGCATGGTCGCGACCAGGGTGACGGCGTAGGTCTCGAACAGGTCGGCCGCCATGCCGGCGCAGTCGCCGACATTGTCGCCCACGTTGTCGGCGATCACGGCGGGGTTGCGGGGGTCGTCCTCGGGGATGCCGGCCTCGACCTTGCCGACGAGGTCGGCGCCGACATCGGCGCCCTTGGTGAAGATGCCGCCGCCGAGGCGCGCGAAGATCGAGATCAGCGAGGCGCCGAAGGACAGCCCCACCATCGCGTTCAGCACCTGCCGCATGTTGGCGTCGGCGTACGTCGAGCGCAGGATCAGGTAATAGATCGAAACCCCGAGCAGCCCGAGGCCCACCACCAGCAGCCCGGTGATGGCGCCCGACTTGAAGGCGATGCCGAGGCCCGCCGCCAGCCCCCGGCGCGACGCCTGCGCGGTGCGCACGTTGGCGCGCACCGAGACGTTCATCCCGGCATACCCCGCGGCGCCCGACAGCACGGCGCCGATCAGGAAGCCGATCGCGACGTGGTAGCCGAGCAGCACGCCCAGGATGATCAGGATGACGATGCCGACGATGCCGATCGTCGTGTACTGCCGGTTGAGGTAGGCGCGCGCGCCCTCCTGCACCGCCGCCGAGATCTCCTGCATCCGCGTCGTGCCGGCATCGGCCGCCAGCACCTCGCGGACGGTGACGAAGCCATAGACGAGCGCGAGCAGGCCGCACAAAATCACGACGAGAAATGCCAGCGGCATCCGGATGGGTCTCCCGAACGAGGGGAGCCGGCGCCCGGAGAAATGCGTGGGGCCGGCGGAAGGGTCGCGGCGATATGCCAGAAGCGGCAAGCCGGGGCAACCGAGCGTGGCCGAATGGCAACCGGGTGCCGCGGGCTTGCCACAGGGGCCGCTCCTCGCGCATGGGAGGCGGGCGCCGCGCCCGTAGCTCAGCGGTTCAGAGCGGGCCGCTCATAACGGCTTGGTCGCAGGTTCGAATCCTGCCGGGCGCAGCGGGCCGCCACGTTGCGGCGCAACAGGCGACCCCCATATGACCGCCTTCCCGCTCGCCCGCCGCCGTTCGGATCGCCAGGAGCCGTCATGCCCAGCTATCAATACGCCTATGTGATGAAGGACTTGACCAAGGCCTATCCGGGCGGGCGCGAGGTGTTCAAGGGCATTACCCTCTCGTTCCTGCCGGGCGTGAAGATCGGCGTCCTCGGCGTCAACGGCGCCGGCAAGTCCACCCTGCTCAAGATCATGGCGGGCATCGAGACCGAACACGGCGGCGAGGCCTGGGCGGCCGACGGCGTGCGCGTGGGCTACCTGTCGCAGGAGCCGCAGCTCGATCCCGAGAAGACCGTCGGCGAGAACGTCGCCGAGGCGTTCGGTCCGCTCCGCGACGCACTCGCCCGCTTCAACGCCATCGCCGAGCGCTTTGCCGAGCCAATGGACGACGCGGAGATGAACGCGCTGCTCGCCGAGCAGGCGGAGTTGCAGGAGAAGATCGACGCCGAGGACGGCTGGGACCTCGACCGCCGCATCGACATAGCACTCGACGCGCTCCGCTGCCCGCCGGCCGAGAGCGGCGTGACCACGCTCTCCGGCGGCGAGCGGCGGCGGGTGGCGCTGTGCCGGCTGCTGCTCGAAAAGCCCGAGCTGCTGCTGCTCGACGAGCCGACCAACCACCTCGATGCCGAGAGTGTCGCCTGGCTCGAGCGCACGCTGCGCGACTATCCGGGCACCGTGCTCGTGGTGACGCACGACCGCTACTTCCTCGACAACGTCACCAACTGGATCCTCGAGATCGAGCGCGGCCGCGGCTATCCGTTCGAGGGCAACTACTCCTCGTGGCTGGTGCAGAAGCGCAAGCGGCTGCAGCAGGAGGAGAAGGAGGAGAGTGCCAGGCAGCGGGCGCTGGCCGCGGAGCAGGAATGGATCGCTGCCTCGCCGCGCGCACGCCAGGCCAAGAGCCAGGCCCGCATCCAGCGCTACGAGGACATGCTGGCGAGAAGCCAGGAGCAGGTGGCGGGAGTGGCGGAGATCGTCATCCCGCCCGGGCCGCGCCTGGGCAGCACCGTCATCGAGGCCGAGGCGCTGCGCAAAGGCTACGGCAACGCGCTGCTGATCGACGATCTGAGCTTCAAGCTGCCGCCGGGCGGGATCGTGGGCGTCATCGGCCCGAATGGCGCCGGCAAGACCACGCTGTTCCGCATGATCGTGGGCCAGGAGCAGCCCGATGGCGGCAGCCTGCGCATCGGCGAGACGGTGAAGCTCGGCTATGTCGATCAGTCGCGCGACAGCCTCGATGCCGACGCCTCGGTGTGGGAGGAGATCAGTGGCGGCACCGACGTGATCCATCTCGGCAAGCGCGCGGTGCCGTCGCGCGCCTATGTCGGCGCGTTCAACTTCAAGGGCCCGGACCAGCAGAAGCGCGTCGGCATCCTCTCCGGCGGCGAGCGCAACCGGGTGCATCTGGCGAAGATGCTGAAGGGCGAACACAACGTCATCCTGCTCGACGAGCCGACCAACGACCTCGACGTGGATACGCTGCGCGCGCTCGAGGAGGCGCTGGCCGATTTCGCCGGCTGCGCCGTCATCATCACCCACGACCGCTGGTTCCTCGACCGGCTGGCAACCCACATCCTGGCGTTCGAGGGCGACAGCCACGTGGAATGGTTCGAGGGCAACTTCCAGGCCTACGAGGAGGACAAGCGCCGCCGCCTGGGTGCGGAGGCGACCGAGCCGCACCGGATCAAGTACCGGCCGCTGGCAAGATAGGAAGGTCGGGGCGCTGCCCCGAACCCCGCCAAGGGCGGTCGCCCTTGGAACCCGTTCGCCACGGCGTGCCGGGAGGGCGGCCGCGGCGGCGTTATGAGGCTTGACAGCGCGGGCGGGCGGTGTTAGGGAAGTTCTCAGAAACAACTCGCGGAGGCCGAGCTGCTAACCATGATCGTCGCGGAGGCCGAGATGACAGAAGGCGGCGAGACCCAGGACCACTCCCCGCGGCGCCGACCCTGATATAACCCTGTTCTCAGGAGCGCGCACCCTTATCCAGCACTGTTTTCCGGCTGGCAGCGAGCCTGATCCGACCCTGTTCCTGGGCCTCAGGGCGCCGCATCCGGCCTGTTCTTCGGCCGATCAGGCCCGCCATCGCCGGCCCACGCTCGCACTTGTGCCTCCTGCAGCGCATCGAGCCGGCGGGGCGCCGCGTCATGGAACAGGCGCGCCGCATCGGGCGCCTGCCCAAGCCGGAGGATGTCGTACAGCTCGGGACCGTAGCAGCTCAGATCGGCCTCACTCGCCGTGCCGTCGTCGCGGTGCCGGATCAGCGCCGAGCGCTGCCAGAAATGGCCATGCGGATCGGCGCCGGAGCCGGGCGGCGGCGTCCGGCCAAGCCGCCGGCGCCCCGTGCGCCACGCGCTTCGGCCGACCACGACGCCACCCGCCTCCACCGCCAGCCCGCGCAGATAGCCGCCGATCCGCACGCGCTCGATGCGGCCGGCCGCGCGGCGCAGGATGTCGCCCGTCGCCGAGCAGAGCACATGCAACGTGGCCCCTTGCATCTGCGGGGAATGCGGCTCCGCCAGCGCCTCGGCCAAAGTCTCGCCGCGTTCGGCATCGACCACGCTGCCCCGCCCCCGCGCCCCGTCCGCGTCGAGCGGGCCGAACATGCTGACAACCGGCCGTTGCTCCCAAAGCGTCACGCCGTTCAGATGCACGACGTCGTGCTCGGCCGCATGGGCGACGAACAAGCAGCGCTCGATGCCGGTGCGCAAATCCACCGCGAACAGCCGGTTGCTAGTAGCGCAGACGACCAGCGCCTCGTGCCCGCGCACCGCGACCGAATGCGGGTCGCGGATGCGTGTCAGCAGGTACGTGTGCCGCAGCCGCAAATCCCGGTCGAGCCGCACCAGGCGCGGCGTCCGCGACTGGATGCAGACGAGCACCCCATCGCCCGTGCAAGCGAGGCCAGTCGCACCGGTATCGGCGTCGGGGAGCACGAAATCATCGCAGTGCAGCCAAGCGAACTCGCGGAAATCGTCGCCAATCACACCAAGACAATAGCGCGAGCACCAGGTTCCCAGATTGCAGAAGCTGATCAGGAACACGGGCGCCGGGAGAGGAATGTCAGCACCCTGCGGCACACCGGATCGGCACTGCGGTACGGCACCGCGCGCGTCGGCAGGCCCATGCGGTCGAGTTGCTCCAGCATGTCGGCGCCGAACTCGGTATAGACCAGCGATCGGCCGCTCATGCCGTCGCCGTGGAAGATTTCCGGCAATAGCGGGCGGTCCTCGGGGCCGGAGGTGTCCACGCGCGCCACCGTTCGCGCCGGCATCGGGTCGGTGAGCGGGATGCTGAACAGATGATGGCCGCCCGGCTTGAGGATACGCCCGATCTCGGCGAACGCCGCGAAGGGCTTGCGGACATGCTCGAAGATGTCCGAGGAGACGACGAGCTCGAAGCTCTCGTCGGGGAAGCTGGTGGCCATCAAATCCTGACACTCCAGTCCGTCCCACTGCTCTCCGCTGGGGACTCCCGGATGGTAACGGGATTGGCAGTAGCGGCCGGCCTGCGACAGATAGCGGCGCAGTGGCCCCGACACGCCGGGTTCGAACACCGCGCGCGTTTGCAGCCACGGCCCTGCCGCGAGTTGTGCCAGGCTGTCGCAGCGTGCTTCGGCGACCTCGTGCAGCAAGGTTTGCGCCTGCGCCCGATAGCGCAGGCTGGACCGGCAGGCGCGGCACGCGAACGCCTCGCGGGCGGCGCGTGGGTTGCCGACGAAAACGCCCTGCCAGCCGCAGACGCAGCAGGTGTCCGCGACTTCGTACGGGCCGCCGGCGTCCTCCGGCACCGTCCGTTTCCGCAGTGCCGACTCTATCGGCGGGTTGGACCGACGGACCACCATCACGCGATTGTCGCGGCTCCCGCCGCGCTCGCGGATCAGGTCGGGATGGCGATCGGCGGTCTCGACCAGGATGCGGCAGCCACGCGCGCCGAATGCCCCGTCCATCTGCACCGCGGGGCCGGGGCAGTCCGCGGCTACGGCGAGCGAAACGGTGATCCGCTGGCAGTTGCAGAGCAGCGCGCCGCAGTCGAGCGCGTCGCAGACGCGCATAAAGGCCGCCACATCGGCGACCGGCTCCGCCTGCTGGCCGACCACGCTGAGCGCGCGCAAGCAGCGCTCCGCTTCGATGCGCAGCATTCCGTCCGCGCAAATCCCGTGCTGGCGCTGCACCGCGACGACGCTGCCGGACACGTCGTGCGCCCGCACATCCAGGATGAAATCCTGCACGTCGGTAAGGCCGACGCCGTTCGCCCGCGCCCGGCGTCCGATGCCGGAAAGCATCACGTCCACCGCCACGCGGTGGCAATCGGTGAACTCGGCGCCACCCAGCCCGACCTCCTGAAGCGTTACGCCGGAAATCGAGAGGTCCCGACAGCCGGTCGCCCGCAACCCGGAGCCTTCGGTCGCGGAGATGGCGATTTCGTCCAGACGGAACCCCTCGACCCCCGCCAGGTCGAGCAGGGGATCGTTGCGATGGCCGGCACCGGTCAGCACGACGCGCTCCAGGCTGCCGCCGCCGGCGCCGGACGCGACGGCGAGCCTCGCGTCCGCACCGGCGAGTGCGATGACCGGACGCTGTGCGCCGGCACCGCGCAGGCGCAGCGGGCGCTCGATATGCAGCGCTTCGGAGAGACTGAGCCGCTCGGCCGTCACCTCCACCACCTCGCCCGGCGCGCAGGATGCGAGCGCCGCGCGAAGCCCGGCCTCGTCGACCACGCCCGGGTGGGGTGCGGTCAACTGGAGAAGGTCTCGAAATCGTCCATGATTTCCTGGAAACGGTCCCAGCCCACCACGCGCAGCAGCGACGCCCCGTGCGTGCGCAGCAGATCGGCGTGGCCGGACCGCCCCGCCAGGAACCAGTCGAGCTCGAGCGACGGCGGGACGATCTCGGTGAAGAACGGATTGAACCGATAGTTCGGCGCCAGCAGCCCGTACCCGTCATCCCGCTCCAGCGTGATGTAAGAAATCCCCTTTCGGGTGAAGGCGAAGTCCACGAACGCCTCGGGCGTTGCCGATGCCCCGCCGCCGGCGGCCGGCGGCAGGCAGCCGCGCAGGATCAGCGTGCCGCGCGGGCTCAGCAGGTGCAGCCCGCACACCAGGTCGCGCATGGCGGCCTCGTACTGCTCCGCCTGCGGAATCCAGACCAGATCGAAGCGCGCGCCGGAGCGGAACAGCGCCACGGGGGCATCCGCGTCCCGCTCCGAGCCTGGCCGGTCAGGGAGGCTTTGCAGCCGCGCGAAGGTGGCGTCGTCCACGGTCATGCTGCCGGCCTCATCGCCCAGGATGAGCAGCGTCTGCAGCCCGAACCGTTCCGCCAGGCCCTCGACAATGGTTCGATCGTGCATCCAGCCTCCCGAAATGAACCAACCGCTTGAAGGCGGCGGCGCCTGATCCTACGGTGGTTGCACAATGGAAGTGAACACCCGGCGTGCAATTGACCGGGGATCGGTCGCGCCCGCTGCGGCGGGACGGACCGACCTCGCGGCCGTCGCCGGCGACGTGAGCCGTCCGGCCGGCAAGCGCTTGGCCGCCTGCGATCGGCTGGTCCGCGCCGGGCGTTTCGCCGAGGCGGAGCCGGTGCTGGGCGAGCTGGCGCAATTGCCCGAGCACGCGCGCCATGCCCGGCGTCTGATCGCCGCCGGCCAGCATATCGCCCGCTGGCTGGGTCAGGACGGGCCGGACACTCTCTCCCGGCTGAACGGCGCGGTAATGCGGCGCCACCCCGATGCGGCGCGCACGCTGCTGGTCTTCACCGGCCAGGCGCGGCAGGTCTGGGTCTCGATCAGCCTGTTCGACCGCTTCCTCCGCCAGTTCCCGATCAATGCGATCTATCTGACCGAGGAGAGCGGGTTCGCCTACATGGACGGCATCGCGGGGTTCGGCGCCAGCTATCCCGCGGCTTTGGCGGGAATGCGCGCGGCGGTGGCAGGGTTGGGCGCGCCCGCGCTCTGCTGCCTCGGCACCTCGTCCGGCGGCGACGCGGCGCTGCGCTACGGCCTCGATCTCGGCGCCGACCGGGTGCTGGCGTTCTCGCCCTATCTCGACATGCGCCGATCCGCGCTGTTCAACGAGCGCTTCCCGGCCATGGTGCTGGACGTGGCCGTCCTGTACCGGCGCGCGGCCCGCATCCCGGAGGTGCGCATCGTCTTCGGCGCCGCGAATGCAGGGGACCGTGCCACCGCGGGCCGGTTCGCCTCCCTTCCCGGAGCCACGCTGGACCCGATTGCCGGCTACGAACGACACGACGTGATCCCGGAACTGATCGCGACCGGGCGCCTGCAACCGCTGCTCGCGGGATTGCTGGGCTGAGGATGGCAGGGGTTGGGGATACCATCGTTGACGTGCTGCGCCGGCGCGCGCGGGTCCATCCGGACCGGCCGTTCATGTCCTATCTTGCCCGCGGCGAGCGGGTGGAGGACCAGTCGAGCTACGCCGAGATGGATCGGGCCGCGCGGGTGGTGGCGCGGCGGTTGCGCGATGCCGGCTTGGTCGGCCGACCGGTGCTGATCGCGCTGCCGTCAGGCCTCGATTTCGTGCGCTGCTTCTTCGGCGCCCTCTATGCCGGCGTCCTCGCCGTGCCGGTGCCGCTGCCGGCGCAGCGCCGGGCGCGGGATCGGATTCGCGCGATCGCCGCGAACGCCGGTGCCGCCGCCGTGCTGATGGCCAAGGCCACGATCGACGATCCGAATGCCCGCGAAATCAGCGGCGAACTTCCGGTCATCGCCGCCGAGGAGGCGCTAAAGGGTCCCGCCTGCGACCTGCCGCCGCGCGCCGACCTCGATGGGATCGCGTTCATTCAATACACGTCGGGCTCGACCGGAAATCCCAAGGGGGTCGTCGTCACCCACCGCAACATCATGGCCAACCAGGCGATGATCCAGGCGGTGTTCGGCAATGACGAAGCGAGCGTCGGCGTAAGCTGGCTGCCGCTGCATCACGACATGGGGCTGATCGGCTGCGTCATCCAGCCGCTCTATGTCGGCGCGCGGATGGTGCTGATGTCGCCGCTCGCGTTCCTGCAAAAACCCGTCCGATGGCTGCGCGCGATCGAGGCGCACGGCGCCACCAACAGCGGCTCACCTAATTTCGGCTACGAGCTTTGCCTGCGCCAGATTTCGGACACGCAGTGCCGCGGGCTCGACCTGTCGCGCTGGCGGCTCGCGTTCTGTGGCTCCGAGCCGGTGCGGCCGCGGACGATGGAGCGCTTCGCAGCTCGGTTCGGGCCGTTCGGCTTCGATCCCGCGGCACTCTATGCCTGCTACGGGCTTGCCGAGGCGACGCTGCTCGTCACCGGCGGCTGCGCCGGAGCGGGCATCGCGCATCGCCGGGTCGCGGGCGCGGTGCAGGCGACGGTCTCCTGCGGCGGGCCCGCGCCGGGATGCGAAATCGAACTCGTCGGCCCCGGCGGCAGTCTCGCCGCCGCCGGCGAGACTGGCGAGATCTGCGTGCGCGGCGAGCACGTCAGTCCGGGGTTCTGGTCCGCCCGCGACGGCGCGATCGTGCCGGATGCCGGGCGCCAGTGCATGATCGAGGATCGCCGCTTCCTGCGCACCGGCGATCTCGGCAGTATCGTCGAAGGCGAACTTCACGTGGTCGGCCGGATCAAGGACATGCTGATCGTCCGTGGCATGAATCTCTACGCCGAGGATGTGGAGGAGACCGTCGCGCAATCGCCGGATGCCGCCGGCATCGCCGCGTCGGCGGCCTTCGGGGTGGAGACGGGGTACGCGGAACGGCTGGTGCTGGTCTGCGAGCTGGAGCGGGGCAGGGCGCTCCCCGCCGATCCCGAGCCGCTCCGCGATCTGGTGCGGCGGGTGGTTTCGGACGACCATGGGGTGATGCCGGCAGACGTGGTGATTGCGGTTTCGGGGTCCATCTCCCGCTCGTCCGGCGGCAAGGTGCAGCGCGCGGCGACGCGGGAGCGCTATCTGGCGGGCGAGTTCGGGCCGGTGGGCGCGTTCCTCTCCAATCCCGCGGAAGCGGTCGGCGGCTGATGGAGGCGCAACCGGACTGGCTGGAGCGCCGGCACGGGCCGCCGGTCCGCGACCCCGCGAGCGGCGCCTGGGTCCTCACCCGCTACGCCGACTGCGCCGAGCTGCTCGGCTGGCCCGGGCTGGAGGTTCTCGAAGTTGGCGAGCGCGTCAGGCGGCTGGGCGAGCGTGCGGGGCGCAGTTACGACAGCGTCGCGACCTTGGTGGAGTCTATTCTGTTCTTCCGCAACCCGCCCTTCCATGACGGCGCACGGCGGTTCCTGCGGCATTATCTGACGGTGATTTCCGACGTTTTGTCGGCGCCCGCGATCGAGCCGCTGACAGCCGAACTGGTCATACAGGCCCACGCCGCCGGCACCATCGACGCGATGGCGGCGATCTGCGATCCGCTGCCCGAGCGGGTGATGGCGAACGCCTTGGGGCTTGACCACGCGACCGTCGTGGAACTGCGCGCGCTGTCGCGCGACGTCGGTCACGTGTGGCGGCCGGGGTTGCCGCTGCGGGAGCTGGACCGGGTGCAGGAACAGGCACAACAGATCGAGGCGATCCTGCTGGGCCGGATGCGGGAGGCGAATGCCGCGCGATCGTCAGGCCTCGCAAAGCTTCGCGATCTTGGCCGCGCCGAGTACGGGCTGGATGACCGCACACTCGCATCACTCGCGTTCTTCCTCGTCCTGGCCGGGATGGAAACCACCTCGGCTTTGCTCGGCACCGCCATCCTGCTGCTGCTGTCGAATCGCGATCAGTTGGCGCGGCTTCACGGCGATGCGAGGCGAATGAGCAGCTGCGTCAACGAGGTGATGCGCTATGCCGGTCCATTTCAGGTGCTGAGTGCGCGGGTGCCGGAGCAGCCGATCCGGATCGGCCGACACTGACATCCCGCCAGGTCGCTTCGTGGTCGCCGCCATCGAGCAGGCCCACCACGACCCGACGGCGTACGACGACCCCGGAGCGTTCGACATCGCGCGGCGCGGGCCGCCGCTCCTCGGCTTCGGCACCGGTGTCCATGCCTGCCTCGGTGCCGGCCTCGCCCGCCTCGAAACCGCGATCATGCTGCGCACGCTGTTCGCCGCGTGCGAGGTCGAACTGCTCGACAGCACGCCTGACTGGCAGAAGCGGCCGGGCCTGCGTTGCCTCAACACGCTGCGGCTGCGCTTGCGGCCGGCTGGACGGAGATCGTGATGACCGCGACCAAAGCCCCGCTCGACGCGACCACCGTGCGCGACTGGCTGGTGCGCTACATCGGCGGGCTGATGGACATGCCAGTTGCGACCTTCCCGACCGCGGAGCCGTTCGAATCCTACGGGTTCGAATCCGTCGAGGCGGTCATCATGGCCGGCGTGATGGAGGAGGAGTTCGGCCTGGAGCTGGAGCCGCAGCACTTCTTCGAGAACCCGAGCGTGGATGGCCTGGTGGCGACGCTGCAAACGGCCGGCATCGTCGCCCGATGAGTTCGGGGCGGTGACACCCCTCCCCCAACCCCCTCCCGCAAGGGGAGGGGACTTCGGTGCGCTGCTCCCCCTTCCCTTGCGGGAGGGGGCCGGGGGGAGGGGTCCCGAAATCAGCCTGATCGTGGTCTGCTACAACATGGCGCGTGAGCTGCCGCGCACGCTGCGTTCGCTCTCGCCCGGCTATCAGCGCGGCAGCCGGCCCGGGCAGTGCGAAATCATCGTGGTCGATAACGGCTCGACGGTGCCGCCGGTCGCGGCCGACTTTGCCGATCTCGGCCTCGACCTGACGATCCATCGCTGGCCCGACCCCACGCCCTCGCCCGTGCCGGCGGTCAATCACGGGCTGGCGCAGGCACGGGGCGCGCTGGTCGGCGTGTGGATCGACGGCGCGCGGATGGCCTCGCCGGGGCTGGTCGCCGCCTGTGCGGAAGCCGCGGCACTGCATCCGCGGCCGGTTATTGCGACGCCGAATTACGAGCTCGGTCCGGTATCGCAGGTGAAGAATGCGCAGCAGGGATACGATGCCGCCGAGGAAGACCGCCTGCTGGCCTCGATCGGCTGGCCGGCGAATGCCGAGCGCCTGTTCGAGATCGCGGTTCCGGCGTGGCGGAGCGGCATCGACGGCCCGATGCTGGAGAGCAACGCTTTGTTCATGCCACGGGTGATGTGGCAGGAACTCGGCGGCTATGACCCGCGCTTCGTCAGTCCCGGCGGCGGCGCCGCTAATCCTGACGTCTTCACGCGCGCCTGCGAACTTCCCGGAGCGCAGTTCATCCGCATCGACGGCGAGGCGACGTTCCATCAAATTCACGGCGGCACGTTCTCCAACGCGCCGGGGACGCTGGTCGAGCTTTCCGTCTTGGCCAGCCGTGAATACTGGCGCATTCGCCGCCGCCCGTTGACCTCGGTACGGAAAGCCCCGTGGGTCCACGCGTCCTCAGCCGGGGCGCCAGATCGGCATGGCGGGCTGCGCGCGTCAGGAACGGCTCAACGAGCCAGCCGGGCCCGGCCCTCTCGACCCCCCAGCGCAGACATGAGCGAAGGAAGCGCTGGCGCGCCGCCGCGCGGCGAGCCGGATCGGCGATCGCACGCGTGATCGCCTGCCAATGGGCATCGGCCGCGGCCAAGACCGCCGCGGGGATGCGGGTCGCGCACGGTTGCGCCAGCGCTCGCGTAGCGGCAAGTCAAAAGCCGGAAGCCAGTCGCCGCGCAAGGTCCTGCATCCGCCCGGTCTGCCGCAGGAAGCCGCCGAACTTGCGAAACGCCGGCCGCGCGACCATCACGCCCGGAACATCATAGACCGCGGCCGTCACGTAGCCGTGGAAGGAGGCGCCGACATAGAGCGCCGCGTCGGCGATCGCTGCGGCGATCTCGCGCAAGCCCAGCGGGTCGTCGAGCAGTACGTGCGGCCCCGTCATGCGGGCGGCGACGTCACGCAGCAGGCCGGAGTTCGAACAGGCTGGGGCCGATCGAGATCAGCAGCGGCAGCAGCGCGTGCTCACGCGCGAAGGCGTCGATCCTGGCGGCGAGGGCGGCGTGATCCAACTCGCCGAGCGAGCGCCGGCGGATGTGCAGCGCCAGCAGGCGCGCATCATCCGGCACCGATTTGCGCTGCCGCAGCACCGCGGCGTCGGAAGCCAGGGTCGCTTTCGGCCACATGCGCGCCAGATCGACGACGGTATCGGGCACGATCTGCACCGAAGCGCCGTCCGCGTCGCCCAGGAATTCGGCACTGCCCTCATCGCGCACCGAAACGTAGTCCGCCGCGGCGAGCGCGCCGGCGACGACGCTATCGCGGATGGCCGCCGAGAACGGGCCGAGCACGCCGGGCGCGTTCCATGCCACGGGCACGTCATGCAGGCAGGCGGCGAGCGTGGCACCCAGCCAGAGCTGGGCGCCGGCGGTCTCGCCAACCCCGTCCGCCTGGTATTCCTCCAGGAAACCGAGGCTCTGGGTATGGACGATGTAGCCGCCGCCGATGAGGACGGCATCTGCTGATGCCGCGCCCGCGAGCATGTCCCGCACGCCCAGGGGTGCCGCCGCATCCTGCCATGGCGGGCGCTGTGCGGTCGGTGACACCGGGATAATTTCGATGCCGTGCGGGGCAAGGCGATGGGCTGCGATCAGCGGAAACAGCAGATCGCCGTAGTTCAGCACGTCGAAGGTGCCGGTGAGCCAGACGCGTCGCATGCTCATTGTTCGGCGGTTCCAGCACGTACCAGCGCCGCGCTCCGAAGGCCGAGCGATACGGCGGGTCGAGCATCAGAACCCGCGCGAAGCCGGCATCGCAGAACAGGTGCAAGCAGACTTGGCTCGGTGTGCCAGAACGAGCGGTCATTGCCGACCGAGGACCAGACGTGCCCCGTCTCCTCGACCAGAACGCCCTCGAAGCCATCGGCCGGCATCGCCGCACGGCCGGCCAGGCGAGAGGCATGGCGGCACCAGCTCGGCGATGAACACCTCGGTATCGATCACGACGATCTTGCCGCGGGCGCGGTGCAGCAGGGCGATCTGGTCGTGCAGCGGCAGGTGATAGATGAGGCCGATCGCCAGCACGACGTCGAAGCTCGAGAGCTCGAAACCGCGCACGTCGGCCTGCACGAACGGGATTTCGGGCGGCAGCACGGTCGCGGCCGAGGACGCATCGCCGGCGCGGCCCAGCGACCAGGGTTCGCGCGCGTCAACCGCGGTGACCGCGAAGCCGTGCCGGGCGGCGAGCCGGGCGAACAGTCCGTGACCGGTGCCCAGATCGACCAGGGTGCGGCCGGCTCCGGACGGCAGCCGGTGGCGCAACAGATGCTCGAACGCGCCCAGCCGCTGCAGCAGCCGGCGGCCGGCCTGGCCCTCGCCTTCGATCGGCGCGGAATCTGGCCCCGCCAGCCGGATCAGCTCCATCGCAAGTCATCCTGGTGGATCGTATTCAGAATGCGCGCTCCAGCCCAAGTGCGTCGGAGAGCAGCGACTTCGAACTCGCCGCGCGCGATCACGTGCAGCGGAACGAAATGGTCGTCGCAGCCGGGCACCGGCCGCAACACCACGTTCGCAAATGCCTCGATCCGCCGGCCATGCGCGAGTTCGGGCGCGCTCGCAGCGCCGAAGCAATAGGTCACCCGCATCGTCGGTGATCCGGCGATGTCGGGCACCAGATCGTTCTCGGCCACGTCCTGCATCTCCAGTTCGCGCACCCCGGGTTCGCTGTGGGCCTCCGCCGCAAGGGCGAGATCGGGGGCGACGGAGCTGTCGAGCGTGGTGGGCCCGGCGAAGGACAGGGTCGCCGCCGCACCCAGGCGGGCCGCGTAACGGACCGCGCCGAAGCCGCCGATCGAGTTACCGAGCGTGGCCAGACGCGGCGCGCCAAGCTCCGTGACCCGGTGCTGCAGATGCGCGAGCGTATCCGGCAGCGGGCCGAGGCTTGCGATCCCGCTCAGGTATGCGCGCGATCTGACGTCGCGGAGATAGACCACGTGGGCGGCGAACGCGGCGAGCAGGGTATCGAGATGGCCGACCGGCAGATAGGCCAGCCGGCCGCCAAGCCCGGTGAACACGAGAATCGTGGCCGTCGCACCGGCGACGCGGACAATCTGCACGTCCCGGCTGCGGTCATCGTCGAACCGTGCGGGGGCTCGCCACGACGCGGCCGGGCGAGATGCGATCGCGCGACGCAGCGGCTCGGACATCCGCGCGGCCGGTGTGCCGGACGGAATGGCGGACAAGGTGCGGAACGCCTCCTGCGTCAGACCTGACTCCAGGCACGCCAGCGCATACTGGAACTGCCATTTCTCGTCGGCCGCCGCGGGCGAGGCGGCAAGCGCCCGGATCTGGCGGAACAGTTGGCCGGCCGCAGCCGGTGCGAGCGGCAGGCGGTTGGCGCGATACAGCAGCATCCAGTCGTGCGGGCGCGCATGCAGCCCGGATGCGATGAGATCGGCCGCGCGCTGCGACTGGCCGAGCAGCGCGCAGGTGCGGATCAGCCGGTGCTGCGCCTCCGCCCGGTCCGGGTGCTCGTCATGCGCCTGCTCCGCAATCGGCAGCGCTTCGGCCACGCGCCCGGCACCGATGAGCAGGTCGATCAGCAGCAGGCGCGCCTGCCACGGCACGGCGCCGAGCGAGGCCGCTTGTTCGAGCAGCGCCAGCGCGTCGGCGTATCGGCGTTGCCGGGCGTGGATCGCGGCGAGCCGGGCGAGCGGCTCGGGGTTGGTCGGCGCCGCGTCGTGCAGGCCGGTCAGCAGGCGTTCCGCCGCCGCCGGCTCGATGCCGCGCCCGGCGATCTGCGCCAGCAGCTTGCTCTTGACATCGTCCGGGGCCTCGCTCGGCCAGACGAATGCGGCGAACGCCGCGTGGGCCTCGGCGATCCTGCGGTTTTCGTGCAGCAGCCGGACCAGGCGAACGCCCGCCCAGAAGAACTCCTGATGCTCGCGAGCGAGCGCCGTGTAGCTCTCGGCCGCCGCCTCGACCTGGCCGCAGCGTGCCAAGAACTCGCCTTGCAGCACCTTGATGGCGGGGTGCTCGGGCCAGCGCCGAAGTGCTGTCCCCAGCGCTTGCTCTGCGGCTGCTCGATCGCCGGCCTCGATCAGTCGGCTGATCTGCTCGCGCGCACTCGGGATGTCCTGCACGGCGTCAGTCCGCTCCCTCGCCCGGCCGCATCGGTATCTTGTCACAGTACGCCGAGTCGAGGCCAGCGACCATCCGGCCGATGCGGTCAGCCGGCCGCGCGCGAGCCGACGATCAGCGGCTTTCGCAGCGCGCGGTCCTGGGCGCGAAACCACAGATGCACCGCGAGGCGGGGAGAGATGGCGCCATCCGGTGCGTGCGCCTGCAACTCGATGACGTAGGCGCGGTTGCCGTCGAAGCGGAAGCGGCCCTGCGCGTCGGTGCGCGTGTGTGCGCGCGGCACTTCGTTGGTAAAGGCGCGCTCGAACAGCACGACGCTGGCACCTGCGACCGGGCGGCCGGACTGATCCTCGACGCGGCCCTGCGACGTGGCCGTGGTCGTGCCGCGCGACATAGACGTTCCATCCCGCAACCGCGATCGCGATCACCAGCGGCACCAGCACGAAGCGGCTGCGCAGCCAGCGCGGAACCGCCATCCGCCTAGCCTTTCGTGGCGCCGGCGGTGAGGCCGCGGATGAACTCCCGCTGCGCCAGCAGGAACACGAGCAGGCCCGGCGTGAGCACCATCACCACGAAGGCGTAGAGCGAACCGGTCGTGTCCTCCATGTAGGAGAGGAACCGCGCCAGGCCCAGCGGCAGGGTCTGCATGTCGTTCGTCCGCGTGATGATGAGCGGCCAGAGGAAGGCGTTCCACGACCAGATGAAGGACAGGATCACGTTGGTCGCGATCGACGGCTTGGACAGCGGCAGCATGATCCGCACCAGGATGCGCAGATCGCCCAGCCCGTCGATCCGCGCCGCGTCGATCAGCGAGCGGGGCACTGCCTCGAAGCTCGCCTTGAAGACGAAGATGCAGATGATCGTGGACAAGAGCGGCATCGCCAGGCCGAGCGTGGAATTGAGCAGGCCGAGACGGGCGGTGATCAGATAGGCCGGGATGATGGTCGCCTGGAACGGGATCAGCATGCAGCTCAGCAGCAGCACCAGCACCGCCTGGCGGCCGAAGAACGGCCGTGCCAGCGCATAGCCGGCGAGCGCGTTGAGCACCAGATTGCTCGCGACCGCCAGCAGCGAGACCATGACGCTGTTCAGCAGATAGCGCGGAAACGGGATCTCGTACCAGACGTCGACGTAGTGGAACAGATTGGGCCGCAGCGGGATCAGCGCCGGCGGGAAGGCGTAGATGTTGGTGCCGGTCAGCGAGGTCTTCAGCACCCAATAGAACGGCACCAGCATCAGGGCGCAGACCAGCACCAGCGTGCCGTGACGGATCAGCAGCAGTTGCAGGCGGCGTGCGCGGTTCACTCGATCGCACCCGCGTTGCGGCCGGCGGCGCGGTGGGCGCACCACGTCAGCAGCAGCAGCAGCGCGAATTGCACCACGGTCAGCGCCGCCGCGTAGTCGAACTGCGTCTCGCCGAAGCCGGTACGGTAGATGTAGGTGATCAAGAGCTCGGTCGCGTGGTCGGGTCCGCCCTGGGTCATGATGTAGATGAGGTCGAAGGCCGTGAACGAGTTGAGCATGCCGATCACCGCGCACAGGAACAGCGACGGGCGCAGCAGCGGCAGGGTGATGCGGTGAAAGCGGGCCGCGGCTGGCGCGCCGTCGATGCGGGCCGCCTCCATCAGGTGCTGCGGGATGCTCTGCAAGCCGGTGAGCAGCACGATCATGTAGAAGCCGAGCACCTGCCACAGATCGGCCAGGATCACCGCCGGCAGCGCCCATCCGTCCGAGGCGAGGAAGGCGATCGGCTGCCGGATCAGATGCAGCCCGCGCAGCGCGTAATTGATCAGCCCGCCCCGCTCATCATACATCCAGCGCCAGATGATACCGACCGCGACCGTCATCAGCGGATAGGAGAGGAAGATGATCGTGCGATAGACCGCTGCACCCTTGAGGTCGCTGTTCACCAGCAGCGCCAAGCCAAGGGCGATTGCGATCTCGAACGGGGCCGCCGCCATGAAGATCAGCGTGTTCCAGAACGCCTGCCAGAACACGTCGTCCTGCATCATGTCCTGGTAGTGCGCGAGCCCGGCCCAGCGCGCCGGATGCAGCGGCGACCAGAACTCGAACGACAGCCACAGATTCCAGCCGAGCGGCAGGATGCGGTAGAGCACGAAGATCGCGAGCGCCGGAGCGAGGAAGCAGGCGATCAGGGTGGCGCGCCGCGTCTGCCGTCGCAGGCGCGGTGCGCCGGCCACGATCGGCAGCGGCGCCCTGGCGGCGAAATCCATCTCAGCCGCGGCGCAGCACGCGCTGCACCTCGCGCTTGGCGGCGCGCAGCGCCGGCTCGGGCTTGCGGTGGCCAAGCAGGGCCGCTTGCAGATGCGGCCAGAACGCGTCCTTCACGCGGCTGTCGTCGCCGAGCCGCCAATTGCCGCACAGCCGGTCGGTGTGTTCGATCTGGGTCTGCAACACGCGCTGCCCCAGCGGGTCCTGGGTCTTCAGCTCGTCCAGCAGCGCGTGGTCCACGGCGATGTTGCCGGTGAGCACCTTGAAGCTGCGCGCGAACGCGAGCGCCTGCTGGCGGTCGGTGAGGAAGGTCAGCAGCTCCCACGCGAGGTCCGGGTTGCGCGACTGCTTGGAGATGCCAAGCCCGTGGCTGTTCGGAACCGACCAGTTGCCCGGGAATTCGGCGACGCCGAGCGTGTCCGCACTGACCCACGGCCCCTGCCCCTTGATATAGAGATAGGCCGGCGAATGGGCGTGCAGCATCCCGACCCGGCCGGAGGCGAAGGCGCCGAGCGGCTCCACCCAGCGGCCAGTCCAGGAAATCTTGTCGATCGCGGGGGTTTCCGTCGCCTTCGCCAGACGCGCCACCAGATCGGCCATCTTCGGCGTGTCGAACCGGGTCTGCTTGTGGTCCGGACTGAGCAGCTCGATCCCGTTGACCTTGAACAGTGGCCAGTAGAGCCAGTCGAAATTGAGTGTGAGGAAGCCGGTCGTGTTGCCGCCGCCGAGCTTCGCGGCGTTCTGCATCAGCCCGTCGAAGTTGGCTGCCGGCGCCTCGATCCCGGCCTTGTTGAACAGCGTCCGGTTATAGAACAGCAGTGTCTTGGCGATGTAGAACGGCAGCATGTAGTTGCGGCCGTCATAGACCCAGTTCGCGAGATAGTCGGCGTTGAAGCGCTGACGGACGCCGGGATCCGCGGCCAGATGCGGCGTGATGTCGGCAAGCGCGCCTTGCGCCGCATATTCGACGCCGAGGCCGCCTTGCAGATCAACCAGATCGGGCGGCGTGCCGGCGACAAGCTGGGTCTGGTAGAAGCTGGGCAGGTCAGGACCCTTCTTGTCCAGCCACTGCACCTCCACCCCGGGCCGGCTCGCGGTGAAATCCTTGATCCAGGTCGCCATCAGCGGCTGTGCGTTCGGGATGTTCCAGGTCAGAATGCTGACCTGCTTGCGACCCTGCGCGATCGCCGGACGTGCCAGTGCGGCGATCGGGGCAGTCGCGGCGGCCTGCAAGGCACGGCGGCGGGTGAGCGTCATTGGCGGGTCCTCCCTCTCCTATCGGTTCATCGTCATTGCGAGGAGCGGAGCGACGAAGCAATCCAGCAACGGTGCCGCGGGCAAGGCGCTGGATTGCTTCGCTTCGCTCGCAATGACGGGAATTGTCACGACGGCAGCCGACGGCCGGTGTCGCGGGCGAACAAGTGCAGGCGTTCGGGGTCGAGGCTGAGGGCCACGATCTCGCCGGTATGGCGAACGCTGCGCGGCGGCAGCCGCGCTGCGATCTCGGCACCCCCCACCGCGATCGTGACCAGCGTGTCCGCGCCCAGCGGTTCGACCGCGATCGCGCGGCCGCGCAGGGCCGCCGCCTCGTCCCTCTCCCCGATCCAGACCAGATCCTCCGGGCGGATGCCGCACAGCACCTCTGCCGCGCTCGCGCCCGCGCCGGGTGCGGCGAGGCGGGTGCCGTCCGCCAGCACCGCGGCACCCCGCTCCAGCCGCGCCGGCAGCAGGTTCATCGCGGGTGCGCCCATGAAGCCGGCCACGAACGCCGAGGCGGGACGGTCGTACACCGCATCGGGCGCGCCGACCTGTTCCACCCGGCCGCCATTCATCACCACGATCCGGTCCGCGAGCGTCATTGCCTCCACCTGATCGTGCGTGACGTACACGGTGGTGGTGGGCACGCGCTCGCGCAGCTTGCGGATTTCGGTGCGCATCTGCCCGCGCAGCTTGGCATCGAGGTTGGACAGTGGCTCGTCGAACAGGAAGATCTTCGGATCGCGCACGATCGCCCGGCCCATCGCCACGCGCTGCCGCTGCCCGCCCGAAAGCTGGCGCGGCGTGCGGTCCAGCAGCGGCGTGATTTCGAGCAGGCGCGCGGTTTCCTCCACGCGCCGCCGGGTCGCCGCGCGCGGCGTGCCGCGATAGCGCAGCGCGAACGCCATGTTCTCGGCGACCGTCATGTGCGGATAGAGCGCGTAGTCCTGGAACACCATCGCGATGTCGCGATCCTTCGGCTCGCGCTCGTTGACCACCGCGCCGTCAATCAGGATGCGGCCGCCGCTGGTCTCCTCAAGTCCCGCGATCATCCGCAGCACCGTGCTCTTGCCGCAGCCGCTAGGGCCGACCAGAACGATGAACTCGCGATCCGCGACTTCGAGATCGAGGCCGTGAACGACCGGCATCGATCCAAATACCTTGCGCACGGCCTGCAAGGACAACGTGGCCATCGGCGCTCCCGTGCTCGTTCAGTCGGCCATCGCCAGCCGCGCGGCGGCGCGCTCGCGGCCGATCAGCGGCAGCAGCACGCGCATCGCCGGGCCTTCCTCCTCGCCGGTCAGTGCCACGCGCAGCGGATGGAACAGCGCCCGGCCGCGCCGGCCGGTCGTGGCGCGCAGCGCCTCAGTCCAGCGGGTCCACACCTCCGCGTCCCACGGCTCGGGCGGCAACGCGTCACGGGCCGCGCGCAGGAACGCGGCCTCGCCTTCCTGCACCGGCGGGACGATCGTGCCGGCGATCACCTGCCACCAGCCGCGCGCCTCGGGCAGCAGATCGAGGTTGCCGCGCACCGCCGCCCAGAACGCGGGCGTGGCACCCTCCGGCAGCCGGTCGCGCACGGCCTCGAAATCGAGTGCGTGCAGCACGCGGCGGTTGAGCGCGAGGAGCTGACCGGGATCGAAATGCGGCGGCGCGTGCGAGACGCGGCCGAGGTCGAAGCGGGCGGCCAGCGTCGCGAGCGGCAGCGGCTCGGGGTCGTCGGCGGTGCCGAGCCGGGCGAGATAGGCGGCAAGCGCGGTGGGTTCGATGCCGTCCTGGCGCAGCGCGCGCAACGAGGCGCTGTCGAGCCGTTTGGAAAGCTTTTCTCCGGTGCCGCCCACGAGCAGCGGAAGATGGCCAAGCCGCAGTCGCACCGGATCGCCGCCCAGTACCGCGTAGATGTCGAGCTGCACGGCGGCGTTGGTCACGTGGTCCTCGCCGCGGATGATGTGGGTGACATCGCTTTCGAGATCGTCGAGGGCGGAGGCGAAGGTGTAGGTGGGCATCCCGTCCGCGCGCACCGCGACCGGATCGGAGGCCGTGGCGAGCTTGACCTGCCGCTTGCCGAGCACGAGGTCGTCCCACGCGACGCTGCCGCCCGAGAGCAGGAAACGCCAATAGGGGCGCTTGCCGGACGCCTCCGCCGCGGCCCGCTGCTCGGGGGTCAATTTCAGCATCGCGCGGTCATAGACCGGTGGCAGGCCGCGGCGGCGACGGTGTTCACGCTTCGCGCGCAACTCCTCCTCGCTCTCGAAGCACGCGTAGAGCCGGCCGGCTTCGCGCAGCCGGCTGGCGGCCGCGGCATAGCGGGCCAGGCGGTCGGACTGGCGGAAGCTCTCGTCCCAGTCGAGGCCGAGCCAGCGCAGATCCTGGGCGATCGCCGCCTCCAGCTCGGGGCGCGAGCGTTCGCGATCGGTATCGTCGATGCGCAGCAGGAAGCGGCCGGCGTGGCGGCGGGCGAACAGCCAGTTGACCAGGGCCGTGCGGGCATTACCGGCGTGCAGCAGCCCGGTCGGGCTGGGGGCGAAACGCAGCTTCACGTGTCGTCGTTGTCGGCGGCCTCGCCGCGCGGGTCGAGGCGGCGCCAGTCGCGTTCGTCGGGCATGGCGGGGCGGTCGGCGAAATCGTGCAGCTCGGCGGCCGAGCGCCAGCCATCATCGGCGGCATCCGCCACCTCGGCGTCCTCGCCGAAGGCGAACCAGGCTTCCAGCACCTGCTTGCCGCTCATGCCGGGGATACGGCAGCGCTCGACGCTGTCGCGGACATAGGCGCGGGCGAAGGCATTGGCCTGCATCAGCGTGGGAAAGCCGCCGACCTCCTCGGTGACGTTGTCCTCCGACGCGCCGGAGAGGTCGAGGATGCGCACCCGCCAGCCGCCCGGCGGGGCAAAGATGTCGCTCATGGTTTGGCTGTCCTGCTCCCCCTCCCCTTGCTGGCTTGGGCCGCGAAGCGGACCAAGGCCGGGGGGAGGGGTTCGCGGGCCGCTGCCTGAATCGCGAGCAGGACGCCTTCGAGATTGCCGAGCACCTCGTTGTTCCAGAAGCGGAGCACGCGGATACCTTGCCGAGCGAACCAAGCGTCGCGGACAAGATCGGTTTGTGATTCGACATGCGTCCCGCCGTCGATCTCGATCGCCATGCGAGCGGTTGCACAAAAGAGATCAGCGATAAACCGCCCGATCGGAACCTGGCGGCGGAACTTCAGCCCATCAAGCTGGTGGTATCGCAACGCTTGCCAAAGCGCGTGTTCAGCCGACGTCGGCGCCCCGCGCATGGAACGGGCGTGATCGAGCAGGCAGGGAGACCGCGCCCCCTCCCCCAACCCCCTCCCGCAAGGGGAGGGGGCTTTCCGTGTGCGCTCCCCCTCCCCTGGCGGGAGGGGGGCGGGGGGAGGGGCGGGCGTCATCGCACCAGCCCGGTGTAGCCGTTGGTGATCGGGTAGCGGCGGTCGCGGCCGAAGGCGCGGGCGGTGATCTTCACGCCCGGCGGCGCCTGCCGGCGCTTGTACTCGGCGCGATCGAGCATCCGCCACACGCGCAGCACCAGCGCGCGGTCGAAGCCCGCATCGACCATCGCATCGACCGATTTCTCGCCCTCGATCAAGCCGGCGAGGATGCCGTCGAGCACTTCGTACGGCGGCAGCGTGTCCTGGTCGGTCTGGTCGGGGCGCAGCTCGGCCGAGGGCGGCTTCTCGATCACCCGCCGCGGCATCACCGGACCGGCGGGGCCGTGCGCGCCGGGCGGGCGATGCGCGTTGCGCCAGCGGGCGAGCGCGAACACGGTCGTCTTGTAGACGTCCTTCAGCACCGAATAGCCGCCGCACATGTCGCCATAGAGCGTCGCGTAGCCGACCGACATCTCGCTCTTGTTGCCGGTGGTGAGCAGCATGTCGCCGAACTTGTTCGACATCGCCATCAGGATCAGCGCGCGCGCCCGCGACTGCATGTTCTCCTCGGTGGTGTCGGCCTGTCGCCCCTCGAACAGCGGCGCGAGTGCCTGACCGAAGGCCTCGACCGGCCCGGTGATCGGCACCGTATCGCAACGTATGCCGAGCAGGCGCGCACATTCGGCCGCATCCTCCAGGCTGGCGGTGCTGGTGTACTGGCTCGGCAGCATCACCGCGCGGACGCGATCGGCTCCCAGCGCATCGACCGCGACGGCGGCGGAGAGTGCGCTGTCGATGCCGCCCGACAGCCCGAGCAGCACGCCCGGAAACCCGTTCTTGCGCACGTAGTCGGCAAGCCCCACCATCATCGAGCGCCAGATCAGGTCGAGCCGGTCCGGCTCGGGCGGCAGCTTCTGCGGCGCGCACACCAGGCGGCCGTCCGCGCGGTGCCATTCGGTCAGGCGCACCTGCTCCTCGAAGAACGGCATCTGCACTGCGAGCGAGCGGTCCGGGTTGAGCACGAAGCTCGCACCGTCGAACACCAGCTCGTCCTGGCCGCACATCGTCGCGCAGAACACGAAGCCGAGGCCGGTCTCGACCACGCGCAGCACGGCGAGCGGGATGCGGACGTGCTGCTTGTCGCTCTCGAACGGCGAGCCGTTGATCGAGATCAGCACCTCGGCCCCGCTCTCGGCGAGCGTCTCGCAGACTTCGGGGAACCACCAATCCTCGCAGATCATCAGCCCGAGGCGGAAGCCGCGGAACGGCACCGGGCCGGGAGCGAGGCCGGGGTCGAAGACGCGCTTCTCGTCGAACACGCCATAATTGGGCAGCTCGTGCTTGGCGCGGCGCGCGGCGATGCGGCCATCGTCAAGCAGGAACAGGGCGTTGTGCAGCCGCTCGCCGTCGCGCCACGGGCCGCCGACCACCAGCGCCGGGCCGCCATCCGCGGTGTCCGCGGCCAGTGCCGCGACCGCCGCTTCGCAATCGGCGACGAAGGCGGGCTTGCGGACGAGGTCCTCGGGCGGATAGCCGCTGACCGAGAGCTCCGGTGTCACGACGAGATCGGCGCCGAGCCGCGCGCCCTCGACGCGGGCGGCACGGATGCGGGCGACATTGGCCTCGATCTGCCCGAGATGCAGGTTGATCTGGGCAAGTGCGATGCGGAGGGTCTCGCGGTCGGCGGACATGGGCGGAAGCTAGGGGCGGGCGAGGGCGGGTGCAATCGCGACGCGCGCGGAACCTGGGCTTATACTGCGCCGGTCTATTCGGGATAAGGATGCCAGATGGACCAGGGGGAGGTTGGGGGGAGGGGTCGAGCGGTCGATCCGTTGGGCAGTCCGTATAAGGTGATGCGCAGGTTGGGCCTGCGCGCAATGCTGCTGGTGCTGGCGGCGGCCGCACCGGCGCAGCCGTCGCTTACCCGCCCTGAAATCGTCGCGATGCTTGCTTCCTACCGTCCGCTCGATCTTGCCGGACGGGCGCTGGAAAAGATCGATCTCAGCGGCCTCGACCTGCACGGGGCGAACCTTGCCGGCGCCGATCTGTTCAATGCCAACCTCTCGCGCGCGAACCTCTCGGGGGCGAATCTTTTCGAAGGCGCGGCTCGATCTCGCCTGGATCATGCGGGCCGATTTCGCCGGTGCCAATCTCTCGGGCGCCAGCCTGAACGGACCGGTGGTGTTCCCTGGCCTGGAGATCGTCGCCGCTGACGCGCCCAACTTCGCGCACGCAAATTTCGCCGGGGCGCGCATCATCGCCCGCTTCAGCGACGGCGATCTGCGCGGCGCCAATTTCGCCGGCGCCAATCTCGGCGCCGATTTGCGCAACCAGTCGATGGGCCTGCTGCACACCGAGTTCATCGACGCCAAATTGCGCGACGCCAATTTTGCCGGCGCCAACCTCGCCTATGCCGATTTCAGCTTCGCCAAGATGCAGGGCGCCAATCTCAGCGGTGCGCACCTGCATCGCGCGAACTTCTCCGGCGCCGACCTCACCGATGCCGACCTCACCGGTGCCGATGCGACCGAGGCCGATTTCGGCGGCGCCGTGCTGACCGGGGCGAAGGGGCTGGCGACGGTCCGGGGCGTCACGCTCAAGGCCCCGTCTCGTTGATCGGCGGCAGGCACGCGGCCGCGAACGCGGCGAAGGCGCGGGCGCGGTGGCTGATCGCGTGCTTGGCGTCGGGCGCCATCTCGCCGAAGCTCGTGGTCCAGCCGTCGGGGACGAACATCGGGTCGTAGCCGAAACCCCGCTTCCCGCGCGGCGGCCAGACCGCAATCCCGTCGATGCGGCCCTCGAACGCCGCGGCGTCTCCATCCGGCCAGGCGAGGCAGAGGACCGAGACGAAATGCGCGCGCCGGTCCGGATTGCGGCCGATCAGCCGGTTCACGCGGCGCATGGCGTGAGCGAAATCCTTTTTCGGCCCGGCCCAGCGCGCCGAATGCACGCCCGGCGCGCCATCCAGCACCGCGATGCAGAACCCCGAATCGTCGGCCAGCGCCGGCAGCGCCGCCGCCCGCGCCGCCGCCAGCGCCTTGAGCCGCGCGTTGCCTGCGAAACTGTCTTCCGTCTCTTCCGGCTCCTGCAGGCCAAGCGAGGCGGCGGAGACGGCCGCGACCTGATAGGGACGCAGCAGGGCGGCGATCTCGGCGAGCTTTCCGGGATTGTGGCTCGCCAGCACCAGCCGGCCGCCGGGATCGAGCCGCCGCGTCATCAGCCGAGCGCCGCGCGCTGTATCTCGAACAGCCGCGCCGTGCCCTCCGCGGCCAGCGCCAGCAGCGCATCGAGGGTCGCACGCGAGAACGCCGCGCGCTCGGCGGTCGCCTGCACCTCGACGATGCCGCCGGCGTCGGTCAGCACGAAATTGGCGTCCGCCTCGGCTGAACTGTCCTCGGCGTAGTCGAGGTCGAGCACCGGCGCGCCGGCAACGACGCCGCACGAGACCGCCGCCACCTGCCCGATGAGCGGCACCGCGGCGATCACGCGCATCCGCACCAGGTGATCGAGCGCCAGCCGCAGCGCCACCCAGGCGCCGGTAATCGCGGCACAGCGGGTGCCGCCGTCGGCATTGAGCACGTCGCAGTCGAGCGTGACCGTCATCTCGCCGAGGGCGCGGCGATCGACGACGGCGCGCAAGCTGCGGCCGATCAGACGTTGGATCTCCTGCGTGCGGCCGGATTGCTTGCCGCGCGCGGCTTCGCGGTCGCCGCGGGTGTGGGTGGCGCGCGGCAGCATCCCGTATTCCGCCGTCACCCAGCCCTGGCCGGAATTGCGCAGGAAGCCGGGCACTCGCGCCTCGACGCTCGCCGCGCACAGCACCTCGGTGCCGCCCATGCGGATCAGGCACGAGCCTTCGGCGTGGCGGGCGAAGCCGGGGGTGATGGAGACCTCGCGCAAAGCGTGGGCGGCGCGGCCGGAGGGGCGCATGATGGTTTCCTTGGGGATGCGAAGCGGCGGACCTTAGCCGCGGGCGCGCGGCGTTGCGAGGCGGCGAGGCCGCGCCCACACTCTACCCTGACGATGGACCAGCCCGCGCCACCCCTGCCGCCCCGCCCCGCCTTGCCGCCCGGGCTCGACCCGCGCTCGGCGGCGATCCTGCGCGAGATCGTCGAGAGCTATCTCGAAACCGGCGAGCCGGTCGGCAGCCGCACCCTCTCGCGCCGGCTGCCGCTGGCGCTCAGCCCGGCCACGATCCGCAACGTGATGGCGGATTTGACCGATAGCGGCCTGTTGTTCGCACCGCACACCTCGGCCGGGCGGCTGCCGACCGAACGCGGCCTGCGGCTGTTCGTCGATGGGCTGCTGCAGTTCGGCGAGCTGGCCGAGGAGGACCGCGAGGCGATCGGCCGGGCGCTGGACGCCAAGGGCCGCAGCCTCGAACAGACGCTGGGCGAGGCGAGCACCATGCTCTCCGGCCTCTCCGCCGCCGCCGGCCTGGTGCTGGCGCCGAAATCCGAGGGGGCGGTGCGCCACATCGAATTCGTCCCGCTCGGCCCCGGCCGGGCGCTGGTGATCCTGGTCTCGGCCGAGGGGCAGGTGGAGAACCGGGTGATCGAAACCCCCGCCGGCCTGCCGCCCTCGGCGCTGGTGCAGGCGGGCAACTATCTCAATTCGCGGCTGTCGGGACGCAGCCTGCCGGAGCTGCGCCGGATCGTGGCCGAGGACATGGCCGCGGCCCGCACCCAGCTCGACTCGCTCTCGGCGCAGGTGGTGGAGGCCGGGCTCGCCACCTGGTCGAGCGAGGGCCGTGCCGGCAGCCTGATCGTGCGCGGCCAGGCGCGGCTGCTCGCCGACATCACCCAGATCGAGCGGCTGGGCGCGATCCAGATGCTGTTCGAGCGGCTGGAGACGCAGGAGACGATGCTGCGCCTGCTGGAGCTGGCCGAGCAGTCGGACGGGGTGCGCATCTTCATCGGCGCCGAGAGCGGCCTGTTCGGCACCTCGGGCGTCTCGATGGTGGTGGCCCCGGCGCGCGGGTCGGCCAACCGGATCGTGGGGGCGATCGGCGTGATCGGACCGACGCGGATCAATTATGGCCGGATCATCCCGGTGGTGGACTACACGGCCCACGTGATCGGCCGCCTGCTGGGCTGACGCGGCGTCGCGAAAAAGAAACGCCGTGGGTCGCGATGACGGTGCCACCGTTTCACGACCCAGCGCTCAGTGCCACCGGTCCCGAACTAGCTAGAACGGGATCGTGATGCGACCCGGCTCGCGGTCGCGCGATTATTGCCGTTGCGATGCCGATTGTCGCTGACCCGCCGCACCGAATACCCCTCGTGCCGTCACTGGCGCTGTGCGGGCCGTCACTGGCGCTGTGCGGATTGCTGGCGCTCTCGGGCTGCGGCTCGATTCTCGCCGAGACCACGGCCGACGTCTCCGGCATCGCGGGCGCGGGCGCCGCCAACGCGGTGACGAAGAACGCGGCGGTCGCGACCGGCATCGGGCTCGGCATCCGTTCCGCCGCCTCGATCGGGCTCGCCTATGTCGAGCGCCGCGTCCATGCCGCCGAGCAGGACCGCATCGCCGAGGTCGCCGGGCCGCTGCCGCCCGGCGGGGTCGCGGCCTGGCGGGTGGTCCACCGCCTCCCGATCGAGAACGACGAGCACGGCGAGGTCTCGGTGGTGCGCGACATCGGCGGCGGCGCGCTCGCCTGCAAGGAGATCGTGTTCTCGATCGACGAGGTGCGCGACCGCCGGCCGTTGCGCAGTTTCTACACCGCGAGCGTGTGTCGCGATGGTGCGGTCTGGCGATGGGCCTCGGCGGAACCCGCGACCGAACGCTGGGGCGCGCTGCAATGATACGACCTGAAACAATGGTTCGACCCGCCCCCTCCCCCCGGCCCCCTCCCGCAAGGGGAGGGGGAGTCGGGCACCAAAGCCCCCTCCCCTTGCGGGAGGGGGTGGGGGGAGGGGTGTCACGGCACTGAGGTGTGATGCCACGAGCAACCCCTGCAATGAGGCTGCTCCCGGCGCTCCTGCCGCTGCTGCTGCTCGGCGGCTGCAAGGCGGCGCCGGACCTGATCGGGCTGGCGGCGGGCTACGCCTCGGGCGGGGCGACCGCGAACCCGGCGGTCGGCTTTGCGGTGGGCGTCGGGGTCAGTGCGGCGGCGGACGAGGCGGTGAAGTGGTACGGCCGCTCGCGCCAGCACGCCGAGCAGGATGCGCTGGCACGGCGCGTCGGCGCGGCGCCGCTGGGTGGCACCGGGCCGTGGCACATCCATCACCTGATCCCGCTCGGCGACGAGCACGGCGAGTTCGAAGTGGTGCGGCTGATCCCCTCGCCGCTGACCGCGTGCAAGGAGGTCGTCTTTTCCGTCATCGACGGGCAGAAACCCAATTCGCCGCGCCGCCGCTACGACGCGAGCGTGTGCGAGCGCTCCGACGGGCGCTGGCAATGGGCGAGTGCGGAGCCGGCGGTGCCGCGCTGGGGGTTCCTGCAATAGCCGCTGATTGTGCGCCGGCTCACATTCGGTGCCTTCGCGTTGTTTGAGCTATGGACTGGCAAGTTTACCTTCCGTCTGCGCGACGCATACCGCGATGGTGACGCGGCGCACAGCACCGGAAAGGATCTCCCCATGTTCACCCTGACCAGAACCGCCGTCGCGGCAGCGATGCTGCTTGGCGGAACGGCCGCCGCGCGGGCGGCGCCGATCACCTACACGATCACCGCGAACGAGTTCTTCGCGCTTGGCCCGATCGCTTCCAGCGTGCCGCAGCCGATCTCGATTACCGGCAGCGGCAATACGAACAGTCTTACTGCGCTCGGCGGCGGCGAGTTCGCGGTGCCGCTATCGTCGGCCAGCTTCGCCTCGCCGCTTGGTGGCGGCGCGATCACGACCCCGCTCGAATTCCTGGTCGATCAGGCGACCGGGACGGGCGGGTTCTTCACCACCGGCAACATCCCGGTGCTGGAAATGCTGGCATCGACGTTCTTCCCGACCTATGGCGGCGCGACCAATGCGGGACCGATCGACGGCACCTCGGCCGGGGTCGAGGGGACGCCATTCCAGCTTGCGGGCGGCGGTGTGCTTTCCAACAGCGCCGAGATTTTCGGCGGCGGCAACAGCTACGTGTTCACCGCGAAGGTGCCGGAGCCGGGGACGGTGGCGCTGCTTGGCCTCGGGCTGCTCGGGCTCGGGCTGGTGCGGCGCCGCGTGGTGGCCTGAGCGGCGCCGATCCCGGCTGCGCGGGGGCGGACCTGCCCCCGCGCGCAACCCGCTTGCCCGTCTCCCTGCGATTTCCTACTTGCTGCCGCATGAGCGAACAGACCGAGCCTGGCGTCCCGGCCAACGACGTGGCCGCGTCGCCGTCCGCGCCCGTAACCCCGGACGAGCGGCTGCGCGACGCGGCCGAGCGCATCGCGGCCCTCGAGGCCGAGCGAGACGATTTCAAGGACCGCTGGCTGCGCGCGGAGGCGGAGACGGCGAACGTCCGCGCCCGCGGTCGGCGCGAGGCGGAGGATGCGCGCCAGTATGCCGTGCAGTCTTTCGCCGGCGAGATGGTGGAGGCGGCGGAGAACATGCGCCGCGGCCTCGCCAGCCTGCCCCCGCCACGGCCGGGGGAGCCGGAGGCGCTGGCCCGGCTGCGCGAGGGTTTTGCCGGCATCGAGCGCAGCTTCGTCGCCACCCTGGAGCGCAACGGTGTCACGCGCGAGGACCCGACCGGGCAGCCGTTCGATGCGAACCGGCACCACGCGATGGCCGAGCAGCCCTCGGCCGAGGCGGCGCCGGGGACGGTGCTGCAGGCCTGGACCTCGGCGTGGCTGCTGAACGGGCGGCTGCTGAAGCCGGCAATGGTGGTGGTGGCCAAGGCGCCCGAGGGCGCGGCCGTGGGGTAGGATACGACGGCCTGACTGGATGGGTTCGGGCCAGCGAATCGCCTCCCGCCCCTTGTCCATGCCGACCCGCCTCAATACATCCAGGCCATTCATCGCACCTAGGGTTGCGCGCGGTGCTTCGGGCCGCCCGGAACCGCTGACAAGGAGAGACGACATCCCATGACCAAGGTGATCGGTATCGACCTCGGCACGACCAACTCGTGCGTCGCGATCATGGAGGGCAAGGACGTCCGCGTGATCGAGAACAGCGAGGGCGCCCGCACGACGCCGAGCATGGTCGCCTTCGCCGATAACGGCGAGCGCCTGGTCGGCCAGTCCGCCAAGCGGCAGGCGATCACGAACCCGTCCAACACCCTCTATGCCATCAAGCGCCTGATCGGCCGCCGCTACGACGATCCGCTGGTGGCCAAGGACAAGGACCTGGTTCCCTACAAGATCGTCCGCGGCGACAACGGCGACGCCTGGGTGGAGGTGAAGGGCCAGAAATATTCGCCCTCCCAGATCAGCGCCTACATCCTCGGCAAGATGAAGGAGACCGCCGAGTCCTATCTCGGCGAGAAGGTGATGCAGGCGGTGATTACCGTCCCCGCCTACTTCAACGACGCCCAGCGCCAGGCGACCAAGGATGCCGGCAAGATCGCCGGCCTCGAAGTGCTGCGCATCATCAACGAGCCGACCGCGGCGGCCCTCGCCTACGGCATGGACAAGAAGACCAGCGGCACGATCGCGGTCTATGACCTCGGCGGCGGCACGTTCGACATCTCGGTGCTCGAGATCGGCGACGGCGTGTTCGAGGTGAAATCCACCAACGGCGACACCTTCCTCGGCGGCGAGGATTTCGACAAGCGCGTGATCGACTACCTGGCCGACGAGTTCAAGCGCGAGCAGGGCATCGACCTGCGCAACGACAAGCTCGCTTTGCAGCGGCTGAAGGAAGCCGCCGAGAAGGCGAAGATCGAGCTCTCGTCGAGCAAGGAGACCGAGATCAACCTGCCGTTCATCACTGCCGATGCCTCCGGGCCGAAGCACATGGTGATGAAGCTGACGCGGGCGAAGCTCGAGAGCCTGGTCGAGGATTTGATCCAGCGTACGCTGGGTCCGTGCCGCGCGGCGCTGAAAGACGCGAGCGTGTCGGCGGGCGAGATTTCCGAGGTGATCCTGGTCGGCGGCATGACCCGGATGCCGAAGGTGATCGAGACGGTCAAGCAGTTCTTCGGCCGCGAGCCGGCGCGCAACGTCAACCCCGACGAGGTGGTGGCGATCGGTGCGGCGATCCAGGGCGCGGTGCTGAAGGGCGACGTCAAGGACGTGCTGCTGCTCGACGTGACGCCGCTCAGCCTGGGCATCGAGACCCTGGGCGGGGTGTTCACCCGGCTGATCGACCGCAACACGACGATCCCGACCAAGAAGAGCCAGACCTTCTCGACCGCCGACGACAACCAGCAGGCGGTGACGATCAAGGTGTATCAGGGCGAGCGCGAGATGGCGGGCGACAACAAGCTGCTCGGCCAGTTCGACCTGATGGGCATCCCGCCCGCGCCGCGTGGCATGCCGCAGATCGAGGTGACGTTCGACATCGACGCCAACGGCATCGTCTCGGTGCAGGCCAAGGACAAGGCGACCGGCAAGGAGCAGCAGATCCGCATCCAGGCCTCCGGCGGCCTGTCGGAAGCCGACATCCAGCGCATGGTGAAGGAGGCCGAGGCCAACGCCGCCGCCGACAAGCAGCGGCGCGAGCAGGTCGAAGCGCGCAATGCGGCCGAGGCGCTGGTCCACCAGGTCGAGAAGAGCCTGGCCGAGCTCGGCGACAAGGCGCCGCCGGCGGAGCGGGGCGAGGCGGAAGCCGCGATCGCGGCGGCCCGCTCGGCGATGGAGGGCAGCGATGCCGCGGCGCTGAAATCGGCCACCGAGCGGCTGCAGCAGGCGGCGATGAAGATCGGCGAGGCCGTGTATCGCAACCAGCAGCAGGCCGAGGGCGGCGCCGGTCCTCAAGGGCCGGGCGCCGGGCCAGGTCCCGGCGCGGGTCCGGGTTCGGCGGGCCCCGGCGGGCCGGCGGGCGGCGACGACAAGGTGGTCGATGCCGAGTTCGAGGAAGTGGACCAAAAGAAGAAGTCGGCCTGATCCCGAAAGGAAAGGCTTGATCCTTCGCGGCGCCCGCGCTTCATCCGAAGGCGGGCGTCGCCATGTTTACGGCGCCCCCAGAAGGGCCACGGTTAGGGCCGCAGGTCGGCGAGGCTGAACGGGGAATGGCGAAACAGGACTACTACGCGATGCTCGGGGTCGGGCGCGAGGCGAGCGGCGACGACCTCAAGAAAGCCTATCGCAAGCTCGCGATGCAGTACCACCCGGACCGCAACCCAGGCGATGCGAAGGCCGAGGCGCGGTTCAAGGAGGTGAGCGAGGCCTACGAGGTGCTGCGCGACGACCAGAAGCGCGCCGCCTATGACCGCTTCGGGCACGCGGCCTTCGAGCAGGGTGGCGGCGGCGGCTTCCATGCCGGCGGCTTCGACGCCGGTGGGCTTGGCGACATCTTCGATCAGATGTTCGGCGACCTGATGGGCAATCGGCGCGGCGGCCGCACCCGTACCGGCGCCGACATCCGCGCCCAGGTCGAGATCGACCTCAAGGCGGCCTTCGCCGGCGCCAAGGTGGCGGTGCGGGTGCCAACCCGGGTTGCCTGCGAGGCCTGCGACGGCACCGGGTCCGCGACCAAGAACCGCGGCGCCGAGATCTGCCCGACCTGCAACGGCCTTGGCAAGGTGCGGGCGGCGCAGGGCTTCTTCGTCGTCGAGCGCACCTGCATCACCTGCGGCGGCCGGGGCCGCGTGATCCGCAATCCCTGCCGCGTCTGCCAGGGCGCCGGCACGGTGCCGCGCGAGCGCTCGTTGCAGGTGGCGATCCCCGCCGGCGTGGAGGATGGAACGCAAATCCGTCTCGCCGGCGAGGGCGAGGCGGGCGGCCCCGGCGCGCCGCCGGGCGACCTTTATGTGCATGTCGCGATCCGGCCGCATCCGCTGTTCCAACGCGACGGCGCCAACGTGTTCTGCCGCGTGCCGCTGCGCATGACCCAGGCGGCGCTCGGCGGCGAGATCGAGGTGCCGGCGATCGACGGCAGTGCGGCGCGGGTGAAGATTCCTCCCGGCACCCAGGGCGGCGATCAGTTCCGGCTGCGCGGCAAAGGGTTCTCGGTGCTGCGCAGCGCCGCGCGCGGCGACATGTTCATCCAAGTCTCCACCGAGACGCCGCAGCACCTCACCCGCCGCCAGCGCGAGCTGCTGGAGCAGTTCGAGGCCGAGGAGGAGGGCGAGACCAAGCACAGCCCCGAACACGACGGGTTCTTCGCCAAAGTGCGGGAGTTCTTTGACGGCCGGAGTTGATCGCGTGACGACCTGTTGCGGAGATGGCACCCGACTGAGAAAAGATTAACTTTGCTCGCGGTCCCGTCACCAATTTTCTTGACAGATGCCGTTGAAACTCACCCCGCATACGCTACGTTATCTGCCATCTGCGGCGCCGTCCCCCCCACCTGCGCCGTGGACCGGGTGCCGGCGGCGCGATCCTTCGATGATCGCGCCGCCTCGGCGCCCGGATCATGTACGGGGGTAGCGCTGGACGCACGCGCGCGGGCCGCGCAGTCTGACGAATCATGGACATCGGAATAGCGGGCGTCGCCGGCCGCATGGGCGGGCTGCTGGCCGCCGCGGTGCGGGCGGACCCTTCATTGCGTCTCGCCGGTGGCACGCTGCGGCCGGGGAGTGCCGCGACGCCGCCGCAAGGTGTCGCGCTGTTTCCCGACATCGCCGAACTGGCGGCTGCCTGTGACGTCGTGATCGATTTCACGACCGCCGCCGCAATCCCCGCCCACGCGACCGCACTGGCGCGGGCGGGCACCGCCTGGGTGCTCGGCACGTCCGGCCTTTCGGCGGCAGCCGAGGCGGAGGTGGGGCGGGCGGCGGCGCGGATCGCCGTGGTGTACGCGGCCAATTTCGCGCCCGGGGTGACGGTTCTGCTGGCGCTGGCCGAGCGGCTCGCCGCGGCGCTGCCGGGCGAGGCGTACGACGCCGAGATCGTCGAGATGCACCACCGGCAGAAGGTCGATGCGCCCTCCGGCACCGCGGTGGCACTCGGCCGTGCCGTCGCCGCCGGCAGGGGCGTGGTGCTGGAGGACGTGCGGCAGGGCGGCCGTGACGGGCACACCGGCGCGCGCGCCGCGGGCGCGATCGGCTTCGCGGCGCTGCGCGGCGGCCAGGTGGTGGGCGAGCACACGCTGCTGTTCGCCGGCGCCAGCGAGCACATCGCGCTGAGCCACCGCGCGTTCGATCGCGGCGTGTTCGCGGCCGGCGCGGTGCGCGCGGCACGCTGGACGGCCGGGCGCCCGCCCGGCCTCTACACGATGCGCGACGTGCTGGGGCTGGGGTGAACCGCCGGCCTGGCCGTCGTTCGTCGGCTTGACCCCTTCCGGGGTTTCCGCCACACAGCGCCGCGTCCGGCATCCTGCCGAGCGGCCTTGCGCGACAAGAGGGAAACCCATGCGCGATAGCGGCGAGTTCCTGTTCACATCCGAATCGGTCTCGGAAGGCCATCCCGACAAGGTGGCCGACCGCATCAGCGACACGGTTCTGGATGCCTATCTCGCCGCCGATCCGCACGCCCGCGTCGCCTGCGAGACGCTGGTGACGACCAACCGCGTGATCCTGGCCGGCGAGACCCGCGGGCCGGAGAGCGTCACCCCGGACCTGCTCGTGCATCTGGCACGGCGCGCGATCCACGACATCGGCTACGACCAGGCCGGCTTCTCCTGGCGCGACGCCAGCGTCGAGTGTCATCTGCACGCGCAATCGTCCGACATCGCGCAGGGCGTGGACCGCGCCGGCAACAAGGATGAGGGTGCCGGCGACCAGGGCATCATGTTCGGCTACGCCTGCACCGAGACCGAGGCGCTGATGCCGGCACCGATCCATTACGCGCACCTGATCCTTCGGCGCATCAGCGAGCTGCGCAAGGCGGGCGACAAGGCGGCGGCGGGCTTGCTGCCGGACGCGAAAAGCCAGGTGACGCTGCGCTACATCGACGGCAAGCCGGTGGCGGCGACCAGCGTGGTGGTCTCCACCCAGCACGAGGCGCATCTCGACCAGGCCGAGGTCAAGCGCCTGCTCTGGCCGCTGGTGGAGGGCGTGCTGCCGCACGGCTGGATGTGCGCCGAGGACGAGTTTTACGTGAACCCCACGGGCAAGTTCGTGATCGGCGGCCCGGACGGCGATTGCGGCCTCACGGGTCGCAAGATCATCGTCGATACCTATGGCGGCGCCGCCCCGCACGGCGGCGGCGCGTTCAGCGGCAAGGACCCGACCAAGGTCGATCGCAGCGGCGCCTATGCGTGCCGTTATCTCGCGAAGAACGTGGTCGCCGCCGAACTCGCGAGCCGCTGCACCATCCAGATCAGCTACGCGATCGGCATCTCGCACCCGCTTTCAGTCTATGTCGATCTGCAAGGCACCGGCCGCGACGTGGACGAGCGGCGCATCGAGACGGCATTGCGCGAGGTGGTCGATCTCTCGCCGCGCGGCATCCGCGAGCACCTGAAGCTGAGCCGCCCGATCTATGCCGCGACCGCCGCCTACGGCCATTTCGGCCGCGAGCCGGACGCCGACGGGCGGTTCTCATGGGAGCGGACCGATCTGGTGCCGGCGCTGCGCGCGGCGCTGGGACGCTGAGCGGGGGGGCGCTGAGCGGCACCCTCAAGCCACCGCCCGACCGGCTCTATGGCCGCGCGCGCGGCCGTGCGCTGCGGCCGCGCCAGCGCCGTCTGCTGGACGTGACGCTGCCCCGGCTGCGCTTCGCCCCTGCGCAGGCCGCTGATCCGCGCGCGGCGTTCACGCCCACGGTGCCCTCGCTGTGGCTGGAAGTGGGTTCCGGCGGCGGCGAGCACGCGCGGGCGCTGGCGGCCGCGCACCCCGACGCCGGGCTGATCGTCTGCGAGGTGTTCGAGAATGGCATCGCCGCGATGCTCTCGGCCCTGGTGGCGGAGGGGGAGGAGGCGACGGCGCCGTTGCCGCCCAATCTGCGAATCTGGCCCGCGGACGCGCGTGACTTGCTGCGGCTTTTGCCCGCCGGCGCGCTCGATGCGCTGTTCCTGCTGTTCCCCGATCCCTGGCCGAAGGCGCGGCACGCCAAGCGGCGCTTCGTGCATCCCGCACTGCTGCCGCTGCTCGCGCGTGCGCTGCGCCCGGGCGCCGAGTGTCGGATCGCGACCGATGATCCGACCTACCAGGCGTGGGTGGCCGAGGTGCTGTCCGGGCAATCGCTGTTCGATGCGCCCGCGCCTGCGGCTGCGCGTCCGGTGGGGTGGCCGCCGACGCGTTACGAGGCGAAGGCGCTGCGCGCGGGGCGGCGGCCGCTCTACTGGTCGCTGCGCCGCGCCCCGTGCGGCCCGTGAATACCCGGGCTCCTCAGCGCCGCGGCGCGCCCGGCACCGCCACCACCCTGCGGTAGAGGTGCCAGGTTGCGTGCCCGAGCACCGGCATCACCACCGCGAGGCCGACCAGCAGCGGGATCGACCCGAGCACCAGGCCGCACGCGACGATCAGGCCCCATAGCGCCATCGTGCGCGGGTTGGCGCGCACCGCCGCGATCGAGGTGCGCACCGCCACGTCGATGCCGACATTCTCGTCGAGCAGCATCGGGAACGAGACGATGCTGATGGTCAGCACGACGACCGCGAACAGGAACCCGACCGCGATGCCGACAACGATCAGCGCCCAGCCCGCCCCGGTCAGGAACACGTCGTGCGCGAAGGCCCCGATCGAGACAGGCGGCGCCGGCCCGAGTGTTGCGGCGTAGAGCCCGGCCGCCACCAGCAGCCAGACCAGGAAGATCGCCATCAGCAGCAGGCCGAGCAGCACGATCGAGCCGATCGCGGGCGAGCGCACCACGCCGAATGCGTCGGTCCAGCCGACCTCCGCGCCCTGCTCCCGCCGCCGGCTCATCTCGTTGAGCCCGACCGCGGCAACCGGACCGAGCAGCGCGAACCCCGAGGCGAGCGGGAACAACAGCGGCAGCAGGCCATAGCCGGAAGCGAAGCCCGCAAGGAGCAAGCCGACCACGGGGTAGATGACGCAAAGGAAGATGACGTCCGTGCGCTCGGCGCGGAAATCGTCGAGGCCCCGCGACAGCGCATTCATCAGATCGGCCGTGCCGATGCGGCGGATGGCGGGGATGCCCGGGTGCTCGGCGTGGTGCCAGTATTCCTCGGGCGGGGCCGAGCCGATCGAACTCCACACCGGCCCGCAATTGGTCCCACCCCCATTCAAAGGGACTTTGGATGGTCATGGCCTTGGTCCTCCCGAACCGTGGGTTCGAGGGTCGCGGACCCGGCCGCGGCATCATCGCGGCCGTCGGTCACGAAGCCCGCGACCCGCCGTGGCCACAGCATACGCGCATCGCCGCGCTCAAGCTATGCCGCTCCCACCATGAAGCGCACGACCTCGTCACTGTCGGTTTCCGCGGCGCGGCGCTCGCCGGCCTTGCGGCCGCGGCGCAGCACCAGGATGCGGTCCGCGACCGCGAAGATGTCGCCGAGATTGTGCGAGACGAAGATCACCGCCTTGCTCGCCGCCTTGAGACTGCCGATCAGCGCCAGCACCTTGCGCTGCTCCGGCACGCCGAGTGCCGCCGTGGGTTCGTCCATGATCAGCACTTCCGCGTTCCAGAAGATCGCCCGCCCGATCGCCACCGCCTGCCGCTGGCCGCCGGAGAGTGCCCGCACCGGCAGGTCGAGCTTCGGGATGGCGATGTCCAGCGTCTCGATCACCCGCCGTGCCTCCTGCCACATGCGGCGGCGGTCGAGGGCCGGAAACAGGCCGAGGATGCGGCGCATCGGCTCGCGGCCCAGGAACACGTTGGCGCCGACATCCAGATTGTCGGCCAGCGCGAGATCCTGGTAGATCGTCTCGATCCCCGCATCGCGTGCCTCGCGCGGATTGGCGAAGGCGACCGGCCGGTCGCGGAAGCGGATCTCGCCGGCACTCGGCCGATGAACGCCGGAGATTGCCTTGATCAGCGTTGATTTGCCGGCGCCGTTATCGCCGGCCAGCGCCAGCACTTCGCCACGGTAGAGGTCGAAACTGACATCCTCGAGCGCGTGGACGCCACCGAAATGCTTGCTCAGGCCGCGAACCGACAGCACGGGATCACTCATCCTCGCGCACTCCGGTGGCCAGCCGCAGCCGGCTCTGATCGACCAGCACCGAGAGGACGATGACAACGCCGACGGCGATGAACTGCCAGAACGGCTGCACGTCGACGAACACGAGCCCGTACTGGATCACGGCAATGATCAGCGCGCCGATCACGGTGCCCATGACGGTGCCGGAGCCGCCGAACAGGCTGGCCCCGCCGATCACCACGGCGGCGATCGAATTGAGCAGCAGCGGCTCGCCGGCCTGCGCCGCACCGCCGGAGAAGCGGGCGGTGTAGATCCAGCCGGAAATGCCGGCGGAGAGTGCCGCAAGGACGTAGAGGTATTGCGTGTGGCGCACCACGTCGATGCCCGCCCGTACCGCCGCCTGCCGGTTGCCGCCGATCGCGTAGGTGTACTGGCCGTAGCGCGTCTGGCTCAGCAGGTAGTGCAGGCCGAACACGACGATCAGGGTCGCGATCACCGGCACCGGCACGCCCGCGACCTGGCCGTTGCCGATCCAGAACAGGATCGGATTGGAGACCGGAACCGTGGTGCCGTTGGCCAGCAGAAAGCCCGCCCCGCGCGCGACCCCGTACATGCCGAGCGTGCCGATGAACGGCGGCACCCGCAGCCGCGAGATCACGATGCCGTTGACGAAGCCGGGGATCCACGCGCCGGCCAGGGCCGCGACCGTGCCGATCAGGAACGCGGCGGCCGGGCCCAGCGACGGCTGCGCGAGCTTCGTCGCTAGCGCCATCGCGACGGTGGCGAAACCCATGATGAAGCCGACCGACAGGTCGATGCCGCCGGCAATGATGACGAAGGTCTGGCCGAGTGCGAGCAGCAGCGGTGCCACGGTGAACACGCCGATGCTTTGCAGGTTGTACGGATTGGCGAGGAACGAGACGCCATAGGCGACGTGCGCCCAGCTCTCGAACAATATCAGAAGCAGGATGAGGAAGACCCAGGCCCACATGCTGGCCAGGATTGCCCAGATGCGCGCCCCGCCGCGCGCGGTCTCCGGCTCGGTCGTCGCGGATGCGCTCAAGCGGAAGGATCTCCGGCGGCGGGAGTGGCGGGGCGGCACGCGCCCCGCCGTCGCATGGTCGGGGCGCGGTGTTCGCGTCAGTCGTGATAGATGAACCGCCGCACCTGCGGGTCGTCCACGTTCTGCTTCGTGATCACGGTAAATCCGGTGCCGATCGTGGTTGGAATGCTCTGCCCGGTCAGGTGCGCGTAGGCGCTGGCGACGCCGAACCAGCCGATTTCCGCCGGGTGCTGCGCGATCGCGATGCTCACCAGGCCGGACTTGATATCGTCGGTGATCGAGGGCGGCGCGTCAAAGGCGACTACCTGGATCTTGCCGCTCTTGCCGGCCGCCTTCACGCCGTTGGCGGCACCCAGCGCCGAGAACAGATTGGCGCCGAACACGCCGACCAGATCGGGGTTGCGCGCCAGCACAGCCTGCACCTGCGAGGCAGCCGTGTTCGCGTCGTCGTTGTTGAACTGCGTCTGCAACACCTGGATGCCGGGATAGCGCTGCTTCATCTCCAGCTTGAAGCCTTGCTCGCGCTGGTCGGTCGTCGAGATGCCGGGCTTCACGTTGCTGACATAGACCTTGCCCTTGCCGCCGATCGCGCGGGCCAGCGCCCGGGCCGCGATCCGGCCGCCCAGCACATTGTCCGAGGCGATGTAGGAGAGCGGGAAGTCGGCGTCGCCCGAGCCGGTCTGATATTGGCCGGTGCCGATATAGGTATCGACGGTGATCACGGGGATGCCGGCGGCGACGGCCTTTTTCAGCGGCTCGACCAACTGCGTCTTGTCAGTGGGCGCGATCAGGATCGCGTCCGGATGGCGCGCGATCACCGCATCCAGCACCGGCACCTGCGTCACCGGGTTGAAGTCGGAGCCGCCCTGGAACATCAGCGTGGCGCCCAGCGCCTTCGCGGCGGCTGCGGCGCCGGCGTGCATGGTGATATAGAACGGATCCGTGGTCAGGCCGGGGATCAACGCGATGGTGAAGCCCTTCGCCTGCGCGGGCAGGCCCGCCGCCAGCAACCCGGCGCACAGCAGCGCGCCGGCCAGGCGCGAAAACAAGCGGTGCATGGTTCTCGGTTCCTCCCGTGCATGACCGGCCGCCGGTCGCGGCCCGCGGCATCGTGCAGCGGCCTCGCGCGGCAGTGAAGATGAATTGTGTGCATCGGAGCACGCGCGAAGGGGCGGTGCACGGCGCGCCGACGCGTGATAGCCTCACCGGCATGGTCGCACTCGCGAAAACCCAAGCTCGGATGTCGGTCGCCGAGTTCCTGGACTGGAACCCCGGTGACGGGCGCCGGTGGCAGCTCGTTGACGGTGAGCCGCGGGCGATGGCGCCGGCCAATGCCACGCACGGCTATCTGCAAGGCGAGCTGGGCAGACTGATCGGCAATCACCTGCGCGCGACGAACCGGCCGTGTGACGTCTTCACCAACCCCGGCGTGATGCCGGCGACGATGGCGGCCCACAACATGCGGGTGCCCGATCTCGCCGTGAGCTGCTCGCCGTTCGGGCTGACCCAACCGGCGCCCACCGACCCCGTGCTGATCGTGGAAATCCTGTCGCCGAGCAACCGAGCCGAGACCTGGGCCAATGTCTGGGCCTACGTCACCATTCCCAGCGTGAGAGAGATCCTGGTCCTCCGGGCGGATGCGATCGGCGGTGATCTCCTCCGGCGCCTCCCCGACGGCTCCTGGCCGGATCAGCCGACCGTGATCGTCGAGGGCGATCTCGTGCTGGAGAGCATCGGCTTCCGGGTGGCACTCGCGGACCTCTACGCGCGCACAGCGCTCAGCGGCGGAAGGTGAAGGCGCACCCGTCCCACAACGTGAAGCAGCGGTCGCCCTCGTGCCCCAGCGCGAGGGCGTACTCCGCCGTCCAGCGCCGGGCGTCCGCGCGATCGGCCTCGGCGCCGCGATAGGAGAGATTGAGGATCACGAGCGTGCCGTCCGGGCGCAGCAGGCGGGCGGCATCGGCGACGTGGCGCTCGGCAACACCCGCCTGGACCAGGTACGGAAAACTGTCTACCGCGAGGATCAGGTCGAACGCGCCGGCGGGGAGCGCGCCGAGATCGGTGCCGGCGGTCATCGCGAAGTGCAGACCGGGCATCGTCCCGTGGCGCCGGTGCGCCTCGGCGATCATGGCAGGCGAGACGTCCAGCGCCAGCACCGAGCGCACGCGCGGCGCGATCGCCGCCGCGACGCGGCCGATGCCGCAGCCCAGATCGAGGACGTCGCACTCCGCTCCGAGCAGCGCCTCCGCTTGCAGCCACGCCAGCAATTCGGCGGTGCCGCGCGCCAGGATCGCGGGATCGCCGAGCGAGAACGCGGCGACACTCGCCTCCGGCGCGCGCGCGACCGCGGCATCGAACGTCGTCCGCACGGCCGCCACATCATGCGAGGTTTGGTGATCGATCTCGGCGAGCATCGCGTGCAGCGCGTCCAGCCGCTCGCGATCGAGCAGCGTACGGATCGCCTCGTCCGCGGCCCCTAGCCGTTCGGCGATCCGGGCCGGTGAGAGGCCGGAGAACAGCAGCCGTGCCAGCGCCACTTCCGGCGAGATCGCGCCGGCGCGGCAAAGCGCGAGCGGGTCGGTCAAGTCCGGCGGGTCGGTCAAGTCCGGCGCAGCCGGCGGGTCGTGTTGCATCGCTCCTCGGCTCCCCAGGCGTATTTGTAGGCTTCGGCGCCGCGCAGGAAGTCGAGCTCGCCCACGCCCGCGGCAATCGCCTGCTCGATCACGTGCCCGATCAGCAGCGTACCGGGACTCTCGAAGCGGCGCGCCGGGTCGAACCCGCCGAGATAGAGCAGCCATCGTCCTGGCGCGTGCAGCACCAGGGCCGCGGCGGCGACCGCGCCGGCCAAGCGCAGCGCATGAACGCACGCCGCACCCGATGCGGCCAGCGCCGGCACCGCTTCGGCGAGGAAGGCCGCCATGCGCGGGTCGGCCAGCACCCCGGCCGGCTGGCCGCGCTCTGCCCAGCGCGCGCCGTGCAGGCGGGCGAGGGCGGCAAGCCCGGCTTCGGGCGGCAGCAGAACCGCGTGCCACGGGCCGGCGCGGTCGGCGCGGTGACGGGCCATCCGCAGTTTGCGCCGCTGTCCCGCCGGCACGCTCGCCCCCAGGCTGCGGCCCAGCGTCAGCACGGGGCAGGGCGTGGCGGCCATCTCCTCGGCGACCCAGCCGGGCGGGGCCGCGGCCGCCAGCAGACCGGCACTGGGGAAAATCTCGGTCAGCTCGCAGCGATCGGCGTCGTGCAGCGCCGTGCGCAGCAGTGCGGCGGCGGCGTCCGGCGGCGCTTCAGGGGCGAGCAGCGCGTCGGACTGGTCGGTGGCACCGGCGCCGATCGGCAGCAGGCGCCCGTCCAGCCGATAGAGCGGCAGGACGCCGAGCAGCGCCGCATCCGGGCCGCGCAGTGTGGCACATCGCGGCGCCCCGGTGCCGAACTGCCGCCACCAGGGCAGCAGCCAGTCGGGCGACTGGAACGGCGATCCGCCCGCCCGCCGCCACAGCCGCCGCCACTCCGGGCCGAGCGCCCACAGCGCCGCGTCATCGGCCACCAGCCCGGCCGCCAGCCCGGCTGCCAGCGTGGTCACGACGCCGCGGCGGCAGGGGGCCGGGCGAGCCGGCGATAGAGCGCCAGGTACATCTCGATCGTGCGCGCGAGCGGGAAGCGCGCGCGGGCGGTGCGGCGGCAGGTCTCGGGGTCGATCGTGCCCGCCCGCCCGATCGCGTCCGCCATTTCGTCCGTGCTCTCGACCAGGAAGCCGGTGCGGCCGTGTTCGACGATCTCGGCGAGCGCGCCCGCTCGATAGGCGATTACCGGCGTGCCGCAGGCCAGCGCCTCCATCGCCACCAGGGAGCTGGTTTCCGGCGCCACGCTCGGCACCAGCAGGCAGCGCGCCGCTGCCAGGAGCCGCCGCTTGCGGGCGAAGCCCACCGGCGCGAGATGCCGGCGTCGCGCATCGAGGCGCGGCTGCACCTCCTCGTGCCAATAGGCGACGTGCTCGGGGTAGGGGAAGGCGGCGCCCACGATCAGCAGCGGCACGTCGGCGCGCCGCGCCGCATCGAGGGCCAGATGCTGCCCCTTCTCCGGGCAGATGCGGCCGAGCATCAGCGCAAACGAGCGGCGCGCATGGCGGGCGCGGCCGAGCGCCTCCACCGGCACGCCGTTGGGCACCGGGTCGAGCAAGGCCGGCCCCGGCGGGCAGGCGGCGGCTTGCATCGCCGAGACCGGGTTGAGCCAGGTGTTCGGCCGTCCGGGCCGCAGCGCGCCGGGCAGATACCAGTCCGGCGGCAGGTGCAGCGTGACCAGCGCCGGTGGCCCCGATTGCGGCAGCGTCTGGGCAAAGTCGAGGCCGTGGCAGTGGATCAGATCGATCGGACGCCGCCGCAACGTCTGGAGCACCGCCCGCCGCGCGGCGCGCTCGGCCGCCGTCCGCGCCGTGTCGTCGATCATCGCGGGCAGCTTCGGGGTCGCCACCAGCTCGCCCGCGACCCGCGAGCCGGCGGGAGCGACCACCAACGAGCGATGGCCGAGGCCGACCAGCGCGCGGTCGAGTGCGGCCAACATCTGCTCGGCGCCGCCCACCGCGTCCGGGCCCACGGGGGCGAGGGTGTACCCGAGGCTGAGGATGGTGAGGCGCTTCGTGGGCGATCCCGCCATCACCCGGCCACCGCGGCCGCCAGCGCCTGCCACCGCGGGACGGTCATCCCCCAATCGTGCCCTTCGTAATGCAGCGCGCCCGAATGCGGCGGAGCGGCGAAATCGTAGGCCGGCGCCGGGCGGAAACTCTCCTGGGCCGTTCCGAAGCCGGCCAGCGTGCGCCGCTGGCTGGTGAAGGCGTCCAGCATCGCCCGCTTGCGGCGTTGCTCCTGCGGCGCGAGCGAGATCACGGTGGCCGGCGCGCCGTTCGGCAGGAAGCGTCCAGTCGCGACCGAGCCATCCGCGGCGCGATGGTAGGAGGTCATCTCGATGATCTCCACCACCCCCGTGCGCTTGGCAGCGAGGTGCGCGATCAGCGCGGCGGCGTCATGGTCGGGATGCCCCCCCTCGTATGCGTGCGCGATCACGACCGTCGCCTGGTGCCGGCGCAGCAGCGCCGTGAGCACGGTCGCGAGTTCGGACATCGCGAGCGCCGCTTCCTGGTCGGGCGCGTGCAGCTCGGCCAGCGCCGGATCGGCGCCGCCGGCGGCCAGCGCCGCTGCCAGCTCGCGCCGCCGGGCGGCGGCGTAGTCCGTCGCGGTTGCAAATCCCGCGGCGCGCGCGTCCGCCCCGTTGCGCGGCGCGCCGTCGGTGACATGGACCAGCAGCAGCTGACGGAACAGCGGCAAGGACGCGCCGGCGCCGATCGTCTCGTCGTCCGGGTGCGCTGCGACCAGCACGGCAGGCCGCTCGATCGGAGCACGGGCGGCGAGGCGGGCGAGCGTGCCGGGCATCTCAGGCCCTCTCGACCCCTCCCCCCGACCCCCTCCCGCAAGGGGAGGGGGAGCAGCGGGCTTAAGCCCCCTCCCCTTGCGGGAGGGGGCTGGGGCAGGGGTGCCCACGGCCGCCATCACGTCGCGAAGCGCCGCACCATCTCGCCACAGAACGCGGCGAACTCGGCCGGATCGGCGGGGGGTGCCGTGTAGTGCGCCCAGGTGCCCTTGTGCTCGGGCGTGAAACAGAACGTCACCGTCACGTCGAAGCCTTCGAGCGCGCGCATCTGCCGATCGAACCATGCCTCGGCATCGGGGCGATACCAGTCGGCCCAGGAGAGCCCGGTGCGCAGATACGTCACCCCGAGATCGCGCATCCAGCGCACCGCGTCATCCAGCCGATGATCCTCGAAATGGAACCACTGGCAGATGCCGAATTCCGGCGTGCAGTCATGGAACGCGCGCGCCGCCCGCTTCGGGCGGCCGTACTCGTCGAGCAGGCCCATGTGGAAATGGCGATAATACGACGACCCCTCGGCCTCGCGATGGCGTGTCGTCGCCGGCCACGCGGCAGGCAGATCGAACAGGCTGTACCAGTGGATGCGCGGCGCGCGCCCGCGCAGCAGGGCGTGGGTGCGTCGCAGACCCCATTCCTGCACTTCCTCGGCGCCGAAGGTCGAGACGCCGACCTCGGAAACCCACACCGGATGGGACGTCACCGCCGCGATCTGTTCGAGCTTCTGCGGCCACTCGTCGATCATCCAGTGGTTCCAGTCGAGTGGGAAACCGTGGACCGCGACCGCGTCCAGATCATCGAGCGCGCCCTGGGCCGCGAGGCAGCGGATGAACTCGGGGTCGATCGGCGAGATGCCGCCGAGCACGCGCGGCAATTGCGGCGCCTCGGCGGCGATGGCCTGCCCGGCGAGCCGTGCCATGCGCGCGAAGCGCGTCCAGCCGGGATCGGCTTCGAGATCCCAGTGCGACTTGTTGTTCGGCTCGTTCCAGATCATCGCGGCTTCGATCAACGGGCCTCTCCCTGGCGGGCGGGATAGACGGCGAAGCTCTCGCCAAAGCCGATGTCGGGGTCGCGTTCGCAGATGCGGCAGATATAGACTTCGCGTTCGGGGTGGGCGAGGATCGCGAATCCGGCGCTGCGCAGCATCGCCTCGGCGCAGGCGGCGTTGGGTGCCCACCAATTGGTCGGGTCGTGCGCGTAGCGGCGCTCGATGAAGTGCAGCTTCGGCCAGGCGGGGTCGTCGAACGGTGCGGTGTCGGTGAAATCGTAGTCGGCGGCCGGCGCGTGCGCGGTCTCGCTGCCGCGCTGCATGGACTGGAACACGAGCAGATCGCTCGCCACGTGCTCGCGGATCAGATCGAGCGCCAGCAGCGGATGGCGCAGATGGTACAGCACGCCGACGAACAGCACGAGATCAAAGCGCTCGCCCAGCGCGCCCACGTCGTACACCGACAATTTGCGGAACTCGATGTCGAGTCCTGCCACCTCGGCGGCGAAGCGCGCCTGCACCAGATAATCGTCGTCGAAATCGATGCCCACCACGCGCTCGGCGCCGCGCCGTTTCATCTCCATCGCATAGAACCCGGCGTTGCAGCCGATGTCGAGCACGCTTCGCCCAGCGAGGTCGGCGGGAATCGCGTCGGCGAAGGTCCGCCACTTCACCATCGGGTAGTCGCCGAGGAAGTGCTCGGGCGCGGTCCGCACGCCGCGCAAGTCGAGATTGTGGAACCACGGCCCGAGCTCGGCGGCGCGGGCGCGGATGGCGGCCTCCGTCCAGTCCGGCATCAGGGCCGCCTCCGCGCGCTGGGACGGGTGCCGAGGGGGATCGGGGTGGTGCGCTCGGTGCGGCCGTCGAGCAGCAGCGACGCTTCGCGAAAACCGTTCAGCGTGCCGACATCGACGTAGCTCTCGCCGGCGCGCACGCCCCATGCTGTGTTGCCGGCGGCGATCCAGGCATTGACCAGCGTGCCGATATAGGTGTCGCGGCCGTCGCGCGCGCGCCAGAACGAGGCGAGCGCGTGCAGCGTGCGGCCGGGCATCTTGAACGCGCCCCAGATCCAGTGCGTGCGGGGATGCGCCGCCTTGACCTCAACCATCTCGATCCGGCCGTCGGCGTCGGTCGCGACCGCATCGAACAGCTCGGGCGCCGCCACCGGAAACAGCAGGAACGACAGCCGGTCATCCGGCAGCGCGCAGAGCGCGTCCTCGGGGAACCATACGGTATCGGGCAGGCCGATCACGACCGGCTCATCGGCGCCCACCAGCGGCAGGGCACGGAAGATCGCGTCGCACAGTCCGGCGGCCTCGTTCTGCACCGCGTAGGCAATGGCAGCCGCGCCGAACGCGCCGCCATAATAGCCCAAAATATCGGACTTGTTAGGCGAGATCACGAAGCAGATCTTGTCGGCGCCACCGAGCACCATGCGCTCGACCAGATATTCGCTGACCGCGCGCGGGCGCTCGACGCCGCGCTCGTCGATGCGGCGCCCGACCGGCAACAGCTCCTTGCTGAACGCGAGCGGCTGGATGCGCGTGCCCTGGCCCGCGGCCGGAATGATGCCCCACATGCTCAGGCCTCCGCCATCGCGAACGCATCCAGCATCTGCGCCGCCCGCCGCGCGGCGCTGTGCTCGGCGAGCGCGCGCTCGCGGCCGCGCCGTGCGATGCGCGCAATCTCGGCATCGGTGAGGTCCAGCGCGGCGAGCGCATCCCCGGTGCCGCTGGCCACCAGGATTTCCTCGCCGGGGGCGAAGAACGCATCGAGTCCGTCCCACGCATCGCTCAGGATCGCGGTGCCGCAGGCGGCAGCCTCGAACAACCGGCCCGACGGGCACCAGCCCATCCGCGCCATCGCGGCACGCGTGACGTTCAGCGTCAGCCGTGAGGACGAATAGAAGGCCGAGTGCTCGAAGGGCGGCAGGTGGCGGACGAACCAGATGTTCTCCGACCAGGGAAAATCCTGCGGATACTGCGCGCCGGCGATGACGAACCGCGCCGAGGCCCGCACCCGCGCGGGTGCCACCAGCAGCCGCTCCAGCGCCGCCTGCCGGTCGGCGGCGTAGGTGCCGATATAGGAGAGCGCCGCCTGGTAGCGTGGGATGGGCGCAGCCGGCCGATGCTGCGCCGGATCGACCGAGCCGTAGAGCGGCACCACTCGGCGCGCACCGAGCACGCCGCGCAAGGCATCGAGCGCCGGGCCGCCGGTGTAGCTCAGCGTGAGGTCAAAATCGGCAAGTCCATTCTCGGGCAGGTAGTCCACGCGCTCGCCGCGCCCCAGCCGGTCGAGCGTCACCGGCGTGTCGAGGTCGTAGAAGCAGCGGAGTACTGCGCGGCTGTCGAGCAGCAGCGCGGTCGCGGCGGTCGCGTCCGGGCAGTACGAGGTGACGATGCCGACGTCGGCCGCCGCCAGCGCGCGGGCTGCGTCGGGCCGCACTTCCGCCCACTCGGCGTACAGCGCCAGTCGCGACGGCGCCGGCAATGCGCGCAGGTCGCGGTTGGCGGCGTAGTAGGGCACGTCGCGCTCGAAGAACGTCACCGCGTGGCCCTGCGCCGCCAGCGCGCCGATCAGGCCGCGCCACAGGGCGGCGTGGCCGTTGCCCCAGGTGGAGCTGACGGCAAGCCCGAAAATCGCGATGTTCATGCGAGCGCCATCCGCGATCCTTCTGTCGCATCGGGGTAAGAACGATGCCATCGGGGGGCGGTTGCAGCGGGCCCAGGTACTCGGAATCATAGATGGCCAACGCCTACAATTTTATCGTATTTCCGATCCACCCTTTGGCGTCCGCTTCTGCCGCCGCAAGCCGTGCAGCATCGCAGCCCGGAGAGTGCGATTGATCCGGGTCTGGTAACCCGGCCCCTGTGCCTCGAACCACGCCAGCACGTCGGCATCGAGGCGTAGCGTCTTCTGGCGCTTGATCGGCCGCCAGAACCGACCCCGGACGGCGCCAGTCCAGTCCTGGACCTCCGACGCGTCCGGGTCGCTAGTATCGATCTGATCGTCTGGCCGCTCAGCGGCTGCCTGAAGCTGCTGTAGCAGCTCCGGGGAAATCCCCGCCGCCTTAGAAGCTCTCTTCCTCATAGGCCCTCCTTTCGTGCGGCGTGGCACGCCGCACACTGATGATCCGCCCGACCTCGCGGCCGTCCGGCTGCGCAGTCGGCTCCGTATGGACGACGAACAGGACCACGACCCCGGCCGCGCTGCCGACCGTCGCCAACGGTCACCGTCCGGATGCGGGTCGGGCCGCGACAAGGCCAGGGGATCGCCATCCAAGACGGGCACCCCGGCCGACAATGGCAGGCCGTGGCGGTGCAGATTTGTGGCGTTCTTGGCCTGGTCCCACGTCCATTCTGGCAGCTCGATCCCCCGCATATGTAGTGCGATAATGTAGCTACAACAAGCCGTAGCACAACCGGGATCTAGCGCCGAGCCGGCCCTCGGCGCGTTGCCAGCGCCAGCATCGCGATCCCGAGCAGCGCGGAGATGACCGACGCGGCGAGCACGGCGAGCTTGGCCTCCAGCCCGGCCGGGCGGGTGCCGAAGGCGAGGTCGCCGATGAACAGGCTCATGGTGAAGCCGATGCCGCACAGGAGCGCGCCGCCGTAGAGCTGGCCGAGGCTCAGCCGCTCGGGCAGGTGCGCGAGGCCGAGTTTCACCGCAGCCAGCGTCGCGCCGAACACGCCCACCTGCTTGCCGATCACCAGCCCCAGCGCGACCCCCAGCACGACCGGCCGCGTCACCACGTCCGCCGGCATGGCGCCGAGGCGCAAGCCGGCATTGGCCAGCCCGAACAGCGGCAGCACGCCGTAAGCCACCCAGTTGTCGAGTCCCGCCTGCATCCGCCGCGCCGGACTCTCGGGGCCGTCCTCGCGCTCGTCCATCGGCACCACGAAGGCGAGGGCGACGCCCGCGATGGTGGGGTGGATGCCCGATCCGAGCACCGCCGCCCACAGCGCCACGCCGCCGATCGCATACGGGGTGACGGCACGCACCCCGAGCCGCGCCATCGCGAACAGGGCCAACCATAGGATCACCGCGATCGCCAGCGCGCCGAACGCGAGGTGCTCGGTGTAGAACACGGCGATGACGATGATCGCGCCCAGATCGTCGATGATCGCAAGGGCCGTGAGGAACACTTTTAGCGACACCGGCACGCGCCGCCCGAGCACGCTCAGGGCCGCGAGGGAGAAGGCGATGTCGGTCGCGATCGGGATCGCCCAGCCGCGCAGCGCCGCCGGATTGGCGTGATTGAACGCAACGTAGATCGCGGCCGGCACCGCCATCCCGCCAAGCGCCGCGATGCCGGGTGCGGCCAGGCGCGGCAAGGTCGCGAGCTGGCCCTCGATCATCTCGCGCCGGATCTCCAGGCCGACGAGAAGGAAAAAAAACGCCATCAGCCCGTCGTTGATCCAGGCGAACACGCTTTGCGAAAACGTCGCCTGGCCGATCCCGACCGCGAGTGGCAGGTCGAGCAGCGCGAAATAATCGGGGGAGGCGTCGGAGTTGGACCAGACCAGGGCAGCGATCGCGGCGGCGATCAGCACCGCGCCGCCGGCCGCCTCGGTGCGGAAGAAGCCGAGCAGGGCCGCGAAGCGGCGCGCGAGACGGGGTTTCTCCTGCTGCTCCGTCATCGCCCGCCGGCCCTGATGCCCGCCCTGATAGCCGCCCCGATACCCGCATCGGGCAACGCCTTGTGACCGACCACGTTTCGGGATGGCGAACCATGCACGGCGGCACTCCTCTCAGCGCACGCTCCGGCGCCGATCCGCGGGCGGCTTGGGTAGCGGCGATGCGCCGGGGCGACTTCGCCGCCGCCTGGGCGGTCAGCGACGCCGTGCTCGCCGCCGAGGACCCGGCGACGCGCGACGACCCGCGCCTTCCATACCACCTCCGCCGTGTTTGGGACGGCCGCCCGCCGGATGGGCGCCGCGTGCTGGTGCGCTGCTATCACGGTCTCGGCGACGTGCTGATGGCGGTGCGGCTGCTGCCGAAGTTGCGGGCGAGGGTGCGGTCGCTGACGCTGGAGGTGCCGCCCGCACTGCTGCCGCTGCTGGCCGGGATACCCGGGCCGGACCGGCTGATCGCTTTCAACCCGGCGTCCCCCGCGGACCCTTCCGAGTGCGACGTCGAGCTGATGGAAGTGGGACACGTGATGCGGCTGCGGGCCGCCGACCTGCCGCCGCCGCTCCGTCTGCCGCGACCGGCACCGCTGTGGCTGGCGGCGTCGCCCGCGATCGGCCTCTGCTGGCGCGCCGGCGAATGGGATGCGGCACGCTCGGTGCCGCTCGGGGACCTCCTCGGCGTTGTCGGCGGACGGTCTCTGGTCAGCCTGCAACGCGGGCCGGCGGCGACGGCGGCCCAGGCGCCCGATTTCGCCAATCCGGGGGATACGTCGATGGACGTGATGCGGACCGCGGCGCTGATCGCCGGGGCGGATCTCGTGCTCAGCGTGGACACGATGGTCGCCCATCTCGCGGCTTGCCTTGGCACCGCGTGCTGCGTGCTGCTGAAGGCGGATGCCGACTGGCGCTGGGGCCTGCCGGGCGGGCGCTCGCATTGGTATCCGAAGCTGCACCTCTACCGACAGGAGCGGGACGGAGACTGGAGTGAGCCGCTCACACGCCTGGCGCGCGACCTCGCTGCCCTTACCGGCCGGGCGGCAGATTGATGGCCTCGATCCGCACCCAGTCGGCCCCGAGCCGCACCAGGCTGCGCGAGGCGGGCGCCACCTCGATCCGCTGCAACAGATCGAGCGGCGCGCCGAGGAAATGCGCCAGAACTGCCTTGATGACGTCGGCATGGCTGACCAGGACCAATTCCGCCCCCGGATGAGCCTCCCGCCGGCGCACCATCGCCGCGACCGCGCGCGCCTGCACGTCCAGCATGGCCTCGCCGCCGGGGCCGCACGCGGTGCCGCGAAAGGCGTTGTAGTGGCGCCATGCGGCGCTGCCGTGCAGGGCATCGAAGCGGCTGCCGGTCCAGTCGCCGAAATCGATCTCGATCAGATCGGGATCGATTTCGACCGGCAGGCCAGTGCGTTCGGCGATCGCGGCGGCGGTCTCGCGGGCGCGTTCGAGCGGACTCGACACGATGGCGGCAAGCGTCCGCCCGGCGAAGTCGGCGGCCAAGCACCGGGCTTCTGCGCGCCCCGCTTCGCTCAGGGAGTGCCCCGGCGAGCGACCCGCCAGCACCCGGTCGAGCAGGCCGTAGCTGGCGTGGCGGACCAGGTGAAAGAGGGTCGGCTCGATCAGGGACGGACCTGCCCGCTGCCGGTGACGAGGTAGCGATAGGTGGTGAGCTGCTCGAGTCCCACCGGGCCGCGGGCGTGGATGCGGCCGGTCGCGATCCCGATCTCGGCGCCGAAGCCGAACTCGGCGCCGTCGCAGAACTGCGTCGAGGCGTTCCACATCGCGACCGCGGACGCGACACCCGACAGGAAGCGCTCGGCCGCGTCGGCGTCCTCCGTCACGATCGCGTCGGTGTGCTCGCTGCCGTGGCGGGCGATATGCGCGAGGGCGTCGGCAACGCCATCGACGACCGCGACCGAGAGCACCGCGTCCAGCCATTCGGTGTCGAAATCCGCAGCACTGGCCGGCGGCAGATCGGGCACGATCGCACGCGCGCGCGCATCGGCACGGAAGTCGCAACCGGCTTCGCGGAGATCGGCGACGATCGCAGGCAGCAGCGACGGCGCGATCGCGGCATCGATCAGCAGCGTCTCGGTGGCACCGCAGATGCCGGTGCGGCGGAGCTTGGCGTTGCGCACGATGGCGCGCGCCATCGCCGGATCGGCGGCGGCATGGACGTACGTATGGCACAGCCCCTCGGCATGGGCGAGGACGGGCACGCGCGCCTCGCGCTGCACCCGCTCGACCAGGGAGTGGCCGCCGCGCGGCACGATCAGGTCGATCAGCCCGGCTGCGGCCAGCATGGCGGCGACGAAGCCGCGATCGGCGGAGGGCGCCACCTGCACGGCGGCTTCCGGCAGGCCGGCCTCGCGCAGGCCTGCGGCGATCGCGGCATGAATCGCCGCGGCACTCCGAAAACTCTCGGAGCCGCCGCGCAGGATCACAGCGTTGCCGGATTTGAGGCAGAGGGCGGCGGCGTCGGCGCCGACATTGGGGCGGCTCTCGTAGATCATGCCGATTACGCCGATCGGCTGCGGGATGCGGCGGATGCGCAGGCCGTTCGGCCGCGTCCAGTCGGCGAGCGTGCGGGCGAGCGGGTCGGGGAGGGCCGCCACGTCATCGAGGCCGCGCGCCATCGCCTCGATCCGCGCCGGCGTGAGCGCGAGCCGGTCGCGGAAGGCGGCGCTGCCTTCGAAACAGGCGAGGTCGGCGGCGTTGGCGTCGAGGACGCCGCGGGCTGCGTCCCGCAGCCGGGAGGCCGCCGCGTGCAGGGCGCGGTTGCGGGCCGATGCGGGCGTTTGGGCGAGCGCGCGGGCGGCCTCGCGGGCGGCGCCCGCCGCCTGCCGCAATGCCTGGCGGCTGGGATCGGTCTGCACGGTCATCGGCGCCACTCTGCGGACATTCCGCGGCTTCGACAACTCGGCGGGGCGGGCTACACTCGCCGCAGCCGCAGATCAGGATCGCAGATGAGCGTCGCCAACTTTCCGACCGGCAAGGCCCCGCCCGCCGACATCAACGTGGTGGTCGAGATCCCGCAGGGCTCGGCGGTGAAATACGAGGTGGACAAGGCGACCGGCGCGATCGTCGTCGATCGGTTCCTGTTCACTGCCACCGCCTATCCCGCCGCCTACGGCTTCATCCCCGGCACGCTCGCCGAGGACGGCGATCCGGCGGACGCGCTGGTGCTGGTGCCGGCGCCGGTGGTGCCGGGGGCGGTGATCCGCGCCCGCCCGGTCGGGATGCTGCGGATGGATGACGAGAACGGCCCGGACGAGAAGATCATCTGCGTGCCGCACGACCGCGTGCATCCGCAGTTCAGCACCGTGCAGTCAATCGACGACCTGCCCGCGATCACACGGCAGGCGATCGAGCATTTCTTCGAGCGCTACAAGGATCTCGAGGCCGGCAAATGGGTGAAAGTGACCGGCTGGGCCTCGCGCGAGGACGCCGAGGCGGTCATCCTGCGCGCGATCGCCGCCGCGGCGCCGCGATAGGCTCAGCCGCCGCCGCCGGCGCGCCGATCAGGCCGGCGATCAGGCGCTGGTAGGCGGCGAGATGAGTGTCGAGGGATAGCTCCGCCTCGGCGTGGCTGCGGGCGGCCGAGCGCAGCCGCCCGGCGAGAGCACCATCGTCCAGCACTTCCAGCACCCGCTCGGCGAGCGTGCGCGGCTCCAGGAACGGCACCAGCAGGCCGGTGCGGCCGTTGCTCACGAACTCATGCACCGGGGGCGTGTCGCTCGCCACCACCGCGCAGCCGCAGGCCAGCGCCTCGCGCAGCGACCAGGAGGCGACGAACGGATAGGTGAGATAGACGTGCGCGTCGGAGCGCTGCATCATGCTCAGATACGCGGCGTAATCGATCTTGCCCGGGAAATGCACGCGGGCGAGGTCGAGGTCGCTGCCCACCTGCGCCATCATGTAGTCGCGCCAAGTGCCGGAGGCCAGGCGCGCGCCGTAACTCACGCCGTCGCCGCCGACCAGGATCACCCGCACGTCGCGCCGCGCGCGCAGGATCGCGGGCAGCGCCCGCATGATGACGTGAAAGCCCCGATAGGGTTCGAGGTCGCGCGCGACGTAGGTGACGAGCTTCTCATCAGGCTTGACCAGCACGGTGCCGATCCGGAGCGGCGTATGATGCACGGCCGGGTCCGGGCGGCAGGTCGCGAGGTTCACGCCCTCGGGCAGCAGGCTGATCTTCGCGCGTGTCCACTCGGGATAGGTGGAGAGCTGCCAGCGGGTCGGGCTCTGGCCGTGGCCGGGATTGGTCAGCGCCAGCAGGTTGACCGCGTTCTTGGCGCGCACGCGGGCGAAGGTGGAGCGGTCCAGCGGGAACTCGGGGTCGAAGCCGACATCGACGCCTTCGGTGTGGTAGTAGAACTCGTGGTAGCCGAGCAGGGGCACGCCGGGCCAGACGTCGTGCAGGTTGAGCAGCTCGCCCCAGCCGTGATGGCCGATGATGATGTCGGGCGTGAAGCCGAGCGCGCGCAGCTTTGTGGCGGTGTACGCAACCAGTTCGGCGCGCCGCATCGCCAGCTCGAAATCCTGCGCGTCGGCGTGCGTCTCGGCGTTGGTGGCGCGCGGCAACTGGTAGATGACCTTGCGCACGCCGTTGATGTGGTTGGGGTTCGGCTGGGTGACGAAGACGATATCGTGGCCGCCCTCGGCCAGAAGGTGGCGCACGATGTGGAGGTACTGGCCGGGGAAGTTCTGGTGGACGAAGAGGTATTTCACGCCATTCCCGATCTGGCCGAAGAATTGCATTGGCCCAGCGGATGGACCTCTCGACCCCTCCCCCCGACCCCCTCCCACAAGGGGAGGGGGAGCAGCGCGCTGAAGCCCCCTCCCCTTGCGGGAGGGGGTCGGGGAAGGGGTGTTGCGACACGGAAATCGGTCATCGATAAAATGCTGCCGATGCGAAACGAAACGGGGTCTGGGGCCGGCGGCGCCAGCGGGTCCAGGGCGGAGTGGGCCAAGGTTCCGATTGGCCCGCTTGGGCCGATTGGAATGGCCACGGAGGGGGCGCCCTGGCCTTCCCCGTCTCGCAGCGCCTAGCGCCCGCGCCGGCCGCGCGCGGGCGTGTCCTCGCGGCGGCGGATCGCGACCTGGAACGCCTCCAGCGGTGCCAGGCTTTCGGTCTCGCAGGCCTCGCCGTTGGCGACCGGGCCGATCGACGTGCCATCGACGAAGCTGGCGGCGACGACGCATTCGTGGGTGGCAGCGGCGGCGCCGCGCAGCCGCACGCGCAGGCCGAGGATCGGCAGCGACATGCCGCGGCTGCCGCAGAACTGCCCACCCTCGGCCCAGGGCGACAGCCAGCCGCGGCCGAGCACGGCCTGGTACTCGATGTCCTCGGGCGTGATCTCGATTTCGGGCTTGATGGCGAAGCCCTCGATCCAGGCCTTGCTGCCGCGATCGCCGATCCACTCGCCGATGCGCGCGGTGACGTCGCCGCGCCGCTGCACGTGGGCGGAAATCTCGACCGGCCCGGTGGGTGCCGCCTCGGCGGCGGGCACGGCCGCAGGCGCACCGGAGGGCGCTGCGACGACCGCCGGCTCCGGGCCCGCAGCCGCGCCGGCCGCGACCTCGCTCAGCCGCAACACCTGCAGGCGCGGCGGATCGTTGCCGCCGGCCGCCTGATAGACGGTGACAAGGATTTGCGCCGGTCCCTCCGGCACGCGGATCAGCGCACCGTCCATGGCGCCGCTCACCCAGCCGTCCTCGCGGAAGGTCGCGATGCGGACGTCGCGGTTGGCGTGCGCGGCCCCTGGCGGCAGGGTGATGCGCACGCCCGGCAGGCCGCTCATGGGATCGAGCGTGCCGGCGCCGGGCGCCGGATAGATGCAGAACAGGCCGCTTTCGAGCGTCATCAGATGGCCGGTCACCTTCAGCTCGGTGACGACCTTCTGGCCGGGAGCGGCGCCGGCGTCGGGCATCGGCAACCTCGTTCGCTGGTGGTCAGAGAGGCAAGGCACGCAGGCGCGGGCCGCTCGCGTAATGCTGCGACACGGCGCCGCGCTCCGCAAGGCGCCCGGCCGTTAACAGGGCGTTATTGATCGAGGCGGTGGGCAGGCCGAGCGGCAGCACCCAGCCGCGGCCGGTCGCGCGCACCCGGGCCGCCGGGGTGCCGAGGTCGAACACGGCGGTCGCCAGCCCGGCGCGCCAGGCGAGGCTCAGCGTGTAGCTCCACGTCTCCGGCCAGAGCGAGGGCAGGAAGGCGAGATCGGCGCCTTGCGCGCGTACCAGTGCCTCCGCCTCCGCCTCGGCATATTCGCCGGTGACGAAGGCGCGGCCGGTGGCGTGCAGGCGCTCGTCGTCGATGGTGTGGCCGACCACGACGAAGGACAGCGGCAGCCGGCGGGCGGCGGCGTCGCGCGCGCAGGCGAGCAGAACCTCGTAGCCCTTCTCGATGCCGATGCCGCCGGGCACGCAGACAAGGCGCATTCGGTCCGGCGGGGCCGGCCGCGGCGCCGCCGGCGCGGGCAGGGTGGCGTCGTCCTCCCACGGCTCGACCGTGATGCGCAGGCCGGGGAAGTGGCGGCGCAGCCGGCCGGCGCAGTCGGTCGAGGGCGCCACCACCCGGCGCGCCCCCCCGAGCAGTGCGGCCGAGCGCGCCACCAGATCGCCGACCGCGATCGCCTCCTCCAGATGGCTGCCCGCATCCGCGATGCACTCCGCACAGACCGAAAGCTCCGGCTCGCCGCAATACCGCCGCTCCCGCCCGACCAGCGCGATCCGCGGGCAGAACCAGTGATAGTCGTGCACATGCACATCGAGCGGCACGCCGAGCCGCGCCGCCAGCCCCGCCACGGAAGGGTGGTGGCCGAGCAGGTGGTGCAGCTCCACCGCCTGCACCCGGTCGGGGCCGAGCAGCGCCGCCAATTCTTCGATCTCGTCGGGGAGCCGATAGACCAGGGAGGAATGCCAGTGATCATTCGGGCCGACGCTTTCGGTGTCGGGCGACACCCCTCCCCCAACCCCCTCCCGCAAGGGGAGGAGGCTTAAGTGCATTGCTCCCCCTCCCCTTGTGGGGGAGGGGGCGCCGACCGCAACCCCGCCGGCGATCCGCGCGCCCGCGGCATCGACCGCCGGGCGCAGCACGATCGGCCGCAGCCCGGCATCGCGGATCGTGGCACAGCGCTCGGCCACCCGCCGCGCCACCCCGCCGCCCTGGTCGTGGCTGACCAGCACCACCGCTCCCGCGCCCGCCGCTCCCTCCTGCCGCCAGTGCCGCGCCGCGATCCGCCGCCGCGCCGGCGCCAGCGGGTCGGCGGCGATATGCGCCGCGATCAGCGCGTCGTAGCCCGGGTGCAGCCGGTTCAGCACGCCCAGGTTGCGCGCCAGCAGCGCCCGCCGCGGCCCCCCGAACGCGGCCCCGAACGAGGCCGCCCCGACATGTCCGACATAGACCCCGGTGGCCGCCACGTGCCGCCAGCCCAAGTGCCGCGCCCGCAGGCAGAAATCGTTCTCCTCGCCGTAGCCCTGCGCGAACAGGTCTTCCCGCAACAACCCCACCTCGGCGAGACAGTCGCGCTTGAGATAGAGGCAGAAGCCGACCCCGGTCGGGATCTCCACCACCCCCGCCCCGTTGGCCGCCGCTGCCAGCGCCGACAGCCGCCGCACCGCTGCCAGGTCCGGCACCGGATTCCCGCGCGGGGGCCGGAAAACTCAGGATGGTGGCGTCGTTGGAGAACGGGGTCGCGGTGCCGATGTCGGCGGCGGCGTAGGCGGCGGCGCGCAGCCCCTCGAGCCAGCCGGGGGCGACCAGCGTGTCGCTGTTCAGCAGCACGGCGTCATGGCCGCGCGCCGCCCGCAGCCCGGCATTCGCCGCTGCCGGGAAGCCGCCCTGCCGGGCGCGCCGCAGCAGCCGGATGCGGCCCGAGGCCGTGAGTTCGTGCAGGCGCGCGGCGAGCGCCGGGTCGGTGCTGGCGTCATCGACCACGATCGCGCGGCTGCCGGCGGGCAGGGTGGGCAGCACGCTCGCCAGGCAGGCGAGCACCGCCGCGCCGCCATCGTGCACCGCGATCACCACGTCGGCCGGCGGCGCGCCGGGGGCGCTCGCGGTCCCTGCCCCGGCGGACCGACCGGGGGTGGGGCCGCGCAGATCGGCCCAGGCGGGGACGGCCTCGGCGAACCAGGCGGCCTCGACCGGCCGCCGGCCGCCGCGGCCGCCGCCGCCGCCCGCGCCACCGCCGCCGCTGTCCGTGCCTCCGCCCCCGGATCGAGCGGGCTGCCGAGCAGCTCGCGGCCGTCGGGGCCCTCGACGCGCAGCGGACCTTCGCACCCGGTGAGATCGGTGGCGGCGAGACGAAAGCCGCGCGGCCGCGCGAGTGGCGCCTCATCGGCGATGGTGACGTTTGCATCGTCCGCGCGTACGCTCCGCACCACGTCGCCGATGGCGTCGCGGATGGTGATGACGGGCTCGGTTTCGGGGTCGTGCGGGTGCCAGGCCCAGCCTTCAATGCCGCCCTCGCGCACGGCGACGAAGCCCTCGACACGCCGGATCGCGGCCAACGCCACCGGGCTGCCGAGCAGGGGGGCGCCGTTCGCGCTCACTTCGAGGCGCACCGCCTGCCGCCAGCGCGGCGGCAGCTTCAGCTCTCCGGCGCGCCTGCCCCGCAGCCGCAGCGTCTCGCCGTCCAACCGCACCCGGAGCCGGGAGCCGGGGGCGAGCGCGCCGATCAGCAGCCGCCCGCCGCCGGCCACGCCGCACCAGCCGGGCAGGCCGGCTTCCCGCGCGAGGCTATCGAGCAGAGCCGCACAGGCCGGATCGGGTGCGTGCTGGGAGAGTGCCTCGGCAACTGCCGCCACCGCCTGCCTCTGGCGGCCGGCGGCGCGCTCGGCGGCGGCGAGGCCGAGCCACGCCTCCCGCCGGCCGTGGCGGCGGGCGATGGCCCCGAACCGCTCGGCCGCAGCGGGGTCGCCGGCGCGCAGCAGGGCGGTTGCCAGCGCGAAGCCGATCGTGTCGTCGGCGGGGGCGAAGCGGGCGGCGCGTTCCAGCCAGCGCCGCGCCTCGGGCAGCGCGCCGCCGGCGAGCGCCGCCTCTCCCCGCTCCCATGCCCGCCGCGCCTGCTCGGCAAAGAACTCCGCCGAGGTCATCACCGGCGCGGGCGCGTCCGGTGTCAGGGCCGGGCCGCCTGCGCGGGTCGATCGGTCGCTTGCATCATCGCGGCACCGGCAGATGGCGACCCGGGGAGCGGCGCAGACGCAGCCGCCGACGGGGACGCGGACACTGGCGGGGGCGCGGGTAGGCGGGCGAGGTCGCCGGCCACTTCGGCGAGGCCCTGCGCCTGCGCGCGTTCCAGCCAGCGCCGCGCCTCCGCCGGGTCGAGCGTGCCGGCGAGGCCGCGGGCGAGATAGCGGCCGAGCATGAGCTGTGCGTGCGGGTGGCCGCGCTCGGCGGCGCGGCGGAACCAGCGCTCGGCGAGCGGCCGGTCCTGCGGCACGTCGTGGCCACCGCCATGCATCGCGCCGAGCGCGAACATGCCGCCAACATGGCCCTGCTCGGCCGCCTTCGCGAACAGCGCCAGCGCCGCCGCGTGGTTGCGTGGGCCGCCGCGGCCATTGACCAGCATCTCTGCGAGCGTCATCTGCGCGTCGAGCATCCCGGCCTCGGCAGCGCGCGCGATCCAGGCGCGGCCCTCGACCGGGTCAGGATCGAGACCGCGACCCTCGGTCAGCATCCGGCCGTACCAGGACCGTGCGTTCACCACCCCGTCGGCCGCGCGCCGCAGCCACAGCGCGGCCTTGCGTTCGTCGCGCTCGATGCCCACGCCCTCGGCGAGGCAGACGCCGAAATTGAACGCCGCGACCAGATCGCCGCCGGCCGCCGCCTGTTCGAACCACTCCCGGGTGCGGACCTTGTCCTGCCGCTCGCCCGAGCCGGAGAGCACCAGATTGGCAAGGTCGGCCTGCGAGGCGCGGTTGCCCAGCTCGGCCGAGCGGCGAAACCATCGCGCCGCATCGTCCGGGTCGCGGGCGACGCCGCCGCCGGTGAGATAGAGCAGGCCGAGCGCGCGGGCCGCTGCCGAATGCCCGGCCTCGGCTGCGCGCTCATACCAGATCGCCGCCTCCGCATAGTTGGGTGGCAGGTCGCCGCCCTTGGCGTAGAGGTCGCCCACCAGCGCCGCCGCCTCGCCGTCGCCGGCATTGGCGGCGCGGCGCAGCCAGCTTTCGCCCGCGGTCGGGTCGCGCGCGACGCCGCGACCCTCCATCAGGGCGAGGCCCCAGCGCGCCTGGCCCGAGCGCACGCCCTTCTCGGCGGCCTGCCGGTAGAGCTGGGCGGCGGCGGCGAGGTCGCGTTCGATGCCAACCGCAAACTCGGTCATCACTCCGAGCAGGTAGAGGGCGGTCGGCAGGCCGGCGGCGGCGGCCTTCGCCATCTGCACTGCCGCCCGCGTGCGGGCCTCGTCGGGCGCGCCGGGGGAAGCAGTGGCGGGGGGCGCTGCGCGCAGCAGGGCGAGCGCGTGGCCGAGCTCGCCCTGCGGGCAGCCGGCCTCGGCCGAGCGGCGATACCACTCCGCGGCCTGTGCCAAGTCGCGCTTCGCCTCGGGGCCGGAGGTGAGGATGTAGCCGAGCAGCGCCTGCCCGTCGGGCGCCCCACCCTCGGCCGCGCGACGCGCCCATTCTTCGGCGGCGGCGTAGTCGGGCTCGTGGGTGGCGTTGCCGGCGAACAGGTCGGTGCGGCCGCTGCCGTGGTCGGACGCGGCGACACCCATCAGGTGCAGCGCCGCCAGCGTCGCCTGCGCCTCGATGCGGCCGGCGCGGGCGGCCCGGTCGAGCCAGTGCGCGGCATCGCCGCGGCTGACCGGGACGCCGATGCCCTCGAGATAGCAGCGCCCGACCCGGTATTGCGCCTCGGCGTCGCCACGCCGCGCCGCCTTCGCGAGCAGTTGGAAGCCACCCGCTCCCTGGCCGCCCTCGAGCAGGCGCAGGCCCGTGCGCCGCTGCGCCGCCGGCGAGACGACGGCGGTCAGCCGGTCGAGCACCGCCGCCATCAGTCGGGCTCGCGCATCCCTTGGTGGAATGCCGGCATGATGCGATCGAGCAGGTATTCCATCACGGTGCGCGTTCCCACCTCGATGTCGGTATACACCGGCATCCCCGGCACCAGGTGGAAACCCTGCGGTACGTCGTGCAGACCGATTTTGTCCACCTGGACTCGCACCTTGTAGAACGGGGCTATGGTTTGCGCGCCCGATGCTCCCGAAGACGCGCCGATCTGGCTGATATCGGAGGTGCTGGTGTAGCTGTTCGGGCTGATGTTGCGCACGGTACCATCGGCGCTGCCGTGCTTGATGTAGTTGAACGTGCTGAACTTGATCCTGACCTTCTGGCCGGGGCGGACGTAGCCGGCCTCGCTGCCGTCCACGTCTGCCTCGATCTCGAGCGGAGAGGTCGCCGGCACCAGGGTGACGATGTTGTCGCCGGACTGCACCACCGAGCCGTCGGAGATGTGGGCGGTCGCCATCACGTAGGCGTCTTGATCGGCGCGCAGATCGACGAGCTGACGGCGCAGAGCGGCCTTCGCCAGGTTCTCCTTGGCATCGCTGAGCGCGCTCGACTGGTCGCGCAGATCCTGGCTCGCCTGCGAAAACCAGCTCTGCACGTAGTAGTCGCGACCCGAGATGGTGGCGGCCAGCGTCTGCTCGGCGGCCGCATGAGTGGCGACCGCATCGGCGAGGTCGCGGCTGATCTCGATGCGGTTGTCGGTCGCATTCAGCACGTCGATCTTGCTGCCGACCTGCAATCGCTCGAGCTCACGACGTTTCTGCTCCAGATCGATCGCGACCGCGAGGCGCTTGCGGTACATCGCCATGTCGGAGGCGCTCTGCAGCGCCTGCGCCTGATAGCCCGCGATCTGCTGGTCGTATTGCTGCACCTGGAAGTCGAACGCCGCCTTGCGCTGCGCAAACAGCGCCTGCTGCAGCACCGTGTCGGCTGTGGAGGTCTTGGGCCGGTATTCCTGGCGGTTCAGCTCGGCGTGCAGACGGTCCACCCAGGCCTGCAGCGAGGAGACCTGCTTGGCGTACATCGTCTCGTCCGACCCGGCGAAGGTCGGATCCAGCGTCGCCAGCACCTGACCGGCGTGGACGAACTCTCCGTCGCGCACCTTCACATCGCGCACGACCGAGGTCTCCAGCGCCTCGACGACGACGGTGCGCTGGCGCGACACCACCATGCCCGGCGAGGAGACGACCCGGTTGATGGGCACGAAATAGGCAATCGCCGAGAGCGTCACGACCAGCGCCGAGAAGACGGCGATGACGCCGCGCGCCGCCCCGCGCACCGGGACATTGAGCAGCTCCGTCGTCGGCGGCTCGAACTCCATCAGCTCGCGCGGTGCGGTCTGCAGCTCCTGCGAGCGGAACGCGATCAGCGCCATCTCAGTCGCCCTCCGCCAGGACGGGGCGTGGACCCATCGGGCGGCTGTTCGGCGATTCGAGGTGGCGGTTCTGCTGCCGCCAGAGCTGGCGATAGACGGTGCAGCGCTCGAGCAGCACCGGATGCGGGGCGCAGTCCATCACCTTGCCGCGCTCGAGCACCAGGATCTGGTCGCAGTCGATCAGCGAGGAAAGGCGGTGCGAGACGATCACCATGGTGCGGCCGGTGGCGATGCGCTTGAGGTTGGCGTTCACCAGCGCCTCGCTCTCGGGGTCGAGCGCGCTGGTCGCTTCGTCGAGGATCATGATGCGGGGATCGGCGACCAGCGCGCGCGCGATCGCGAGGCGCTGCTTCTGTCCGCCGGAGAGGTTGGCGGAGCCTTCCTCCACCCAGGTGTCGTAGCCGGCCGGCAGCCGCTCGATGAACTCCTCGGCACCGGCGAGGCGGGCGGCGCGCACCGCGTCGTCGAGCGTGAGGCCGGGGCGGTTGGCGGTGATGTTGTCACGGACCGAACCACGGAACAGGAAATTGTCCTGCATCACCACGCCGAAGCTGCGGCGCAGATGGGTGAGATTGATCTCGCGCAGCTCGGCGCTGTCGATCTTGAGGAAGCCGGTGTACTCGCGGTTGATCCCTTGCAGCAGCCGGGTGATCGTCGATTTGCCCGAACCGCTGCGCCCGACGATGCCCAGCATCGTTCCTGCCGGCACCGAGAAGCTCAGGTGATCGAGTGCCGGCGAACTGCCGCCCGGATAGGTGAAGGTCACGTCCTCGGCGCTGATCGCGCCCTCGAAGCGCGGGCGCATCCCGGTGACCAGCGCACGCGCCTCGGTCGGATTGTTGAGCACGTAGCCGATCTCACCGATCGAGCAGCGCACGTCCTCGAAATCCTCCATCAGCTTGGCGGCCTGCACCAGCGGCGACGCGACCCGCCCGGCCAGCATCATGAAGGCGATCAGCCCGCCCGCACTGACCGAGCTGCTGTTGACGATCACCAGGTAGGCGCCGATCAGCACCACGCCGCGGTTCATGATCATCTGCAGCGGCTCCACCAGCGTCTGCGGCCAGTTGCTCAGCCGCCCGGCTTTCAGCCGCCATTCGCTGGACTCCGCCACCCGTTCGTCCCACACCTCTTTGCGGGCGTCTTCGAGGGCGAGGCTTTTCACGGTGCGGATGCCGGTCACGGTCTCGACCAGCACGCTGCCTTTCTTGACTTCGGCGAGGGTGGTGCGGGCGATCAGCCGGCGCATCACCGGCAGGAAGACGAGGACGATGAACGAGATCAGCACGCCGATCGCGAGCGTGATCCACGCCAGCGTCGGCTCCAGCCAGAACAGGAAGGGCAGCAGGATGAACAGCGTGAAGCTGTCCAGGAAGGTGCCCATCAGTCGCCCGGTAAGGAACTCGCGCACCCGGAACACCTGCATCAGCCGGTGCGTGGTGGCGCCGGTCTGGTTGCGCTCGAAATAATCGACCGGCAGCACCAGCATGCGATTGAAGATGTGCAGATTGAGCCGGGTGTCGATCCGCGCCGACACCACGTTGGTGAGCTCGCGCCGCGCGTAGCCCAGTATCGCCTCGAACGACAGCGCCGCGAACAGGATGCAACTGACCAGGATCAGGGTGTCCAGGCTCCGGTACTGGAGCACCTTGTTGATGGTGACCATAACCAGGAACGGCGGCACAATGGTCAGCACGCTCAGTATGATCGAGGCGATGCCGATGTCGCGCATCAGCCGCTTCTGCGCGAACACGAGCTTGGCGAGCCAGCCGAGCGTGAACGGCTCCTCCTCGAGCGAGCCGCCGCGCTCGCGGCGCACCAGCACCGCCTCGCCGGTCCAGACCTGCGCCAGGCGCAGCTCGTCCACCGCCGTCGGCAGCTCGCTCGGCGAGGTCCGCGGATCCTTGAGCCAGACGATGTTGCGGATGGTATCGGCACCCATCTGCACCGCCGCGGTGCCGTCGGCGAGCAGCAGCACGACCGGAACGCCGTTCTGAAACCGGAACAGGTTGCGCCATTTGAGGCGCACTGCCTTGGCCCACAACCCCTGGTCGCGGACCCAGCGCATCAGCGTCGCCGGCGAGGGCACCGTCTCGCCCTCCTGGGCCCGGAACTCGCGACGGTCGAGCTCGACGCCGTGGTAGCGCGCCGCCGTCTCCATCGCCCGCAGCCGGGATTCGCTCGGCTCGTCCGCGGCCGACGATGTCGGCGGCTGTCCGGGCACGAAAGCCCCGTCACCAGGGGGAATGGTGTCCATCACGATCCTTCCTGAACGGCCCGGCGATCGCCCGCCCCGACGGCCAAGTGTTTATCACGGCATCAGGCCACGCGAGACGTAAAAAGTCCATGACAGGGGCATTTCCTGCAATGATCTCCGCCACACCCCGCATACCCGAGCCAGTTTGACGAGCGGTATCCACGGCCGGGGCGCGAGGCAGGCGCTTGCGCGCGGGGCTGCGCCGGCTAGGGTTCCGGGCCTGCCGCGCAAGGACATCCGCATGCCGATCAACAACCGCGTCGCTGCCTTCGCCCCCGACATGACCGCCTGGCGGCGCGACCTGCACCAGCACCCCGAGCTCGGCTTCGCGGAGCGCCGCACCAGCGGGATCGTGGCCGAGAAGCTCCGCTCCTGGGGCATCGAGGTGACCGAGGGGATTGCCGGCACCGGGCTGGTCGGCACGCTCCGCAACGGAGCGTCGGGCCGGGCGGTCGGCCTGCGCGCCGACATGGACGCGCTGCCGATGAACGAGGCGAACGATTTCCCCCACCGCTCGGCCAATCCCGGGGCGATGCATGCCTGCGGCCATGACGGGCACACGACGATGCTGCTCGGCGCCGCCCGCTACCTCGCCGAGACGCGCAATTTCGACGGCACCGTGCATTTCATCTTCCAGCCGGCCGAGGAGGGCGGCGGCGGCGGCCGGGTGATGGTCGAAGAGGGGCTGTTCGACCGCTTCCCCTGCGATCGGGTGTTCGGCGCCCACAATGACGGCTTCCTGCCGGTGGGCGAGATGGCGGTGGTGGCCGGCACCGTGAACGCGGCCGCCGACATGATCGAGATCACCATCACCGGCCGCGGCGGCCACGCCGCACGGCCGCACCTCGCGATCGACCCGATCGTGGTGGGCGCGCAGATGGTGGGCGCCTTGCAGACGCTCGTTGCCCGCCGGATCGACCCGATCGACAGCGCGGTGCTGTCGATCTGCCAGTTCCACGCCGGCACCGCGCACAACGTCATCCCCGAGACCGCGACGCTTTCCGGCACCGTGCGGACACTGAAGCCGCACGTGCAGGACGCGATGGAGCGGCTGATGGGCGAGGCGGTGGGCCAGATCGCCGCCGCCCTCGGGGCGGAGGCGACGCTGACCTACGAGCGCGGCTATCCGCCGGTGGTCAACGACGCCGACGCGGCCGATCGCGCCGCCGCCGCCGCGACGCGCCTGCTGGGCGAGGGGCGCGTCGTGCGCGTGCGGCCGCCGGGCATGGGGGGCGAGGATTTCTCGTTCATGGCGCTGCGGGTGCCGGGCTGCTTCGTGCGCATCGGCCAGGTGGGGCCGGAGCGCGGCCGGGTGCCGGTGCATCATCCGCGCTACGACTTCAACGACGACATCCTGCCGATCGGTGCCAGCTTCTGGGCGGCGCTGGTCGAGCAGGAGTTGCCGCGCGGCTGATCCGGGCTCCCGGGGGGCGGCACGCATGAGTGGCGGGCTGTTCGCGCCCACGGCGACGCTGGGCGCATTCCTGCTGGCCTTTCCGGCGCTGTTTTCGGTCGTCAACCCGCTCGGCGGGGCACTGATCTTCGCTGAGGTGACGGAAGAGCGCAGCCATGCCGAGCGGAGGCGGATCGCCGCCCGGGTCGGGTTCTATTCGCTGCTGGTCCTGCTTTGTTCGCTGTGGGCTGGCAGCTACGTCCTCAATTTCTTCGGCATCTCGATGGGCGCGCTGCGCATCGCCGGCGGCGTCATCATCGCGGCCGCGGGCTGGCGAATGCTGTTCGCAGCCGAGGCGCACCACGCCCGTCGCGCCGAGCAGGCCGCACTCAGCACCGAGGCGGAGGATCCCGCCTTCTTTCCGCTGACGATCCCGTTCACCGCCGGGCCGGGGGCGATTTCGGTCGCGATCGCGCTCTCGTCCGAGCGGCCGGGGCGGCCGGAGGTATTGCATTTCTTTGCCGGGCTGAGCCTGGCCGGAGTTGCGGTCGCACTGACGGTCTGGATCGCCTATCGCTTCGCCGCCCAGCTCACGGTCCTGCTGGGGCCGACGGGCGCGCACATCCTGGGCCGGTTGATCGCATTCCTGGTGGTGTGCATCGGCGTTCAGGTCGCCAGCACCGGCGTGCTGGAGCTGCTGCGGCCGCTGCTGCGCTAGCCGCGCCGGCCCGCGCCGCGAGATCGGAGATGCGTCCGCTTCCCGCGCCGTTTCCGCTGCGATGCGGCTCTGCTACGCTTCGCTGCTCCGCAGGAAGGCACAATCGATGCACCCCATCCCCAATCGGCCGGCGCGCACGGCGGCGGCCCTGCTGGGCTGTGCCCTGCTCGCCGCCTGTTCCACGCGGGCGACGACCACCGGTACCTACGTGGCACCCGCCAGCGCGACCGCCGCGCTGCCGCGCCCGGCGATGGTCGTGGTTGACGATTTCGCCGTGGACCCGAACGCGGTGCGGGTGGACACGGGCATAGGCGGCACGCTGCGCCGGGGGCTGAGCGGCATGAGCGGCAGCGACGCGCAGGCGCGCGACGCCGACGCGGTGCGCTTCGGCATCACCGACGCGCTGACGCAGGCGATTCGGCGGCATGGGACTGCCGGCGCAGGAGGCGACGGGCCGCCCGCCCGCCGGCCCGTATGTCGAGGTCCGCGGGCGGGTCATCTCGATTGACGAGGGCAACCGGACGCGGCGCACCGCCATCGGCTTCGGCGCCGGTCAGAGCAACGTGCGGGCAATGGCGCAGGTGCTCTACGTCGCCCCCGGCGCCGAGCCGCGGCTGCTGCAAACCTATGACGCAAGTTCAAATAGCGGCCACACGCCCGGACTTGCTGTGGGCGCGGCAAGCGCCGCGGGCGGCAATGCCGCGGCTGCCGCGGCGAACGGCGGCATGAACCTGGCCAATGCCGGCCGCGCGGATGTGGGCGCCGAGGCGAAGCGGCTTGGCGGGCGGATGGCGGTCAATCTCGGCACGCTGTTCGCCCAGCAGGGCTGGATTGCTCAGTCAGCCGTGCCGCGGCCCCGCCTGCGCTAGCCGCCGGGCGCCGTAGCAGACACTTCCGTGATCGCGGCCCGGGGTGTATCGTCCCCGCGGTCGAACCGGCGGCCGGAGGTGGGGGATGCGCGGCGCGGCGGCAACGGTTCGCCTGGCACTGCTGATCGGGTTGGGCACGCTCGCTGCGTGCAAGCCGGCCAACCACTACGCGGCACCGCCGCCCACCTCGGTCGGGGTGGCGTCGCCCGAACAGCGCACGATCACCCGCTATCTGGAAACCACCGGCACCACGACCGCGATCAACTCGGTCGATCTGGTGGCGCGCGTGCAGGGCTTCTTGCAGGCGCAGACCTATAAGGATGGGGCGTTCGTCACCAAGGGCACCAACCTGTTCACGATCGAGCCGTTGCCCTACCAGGCGAAGCTGCAGCAGGCGCAGGCGCAGGAGGCGGCGGCACAGGCGCAAGTGGTGCAGGCGGATGCCGAGTACAACCGCCAGGCCAGCCTGGGGCAGAGCAGCTTTTCCTCTAAATCTCAGGTCGATCAGGCGCTGGCCACGCGCAACACGGATCGTGCCAACCTGCTCGGCGCGCAGGCCAACACGCAAGCTCGCCGCGATCAACTACACCTACACCCGCGTGACCGCGCCGTTCGACGGCATCGTGACGGCGCACCTGGTCTCGGTGGGCGAGGTGGTCGGCGGCAACGAGATGACCAAGCTCGCCACCATCGTCCAGGTGGCGCCGATCTACGTCAATTTCAGCATCAGCGAGCAGGACGCGCAGCGCATCCGGGCGGCGATGGCGGCGAAGGGGATCACGCGCGACACGCTCGGCCCGGTGCCGGTCGAGGCCGGCTTGCAGACCGAGACCGGATATCCGCACGCCGGCACGCTCGATTACGTGGCGCCGACGGTCGATGCCGGCGACCGGCACGCTGGCGGTGCGCGCCGAGTTCGCCAACAAGGATCACGTGCTGCTGCCGGGGAGCTTCGTGCGCGTGCGGGTGCCGTTGCAGCGCGACGTGCCGGCGCTGCTGGTGCCCGACGTGGCGCTGGGCGCCGACCAGGGCGGGCGTTACGTGCTGGTGGTCGGGCCCGACGATGTGGTGGCGCAGCGCCGCGTGCAGGTCGGCGTGCTGATGGGCGAGATGCGGGTGATCGAGAGCGGGTTGAAGCCCGACGATCACGTGGTGGTGGCGGGCGTGCAGCGCGCCATTCCCGGCGAGAAGGTGAGCCCGAAGCTGCAAACCGCCTCCGCCGCCACCCCGCCTTCGGCGAATTGAGCGCGGTCGCGTGATCTCGAAATTCTTCATCGAGCGGCCGGTCCTCGCCAACGTCATCGCGATCCTGATGGTGCTGATCGGCGCGCGTCGCCCTGTTTGCGCTGCCGGTCGCGCAGTATCCGAACATCGTCCCGCCCACCGTCTCCGTCACCACCCGCTACCCCGGCGCCAGCGCGCAGACCGTGATCGACACCGTGGCGTTGCCGATCGAGCAGCAGGTCAACGGCGTGCAGGACATGCTCTACATGCAGAGCACCAGCGCCAGCGACGGCAGCTATAGCCTGATCGTGACGTTCAAGATCGGCACCGACCTCAATTTCGCGCAGGTGCTGGTGCAGAACCGCGTCGCCGCGGCACTCGCCTCGCTGCCGCAGGCGGTGCAGGCGCAAGGCGTCACGGTGCAGCAGAAATCGACCGCGATCCTGCAATTCGTGACGCTCACCAGCTCCGACAAGAGCCAGAACGGCCTCTACTCTGAGCAACTACGCGACCATCAACCTGGTCAATGAGCTGGCGCGCCTGCCCGGGGTGGGCAACGTCACCGTGTTCGGCGCCGGGCAGTATGCGATGCGCATCTGGCTCGACCCCGACCAGCTTCGCGCCCGCGACCTGACGCCGCAGGACGTGATCCAGGCGATCCAGAGCCAGAGCCAGCAGGTGACGGCCGGGCAGATCGGCGCGCCGCCCGCGCCGGCCGGGGCGCCGTTCCAGTACACCGTCGAGGTCGAGGGCCGGCTTTCCGATCCGGCGCAGTTCGGCGCCATCATCGTCAAGGTGGCCAAGGGCACCAACGGGCGGGTGACGCGGGTGCGCGACGTGGCGCACGTCGAACTGGGCGCGCAGACCTATGGCCAGGCCTTCACCGTCGATGGCACGCCCGCGGCCGGCATCGGCATCTTCCAGGCGCCGGGCGCCAACGCGCTGCAAGTCGCGCACGAGGTCGCGGCCAAGATGAAGGTGCTGGCGCGCGCCTTCCCGCCCGGACTGCAGTACGCGATCCCGTTCGATACCACGAAGTTCGTCTCCGCCTCGATCCACGAGGTGTACAAGACGCTGATCGAAGCCGCCGTGCTCGTGCTGATCGTGATCCTGCTGTTCCTGCAGGACTGGCGCGCGATGCTGGTGCCGGCGACGACGGTGCCGGTGACGATCATCGGCGCGTTTGCGGCGATGGCGGCGCTCGGGTTCACCATCAATCTCTCGACGCTGTTCGCCGTCGTGCTCGCGATCGGCATCGTCGTCGATGACGCGATCGTGGTGGTCGAGGGTGCCGCGCACCACATCGACCAGGGAATGCGCCCGGCGGCCGCCGCGATCCGCGCGATGGACGAATTGTTCGGCCCGATCGTCGGCATCACGCTGGTGCTGATGTCGGTGTTCATTCCCGCCGCTTTCCTGCCCGGGCTGACCGGGCGGCTCTACGCGCAGTTCGCGCTGGTGATCGCGGCGACGGCGCTGATCAGTGCCGTGAACGCGGCGACCCTCAAGCCCACGCAATGCGCACTGTGGCTGCGCCCGACGGTGCCGCCGGAGAGACGCCTCGCCTTCTTCCGCGGCTTCAACGCGCTCTACAATCCGATCGAGCGCGGCTACGCGCGCATGATCGGGCGCATGGCACGCCACAGCGCGCCGATGGTGCTGGCGGCGTTCGTGCTGATCGGCCTCGGCGGCTGGGGCATCATGCGCATCCCCACCGGCTTCCTGCCGATCGAGGACCAGGGTTATCTGCTCGTTTCGGTCCAGCTTCCCGACGGCGCCTCGCTTGCGCGCACCGAGGACGTGCTGGCCCAAGTGACCCGGATCGGGCGCACGGTGCCGGGGGTGGCACAGGTGCTGACCGTCGCCGGCGTCTCGGCGCTCGACAACAGCGCCAGCCTCTCCTCGGCCGGCGTTGCCTACGTGCTGCTCAAGGACTGGGGCGCGCGGGGCAAGGGCGAGGACCTGGGCTCGATCTACGCCAACCTCAACCGCGCCCTCGATCAGGTGCCCGAGGCGGAGATGCGTGGTGCTGCCGCCGCCGCCGATCCAGGGCGTCGGCAATTCCAGCGGCTTCACGATGATGGCCGAGCTGCGCAACGGCAGCTTCGATTACGGCGAATTGCAGGGCCTCACCCGCACGATCATCGCCCGTGCCAACGACCAATCCGGCCTGACGCGCATCTCAACCTCGTTCCGCGCCGCGACCCCGCAGCTTCGTCTCGATATCGACCGGGTAAAGGCGGCGACGCTGCACGTGGCGCTCGGCGACGTGTTCCAGGCGCTGTCGGGCTATCTCGGGTCGAGCTACGTCAACCAGATCACCAAGTTCGGCCGCGTGTTCCAGGTCTATGTGCAGGCCGACAGCCGCTTCCGCGCAACCCCCGCCGACATCGACAAGCTCTGGGTGCGCAACAGCGATGGCGCCATGATCCCGCTCGGCACCATCGTCAGCCTCCATCGCACGGTGGCCCCGGCGCTGGTCAGCCTCTACAATCTCTACCCCGCCGCAACCATCGTCGGTCAGCCCGCGCCCGGCTTTAGTTCCGGCCAGTCGATGACGCTGATGGAGCAGATCGCAAACGCGACCTTGCCGCCCGGCACCGGCTTCGACTGGACCGCGATGTCGTATCAAGAAAAGGTGGTCGGCAACCAGATCGTGTACGTCTTCGGCCTCGCCATGCTGCTCGTCTATCTGGTGCTCGCCGGGCAGTACGAGAGCTGGTACGCGCCGCTCTCGGTGATCCTCGCGGTGCCGCTCGCTCTGCTCGGCCCGGTCGTGGTGCTGGAGGCGGCGGGGGCGGCGAACAACCTCTACACGCAGATCGGGCTGATCCTGCTGATCGCGCTCTCCGCAAAGAACGCGATCCTGATCGTGGAGGTAGCGCGGGAGCGGCGGGCGGGCGGCGCGGGCGTGATCGAGAGCGCCGTCGAGGCGGCGCAGGCGCGGTTCCGGCCGATCCTGATGACCTCGTTCGCCTTCATCCTCGGCGTGCTGCCGCTGGTGTTCGCGACCGGCGCCGGGGCCAGTGCGCGGCGCTCGATCGGGGTCGCGGTCGCCAGCGGCATGACCGCGTCAACCTGCCTCGCGGTCTTGTTCGTGCCGTCGTTCTTCGTGCTGATCCAACGCCTCGAGGAGTGGCGAGCCCGCCGCAAGCAGCCGCAAGCCGGCCTCGATCCCGGCCGAATAGGAGCCGCCATGCGCACCATGCTTTGCCTGACCGCGCTCGTGGCGCCGGTGCTGCTGCCGGCGGCGGCCCTGGCCGCGACGGCGCTTACGCCGCCGGTCGATTGGCCGCGCACGCTGTCGGAGACGGGCGGCCAGCGCGTCGAGATCTTCCAGCCGCAGATCGAGAGCTGGCAGGGCGATCGGCTTGGCGGACGTGCGGCGATCGCGGTCGGTCCGGCGCAGGGCGCGCCTACGTTCGGCGTCGCGGTGTTCAGCGCACGAGTGGAGGTGGATAAGCCGGCGGGCATCGCGCATCTCGACGCGCTTGCGATCGAGCATGTCGATATTCCGACCGCGCCCGCACAGGACGCGTCGGTCAAGACGCTGCTGCAGTCGCGGATGCCGAAGGCGGGGATCACGACCTCGCTCGATCAGTTGCTCGCGAGCTATGCGGTCGGCCAACAGACCACATCAGTCGCCAGCGTTGCGGTGGAGAACCCGGTCCCGCGCATCGTCTTCGCGGTGGCGCCGGCGGCGCTGGTGCTGATCGACGGCGCGCCGGTGCTGCACGCGCTGCCGGGAAGCACGATGCAGCGCGTCGTCAACACGCGCCCGCTGGTGCTGAAGGATGCCGGCGGCACCTGGTATGCGCTCGCCGCCGGGCACTGGTATCGCACACGTGACCTGACCGAAGGATGGGCGGTGCTGGCGAGCCCGCCGGCCGCGCTGGCCGCGGCAGAGAAGGCGGCGGCGCAGCAGCAGGCGTTCGACCCGCTGCCGCCGCCGCCCAACACGCCGGCCGGCGCCCCAGCGCCCGCGCTGGTCGCCAGCGTGACGCCCGCCGAGCTGGTGCAGACCAAGGGCCAGCCGGAGCTGGCGCCGGTGCCCGGCACGACGCTTTTGGAAATCCGCAACGCCGACCATGCGGCGTTTGTCGATACCAAGGACAACCGGACCTACGTGCTGGTCTCCGGCCGCTGGTTCGCCGCCGCCGATCGCGCCGGGCCGTGGAGCGCGGTCGCCGCCGACGCGCTGCCGGCCGACTTCGCCAAAATCCCGCCCGCCGACCCGATGGCGAACGCGCTGGTGTCGGTGCCCGGCACGCCGCAGGCGAAGGAGGCGGTGATCGCGAGCACGATCCCGCAGACCGCGACGGTGAACCGCACCACGCCCGCGCTGCGCGTGAGCTACGTGGGCGCGCCGGCGTTCAAGCCGATGCCGCCGACGGCGCTGCAATACGCGACCAATACCGCAACCCCGGTGATCCGCGTCAGCCCGAGCGCGTATTACGCGGTTTCCAACGGCGTGTGGTTCGTGGCGGCGACGCCGAACGGGCCGTGGCACGTCGCAACCACGGTGCCGGCGGCGATCTACACGATCCCGCCGTCCTCGCCACTCTACTACGTCACATACGTGCACGTGTATCGGGTGACGCCGACCGCCGTAGTGGTGGGCTACACGCCGGGCTATCTCGGCGTGGTCGTAGCACCGACGGGCACGGTGGTGTACGGCACGGGTACTATTACCCGCCGGTCGTCACGGGAGCGTACTATTATCCCTATCCCGCGACCTATGGCTACGGCGCGGCTTTTGCCTGGGGAGCGGCGACGGGATTCGCGTTCGGCTATGCGGCGGGCTACTGCGCCTCGCCCTATTGGGGGCCGTACTGGCACGGCAGCTATGTCAACTATCAATATGCCAACGTGAACCACTACAACGTGTACGGAAGCTGGGGCAGCGCCTCGGTGACGCACGCCTCGGGCTGGGTCGGGGCGACATCGTACAACGCAACCAGCGTCAACGCCTTCAATCCCTATACCGGGCGCAGCACCACGCAGCAGGGCGGGACCTTCCACAACACCGCGACCGGCACCGAGGGCGCGGGACGGCGCGGCACCAGCTATAATGCCAACACCGGGGCCACGACCGCGAGCCGCGCGGGGGCCGCGTACAATCCCAATACCGGCAACTATGCCGCCGGCCGGCAAGGCGCCGGATACAACCCGACCACGGGCACGCGCGGCGCGCACAGCACGACGGTGACGGGCAACACGCAGACCGGGCAGCGAACGGTGAACAGCAAGGGCGTTGTCGCCAACCCGAACACCGGAAACGCGGCCGCCTGGCACAACGGCAACGTCTATGCCGGGCATGACGGCAACGTCTATCGCCGGCAGGACGGAAGCTGGCAGAAGGCGACGACCGGCGGCTGGACGCCCGTGTCGCCGTCGAACCAGAACGTCGGCGCACTCAACCAGCAACGGCAGGCGCGCACGCTCGGGGCGCAGCGCACGGGCGCGGCGGCCGGCGGGCGGTTCAGGCGCGGCGGAGGTTGAGGACCGGATACCAGGTACCTCGTCCTCCGCATCGTACAGTCGCGCCAGCTCGGTGGCCAGGGCCGCACGCAGCGCGTCGGCCTCGGCCTTCGGCAGCCAGCAGGCTTTCCCGTCGAACATCATCTCGGCCATCATCGACTGGGTGAGGTTGCGCCAAGGCAGCTTGGCGGAGCGCTGCGCCAGGGCCACGGTCGCGTTCAGCTCATCGCGGATGCGCTGGATCCATGCCTCGTCCGGCGGCTCGTCGAGCGACGCGGCGGGGTTGTCCGGGTCAGGTTCGGCGGCGAAGAGGTCGGGTTGGTGTGCGACTCGGGCCATGCCGCGATTCTATCAGGTGGCGCCGGGCCGGCCCAGCGTTGCCACGAGCGGATTCGGTCGTCCATGAGCGTGTGATGTCTTGGCGCGAGCACGATTTGCCGGAACTCGTGGCGGCGTTGGCAACGCGGCCGGGCCATGAGCGCGTCCGCACGATGGTGGCCGAAATCCTGCACCACGGCTTCGGCCTGCCCTATCTGGCCGCAGATCACGAGGTGCGGCTCCCGTTGGTCGGCGGCCGTATCGACATGCTGTTCGGCGCCACCGTGTTCGAGTTCAAGAGCGACCTCGGCCGCGAGCTTGCCGACGCCCACGCCCGCCTGCCCGACTACCTCGGCGAGCGCGAGCGCCAGACTGGGCGGCATTTCCTCGGCATCGCGACCGACGGCGCCACCTTCATCGCCTTCGAGCGCCACGACGGCGCGCTCGCTGAGATCGGCCGCCACGTGCCGCGCGTGGACCGCGCCGAAGCGCTGCTGGCGTGGCTGGAGCCGGCGGTCTCGGCGCGCGACGATCTGGCCCCCGAGCCGCTGACCATGCAGCGCGAGCTAGGCCGCGACAGCCTCACCTGGGGCCGCGCCCGCGGCGGGCTGGAACGGCTGTGGGCGGCGCTGGGCGCGCACCCCGACGTGATGCTCAAGCGCCAGCTTTGGGACGGGCTGCTGCGCGAGGCGTATGGCACTGCGGTCGGCGACGACCGGCTGTTCCTACAGCACACCTATCTCACCATCGTCGCCAAGACGATCGCGGCGCGCGTGCTCGATCTGCCGGCGGCGAACGCCGCCGACATCCTCTCCGGCCGGGCGCTCGCGGATGCCGGCATCCTGGGCGCGGTGGAGAGCGACTTCTTCGACTGGGTGCTGGGCGCGCCGGAAGGCGAGCGGTTGGTACTCGGCATCGCGCAGCAGGCGGCGCGGTTCCGGCTGCGCGATGCGCGGGCCGACGTGTTGAAGGCCCTCTATGAAAGCCTGATCGATCCTGACCAGCGCCACGATCTCGGCGAATACTACACGCCCGACTGGCTGGCCGCGAAGCTGGTGCGCGCGGCGGTCGCGGAACCAGGACGCCAGCGCGTCCTCGATCCGGCCTGCGGCTCCGGCACGTTCCTGTTCCATGCGATCCGACGCCTGCTCGCGGCGGCAGCAGCAGCAGGCCTGCCGCGGCGGCAGGCGGTGGCAGCGTGCGCGGCGCAGGTGCGCGGCCTCGACATCCATCCGGTCGCGGTCATCATCGCGCGTGCCACCTGGCTGCTGGCGCTGGGCGATGCGATCGAGGACCGGCCACCGGCGCTGCACATCCCGGTATTCCTCGGCGATGCGATGCAGTGGAACCTGCGCGTGATCGGCGACAGCCGCGACGTGATCGTGCCGGTGCCCGACGAGGCACCGCTGCACATTCCCGCCGGCTTTGCCGAGGATCAGGCGAAGTTCGAGCCGGGACTGCGCGTGCTGGAGGAGGGGCTTGGCCGACAAGGCGAGCGCCGAGGCGGTGGAGCGGGCGCTTGCGCCGCATCCCGGGCGCATCGGATCGCGGATGCGGGCGGCGATGTGCGACACCTTCGCGCGGCTGCGGGCGCTGGACGACGCCGGGAAAAACGGCATCTGGAAATACGTGCTGAGCAACCTCGTGCGCCCGATCTGGCTGTCGCGCCCCGAGCATCGCGCCGACGTGCTATTGGGCAATCCGCCCTGGGTCGCCTACCGACATTTAAGTGCGGAGATGAAGGCGCGGCTGCGCGAGGCGTGCCTGGCGATGGATTTGTGGGTCGGCGGCGTGCTGGCCACCCAGCAGGATTTGTCTGCGTTGTTCTGGGCGCGCGGGGACGGAGCGGTATCTGAAGCCGGGCGGCACGATCGCGTTCGTGCTGCCCTACGCGGCGCTCAACCGGCCCGCGTTCGTCGGCCTGCGGCGCGGCGCGTTCCGCACCGTCCAGGTGCGGATTATCGAGGCATGGAGCTTCGATGAGCGCGTGCAGCCGCTATTCCCGGTTCCGGCCTGCGTGATGATCGGGCGGCGCGAGCCGGTCGGGCCGCTGCCGGACGATGGTTGAACCAGTTCGTCGGCGACCTGCCGCGGCGCGACGCCGACGAGACCGAAGCGGACAAGGCGCTGCGCCACTCATCCGCGAAGTGGCCGCCGATCGCGACGCTGCGCGGCGAATCGCCGTACCGCGCGCAATTCAAGGATGGCGCGACGATTTACCCGCGCCGCTTCTTCTTCGTCGAGACGGAGTATGCGGGCAGGCTCGGCCCCAACCCGGCCGCGCCGCGGCTGCGCGGCAAGACCGGCCCGCTCGACAAGAAGCCGTGGAACGGGGTGGAGCCGCCGCACGGACCCGTCGAGATCGAGTTCGTCCGCCTGGTGCTGCTGGGCGAGAGCATCGCGCCGTTCCGGGTTCTGGCACCGGCAAGCTGCGTCGTCCCGCTCTCCGGGCGCGTGTTGCTGAACGCGGAAACGGCCGCATACCAGGGCTTCCGTCATCTGGCGGCATGGCTGCGCTACTGCGAGGCGGAGTGGAATGCGCGCGCGGCGCGGCGAATCGACGGCACGTCGCGTATGACATTGCTTCAGCCACTCGATCACATGCGGAACCTCACGTCCCAATTCCCGATTGCGTGTCTCCGGGTGGTGTATGCAAAGGCTGGCACGCTGTTTGCGGCGACGAGGCTCGAACAGACCAAGGTGCTCGTCGATCATATGGCCTATTGGGCGACCGCCAGAACGCTTGATGAAGCCAACTATCTCTGTGCAATCCTGAACAGCGAGACCGCCCGGCTGCGAATCGCACCGATGCAGCCGAAGGGACAGGGCGGCGCCCGTCATTTCGACAACCTGATCTGGGAACTGCCGATCCCCGACTACGAGCGCGGTATCCGCCTGCACCGCGATCTCGCCGCCGCCGGTGCCAGCGCCGAGCAGGTCGCGGCCTCGGTTCCGCTCGACCCGGCCGCCCACTTCACACGTCAGCGCCGCGCCATCCGCGATGCCCTGATCGCCGACGGCATCGCCGCGCGCATCGACGCGCTCGTCGCCCGCCTGCTGGACGGCTGACCGCCGCCG
>CAVZPY010000001.1:0-277202 GCA_963777265.1 uncultured Alphaproteobacteria bacterium | reverse complement strand
GGCGAATGGCGGATCGCCGGCCTGCCGGTGCTGCCCGAGACGCTGCGCCTGCCCGCTTTCGTCGCCATTCCGGCCCGCGACCGGATCGTGCCGCCGGAGAGCGCGCGCCCGCTAGCGACCGTGATTGCGGGCGCCCGCGCGCACGCGCCCGCGGCCGGGCATATCGGGATGGTGGCAGGATCGGGGGCCAGGACCGCGCTGTGGGCGCCGCTCGCGGATTGGATTTCGGGGCTGGGCGACCTAGCTTGAGCACAGCGGCACCGGCATGCGTGCGGCCAGAGGAGAGCGAAACAGATGGACGACATGGTCATCGTGGCGGCAGCCCGCACGCCGGTCGGCAGCTTCAACGGCGTCTTCGCCTCGGTCCCGGCGCACACGCTCGGCATGGTGGCGGTCAAGGCCGCGATGGAGCGCGCCAAGCTCGACCCGGGCGAGGTGGACGAGGTGATCCTGGGCCAGATCCTGACCGCCGGCCAGGGCCAGAACCCGGCGCGGCAAGCGGCGATCGCGGCCGGCATTCCCGACGGCAAGACCGCGTTCGGGGTCAACCAGCTCTGCGGCTCCGGCTTGCGGGCGGTGGCGCTGGGGGCGCAGCAAGTGATGACCGGGCAGAGCGAGATCGTCGTCGCCGGCGGCCAGGAGAGCATGAGCCAAGCGCCGCACGCGGCCTATCTGCGCGCGGGCGTAAAGATGGGCGAGCTGAACCTGGTCGACACCATGCTGAAGGACGGGTTGTGGGACGCCTTCCACGGCTATCATATGGGCAACACCGCCGAGAACGTCGCGCGCCAGTACCAGATCACCCGCGAGCAGCAGGACCAGTTCGCGGTCGGCTCGCAGCAGAAGGCTTCGGCGGCGCAGAAATCGGGCCGGTTCCGCGACGAGATCGTGCCGGTGACGGTCAAGGGCCGCAAGGGCGAGACGGTGGTTTCCGACGACGAATACATCCGCCACGATTCCAGCCTCGAAGCCATGCAGAAACTGCGCCCGGCCTTCAGCAAGGACGGCTCGGTGACGGCCGGCAACGCCAGCGGCATCAACGACGGCGCCGCCGCGGTGGTGGTGATGTCGGCCAAGGAGGCGGCGAAGCGCGGCCTGACCCCGCTGGCCCGCATCGTCAGCTTCGCGACCGCCGGCGTCGATCCGGCCCTGATGGGCACCGGGCCGATCCCGGCCAGCCGCCGCGCGCTCGCCCGCGCCGGCTGGAAGGCCGACGACCTCGACCTGATCGAGGCCAACGAGGCGTTCGCGGCGCAGGCCTGCGCGGTCAACAAGGATTTGGCCTGGGACACCGGCCGGGTGAACGTCAATGGCGGCGCAATCGCGCTCGGCCATCCGATCGGCGCCTCGGGCGCGCGCGTGCTGGTGACGCTGCTGCACGAGATGGGCAAGCGCGACGCCAAGCGCGGTCTGGCGACGCTGTGCATCGGCGGCGGCATGGGAGTCGCGATGTGCGTCGAGCGGTGAGTTCGCGATCTGAGACGGAGACAGGGTGATGCTGCTGGCAGACGTGCTGCGGACGAAAAGCCCCGAGGTGATCAAGATCGGTGCCACCAACCGCGTCTCGGCGGCGGTCGCAAAGCTCGCCGAACGGCGGATCGGCGCCCTCGTGGTCGAGGATGCCTGGATGCGGCCGGTCGGCATCTTCTCCGAACGTGACCTGGTGCGTGCCATCGCTCGCGAGGGCGCCTCGGCGCTGGACCACGAGGTGCAGAGCCTGATGAGCACGCCGATCGTCAGCCGCCCGTCGAGCGAGCGGATCGAGGCGGCGATGGCGCTGATGATCATGCGCCGCATCCGCCATCTGCCGGTGATGGACGACGGCCATCTCGTGGGCATGCTCTCGATCGGCGACCTGGTGAAATACCGGCTCGACGAGAAGGAGCTGGAGGCGAGCGTGCTGCTGGAGATTTCGCGAATGCGGGCCTGATGCTACCGGCCGAGCAGTCGCAGCGTGGTCGCGACCGCGAAATACAGCATCAGCAGCCCGGTTGCCGCCCGCACGCTCACGTCCCACGCCCGGCCCGAGGCGGCGCGGCGCAGCAGCCGCACCAGCGCGCACCAGAGCGCCGCCCAGGTGAGCGTCGCCGCGATCACGCCGCCGATCGCGACCAGCATCGAGCGGAACCCGAGGGCCGCGATCTCCGGCCGGCCGATCGCGGCGAGCCAGAAGGCGATGTTCCAGGGGCTGGTCAGCGCCAGCGTCAGCCCGAGCGCAAAGGCAGCCCGGCCGCTCTCGAAGCGCGGGCCGCCGCGCCGGCGCCGACGAAGCGGCCCCAGGCGCCGCGCAGGAAGGTGAACGCCAGCCACAGCAGCAGCGCCACCGACAGCACGCCGAGGGCCAGCCGCGTCGCCGGCCCTTGCAGCAGCACGCCGACGCCGAGGGCGACCAGCAGCGCCCAGAGCGTGTCGCCGCAGGTGGCCCCCAGCGCCAGGCCGAACGCCGCCCAAAAGCCGCGCGCGAGCGTGCGGCGGGCCAGTTCGGCGTTGATCGGCCCCGGCGGCCAGGCGACCGACCAGCCGAGCACGAAGCCGTAGCCGAGCAGGACGAGTGTGGCGGCCATGCACCACAGGGAGGTCGGGTCGCCGGCCGGGGTCAAGCCGCGGCCGGCGCGCGATTGGATTCCGTGCTACAATTCCGCCCGCAAGAGCAGGGCGCTCGCATTTTGGACGATGACTTCCCGTCATGGTCGGCGAAGGCCGGCCATCCACGTCTTTCGTGCGGCCGCAAAGTCGTGGATGCTCGGCCTTCGCCGAGCATGACGGTGTGCCGTGCCGTGCTGATCCTGCCGCTGCTGCTGCTGCGGCCCTCGTCCCGGCCCGCGCCGCGCGGCTCGCCTTCGTGCTCAACTCCGCCCAGGCCTCGATCAGCCTGATCGACGTGGACACCTTCCAGGAACTGCGCCGCGTCCCGGTGCTGCGCGAGCCGCACCACCTGGCGCTGACCCCCGATCACCGCTTCCTGCTGGTGGGCGACACCACCGGCAACGAGATCCTGTATCTCGATCCCGAGACCGGGCGCGTGGCGCGGCGGATGCCCATCGTCGATCCCTACCAGCTCGTGTTCAGCCCGGATGGGCGATGGCTCACCATCGCCGGCCTCGCCCGCAACCAGGTGGACCTCTACGCCGTCGGTGCGGATGACGAGCTGCAACTGGTCAAGCGCTTCCCGATGCGGGCGATGCCGAGCCACATCAACTACGCGCCAGATTCCAGCGTGGTCTACGTCAGCCTGCAGCGGACCGGGCGGCTGGCGGCGATCGACATTGCCGCGCGCTCGGTGCTGTGGGACACGCGTGTGGGCGACACGCCCGCGGGCGTGCTGTGGCACGACGGGACGCTGCTGGTCGGGCTGATGGGCAGCAGTTGCGTCGCCGTGGTCGATCCGGTCGATGGCCATGTCGAGCGCTGCGTCCACACCGGGCGCGGCGCGCACGTGATGTTCGTGCCGCCCTCGGGCAGTCCGATCTACGTCACCGACCGCGTCGCCGGCACGATCGTCTCGCTCGATCCAACGAGCCTCGACGTGACCGCGACCTGGCGCATCGGCGGCGGCCCGGATGATATGGATTTCGCCCCCGACGGCATGATCTGGGTATCGCGCCGCTTCGCCCACTCGGTCGCGGTGATCGACCCGGCGACCGGTGCCGTGATGCACACGATCGAGGTCGGCCGCTCCCCGCACGGCATCTGGCTCAACACCCACGACCACTTTCCTGCGCCGCTCTCGGTCACGCAGCGATGAGCCTCGCGGCATTCCTGGCCGACCCGTTCGACAGCCTCGCGGGCCTGCTGCAAATCCATCTGGTGATCCCGCTGCTGTGGCGGCTCGACCTGATGGACTGGGCCGACATCTCCTATGGCTGGTCGCTGTTCGCGATCTACGGGCTGGCGCAGGTGAGCGTGACCTTCGCGGTCTGCCTGCCGCTGGAGCGCTGGCGTCCGGTCGAGCACTGGGCGGACCGGCGCGCGGTGGGCGTCGATGTGCTCTATACGCTGATCGCGCGCGTGGGGCTGCTGCCGCTGGTGACGTTCGTGCTGTTCTATCAGATGCAGGTCGATCTCAACGGCTGGCTCGCCGACTGCGGCATCGTGCCGCCGACGATCGAGCGCTTGGTGCCGTTCCTGCTCGGCCGGCCGGTGCTGACCTTCCTGATCTACGCGATCATCCTTGATTGCTCGGACTACTGGCGCCACCGGCTGTCGCACCGGTTCCGCTGGTGGTGGGCGCTGCATTCGCTGCACCACGCGCAGCGGCAGATGACGTTCTGGTCGGACGACCGCAACCACCTGCTCGACGAGGCGATCTCGTTCGCCTGGTTCACCGCGGTCGCGCTGCTGATCGGCATCCCGCCGATGCAGTTCCCGCTGCTGGTGCTGCTGCTGCGCTTCCTGGAAAGCCTGAGCCATGCCAACACCCGGCTCTCGTTCGGGCGCATCGGCGAGCGGCTGCTGGTCAGCCCGCGCTTCCACCGCGCCCATCACGGCGTGCTGGCGGCGGGCCAGCGGAGCTGCAATTACGGGGCGACGCTGCCGTGGTGGGACATGCTGTTCGGCACCGCCGATTTCTCGCGCGACTACGTGCCGACCGGCGATCCGGCGGCCGAGGAGGCGCTGGCGAGCGGCACCTGGGCGCAGCAGCAAGCGGCGGGCCTGCGCCGGATGGCCGGCCGGATGGGCGCGCGAAGTCGCCGCTGGGGCCGCGCGTGATCAATGCACGCTGCCGTCGCCTTCGAGCGGCGTGATCCGGCCCTTGAAGACGTTGCCGACGAGCTGGGCGGGTGTCGCGGTCAGGTTGCGCACGAACAGCGTCGGATAGGGCATGTCGTTGGTGAAGTGGTTGTCGCGGAACACCAGTTCGGGCGTCGGCTGGTTCACGCCCTCCTCGCCGATCACCACGGCGGTGCTGTGGTTCTCGGCGTGCGGCCCCTTCTCCAGCGTGCAGCCCTGCATCAGCACGCCACCGCCGTTGGGGATGTCCACCAGGTAGCTCGCCGTGCCGTTCGGCCCGTCCTCGATCACGTCGTCGATCAGCACCGTGCGCGCCGCCCGCGATTTGATGTGGTGGCCGATATGCTGGTCGATGAAGCGCGAATGCTCGACGTCGAGCAGCTTGACGTGATTGACGTAGATGCCGTGCGCGCAGGAAGGATTGCAGACGCCGTTGCGCTCGACGTCGCTGTTGACGATGCGGATGGTGCTGTCAGGCTCGTCGGCCGCCAGGATGCCGTCCTGGTTGTCGATGAGGCGCACGGAATCGAGCGTGAGGTCGGGGCCCTGGGCGCGGATGCCGGCGCCGTTGCCGTCCGGCACGCGGGCGCGTTGCAGGGTCAGGTTGCGGATCGTGATGTTGCGCCCGTTGGTGATCAGGATCGCCTTGCCCGCGCAGGTGGTATCGGTCATCACCACGCCCGGCCCGGCGCCGGCGATGGTGAGGTTGCTCTGCGGCACGACCGCGCAATCGTAATACGTGCCCGGCTGGATCAGGATCGTGTCGCCATTCTCCGCGCGGGCGATCGCCTCGCTGGGCTTCTTGAGCGAAAGCTGCGGGCCGACTTGCAGCGTGCGCCCCGTTGCCACCTGGCTCGGCGTGTTCGGCGAAAGCCGTGGTCCGGCTTGCAGCGTGGTGGCCGAGGCGCAGCCGCCGAGGCTGAGCAGCAGCGCGAGCGCGGGCAGAACCGCGAGTGTCAGGCGGGGTGGGCGCATCGAAACCTCCGGGTCGGCAGAGCGGCAGGCTATCATGCCCGCCTGCGCCGCCACACCCTGAGGGCCGCGCGCGCGCCGGTTGAGATTTTGCCCCCGGATGCGTAGGAGGGCGCGCGCAGGTTCGGAGCCCGGCGACGGCCAGAGCGGGGAGAAGTGCGTGAGGCGAGTGTGTCTGGTGGGTGCCGGCTCGATCTCGCGCATCCACGCCGAGGCCCTGCGCGGGCTGCCCGGCATCTCGCTTGCGGCGGTGGTGGACCCCAGGCCGCAGGCCGCCGCGGCACTGGCCCGCGACTTCGCCATCCCGGCCAGCTTCGCCAGTGTCGCCGACGCGCTCGCGGCCGGCGCGTTCGACGCCGCCCATGTGCTGGTGCCGCCCGATCGGCACGCGAGCGTCGCAACCGCGATGCTCGAGGCCGGCAAGCCGGTCCTGGTGGAGAAGCCGCTCGCCGACTCGACCGCGGCTGCCGAGGCCCTGGTCCAGGCGTCCGGCGCGACGCACACCGCACTCGGCGTCAATCAGAATTTTGTGTTCCATCCGGCTTTCGTGAAGCTCCGCAACCGGGTGGAGGGCGGCACACTCGGCCGGCCCGACCATGTGCAATGCACCTACAGCGTGCCGCTGCGGCAGTTGCAGGCGCGGCAGTTCGGCCATTGGATGTTCGCGGAGCCGGGCAATATCCTGCTGGAGCAGGCGGTGCATCCGCTCTCGCAGGTGCTGACGCTGACGGGTGCGGCGGAGGAGCTGCGGGCAATCGGCGGCAGGACGATCGAACTCTCGCCCGGCGTGCCCTTCTGCGCCAGCCTCGATGCGGTGATGCAGGGCGCCCGCCTGCCCGCGTCGCTCCGCTTCGCGGTCGGGCGCGCGTTCCCGTTCTGGCAGATCTCGGTGGTGTGCGACGATGGCGTGGCAGTCGCCGACATCCTGGCCAATCGCTGCTACACCCTGACCCGCTCGCGCTGGATGGAGGCGGTCGATAGTGCGGTCTCCGGCAGCCGGGCGGCGGCCGGACTGGCGCGCGATAGCCTGCGCAACACCGCGGAATACGCGCTCTCGACGCTGAAGCTGCGCGGGCGCAGCGATCCGTTCTTCCGCAGCATGGCGGACAGCATCCGCGCCTTCCACGCGGCCCTCGACGCCGGCCGCACGCCGCCGCTCGATGGCCGCTTCGGCGCCATGCTGGTCGCGGTCTGCGAGCGCCTGCGCGATGCAGCGCTGCCGGAGGCGGCAGCCGCCCCGCAGCCGCGCCCGGCCGCGCCAGACCCCGGCGGCTGCGACATCGCGGTGCTGGGCGGGACCGGCTTCATCGGCGCGGCGTTGGTGCGCGCCGCCCTCGCTAACGGGCTGCGCGTGGCGGTGATGGCGCGCTCGGTCCGCAACCTGCCGGCCGCGTTCCACGATCCGCGCGTCGTGATGCACCAGGGCGACATCGCCGACGCCGAGGCGGTTGCGGCTGCGATCGCGGGCGCGCCGGTGGTGGTCAATCTCGCGCATGGCGGTGGCGGCGGCGATTTTGCGGCGATCCGGGCGGCGATGGTGGGCGGGGCGGAGACCATCGCCCGCGCCTGCATCGCCCGCGGCGTGCGCCTGGTGCATGTCGGCTCGATCGCGGCCCTCTATCTCGGGCGGCAGGCAACGCCGATCACCGGCGCCACCCCGCCCGATCCGCAAGCAGCGCAGCGTGCCGACTACGCGCGCGCCAAGGCCGAGTGCGATCGGACGCTGCTGGCGATGGCGGCGAGCGAGGGATTGCGGCTGGTGATCCTGCGCCCGGGGGTCGTGGTGGGCGTTGGCGGCCCGCCGTTCCATTCCGGGATCGGCCTCTATCAGAACGAACAGCACTGCATCGGCTGGAACGCCGGGCGCAACCCGTTGCCGTTCGTGCTGGTGGACGACGTGGCCGACGCCATCCTGCGCGCCGCGCGCACCCCCGGGATCGAGGGGCGTGCCTACAATCTGGTGGGCGACGTGCGGCTGTCGGCGCGCGACTACACGGCGGAACTTGCGCAGGCACTCGGCCGCCCCCTGCGCTTCCATCCGCAGCCCGTCCAGGTCCTGCTGGCGCAGGAGCTCGGCAAGTGGGGCATCAAGCGCGCGACCGGCCGGCGCGTGCCGCCGCCGACGCTGCGCGACCTGCGTTCGCGCGGAATGGAAGCGGCTTTCGACACCACCGACGCGCAGCGCGATCTCGACTGGCACCCGGTTGCCGATCGCGCGACGTTTCTGGCGCGCGCAATCGCTGTCCAGACCGGATGACCGGCGCGCCGCTGCTGCTGCATATCTTCTCCACCTTCGCGGTCGGCGGTCCGCAGGTGCGGTTCGCGGCCCTGGCCGGCGCGTTCGGCGATCGGTTCCGTCACGCAATCGTCGCCATGGACGGCAACACCGCCTGCCGCGAGCGGCTCGATCCGGCACTCGACATCGCGTGGCCCGAGGTCGCGATCGTCAAGGGCGACACGCTCGGCAATCTGCGCCGGTTCCGTGCCACGCTGCGCGCGCTGCGGCCCGCGACCCTCGTCACCTACAACTGGGGCACGATCGAGTGGGGGATGGCGAACTTCCCGCCGCTGGTGCGCCACGTGCATGTCGAGGATGGGTTCGGCCCGGAGGAGCGTGCCCGCCCGCTCCCGCGCCGGTCATGGACGCGGCGGCTGGTGCTGCGGCGGAGCGACATCGTGGTGCCGTCGCGCACGCTCGCGCGGATCGCGACCGGCACCTGGCGGCTGCCCGCGCGCCGAGTGCGTTATCTGCCCAACGGCATCGACCTTGCGCGTTTCGGCGTGGCCCCGGTGCGGTGGGAAGGCGAGGGCCCGCTGATAGGCACCGTCGCGACGCTGCGGCCGGAGAAGCGGCTCGATCGGTTGATCGAGGCGATGCGGCTGATCCCGCGCGCGCGCCTGCTGATCGTGGGGGACGGGCCGGAGCGTGCGGCCTTGCAGGCGCAGTCGGCCGATCTCGGCGCCCGCGTGCGCTTTGCCGGTCCTGTACCGGAGCCGGCACCGCTGCTGCGCGGCCTCGACCTGTTCGCGCTGTCGTCGGACACCGAGCAGATGCCGCTTTCGGTGCTGGAGGCGATGGCGGGGGGGTTGGCGGTGGCGGCGACCGATGTGGGCGATGTGCGCGAGATGCTGGCGCCGGCGAACGCGCCGTTCGTGGTTGCGCGCGATGCGGCGGCGCTGGCGGATGCGATGGCGCGGTTGCTCGCGGATACGGCGGTGCGCGACGCGATAGGAGCGGCCAATCGCGCCCGCGCGGAGCAGGCGTTCGATCAGGCGGCGATGGTGCGGGGGTGGGCCGTGGTGTTCGGGGACGGCTGACCGCCGCGGCCATTCCACCGATTGACATGCGCCACGGTGCAGCTTCGTCTCCGGATGAAGCAGAGATTTCGTGGATCGTGACCCGAATGGGGGCGAGCGGCGATCTCCCCCTCCCCTTGTGGGAGGGGTTTGGGGGGAGGGGTGCGAGCAGGACCGAGGTATCGAGCGGCAGCACCCCTCACCCCGGCCCTCCCCCGCAAGGGGGGAGGGAGAAGAGTGCCGTCCGTGTCGGAATCGAATGAATGTTGCTTAGGAGGGCCGACCTATGCCGATGAAGAACCCGCCACATTCGGGCCGTATTGTCCGGCAGGAATGCCTCGAACCGCTGGAATTGAGCGTCACGGACGCGGCGAGGGCGCTGGGCGTATCCCGCAATGCCATGTCGGAACTGGTGAACGAGCGGCGCGGCATTTCCGCCGAGATGGCGATCCGCCTATCAAAGGCATTCGGCAGTTCGCCGGGAATGTGGGCGGGCGTGCAGCTTGATTACGAGATGGCGCAGGCAATGAGGCACGCTGACCGGATCAAGGTGCGGCGCGTGGCGCAGCCCGCACTGGGCGCCGAATGACGGTCGGGTGACGGTGGTCGCGCCTCACATATGGCTCGGCAGCCAGGTCGAGAGCACCGGGAACGCGATCAGGATCGCCAGCCGCAGAATATCCGTGACCACGAACGGGATCACGCCCGCGAACACGGTCGAGATCTTGACGTCGCGCACCACGCTCTTGATGACGAACACGTTCATCCCGACCGGCGGGTGGATCAGTCCCAGCTCCACCGTCATCACGATGATGACGCCGAACCAGATCGGGTCGAAGCCGAGGGCCGTGATGACGGGAAAGATGATCGGCACGGTCAGGATCACCATCGCCATGGCATCCATCACGCACCCCAGCACGAGATACATCAGCATGATCAGCACCAGCACCTGGTAGCGGCCGAGGCCGAGGCCGGTGAGGAATTGCGTCACGTGCTGCGGGGTCTGGGTGATGGTCAGGAAATAGCCGAACAGCAGGGCGCCGATCAGGATCGTGAAAATCGCCGCAGATGTGCGTACCGCGCGCAGCAGGCAATCCATGAGCTGCACCGCGTCGAGCCGCCCGCGCGCGATCGCGATCAGGAACGCGCCGCCCGCGCCCATCGCGGCCGCTTCGGTCGGCGTGAACGCGCCGCCGTACATGCCGCCGATCACGAACACGAACAGCAGCAGGATCGCCCACACGCCGCGGATCGCCGCCAGCCGCTCATGCCAGCCGGCGGCCGGAGCCTTCGGCAGAAATCGCGGCCGCGCGGCGCCGAGCACGGCGATCGTGGCGATGTACATGCCCACCGCCAGCAGCCCCGGCACGATGCCGGCGATATAGAGGCGTCCCACATCCTGCTCGGTGATCAGGCTATAGACCGCGAGCACCAGCGACGGCGGCAGGATGGCACCCAGCGTACCGCCGGCCGCGATCACGCCGGTGGCAAAGCTCTGCGGATAGGAAAAGCGGCGCATCTCGGGATAGGCGACGGCGGAGAAGGTCGCCGCGGTCGCGACCGAGGAGCCGGAGATCGCCGCGAAGCCGGCGCAGGCGGCGATCGTCGCCATGCCCAGGCCCCCTTTACGATGCCCAAGAAAGCTGTTCGCCGCCTGGAACAGCTCCGCCGACATGCCCGAGATCGAGGCGATCGTGCCCATCAAGAGAAACAATGGGATCACTGCAAAACCGGCATCGGTTGCGGTACGGATCGGCGATTGCGCGAGCAGGTGGAAGGCCGGCGTAAAGCCGTTCATCACGCCGAAGCCGACCACGCCCACCGCCCCCATCGCGAGCCCGATCGGCATCCGCAGCAGCATCAGAGTGAACAGGGCGGCGAAGCCGGCGCCGGCGACCAGGCTCGGCGTCATGCGCGCGCTCAGTGGCTTGCCGGCAGGCCGGGCGCCGGAGCGGCCGCGGCAGGTGTGCGCACCTGGCGCACCAGCCGCACCACCAGCAGCAGCACCGAGAGTGCAATGCCGATCCAGGCGAGCGCGTAGAACGGCCAGACCTTCAGGTGCAGATCGTAGGTCTCCTCGGCGCTCGCGCGCTCGTCGAGCACCTTGCGCAGCATCGCTGCGACGAACGCCGCCATGCAGCCGAGCGTGAACAGGGTCGCGATCAGGTCAAGTCCGCGCCGGCCGCGCGGCGGCAGTTGGCTCCACAGCAGATCGACGGTAATGTGTTCGGCGCGGAAGCTGGTGACGGCGATCCCCCAGAAGATCAGGATGCCGAGAAAATTGCGGCTCAGATCGTAGGCGTCGGGGATCGACCAGCCGAAGAGGTAGCGCAGCACCACCGAGACGAAGGTGAGCGCGGTGACGATTGCGAGCAGCGCGCCCGCCACGCGCTCGACCCCCTGCATCAGACGGTCGGCGAGCGCCGGAGGCGGCACGGGCGGATCAGTAGCCGGCGTGGTGCTTGGCGATCTCGGCCTGAAGCTGCGCATAGACCTGGTTCGGATCGAGGCCGACGCGCCTCACCCCGCGCGCCCAGGCGGCATGGAGCGGTGCTGCCGACTGCTTCCATTCCGCAAGCTGTGCGGGCGTGAGCTCGGTCAGCACCTGGCCCGGCTCGGCCTTGATCTTGGCGCGTCCGGCATGCTCGAAATCGGACCAGGGACCGGCGAAGCGCACCGCCCACTGGCTGTTGCAGTGGTTGTCGATGACCTTTCTCTGATCCGGCGACATGCCCTGGTAGCGCGCCTTGTTCAGCACCCAGACGAAGGTCGAGACGTACATCGCCGCGTCGATGTGGTACTTCGTCACCTTGTCGATGCCGAACAGGATCATCGACCCCCACGGGAAGAAGATGCCCTGCGCCACGCCGCGCTCCAGCAGGTCGCGTGAACCGGGGGCGGAAGCCTGCACGTTGGTGCCGCCGAGCAGCGTCACCCAGGTGCCGATCGTGCCGTCGGCGGGGCGCAGCGTCATGCCCTTGATGTCGGCCGGGACCACGACGCGGCGCTTGGTGTGCAGTGTTGCCGGATCGAGGATGAAGGCGAAGCAGTATTTTACGTCCGGCATCTCGCGCGCGGCGTAGCCGCGATACCAGGCGTCGAGTGCCGCACTGCCGGTGCGGGCGTTGTCGAAGGTGAACGGCAGATCGCCGGCCGCGATGATCGGGAATCGGCCCGGCTGGTAGCCGGGGTTGACATAGGCGCCGTCGGCGATGCCGTCGCGCGCCATGTCGTAATGGTCGAACGCCTTGCCGAGCTGCTCGGCCGGGAAGATCACCGAGGTGATGGTGCCGTGGCTGTCCTGCTTGATGCTGTCCGCCCAGGCCTGGATCGCCGCCTGCAGCGGGTGCGTGGGGGGCACCCAGTGCGAGAGTTTGAGCTGGACCGGCTTGTCGGCTGACTGCGCCCGCGCCGCTGGTGCCAGGGTCGGGCCGAGGCAGGCGAGCAAGATGGAGCCAAGCGCGCAGGCGCCGCGGCCGATCGTCATCGGACTGCCCCCTTCGCGCCCGGCGGGTGGGCGCCCCGTCGCGAACGGTGGAACAGAAGTCGCACCCGCGCAAGACGGCCTTGGCGGCGGCGGCGGCGCGAGGCAGTGTGCGGGTGAGCAAGCGGGAGGGAAAACCGATGACCGACGACGACAGGGCGGGCGTGGCGCGGCGATCGATGCTGGGCGGGACCGCGGCCGGCGGGGCGCTGGCACTGCTGGCGGGCGCGCGGCGCGCCGCGGCGGCGGATGCCGGGCCGTTCCCCGCCCACAAGCGCTGGAAGCTGGTCTTCGTCAACCACGTCACCACCAACCCATTCTTCGTGCCGACCCAGTACGGCATCCACGACGCCTGCGCACTGCTCGGCTGCGACTACCAGTGGACCGGCAGCCAGACCTCCGATGCGGCCGAAATGGTCAACGCGATGAACGCGGCGATCGCCGGCAAGGCGGACGCGATCGCGGTGTGTATCGTCGATCCGCGCGCGTTCAACGCGCCGACCGACCGCGCGCTGGCCGCCGGCATTCCGGTGTTCTCCTATAACGCCGACGCCCCGCCGGGCAGCGGCAACAAGCGCCTCGCCTATATCGGCCAGGACCTCTACCAGTCCGGCTATCAGATGGGGATGCGCATCGCCGGCATGGTCGATCAGGGGCTGGTGGCGATCTTCATCGCGACCCCAGGCCAGCTCAACATCCAGCCGCGGTTCGACGGTGCCAAGGCGGCGATCGCCAAGTCGGGCAAGAAGATCACGCTGCAGATGATCGCGAGCGGCCCCACGGTGAACGAGGAGCTGAACGCGATTCATGCCTATTATCTGGGCCATCAGAGTCTGAAGGGGATGTTCGCGGTCGATGCCGGCAGCACGCAGGGTGTGGCCGAGACGATGCGCACCTACGGCCTTCCCAAGAAGGGCGTGAAGGCCGGCGGCTATGATCTGCTGCCGCGCACGCTGGAGCTCATCGACCAGGGCTTCCTCGATTTCACCATCGACCAGCAGCCCTACTTGCAGGGCTTCTATACGGTGATGGAGATGTTCACCTATCTCGCCTCCGGCGGGCTGACCGGACCCGCGGACATCAACACCGGGCTCAAGTTCGTGACCAAGGGCAGCGTCGCGCCGTACCTGAAGACCAAGACGCGCTACGAGGGCAACTCCGCCACCCCCGAGATCGTGCCGCGCTCGGGCCCGATCGCCGGCTGAGCGTCGCGCAGTGCGCGGCCTCCACGCCTTCCTGCGCTGGCGGGAGGCGAGCATCATCGTCGTCGCGGTGCTGCTGGTCGCCTATTTCGAGGCGACCAACGGCAACTTCCTGACCGACGCCAACCTGCAGACGCTGTCGCAGTATATCGCGGCGTGGACCATCATCGCCTGCGGCGAGATCATGCTGCTGATCTGCGGGGAGATCGACCTCTCGGTCGGGCAGGTGTTCGCGCTCGCGCCGTTCGTCATGCATTTCGGTGTGCTGGCGGGCATCCCGCTGATCCTGGCCCTGCTGCTCGCCGTGGTCGCGAGCGGCCTCGTTGGCTTGGTCAACGGCGTCATCACGGTGCGGCTCGGGGTGCCGAGCTTCGTCACCACGCTCGGGATGTTCTACCTCGTCAACGGCATCACGCTTACGATCTCCGGCGGCCGGCCGGTCACGACCCCCGGCAGCGAGGGATTCGCGTTCATCATGGGGGCGGCGGGCTATGCCGAGTTCGCCTGGGCGGTGGCGATCGTGCTGGTGATGCACGTGGTGCTGCGCCACACGCGCTGGGGGCTGCACACCATCGCCGCCGGCGGCAACCTGGTGGGCGCCGCCGAGGCGGGCATCAACACCGCCCGGATCAAGGTCGGCAACTTCATCCTCACCAGCGCGCTCGGCGGCTTCACCGGCATCCTGGAGGCGTTCCGCATCGGCTCCACCGATCCGCTCGCGGGCGGCAGCAACGTGATGTTCCTCGCCGTCGCCGCCGGCGTGATCGGCGGCACGGCACTCGCCGGCGGCGCGGGCACGATCATGGGCGGCCTGGTCGGCGCGATCGTGCTCGGCGTGCTGCGCGACGGCTTCACGCTGGTCGGCATCAACGCCTTCACCTTCGACCTCATCATCGGCATCGGCATCCTGATCACCATGCTGTCGAACATCTATCTCGGCCGGCTGCGCTTTGGCGCCCGCGCATGACCGAAATCCTGCGCGCCGAGGGGATCGTCAAGCGCTTCGGCCAGGTGACGGCGCTCGAAGGCGTGTCGCTGACGCTCCAGGCCGGCGAGATTCTCGGCATCCTCGGCGACAACGGCGCCGGCAAGTCGACGCTGATGAAGATCCTCACCGGCTACCAGCCGCCGAGCGCCGGGCGCCTGTTCATCGGCGGCGAGGAGACGGTGCTGCGCTCGGTCGATCACGCGCGCGCGCTCGGCATCGAGTGCGTCTATCAGGATCTGGCCCTGGTCGGCGGCCTCTCGATCTTCCACAACCTGTTCCTCAACCGCGAGATCACCTATCCCGGCCCGATCCGGCTGCTCAACAATCGCGCGATGCGGCGCGCGGCGCGCGAGCGGCTGGAGGAGATCGGGGTTCATATCCCCTCGGTCGATCTGGAGGTCGAGCGGCTCTCCGGCGGGCAGCGGCAGGCGATCGCGGTCGCGCGCGCGGTGCATGGCGCGTCGCGCATCCTGCTGCTCGACGAGCCCTTGGCGGCGATGGGTGCCCGCGAGGCGGGGGCGATCATCGACCTGATCCTGCGGCTGAAGGCGCGCGGCGACCTCTCGATCGTGATGATCATGCACAATTACGCGCAGACGCTCGACATCGCCGACCGGATCATGCTCATGCAGCGCGGCCGCGTGACCTATGAGCGAGACTCTGCCGCAACATCGGTCGCCGAGCTGATGGAGATCGTGCGCCGCGAATACCGCGCCATGCGCACCGCGTGAGGGGAGGCCGCCAATGGCCGACGAGTTCGCCCGCTATCCGTCATTGCGCGACCGCGTGGTGTTCATCACCGGCGGCGGCAGCGGCATCGGTGCGGCTCTGGTCGAGCACTTCGCCGCCCAGGGCGCACATGTCGCCTTCGTCGATGTCGCGGAAGACGCCTCGCAGGCACTGGTCGACCGGGTTGGCCAGGCCAGTCACATCAAGCCGCGCTTCTGCCCGTGCGACGTGCGCGACATCAGCGCCTTGCAGGGCGAGATCGCCGAGGCCGGCCGGGCGCTCGGCCCGATCACGGTGCTGGTCAACAACGCTGCCCATGACGAGCGCCACAAGGTCGAGGACGTCACCCTCGACTACTGGGAAGATCGGCTGCAGGTGAACCTACGCCACCAATTCTTCGCGGCCCAGGCGGTGATCCCGATGATGCGCCGCGCCGGCGGCGGCTCGATCATCAATTTCGGCAGTTGCAGCTGGCACCTCCATCAGGGCGGGATGCCGGCCTACACCACTTCCAAGGCCGCGATCGAGGGGTTGACGCGCGGCCTCGCGCGCGATCTCGGCCCCGATCGCATCCGGGTGAACTGCATTGTGCCCGGCTGGATCATGACCGAACGCCAGATCGAGAAGTGGCTGACGCCGGAGGCCGAGACCCGGTTGATGGCCGACCAGTGCGTGAAGGAGAAGCTCGGCCCGGCCGACGTCGCCCGCCTGGCGCTATGGCTCGCCGCCGAGGACAGCCGGCTGTGCACGGCGCAGAATTGGTTCGTGGATGGCGGCTGGGTGTAAGGGCGCACCCCCCGGTCGGTTGGCTCGCCCCTCCGGCGGCGCGGCGGCAGCCCCGTCCGGCCGCGCTTGCGCTTGCCCGCCAGGGCGGCGTATCGCTCCCGCCCCGGCGGGCCCCCCGTTTCATCATGCGGGGCCGGCGGAAATCAGGTGATGGACCACCCTTGGCGGCTTTGAACGACGGCCAGGCTACCGCGACGCTGACCCCGCTCGCGCAGGCCCCGCCGGGGCGGCGGGCGGCGCCGGGGCTCGGCGTCATGCTCGCCGTGCTCGGCGTCGTCTATGGCGATATCGGCACCAGCCCGCTCTACGCGCTGAAATCGAGCCTCGCCATCCTCGGCGACCGCAGCCTCGCCGACTGGGAGATCCTCGGCATCCTGTCGCTGATCTTCTGGTCGCTGGTGCTGATCGTGACGGTCAAATACGTGCTGCTGGTGATGCGCGCCGACAACCGCGGCGAGGGTGGCATCCTTGCCCTGATGGCGCTGGCGCAGCGGGTCTCGGTCGGCACCCGGATGCGCACGGCCCTCGCGCTGGTCGGCATCAGCGGCGCCTGCCTGTTCTTCGGCGACGGCCTCATCACGCCGGCGATCTCGGTGCTCTCGGCAATCGAGGGCGTCGAGGTCACGCTGCCGCAGTTCAAGGAGGTGGTGCTGCCGATCGCGGCGATCGTCATCATCGCCCTGTTCGCGGTACAATGGTACGGAACCGGGCGCGTGGGCCGCGTGTTCGGTCCGGTGATGGCACTCTGGTTCGCCACGATCGGCGCGCTCGGCGCGATCCAGATCGTGCAGCACCCGGACGTGCTGGTGGCGCTCGCCCCCTACTACGCAGCGCTGTTCTGCTACAATCACGGCCTGCTCGCGTTCCTGGCCCTCGGTGCCGTGGTGCTCGCGGTCACCGGGGCCGAGGCACTCTATGCCGATATGGGGCATTTCGGCGCCCGCCCGATCCGCCTCTCATGGCTGTTCTTCGTGCTGCCGGCGCTGGCGCTCAACTATTTCGGCCAGGGCGCGCTGGTGATCGCGCAGCCGAAGGCGGTGGAGAACCCGTTCTACCTGATGACGCCCGAGATGCTGCGGCTGCCGATGGTGTTCCTTGCCACCATTGCCACCGTGATCGCGAGCCAGGCGGTGATCTCGGGCGCCTACACGCTGGCGCGGCAATGCATGCTGCTTGGCTTCGTGCCGCGCATGACCGTCCGCCACACCAGCCAGACCGAGGAGGGGCAGATCTACGTCCCGCAGGTGAACGCGGCGCTGGCGGTCGGCGTGCTGATCCTGGTGCTGGCGTTCAAGACCTCCGACAACCTCGCTGCCGCCTACGGGATCGCCGTGACCGGCACCTTCCTCTGCACCGGCGTGCTCGCGATGGTGGTGTTCCGCCGCCAGTTCGGCTGGTCGCGTCTGGCGGCCGGCGGCGTGTTCGGCGCCTTGTTCGTAATCGACTTCGTGTTCTTCGCCTCCAACGTGCTCAAGGTGCCGGAAGGCGGCTGGGTGCCGCTGGCGCTCGGCGTGGCGCTGATCGGGCTGATGACGTCCTGGAAGCGCGGCCGGGACCTGATGCTGGCGCGCTGGCGGCAGGACAGCCTGCCGCTCGCCTCCTTCCTCGCCCGCCTGCCGCAGTCGCGCACCATCCGCGTCCCCGGCATCGCCGTGTTCCTGACCGGCAACCCCGACTACGTGCCTGCCGCGCTGCTGCACAACCTCAAGCACAACAAGGTGTTGCATGAGCGGGTTCTGTTCGTGACGGTGGCCACGCTCGACGAACCCGAGGCGGAACCCGAGGAGCGCGCCGAGATCACCGAGTTGGCGCCCGGCATCTATCGCGTGCTGCTGCGCTACGGCTTCATGGACAGTCCCAACATCCCCCGCTCGCTCGATGAGCTACGCGCTCGTGGCCTGCCCTTCGATCCGATGCAGGTAAGCTATTTCCTCGGCCGCGAGATGATCGTGCCGGCGATGGTGCCGAGGATGCCGTGGTGGCGGCTGTGGCTGTTCCTGGTGATGGCGCGCAATGCCGTGCCGGCCACCGAGTTCTTCCGCATCCCGAGCGACCGGGTGGTGGAGCTGGGGGTGCGGGTCGCGATCTGATCGGCCGCGCGGTCCGCGTCGGCGCCGCCGCGTCTGACCGGCGCCGCGTTTCCTGCCGCGCGGCGGGGTGCTAGAGCACCTCCTACCAAGCCGGAATCGCTCCACCACACCAGGCGCCCGCGCCGGCGGTTCGCGCATCGAGGATCTTCGTGCCGATCGTAACCCACGCCCAGTTTCTCGCCCTGCTGCACACGTATGGCTACCCGTTCCTCGGCGTGCTGATCGCGCTGGAGACGATGGGCCTGCCGCTGCCCGGCGAGGGCGTGCTGATCGCCGCCTCGCTCTACGCCGCCGCCACCCACAAGCTCGACATCAACATCGTCGTGCTGGCGGCGGCGAGCGGCGCCATCATCGGCAATCTGGCGGGTTACTTCATCGGCCGCGAGCTCGGCGTCTGGCTGCTGGTGCGCTACGGCCGCTATGTCGGGCTGACCGAGCGGCGAGTGCGAATCGGCCACTATCTGTTCGACAAGCACGGCGGCAAGGTGGTGTTCATCGGCCGCTTCGTCGCCCTGCTGCGCACCTTCGCCGCCCTGCTGGCCGGTGCCGTGCGGATGAACTGGCGTAGCTTCATGGTCGCCAACGTCAGCAGCGGCATCATCTGGGCGAGCCTCTACGGCTTCGGCACCTGGCGGCTCGGGCGCGCGATCAAGCGCGTCGCCGGCCCGGCGGAGGTGGTGATCATCGCGGTCGCGATCGTGGTGCTGATCGCGACGGCGGTGTTCCTCAAGCGCAACGAGGCGCGGCTGGAGCGGGAGGCGGACGCGGCGCTCGCGGAGCGGGAGCGGCGCCGCGGCCGCCGCCGCCTCAGCCGGCCGGCGGGGTCGTAAGTTCCGGCAGCGTCGCGCCCGGCCCGGCGATCCCGCCCTCACGGACCGGGTCGGCGATCGTGACCCACGGATGCCGGCGTTCGATGTCCTCGATCAGCAGGCGCTTGTTGCGCACGAGATCGGTCTCGCGGCGCAGCATCGAGCCGGGATGGACGCGGTATTCGGCCAGTACCTCGCCGACCGGCGCGCCGCCCATCCCGTGCTCGGCGAGGCGGCACCAGAAATCGTAATCCTCCCAGCCGAAGCGGACATGATCGTAGCCGCCCACCGCCGCCCAGGCGGATTTGTCCACCAGCGCCATCGCATCGAGGAACGGGCCGCCGACCAGCCGCATGGGGTGGAACGGGAAGGCGCCCATCACCGCCTCGCCGGCACCGAACTGGCGCAGCTCGGGATAGGCGACCGCGGCACCGCTTGCGCGAAGCGTCGCGAGGCAGGCGGCGGCGCAGCCCGGCAGCAGGCGGTTGTCGGCATCGAGCGGCAGCACGAACGGCGTCTCGGCGGCATCGAAGCCGGTGTTGCGGGTCGGCCCCAGGCCGGCATTGTGCGGATGACGCAGCACCAGCAGGCGGTTGAATCGCGCGGCGTTCGCTTCCGCCCAGCGCCGCGCGACCATGAGGCTCGCGTCGGTCGAGGCGTCGTCCACCACCACGAGGTCGAGATCGGGGAGCGTCTGCGCCGCGACCGAGTCCAGCGCCTCCTCGACGTGCCGCGCGTAATTGTGCAGCGGCACGATCACCGTCACCGCGGCGGTGCCGAATTGATCGGCAGCGAACGCGATCTCGCGCGCCGGGCAGGCGGATGGGGCGCGGACGCGCGCCGCGGGCGCGGCAGACTTCCAGTGCGAAGGCCCGGGCGGCGCGGCGTCCGCCGTCGATCTGGTCCAGAAGGGAGGCCAAGTGCTCGGCGCAGCTCCGGGGGCCGAAGCCGCGGAGCGCATCGTGCAGCGCCGCGTGGGCAAGCCGCGCGCGCAGGCCCGCGTCATCCGCGAGTGCGGTCAGCGCCGCCTCCCACGCCGCCTCGCTCCCGGCGAGCACGCCGTTCTCGCCGTCGCGGATCACGCGGCGGAAGGGGCCGGTGGGCGAGGCGATCGTGCAGGTGCCGGCCAGCGCCGCCTCGAAGAATTTCAGCTCGCTCTTGGCCTCGCAGAACGGGTTGCCGACCTCGAGCGGCACCAGGTTCACGTCGAACCGCGCCATCTCCTCGGGCAGACGGTCGAGCGGAACCATGTCGCGCCACTCGATCTGCTCGCCGAGATCGGCGAAGGCCGCGAACTCGTCGACGTGCATCACCGGCACGCCGCCGGCATCGCGGAACAGCACCAGCCGGCAATCGGGACGGGCCCGCAGCACGCGGGCGAGGGCGGCGGCCACGACGGCGAAATCCCGCTGATGGGTGCGCGATCCGCTGGCATAGCCGAACCGCACCAGTCCGTCGGGCGGCGCTGCGGCGCGGCGGCGGGCGGCGAGGCGGGAAGCCTGCCAGGTCGCCTCGTCGAAGGTGTTGGGCAGCACGTAGGCGACCTTGTGGTAGCGCCGCATGTGCCAGGCCAGTTCGTCGGTCGAGCCGATGCAGACATCGGCCGCCAGCATGGTCTGATGGATGCGCGCGTAGTGCTCGCGTACGCCGGCCTCGTCCAGCGCCTGCGATCGGATGCCGTCGATGATCTCGGTGCGGGCGAAATTGGGGTCCATCATCAGGTCATCGACGTCGAACGCGATCGTTGCACCCTGGTCGCGCGCGCGCGCGACCAGCGCCGCGATCCGCTCGCTCCACGGCGTGCGCCACAGGACCAGCGTGTCGAGACCCAAAAGCGCCGCCGGTTCAGCCTCGGTCTCCGGCAGCCAGGACGCTTCCGCCCCGCAGGCAGCGGCGGCGGCGAGCGGGCGCAGCACGCGATAGCGCAGCCCCGGCGTGTGCGGCTCGCCCGCGACGTAGAGCAGCCGCCGCACGCCGCTGGCCGCCGGCGGGGGCTCGGCGAGGGGCGGGGCAACCGGCGCGGGTGGCCCGGGGGGCGCCTCGCCGACAGGATGGAAGGCGCGGCCCTCGGCGATGCCGTGGATGAGGTAATGCACCAGCGGATTGAGTCCGGAAGCGGCGACGTCCGGGTTTTCTTCCTGATAGCGCAGGGCGTCGAAGCCGGGGCCGGGCTGGCGGCCCTCGCGTGCGCCGGCCACCAGATAGTGCCAAGCCGGGTCCGTTCCGATCGCCGCCACGTCCGGGTAGCGTGCCCGATACCAGCCGGCGTCGAACAGCGCCGAAGCCCCGATCAGTCGTGCCTCGCGGGCGAGCACGCGCCGCTCGCGCAGCCGGCGCGGCAGACGCAGCGTCGCCGTCCACCACGCGAGCCGTGCGCCGCGCTTGGCGCCGCGCCGCAGCGGCGAGGGGGTGCGCCGTGCCGCGGCACGCAGGGGTGCCATCAGGCGCCACAAGGTCGAGCCGACGATCGCATCGCGCTCGGCGGCGCGCGGCAGCAATGCGTCGCGTTCAGCGGCGAGGCGCGCGCGCTCGGCCTCCAGCCCCGCGGCGCGCGTGCGCTCGGCCGCGATTTCCGCCTGCGCCGCGGCAACCTCGGCGCGGGCCTGCGCGCTCCGCTGTGCTGCTCGCGCCCGCATCTCGCGTGCGGCCTCGGCTTCGTGCGTGTGCCGAGCGCGATCGGCTTCCGCGGTCGCCCGCTCGCGCTGCGCATCCGCGAGTGCCCGTTCGGCCGCCTCCGTGAGCGCCCGCTCGGTCTCGCCGTGTGCCCGCGCCGCCTCGCCCAGCGCACGCTCGGCCGCCTCGCGCCGCGCGGCCTGCGCCGCTGCGTCCGCCGCCGCCGACTGGTGCGCGGCCTGGGTGTCGCGCAGCGCCTGCGCGAGGCCTGCGCGCTGCGCCTCGGCGGCGTCCACTGCCGCCTGCCGGCGGCCGACCTCCTGCTCGATCGAGCGCTCCCGCAGCTCCGCCACCCAGCGCTCGCCGAGCAGCGCGCAGCGCTCGCGCACCGCATTCGCGCGGGCGCCCGACAGCGCCGCCAGTGCCGCGACCTCGGGACATTGCGCCGACCCGAAGGCGAGCACGCCGAGTCCGTGGCCGTGCAGGAACTCGAAGCCCGGATGCTGCGCCGCGAGCTCCGCCCACAGCCGCCAGACGCCGAAGCCGCGCTCGCGCACGTTGGTGTCGTGAAACAGCACGACCGCGCGGCGCGAGAGCTTTGGCGCCCAGCTCTCGAAATCGGCGCGCACCTGCTCGTAGCCGTGGCAGCCGTCAATGTGCAGCAGGTCGAGCGAGCCATCGGCGAAGTAGGGCAGCGCCTCGTCGAAGGTGCAGCGCAGCAGTTCCGAGAAACCGGCGTAGCGTGCGTCGTGGAAGCGGCGCAGCGTGCCGTACACTTCCTCGCCGTAGAAGCCGGCGTGCGCGTCGCCCTGCCAGGTATCGACCGCGTAGCACCGGGCCTCCAGCTTCTCGCGCAGCACCGCTTCGCAGAACGCCGCGTAGGAGACGCCGTTATGGGTGCCGAGCTCGACGATCAGGCGTGGCCGCGCGGTCGCCACCAGCCAGTGCGCGAAGGGCACGTGAGCGGTCCAGGCGCTGTCGATGCCGACCCGCGCCGGGCGCCAGAACAGCGGGTCGAGCTTCGGCGTCCACAGCGCCTCGATGAGGTCGGCGAGCGCATCCGCATCGGCATCGGCGCGCGGCGCGTCGAGCGTCAGGTCGGACATGGCAGGTCCCTCAGCATGGCAGGAACGCCTGCCACGGCCGCTGGCGGCGCGGGGCGCTGGGCAGCTCGAAGCCGTGCCAGTGGAAGCGCAGGTTCGGGTTGTGCCGCGGATCCTCGTCCAGCAAACGGCCCCAGCGGGCGCGCATCAATGCCTGCTCGGCGGCATTGCGCGCCCGCTGCTCACCGCCCTCGTCGCTGCCGCGCGAGGCGCTCTCGTGATGGAACAGCACCGCGCGCGGCGTCCAGACATTGCGGTAGCCGAGATCGCCGAGCCGCAGACAGAGATCGACGTCGTTAAAGCCGATCCTCAATCCCGCCTCGTCCAGCCCGCCCGCCTCCAGGAACACCTGACGGCGGATCGCGAGGCACGCGCCGGTGACGGCGGCAACGCTGCAGGCGCTCGCGAGCTGGCCGAGATAGCCCGGATCGTCGCCTCCGGCGAGGCGATGGATGTGCGTCATGGCCGCGTCCGGCCCCAGCACCACGCCGCCGTGCTGCACCCGCCCGTCGGCATAGAGCAGCTTTGCACCGACCGCGCCCACATCGGGCTGCATCGCGTGCGCGACCATCGCCGCGAGCCAGCTGGGCGACGATGGCTCCACGTCGTTGTTGAGCAGCAGCAGCACGCCACCGTGCGCGGCCGCGGCGGCGCGGTTGTTCAGCGCGGCATAGTTGAAGGGTCCCGGCTGCGGCAGCACGCGCACCCGCGGGTCCCGCTGCAGCAGCGCGAGCAGCGAGGCGGTCGCCGGTTCCCGGCTGCCGTTGTCCACCACGATCAGCTCGAGCGCCGGATAATCGGTGCGCGCGAGCACGCCCTCGGCGCACACCGCGAGCAGGTCGGTGCGGTCGCGCGTCGGCACGATCACCGAGACGAGCGGCGGCGGATCGGGCAGCGCGTGCTCGACGGCGAGTTCGGCGAACGCGGTCCCGGTCGGGGTCACGCGGGCCATGGCGCCGCGACGAGCCAGATGCGCACGCACGGAAGCGACACTGGCCGGATCGGCGCCCGCTGATGCCATGCGGTGGCACAGCACGGCCGGAACATGGCCGATGCGGTCGGAGGTGGCGCGAGCGGCGACGCGCAACGTCAGATCGTGCCGCTCGGCGGGCGCCGTCTCCGCGTGCAGGCCGCCGAGTTCCGCGACCAGCGTCCGGCGGAACAGCGCGAGCGCCCCCACCGGATCGGTTGCAAGCGCGCGCTCGGGATCCCAGCCCGGCTTGAAGCGCGGTGCCGAGCGGTGCCCGGCGGCATCGATCGCGTCCTCGTCGGAGAAGATCAGATCGAGACCTGGCGCCGCCGCGCTTGCGAAGGCCATCTCGTAAAGCGCGCGGGCATCGAGCAGGTCGCCGGGTGCGAGGAACCCCACGAACGCGCCCTGCGCCGCATCCAGCGCCAGGTTCGCAAGCGCGGTCGGGTGCGCCGCCCGGCACGGCAGCAATCGCACACGCGCCTCGCCGGCAGCCAAGGACAGCGCCGCGCGCGCGGGACGCAACGCGGCCGGGGCGGCTGCGACGAGCAGCTCCCAGTTGGGATAAAGCTGCCCGAGCACGGCGGCGAGCGCCGCGTCGATGCGCGCCGGGGCGGCGAGCGGCAGCACCAGCGAGATCAGCGGAAGCTGGCCGAGCACGGCGATATGGCGACGGATTGCGTCGCAATCGGCGGCGGTCAGCGTATCGTGCCGCGCCACCCACTCCGCGTAGGCCGCATCCGCCCCGCTCATGCGGGCCGTCCGCTCAGAGCTTCTCGACCTGCCCGTACTCGAGTTCGACCGGGGTCGAGCGGCCGAAGATCGAGACGCTCACCTTCACCCGGCCCTTCTCCTCGTCCACCTCCTCGACGGTGCCGTTGAAGCTGGTGAACGGGCCGTCGGCGACGCGCACCTGCTCGCCGACCTCGAACAGCACCGACGGCCGCGGATGCTCCACGCCCTCGCGGGTCTGCTTGAGGATGCGCTCCGCCTCCGCCTCGCTGATCGGGCTCGGCCGGTTGCGGTTGCCCAGGAAGTTCGTGACCTTGGGGGTGTTCTTGACCAGGTGCCACGCCTCGTCGGTGAGGTCCATCTTCACCAGGACGTAACCGGGGAAGAACTTGCGCTCGGTGTTGACCTTCTGGCCGCGGCGGCTCTCCACCACCTCCTCGGCGGGGACCATCACCTCCTCGATCTGGTCGGCGAGGCCCTTTTGCGCCGCCTGCTCCTTGATCGCCTCGGCAATCTTCTTCTCCGAACCTGAATAGACGTGGACCACGTACCAGCGCTTCGCCATCACCCGCTCCGCTCCAACCCCGCCGGCCGGTATTGCGGCGCCCCCGCTCACGCGGCACCGCCGAACAGCGCGCGCACGGCGAGCCCGATCACCTGGTCAACCGCCAGGAAGAACAGCGCCATCGCGGTGGCCACGGCGAATACCATCCCCGTCGTCACCAGCGTCTCCTTGCGGCTCGGCCAAGTGACCTTGGCCACCTCCGCCCGCACTTCCCGCACGAATTTTACCGGATCCAACACCACCGCCCTTGATCCCTCTGCCGCGCAATCGCCGAGCGGCCGGCTGGCAGGGGCGGAGGGTCTCGAACCCCCAGCCTCCGGTTTTGGAGACCGGCGCTCTAGCCAATTGAGCTACGCCCCTCTGCCGCCGCTCGGCTGCCGCCGCTCCGATCGTCGGAATGCCAGCCCCGGAGCGCCGACGCGCGAGCCGACCATAACCGGCGCTAAGAACAGGCGGTGGCCCACGGTGTCAAGCCTGCGTGACGGCACGGCTTGATCCGCGCGGCTGGCTGACGCAGGGTCCGCCCGTCCAATCGGAGAGTGCCATGCTCGCCCGCCGGGGCCTCGACGCGTCGGAAGCGCTGGTCTGCACCATGGTCCTTGTGGCCGCCGCCGACAACGGCATCACCGATCGCGAGATCGGTGTCATGTCCGGCCTGGTGCAGACGCTGCCGGCGTTCCAGCACTTCTCCTCCGAGCAGCTGCAAGAGGCGACCGAGGTGACGGTCGGCCTGCTGCGTGAGGAGGACGGGCTCGCCCATGCCGGCCGCCTGATCCGTGACGCGCTGGAGCCGCGGCTGCGCGAGACCGCCTACGCGCTCGCCTGCGAGGTGGCGGCGGCGGCGGATGACCGCCAGCGGCAGTCGATCCTGCAAATGCTCGAGCTGGTGATGAACGAGTTGCACCTCGACCCGCTGGTGGCGGCGGCGATCGAGCGCGGCACGCGTGCGCGCTACCAGCGCATCTGAGCGGCGGCAGGGGACGGGGATGGACGAGGGGGCGGCGCGACGGCTCATCGTCTCGCTCGCGGCCAGCCTGTTCGCACGCGGGTTCTCGGTCGGCAGCGCCGGCAACATCAGTGTCCGGCTTGATGACGGATACCTGATCACCCCGACCAGTTCCTGCCTCGGCCGGCTCGATCCCGACACGCTCTCGCGGCTGGACGCCGAGTTCCGCCACCTCGCGGGTGCCGCGCCGTCGAAGGAGGTGTTCATGCACCGCGCCTTCTACCGCGCGCGGCCCGCGTCCAGGGCGGTCGTGCATCTGCACTCGACGATGGCGACCGCAATCTCCTGCCTGCCGGATGTGGACGCCAGCAACCCGATCCCGCCGCTGACCCCTTATTTCGTGATGCGGATCGGCGGGCGGCTGCCGATGCTGCCGTATTGGCGTCCGGGCGATCCAGCGATGGAGCCGGCGATCCTCGCGGCGGCCCGCGATGCACGCGCGGTACTGCTCGCCAATCACGGCCCGGTCGTCAGCGGCGCGTCGCTGACCGACGCCGTCTATGCCGCCGAGGAACTCGAGGAGGCGGCGCGTTTGTTCATGCTCCTGCGCGGCATGGCGCCGCGGCCGCTGACACCGGCGCAGGTGGCAGAACTGCTGCCGCACGATTAAGAAGGCAAGAGACGCCGCTCCACCACGCTGGGGCCGCAAGCCCAGACCTCGTTGTGTCTATCGACGGATCAAGGGCGCCCGCGAGCGGGCGCCCTTGATGCCACCTTTAGGCGCGTGAGCGTTCGGTCAAGTCATGTCGTCCGAGCCGCCGCCATGCTCTTGCTCGTCGTGCGGCATCTCCATGCCCTCGGTGCCCTCGTGCATACCCTCGGACACCGCGCTCTTGCGCGAGCGGCGCGTCCGTGGGCTTTCCGCGGCCAGGCTCCGTGCGGCGGCACGCGTGCGCGCGGCCGACTTACGCCCGTTCGACGGAGCGGCCTTCTTCCGTCCCGTCGCGCGGGTGCTGGCGGCACGCGCGCCGCGTCCGGCCGCCGCCTTCTTCGCTCCCTTGCGCCGTCCGTTGCCGCTTGCGGCCTTGCGCCCAGCACCCGAACCCGGCGGACGGCCCACCTTGCGCGCGCCAGTCTTCGCCATCTTGCGACCGATCTTCTTGCGGCCCGCGGTCTTGCGGGTCGTCATCTTGCGGCCCGCAGTCTTGCGTCCCGCCGTTTTGCGCCCGGGTCCTCGCCGCCTTGCGTCCGGTCTTGCGAGCCGCGGTCTTGGCGACCGCCTTGCGCCCGACCTTGCGCGTGGCGCCGGTCTTCGCGGTGCGCGTCTTGCGCGTCGCGGTCCCCTTTGCCGTGCGCGTGCCGGTCGCGCGACCGCGGCCCCCGGCGGCGCGTCTGCCGCCGGCGCGCATGGCCAAAGCTTGTGCTCGGGCCTGCGTACGCGGTCGTGGGCTGGTTTCCTCGTCGTTCATCGTTTGCTGCATTCCCTCTGTGACGTGGCGAGGGAACGATCCCGGAGGCAGTCCGTTCCGCGCGGTGGCGCGGCGCGAGGCCCGCGCGCGTGTTGCTCGACCCGATCGGGGCGAACCCACGCGCGCCTGCGTGACGGATGCAAAATCCCAAGCCGGCAGGAGCGACGCGGGCCTTCGCGTGCTCGGTAGAGTTGGCTGGCTGATCCGGCGATCCATCGACCGTCCTTCCCTCTTGCACGCATCGCGAGTTGCGTTCGAGCGACATGCGCGAATCGGGCGCGTGCGTACCGACTCCGCTATTCCGCTTCCACCGCACGCATGTCAACAAAAAGCAACGGTCGCGTGCACCTTTCTTGCACGGCGCACTTCACATCGTCGCGTGATGCGTCCGCACGCGCCGCATTGCGGCGGCATCGTGGCGAAGAGGGCGACTAGAAGATGCCGCCGCCCCCTCGTTCCAATGCGCGGGCCGGCAGTGCGATGTTCAAACGATGGAGCTCGCCTGCGGGCAGACGCGGCAGCCGCTGCGCCGCATCCAGGAACCGCGCTACCTCGCGCGGCCGCACGATGCCCTCGGTCAGGGTGCGGAACTTGGCAATGTAGTCGGACCGCCCGAACGGCTTGGCGCCCAGCGGATGCGCGTTGGCCACCGCGATCTCGTCCTCGATCCGGCCGCCGTCGCGCAACATCACCTCCACGCGGGCGCCGAACGCGCGTTCCGTCGGGTCGGCGCTGTGGTAGCGGCGGGTCCACTCCGCATCCTCGCGGGTCTCGATCCGGTGCCACAGCGCCACCGTGTCGGGCCGAGCGGCGCGCGCCGGCGCATAACTCTCAACGTGGTGCCAGCGTCCGTCCTGCAAGGCGACCGCGAAGATGTACATGATCGAGTGGTCGAGCGTCTCGCGGCTGGCGTTCGGGTCCAGCTTCTGCGGGTCATTGGCGCCGGTGCCGATCACATAATGGGTGTGGTGGCTGGTGTGCAGCACGATCCGTTCGATCCGCGAGAGGTCGGGAATGCGGCTGCGCAGCCGGAAGGCGAGGTCGATCAGCGCCTGGCTCTGGTACTCGGCGCTATGTTCCTTCGTATAGCTGTCAAGGATGGCGCGCTTCGATTCGCCCGGGGCCGGCAGCATCACCTCGTAATGCGCCTGCGGGCCGTCGAGCATCCAGGCGATGACGGAATCCTCGCCCTCGTAGATCGGGCTGGGTGCGCCCTCGCCGCGCATCGCCCGATCGACCGCCTCGACCGCGAGCTTGCCCGCGTGCGCCGGCGCGAACGCCTTCCACGAGCTGATCTCGCCCTTGCGCGACTGGCGGGTCGTGAAACCGACGTGAACCGCGTGCTGCACCGCCTGGTAGATCGTCTGGACGGGCAGCCGCAGCAGCGTGCCGATGCCGGCCGTCTGGGCCGGGCAGAGATGCGCGATGTGGTCGATCTTGTGCGCGTGCAGGCAGATCGCGCGCACCAGGTCGATCTGGATCTCGTAGCCGGTGGCGATGCCACGGATCAGATCGCGGCCGGACTTCCCCATGCTCTGCGCCACCGCCAGGATGGGCGGGATGTTGTCGCCGGGATGGGAGTAGTCGGCGGCGAGGAAAGTGTCGTGCATGTCGAGCTCGCGCACCGCGGTGCCGTTCGCCCATGCCGCCCATTCTGGGCTGACCGTGCGCGCCGACGGCACGCCGAACAGGCAGGCACCGTCCCGCCGCCGGTGGCCGAGGGCCGCGTCGCGCGCCGACATCGCCGGATGGCGGTTGATCGCGGCGAGAGCCACGGCGGCGTTGTCGATGACACGGTTGATGATCATGGCGGCGACGTCGCGCTCGACTGCCACGCGATCAGCGGCGACCTCGGCGATCTTCCAGCCGAGCTGATCTTCGCGCGCCAGCCGCTCTTTCGAGGGATGCACCCTCACGTCGTGCCGGATCATCATTCCTCTCCCCCTGCGGCGCCGCAAATTGCGGCCGCTTCCGGGGCGGTCTAGCGTGATCGCGCGCGTGCCGGAAGCCGCGCGCCGGAGGCATGCATGGCCAATTCCTTCGACCTCGTGGTGCGCGGCGAAATCGTCACCGCCGACGCGATCATCGCCGACGGTTACGTCGCCGGGCAGGGCGGCCGCATCGCGGCGGTGGGCCAGGGCGCGCCGCCGGCTGCTGCGCGCACGCTCGACCATCGCGGGCATCTGATCCTGCCCGGCCTCGTCGATGGCCACATGCACACCTCGTCGTCGATCGGCTGGGAGGGGATCGAAGGTGCCACGCGCAGTGCGGCCGCGGGCGGCGTTACCACCTGCGTCGACATGCCCTACGATGTGCCGCGCCCGGTCACCGATGCCGGCGTACTGGCCGAGAAGATCGCGGTGGTCGAGCGCACCGCGCACGTGGATATGGCCCTCTACGGCACGATCCGCAAAACCGGCGGCGTCGATGCGATCGCCGGGCTGGCGGCGGCCGGCATCTCGGCGTTCAAGCTCTCCACTTATGAGTACGACCCGGTGCGGTTCCCGCGCATCGACCACCCGACGATGCTCGCCGCGTTCCGCGAGATTGCCAAGACCGGCCTGCCGGTCGCGATCCACAACGAGGACCAGGAGTTGGTCGAGCGCCTGACCGACGAGGCGCGCGCGGGCGGGCAGACACAGCCGATCATGCACGCCCGCACCCGTCCGCCGCTCGCCGAGACGATGGCCGACCAGGACATCTTCGAGCTTGGCCTCGCCACCGGCGCCCACGTCCACATCGCCCATTCCTCCCTCGCCCGCGGTTTTGCGATCGCTGAGGGGTTTCGCACGCTGGGCGCGCGCGCGACCGGCGAGGCGTGCATTCAGTACCTCTGCATGACCGAGGCCGACCTCGAACGCCTCGGCGGGCGCGGCAAGTGCAATCCGCCGTTCCGGACCCACGAGGAGGTGGAGCGGATGTGGGCGACGCTGCTCGACAATAATATAGAGTACGTCTCCACCGACCACGCGCCTTGGCCGCTCGCGCGCAAGACCGACGCCGACATCTTCGCCTGCGGCGCCGGGCTGATCGGGTTGCAGAGCTTCGCCCCCCTGATGCTCACGCTGCTCGACGAGCGCGGGCTGTCGCCGACGCTGATGGCGCGGCTCTGCGCGGCGCGCCCGGCGCGCCTGCACGGTATCGACGACCGCAAGGGCGCGCTGCGCCCGGGACTCGATTGCGACCTTCTGGTGCTCGAACGCGGTGACTTCACCTTCGACGAGGCGGCAATCGTCGATCGGCCGGAGCTGCGCTGGTCGCCCTATCATGGCCGCCGGATGCGCGCGCGCGTCGCCGCAACCGTGCTGCGCGGCCAATTGATTTGGGACGGACAGACGGTGCTCGGCCGGCCGGGTGGGGGGAAGTTTTTGCGCCGCGCAATGTGGTGATCGGCCTGCGGCGCCGTCGCGCGGCCACCACTCGCCTCGACCTGCGCCGGGGCGGCGGAGGACGCACCGGAGGCCAGCGCCCACCTCGGAGCCGCGCACCGGCCGCTGGGACCCATCCGCGTCGCGGCCAGGGTCTAAGGCGGCGCCCGGTTCTGGTGTATCATCCCGCCATGCAGACCGCTGGCCTGATCGACCTGCAGGTGAACGGCTATGCGGGTGTCGATTTCAACGACGGCGCGCTCTCGTCGGACGCGCTCGATCATGCGCTGTCGGCGATGCTGCGCGCCGGCGTCACGCTCTGCCTGCCGACCTTGATCACCGCGTCCGAAGCCGACCTGGCCGCCCGGCTCGCGGCGCTTGACGCGGCGGTGGCGGGCAGCCGGCTCGGGCCGCTGATGGTGCCCGGCTACCATCTCGAAGGACCGTTCCTGAACCCGTCGGAGGGCACGCGCGGCTGCCATCCGGCATCCTGCATGGTGCCGCCCGACCCTGACTTGCTGGCGCGCCTGCGGGCGGGCCTGCGCCGCCCGATCGTGCTGCTGACCTTGGCACCGGAACTGCCTGGTGCGCCGGCACTGATCCGCGCCATGCGCGACACCGGCATACTGGTTGCGATCGGGCATTGTGCGCCGTCGGCCGCGGAGGTGGCAGCGGCCGCTGAAGCGGGGGCGGCGATGAGCACGCATCTGGGCAACGGCCTCCCCCGACTGCTGCCCAAGCTTGACAATCCGCTGATGGCGCAGCTCGCCGAAGACCGACTGGCGGCCGGGTTCATCGCCGACGGCATCCACCTCCCGGTCTTTGCCCTCAAAGCGATGCTGCGGGCGAAGGGGAGGGGGCGCTCGATCCTGGTGACGGACGCGATCTCGGGTGCCGCCGCGCCACCCGGTGCCTACTGCTTCGCGGGCATGGCGATCGCGCGCGGTGAGGACGGCGCGGTGCGGCTGGCGGGGACGGACACGCTCGCGGGGGCGGCGCTTACGCTGGATGCGGCGGTGCGGAATGTCGCGAGCTGGGGCCTGGCCTCGGCCGATGAGGCGATCCGCATGGCCGGCGCCAATCCCGCGGCACTTCTGGTACAGGCTGGGATGGCGGCGCCGGCCGGAGAAGTGGCATGGTCGGCCGATCTGCACGCCCTGCGTGTGCGGCTCGGCGAGATCGAGGTGCGGGCGCCGGCAATGGAACCAACCGGAGGGTAAAACCGAGATGGACGGCCATGATTTCGCGGCGTCGTATCTGGGGGAATCCCTCGGCGCGATGGAAGAGCTGGCCCGCGATGGAGGGTTTCGCGACCTGATCGTGGCGATGGCAGACGCGGTGACGGGTGCGCTGCGGCAAGGCGGCAAGCTGCTGATCGCGGGCAATGGCGGCAGCGCCGCCGATGCGCAGCACATCGCGGGGGAGCTGGTCGGGCGGTTCCAGTACCGACCGCGCACCGCTGGCGGCCGTGGCACTGACGGCGGACGCCTCGGTGCTGACGGCGACCGGAAACGACTACGGCTACGAAGCGATCTTCGAACGCCAGGTGCTGGGGATCGGAAAGCCCGGGGACGTGTTTCTGGGCATCTCCACCTCGGGCAACTCGCCCAACGTGGTGCGCGCGCTGGACACGGCGCGGGGCCACGGGATGGTCACGTTCGGCTTTACCGGGGCTGGCGGGGGGCGGATGCGCGCCTTGTGCGACCTGCTGTTTGCCGCCCCCTCGCCGAGGACGGCGGTGGTGCAGCAATTGCATATTACCGCCGCCCATATCTTGTGCGCGCTGGTCGAGCGCGCGATCTTTCCCCGTGCAACCGGCTGAATGCTGCTCAAAAGGAATGCCCGCAGTCTCGACGCCGGGTTGGCGCGCGTGCTAAGCAGCCCGCTGGTCGCGTAACGGACGCGGGGGTGGGATGGCGAGGGCGGCCGGACGGGCGTACGTGCCACCGTATGAGTTGGTGCGACGGCGGCTCGGCTTCGATGGCCGCGAGCGCGCGAAAGCCGAGGTGACCGTCGAGCAGGTGGAAGGTGCATTGCGCCTGCTGCTGCCCGCGGTCGCGGTCGACGAGCCGTGGTATCGCCGCACCTATCCCGATGTCGCCGAGGCGATCGATGCGGGACTTTTCAAGTCGGCGCGCGACCATTTCGTGCAGAACGGCTGGTTCGAGGGTCGCCACCCGCACGAGGTCGAGGTGGACGAGGACTGGTATCTCGCGACCTATGATGACGTCGCCGAGGGGGTCGAGACCGGCGAGATCGTGTCCGCCGCCGAGCATTTCCATCGCCACGGCTACAAGGAAGGGCGCTTGCCGCACGAGCCGTGAGCAGCGCGCAGGGCTCCACAGACGGCACCGACTTCCTGGCGCGCTTCGGCGCGCATTCGGTGCTGGTGCTGGGCGATGTGATGCTCGACCGCTATGTGCTGGGCGACGTGCGCCGGATCTCGCCGGAGGCGCCGATCCCGGTGCTGCGCGCCGGCCGCTCGCGCGCGGTGCTCGGCGGTGCCGGCAATGTCGCGCAGAACGTGGCCGCATTGGGCGGACGCGCAATGTTGCTCGGCGTGGTCGGCGACGATGAGGCGGGCGAGGCGGTTGGTCGCGCCCTGATCGAGGCGGGGGGAAGCGTGCGCGCCAGCCTCGCGCGGGCCACCGGGCGGCCGACCACGATCAAGACGCGCTTCATGTCCGGCCCGCACCAATTGCTGCGCGTCGATCAGGAAACCACCGAGCCGATCGCGCAAGCGGTGGTGGCCGACCTGCTCGCGCGCTACGCCGAGGCGCTGTGCCATGCCGACGTGGTGGTGCTATCGGACTACGCGAAAGGCGTGCTGTGCGACGCGGTGCTGGGCCCCGCGATCGCGATGGCGCAGCAGGCCGGCAAGAAGGTGATCGCCGATCCGAAGCGGGTTGATTTCGCCGCCTATCGCCACGCGAGCGTGCTCACGCCCAACGAAGCCGAGATCGCTGCCGCGACCGGCATCGCGCCCGTCGACGACGACGCCGCCGAAGCGGCCGGGCGGCACGCGCTCGCGGCATCAGCGGCGGACGCGGTGCTGGTGAAGCGTTCCGCGCGTGGGCTGACGCTGGTGCGCCAGGATGATGCGGCGCTGCACATCCCAACGCGTGCCCGCGACGTCGCTGACGTGTCGGGCGCCGGCGACACATTGATCGCGACCTTCGCGATCATGCTTGCCGCCGGTGCTGGGCTGCCGCAGGCGGCGGAGATGGCGAACGCGGCAGCGGCCATCTCGGTCGGCAAGCAGGGCACGGCGACGGTCGCCAATGCAGAACTCGCCGCAGCTCTGCACCAGCGCGACCTGCTGGCGACCGACGAGAAGGTGATGCCGCTCGATGCGGCGATTGCGCGCGTGGCGGGCTGGCGGCGCACGGGATTACGTGTCGGGTTCAGCAACGGCGTGTTCGACCTGATCCACCCGGGCCACGTGCGCCTGCTGACGCGCGCCCGCGCCACCTGCGACCGGCTGGTGGTGGGACTGAACACTGATGCCTCGGTGCGCCGGCTGAAAGGACCGACGCGGCCGGTTCAGAACGAAATGGCGCGCGCGACGGTGATGGCGTCGATGCGGCCGGTCGATGCGGTGATTTTGTTCGCCGAGGACACGCCGGAGCGGCTGATCGCCGCGATCCGGCCGGACGTGCTCATCAAGGGGGCAGACTACCGGATCGATCAGGTGGTCGGTGCTGAGATCGTGCAGGCGCATGGCGGGCAGGTGGTGCTGATCGATTTGCAGGAAGGCCACAGCACGACCAATACGATCATGCGCATCAACGCGGCGCCGGCGGGGATGTAGCCTACGCCGCGAGTGGCGGCTCGGGGTCACGCAACCTGTGTCGCCTCGTCATGTCCGCTTCTCCTCCGGCTTTCCCACAGAGCATCTGATCCGCGTCACGCGCCAGGCCGGGTGCTCGACGGCCCACGCCGCGGCCGCGGTCTGCGAGGCGACGAGGCACGCGATCAGGCTCTCCGGCCGATCGAAATCCGCGACCTCGCGGCAGCGCCGCGGATGCGCGATCAGGCACGCCGTCAGGGCGATCGCGATCACGCCGCCATCTCCGCCAGATCGCCTCGCAGGGCGGCGAGCGCGATCCCGGCCGGCGAGGCACCGCTGCGCTCGATCCAGTCCGCCGACAGCACCGCCCACGCCTCGCTGCCATACTCGCGCCAAAACGGCCAGGTCAGCCGTTTCGGGGCGCCCCACGTGATGCACGTCAGGCCGTCCGGATCGTAGCCCGTCAGCACGACCGCGTGGCCGCCCCAGCTTCCCGGCTCGCCATCCGGCCCGGGCGCCGGTGCCCATACCGTCTGGGTTTGTGCCGAGAGCGGCATCGCCAGCCCCACCAGTGCGCAGCCGAACCACTGCACCGCCAGCCGCAACTCGTTCTCGTCACCCGGCGCCACCCGCACGAAGGCCGCCGCCCTGTCGCGCGCGCCGCCCATCGCGAAGCCATCGTGCTGCCACGTCGTCAACACGTCGCTCCACACCGCACCGCGATCCGTGGAAGGATCGCCCGGCCGGAACCCCGAGACGGCGCCGTAGGCCGCCAGCAGCTCAGGCGGCGTCATCACCCGCATGTCGCCGTTGCAGTTGGCGTGCCACAGCTTTTGCGCGTGATCGACGGCGGCGATCGTGCAGTCGCCGAGCCGGTCGTTGAGGTCCATCCCCCACGCGTCCGGCGCCACGGCACGGCCCCAGTCGATCACCCGCGCCGCCTGCGGCAGCGCCACGCCCAGCCGCACCATGCCGGGTGCTGCCAGCCCCAACCGCGGCGGCAGCAGCCCGAGCTTCATCGCCGAATGGTCAACGGCCATCGACATCTTCCTGGTAACGGGTGAACTCTGCCCAGCTCCGCCAGCCTTCGGGCGCCTCGTATGGCGCGCGTTGGGGCTTGACGAAGCGGGGCATCGGGATCGTCATGATCCGCTCGGCCTCGGCCGCGGCGAAGCGGGCGAAGCCGGTGCGGTCGTCGGGTGCGTCGGGTATCACTTCCACCCCCACATCCCATTGACGCGCGGGATCAGCATCACACCCGGTGCCAGGATGATGGCAGCCGGCGGCGGCGGCGGCGCCGTGACGGTGACCGGCAGCGTGCCGGAGACGGCGTTGCCGGCCGGATCGGAGACCGTGAAAGCGACCCTATCGGTCGTCGCTGTGGTGCCCGTCTCGGCATAGGTGACGCGGCCCGCATCGATGTCGGACTGCGTCCAGCTCGTCGCCGCCACGCCCCCATCCTCGATGGTGCCATGCTTGGGAGCGGCCGTGATCCGATAGGTGAGCTGGGCCGCCGTGTTGTCGGGATCGGTCGCCGAGAGCGTGAGCGGCGCCGAGGTGCCGGCCGCCAGGGTAAGCGTAGCTGGGGGCGCCAGCACCGGCGGCGTGGTATCGGGCGGCGGCTGCGAGGCATTGACCGGGAACGTCGCGGTGTTGCCGCCCCGAGTTGCCGCCGAGGGCCGGAGAGGCGCCGGTGATAGTGTAGGCCGGGCCGCTGCCGAGCGACGCCTGTCAGCACAGTTCAGATCGAGGCCGACCGCGTTCGCCCCGGAGGTGTAAACCTGCGTGGTCGCGGTGCCGTTGCTGGTCGCGGCGGTCGGCGCCTGGAAGGTGAAGGTGTTGGCATCGACGACGGTGATCGGCGCCTGGAATCCCGCCGGGATGGTGATGCCGCCGAGGGTCGTGGTGCCCCAGCCGATCGTGAAGATTTGGCCCGTCTGCTGCCGGTGGTTCGGGAAGCTTGACCGTAACCGTGGCAGAACCGGCCGTCGCCGAAATCTGGGTGACGAGGAACAGGCAGCATTGCGGGTTGGTCTGGATTCCCCCGAAGAATTGCAGCGCACCAGGGATCACCGGCACCTGATAGGTGATGGTCTGCGTCGCGCCCGTGGTCTGGTCCGCAGTGACGGCTGACCGGCGCCGGCGTGAGCGGCAGACCGTTCCACCACAGCACCGCTCCGGATAGGTGTAGGCTGGCGTGCTGCCGGTCGGCAGCGGGAAGCCGTTCGCGGTAACGGCAGCGTCTGCTCGTCGTGCCGGGGGCGGCCACGCGATCGGCGGCGTGGTATTGGGCGTCGGTGCGCCGGTTGCGGAGATGGTATTGCTGGGATCGAGCGTGCCGTAGACGCCGTTAGCAAAGCCGTAGCTGTTCGCGGCCGTCATCGCCGGTGAGTAGATCGTGTTGCCGGTGAGCACCGTGTTCTGCACCGTGCCCGGCCGGCGCGTGCGTGAGCGGCGCGGTCTTGCTCGTATCCGCGCTGTCATCCCAAAACAACAGTGGGGTGCTGTGCCGGGGTGCGCGGCCGAGTAATCGTCGATCGATGGTGTTGCCGGTGATGACGATGGTGCGGCCGGCGTTGTTCAGGACGTCGGCGGCCACTCTTCCTCATTGTAGTTGATGAAACCGTTGTAGTTGTTCGGCCCGACCTCCATGCACGTTGTTCTTGACGCGTCTCGTTGCCGCCAACGGGAAAGTCGATCAGGCTGTTGCCGACGGCGAACGGCCCTTCGATGATGCGATTGTTCTCGATGTCGGTGTTGAAAGCGCGGCTCTTGATCAGGTGCCCGTCGAAGCCGCCCATGAACAGGCTGTTCGTGATCGTGAACTGATCCACGCGATCGACATAGAATCGGGTGCGTCAGGCCGCTGCCGTTGCCGTTGCCGGCAGAAATAGCTGTTGTTGACCGTCATCGAGCATGGTGCCGTTCGTGTAGGCGATGCCGGCCGCTGGTCTGCCGTATTGGCCGCGAGAGCAGGTGCGAGGTCGAGCAGTCGTCGGCGAGAATCCCCATGCTCTTCATCAGGAAGCCGCTGTTCTCGACGGTCAGGTTGTAGGGGTAGGGCACGCCGTTGGCATCGACCTGGCCGTAGTTCACGTCCATGCGGATGCCGGCTTCGTTGTCGGCGCTCCCGGACGGGTTGCCGCCGAAGACGAAACCGTTCACCACCACGTCCGAGCTGACGAAAACCAGCGTGCCCTTGCCGTTGCTGGCGCCGTTCAGGCTCGGCATATAGACGATGCCGCCCACCGCCATGAACGTGACCGGGCTGCGCCGGCGTGCCGATATTGTAGAAGCGGCCTTCGTCGGCGTTATAGACGCCGGCCTGCATGTCCACCGTGTCGCCGGGCTGAAGAAACGGCGCGTTCTTCTGCGCCTGCGAAGCGCGCTCATGGACGCGAACTGGCCGGCGCCCGGCGTCGTGCCGGGGGCGACGATCGTGTAGGTGGCGGCGTGCGGGGCAGCGCGAGCGGGAACAGGGCGGTGGCGGCAAGCAGCAAAGTGCGCATGAGGCACTCCCAAGGCAAGCAGGTTCCGGGGAGTGCGTTTTGCACGTCCCCGGTCGTGGTAGGCGAGTGTCAGGCAGCAGCGCGTAGCTTCGCCATGTCGGCCGCCAACTGCACGATCACCGGCGAAACCGGAGCAGGCGCAGCCGACGGCGCGGGCGCGGCGAGGGCGCCGATGACGGCCGCGATCTCCGGCAGGAACGGCTCGACCTGCTGAAGCGCCGCCTCGATGCTGGCAATCACCGTGGGTGTCTGCGCGCTGTTGCCGGTAAGCGCAGCGACCCCACTCTGTGCGGCCGCTACCGCGTTCGTGAGCGCGGCAAGCTCAGCCGGCGTGACGGCCGCACCGGAGGCCTGGATCTGCCGCTCGAGCGCGATGAGATCCGTCGCGACCGCCTCGGCGGCCGTCAGGGCGCCCGAGGTGGTCTGCGTGGCGCAGCCGGCGAGAAGGGGCAGCGATAGTGCCGCGGCGGCGAACATACTCTTCATGGAAACCTCGAAATGGATCGGGGGAACACCTTTGCCTCAGTGGCCACCTCGCCTGACGAAGACGCCGGGCGAGTGGTGCCGCGTCGACCATTGCCGCCGGGGCGGGCGGCCGGATCACGCGTGCGGCGCGGGCACGATCATCGCCGTCTCGGCTGCAAGCTTCGCCGCCGTCTTGCCGTGGCCGATGTTCAGCGCAACGAAATCGAGCACGCTGTAGATGCGACCCCACAGGGTCGAGCGGTCTGCCGGCGGTGGCAATGCCGCGGTGAGTGCAGCGGCGACCGCGATCACCGCCGAGATGTAACCGAGATATTGCGCCGGGATCAGTGCAAGGATGGCATTGAGGTCCATGTCAAGCTCCGGGGTTAAGGGGCACAAGCGCCATTGCCGCCGCCTCGCAAGCGCCGGTGCGCACGAGCCATCCCCGCCCGAAAGTCGGGAACAGGGTTGTGAGATTGCGGTAGTAATCGGTGCGCAACTGCGCGAGGCGGCCTACCAGGAAGGTCAGGTTCGCGGGCGCTACAGCCGCTAGCGTGATCGGGCCGATGCTGCCGTCCTGCTCGGCGCCAACTGCCTGCTGCAGCACCTGCGCGCTGCGTCGCACGCCCGCGTTCACGGCGAAGTCGAATACCATCATCGACGCGGCCGGCGGCAATGAGTTGCCGCGCACAGGGTTCCAGTAAAGGGCACCGTAGAGCGCTGCGAGCGCATTGTCGGAAATTGCGAGCAGGTCGTCGCTGGTCGCGTCCGGGCTCGTCCATCCACTGCCGGAAGGTCGCAAGCGTGATGCCGCGGAAAGTGAAGCCGCCAGGGTCGTGCGGGTTGTTCACCGCACCGCCCTCCTCGCGCAGCGTGAAGGCGAGGCAGGTGTCGAAGGCGGTCATGCCGCGAACCTCTTGGTGCAGGTGAAAGCCACGTCGTCGATGGGCGCGGCGGCGACGATCTCGCTGGCCACGAGCCGGCAGGCGGCCATGTCGCGGAAGGTCGCCTCGATGTGCCGGGGTGCGCCGATCACTGGGTTGATCGTTGCCCGCAGCAGCACGTGCGCGGCCAGGATCAGCATGTGGGGATGAAACATCAGACTGCCCCAACGCCGAGCAACAGAAGCACGCCAAAGCCAAGCAACAGCAGTCCCACGATCAGCAATGCGTACAGCACCGCCGCCATCCTCGAGTCGCGAGGAAGCGCCATGCCCAGGTTCTCCGATCAGGATGAGCGGCGCGCGGTGGCGGCGCCGGATCGCTTCAGGCCAGCGAGTTTACGTCCTCGGCGCGGCTGCGCAGGTACAGATCCCACTCGCGCTCCAACTCTGGCTTGTTGCCGGCCCACTCGATCACGCCGAAGCTGTTGCGCTTGAGGTCGGTGTCCGGGTCGAAGCCGTGGCGCACGAACATCTCCCAGCGGCTCAGATACCCGCGGTCCGCCTTGCGGCCGTGGAAGCGGTGCTCGATGGTACCGTGGACGAAGCCGATGCGCCCGTTCGCCGCCAAAGCTGCGCGTTGCTGCCAGCGTTCCAGAGCGGCCAGGTAGGAAGCGGCTGTGCCTCCCGGCACGCTGCGCTCCACCTTGCCCGCCAGCGCGAGCGCCATGTGGTGGTCGGCGCTGCCCATGCCGGCGATCTCGATCAGGCCGCCAACCCAGTCCAGAACCTCGCGCCGAATGAACCAGCAATACCCCGAGTGCGGATAGTCATAGGGGCCGCCGTTGAACTTCCACCAGTTCGGGCCGTCCGGCACCACGGGTTGACCGTGCAGCCACTGCCGACAGAACGAGACGTGGTGCTGGATGTGCTCGTCGTTGGGGCCGAGGTCATAGGCGTCCGACCAGGGCTGGCCCATGCGGTAGTGCTGCATCGCCTCCACCGTCTCGGCCGCCCAGGAGGCGCGGCGGTGGAACACGTCGGAATCGGAAAAGCAGATATACTTCGCCTGCGGCACCCGCGCGATGCCGAGATTAAGCAGGTTCTCCTTGCTCCACGCCCAGCTATCCGCCCGAACCGCCACGTGGTTGACGTGTGGCATCTCGCAGATGAACGGGCGTTCTCCGTACTGGCACTCGACGACCGTGAGTTTCACGCCGCTGTCCAGCATATGCGCGGCCCAGTCGCGGAAATGCCGCTCGGGCCGCTGCCAGCGCAGCGGGTTGAAGCGAGCGGCGAACACGTGGAGCTGCTGAGGGAGGCGGTCTGTGGCCATCAATTCACTCCACCATCGCTGCGTCGGTCGGTCCACAGGTTCGGAGCCGGATCGGGGCTGTGGAAATCGGGCGCCTCGGCGTGCCGGGTCGGCTGCAAGTCTTGTAACCGCACGACCGCTTCACGCAGCCCGCTCACCTGGCCCGTGAGGGCGCCGAGTTGCGATCTCCGCGAGCCCCATGCGGCGCGAGAGATCGGTGAAGCCGGCGCTGATCGTGCCGATGGTCCACACGGCGCCGGCCAGCATTGCGATCACGCTGGCAACGCCGGTGAGCGCGCCGAGGATCGCGAGGATGCTGCGCCAGGCATTGGCGGCAGCGGAGGGAGGAGTGGCGTCGGACATGACTCAGGATTCCGCGGAGAGCGCGACCATCATTCCCATCCCCCGGCTCACCACTCGATCCGCACATTGCCGCCCGCGCCCGCGCCGCCGGCATTGCCGGTCGAGCCGGTGCCGGAGCCGCCGTTGCCGCCCTGGCCCGGGAACGCGGCGGGCAGCCCCGCCGCGCCGATGCTCAACTGGTTGAAGCCGCCCCGGCCGACGCCCGAGGCGCCGCCCTGACCGCCGCCGAAGGCGCCGGAGTAACCCTGCCCGGCGCCGCCGCCCGGCGCCGGCGAGACGAAATAGTCGAACGTCCCGGTGGTGCCCCCGCCGGCGCCGCCCGCCCCGGCGGCGGTGGTGGACGTGCCGGCGCCGCCGGCGCCGCCATAGGCGGTCTGGCCGAAGCTGGTGCAGTTCGTGTAGCCGCCGCCGCCGCCGTTGCTGCTGCCGCTGCCCGCGATGCCCCCGCCGCCCACGGTGCCCCCGATCGCCGTGCCCGGCGTCACCGCGACCACGACGCGCCCATAGCCGCCGCCGCCGCCGCCGCCGGCCGCGCTCGTGGCGCTGCTGGTGCCGCCGCCGCCGCCACCGCCGCCTTGCAAGTGCAGCCGCGCCCGCACCACGCCCGGCGGCGGGGTCCAGGACCACGCCCCGGGGGCGCTGAACGTCACCTCGCGGGTGAAACCGGGCGCCATGTTCGGCAGCTTGTACGGAACGAACGGCGCGCTCGGGTGCTCTGCGATCGCGGCCGAGGTAATCTGCGTCATCCCGTAATTCACGGTCACGACCCACAGCCCCACCCAGCCGGCATCGACCGCGGGCGTGGTCTGCGTGCCGGTGTTCGCCGCCGTGCCGGCCTTGAGCTGCAACTGTGCGCGCTGGATGCGCTGCGTGTTCTGCGCGGTGCCTGAATTGCCCGGCCCGGAATAGGGCTGCGCCGGGTTGCTGGCGTTGTAGTAGGGCAGCGTGACCGGGGCTGCGTCGGACTCCAGGAACGCGCCCTCGATCAGGTAATTGATCGACTGGCCGGACGTGCCCGGCGCGGTGAGCGTGAACGGCGTCACGCCCTCGGCGTTGACGCCGATCTTGACCAGCGGGTTGCTGTCCGCTGCGAGCGATCCCCACGTGGTCGCGTCGATGGTTTCGAGCGCGATGATGCTGCCCTGGCCGACGTTGACCACCATCGAAGCCGGTGTGGTCGGCGTGCAGGCGAGCCCATCGGCGACGGTGCCGGTGCCGATCGCGGCGGCGAGCGCGTAGCCGAGCGCCACCATCGCATTGCGCTGCAGTGACAGAATATCGGTATCGAGCGGGATGCTGCCCGGATAGACGGTCTGGCGGTCCAAGGTCTGCTCTCCGATCAAAAGCCGAGTGCGATGACGGGCATATCCGGTGCCCCACCTTCGCTGGTCGTTGCCCATGGCGGCAGCGCCGCGCCGTAGGTGTGCGTCATCAGCATCGTGCGGATGTTGTTCACGATCGCGGCCCCGACATTGTTCGATCCCATCTGCGCATTGGGGCGGCCGGAGCTGACGCTGTAGATCGTGCCGCCGGCGAGGCCCGAGCTTTCCCACACCGGCCAGTACCAGCCGGGCGCAGCGCGACGCCGAGCGCCGCACTGGTCAGCACCCCGGCGCTGGTCTGCGTCAGGTCGCCGCTATCGGCGCCCGCGACGGGCGCACCCGGCGTGCCGCCGGCGTCGGTGTAGAGCGCCATGCGGACGTGCGCGGTGCCGGACACGGTGCCGGCGGTCTGACAACTCAGGGTTTGCAGCGCGATCGCGTTCGGAACGATAGATCGCATTGCCGGCAATCAGCGATGCGGTCACGCTGTATGCGACGGCGGCGGCTGTCGCGATCCCGTTCGCGGTGTAGAAGCGTCCCGCCTGGAATGTCATGCTGTCGCCCGCGGGCGGCAGGTCGGCCGCGACCAGCGCCCGATAGCCGGGCACCGCCGCGCCACCCGCGGCGGGGCCGGCCTGGACCAGATTGGCACCCTGCGTGGTGCGGCTGACCGCGAGCGTGCCGGCATTCGTCACCGGCGAGCCGGCGACGGCAAAATCCCCCGGCATCGAGAGCGCCACGCTGGTCACGGTGCCACCGAGGGCGGCCGCCGCGAGCGCGTTCATCTCCGCCGCGGTCAGGATTTGACCGTTCGTGAAGGTGGTCATCGGGCGGCTGCCTCTATGAAAGCGTGCTGGTGCCGAGGATGAAGTTCACCCCGAGCTGCGGCGCGTTGCTGCCGGTGATCGCGACCCACGCGGTCGTGCCGGCCGGGCGCGTCAGGTTGACCGCGGCATAGATGTCCGCGTCGGTCACTTCGTTCGTGATCTGATCCAGGCTCGCGTATTCGATGGCGCCGACGCCCCAGCCGCCGACGCCCGTGCCCCAGCCGGCCGCATAAGCGATGCCGCCGCCGCTCGGCCGCTCGGCCGTGACGAAGAACTGCGCCGGCAGCAGCAGGTCGCCCCAGCCGCCCGGGCCTGTATTGTAGGCGAGGCCGGTATTCAGCGGGCCGCCGAGGTGCCCCCACGCGCCGGTATCCGCCGGCCGCGCCGGCTCGAACACGGAGGGCGCATGGCCCGTGAGTTGCGTCAGCACCGCGATCACCGCCGCCCGCGTGCCACGCGGCGCCAGCAAGCTCGCAAGGATGCGCTGCCGGTAGCCGGCATCCGTCTCGCCGAGCCGGCGCAGCAGCCCGGTCGCGAAATAGTCGGCCCCGATCAGGTCAAGGTTGCTGTCGGTCGCGGTCTCGATGCGGTGCTGGTCGCCGACGTAGCCGAGCAGGCCATAGAGCCACGACCAGCCCCAAGCGGGGCCGGCCAGGGCCGCGTCCAGCACCGGCGTCGGCGAGGGGAACCAGCCGCCCGGAAGCACCGCGCGGGCGCGCGCCAGCGTGTCGGTCTGATCGCCGGTCGCCACGTCAGTTCACCGCGACGCTGGCCGTCCGCACCACCTGCCCGGTGCCGCCGCCGATGTCGGCGGTGCCGCTGTTGAGCAGCACGCTCTCGACCGTGGCGACGCCAGGAACCGAGAATGCCAGCGCCGGGATGCGGTAGAAGGTCAGCGGCGCGCCCACGTCCAGCGCGTTCACATACGCCTCGATCGCGGCCGCGACCGGCCCTTGCAGCGCGGTTTTCTGGTAGCCGGGCGCGGCCGTGATGGTCAGCGAGATGGTCGCGGAAACCACGGTCGGTCCGACCACCGAATAGGTGATGCCCACCGGCCGCACCGCCTCGATCGCATTCGCGACCGCGGTAATGAGCGAGGCCGGCGGCGAGCCGGTGCCGTCGTCGATAACCGCCTGGAACGAACCGGCGCTTTCGTTGATCGCGTAGTCGATGCCCTGCTGCACCGCCGAGATGGCGTAGCCGACCGCCGCCACGGTCGCGAGGCTGCGGGTGTTGATGAAGGCGACGAACCGGGTGCGGAAGGCGGCATCGGTCTCGGGATCGACGCCGTTGGTGAACGCCAGCGCGTTGCTCACCGTGTCGATGCCGGAGATCGCGGACCCGAGCAGCGTGATCGTGCCCGGCTGCACGTTGCCTGCCGTGCCCGTGACCAGCGCGGCGACGGGAACGGTGCCCGAGGCGGTGTTGGCCGGGATCAGGTAGCCGTTGGACGCAGGCACCCACAGGCTGTTCGTCGGGTCGGCGGTGACGGCAAAGGTCTGCGTGCCGTCGGCGGTCTTGACCTGCGCGCCCACCGGCACGAGCGCCGAGGATGTAGGCACGAAGCGGGAGAACGTGACGGCGCCGGTCGCCGCCACGCCGGGCAGGCGGGTGAAGCCGAAGTCTGCGCCGAACGTGTCGCAATCCGGGCCGGCGCTGGTCGCGAGGCGCGTGCGCGCGAGGTCGAGCACGATCAGCCATTGCAGCCATAGTGCGACGCTGGCGCTGCCCTCCAGCAGTGCCAGGATGACGCTGCCGGGCGTGAAGTCGAGCAACGCTGGGTTCGCCGCCTGCACGGCCGCCGCCATGCCCTGCACGAGTGCTGTCTGATTGAGCAGCGACAGCGGCGTGGGGGTCGGGGTCGTCATACCGGCACCGGCGCTGAAAGCACGTTCGTCTGGCCGGTATTGGCGTCAACGTAGGCGATGCTCGCAACCACGGTGCCGTCGGGCGAGGCCGTGACGGAGACGGTCGGCGGCGGGATTCTGCGCGACCGCCGCCTCAAGTCCCATCTGCTGCCGCACCAGCCCGGTAATCAGCCGCGCGTTCGCCGGCATCCCGACCAGCGCGCCAAGGCCGGCGCCGTACGGCACGTGCCAGATGTAGGCGCCCGGCGCCGTCAGCAGCCGGCGCAGCACGCGCTGCTCGACGGCAAGACTGCCGGACACGAGCGCAAGATCGCCCGTCGGACCAAGACTCAAGTCCTGGCCGAAATAGTGCGCGAGGTCTGCCATCACGGCGTCGGCTTGTTCGTGCCAGCGGTGCTGCCGCCGCCGGGCTGCACGCCGCCGTGGACGTGCTGGTTGTAGTCCTGACCGCAGCACGTCGAGCGTCGAATGCACGGCGTTCTTGTCGGAGATGTCGCCGGACACGACCAGGTTGCCCTGGATGTTCACGTTGCCCTGCATGTAGATCGAGCCGTCCGCCGCCAGCCGCACCACAGCCCCGGCCGCACTCACCAGCGCGATCTCGCCCGGCTGCGCGTTGCTGGCGCTGCCGTTGATCGCGGCGGGCACGCTTCGGCGGCTGCGCCTCGGTGTCGAATACCCGGCCGCCGACCGCCCATTCCTCGCCGTCGCCTTCCTGCGGCAGCAGCATGACCTGCGTGCCCGGCTGCGGCAGCGACACGATCCCCCAGCCATTGCCCATCGAGTGCGTCAGCACCGGCAGCCAGCCGGTCAGCACGCCCTCCGGCTGCACCGTCACCTTGGCCGCATGGTTCGCCGGATCGACGCTCTGCACGATGCCGTAGCGCGGGGCGGCGGTGCGGGCCGCGATGCCCTGCGCCGCCAGCTTGTGCGCATTCAGCAGCGCGCTATCCATCGGTCGTCTCCGTCTCCGCCTCAACGCTGGCCGGCGACTGGTTGATGCCGCACACGCGCTGCCAGAACCCCTCGCGCACGCCGTAGCGGCGCCGCACCTCGGTCACGTAATAGGTCTGATCCCACGACGTGCCGGTGCCTTGCAGGACCGCGCCGCAGCGCGGCGTCAGGGCAGCTCGCCCGGCATCGCGAACTCGATCCGCCGCTCGTGCTTGGTCAGTTGCGCGAGCATGGTCTGCGCGAACGCCATCGCCTTGTCCGGCGTCAGGTTCGTGCGGTTGAACACGTAGGTCTGCGCCGTCTTGCTGTGCCCGCCCGCCGTCAGGGTGCGCGTGGCGGTGACGGTGTGCTTCTTGCGGTGCCGGACTTCCCAGGTCTGCACCTTCACCACGATGTCCTTCGCCAGCGCCTGTTCGCGCCGCAGCATCAGGCCGGTGAAGCCGGCGGTCGGATAGCCCCCGATCTGCGCGGGTGGCTGCCATGCGCCAGCAGGATCGAGGTCGCTGGCGTCGGCACCGCCTGCGGCTGCAGGTTCAGCGTCGTGCCAGATACCCAGAGGTCGGCGCCGTCTTGCTTGGCGAGCCGGACCAGCAGATCCCATTCGGTCGTGGTCGAGTGCCCGGTCGCGAGCGTCTGGCGGCTGTGCTCGACCTGGTAGAACTGCCCGACCGGCGCGGCGGGCGAGGAACAGTTCGCGGTCAGCCCGTGCCGCGGCGCCAGCACGCTCGCCACCTGCGCCGCGGACTGGTTGACGAAGGTTTCGGTGGTCTTGGCGTCGATCAGCAGGCAGGCGAGGTCGCGCCCGTTCAGCAGCACCGCGCGGCGCCGAGGTCCAGCTCGATGCGGTCCACCTGGCCGAGCATGACGGTCTGCCATCGCCGGCGGTTGACCTGCACGTTGCGAAGCCGGCTTGCAGCTCGATCCGCACGTCCGCCTGCGACCCCCACCACGCGGCGTCGAAGCCGGGTCTGCATCGAGGGCGAGGCTGATCGCGAACGTGTCGGCCCGATAGTAGCCGGTGCTCTCGACGTAGGCGGTTTCGAGGCCGGCGAGCGGCTGGCCGCCGATCAGCACCCGCGCGCGGGGGATGCGCGCCGCCGGACCGGGCGCGCTGGTGTCGATCAGGTAGGCCAAGGCTACTGGACCGCAACGCCGCCCGATTGCGTCGGGTCGTAGGGCGGGATCGACGAGCGTCACCAGCCCGGACAGGAACGGATCGGACAGCCCGTTGGCGCGCGCGATCTGCAACCACGCGGTCGCGTCGCCATACTGCTGCGCGGCGATGGCGAACAGGTTGCCGCCGGCGATGGTGATCTTGTTCATGCGACCGCCGTGAGGTTCGCCGAGCCGCGGCCGAGCGAGGCGTTCATCGACGACAGGCCGGCGAGCTGGCCGGTGCCGGTCACGGCCGACTGCACGCGTGCTCCGGCGCCGCGTCGCGCCGGAGGGCGATAGCAAGGACGCTGTGCCGGTGCCGCCAGGGCGCCCACGGTCCGTCTGCGCGTCGATGCAGGAGTTCCACTGCGGCACCGCGCTGGTCGTGACGGCGGTGCCGCCGAGTTGGCGGCCGCGGTGCCGGCTACAGGTCGCCGGAAGCCGGCAGCGCCGCCTGCGCGGTCGCGACGCGGGCCGGCCTGCGCCAGCACCGGATCGTTCGGGTTGATCTGCCCCGGCACGGCGGCCGCGTTCGTCAGGTCCGCATTGGTCTGCCCGAGCAAGGTCGGCTGCTGCGCGGCAGCGCCCGGCTGCGGGATGCCGATGCAGGTGATGGTATAGGGCAGCCACCAGCCGCCGCGCGTGGTCTGGCAGCGGAAGCTGCGGATCACGACGAGACGGGAATCCTCACCCCAGATCAGCGGCACTGCAGCACCGGCGCCGGCCATCGCGTCGAGCAGGTGCGCGCGGTAGGACGCGGTCGGGCCGGTGAAGGCGCCGCGCCACCCATAGATCGCCTCCAGCGGCCCCATCGCATCGACGATCCGCCCGCCGCCCGGCATCCTGTGATCCACAAGCTGCTGCTCGGTGCCCCATGGCATCGCGTCCGGCACCTCGAAGCCGGTGAGCGCGATATTGCCGATCATCACCGCCGGCCCGGCCGCCAGCGCCTCGATCGAGGCCGCGGCGCCGAGCACGCCCCCGGCGAAAACCGCGGGGCCGATCGCGAGTGTGCCGGACATCATGTGTTGCCGATCAGATGCGCGGTGAAGGTGGGCGTCATCGAGGGGTCGTAGCCGGTGCCGGAAGAGGGCGGCAGCGTCGCGTGATCGGCCGGCATGGTGGAAGATCATCTGCCCGACCGCGTGGCCGTCGAGATAGACGGCGGCGATGTTGTGGACGTTCACGGTGCCGTCTGGCGGCGGGCGTCTCATCAGATTTCGCGCTGGATCGGCATGATGCTTTGCGTGCGGAGCCGATGCCGCTGCGGCCGGCGGTGGCGCGGCAGGACTGGTAAAGGCGCCGCTACCCAGGCAGATGTGCGGCGCGTAAGACTTGCCGGTCGAATGGCCGGGAGCAACGGCCCTCCGGCCGACTATCGCCGAGCGCGCCACCGACTGCAGCGCCGGCGACACCGCCAACAAGTGCGCCGACAGCGGCGCCCGAAGCCCTCTCGCGCCGGCCCGAACAAGTACCCCGACGGCCGCGCGTCAGGCCATCCACCAACCATTTCGGGAGATGGCCGAGATTATTGCCGAGCGTCTCTATCCCGGCCGCGACCGCGATCAGGCCGCCCGCCCCGGTCAGTGCCGCAAGCCCGCGCCCCGGCGCGCCGTCCGCCGCGAATGTCGGCAGAACGCCGCTCAACTCGCGCAGGCCGGAATTGAGCACCATCAGCGAACCGCCGACTGCAGCCGAGGCCGGCCATCACGCCAACGAACTCATCCAGGCCGCCGGTCAGGCGCGGATGACGGCCAGGAATTGAGAGAAACCACGTATTCAGCCCCTCGTCAGCTTGCCCAGCAGATTCGTCGCGTCATTCAACCAGCGGCGAACCGAGGGCAGTCAGCAGGTTTTTCCATGCCGCTTCGAAGGCGACGATCTTGGGGGCCGGGTCAGAATAGGTCTCCCCGCCGGGCGGCCCGTAGGAATGGCTGTCGCGGCGGCCGTCGCGTGGTGGCAAGGCGCCCATACGCTGCGGATAGGCCGCCAGCCTGCCGCTTCCCCGAACAGTCTTTGGTCGCGGAGCCCGGGCCGCTCCTGCTGCAGGAAGAAGCCGGGCAGACGCCCGAAGCTCTGCGAGTTCGCGACCTTACGGAGCTCCGCCGGCTCAGCCCGGTTGAGGGCTTCGGCCAGCGCTGCTCCTCCGAAGCCTTGCGCCTTCAAGTCCGGTAGCAGCATCTTTTCGAGCCGCGGTCGCAAGGTTTTCTGCACCCAGGCAAACAGGCCGCCACGGCCCTTCAGGATGTCTTCCCCGATCAAAAGTGTGGATCGGTCACGACCCGCCCGCCGCGGGTCATGTGGACCTTGCTCGGCTCGACCACGCCGAGCCTTTCCATCTCCACCGCATTGCCGACCACCGTTCTGCCGCCGTAGGGCTGCCGTCCGGCAGCCGACAGCGCAGCGCCCGCTTGAACACCGCCCATCTCCATGATGGCGGTCATCATCAGCCGGTAGAACGTCGCGGGTTCCATCATGCGGGCCATCGGGCCGGCCGTCTGCATGATGTCGCGAAGCTGCCGTTGATCAACCAGGCCACCGCTGGCGATGATCGCGTTCAGCGCGAGATTGCGTTCAGTGCCGAATTGCGCCGCGCTGATCTGTCCGGTCGCCGGGTTGGTGATGCCGCCGCGCAGCTCCAACGCTTGGGCAAGCATCTCGATGGCGTCGGCCTGCGACTTGCTGCTCAGGACCCCCGCCGCGCGCGCGAAGTCCGGCAGCGCCGCAGCGGCGTCGTCCGGCGTGCCAAGGATCATCCGCGGCTCGCGGAGCGACCGGGCATTCCCGGATACGGTGCTGCCAGGAACCTGTCCCGTGACCTTCCAGGCTGTCGCCGATGCTGCCGCAATGGACAAATCCGGCATCCCGGCCGACTTCATCAGCGCAAGCTGGTGGTTCAGGTCCTTGGCCGCTTCGACCAGCCGCCCCATGCTACGCAGGACTGCCGTGCCATCGATCGCGACCATTGCACCGCGCGCTGCGGCGCGAACGTGGCCGAGTTCTGATTTCAGCGCCCTGGCCTGGCGCCCGAGGCCCATCAGATCGTCGCGCGATGACCCCCAACGCCTCGCCGGCGTTCGAGGTCATTGCGATCGCGACACCGATGCGATAGACTTCGGCTGACATGCGATCCTCTGTCTATGGCCGCTTGATTGACACTTCGCCGCCCGACGAGTGGGCTGCCCTGCGGGCGTGGGATCGGCGCACGCGACGGCGACGCAGTTGCTGCCGACCTTTTGCCTTTGCTTCATCCTGCCGCTTGCGATTCTCATCGGCGGCCCGCTCGGCGCCTGGGCGCTCTACAGCATCATGGGCTGACCTTAGCCGCGGATAGCCTTAGCCGTGCCAGTCACAGCCGGCTTGCCCCGCCACCTCGCGACCGATCAGCGCCTCGGACACGCCCTTGCCGACGATCTTCACGACCTCCTCGGTCTTCTGCACCAGGGCGCTTCCGAGAAAGCTGCACGGCGGTATCCTGCTCGTCCCGAGTTCCTGATCCTCGGCGATCCCGCTATTCGACCCGATATGCGCCTCCTCGCCCACAACGGTGTGCTGGATGCTGTCGCGCAGGTCGCTCGTGCCGCCGAGATGTGCAATCTCTGCCTTCGCCTCGGCCTCCACCACCCGCGCCGCCCGTTGCAGCGCCGCGTGCTCGGCCTCATGCACGACCACGGTCAGTTCGGCCAGCTTGGCGACGAAGCCTTCGACGGTGAACTCCCTCATCGCGGCTTCTCCCAATTTCCCGTGCGCCAGTTGAAGCGGTTGCCCTCCATTTCGCCGAGAATGATGCAGTAGGCGGTCATCTCGTCATCCGAGAGCGTATCGATCACCGTCCAGGGGACACCGTTTTTCGCGAGCCACAACCGATCGATCAGGTCGGGGTCCCCAGCGATTCCCCCACGCGATGCAATTCCTCCTTCGGGTCGGGCGCCGGCTGCTCGTTCAGCCAGTTCGCCGCTGCCAGCAGTCCCTCGGGGCCGAGCTTCTCCACCAGGTCATCGGCGCGTTCCGGGTTGTCCGGCATGATGACCGGTGCCATCGCGCCATCGGCGCCGGCGATGCCGCGCACCTGCGCCGCCACCACGGCCTCGCCGAACCAGCGGTCGATGTCGGCCGCGCGACCCATTGCACGTGTGAAGCGCCGCGCCTCGCGGATCGACCAGCGCCGGACTTCCAGCGTCCGGCCGCGGCCGTCCCGGATGATCGTCGGTTGATCCGCCATCACACCCGCGTCCGGGTGCTGGCCTCGAAGGCGATGGTCTGCTTCACCACCGCGTCGGCACTCCACGTCCCGGCATCGGTCAGCGACACCGCGCACCCGTCATAGCGATAGGTGCTGCTGCTGCCGTCGACCTCGTTGACGAAGCGATAGACCTGCCACGCGCCCAGCACACCGCCGGCCCAGAAGCTCGCCTCAGCGGCACTCAGGGCGTCGTCGGCGACGCTGGATGCGCGCTCGACGTGTATGGTGCCGCTCCACCCGTCCGGGATGTCCGCCTGCATCGGCGGCCCGGCGAGCGGGCGGGACTTCACCTTGTGCGTGGTCTGCTTCTCGTCGAAGCCCACCACGTTCTTGAGATCGACCCGGCCGAGCGGCCCGATCAGCACGACCGAGACGTCGCGCCCGATATTGAACTGCGCAGGCATCTTCTAGCTCCTCAGGTCGGGATCGCGCCGGTGGGGGGCGTCGGCACCGTCACCAGCACGGTCTGGCCGCCTTCCAGGTTGACAATGAACTTCTCGTTGATGCCCTGGTACTGCACCTGCACGTCCGCCTGAACGTAATTGAGCGCGGTGCGGGTCGGCGGGTTGTTGGTGATGTCGCACACCACCTGGAACGGAAGCTGCCCCGTGTGGTGCCGAGAATGCCCTGGCCGAGCAGGTTTTGCAGGAACGAGAGCAGCGTCGCCTTGATGCGGTTGAACAGCGTCGCGTTGATGACCTGCCCGACATAGACGCCCATGCCGGCCGCGAGCGTCGCCGCCAGATAGTTGGTCAGCCGCGTGTAGTTGTCGCCGTTCTGCGTCGGATTGGCGCTGCTGTTGTGCCCGAGCCGCAGGCCCCAATAGGCGCCTCCCGGCTGCGGATTGGAAATCACGTCGATGCCAGCCTGAAACAGCGTTTGCAGGTCGGCCGCGGCGTAGCTCGACACCAGGTTCGCGCCCGGCGTGCCCGATTTCTGCGATCCAGCGACGCCATACATCGGCTTGTTCAGCCCAGACTGCTCGGGCGAGAGGTTCGCGAGCCGGCCCGCGGCGAAACCTTGCGGCGAGACCAGCCGCATCACCTGATTGACCTGATCGTTCCACCATATCCAGTCGCCGAACAGCAGCTTGCTCGCGTAGCTGGAAAGTCCGGCCGTGGTCATCGTGGTGACGGCGTTGGCGATGGTGTCGCCGCTCGGCCCGCACTGCATCATGTAGATGCCCTCGGACAGCCCGAAGCCGTCGATCGTGGTCCACTGCGTGCTGTCGGTTCCGTCGGCGAGCACCCCGATCGAGCAGCCCTGGCCGCGCAGGCAATACATGCCCTTGCGCGGAATGGTATCGATGCCGACCATCGCCGAGGTCGCGACCGAGGCGCCGTCGGTGCCGCCGATGAGTTGATAGGCGGTCGCCGCGACCGGCCCGGCGACGCCGCTGCCGGCGGTCGCGACGATCAGGTTGGACGGCCCGCGCGCGGCCGAGAGGCCGTTGTTGATCGCATTCGCGATGCTCACCCAGACCGCGTTGCCGCCGCCGCCCGAGGGCACGTTCTGGAACAGCTCAGAGCCGATGCCGGGCAAACTGACCGCGACGTTCCACGACGACCCGGCGCCGGGATAGAAGGTGACGGTCGGCTTCTGGTTGCCGGTGTATTTCGCGGTAAACGTGATGTTGACCGGCGAGGTGCCGATCGAGACTGTGGCCGCGACATCGGTGCCGTCGGTCACGCGCACGCAGCGGAAGTTGCTCGCTCCCTGCTGCACCGCGGTCGCGACGTGCGTGCCCATGTCATAAAGGCGCGCCATCACCGGGCCGAACGTGCTGGCATAGGCCGCGTAGCTGCCGATCAGCGTCGGCTGATTCACCGGCCCCCAGCTCGCGGTGCCGACGACGCCGACCACGTTGGTCGGCACGCCGTTCAGCAGCAGGTTCTGCGGCGGCACGATCTCGACATAGAGATCGGGGACGATCAGCGCAGTGTTGTTCACCGAGCCGGACTGGACGATTGGCATCTGCTCAGTTCCCCTCCCCGGGCGCGGGTGCCGCGGGCGCGGGTGCCGCGGGCGCCGGCGCGCGCCGCGCCACCACGTGCGCGGCGTTGCTCGCCATCACGCGCTCGATTTCGGCGGGGTCGGTGATGACCTCGCCCCTGGCGCGGCCCGCGAAGGGCTGCACCACCACCAGTTCGATGTTCATGGAAGCCTCGTCAGTGTTCAGTGATCAGTTGCCAGTGGTCACTGATCGCCGATCACTGATCACTGTTTGCAGCGCCATCACCCGCGAGAAATCGCCGCCAGGGTTGCCCGGCTGCCACGTGGGCAAAATCCAGCCGCCCTCGACCACCTCGTTCCAGGCGTAGATCAGCGCGACACGGGCCGGTGCGGCACCTGGATTTGCCGCGATGAAGGCTAGCATGTCGGCGACGTGCGCGGCGATCGCCGGTGGCGTGCCCGGCGCGTAGTAATTCAGGTCCGTCACCCCGCCCGCCACCGGATAATACGGCTCAGGCGTATCGACCGCCGGCCGCTGATCCCACCCCGCCATCGCGGTCGGGATCATGGGCAGCGTGCGCGTGCGCCGCGCGAACCAGTCGCCTTCCGCCGCCGCCACCAGGGAATCGTAGTCCTGCGGGCTGCCGTTCAGCAGTGGCGAGGCGTACGCGCCCGCCGCGTCGGCGCCGGCGGCCAGCGCCGCCACGGTATTGTCGTATTCGGCCAGGTTCGCGGCGGAGAGCCACACCACATAGGGGCTGCCGCTGCCCTGCGCTGCCGCCTGACTGCGAAGCCACGTCACCGCCGCGGCCTGCTGGACGGCCGTGCCGGCGCCGTCGAACAGAAAGTAGAGCGGGCGGGCCCCGAGCACCGTCACGTAACCTGGTTGCAGAAACATCGACACGTCGCGCGCCGCGGCTGCGGCATAGGGCGGCCCGCCCGCAAGATTCCAGTTGCTAAGCTGCCCCACCATGCAGAAGCCGAGCTTGGCGCGCAGCGTGCTAGACAAGTAGAAAGAAAGCGCCAGCGTCTCGGGATCGGCCGGCTGGAAACTGTCGAACGCCCAGAACCCAAGCCCTGCCTGCACCGCCGCGGCGATCTCGGCATCCATCGTCGCCTGCACCGGCGCCGGCCAGGACACCACCCCGCCGGTGACGGTCGCAAAGAACGGAGCGCGCAAATTGTAGGCAGCCGGCCCGAGCTGCGCCGCCATCTGCTGTGCCACGCTGCCGGAAACGCTCGTGGCACCCCACGTGCCGTCGAATCGAATCGCGCCCACCAGCGGCGGCGCCGCGGCGACCGCCGGCAGGCCGGGGGTCAGCACCGGCCCGTCGTTAAGGGTCATCTGCCCGAACAGCATCGCCGGCTGCGTTGCCGTGAGGATGGTCGGGTATTCCACCGAGTAGCAGAAATCGCGCCGCCACACTGCGTCGCGACTCGGCTTGTCGTCGGTGCCGCTGCGCTGATAGCGCACCCGTGCCGCCGTGCCGTCCGAAAGGAGCAAAAACTCGGTCGGGCGCCCCGCGACGTCGAGCAGCCCGGCGAAGGCGCCATCCACCAGGTTCGCGACCGTATCCCGCGTGTGCGGATCGGGGCACCAGATCGAAACCCTGATCTGCTGCTGCTGGCGCCGCACCTCCATCGTCGCGGTCTGGTCCGCCACCACCAGCGCCGTGACCGGCAGCGTATTGCCGCCGACCGTCAGCACCGCGCCCGCTGCGGCCGCGTGGGGCACCTGCGCCGCGAAGGCGGCGGCGACACTTGCCGGCGTATCCCCGGCAACCGGCCGGTAGGTCCAGGTCGCGAGATACGGCGCATCGCCGAGCGCGATCCCGGCCGCCTGGCCGGTCGATGCCGTGCCCCCGAAGGTCACGGTGTTGCCTGAAACGGCTGCCGTCAGGCTCGGCACGGCGAGCGCGGGCGACGGCTCCCATCCGGTCAGGAACCGCGTCATCAGCCGCGTGATGTTGTCGGGGAACACCGAGACGTGCGCGATGCCCGCCGCCAAGTCCTTGTTCAGCCGGTCGGCATCGGGCCAGCCGCGGTAGAGCTTGATCGTCAGCCCGGCCGACGCGGACGGCGCGTAGCTCAGCGGCGCATAGGCGGTGCCGGGAAACAGCGCCGCGGCGATCGTGCCGACGAGCGTGTTCTCGACATCGGCGAGGGTCGCCATGCTTTTCTCCGTCGCCCCCGACTTTTCTCCGTCATCCCCGGCGAAGGCCGGGGATCAGGCGCTCGCCATCCAGGCCGAGAGCCGCCAGCCGAGCGGCGTCAGCTCGGCGTCGGCGACGGTGTAGATGTTCGGCTCGGCCTGCGCGTCGCGGATCACGTCGCCCATGCGCAGCTCGGGCATGCCGCCAAACTGGCCAGGTGGGGGCAGCAGGATCGCAACCCACGGCAGTTTCGTGTCGCCCGGATTGCGCAGCTCGCCCGGCGCCGGGTTCTTGCCCTGGATCACAGAGGCCGGCCATGACGTGACCAGCGGTGCCCCGCTGGTGCGCTTGGCCCCGCCATAGGCGCCCGCCCCTGGCGTTTCGTCGATCGGGCGCGCGATGGTGAGCACCTGATTGCAGATCACCACCTGGATCGGTGCGGGGATGTCCTGCGAGGCAATGAAGAACGTGTCGGGAGTGCCGGCCAGAGTGAGGCTGCCCACCAGGTAGTCGCCCGCCATCGTGAGCGCCGGATCGACGCTCGCGAAGCCCACCGGCTTGCCGTAAGCGAACGGCTTGTCCGCCATCAGCTTCGCATCCGCCGTGATCCAGGCCGGGATCGTGCCGAGCAGGTTGCCGGCGGCAATCGCCGCCCCGGTGCCGGCCGGCCGGTATTGCGCGAACGGCAGGCCGAGCACCTGCGCCACGATGCGCGGCGCAAGCGGCCAGACCGCGGCGACCGCCGTGCCGCTCATTCAGACCACCAGTCGCAGGCCGCCATCGCCCAGCGCCGGGCCCGGCGGCACGCCGAGGAAGCCGCACAGCCGCCGCCGCCAGTCGTCGAACAGGCAGCGGCGCTCCCGCAGCTCGGCCGCGTTGCGCTTGAACGGTCCCGCCTGATCCACGTTCAGCGTCGCCGCGGCCCCGAGGATCGCGGTCTCCAGCGGGTAGAGGTTCGCCAGATACATCCGCGCGACCTGGAATTCCTCCGGCCGGAGATTCACCATCTTGTATTCAAGCTGCCCCCACGCGGCGAAGAAGCGGTCGCCCACGAAGCCCGCGGTGCCGACGCCATAAACCGGATAGCCGCAGAAGCGGCGCACATCCGCCGTCTCGGCATCGCTGAACGACGCCGAGGGATAGCTGGCCGAATCCGACACGGCCTATCGCGCCGAGCCGGTGCCGCGTTCGACATAGACCGCCCCGGTGCCGGAGCCGAGCACCACGCCCACCTGCGTCGCGAGCGTGCCGCAGCCCACCACGCGCTGGCCGCCGCCAGGCACGGCGTAACCGGCGCCGAGTGCCGCCGTGGGCGGCGACGAGCCGCCGCCGAACGCCACCCACGCAATCGCGGTGCCGGTGTTCGTGACCACCGCCGCGTCGCCCGCGCCGACCAGGGCCGTGCCCGCGCTCACGGTGCCGGCGTTGACTACCGCGACGCCCGCGAGGGTGAAGGCCGGGTTCTGTCCAAGCGCCATCTCAGGCCGCCACCATCGGCGCGGAGACCGCCTGCAAGGCGGTGATCAGGGCGGCATCGAGCACGCAGCTGGCGCCACTCTTGAAGTGCAGGAGCTGCCCGGCGCGCATGAACACGAAGGCGGCGGTGAAGCTGTAGACGGCGCTGCCAGCGGCAACCAGCGTCCTTAGCCGCGTTGTCGTGACCGCTGTGGTGTCGCCACCGATGACCACGACCGGCGGCCGCACAGTCTCGATCGGGGCGGGATACTGCACGGGGGAAGCCATTGCTCAGGACTCCTCTCCGCGGCCTTCGCCGGGGACATGGAAGCGGACGGGCAGGTGGTGCAGCTCGATGGCAGCCCGCAGCTCGGGGTGCGCGACCACGCGCTGCCCCGCGCGGAACACCAGCAGCCCGCCGTGGAACGGCAGACTGAAGGCGTCGGTCGCCACGCCGATGCTGTGCTGCAGGGGCGGCTGAGCGGGGCGGCCGGCAGGTTTCTGATCCGGCATCGTCAGCCGACGTGCTCGATCATCACCGCGCGCTTGTAGGCGGCGTTGTTCGCGGTCGGCACCGTGGTCGGGCTGGTCGTGGTGTCCGACGGACAGGTGAAGCCGCCCATCCAGTACCAGGACTGCGCGATGATCTGCTGCAAGCGATCCAGCGGCTCGCGCGTCACCATCGCGACCCCGTCCACCATCGAGATGATGCTGTCCTTGGGCGCGATGTCGCTATCGGCCATGCCGGCGAAGTCGCCTTCCACCAGCGCCTCGGCGCCGACGATGATCGGCCGGCGGACAAAAAGCCCGGCGATGGTCGGGTGCGCCTGCACGTAGGCTTCGGTCGTGCGCATGAAGCGCAGGCCGAGGAAGTCGTTCACCATGCCGGCGCGGAACACCTCGTTGGCCGAGGTCGCACCCCGGAACAGGTCCTTGAAGTCGGGATCGGCGAACAGCTGCCGCGCACTGACCGGGTCGAGATGGCAGTTATAGGCGCCGTCGATCGGCGGGATCGCGTTGGCGTGCATCACTGCGACCGCATCGAGCAGGTTGCTCATCGTCAGCGTGTCGGTGGTGGCGAGCTGGTAGGTGGAGGGCCGGCCAGACGGGCGCAGGATGGTGCTCGCGTTGGCCGCCAGCACGGCATTGCCGAGCGTGCCGTCGGCGACGGACACGTTGCCCGAGAAGGTGAGCGTGCCGGACTTGCCGCCCGTGAACGCAACGGTCGAGACGTTGGTGCCGTCCACCGAGGCGCCGGTGAGCGTGTAGGCGTTGCCGTTCACCGTCACCGCCAACGTGTTGGTGCCGGAAACCGGCGCCATGGTCGGGCTGGGCTGCCCCGCGGAGAGCGCCTGGGAGGCGGAGGTGAACCCCGCCCCGGTCAGGATCGGCACGAACAGAAAGCCGCGCACGTCATCGACGGCGATCGTGGGCCCGGCCGAGCCGAGCGTGGTGCGGACCCGCGTGTTGCCGCCGAAGTAGAAGGAAAAGAGCGCGTTGCGGGCCAGCTCGTCGAGCGAGCGCGCCGCCTGCTCGCCGTTGGTAAAGGCGTTCTGCAGGAACTGGCTCGCGATCCCCACCCGCGTCGTGACCATGTTCAGGTCCTGCGTCGAGGCGTAGTGATTGATGGTCAGCGAGTACCTGCTCGACGGTCCAGGTGTTCGGGGTGAGACCGTTGTCGAGGTTGGTGTTGGTGTTCGGCGCCAAGGGGGTGGTGACGCTCGCGAGCAGCCCGGCGCGGGTCTTGGTGATGGTCTCGCCGATGCCGACCGCGAATTCCTCGCGCCGGGCCGCCTGGCGGTAGCCAAGCCGCGAGCGCAGCGCCTGCTCGAACTCGCGTTCGAGGAAGCCCTGCTGGATGATCGGCTGCAGGGCGGCGGGGAAGTTCTGGATGCCCATGGTGGTCCCTTGCTGACTGCCCTGGGTCCATGATCCCGTCGGGCGTGAAGGAAGGCGGCGCAATGCTCCGAAACAATCGGAACGGTGCGTCGGACGGATCGTCGGTGCTAGCCTCCGCCCCGAGCGGATCGGAGATCGGCGATGGCGGAGCCCAGGATGAGCGTTTCGCTGAACACGGAAGGCACGCACGCGCGGCTGAACCTCCTGCCGGCGAGCGGCCTCGAAGGCTCGATCGAACTCAATCTCGATCAGCTCACGTCGCTGATGAACGTCCTCGGTGCCGCCCGCGCCCGGCTGCTTGCAGGGCAGCCGCAACCCTCGCTGGAAAGCGTCGAGATCAAGGCGGTCATCGATCCGCGCTGGCGCGTGCAGCCCGAGGCGCTGACCGAGGGCTCGATGCTCGCCTTCCAGCACCCGGCGTTCGGCCCGCTCGGTTTCGTGCTGCCGGCACCCGAGGTCGAAAGGCTGGTGCGGGCGCTTTCGGCGCATCTCGGCATGATCCACACCGGCACCATCCGCCCGAGCTAAGTTCCGCCCGAGCTAAGTTCTCCGGCGGCTTGCGATCGCTCGCAATCTCGCGCAGAGTTGCTGTTATTACTTGAACGAATTGGGGATCCGTCGGTATCGTGCCTCCGTCCGCAACGAGAGGGCGAACCCATGGCTACTGCCAAGAAGGCCGGCGCGAGCGCCGGGAAGACGGCCGGCAAGTCCGACAAGGGCAAGAAGGCCGCGCCTGCGAAGAAGGCTGCCTCGAAGAAGAAGTAGCTTGCCTGTCCCGCGCCGCCTGACGGGACCCGCGGTGGCCTAAGGCGTCGTCTCACCGCCGCCGCAAAATCTCCCGCCGGGCGGCGCGCCATTCCTCCTCACTCATCTCGGTTGCGAGTTTGGCGCGCGGCGGCGTGCTGGGCGGCGGGGCCGCGCTGCTCGACGTGCTGGCCTGCCCGAACAGCCACGGCTTGCCGCGTCGAAGCTGCGACATCAGGGCGGCCGCTCCTTCCACCTCGCCCCCGGCCCCGAGCCGGACCGCCGAGAGGTCGAGCAGCTTCAGCCCGTCCAGATCGACCATCCCGGCACGCACGGCCTCGGCCTTCAGCTCCGCACGGATCACCCGCCGTTCGGCGTCCGCCACCGTCTCCCGCAGCTCACGTTCCAGCGCCTCGGCGCGTTGCCGAAGCGCCTCGATGGCGCCGTCCGTTTCGGTCTCGTCCATGGCTCTCGCTTCGCTGTTCAGGTCTGGCAACAATCGCCCTCAGGACGGATGGCGAGCGATGCGCTCCAGCTCCGCCGGCACGTCCTCGATGTCGTAGCTGTCCGCGATCGCGGCCACCGCACTCGGCTGCGAGATCACGCGCGCCGCCAGCAGCGTCGAGAGCGTCTGCGCGTCGCGCTGCCGGTCCTCCGCGGTCGGCGGATACCAGCGCGGCCATTTCAGCGACAGCGGCGCCTCCGCCTCCAGCTCCGGCATCACGGCGTCCATCACCCGCAGCGGATACCGGCGCCGCGCCCGCAGCACCATGCGCATCAAGCCCAGCAGTGCGCCCTCGCCGTAGCTCACCCGCAGATTGTCCGCGAGCCAGATCAGTCCCTGGTTCATCAGTTCGAGGGCGCGACCCGACGCCGCCGCCGACAGCCGCGAGGCGTCCGCCCGGTTGCCATGCACGCTCTCCAGCGCCAGTTCGCGCAGCGTGCGCACGTATTCCACCACCGCCTGGCTCGCCGTTCCGCCGATCTCCAGCAGCTTCGCGTCGCCCTTCTCGGAGACGACCACCGCATTGCCGGCGCCGCGCACCATCTCGGTATCGAGGCCTGCCGGCTCCTTGATCAGCAGGGTCGGGTCGGCGCTGTATTTCAGCCCCCGTCCGGCCTGGCTGAGCTGATAGTCGATCTCGATCGAGGTTTCGATCGCCGCACGGAACGTGCACCCGCCGTCCACCCGATCGCCGCCGGGCAGGTTGCGCACCCAGACCATGGGCACGAAGCCGAGCCCATGCCGGACGCTGCGGTTCTCGTCCACCGCCGGCGCGCTGCTGCTCCCCACCGGCGCCGGCAGGAACCAGGTCTCGTCGGTCGCGTCCCACGCGCGCATGAACCAGTATTCGGCCGCGGGGTCGGGCAGCGCGTAGCCCTCGGCCGCGAGCACCGCACCCGAGACCTTGTAGCGTTCGACCACGTGCTCGAGTTGGTCGGGTGCATCCGCACGCCAGATCGGCGTGAGATAGAGGCTGTCGAGCACGTCGAAGAATAGCCGCCCCTTCAGCACCCGCAGCAGGATCGCGACCGAGCCCACCGAACCGCGGATCGCGGCGTGGACCATCGCCTCGTTCAGCCGGCACTCCTTCACCACCTCCGCCAGCGCCTCGCGAACGCCGGGGGCGGGACTGTCCACGGTCGGGAAATGCCCCTCGCTGAACAGCAGCGCGACACTGTCCTCGACGACGATCCGCGGCAGCGCGTAGCGCACGTTCGGCCGCCGCCGGCGCAGCGGGATGTAGTCGCCCGCGCCATCGCGCTCATCGTGGAACGCGTGCGGCAGCACGTCGTAGAGGCTGCCCTCCAGCACCCGGCGCAGAATGTCGAGCCGCCGCACCCGCGGCGGATAGTCCGTGTCGTGCGGGATCAGGTCGCACAAGGTCTGGAACATGCGGCTCCTTGCCGGGCGGCTTGGCTTCAGCGCGCCAGCATCAGCGCGCCAGTGATGGCAGCGTCCGGCGTCGCGCGCCCGGTGCGGGCTGGACCAGCATCGCGAACGCGCGGCTCAGCGCATCGACCTGGTCGTCCTTGGCACCGACGGGAAAAACCTCCAGCTCCTCAAGCAGCGCCGCGTTCCACGGCCCTGGCAAGATCGAGAGATTTCCGGCCTCGACCTGGCTGGCGACCGCCGCCGCGCGCGCCTCCTTGGCGCCGTGTTCCGTGCTCGCGCGGACCCGAAATCCGGCGAGTTGCCGCACCAGGTGGCGGATTTGCGCCCGGCCGGCCTGTCCGGGATCCTGTGGCAGCCCGATCGCGACCGCCGCACCGTCGCGCGCCGCGGTTGCGCAAATCGCCGCCTCCACGGCGGCCGGCCCGCGCCGAAAACGCTGCACGTCCAGCACGACGAAGCCGCCGGCGCGTGTGCGCGCGAGGCTCACCCCTGCCGTCCAGTCGGGGTCGCAACCGTCGCGTGCCTCGGTCGCTGCCAGGTCCCAGGCACGCACCCGCTCCGCGTCGGCCAGCAGCGGCGCCGCTTCTTCCGCCGACAGCACCGGAATGCGTGCGGTCGTGAACATGCCGCCGCGGCGAAGGTGCGGGCGCTGCTGATAGAGCGCCGCCCAGGCACGCTCGCCCACCGCCTGTCGCCGCTCGTCGAGTGCCGCCGCGTCTTCCCACTCCGGCCACAGCGGCGTCCCCGGCGAACGCCCGAGCGGGTCGTCCGCTTCGGCGATTGCCGGCAGGATCAGCGTCCGCCAGCCGCCCGCCGCTGCAAGTCGCCCGCCGATATCGTCCGGGTGCCAACGTGTCATCACCAGCACGGCCGACCCTCCCGGCTTCAGGCGCGAGAGCAGGTCGCCGCGGAACCAGTCCCACAGCCGCTCGCGGGCCGCGGCGCTGTCGGCTTCGGTCTGGTTGCGCACCGGATCGTCGATCAGCAACAGATCGGCGCGCCGCCCGACAACCGGCCCGTTCACGCCGGTCGCGTAATAGAGGGACCCGGCCGCGGTCGCGAACCGCTGCGCCGCACGCTGATCGTTGCACACCGAACCAACGAACCGCCGCCCGTGCTCCTCCAGCAGCGAGCGAACCCGACGCCCGAAATGCTCGGCGAGCTGACGGGTGTGATAGGTGGCGATGAGCGATCGCCCCGGATTGCACGCCAGCCACCAAGCCGGGAACAGCACCGAAGCATACGTCGATTTCGCGGCACCCGGCGGCATGTGAACCAGCAATCGGCCCGATCGCGCGGCGGCAGTCGCCTCCAGATCCTCGATCAGCCGCAGATGGTGCGCCGCCGGACGCTGCCCGGACGATTCCAGTCCCAGCTCCGACCAGGCGCGAAGGCTGCCCCGAAGCCGCTCGCGCAGCGCCTTTTCACGTCGCTGCTCCGCCTTCGTCGTCTTCGTCCGGCGCTTCGATGAGACGATCGAGGTCGGCATCGCTCAACTGCTGAAGGTCGATTGTGTAAGTGTCGCGGACCGGGGCGCAACGACCGTGCAAATAGGGCGCCGCAACTCGTGCCAGTTTCGCCGCGCCCTCGAAATCGCTCGCGTCCCATTTCTGCTGCATCACCTTGAGCAGGACGTCGAGAGGCAGAAGGGGAGCGGCGGGCATTGGCCCCACACCTGAAAATGCGATCGCGAGCCGCGCTGTCCGCGCCAGCCGCCATCATGGGAGAAGTTTTACACCCAACCGGGGCGTTTGGGCAAGCATTTCTAACACGAGACCGCGAAGGCTAACTCAATTCCCGCTGCCTTCGCGGCGGAAGGCCGTGGGTGGGGGATGCGGCGTGCTCTAGCCGCGCCCTGGCCACCGATGGTATCCGCCCCGCATGTTCGACGACCTTACCCGACGAGAGAAGCAGCGGCTCACCGCACCGGTGGATGTCCGCGTCGCCCCGATCATCGCGATCGCAAATCTCTCCAAGACCTACGCCAGCGGCTTCCAGGCGCTGAAGAAGATCGACCTTGACATCCGCCGCGGCGAGATTTTCGCCCTGCTGGGGCCGAACGGCGCCGGCAAGACGACGCTGATCAGCATTGTCTGCGGCATCGTCCGGCCGGGCGAAGGCACGGTGCTGGCGGACGGCTTCGATATCCTGACCGCCTGGCGCGCGGCGCGGTCCCGGATCGGTCTGGTGCCGCAGGAGCTGACCACCGACGTGTTCGCGACGGTGTGGGCCACCACCAGCTTCAGCCGCGGCCTGTTCGGCAAGCCCGCCAATCCGGAGCATATCGAGCGGGTGCTGAAGGCACTGTCGCTGTGGGATCGGAGGAACGACAAGATCATGACCCTCTCGGGGGGCATGAAACGTCGGGTAATGATCGCCAAGGCGCTGGCGCACGAACCCCGGATTCTGTTCCTGGACGAGCCGACCGCCGGGGTCGATGTCGAATTGCGCCGCGACATGTGGGGGCTGGTGCGATCGCTGCGCGCCGAGGGCGTGACCATCATCCTGACCACCCACTACATCGAGGAAGCCGAGGAGATGGCCGACCGCATCGGCGTCATCAGCAAGGGCGAGCTGATCCTGGTAGAGGAGAAGGCATTGCTGATGCAGAAGCTCGGCCGCAAGCGGCTGACGCTGCAATTGCAGGACCGCCTGGGCAGCATCCCGGATGCGCTGGCCGCCTGGCGGCTGGAGCTTTCACCGGATGGCAGCGAGCTGACCTATACCTACGACACGCAGGCCAAGCGGACCGGTATCACCGCCCTGCTCGCGGCACTCGGCGCGGCGGGCGTGCGGGTCCGGGATCTGCGCACATCGCAAAGCACGCTGGAGGAGATCTTCGTCGGGCTGGTGAGCGAACGGCGATGAACCTGCACGCGGTCCGCGCGATCTACCGGTCGGAAATGGCGCGCACGAGGCGCACGCTGCTGCAGAGCATCGTCTCTCCGGTCATTTCTACATCCCTGTATTTCATCGTCTTCGGCGCGTCCCTCGGTTCGCGCATCCATGCGATCGGCGGCGTGAGCTACGGCGCCTTCATCGTGCCGGGGCTGATCATGCTGTCGCTGCTGACGCAGAGCATCAGCAACGCATCCATCGGCATCTACTTCCCGAAATTTGTCGGCACGATCTACGAGGTGCTGTCCGCACCCGTCTCCGCGATGGAGATCGTCGCCAGCTTCGTCGGCGCGGCCGCCACCAAGTCGATCGTGATCGGGCTGATTATCCTGGCCACCGCGACGCTGTTCGTGCCGCTGCGCATCGAGCACCCGTTCTGGATGGTGCTGTTCCTGCTGCTGACGGGTATCACGTTCAGCCTGTTCGGCTTCATCATCGGCATCTGGGCCGATAGCTTTGAGAAGCTCGGTCTTGTGCCGCTGCTGATCATAACACCGCTGACCTTCCTCGGCGGCAGCTTCTATTCGATCCACATGCTGCCGCCGTTCTGGCAGACGGTGACGCTGTTCAACCCGGTCGTCTACCTGGTCAGCGGCTTCCGCTGGAGCTTCTACGGCATCGCCGATGTCAGCATCGCGGTCAGCCTGACCATGACGCTGGTCTTCCTGGCGATCTGCCTGGCGATCATCGGATGGATCTTCAAGACCGGATACCGGCTCAAGCATTGAGGGTGATCCGCATTCCGGAGCCGCCTTGCAAAGCCGCCCTGCGACGACATCCCCATCATAGGAGTGATCCTACACCGAACCGGGGCATATGGGCAAGCACTTCTAACATCCGGATGGCGCGATCCGCGCCTTGGCCGCTCTGCCGGGCCAATAGTCGAGCCGGCGCGCTGGCCGAAGCCGGCGCCGTCGCGTAAGCAGCCCGGAGGGGGCCGATTCCGAGGCGCGATGTCGTCCAACTCCAATGTGCTGCCCGCGGCAAAGCTGTGGCCCGCGCTTTCCCGGGCGCGCAGTGTCGCCGGATCGCGCAATCCGGGCCTGGACGTCGCCCGCTCGATCGCGATCCTCGCGGTCTATGTCGCCCATCTCGGCAGCGACTTCGCCTCCGGCGCCACCCAGACCACGCTCGTCTTTATCGGTGCCCTGGGGGTCGAGCTGTTCTTTGCCCTCAGCGGCTTCCTGATCGGCCGCCTGCTCATCGGGCTGGCGGAGGGCGGCGTCACGCCGCGCCGCGTCGGCCGGTTCTGGGCGCGGCGCTGGCTGCGCACGCTGCCGCTGTATTATGGGGTCTGGCTCGCGATGAGCTGGCGGTTTGGTCTGTGGCACTGGCACGACCTGCTGTTCCTGCAGAACTTCTACCCCGAGCAGAACCAGGCGCTCGTGGTCTCCTGGTCGCTCGTGATGGAGGAGTTCTTCTACCTTCTGTTCCCACTGTTCCTGCTCGCAGCGACGTTCGCGGCGCGGCGCCGCGCGATCGGCGCGGGGGGCGTGCTCGCGGTGGCGGTTGCCGAGATCGTGGCCTGCAACACCGCGCGGCTGCTTGCGCTGTCGGGCGCCTTCGGACCGATCGGTGACGCGAGCTTCCACACCGCGCCGCTGATGCGCCTCGATTGCGCCGCTTACGGGGTGGCGGCGGCGGCGCTCGTGGCGCTGCGGTCCTCGCGCCCGGCTGCCTCGCGTCCGGCTGCCTCGCCATCGCGCTGGTCGCTTCCGCTCGTCGCCGCTTGCGTCGCCGGCTTCGTCGCCCTCTGCGCCTGGCTGTTCGTGCGTGTGTTTGATCCACGCTTCCAGGTGGCCAGCGGGTTCGTCCACTGGGCGAGGTTCTACTTCGCGTTCCAGTATGCGGCACTCGATGCCGCCTTTGCGCTGCTCGTTGTGGCGCTCTGGCGCGGACTGCGTCGGCTGCCCCCCTGGTGCGGCGTTCCGGTGGGCTTTGTCAGCCGGATCAGCTACTCGCTCTACCTCGTCCACGCCCCGCTGCTGGCGTTCTGGCTCGCACCCGCGGTGGCACGGTTCGGCCGCGTGGGCGGCGTCGCCCTGGTCACCGCCGCCGTGCTCGGCGTGTCGTGGCTCACTTGGCGCGGCATCGAGCAGCCATTCCTGGCGGTGCGTGACCGCGCATTTCCGGGCGGCGCAGCACGATGACGCGGCGCCTCGTGATCCTTGCTCTGCTTGCCCTCGACGGCTGTGCCGCGAGCGCCGGCAGCCAGGCGAACGGCCATTACGTGGGCACCGTCACCCCGGCCGGAGCGAGTGGCCCGGCGGTTCTCGCCCAGCTCTGCCAGGGCGTCACCCGCGGCGAGCTCGACCTCGCCGGCCCGCATTTCGACTTCGCCCCCAATGAGGGAACCATCGTCCTGCACGGCACGATCGATCCGTCGGCCACGCTCTCCGCCACGCTTTCCTTTCCGGGCAGCAGCCACCAGACTTACACGGCCCGATTCACGGGCCATCTGAGCGGCACGGAAATCACCGGCCGCCTCGTCACCCCGGAATGCCAGGCTGCCGTCGCCCTTCGCCGCGAGTAGTCCCGACGCTACCCATCGCCGATTTCCGGCGTTCAGCTCACGAGACCGCCGCCAGCGCCGCGACTCAAAATCGGACGAGGCTCGATGTCTCTGATCAAGCTACTGATTGGCCGCCCTCTGGCAAACCGGGAAGCGGCGACGCGCAAGATCGGCGTGTTTGAGGGCTTGCCGGCAATGGGCCTGGACGGACTCAGCTCGGCGGCTTACGGCCCCGAGGCGGCACTGACCATCCTCGTCCCGCTCGGCGCCGCCGGACTTGCGGCGATCGGCCCGATCACCTGGATCATCCTTGCTCTCCTGGCGATCCTGTTCTTCTCGTACTGGCAGACCATCACCGCCTATCCGAACAGCGGCGGTTCCTACACGGTTGCCAAGGAGAATCTCGGCACCAACGCCGGCCTGTTGGCCGCCGCGGCGCTGATGGTGGACTACACGCTGAATGTCGCCGTCGGCATCTCCGCCGGCATCGGAGCCCTCACCTCGGCGATTCCGGCCGCCCATCCCTACACGCTGCCCCTCTGCCTCGGCGTGCTGGCGCTCGTCACCCTCATCAACCTGCGCGGCACCCGCGAAAGTGGCCTTGCCTTCGCCACCCCCACCTACGTGTTCATCGCCAGTCTGGGCGCGGTCCTGGCTCTCGGCGCCTGGAAGGCATGGACCGGCGGCGGCCCGCCCAGCGCGGTGGTCGCGCCGCCCGCCGTGCCACACGCGAGCGCGGCGGTTACGCTCTGGCTGCTGCTGCGCGCCTTTGCCGCGGGATGCACGGCGATGACCGGCGTCGAGGCGGTCAGCAACAGCGTCAGCGCCTTCAAGGAACCTCGTGCCGGCCACGCCCACCGCACCCTGACGGCGATCGTCGTCATCCTCGGGCTGCTGCTGCTCGGCATTGCCTACGTCGCCCGCCGCTATGGCGTGATGGCGATGGACCAGACCAAGCCCGGCTATCAGAGCGTGCTGTCGCAGATCGTTGCGGCTGTGCAAGGGCGAGGCTGGGTCTATTACGTCACCATCGGCAGCGTGCTGGCGGTGCTGTGCCTGTCGGCGAACACCAGCTTCGTCGGCTTCCCGAGGCTGTGCCAGCAGATCGCTCATGACGGCTTCCTGCCCAAGGCGTTCGCGCTGCCGGGGCGCCGGCTGGTCTACACGGTCGGCATCCTGTTCCTCGCGGGCTTCGCGGGGCTGCTCCTGTTCGCCTTCGGCGGCATCACCGACCGGCTGATCCCGCTGTTCGCGGTCGGCGCCTTCCTGTCCTTCACCCTGTCGCAGGCCGGCATGGCGGCGCACTGGCGGCGGCTCGGGACAGGCCCCGCCGATTGGATGCGCCTTGGCATCAACGGCTTCGGCGCGGTCGCGACCGGCACGGCGCTCGCGATCATCCTGGCCGCGAAGTTCATGGCGGGCGCCTGGCTCACCATCCTCGTGATCCCCGCCACCCTGGTCCTGCTCCGGCTGGTGCATCGCTACTACGTGGATTTGGACCGGCAACTCCTGAGCGGCGGCCAGGGCCGGCTTCACTTGCGGAACCACGCGCCCCCGCTGGTCATCATCCCGTTCGGACGCTGGGACCGGATCAGCCACAAGGCGGTCGGCTACGCCTTCCGGCTGTCGCCGGATATCACGGCGCTGCACTGCATCGACCTGGAAGGGCCGGACGCGGACGAACACGAGGCCCGCATCCGTGAGGAGTGGGCCCGGTGCGTCGAGCAGCCGGCGCGGAAAGCCGGGCTGGCCGTGCCGCGGCTGCTGGTCGTGCCCTCGCCCTATCGCAGCGTCCTCGGCCCGCTCCTGCGGACCATCGAGGACCTGCAGCGCCGGCAGGCCCGCCGGGCAATTGCCGTGGTGCTGCCGCAACTGGTCGAGGGACGCTGGTGGGCTACACTGCTGCACACCCACCGCGAACGGCGCCTGCGCAGGACTCTGCTTCGCAACGGCGGATCGGAGATCGCCGTCATCAGCGTCCCTTGGCAGATCGAGCCGCCGGCGCCGGAGCAGGTCCTGGCCGAGGAGGAGCCCGCCACCGCCTGAGGCCGGAGGTAATACGTGATGACCGATTTCGGTGCCGTCACACCCCTCCCCCAACCCCCTCCCGCAAGGGGAGGGGGCTTAGGCGCGCTGCTCCCCCTCCCCTTGCGGGAGGGGGCCGGGGGAGGGGGCGAAAAGTCGATGCGTCGGGCGTTCGGTACGGGGCCGGCCGTTTCCGTTCAGCCGCGCGCCGGCCCGGCAAACAACTCGTTCATCGCCGGCCAGGTGATGTTGGCCGGCGAAAACAGGTCGTCTGACCGGCCATCCTCGAGGAACCCCGCCGCGAGGCGACGAACAAGACCGAGCGATGCCTGCGCGATCGCCGCACCCGCGCTCAGCCGCCGCACGCCCAGGGCGCGCAGCTCCGCGGCGGCTGCAAGTCCTACGACGGCCATCAGATTGAGCGGCAGCGGATCGACCGCCGCGACCACCGCCCGGATTGCAGCGGCCTCGACGAGACGCGGCACGAACACGCCGTCGCAGCCGGCGGATCGGTAGCGCCGGGCTCTTGCCGCCACCTCGTCCACCGCGCGCTCCGCCGGCACGAGGCCGCGCAGGTAGACGTCGGTGCGCGCATTGACGAACAGATCGACCCCGGCCCGCACCGCGGCCCGCTTCACCGCCTCGATCTTCGCGCACAGGCGGTCCGGCGGTGCCGCGCCGTCCTCGATGTTGATGCCCACCGCACCGGCGTCGATGAGGGCCGCGACCGTCGTGCCAACCGCGGACGGATCGTCCGAATAGCCCTGCTCGGCATCGACCGTGAGCGGCGCACTGACCGCGCGCGCGATCTCGCCCACCGCTGCCACCAGGACGCGCGGCGGCATCACGTCGCCGTCGGCGTAGCCGCGGGCCCAGGCCAGGCCGGCGCTGGTCGTCGCGATCGCCGGTGCGCCGCACGCCTCGATCAGCCGGGCGCTGCCGGCGTCCCACGCATTGGCCAGGATCAGCATCTTGCCCGGGTCGTGCAGCGCCCGGAACGCGGTGGCCCGTTCGGCGATGGTCGTGCTCATCGATGGTTCACTCCACGCTCTGCAACAGATCTTGTTCGGCCGATGCGGCGGGTCCGAGCCGCACGCCCTCGTGCTCTAGCAGCCAGCGCTTGCGGCCCATTCCGCCGCCATAGCCGGTCAGCGCGCCATTGCCGCCGATCACGCGATGGCACGGTACCACGATTGCCACCGGGTTGGCGCCATTCGCCAGGCCGACGGCGCGGCTCGCGGCCGGCTGGCCAAGCGATGCGGCAAGCGCACCGTAGCTGGTCGTCGTTCCGGGCCGGAGCTTGCGCAGCGCGCCCCAGACGCGGCGCTGAAAGGCGGTCCCGCCGGTGGCGACCGGGATTGCTCCGATCGCCCTGAGTTCGCCGGCGAAATAGGCCGCGAGCGCCTTGGTGATGGCGTCCGGCAAGCGGCCCGTCGCCAGCGCAGGGCGGCCGTAGTGCAGCCGCAACAGCCGGTGCAGGCGAGCCTCGCAATCATCGAAATCGAGTGCCCGCAGCGCGCCGTCAGCGTCAGAGACGAGCAGCATCTCCCCGATCGGCGACGGCAGGCGAGCGATGGTCAGCTGCATGGTCCGTCCTCGTCAATCTGCTTGGAAGTTGCGCGGCGGCGGCCTCCGCGGCCCAGAGATGGAGGGCGGCGTAGGCCCGCCACGGCCGCCACGCCTCCGCCCGCGCCAGCAATTCCTGTGGCGTCGGCCGGCGTCCCTGCTCGTCCGCCATCGCGCGCAGCAGCCCGATATCGGCGGCGGGAAACGCGTCGGTCTCGCGCAGGCCGCGCATGGCGATGTCCTGCGCCGTCCACTCGCCGATCCCGGGCAGGGCGCGCAGCCGCGCCGCTGCTTCCCCGAGATCGCGGCTCGCGTAAAACAGCTCTGGGTCCGCGGCCGCCGCTGCGGCCAGCCCCGCGATCGCGGCGGCCCGTGCGCGCGGCATCCCGATTGCCGCGACATCCGCGCCGGCGAGCCGCTCGGGTGGCGGAAAGACGTGGGACAGGCCGGGCAGGCTGCGCGACGGCAATGGTTCGCCGAAGGCGGCGACCAGCTTGCCGGCGAGCCTTGTGGCCGCGGCGACCGTGATCTGCTGGCCGAGAATGGCGCGCACCGCGATCTCGAACCCGTCCCAGGCGCCCGGCACCCGCAACCCCGGCCGCGCGGCCACGAGCGCGCCGAGCGTGGGATCGCGGGCAAGGTGGGCGCCGATCGCCACCGGGTCGGCGCCCAGATCGAAGACGCGGCGGATGCGCGCGATGATCGCCGGCAGCGCGTCCAGCCGTGGGAAGCGGATCGTCGCTCGCAGCGCATGGCGGCCCGGCGCCGTCGCGACCGCGATGCTTCCGACCGCGCCCGCCAGCGTGATGGTGCGGCGATAGGCGCCCGCGGCCACGACCTCGACGCCGGGAATGGCACGTGCCGCCAGGAAGGCGGTCATCGCCGCCCAGTCGTAGGGAGGCCGATACGACAGCAGCAGCTCGATGGCGGAGGCATCGCCGGCAAGCCGCCGGCGCCGCAGCTCGCCCGGCGGCCGGCCGAAGAGCTGTCGAAAGGTCTCATTGAAGCGGCGCACGCTGCCGAAGCCCGAGGCGAGTGCCACGTCGATCATCGGCAGGCCGGTCTCGTGGATCAGCTGCTTGGCGAGCAGCACGCGCCGGGTCTGCGCGACCGCCACCGGCGCCGCCCCCAGATGGCGGCGAAACAGACGGCGAAGCTGGCGCTCGCCCAGCCCCAGCCGCTCGGCGAGTGCCGCCACGTCGCCGCCGTCGAGTGCGCCGGCCTCGATCAGCCCGAGCGCCCGCGAGACCGTAGCCGAGGTGCCGCGCCAGGCGCCCAGATCGGGCGAACTCTCGGGCCGGCAGCGCAGGCAAGGACGGAAGCCCGCTGCCTGCGCCGCCGCGGCCGAGGCAAAGAAGATGCAGTTCTCGGGGCGCGGGGATCGCGCCGGGCAAATCGGGCGGCAATAAATGCCAGTCGTCCTGACGGCCGTGAAGAACCGCCCGTCGAAGCGGGCATCACGGGCGAGCAGTGCGCGATAGCAGGTGGCGTGGTCGAGCTGCATAGGATCGAAGTCTAGCCGAGCAGGCGGTCCGGTCTCGCGGTTTTCGGACCTCATGGCCCGCAATTCGCGCGGCACCGGCTGGGCAAGTTGGGTGGCCGGTCAGTCCAGTCCCGCCGCCACCCGCTCCAGTCCCCCGACAAACCGCTGCCAGCCGTAGCTCGCGCCCTGGTAGTTGCTCTCATCCTCGGGCCGGAAGCCCGACTGCTCCATGCGCACGTGCGTGCCGCCGTTCGCGGGCGTCAGCGTCCACGTGACCACGGTCTTCACTCCCGCCGGCGCCTCCTCGCCCGACGCATTCCAGCTATAGGAAAGCCGTTCATTGGGTTCGACGATCAGGACCTGGCAGTCGGTCACGCCGTTCCAATGTGCCATCGGCGTGGCGCGGAAGGTGAACCTGTGGCCCATGACCGGCTGGAAGTCGTTCTTCATCAGCCACTCCTCGATCAGCGGGCCTTGCGTAAGGGCGCGCCAGATCTTTGCCGGCGGGTGCGGCATCTCCCGTTCGACGACCAGGGAACGCGTGGCGGCGGGTTTGGTCATTGGTCCATCCTGTTCAACAGGGCTTCGAGGTGATCGAACCGGTCGCGCCAGAAGCCGCCGTAGAAGCCCATCCAGTCGATCAGGGGCGCCAGGCCTTGCGGATCGGCCCGGTAGTGGGTCTGGCGTCCCTCGCGCCGGTCGCGCACCAGGCCGGCGAGTTTGAGGACGCCCAGGTGCTTGGACACCGCCGGCTGCGAGACGCCCGCGTGGTCGGTCAGCACCCGCACGGTCTGTTCGCCGTCGCGGGTCAGCCGCTCGAAGATCGCTCGGCGGGTCGGATCGGCAAGGGTTTTGAAAAGAGCGTCGCGTTCAGCGGGCATGGAAAACCAATAACCCACAGGTTATGAATGCGTCAAGCGGTCGCTGAAGACCCGCGATGAGGATTGATCGCCCCCATCTTGCTTTGTTCCGTCTGCGGCGCCAAGCGGACCCGACATGCACGCGCCCCCGATTTGCCAGCCGGCGATAGACAGGCTGAACCGGCAGCCCTCTGGTTTTTGCCCTTGAACCCCGCTTGGATCGTCCGCAGCGGCCGGCTGCTTCTGGCACCGGTCGCCTGGACCGATCTGCCGGAATTGCAGGCGCTCAAGGCCGATCCGCGCGTGTTCGCGCAGATGCTCGGCGGCGTGCGCGGGCCCGTGCAGACGGTCGCGGAGCTTGCCGAGGAGCTGGCGTTCTGGGGCGCGCACGGGGTCGGGATATGGACGGTGCGGGAAGTTGGGAAGGAGGCGCTGCTCGGCCTGACCGGGTTGCACGCCCGGCCGGACGGGCGCGGGCTCGCTTTGCGTTTCGCATTCCGGCCCGAGGCGCGCGGGCGAGGGCTGGCGGCCGAGGCGGCGGGGGCGGCGCTGCGGTTCGCACATGAGCGGGCGCGGCTCGATCGCGTGGTCGCGGCGGCGCGGGAGAGCAATTTTTCGTCGCGCCAGGTGCTGGGCGCGATTGGGATGGTGCCGTGCGAGCGCTTCGTCCAGAACGGCCACGCGATGCTACTGTACGAGAGCCGCCGCATCGCCCGGTGCTGATGGGCGTGGCGCGGGAGGAGAGTTCCGTCATGGACACGCATCGCCGCACGCTGCTGCTGACCGGTGCCAGCCGCGGCATCGGCCACGCGACCGTCAAGCGCTTCGCCGGCGCCGGCTGGCGGGTCATCACCGTCTCGCGCCACCCGTTCCCGGCGATCTGCCCGTGGGACGGCGGCGAGCAGAACCACATCCAGCTCGACCTCGCCGACCTCGACCGGATGCCGGAGACGATCGCGGGCGTGAAGCGGCGGCTCGATGGCGGCCGGCTGGATGCGCTGGTGAACAACGCGGCGATCTCGCCGAAGGGGCCGGGCGAGACCCGTCTCGGCGTGCTGGAGAGCGACGTCGCCACCTGGCTCGGCGTGTTCAGCGTCAATCTGTTCTCGACCGCGCTGCTCGGCCGCGGCCTGTTCGAGGAGTTGCGTGCGGCGCAGGGGGCGATCGTCAACGTCACCTCCATCGCCGGCTCGCGCGTGCATCCGTTCGCGGGGGTTGCGTACGCCACCTCGAAGGCCGCGCTGGCGGCGCTGACGCGCGAGATGGCGTATGATTTCGGCCCGCACGGGGTGCGCGTGAACGCAATCGCGCCGGGCGAGATCGACACCTCGATCCTCTCGCCCGGCACCGCCCGGCTGGTGGAGCAGGAAATCCCGATGAAGCGGCTCGGCACGCCTGCCGAGGTCGCCGAGACCATTTTTTTCCTCTGCACCGAGGCGTCGAGCTATGTGAACGGTGCCGAAATCCACATCAACGGCGGCCAGCACGTCTAGCAGCGGCGCAACGACCTCACGGGGCGTCCGCCTGACGGGCTTTGCCGAGAGGGCACCGCTAGCTCGGGTCTGGGCCTGGCTGGACGCCGCCTGCATCGCCCCAGGCCAGGAGATGCTGTCCCCCGAGGACGCGGCCGGGCGCGTCCTGGCCGCGGATGTGATGGTCCCGGACGATCTGCCGCCGGTCGCCGTGGCGGCGGTGGACGGCTATGCGGTTCGGGCGGCCGACACCGAGGGCGCGAGCGCCTACAACCCGCTGCGTTTGATCCTGTCGGCCATGGCCGGCCCCGGCCGTGCCTGCCGCGTCGCGGCCGGGAGCCTCCTGCCTCCCGGCAGCGATGCCATCCTGACGTTCGACGCCGACACTTGCGCCGCCCCGGCAATGCTGGAGGTGCTGGAACCGGCGGCCCAGGGCGACGGGGTGGCACCGCGCGGCAGCCTGGCGCGATCCGGTGCGGTCGCGCTGGCGGCGGGGCGGCGGCTGCGGGCTCAGGATCTCGGATTGTTGCGGATGCTCGGGTTCACGCGGGTCCCCGTTCTGCGCCGCCCGCCGGTCCCGCTGGTGATCGCCGGGCCGAAGGGAGCGGCGCCGGACGCGCTGGGGCCGATGCTGCGCGCCTTGGTCGCGCGAGATGGCGGGGTGCCGGCAGAAGCGGGCGGTGCCACCCTTGCCGGTGCCATCGCCGCCTCCGACCAGGCGGGCATCATCCTGGTCGCCGGCCGGTCATCGTTGGGAGAAGACGATGTGGCGGCCGCGGCGCTGGTGGAGGCCGGGGGCGCGATCGCGCTGCACGGCATCGCCCTGCGGCCGGGCGGGTCGAGCGGGCTCGGGCAGCTCGGGGCCGTGCCGGTCCTGCTGCTGCCGGGTGAGCCGCTCGCCTGCTTCGCCGCATACGAGTTCCTGGCCGGGCGCCTGATCCGGAACCTCGCCGGACTGCCGGCCCAACTTCCCTATCCGACCCGCAACCTCCCCCTGGGCCGCAAGATCGTCTCCGCGATCGGCTTCGCCGACATGGTGCAGATTGCCGTCGCCGACGGCCTCGCCGCCCCGATCGGCGCGGCCGAAGGCGGCGGCCTGTCGGCTTGCTGCCGTGCCGCCGGCTTCGTGGTGGTGCCGGAACGCCTCGAAGGCCACGCCGAGGGCGAGACGGTTCGGGTCCACCTATATGACCCGGCATGAGCCCGGACACGGCATCGGATCAGCAGACGGCGCAACGATTGGCGGCGCTGCTCCGTGCGGCGCGCCAGGAGCAGTTCCTGGACGTGATCAGCCGCGCGGAAGCAGAAGCCCGGCTGCGCCGCCACCTTGATCCGCGGCCGTCGGGCCTGGAGATGGTCCGGCTTGGCGCCGCCCGCGGCCGCGTTCTGGCCAAGGACGTGCAGGCGCCGGTGGATGCGCCCGGGTTCGACCGGGCGAGCGTGGATGGCTTCGCGGTGCGCGCCGCCGATACCGCCGGGGCGACGCCCGAAGCGCCGGTCACGCTGCGGCTGAACGGCGAGATTTTGACCCCGGGCGTCCAGCCCCGCCAGGACGTCACCCGCGGCACCGCCAGCGTGATCGCGACCGGCGGGATGCTGCCCCGCGGCGCCGACGCCGTGGTGATGGTCGAGGACACGCAAACCCATGCCGGTCCCGCCGGCAGCCTGCTCGTGGCGATCCATCGCCCCGTGGCTCCCGGCCGGTCGGTCGCAGCCGCCGGCTCCGACATCGCGCGCGGAGAGACGGTGTTGCGGCAGGGGCGGCTGCTGACCTCGCGCGAGATCGCCATGCTGGCCGCCGTCGGTCTGGGCGAAGTGCCGGTCTGGCGCCGCCCGCGCATCGCCATTCTCTCGACCGGCGACGAGATCGTGGCCCCCGGCATGCCGATCCGCCCCGGCCAGGTGTACGACAGCAACGCCGCCGTGCTCGCTGCCGCAACCGAGGAACTTGGCGGTGAGCCGGTGCCGCTCGGCATCGTGCCGGACGACGAGGCGGCGCTGGCGGCGGCCCTCGACCGCGCGCTGGCGGCATCCGATCTGGTGCTGCTGTCCGGGGGCACCTCGAAGGGCGCGGGCGATCTCGCGCATCGGGTGGTGGCGCGGCTCACTGATCCCGGCATCATCGTCCACGGCGTCGCGCTGAAGCCCGGCAAGCCGCTCTGCCTGGCGGTTTCCGGCGGCAAGCTGGTCGCGGTGCTGCCCGGCTTCCCGACCTCGGCGATGTTCACCTTCCACACCTTCGTAGCCCCGGTGATCAGCCGGCTCGCCGGCCGCCGCACTGCGCGGCAGAGACAGGTGCCCGCGACGCTGCCGCTGCGCATCATGTCCGAACCCGGCCGGACCGAGTACGTGATGGTGTCGATGATGCAGGCACCGGATGGCGGGCTGGCGGCCTACCCAATCGCGAAAGGCTCCGGCGCCGTGACCAGCTTTGCGCAGGCGGACGGGTTTTTCGTCGTGCCGGCAGGAGCGGAGGTGGTCGCGGCCGGCACCGCGGTCGATGTCACCCTGATCGACGAGACAGTGGAACCCGCGGACCTGATCGTGATCGGCAGCCACTGCGTCGGGCTCGACCTCCTGATCGGGCTTCTGGAGCAGGAGGGGTTTGGCGTGAAGGCATTGAACGTCGGCTCGTCGGGCGGCCTCGCCGCCGCGTGCCGCGGCGAGTGCGACATCGCGGGCATCCATCTGATGGACCCTGCGACCGGCACCTACAACCGCCCGTTCCTGACCGATGCGCTGATCCTGCAGCCGGGCTATCAACGTCTGCAGGGCATCGTCTTCCGCCGCGGGGATTCGCGGTTCGAGCCATGCCAGACCGCCGAGGCCGCGGTCGCCGCGGCGCTCGCCGATCCGGCTTGCCTGATGGTCAACCGCAATGCCGGCAGCGGCACGCGCATCCTGATCGACCGGATGCTCGGGGGCGCTCGTCCGCCCGGCCATGCCTATCAGGCCAAATCCCACAACGGCGTTGCCGTCGCCGTCGCCCAGCGACGCGCGGACTGGGGCGTGGCGATCGAGACCGTGGCACAGCAATACGGCCTGGGCTTCATCCCGCTGCAAGCCGAGCAGTATGATTTTGTTATCCCGCGCGCTCGGCTGGAGCGCCCGGCGGTGCGCCGCTTCATCGCGCTGTTGCAGGACCCCGCGATCCGCACGCGACTTGACGAGATGGGCTTCCGCGCATCTGCCGAAGCGGCCTGATCCGGCGAAGGTGGCGGCGCTCAGCCCGTCATTGGAACGGCCACCCGCACCCTTGCCGCGTCGTACTCGCGGCGCAGCCGCGCCACCAGCGCCGCTGCCGGCACCACCGCCTCGACGGCGCCGATCCCCTGCCCCGACCCCCAGATGTCTTTCCACCGCTTCTTCGACCCCGCCCCACCGGCGAAGCTCATCGCCGAGGCGTCCGAGCTCGGCAGATTGTCCGGATCGAGACCCGCCGCGATCAGGCTGCCGCGCAGATAGTTCCCGTGAACCCCGGTGATCAGGTTCGTGTACACGATGTCCGCCGCCCGTCCGGCCACGATCGCCTGCTTGTGCGCAGGATCGGCGCGCGCCTCCTCGGTCGCGATGAAGGCCGAGCCGACATAGGCCAGATCCGCCCCCATCGCCTCGGCCGCCAGCACCGCCGCTCCGGTCGCGATCGCGCCCGACAGCACCAGCAATCCATCGAACCAGGCGCGGATTTCTGCCACCAGCGCAAAGGGCGAGATCGCGCCCGCGTGCCCGCCGGCGCCGGCCGCGACCGCGATCAGCCCATCGGCGCCCTTCTCGATCGCCTTGCGCGCAAAGCGGTCGCTGATGACATCGTGGAGCACGATGCCCCGATAGGAATGCACCGCCTCGTTCACCTCCGGCCGCGCGCCGAGCGAGGTGATGACGATCGGCACCCGATGCGCGACACATACCGCGAGATCGTGCTCCAGCCGGTCGTTGGAGCGATGCACGATCAGGTTGACCGCGAACGGGGCCACCTCGGTGCCCGCGAGCGCGGCTTCGATCTCGGCGAGCCATTCGTCGAGCTGCTCGGCCGGGCGCGCGTTCAGCGAGGGGAACGATCCGACCACCCCCGCCCGGCACTCTGCGATCACCAGCGCCGGATGGGAGATGATGAACAGCGGCGCCGCGATCACCGGCAGCGCGAGCCGGCCGGCGAGCAGAGCGGGAAGTGACATCGCCCCAGCCTGCCCGCCCGAGCCTGGCGTGACAATCGCGCGCACCCGGCGGAAACTGCGGACGCGCCGCGAGAGGAAGGGAGAGGAGATGGCCCGCATCAACGCCGCCGTGGAACTGACACAGCGGGGCGCGGTCGCGCTGATTGCGATGGACAACCCGCCGGTCAATGCGCTGAGCCACCGCTTGCGCGAGGGCATCGCCGAGGCGCTGCGCCAGGCGGCGTCGGACCCCGCCGTGCGCGCCGTGGTGCTGGCCGGCACGCCGCGCGCCTTTTCGGGCGGCGCCGACATCACCGAGTTCGGCGGCCCGTCCCGCGCACCCACGCTGCGCGATTTGATCGCGCAGCTCGAAGCCATGACCAAGCCCGTGGTCGCCGCGATTCACGGCGTCGCCCTCGGCGGCGGGCTGGAACTGGCACTCGGCTGCCACTGGCGCGTGGCGTGGCAGGGCACGCGGCTGGGCTTGCCGGAGATCAAGCTCGGCCTGCTGCCCGGCGCCGGCGGCACGGTGCGGCTGCCGCGGGTGGCCGGGGTGGAAGCGGCATTGAAAGTAATCCTCTCGGGCGAGCCGGTGCCGGTCGAGCGCGCGGAGGACGTGGTCGATGCGATCCTGAATGGCGCCTATCCGGACGCCGCGATCGGATGGGCGGAGGGCAAAGCCGGGCAGCCGCTCCGCCGCGTGCGCGACATGGATGAGAAGCTGGCGCCGGGCCGCGCCGATCCCGGCCTGATCGACCGCGCCGCCGGGCCACTGCTGCGCCGCCATCGCGGTGCTCCGGCCGCCGCCGCCTGCGTCGCGGCGGTTCGCAACGCCGTGACGATGCCGTTCGAGCAGGCGCTGGTGGCCGAGCGCGACGCCTTCACCACCCTGGTGCAGAGCGACGAGAGCCGCGCCCAGCGCCATGCCTTCTTCGCCGAGCGCGAGGCGCGCAAGCTGCCGGACATGCCGGCCGACGTGAAGGCCAAGCCGGTCTCGCGCGCGGTGGTGATCGGCGCCGGGACGATGGGCGGCGGCATCGCGATGTGCTTCGCTAATGCCGGCATCCCCGTCACCGTGATCGAGACCGCGCAGGATGCGCTGGATCGCGGCCTCGACCGGGTGCGCGGCAATTATCAGACCGCGGTTGCGCGCGGCAGCCTGCCCGCCGACGCGCCCGAGCGCCGCATGGCGCTGATCGAGGGCACCACCGATTTTGCCCGCGCCGGCGAGGGCGATGTCGTGATCGAGGCGGTGTTCGAGGAGATGGACCTCAAGCGGCGCGTGTTTGCCGACCTCGACCGGATGACGAAACCCGGCGCGCTGCTCGCGACCAACACCTCGACGCTGGACGTGAACGAAATCGCCGCCAGCACGCAGCGGCCCGAGGACGTGCTGGGGACGCATTTCTTCAGCCCGGCCAACGTGATGAAACTGCTGGAGATCGTACGCGGGGCGAAAACCTCGTATCAGGCTCTGGCGACGGCACTCGCGATCGCGCCGGCGATCGGCAAGGTGCCGGTCGTGGTCGGCGTCTGCGACGGGTTCGTGGGCAACCGGATGCTGCACAAGCGCGGAATTCAGGCCGAGCGGATGCTGCTGGAGGGCGCCAGCCCGCAGGAGATCGACGGCGCGCTAACCGCGTTCGGCTTCCCGATGGGGCCGTTCGCGATGAGCGACCTCGCCGGGCTGGATGTCGGCTGGCGCATCCGCCGCGCGCGCGGGCAAACGGCGCCGGTCGGCGACGCGCTGTGCGAGGCCGGGCGGTTCGGCCAGAAGACCGGCGCCGGCTACTATCGCTATGAGGGCCGCAACCCGGTCCCCGATCCCGAGGTGGACCGCATCGCGGCGGCGGCGGCGGAACAGCTGCAAATCCGGCGCCGCACCATCCCGCGAGAAGAAATCCTCGACCGGCTGCTGCTGCCGATGCTGAACGAGGCGGCGCGCATCCTGGAGGAAGGCATCGCCATCCGTCCGGGCGATATCGACGTGGTATGGCTCTACGGCTACGGCTGGCCGGCCTATCGCGGCGGCCCGATGTGGTACGCCGACCGGATCGGCACGCGCGCCCTGCGCGACCGGCTGCGTGCCCTCGCCGATGCGACCGGCGACGCCTCGCTGCGCCCGGCGGCGCTGATCGAGAAGCTGGCGGCGACCGACGCGCCGTTCCTGCCGGACGATAAGAAGCGCTCTCCGCCCTCGGGGGCGGAGAGGGTTGGGTGAGGTGGGGGCCGGCCGCGAATGACCCGCCCGCACCCCTGGGAGGGCCTGTATCCGCCCGGGGTGCGCTGGGACGCGCCGATCGCGACCATGACCCTGTCGGCGCTGCTCGACCGCTGCGCTGCCCGCCACGGCCCACGCGCCGCCTTCGAGTTTCGCGATGGGCGCCACTCCTATCGCGACCTTGCCGCGCGCGCCGACCAAATGGCGGCGGGACTGCTGCGGGCCGGGATCGGGGCAGGGCAGTCGGTGGCGCTCTATCTGCCCAACACGCTTTGGCACCCGATCGCCTTCTTCGCGATCCTGCGCACCGGCGCGCGTGTCGTGCATCTGAGCCCGCTCGATCCGCCGCGTGCGCTCGCCCGCAAGATGGCCGATTCGGGCGCGCGGGCCATCGTCACCACCAATCTCCCTTCGGTGCTGCCGAACGCGCTGACGCTGCTCGCCGCCGGCTCGGCGGAGCGGCTGATCCTGGGCGCGGACGACGCCTGGGGGCCGAACGCCGAGGCGCAGCCGATCCCCCACGACCTGCGCATCCTGCTGGCCGCGTCACTCGGTGCCGATGCGCCGCCCGCGTGGCCCGCGATCGCGCCCGACGACATCGCCGTGCTGCAATACACCGGCGGCACCACCGGCCGGCCGAAGGCGGCGATGCTGAGCCACGCCAACCTCACCGCCGCGGTCTCGATATACGAGGCCTGGAGCGCCGGCATCGACCTCGCGCCGCAGGCCGGCGAGCGCACCATCCTGGTGCTGCCGCTGTTCCACATCTATGCGCTGACCGCAGTGATGCTGCGCGGCCTCGCCCGCGGCGTCGAGCTGCTGCTGCGGCCGCGCTTCGATGTCGAGACCACGTTGGGTGACATCGAACAAAAGCGCGCGGTCTATTTCCCAGGCGTGCCGACGATGTGGATCGCGCTCGTGAACCATCCGGGGATCGAGACGCGCGATCTCTCCAGCCTGCGCATCTCCGGCTCGGGCGGCGCCTCGCTGCCGTTCGAGGTAGCACAACGCTGGCGGGCGCTGAGCGGGCTGCGGCTCGGCGGCGGCTGGGGCATGACGGAGACCTGCCCCGCCGGCACCGCGATCCCGCTCGATTTCGATTTCGGCCCCGGCGCCATCGGGGTGCCGCTGCCGCGGATCGAGATGGACATCGCCAGCCTCGACGACCCGCGCCGGATTCTGCCGCCCGGCGAGATCGGAGAGATTCGCATCCGCGGCCCGAATATCTTTTCCGGTTATTGGAACCGGCCGGAGGAGAGTGCAGCGGCGTTCGTGGACGGCTGGTTTCTGACCGGCGACATCGGCAGCATGGATCGGCAGGGCGTGTTCACGCTGCTCGACCGCAAGAAGGACATGATCATCTCCGGCGGCTTCAACGTCTATTCGCGCGTCATCGAGGAGGCGATCCACGAACATCCGGCGGTCGCCGAGGCGGCCGTCATCGGCGTTCCGGACGCCTATCGCGGGCACGCCGCAAAGGCGTTCGTGCGGCTGCGCGAGCGGGCATCGCCGTTCACGCTCGACGAGCTGCGCGGCTTCCTGGCCGAACGGCTGGGCCGGCACGAGCTGCCGGCGGCGCTGGAACTTCGCGAAGACCTGCCGCGCACGCCGGTCGGAAAACTTGCCAAGCGGGCACTGATCGAAGAGGAACGCGCCCGAATGAAGGAAACCGGATGAACAGCCGGCCGACACTCTCCCCCTCCCCTTGCGGGCTTGGGCCGCAGGGCGGACCAAGGCCGGGGGGAGGGGTGCGCGCATGACGCAACAGCGCGCGGGACGCCCCCTCACCCCGGTCCTCCCCCGCAAGGGGGGAGGGAGAAGAGCGCCATCCGTGTCGGCATCGGGGAAATACTGCTGAGGGGAGCTGAGCCATGGTCGAGGCCGTCATCGTCGCCACTGCCCGCACGCCGATCGGCAAGGCGCAGCGCGGCGCGTTCAACATCACGCACGGCGCCGAGCTGGGCGGCCACGTGATCCGCCACGCCGTGGAACGCGCCCGCGTCGAACCGGCGGAGGTCGAGGAGGTGGTCATGGGCTGCGCCCTGCCGGAGGGTGCCACCGGCGGCAACATCGCCCGCCAGGCGGCGCTGCGCGCGGGCCTGCCGGTGAGCACGGCGGCGATGACGGTCAACCGCTTCTGCTCCTCGGGCTTGCAGGCGATCGCGATTGCCGCCGGGCGGATCGTCAACGACGGCGTGCCGGTCGCAGTCGCGGGCGGGCTGGAATTGATCAGCCTGGTGCAGTTCAACCAGAACCAGACGCGCTATCGCGACGATTGGCTGATGCAGAACAAGCCTTCGATCTACCTGCCGATGATCGAGACCGCAGACATCGTGGCGCGCCGCTACTCGGTCTCGCGCGAGGCGCAGGATGCGTATGCGCTCGCAAGCCAGCAGCGCATCGCGGCGGCGCAGCGCGACGGGCGGCTCGCAGCCGAGATCGTGGCCCTGACGGTGACGAAGGCCGTCACGGACAAGGCGACAGGGCAAACGCGCACCGAGACCGTCACGCTCGAACGCGACGAGTGCAACCGGCCCGATACGACGCTCGAGGGTCTGGCCAAGCTGCAGCCCGTGCGCGGACCGGCGGAGTTCATCACCGCCGGCAATGCAAGCCAGCTTTCGGATGGCGCCTCGGCCTCGGTGCTGATGTCGGATCGAGAGGCAGCGCGGCGCGGCCTGGTGCCGCTCGGCGTGTTCCGCGGTCTCGCGGTCGCCGGCTGCGAACCGGACGAGATGGGCATCGGCCCGGTGTTCGCGGTGCCGCGCCTGCTCGCCCGGACGGGAGTTGCGATGGACGACATCGACCTCTGGGAGCTGAACGAGGCGTTCGCGAGCCAGGTGCTCTATTGCCGCGACCGGCTCGGCATCCCCGACGAGCGGCTGAACGTCGATGGCGGCTCGATTGCGATCGGGCACCCTTACGGCATGAGCGGCGCGCGGATGACGGGACATGCGCTGATCGAGGGGCGGAGGCGCGGGGCGAAGCGCGTTGTCGTGACGATGTGCATCGGCGGCGGCATGGGGGCCGCCGGCCTGTTCGAGATCGTGTGATGGATTTGTCGTTTACCGCCGAGGAGCGCGCGTTTCGCGACGAGATGCGCCGCTTCTTCACGACGCAAATCCCCGCAGCGGTGCGCGAGCGCGCACAACGCGGCGAGCATGTCAGCAAGGATGATCTGGTCACGACGCAGCGCACGCTGAACGCGCACGGGCTTGCGGTGCCGAATTGGCCGGTGGCATGGGGCGGGCGAGACTGGTCGCCGGTGCAGCATTACATCTGGCAGGACGAGATGCAGATGGCGGGCGTGCCGCCGCCGCTCGCATTCAACACCAGCATGGTCGGCCCGGTGATCGCGCGTTTCGGCTCGGAGGCGCAGAAGCGCCGCTTCCTGCCGCGCGCCGCCAATCTCGACGACTGGTGGTGCCAGGGGTTCTCCGAACCCGGAGCGGGATCGGACCTCGCCGGCCTGCGCACGACCGCCAAGTGCCAGGGCGACGAATGGGTGGTGAACGGACAGAAAACCTGGACCACGCTCGCGCAATACGCCGACTGGATTTTTTGCCTGGTCCGCACCGACATGGCCGCCAAGAAGCAGGAAGGGATCTCTTTTCTGTTGATCGACATGCGGGCGCCGGGGATTACGGTACGGCCGATCCAGACGCTCGAGGGCGGGCGCGAGGTCAACGAGGTCTTCTTTGACGACGTGCGCGCGCCGGCGGAAAACCTGGTCGGGCAGGAGAACAAGGGCTGGGACTATGCCAAGTTCTTGCTCGGCAACGAGCGCACCGGCATCGCGCGCGTCGGTGTTTCCAAGGCGCGCATCCGGCGGCTTAAGCAGCTTGCGGCACTCGAACGCGCGGGCGACGCGCCGCTGATCGAGGACCGGCATTTCCGCGAGAAACTCGCCGGCGTCGAGGTGGAGCTGAAGGCGCTGGAGATGACGCAGCTCCGGGTGGTGGCCGACGAGCGCGGCCGCGACCGCGGCCGCCCCAACCCCGCCTCCTCGATCCTCAAGCTCAAGGGCTCGGAAATCCAGCAGGCGACGACGGAGTTGCTGATGGATGTGGTCGGCCCCTACGTGCTGCCGTACCAGCGCGGGGACGAGCACGGGCGCAACGAGCCGGCCGTCGGACCGGATTTCGCGGCCGAGTCAGCATCCACCTACTTCAACTGGCGCAAGATCTCGATCTACGGCGGCTCGAACGAGATCCAGCGCAACATCATCGCCAAGGCGATCCTGGGCCTCTGAGATGGATTTCGATTTCACCGACGAACAACGGCTGCTGCGCGAGACCGTCGAGCGGCTGCTGGCCGACCGCTACGATTTCGAGGCCCGCCGCCGCCATGCCGCCGAGCCGGACGGATGGAGCCGTGCGGTGTGGTCCCAATACGCCGAACTAGGGCTGCTCGGGCCTTCCGTTCGCGGAATCCGACGGCGGTTTCGGCGGCGGCCCGGTCGAGACCATGATCGTCATGCAGGCGATTGGCGCGTCGCTGGTGCTGGAGCCGTATTTTGCGACCGTGGTGCTGGGGGCCGGCCTGCTGCGCCATGCGGGTGCGACCGCGCTGCTGCCGCAGGTTGCGGCGGGCAAGTTGCTATTGGCGTTTGCGCAACAGGAGCGGCAGTCGCGCTGGGATCTTTATGACGTCGCGACCACGGCGCGGCGCGACGGCGGCGGCGGCTGGCGCGTCTCGGGCGACGAAGAGCCTCGTGCTGCACGGCGATGTCGCGGACAAGCTGCTGGTAACGGCGCGCACTGGCGGCGGCAGGCGCGACCGCGACGGCATCGGGATTTTTCTCGTTGATGCCGATGCAGAGGGGGTTTCCCGGCGCGCATACCCCACCCAGGATGGACGTCGCGCCGCCGAGATCGCGTTTGTCGACGCGCCGGCCGAGGTGGTCGGCGACCCCGGCGGCACGGCCCCGATCGTGGCGCGCGTCGCCGACGAGGCGATCGCGGCGCTGTGCGCGGAGGCGGTGGGCGTGATGGGAGCGATGCATGCGCTCACGGTCGATTACCTGAAGACGCGAAAACAGTTCGGGCGCGCGATCGGCGAGTTCCAGGCGTTGCAGCATCGGGCCGTGGACATGTACGTCTCGCTCGAGCAGGCGCGCAGCATGGCGCTGTTCGCGACCATGATGGCGGCGGAGGACGATGCGGCGGAGCGCGCGCGCGCGATGTCGGCGGCGAAGGTTCAGATCGGCCGCTCCGGCCGCCATGTCGGGCAGGAGGCGGTGCAGCTTCACGGCGGCATCGGGATGACGATGGAGTATGCCGTCGGCCATTACTTCAAGCGCATGACGATGATCGAGAAGACGTTCGGCGACACCGACACGCATCTCGCGCGTCTGGCGGCGGCGGGGGGATTGATCGCGGGCTGATCGAACCCTCCCCTCCCCCCGGCCCCCTCCCGCAAGGGGAGGGGGAGTTGAGCACGAAAGCCCCCTCCCCTTGCGGGAGGGGTTGGGGGAGGGGTGAAACCGCTCACTCCAGCACGCCCCTACTCGCCAGGTTGCGCATCAGCGCACCGATCCCGAACCGCCAGGGCTCGCATTCCCCGCACGGCGCCATGCGGTTCACCAGCCGCCCGAGGCGCGGGGCCGTGATGCTGACGATGTCGCCCGGCTTGTGGGTGAAGCCCTCCCCGGGCGCGTCGCGGTCCTGTGTGGGCGCAAACATGGTGCCGAGAAACAGCACCGCCCCGTCGGGATACTGATGCTCCGCGCCCAGCATCGCGCGCACCAGGTCCTCCGGGTCGCGGCTGATGCGTGCGATCGAGGAGCGGCCTTCCAGCACGAACCCGTCCTCGCCTTCGACGCGCAGCAAAACCTCGGTGGCGCGGATCGCGTCCAGCGCGAAGCCGGCGTCGAACAGGCGCAGCAGCGGGCCGATCGCGCAGGAGGCGTTGTTGTCCTTCGCCTTGCTCAGCAGCAGCGCCGAGCGGCCCTCGAAGTCGCGCAGATTGACGTCGTTGCCGAGCGTGGCACCGACGATGCGCCCCGTCGAGGCGACGGCCAGCACCACTTCCGGCTCGGGATTGTTCCACACCGATTTCGGATGCAGCCCGGCAGGGACGCCGGTGCCCACCGCCGAGAGCGGCTGCGCCTTGGTGAAGATCTCGGCATCCGGGCCGATCCCGACTTCGAGGTACTGGCTCCACGCGCCTTGCGCGACCAGCACCTCCTTGAGATGCATCGCCGCGGCCGAGCCAGGGCGCAGCCGGCCGAGATCGTCGCCAACGAGGCGCGTCACCTCGGCGCGGATCGCGGCGGCGGCGGCCGGGTCGCCGTGCGCGCGCTCCTCGATCACGCGCTCGATCATCGAGACGGCGAAGGTGACGCCCGCCGCTTTGATCGCCTGCAAGTCGATCGGCGCCAGCAGCCACGGGCGGCGGTGGTCGCGGGTCTCCGGCGGGGTGTTGGCGAGCAGGTCGGATAGCGGGCCGAGATGCCGCCCCTCCGCCTCGCGCAGCGTCGCCGCGGGATCGTTCGCCTCGCAGAGATCGCTGATCGTCGCACAGGTCTCGGTGATGTCGAACGCCTCGCCTTCGCGCACCGCGATCACCGACGGACCGCCCTGATCGGGGCACCAGGCGCGCCCGGCAAGTGCGGCCTCGTCGGCATCATGGGGCAGCGTGGCCGCGAGTGCCGCGGCGAGTGCCGTCATGCCGGCGCGCCCTCGCCCAAATCCCACCACAGCCCGGCGAAGGCGGCGATGCCCTCGCGCGCCGGCGCTTTCAGCAGGTGCTCGTTGGGGCCGTGCTGCTGGCAGCCGTTGTAGCTGTGCGGCACCCACACCAGCGGCACGCCGAGGTGGTCCACGAACACGTCGCCGGGCAGTCCGCCGCCGGCATTCGGGATCACCTGCACGCGGGCACCGAGCGTGCGCTCCATGCTCGCCGCCGCCCAGCGCACCCAGGGGTTGGCCGGATCGGTGCGGCTCGCGGCCATGCGCGCGCTGGTGGCGCCGATCTGCACTTCGGAAAAACCCGCCGCGTCCAGATGGCGGCGCAGCGCCGGCATGAACGTCTCGGGATTAACGTCCACCGTGTAGCGGAGCTGGCAGGTGGCGCGGGCGCTGGGTGCTACGGCGTTGACCGGGTTCTCCGGCCGGCCGGACTGCATCGCGAGCACGATGAAGCTGGTCCAGGCAAACACGCGCTCGGCCGCCGACAGGCCCGGCTCGCCCCAGCCGGGGTCGATCGTCGCGACCTCGCCCTCGCTGCCCGGTTCGCAGCCCGCGAGTGCCGCGCGCACCGGGGCGGGGACGCCGTGCGGGGGCAGCCAGTCGCGCACCAGGATGCGGCCGTGCCGGTCGGCGAGCGATGCGATCGCGTGCGCGAGGATGATTGCGGGATCGGCGATCAGCCCGCCCCAGTTGCCGGAATGCACGCCGCCGGGACGCAGCTCGATCGAGAGATCGAAATTGTACGAGCCGCGCGTGCCGCAGGAGAGGGTAGGGATTGCGCGATCGACGCGCGGCCCGTCGCTCGCGAGCAGCACATCGGCCGCGAGGTTCTCCCGATGTGCGGCCACGAAGTCGCGCAAGCCGAGCGAGCCGCGTTCTTCCGACGTTTCCAGCACCAGCTTGAGATTGAAGCCGAGCGAGCCGCCGCGCTCGGCGAGCACCGCTTCCAGCGCCGAGAGGTTGAGCACATGCTGGCCCTTGTTGTCGGCGGTGCCACGGCCGTACCAGCGGTCGCCCTCGTCGCGCATCGCCCAGGGCGTTCGCCCCTCGCTCCACTGGTCATCGAGGCCGCGCACGGTGTCCCCGTGACCGTAGGTGAGCACGGTGGGCAGGCCGGGCCGCTCGATCCGCTCGGCGGTCAGGATCGGGCCGAAGCCCGGTGCGGGGTTGTCGTGGATGGTGACGGCAAACCCCATCCGCGCGAGCCAGGGGCGGATGCCTTCTTCAAGGTAGCGCCGCACGTCCGCCTCATGGCCGAGATCCTGCGAGGTGCTCGGGATGGCCACCAGCGTGCCGAGCCGCTCGGCGAAATGGCCGCCGTCGAAGAAGGTGTGCGCCCGCCCGATCGCGCCGTCCCGTGTGCCCATCCTCGCCTCCCGCCGCTGCAACGGCAGGCTTGCGCCTTCGCGGTGGCGGCGCAAGGCACCGCTCAGCGGCCGACCGTCGCCTGCAGGTGCGGCGGATACCGGTCGCCCTGCACCGTGATCTTTGCAAGTGCGCCTTCGATGTCGCGGAGATCGTCGGGCGTCAGTTCGAGGGCCGCTGCTCCGAGGTTCTCCTCAAGACGGTGCAGCTTCGTGGTGCCGGGGATCGGCACGATCCACGGCTTCCGGGCCAGCAGCCAGGCAAGCGCGATCTGGGCAGAGGTCGCCCGCTTCCGGGCGGCGATTTGACCAAGCAGATCGACCAGGCCCTGGTTCGCCTTGCGGGCCTCCGGCGTGAAGCGGGGAACGATGTTGCGGAAATCCTTGGCATCGAACGCCGTGTTCTCGCTGATCGCGCCCGTCAGGAAGCCCTTGCCCAGCGGGCTGAAGGGGACGAAGCCGATCCCGAGTTCCTCACGCCGGCAGCACCGCCTGCTCGGGCTCTCGCCACCACAACGAGTATTCGCTCTGAAGGGCCGCGACCGGCTGGACCGCATGGGCGCGCCGGATGGTCTGCACACCTGCTTCCGACAGGCCGAAATGCCTGACCTTGCCTTCCCGGATCAGGTTCTTCACCGCGCTGGCCACGTCCTCGATCGGCACGTCCGGGTCCACGCGATGCTGGTAGAACAGGTCGATGCGGTCGGTCTTGAGGCGCTTGAGCGACGCCTCGGCGACCTGCCTGATGTGCTCCGGTCGGCTGTTCATGCCGCTCTGCCCGCCATCCGGGCCGAATTCGAAGCCGAACTTGGTCGCGATCACGACCTGGTCCCGGAAGGGGGCCAGAGCTTCGCCGAGAAGCTCCTCGTTCTTGTACGGGCCGTATGCCTCGGCGGTATCGAAGAAGGTGACGCCACGCTTGAAGGCGGTCCGGATCAGCCTGATCGCATCCTGCGTCTCCGTTGCCGGGCCGTAGCCGTAGCTCAGTCCCATGCAGCCGAGGCCGATGGCCGACACCTCCAGGCCACCGCTGCCCAGTTTGCGCTTCTGCATTGCTCCGTCTCCCCTCCCGCTCGCGTCCTGATAGCGCCTCAGAACAGGGTTTTTGATCAGGTCCGCGCTAGGGCCTCCCTCCCGCTCGCGCCTGATAATTCCTCAGAACAGGGTTTTGATCAGGCTTGCTCCGGGTGCCCCGTCCCGCTCGCGCCCTGATAGCGCCTCAGAACAGGATTGGATCAGGCTCGCCGCGGCCGGTCGGGCCGGTTCGGGCCGGCTCGCGCATCGGACGCGACTCCGCGTGTCCGAGCAGGTGGCCGTGAACTCGACCTGCCGCGAGTGTTTTAGATACTCCTTCTAACACATCTACCGCACGCATTCAAGTGTTATAACCGCGCCCGCAGCCGTTTGGGGCGAAGGCCAAGGACAGCGCACCGAGGCGTTTTACCGAGGCCAGCGGGTCGCGGCGTTTTCCGGGTTCGCGCGCGCGGCCGAGCGCAAGCTTGACCAGCTCGAGGCGGCGACTTGCCTTCGCGATCTGGCGCGTCCCGGCAATCGCCTGGAGCGGCTCAGGGGCGAGCGCGAAGGCCAGCGGAGCATCCGCATCAACGGCCAGTGGCGGGTATGCTTCGTCTGGCCCGCGGGCGCCCCCGGCCCAGAGGACGTGGAGGTCGTCGACGATCACTAGCGGCTGCCAAGGAGATTACTCATGGCTCGCACACCCATCCATCCCGGCGAAATGCTGCGAGAGGACCTGGACGCGCTCGGGATGAGTGCGGCCGAACTGGCGCGCCAGGTACGTGTGCCGGTGAACCGGATCACGGCCATCCTGAATGGCCAGCGTGCGGTGACGGGCGATACCGCGCTCCGCCTGGGACGCTTTTTCAGCACGACGGGCGAGTTCTGGCTCAATCTCCAGAAGCTTTATGAGCTGCGCTTGGCGGAGGCCGAAAAGGGCGAGGAGATAGCGGCCTTACCGGTGCTCGATCTCAATCGTTGGGACGGCGGACCAGGCGCGCCACGATCACCTCTGGATTGAACGTTACGCTCGCGCTATACCGATATTCATGCCCACACCGAGCTACACCCGCGCCAAGCTGATCGACCCTGCGCTGAAGCAGCGGACCGAGGATCACATCCGGCGGGAGATCACCCAGCCCAGGGTGGTGCTGGACGACGCCGGCGGCGCGGCAAGGAGCGCATCGCCGAGGGCGTGCGCCCGTTGCTCCACTGATCGTCGAGGCCGCGCACGGTGTCGCCGTGGCCGTAGGTGAGCACGGTGGCAGGCCCGCGCGCTCAATCCGCTCGGTGGTCAGGATCGGGCTGAAGCCCGGTGCCGGGTTGTCGCGGATGGTGATGGAAAACACCACCTGGGCGAGCCAGGGATGCCGTCTTCGAGGTAGTGCGCCAAGCCGCTCGGCAAAGCCGCCGCCGTCGAAGAAGATGCGCGCCCGCCCGATTGCGCCATCCTCCCCGTCGTGGCTCCGGCAGGCTTGCGCCTTCGCGGCAGCGGCGCAAGGCACCCCTCATTAGGCGCAAGGCACCCCTCATTAGCAGTACCAGTTTCTGCAAAGGGTGACTTTCTGCCGGTCCGCTTCTGGACAGGGATGCACTGAATTCAGACATCCAGCTCAAGGGCCGGGTGTGGCCGGCGTGAGATGGTCTGCTTTGGGCGATCGACACGCGCTAGCGGACGTTCGTGACTATGTTAGCTCTAGCACAGGCATTCCACTCAAACCGAGGCCGCGCCCTGGGTCCAGCCCCTGTCATGCATGCCATCCTTGTAGCTGATCACGCAATGATATAGACCAAACGCAGAACGCTGAACAGTACGGCGTCTAACAGGATGTAGGTTTATCCTAATGGCTAACAAACCCAGAGGCGTTCCGGTTACGCCGTCCGGAGAAGGTGAGCGCCGTGCGCAACGGGGCTATCAGCAACAATATGCCGCTTCGGCGCCGTTCGTGTACTCTGGTTTGAAGAATGATGAGTTGGAGTGGGTGGGCGTCGCGGACCGCAAGGCCGGGTACTTGATGATCTTGTTCTCGGGTTGGCTGGGCGCGTTGTTGGCCACCAATTCAAGTCGGCCCAGTTTGACCAACGCTTCACGATCGAAGGCCTTCTGCTGGGCGCAGACGATCTGTTAACCAAACTCGCAGCGTCATGGCGCCTGCTGTGCAGCCAGTTTCCAGGCGCAGATGTCGAACTTCGGCTTGTAGCGCTCAATCATTATCCAAGTTCGAACGACGAACTCGTTCGAGGAACTGGACATCGACACACGTCGGCGTTCGTCAGAGAGCTGCGCGAATTTGGACCCACCCGGCAGTTGTCCGATTGGAGGGCGACACATTGGTGGGCTCTGATTCAGCGATTGGCAGCAAAAAGCGCGCTTGGGGATTTAGAATTTGAGCGCTTCCTTCAAGCATTTCGACTTCTGCACAACCCCGTGGCCGCTACATTAGCTGGTGAGCAATTATCGCAACGTGAACAGCGGCAAGTGCATCAGATAGCGCAAACGTATCCGAACTTGTCACCGATGTAGCAGATCGCGATCGATGGAACCGAGAAGAGCTGCTGGCGAGGCTCGGTTGGTCGGATGTAATCGGCAATCAGCGGCGATCACATCAATTTCCTATCGGAACGTATGTCCGACGCAATGTAGTGACGGAGCAGAATCTTTCGGAAGCTATCAAACGAACGCCGCGAGGTTATATCTCGCTGCTAGGTCCGCCAGGGTCCGGAAAATCCACCCTGTTACAAACTGCTCTCTTGCCAGAAGAACGGATCTCTGTCGTCCGTTATCTTGCCTTCATGCCAAGCGAGGGTCTGGGTCTCGGGCGAGCCGAAGCAGAGGATTTCTTCGGAGACCTAATTATTCAATTTTGCAGAACAGGACTACAGCTCCCTCAACTGCACGTTGAGGGGATGCATGAAACACGCGAACAGTTCGAGCGGCTGCTCGCGGCAGCATCCGCCCAATTCAAGGAACGTAACGTACGAACAGTCATCGTTATCGATGGCCTTGATCATATTCCGCGAGAAGAGCGACCCATTCGTTCTCTACTTTTGGAGTTGCCGAACCCGGAGGCGGTTCCAGATGGAGTGGTTTTTGTACTCGGAAGTCAGACCCTCAATCTTCCGGACCTGCCACTCGCAGCACGCGACCAAGCCAGCTTGGTGGACCGGACTGTTCGAATGGAGCCTCTGTCACACGAAGCCGTTTATCGATTCACTGATGATGTTGGTCTCCCGCGTGACATCGATCGAGATACGATCTGCGACTTGAGCGCCAGGCACCCTCTTGCTGTGCGCTACTTAGTGGAATCACTGAAACTTGCTCCCGATAGCGCTGCCAGACAATCAATCCTCTCAGGAGATTTTGGCTACTCGGGCGACGTTACATCATTGTATGATCGTGTGTGGCATGCGTTCGAAGCTGATTTCGAGGCATCGCGCGTGCTTGACTACGTCGCCCACGCCGAAGGCCCCATAGATCCAAACCGCATCGCAACCGTAGTCCCAGCAGATGCGGTGGATAGAGTGTATCGTTCCGTGCGCCATCTTCTGGGAATTGATGGCGCCGGCCGCTGGCAAGTCTTTCATAACAGCTTCCGACGCTACGTGTTGGACAAACCACACGTCCGTTTTGGAAGACAGGACGCAACTTACAATCAACGCGTCTACCGTGAACTTGCAGACTTGGCGCGAGATGCACCTCGGGACGACCCGCAACATTGGCTTGAGCTACGGTATCGAGCCAGAGCTGGCGACCACAATGAAGTCGCCAAGCTTGTCTCACCAGGACGGTTTCGTGGAAACTTGGCAGAGGGGCGTTCGGCCACAGATATCCAGGCGGATATCAGGCTCGCCTTCAATTCCACTTACGTCCGCCGTGATGTTGCCGGATTGGTTGGACTCTTCTTCTCGCGCCACGAGATCGACCGTCGTGCCGAAGTGTTGGTCAATGCAGCATCAATTGTAGATGCACACCTCGCGCTTGAAGATACCGGCTCTGCTATTGCTGCTCTGAGGGAGAACCGCACCTCCACCAAGCGGTATGAGATTGTCGATGCATTAGTGAACGCGGGTCACATTGATGATGCAAGACGCGAATTCGACAAAACCGAACCTCTAGGTAAGTTGTTTGGAACGGATGTGGTGGCAGCGGGTGATGCCGCAGAAGAACTATTCGCTTGGGCACGGCGCGTTCATCGTTTCCGCGATCCCGACCAAATCTTGCTCGCTATTGGTCGTCTGACAGGAGACCAGCGTCGTTCCGATCAATCGGAAAATACCTGTGGAGCAGCTACGTCGAGAATTGCGCTACGAGGTGGCGCAATCGGCTCTAGCCGCCGCACCAGACGCTAATCTCGATGCTGTGATGCGGGAACTTGCGGTGGATCAGGCCGACCGGCCGTCATTGTTGGTTGAAACCGCTTGGGCCGCTTATCGCTCAGGTGATCTAGCTAGCCCGTCGGCGCATATGGAAGAAGTCGATGCCGCCCTCAACGTGGGAGGCGCAATCCCCCAGCATTTAGCTCACGATGCGGCGTGGCTCAAAATGCGTCTCGGAGATATGGATGGTTGTCGGCGATACTACAGCCGCCTGACCATTCCCACTATGACCGACGCCGACCGAATATATAACAAGCACGGTGTCCGGCGTCTTGCTTGCCAAGTGATCAACCATGCTGCACTTGCCACCGTTCTGAGAGACGCTCCTGCGGAATCGTCCGCATCAGATAGCGTCCTGTTGCGCGCCCTGCAGATCCACTTGCGAGCAATTGGCCAGACAATAGGAGAAGGACACATTGGCCGACCAACGCCTGCCGAAGCGGTGGCGCGTGTAGCGAAAGCAGTCCTCGTGTTCCTGAGCCAGGCAAGAGCAGAGTCATCCGAAGTCATTCTATCATGCGCGTCAAGTGCGGTGTTGCGCTCCAATGATTGGTGAAGCAATTGTCGATGCTGCGTTCATTCATGGACAGAAAGCATTTGATTTGGTCATGAGAGCTGTGGACGCGGCCCTCGATGATCCCACGTCGAAAATCTCCAAGTGGTCTGAATTTCGTCGTCGTATAGCCTTGCAGGCCTATCATTTCGACAAAGATGAGGTCGCGGCGGCGGGTCGGTTAGAGGCTTGTCTCGCGGCCCTCGGCAATGCAGGGACGCCCGATGAGCAGGTAGACGAATTAGCGAAGATGGCCGAGGCCTTTGCGATCGTTGGTCGAGGCGAACGCGCACGCGAGATATTGAAATTGGTGCACAACGACACTCTTGGATATGCGGTGGCTCCCAAAAAGGACCCGCAGTACGTCTTTTGGCGTGACGTGTTCGAGCGCGCATGTAACTACGATCCCACTGGTCGATCTGCACGCGTCGAATTCTTTGCTCGGCTGATCGCCGGTATGGGTGAGACGGAAGGCAGATCGGCGGCGTACCGATTGACTTCGGCTGTATTGCGACATGCGGCTCTTGCGGGTCCTAACCTCGGCGCTCGTGTTGCATTGTTGTTCGAGACAGAGGGGCTGACGGACTGGGCTGAAATGGTGCACAGCCTGCTGCTCGGACTTATCGAGCGGCGACCGGAATTAGCGTTGGCAGCGACCCACGCCTGGGCGCGGTTGGTACTGCCATATTATGGTGAGGCCCATAATACGACGGACGGCGCGAGGAAGTTCGTACGGTCTGCGCTCGAACTGGTTTCAGAGTCCCAGGTGCGATGCCTAAGCGAACTTCTTCGCCACCGGATTGAATCTGAGAGTTCAGTCGTCGCACGTGTTGCATTGCTTCAATCTCTCCTTGATGCAACCAGGGCGCGACAGGGAGATGTGGCCGCATTAGAGCGTTCGGTAGCTCGATGGCAGCCTGAGGCGCCGCCTGATCGTGAAGATCGCTCCAATTCATTGCCCGATCCGTTTGGCAATGTTCGGTCGCTGCGGGAGTTCGGTGAGAAACTAAGTTCCGACGTACCAGAGGAAACTCATTATCGGGTCTTCGAAGCGCTCTTGCGTCTGATGCCCACCGCCAAACTTGACGATGCACAGATGCTTATTCGTGACCATCCCGAGCTACTTGCCGACACTCGCGTTGTTCTCGCTGTCGCTCGACTGGCGGTGAGCGAGAGCCAAAGCGCATATGCCCGAGAGTTGTTGGGTAGGCATCGTCCGAGCCGGGGTGAACGCGCCTACTGGGATACATGGCGTGGCGGAGCTAAGTTGGACTACTATCGATGTCTGATTGAGCTGGAAGGAACTCGGCCCGAGAGCAGGCATTTGCGGAACTAGCGAAGGACCTGAGTCAGGGTCGTGAATGGACGTGGTCGCTGCTGATTGAGTTTCCGGACATAGTAGATGTGCTCGCGCCTTCTACAGATTGGGCTGCCATATGGGCGCTTCTCGCGGAGCAACTCGAAACCTTCCGCGACTATCGAGCGAGTAGCTCAAGCATTCCACGATTGGATTACCCCGCCACGGATGAAGAGCTGCTGGCGTATATATACGAGGTAGCACTTTCACTGCAGGCGTCGGAGCTTTCGCGACATGCTCGAGTCGGGGCGTTCTTTGGACGCACTGCCCCTGGTGGCGGCACCGCCTTGTTTGCACTGATGGGACGTCTGTTCAATCAAAGCGGTGATGGTCCGTGTGAAGCGCTTGCGTTGATCCGAGCAGGAAAACACGATGAGGAGATCAAACGCCGCTACGAAGGTGTTTTGCAGGACTGGGTCGCTCGGACTGACCTGGCGTTCATCGAGAGTGCGAAGGAATTGGCCGGATCTTGGGGCAAATCGATAGCTTCGCCACGACGCCCGCTGCCGGCTTACTACAACATCGTTTTTGAGGACAACGGGGAAGCCGAGCAATTCGTGCCTCCTATTGGTCACGGCCCACAATCCAAGGGCATCGCCTCTGATGACGTGTTCGATTGGACGTGGGCTTTTGAGAGACCCCTGCGTACACTATCTGAAGCGGCAGGGGTAGGTCTGATGCAGTTGCGCCGTCGCTGCCATCAGTTCATGAGTGAGGAGGGCGGGCTACTTACCTTTGGATCAGATGCTCAGTCGGCCATAGTAAGCCGTCTCAATCGTCTAGAACTCCGTCTCAGCTTCATGCGTCCTCACATGCGAGCGGCCGTCCGGGCGCTCCGCCGCGTTGTGGCAGAACTCATACAGGCGGACCGACTGGAGCAGAGCGATATTCCGATACTCTTGTATGAACTTGGTGCGCCAGCGGTTGGCGAACTGATAATTGAGCCAACTGCTCGTCCTGCCTCAATACCTCGTCCCGATTTGGGCAACGTTGGTTATTCAGAGAAGGAATCGTTATGGCTCGACACAGCAGCGTGGGATGCTAAGCCGTTGTAGTTTGGCGAGGAGACCGTGTTACTTGAGATCTCGTATTTTGAGCGCGAGCGGTTTGATAAACGGTTCGTAATCGAACGTGTTGCAGCACATGCTGGCGCTCATCTCGATCGTAGGTCGGCCGAGAGGGCCGTGGCTGGAATACCCAGGGCTATCGACTTCGGAACTCCCGTCCCAATGTACCGCAGACCAAGCAGATACTTTGTCGCGTTGATGGACGGAACGGTCGTGCCGACGATCCCGAAATATATGCCGATAGTATGCCCTTTGTGGTCGACGCAACTCCGTTGGTTGCCACATCCGGCGAACCGGTTCGTCTACCAGGACAGTGCAGGCACCCCTGTAGCCCGAACAATATGGTGGCGAGACGGAGGATCGCGCATTCAACGCGTCGACAGTGTGTGCGGCGAAGGATTTCTAGTCTTGCTCAGCAGCGTCGGCCGATCGCAGTTGGAAAGCATTGCAGGGCCGCTCCATGTCGAACCTCTTTGCTGGCGTTCGATTGAAAACGAGCGAATAGACGGCGCACCTACGACCCGCCATGTCGGACCGCCAATCCTCCACTGAGCCAATCAATAGCTATGGCGCACAGGCGTCGGCGCCCAGCTATGCTGAACGTTTGGTTCCTGGACCGGCTGGCAGGCCGACCTATGGCGCAGTTGGGTCGATGGCGGAAGTTCAAACCGAGATACCGCCGCTCCCGTTACTCCCCCACCACGCGCAGCCCGCGCCCGCGCTGCGGCAGCTCCAGCGGCAGCAGCGGCGTGCGCGCCCCCTCGCCATCGGCCGGCGGCGCGGGCAGCGGCCGGCCGAGGTAGCTCGCCGAGAGGTGCCGCGCCACGTAGTCCAGCAGCGACGTCGCCTGCGCCACCGACGGATCGCCCTCCACCTCGCCCGCCGGGCCGAAGCGGGTCAGGCTCAGCGCCTCGACGAACCGCTCCAGCGGCACTCCGTGCTGCAAGCCCAGGCTGATCGCCGCGGCCACCCCATCGGCGAGGCCGCGCGCGACCGCGCCCTCCTTGGGCAGCGCCAGCGTGATCTCGCCCAAGGTGCCGTCGGTGTATTCGCCGGTGCGCAGATAGACCCGGTGGCCGCCGATCGCGGCGCGCTGGGCATAGCCGCCGTGCCGCGCCGGCAACTCGCGCTCCAGCGGCATCGGCAGCGTGCGCGGCGCATCGCGCGCGTCCGGCAGCGCCGGCATTGCGTGCAGATAGGGTGCGACCGCGTCGTGCATCGCCCGGTGCGCCGCCAAATCCGCGACCGGCAGCGGGGATTGGCCGCAGAGCGTCGCCGCAAGGGCGTCCTCGGCCGAAAGCCCGCGCGCGGCGAGCCAGGCGCGGGCGGCACGGGTCAACCGCCCCTCGGCATCGACCGGCGAAAACGCGGGGGCGATGCCGCCGGTCTCGACGCCGAGCAAAGCCTCCGCCGGCCCCGGCGGCAGCACGGCGGTCGTCGCATCACGGCAGATGCCGTCGCCGAGCGGCAGGCGCGGCATTCCCTGCGCGCGCGCCCGCGCCTCCTGCGCCGCGGCGGCGAGGCTGGGGACCGCACAGGTCGCGGGCGGTGCGGGCCACGAACCGCTCTCGGCGAGCGTCGCATCGACCCGTCCGCGCAGCAGCGCCGCGATCGCGGCCGCCACCTCGCGCGCCTCGGCCGAGGCGTAGTCGAGCCCGAGCCGCGCCAGCAATCCGGCGAGATCGGCGATCGCGACCGCGAGGCGTGGCGCGCGCGGAGCGGCGAGCGCCAGCGCCGTCGCCGCGGTCTCGGCCGCCGCGCCGAAACCGGCGACGTCGAAGCCGAGCGCCGGGTCGGCGAAGGCGGCGAGATTGAGCACGAAGCCGGGTGCCGCGCCCGCCTCGCCGCGCCAGAGGCCGAGGCTGGGCGCGCCGCGGCGCAGCAGCAGCAGCGCGTGCAGCCGCTCGTCCAGCGGCACCGGGCCGGCGGCGCCGCGGGCGCGGGCGGCCAGCGGCGCGATCCACGCATCGGCGGCGGCCGCGAGCGAGGGGGCCGCGTCCGGCGGGGTGAGTTCGGCGAGGGCCGCCGCCGCCGCGTCGCCCCAGGCGGCCGGCAGCGTCACCTGGCGGGGCGCCGTTTCGGGATCGCGGCCGAGTCGCGCGCGGCGCATCCGCACGCCGTGCCAGGTGCGGGGGATCGACATCGCGCGATCCTAGCCGCCCAAAGCCGGTAACGAAAGCCGCATTTTGGGGCTTTTCAGTCCGTGGCCACAAAATCCGGTGGGGGTGCCGGGCGTGCGCGGCCGGTGGACCGCACGCCCGCCGCTGCGTATATCAGCCGCGATGACCATCGGCACCCGCCTGTTCACCTTGCTGCACGGCCATGCCGTCGGCCGCGACGCGCAGGGAAACCGCTATTTCGACGAGCGCCGGCCGCGCCCCGGCGGCCTGCGCGCGCGCCGCTGGGTGCTGTACGCCGGCGCCCCGGAAGCCTCCGACGTGCCGCCGGAATGGCACGCCTGGCTGCACTACACGACCGACGCGCCGCTCCCCGAGGCGCCGCGCCGGCCGTGGCAGAAGCCGCACGAGCCGAACCTGACCGGCACGGCGGAGGCGTATTTCCCGCCCGGCCACGAGTACCGCGGCGGCCGGCGGCCGATCGCCAGCGGCGATTACGAGGCCTGGACCCCAGCCGATCCGGGTGTCTGAGCGAATGGCGCGACGCAACGCGGCGGAGGTGGCGACCGGGGCGGTGGTGCTGCTGGTCGCGGGCGGGTTCCTGGCCTATGCGATCGCCAACAACGGCCGCTCGGCGGCCGGGGACGGCTATACGCTGCACGCGCAGTTCAACCGGATCGACGGGCTTGCGACCGGCGCCGACGTGCGCCTGGCCGGCGTGAAGGTCGGCAGCGTCACGCAGGAGGCGATCGACCCGAAAACCTTCCTGGCCGATGTCACCTTCACGGTCAGCGATGCGATCAGGCTGCCCCGCGACAGCAGCGCCGCGATCACCAGCAACGGCTTGCTGGGGGGCATGTACCTCTCGCTGGTGGCCGGCGGCGACGAGCGGACCATCCCGCCCGGGGGCGCCGTCACCATCACCCAGTCGGCGGTCAACCTCGAAGACCTGCTCGGCAAGTTCATCTTCAGCGCCAGCAAGATGGTTGATGCGACCAGGAGCAATGGCGCGGCGCCGGGGGGCGGGGCCGGGGCACCTGCGGGGCCGCCCAGCCTCGGAGGCCGGGCCCCATGAGCGCCCCGCGGCATTGGCCGCAGCCGGACGGAACCCCGGTTGCGTGCCGCGAGAAGCTGCGCGTCCTGGAGGAGAACCACGCCGAACTCGAGGAGACGATGCAGGACGCGTTCGAGGACGCGGTGCTGATGGGCGTCGATGCCGAGGCGATGCGCGCCATCCTGCGCGAGATGGTGGGCCGGCTGGAAAGCCCGACCCGGCGATGAGGCGGACCGGCGGCAGGCGCGCCGCGGCGCTCGCCGCGGCGCTGCTGGGCTGGCCGCTCGCCGGGCGCGCCCAGCTTCAGCTCGCCCCGCCGCTGACCCCGCCCGCGCCCGCCGCGCCGCTGCCCGCGCCCTCGCCGCTGGCGCCGCCGGCACCGACCCCGCTGGCGCCCGCCACCCCCGAGCCGCCGCCCCCCGAGTTGCCGCCCCAGCAGCCGCCGCCCTTGCCGCTGGTGTTCCCGCCCCCTGCGGCGGGCACGCCGGAAGCGGTCCCGCCGGGGCCGTCGAACGCGCCACCGGCCGCCCCGCAAGCGCCGGCAACCGCGCCGCCGGGCGTCCAGCCGCTGCAACCGCCCGCGCCCGCCGGCCCGGCGCCCCTGCCGGCGCCTGCCGGCCCAGCGCCCCTGCCGGCGGCGCTGAACCTCTGGGTGCCGGCCCATGCCGCCCAGCTCGATGTGCTGAACAAGATCGACAGCCGCACCCGCCGCCTCAGCGTCAAGGCCGGCCAGTCCGCGACCTTCGGCACCATCACCATCGCGGTGAAGTCGTGCGATTTGCGGCCGCCGAACCAGGCACCCGATGCCGCCGCGTGGCTCGACATCACCGACTCCGACCCGAAGGCGGTTTCGTTCCACGGCTGGATGCTAGCGCGGGAGCCGGCGGTCTCGGTGCTGCAATCCCCCGTCTATGACGTGCACCTGACCGGCTGCACATGACCGCGCCGCCGCTGCCGCGAAATTCGGCGCTGCTGCTCGACCTCGACGGCACCCTGCTCGACATCGCGCCGCGGCCCGACCTGGTGGTGGTGCCGCCCGGGCTGATCGGCTCGCTCGCCGGCCTGCGCCGGCGCCTCGATGACGCGGTCGCAATCGTCACCGGCCGTCCCCTCGAACAGGTGGACGCGCTGCTCGGCCATGCGGCGTTCGCGGTCGCGGGCGAGCATGGCGCGGCCCTCCGCCACGCGCCGGAGGAGGCGGTGGTGCGGCCGGCTCTGGCAAGCGCGCCCGCGGCCTGGCTTGACGCGGCGGCGCGGGTCGCGGCAGCGCATCCGGGCGTGCTGCTGGAACGCAAGACGCACGGCTTCGTGCTGCACTACCGTCTGGCACCCGAGGCCGGCCCGGCCCTGCGCACCGCCTTGGAGGCGCTGCTGGCGCCGAGCGGCCCGGCGTTTGCGTTGCTGCCGGCGCGCATGGCGTGGGAGGTGCGGCCGCGTGGCGCCGACAAGGGCTCGGCGGTGCGGGCGCTGATGGCGCGGGCCCCGTTCGCGGGCCGAGCGCCGGTGTTCGTGGGCGACGACATCACAGACGAGGACGGGATCGCGGCGGCCGTGGCGCTGGGCGGGATCGGACTGCGTGTGCCGGAGGCGTTTGGCGACGCTGCCGGGGTGCGCCGGTGGCTCGCGGCTAAGGCAAGGGGCTCCGCCCCTTGACCCCGCTGGGGCCGGCGGCCCCAGACCCCGTGACCGGCTCTCGCGCCCAGTCTCAATCCGCCGCCAGCGCCATGGCCTTGCGCGCGATCGCCTTGCCGACGTGGTCCTCCAGCGCCTCGGCCACCTTCTCGGCGTGGGTGGCGAAGACGTGGTCGGCACCGGCGAACACGCGATAATCGACATGCACGCCCTTCTGCGTGTTCAGCTTCTCGACCAGCTTGTTGACCGCCGGCTCGGGCACCAGGTCGTCGGCGTCGCCGTGCAGCATCAGCCCGCCGCAGGGGCATGGCGCCAGGAACCCGAAATCGTAATGGTTTGCCGGCGGCGCCACGCTGATCCAGCCCGAGATCTCCGGCCGGCGCATCAGCAACTGCATCCCGATGAAGGCGCCGAACGAGTAGCCGGCGATCCACAGGCCGGACGCGCCGGGGTTGACCGTCTGCATCCAGTCGAGCGCCGCGGCGGCGTCGCCGATCTCGCCGATGCCGCCATCGTAACGGCCCTGGCTGCGGCCGACGCCGCGGAAGTTGAAACGCATCACCGAGAAGCCGAGACCCTGGAAGGACTGGTACATCCGGTAGGCAATACGGTTGTTCATCGTCCCGCCGTGCAGCGGATGCGGGTGCAGGACCAGCGCGAGCGGCGCGCCGGACTCCTTGCTGTGATGGTAGCGGCCCTCAAGCCGGCCATCCGGGCCGGCAAACATAACCTCAGGCATGGCGTTCCAAATGTCCTTCCGTCCCGGCGATACGCGCCAGGTTTCTAACAAACCGTTGTTCTGGCAGCCGCCGCCCGTCGATCCGGCGGCCCGACACCACTCCTTTCCCTCGTCGCCTTCCCATCCCTGCGCATCCTGCGCCCGCAGTGTAGCACGACACGCGCGCGACCCATTGACACGCATTCTTGACTGCCCAAATCGGCAATGCGTAAGAGGGATGCAAGGCCCGTCGCGGTCGCGAATATGCAAGATGCGGTCGGCTTCTCTCCCATGTCCTGCCGCCTCGGCGCGACCCGATTCGGATGTCGGCTGGCGGCGTCTGAGCGACTATAGGTGGGCGTATCGGCACCTCATAACGGATTTGTCGCATGGCCTTCATGTTCCTGCGGGAGAGCATCGCCGCGTATCGCGAACGCGACCCCGCCGCGCGCTCTGCGGCTGAAATCCTGTTCTGCTATCCGGGGTTGCACGCCGTTCTGTTTCATCGCGCGTCGCGGTGGCTATGGCTGCATCACGCACGTCTTCTCGGTCGCTTCATCTCCCATCTCGGCCGCTTTCTTACCGGCATCGAGATCCATCCGGCGGCCCGAATCGGCCGGCGGGTGGTGATCGATCACGGCATGGGGGTGGTGATCGGGGAGACCGCCGAGGTGGGCGATGACTGCACCCTCTACCACCAGGTGACACTCGGGACGACCAGCATGGCGCGCGGCCACAAGCGCCATCCCACGATCGGCCGCGGCGTGATCCTGGGCGCGGGGGCCAAGGTGCTTGGCGCCTTCACCGTGGGCGACAACGCCCGCGTCGGCGCCAACGCGGTGGTGGTGGAGCCGGTCGCCCCCGGCAGCACGGTGGTCGGCATCCCGGCCCGCCCGGTCCACCGCACCCAGCCGCGACCCGCCTTCGACCCCTATGGCACGCCGAGCGATTGTGCGCTCGACCCGCTGCTGCGCGATATCGAGACCCTGCGCGCCGAGCTCGCCCGCGTCGAGGCGCAGCTCGCCGCCCTGGCCCGGCAGCCGGCGGCGGAGTAGCCCGCCTCCCGTGACCGAGATGCCGTGACCTATCTGGACGCCAACGCCAGCGAGCCGCTCCGCCCTGCGGCGCGGGCGGCGGTGCTCGCGGCCCTGGAGGTCGCCGGCAACCCGGCCTCGGTCCACGCCGCCGGCCGCGCGGCGCGCCGGGTCCTGGAGGACGCGCGCGAGGCGATCGCCGCCCGCTTCGGCGCCAGCCCCGCCGGTGTGGTGTTCACCTCGGGGGCCACCGAGGCCGACGCGCTCGCCATCGCGGCCTTCGGTGCCGGCCGCCGCCTGATCGTGGGCGCCACCGAGCACGACGCGGTGCGCGCCGCCGCCGGCGACGCCGCGCGGCTGCCGGTCGATCGCGAGGGCGTCGCGGACCTCGAAGCACTGAGCGCGCTGCTCGCGGCCGGCCCGCCGGCCCTCGTCTGCCTGATGGCGGCCAACAACGAGACCGGCACGGTCCAGCCGCTCGCCGAGGCCGCCGCACTGTGCCGCCGGCACGATGCGCTGCTGCACGTCGATGCGGTGCAGGCGGCGGGGCGGCTGGCGCTCGATCTCGGGGCAAGTGGCGCCGACAGTTTCGCCCTCTCGTCCCACAAGCTCGGCGGCCCGATGGGCGCCGGGGCGCTGCTGCTGGCCTCCGACCGGCCGCTGGCACCGCTGATCGCCGGCGGCGGGCAGGAGCGCGGGCGCCGCGGCGGCACCCCCGCCCTGCCCGCGATCGCCGGCTTCGCCGCCGCCGCACGGGACGCCTCGCCCGATGCCGCCGCCCGCCTCGCACCGCTGCGCGATGCGATCGAGCGCGCCGCGATCGGCCACGGCGCCCTCCCCTGCGGCGCCGGCGCGCCCCGGCTGCCCAACACCACCTGCCTGGCCCTTCCCGGCGTGCGGGCCGAGACGCAGGTGATCGCGCTCGACCTCGCAGGCGCGCAGGTGTCGGCCGGATCGGCGTGCAGCTCGGGCAAGGTCGCGCGCAGCCACGTGCTGGATGCGATGGGTCTCGGTGCGCTCGCGGGTGAGGCGATCCGGGTCTCGCTCCCCTGGTGCGCGACCGAGGCCGACATGCGGGCGTTCGTCATCGCCTATGCGGCGATGGCCGAGCGACTTTCCCGACGCGCCGCCTGATCCCACATCGGCGTCATGCGCTCCAACCGTCCGGTCTATCTCGACAACCAGGCGACCACGCCCTGCGACCCGCGCGTGGTCGCGGCCATGTTGCCGTTCTTCACCGAGCGCTTCGGCAATCCGCACAGCGCCGAGCACGCGCTCGGCCGCGATGCCGAGGCGGCGGTGGAAGCCGCGCGGGCCGAGGTCGCCGCCCTGCTCGGCGCCGAGCCGCGGGAGATCGTGTTCACCTCTGGGGCGACCGAGGCGAACAACCTTGCGATCAAGGGCGCCGCCCGCCACGCGGCCGCGATGGCCAATCCGCGCCGCCGGATCGTGACCGTCGCGACCGAGCACAAATGCGTCCTGGAAAGTGTCGCCGACCTGGCGAGCGAGGGGTTCGAGCCGGTGGTTTTGCCGGTGCAGCCCGACGGGCTGCTCGACCCGGCGGCGCTGGAGGCGGCGCTCGCGACACCCACGCTGCTGGTCAGCGTGATGGCGGTGAACAACGAAACCGGCGTGATCCAGGATCTTCCGGCGCTCGCGGCTCTCGCCCACGCGGCCGGCGCACTGTTCCACACCGATGCCGCGCAGGCCGCCGGAAAGATTGCGCTCGACGTGGCGGCACATGGTCTCGATCTGGTCTCGCTCAGCGCCCACAAGGTCTATGGGCCGAAGGGCGTGGGGGCGCTCTATGTCCGCCGCCGCCCCCGCGTGCGGCTGGCGCCCCTGCTCTCCGGCGGCGGGCAGGAGCGCGGCTTGCGCTCGGGCACGCTGCCGGCGCCGCTGCTGGTGGGCTTCGGGACCGCGTGCCGGATTGCGCTGGCCGAGATGGCGGGGGACGCGGCGCGGATCGGCGTTTTGCGCGATCGGCTGGCCGCGGCGCTGCTGCGCGATGTCCCCGGCCTGCGGGTGAACGGCGCGCGCGAGGCGCGCATCGCCGGCAACCTCAATCTCACCTTCCCGCGCCGCACGGCGACGGCCCTGATGGGGGCCTGCCCGGAGCTTTGCGTCTCCACCGGCTCGGCGTGTTCCTCGGCGGAGATCGAACCCTCCTACGTGCTGCGCGCGATGGGGCTGGATGCCGCCGCAGCGGGCCGCAGCTTGCGCCTTGGCATCGGACGCTTTACCTCGCCGGCCGACGTGGATTTTGCCGCGACGGCGCTGGCGGCCGCGCACAAAGCCGAGCTGATCGAGGCCTGATCCCGCCTATGCCCAAGATGACCTTCATCGAGCGCGACGGCACCCGCCGGGAGGTGGATGCGCCGCTGGGGCTGTCGGTGCTGGAAATCGCGCACAAGCACGACGTCGATATCGAGGGCGCGTGCGAAGGCTCGCTCGCCTGCTCGACCTGCCACGTGATCGTCGATCCGACCTGGCTGCCCAAGCTCGCGAAGGCGACCGAGGACGAGGAGGACATGCTCGACCTCGCCTTCGGCCTGACCGAGACCTCGCGGCTCGGCTGCCAGATCGTGATGACGCCGGCGCTGGATGGGCTGGTGGTGAAGCTGCCGGCGGGCACGCGCAACATGATGAACGGATGACGATGTCGGCGGCCCCCTCCCCCCGGCCCCCTCCCGCAAGGGGAGGGGGAGTAGAGCACGGCAGCCCCCTCCCCTTGCGGGAGGGGGTTGGGGGAGGGGTGTCACCGCGACGCCTCGCTTCATGAGGATTCTCGCCGCCATGTCCGGCGGGCGTGGACAGCAGCGTCGTCGCCGGCCTGCTGCACGCGGCCGGCCACGAGGTGATCGGCGTCACGCTGCAGCTCTACGACCACGGCGCCGCAACCGGCCGCAAGGGCGCGTGCTGCGCCGGGCAGGACATCCACGACGCGCGCCGGGTCGCCGATGCGCTCGGCATCCCGCATTACGTGATCGACGCCGAGGCGCGGTTCCGCGCGGCCGTGATCGCGCCCTTTGCCGACGAGTATGCGGCAGGCCGGACGCCGGTGCCCTGCGTGCGCTGCAACCAGCACCTCAAGTTCGGCGATCTGCTGACGCTGGCGAGCGACCTCGGCTGCGAAGCGATGGCGACCGGGCACTACGCGCGCCGCCTCGATGGCCCGGACGGGCCGGAGCTGCACCGCGCCGCCGATCCCGCGCGCGACCAGACCTGGTTCCTGTTCGCGACCACGCGCGAGCAGCTCGCGCGCACGCGGTTCCCGCTCGGCGAGATGCCGGACAAGGCGGCGGTGCGGGTAGAGGCGGCGCGGCTCGGGCTTGCGGTCGCGGCCAAGCCGGACAGCCAGGACATCTGCTTCGTTCCATCCGGCTCCTATGCGGGCGTCGTGGCGCGGCTGCGGCCGGACGCGGTGGCGCCGGGCGAGATCGTGGACGCGGCCGGGGCGGTGCTCGGCGCCCATGAGGGGATCGCGCGCTACACGGTGGGGCAGGCGAAGCGGCTGGGAGCGGCGGCTGGCGCGGGGCGCGTGGTGACGGCGATCGACGCCGCACACCGGCGGATCGTGGTCGGGCCGCGCACCGGCGGCAGCCGGCGCGTGGTGCTGCGGGAGGTGAACTGGCTCGCGGCCCCGGCGCCACGCCGCTGCGGAGTAAAACTGCGCGCGCGCGACGCGGTCCAGGGGGCGGTGGTGGCGCCGACGCCGGACGGCGCCGAGGTGCTGCTCGATGTGCCGGCGCTGGCCGCACCGGGACAGGCCTGCGTGTTCTACAACGGCGACCGGGTACTGGGCGGCGGGTTCATCGCGGCGCGCGATTGACGCTCCCAAGCCCCCGCCCTATCTCCTGCCCGCGCTCGGGCGCATGGGGCGGCGTAGCTCAGCGGTAGAGCAGGGGAATCATAATCCCTTGGTCGGTGGTTCAAATCCGCCCGCCGCTACCATCGCGCGGCAGCGCACAATCTCCCCTTGCACCCCACCCCCCCTGCCCCTATTTCCGGCGCCTTGGCCGAAGGGGGCGAGCCCGCCCAACAGGCCATCTGCATGGTTGGGGGTACGTGATGAACGCACTCGCTCAACTGGGGATGGTCTCGGAGAACCCGAGCGAGAACCAGACGACGCAATCCTCCCTCGGGGAGGCCAAGGACTATTTCGTCGAGAAGGACGGGATGCGCTTCGCGGGGGCGCACCTGCTGGTCGATCTGTGGGGCGCCTCCAACCTCAACGATCCGGCGCTGATCGAGCGCGCGCTGTGCGCAGGCGGCGGTCGCGGCGAAGGCCAGCATCCTGCACAGCCATTTCCACCACTTCTCGCCCAGCGGCGGGGTGTCGGGCGTGGTGGTGCTGGCCGAGAGCCACATCTCGATCCACACCTGGCCCGAGCGCGATTTCGCGGCGGTGGACATCTTCATGTGCGGCGCCTGCGATCCGGCCAACTCGCTGCCGGTGATCGAGGCGGCGTTCCGCCCCGCACGGATGGTCGTGGACGAGCAGCGCCGCGGTCGCATCGCCTGACCGCCCGGGCGGAGGAGATGGCGCCCGACGCCTGGTTCAACGAGACCCTCTACCCCGACTGGGGCCAGCGCTTCCGCATCACGCGCGAACTCGCCCGCGTGCGGAGCGCGTTCCAGGACATCCGCGTCTTCGAGACCGCGAGCCACGGCCGCGTGATGGCGCTCGACGGCATCATCCAGATCACCGAGGCCGACGAGTTCGTCTATCAGGAGATGCTCGCCCACGTGCCGCTGCTGGCGCACGGGGCGGCCTCGCGGGTGCTGATCATCGGCGCCGGCGACGGCGGCGTGCTGCGGCGGGTGTTGCAGCACCGCGACGTCGCGCGCGCGGTGATGGTGGAGATCGACGGCGAGGTGATCCGCCTCGCCCGCGAGCACCTGCCGGCGATCGCGGGCGAGGCGTGGGACGATCCGCGCGCCGAGGTGATCGTGGGCGACGGGATCGAGCACGTGCGCGGCGCCGCCGATGCCGCCTATGACGCGATCATCGTGGACAGCACCGACCCGATCGGCGTCGGCGAAGTATTGTTCACTGATGCGTTCTACCGAAGCTGCGCGCGGGTGCTGGCGACGGGCGGGGTGATCGTCAACCAGTGCGGGGTGCCGTTCATGCAGGCGGACGAGCTGCGCGAAACCTCGGCCCGCCGGGCGCAATTCTTCCCGCATGTCGGCGCCTATGTCGCCGCGGTGCCCACCTATGTGGGAGGCTTCATGACGCTGGGTTTCGCGGCCTCGCGCGCCGGTTTGGGTGCGGTGCCGGTCGAAACCATCCGGGCGCGCGCCGCGGCGGCGGGTGTCCTGGGGAAGACGCGGTACTGGACGCCGGAGGTTCACGCCGCCGCGTTCGCGCTGCCGCCGTACATCGCGCGGCTGCTGCCTGGCGAAAGATAAAATCACGCCGTCCGCGGGCCGGCGCCGATCACCACGAAAAAGTACGGGCTAAGCGCATTCTGCCTCACTTCGCCGCAAGGCCCGTCGGCACCGGACGACCAGCGGCTCCATCCCGCACGCGAGTGCCGCCCGCAGCGCCTCCCCAAACATCTCTTCGGCAGCGTCCTCCGTCTGGTCGCGGCCTCGCCGCGCGACTGTTCCGGATACGAACAGGGCATACGCCTCGTTGCCGCGTTCCTGGTATCGCCGCGCCAGCTCCACCGCCTCGGCGGCGAGCGCGCGGGCCTCCTCCACCCGTCCGGCGGCGAGGGTGGCGTCGGCCAGCCACGCCACCTCGAGCGAGTGGCTCACCATCAGCCGCAGCGCGCGCGACCGGCGCACCGCCCGCCACAGCAGGTCCAAGCCTTCCTCCACCCGCCCGAGCCGCGCGTAGGCGTGGCCGAGCGCGGACGCGATGTTGGTGAACCATGCGGTAAAATCCCAGTGCTGGCAGCGGCGCAGGGCCTCTTCGAGCCGCTCGATGGCCGTCGCGCAATCGTCGCGGCCCAGTGCGCCGAAACCTGCGCTGTATTGGGCCACGGTCGCGCATAGCGGATCATCAGAAGTGGCGTCCTCCGCCAGCAGCGCGGCCTCCACCGCCACCAGTTCGGCGGACGGGCCGAGCCGGGCCAGCGCCCAGGCCCACCAGCACCGGAACGCGGTTCGGCCGGAGAACGGAAGTCCATACGTCGCGTGCAGATCGCTCTCGCCGATGTCGCGCAGCAGGTCGTGCATGATCTTGGCCGCCGCGCTGAAATCGCCCAGCGCATAATGCGCCTGCCCCGCATAGGATCGCGCCAGAATGCGCAGGTTCGTGTCCCCTCCCGCGTCCGCCAGGGCGAGCGCCCGACCGCTCGCCTCCAGCGCCTCATCGGGATGGCCCAGCAGACCGAGATCGCGGGCGATGTAGGCGATGATCCAAGGCAGGCGCTGCACGTCACCCGCCGTGCGCGCGAGACGTTCCGCCGCTCCCAGAGACTCGAGGTCACGCTGGATCTCGCCGAGCGGAAACAGCGCGTTGCGAAGTTCGAACCTGGTCTCGATGGCCGCGGCCGTCGTGGCCGTCGAGGTCGGCAGCCGCGCGAACGCGGCAATCGCCTGCTCGAATTGCCGCACCGCTTCCCGATAAGCCGACTGCCCGGCGGCGCGCATCCCCGCCTGCCGCGCATACAGGGCGACCCGTCCCCACAACTCGCCGCGCACGGCGTGATAGGCGAGAACCTCCGCGTGCTCCGCCAGCCGAGCCGAATAGGTGGCCTCGAGCACCGAGACCAGCGCCGCATGGATCTGCAGCCGACGCTCCTGCAACAGCCCCTCGTACGCCACCTCCTGCGTCAGCGCGTGGATAAAGGCGTAGCGCGGCTCGGGGAGCAGGCTGGCTTCGTACACGAACCCTGCGGCGAGAAGGCGCTGGAGGCGGGCGTTTATCTCCTCCGGCGTGACATCGGACAGAAGGCGATGCAGCAGCAGCAGCGCAAACCGCTCGCCGATCACTGCGACCGTCTGCAGCAGCCGCTTTTCTTCCGGACTGAGGCGGTCGATGCGCGCCTGCAGGACGGCCCGCACCGAGGAGGGCACCAGGCGTCCGGACCACGCGCCGGCCATGGAATAGGCGCCGAGGCTGCCGCGCAGTACCCCGCTTCCGCCAGTGCGCGCACCATCTCCTGCAAGAAAAACGGATTGCCTCCGGTGCGCTCGACCAGCACCTCGCTCAGCGCAGCATGGGCCTCCTTGTCCCCGAGCAGCGCCTCGGTGAGATGCAGCGCCTCGACGCGCGACAGCGGCGCCAGTGGCAGGACCAGGATATTCTCGCGCTTCGGCCAGCCGGGGTCGTACTCGGGCCGGTAATTCACCAGCACCGCCACTCGCGCCGCCGCCAGCGGATCGAGCAGCGAATCGAGCAGCGCCTGGCTGTCGGTGTCCACCCAGTGCAAATCCTCGAGGACGAGCAGGAGCGGCCGCTCCTCGGCAAGCCGTCGAAAGATGGCCACCAGGCCGGTGCGAATGGCCTCACGCCGGCGGCGCGGTTCCATCTCCGCCCAATCCGTGTCCTCAGGATCGACGTCGAGCAATGCGAGTGCCGCGACGAATACGCTCTCCAGCCCATCGCCCAGCGCGCGCAGGCGAGTGGCGACGGCCGCGCGGATCGCGGGCACCTCGTCGATCTCGGCAATGCCGAACAGGTCACGAATCAGCCCCGCCAGGGGGTAATAGGGGCTGTCGGCGCCAAACGCGACGGCACCCGCTCTCAGCACGTGCCAGCCATCGACCAGGCATGAATTGGCCAGCTCCCGCACCAGGCGGGACTTGCCCACTCCCGCTTCGCCAACCAGCGCCACGACCTGGCTGGGCCCCGTGGCCGCGCGCGCCAGGCGCTCGCGCACCAGCGACGAGTTCCTCCTCCCGCCCTTGCAGCCGCACCGGAGCGCGCTCGCCGTCGGGATCAGCCGGTGCCGGCGCGTGCCGCCCGGCGCTGGCGACGTCGAGCATCTCGATCACCTCGATCGGCGCCTCCACCCCGCGGATCGCGGTCATGCCGCGCGATGCCCCGCGGACGAGCCGACCGGCCTGGCGCAGCGTCTCGGATGTGCAGAGTGTCTGACCCGGCTTGGCCATCTGCCGCAGGCGGGCGGCGACGTGGATCACCTCGCCGGCCGCGCTGTATGCGCGCGTCAGGCCGGAGCCGATCGTGCCGACCAGCGCGCCGCCGGTGGCGATGCCGATATGGATCTGGATCGGCGACAACGCGTCGTCGTCGCCGCTTCGAGGCCGCGGCGCGGGGCCAAAGGCGCGGGCAATCTCCTTGTGCATCCGTGCGGCGGCATAGCAGGCACGCAGCGCGTGGTCTTCGAATGCGAGCGGCGCGCCCATCAGCGCCATGATGCCGTCGCCCTGGATCTGGTTGACGGTGCCGCCGTATGCGCGGACGGCCTCCATCATGGCTTCCAGGACCGGATTGAGAAGCGCCCAGGCACGCTCCGGGTCGCGGCCGCTGATCAGGCGCGTGGAGTCCGAGATGTCGCCGAACAGCACCGAGATCTGCTTCCGCTCGCTGTCCGGGGCGAGGCCCTCCGCAAGCAGTCCCGCCGTCCCCGGGTCAAACGCCGCCGGTGGGGGCGACGGGGAGAGCCGGCCCAGCGTGACGAGAGGCGCGCCGCACTGGTCGCAGAAACGCGCGACGGGCCGACCGCCGGTTCCGCAGCGTGGACAGACCGGCTCCCCCGACGCATCCATTCGCGGCGGCGCGTGCGAACCCGGCACGCGGATTGCCACGCGATCCTAGCTCGCCCCGCTGCCGCGCGGCTTCTTTGCGCCGCTGCCCCGCTTTGCGCCGCCGCCCCGCGCGGTGCGCGCACCGCCGGTTCCCCTGCGTCGCCCTGCGCCGGGTTGCACGTCCGCGCCAAGCCACCCGGCTCCGGTTCCCCCGGGCGCCGAGTAGGCCGCCTCGCTTCGCGCCGTGTTCGCCACGCGCATAACCTCGATCGCGTCTCGGATGGGCAGGAGCGGCGTCAGCGAAATCTGCTTGACCCCCGCCTCGGCCGACACCGCCATCGAAAAGCCGAAGGCCGCGCGTTCATCCGGAACCGCAATGAGCGCGACGAGATCATCGGCGCCCAGCGCAATAAACTTGTCTTCTATGACGATCCGCTTGTCACCATCGGGCCGAACCCCGTGGCCGTCGGCGAAGAATTCGTAGCGGGCGAGAGAGCCGCCGAGATTGGCGATCAGCCGCTTGACCGAAGCCAGTCGCCTATCGATGTCCGGCGTGCGCTCGAGTTGCTGGTGCCAGGACGCGGCGGTATAGGAAAGCCGGATCAAGTAGAATTGCACGCCATTCTCCTCCCTCGCTGCCGCGCAATGAAACCGCCCGGAACCCGAATCAGCGGCTGCCGATGATGCAATGTCCAGGGGCCGCGGTCACGTGCGAGTGAGGTCCCCGCGCCCCGCTCGCATAGGTTGTACTCCGGGGTTGCACTCCGGGACGCTCTGACCCACGAACTCGCCAGCCGCGCGCGAGCGTCCGATTGGAATGTCTTTGCCAGGAGTGCGCCGAATGCAGAGGCTGACGATGCAGGACATGGCGATGCCGCGGCTGGGCCTCGGCACCTGGCCGATGAAGGGGGCCGAGTGCCAGGCGGCGGTGGAGAGCGCGCTCTCCCTCGGCTATCGCCACATCGACACCGCCGCGTCGTACGGCAACGAGGACGCGGTGGGCGCCGGCCTCGCTGCCGCCGGCGTGCCGCGCGGGCACGTGCATGTCACGACGAAGGTCTGGTATGACCAGCTCGCACCCGATGCGATCGTGGCCGCGTTCGAGCGCAGCCTGGCGGCGCTGCGGCTGGACTACGTCGATCTCTACCTGATCCATTGGCCGAACCGGGAGATGGACCTGCCGCGGGCGCTGGCGGCGATGATGCGGCTGCGCGAGCAGGGCCGCGCGCGGGCGATCGGCGTCTCCAACTTCCCCGTCGCCCTGATGCGTCGGGCGGTGGAGGAAGTGGGCGCGCCGATCGCCTGCAACCAGGTCGAGTATCACGTCATGCTCGACCAGTCGGCCGTCCTCGGCTACGCCCGCGCCCACGGCATCGCCGTCACCGGCTACTGCCCGCTGGCGAAAGGCGCCGAGCTCGCGCGCAACGAAGCGCTGGTCGCGATCGCCCGCCGGCACGGCGCGACGCCGGCACAGGTGGCGCTCGCCTGGCTGCTCGGGCAGGAGGGGGTGGCGGCGATCCCGAAGGCGGCGGGGGCAGCCCGGCAGCGGGAGAACCTCGCCGCACTCGACCTGCGACTCGACGCGGCCGACCGCGACGCGATCGCGCGCCTGCCGCAGAAGCGGCGGCTCATCAGCCCGTCCTGGGCGCCCGCCTGGGACTAATCACCTGGGAGTGATCGCCGCCACCGCGTGGTCCGCTACGCGCCGCGTCGGGTCCGTCGCACCGCGAGCGTGAGCCCCACCAGCCCAATCGCCAGCAGCGCCAGCGAGCGCGGCTCCGGCGCCGAAACCGGCGCGAACACGGCGATGCAGCCGGTGGCCGGGCAGACCGTGTTGCCAGCCATCGCGCCGAAGGGGACGAAGATCTGGCCGCTGATCGGATCGACGGCGACCGAGTGCGCGCCGGGCGAGGTAATCAGCGACTGATCATAGGCGCCGGTCGCGCCTTTGATGATGCCCAGGATCGGGCCGCCCGGGTTGTTGGCGCCGGTGACGAAATAGAGGTCCGAAGTCGGATCGAACCACGCCTCGTCCGAGCCGCTGACCTGGCTATAGGTGTTCAGCACCTTGCCGTTGCCGCCGTTTGCGGTCGGATCGAACAGGATCGCCTGTGTGCCGGCGTTGCCACACGCGACCATCAAATGCCCGCCCGAGCCGAGCACCAGGCCGGTCGGTCCGCACGACCCGATGCCGAGCGCCGTCAGGTCGAACGTGTGCGTCACCGCCCCCGTGAGCGGATCGATGGCGATGATCGCGCCCGCGCCGGTGTTGTTCTCCTGCGGGATCGAGGTGTAGAACTTCTTGGTTGCCGGATCCCACACCGACTGCTCGATCCCGCCGGTCGATGCGGTGATCGGGATCGTCTTGGCGATCGTGTTGTTGGTGGTGTTGATCAGCGTCAGGAACGGCGAGGGCGTGGCGGCATCGTTGGCGACCAACAGCCGCTGGTCGGCGGGATCGAACGCCATCTCATCGACACGTTTGCCCGTGCTTGGATTGCTCGACGTCGCAATCGGCGTGTTGGGCAGTGCGGCGTAATTGTTATCGATGTTGAAGCCCCGCAGCGTGCTGTTGCCGTTGCCGGCCCAGAGGTCGTGCTGGCCGGGGAGGTTGGTCGTCAGCACGCCGTCCGGCCCGGCGACGTCGGTGGCGGTCGAGATGCCGGTGAACAAATTGCCGGTGCCCCCGACCCGGCCGACGAAGGTGTCGGTCTTGGCCGAGAAGATATCGACCGCCGCGTTGGAGCGGTCCGCCACGTAGTCGAGCTGCGTGGTGGGGTCGAAAAAGCTGATGTCGAAAGCGGTGAAATCGCCCCCGGCGCTGTTGTCGGCACTCGCCGGCACCGCGATCGTCGTCTTGAGCGCATAGAACGGATCGGCATGGGCTGCGCCGGTTGCCAGTCCTGCGCCGATGATCGCCCCCAGACACGCGGCGGCGATCCGTATTGGCTTTCGCATCATTCCCCTCCCTATCCTCGCGGGTCCGGGCGCCGGCTGAAACCGGACGTCCGCCCGCCGATTCGGCCTCACTCGGGCGCAGGGGGAGGTTAATTAGCATTCCACAATCGCTTTGGTTAACATTCCGTGTAACGCGCCGCCTGCGGTCAAAACGATGTGAAGGCGCCGGTTTGGCCGTGATAACAGACCGCAATCGCAACGTCAGACGTCCCGGTGCCCCCGGGCACCCGGGCGATCACCCGTTGACAGGCTGCGGCAGGACCCGCAATCGATGCTTCTCCAGCTGGGAGGGACGCCGGATGAACACTGCAGAACTGGCCGATCGGATCGCCGCCGACCACGACCTGACGAAGGTGCAAGCACGGCAACTGGTGGACGCGGTGGCAGCCGCGATCACCGAGGCCGCCGCCAGCGGCGACGAGGTGGCGCTGAACGGGTTCGGCCGCTTCAAGGTCACGGAGCGCGCCGCCCGCCAGGGCCGCAACCCGGCAACCGGGGAGACGATCCAGATCGCGGCTTCCCGCAAGCTCGGCTTCACCGCGGCCAAGAGCGTGCGCGACCAGCTCAATGCCGCCAAGGGCGGGGGCAAGGGCAAGGCCAAGCCGGCTGCGAAGGGCAAGCCCGCCGCCCGCCGCTGAGCCGCCGCACCGCGGATGCGACCGCGTCAGGGCCAGCGGACTTCCGGCGGCAGGCTCATCAGGGTCGCCTCGACATTGCCGCCGGTCCGCAGGCCGAACAGCGTGCCGCGGTCATAGAGCAGGTTGAACTCCACGTAGCGGCCGCGTCGGACCAGTTGGTGGGTACGATCCGCCGCCGACCACGACGCTGCCATGCGGCGGCGGACGATCGCCGGATAGGCGTCGAGGAACGCCCGCCCGACATCCTGGACGAAGGCGAAATCGGCCGCCGCGTCGCCGCTGAAATGGTGGTCGAAGAAGATGCCGCCCAGGCCCCGCTGCTCGCCGCGATGCGGCAGGAAGAAGTACTCGTCGCACCATGCCTTGAAGCGCGGGTAGTAGTCAGGGTCGTGGCGGTCGCAGGCGGCGCGGAAGGCGGCGTGGAAGGCGGCGGCGTCGTCTTGTGACTGCGGCGCTTCGGGGCGGATCGGCGTGATGTCGCCGCCGCCGCCGAACCAGCCGCGCGTCGTCATCAGCAACCGTGTGTTGAAATGCGCCGCCGGCACGTGCGGGTTCTGCGGGTGGGCGACCAGGCTGATGCCGCTCGCCCAGAAGCGCGGGTCGTCCTCGGCACCGGGGATCTGCCCTCGAAAGGCGGGGCTGAACTCGCCCCAGACGGTCGAGACGTTGACCCCCGCCTTCTCGAACACCCGACCGTGCAGCAGGCTCATCACCCCGCCGCCGCCATCGCCTCCGTCCGGGGCCGGCCGGTCCCAGGCGGTGCGCGCGAAGCGTCCCGGCGGCCGGTCGCCGAGCGGGGTGTCCGGCGCGTCTTCGATCGCCTCGAAGGCGGCGCAGAGCCGGTCGCGCAGTGCCTCGAACCAGGCGCGGGCGGCGCCCTTCAGCGCACCATGCGGCGGCGTCTCGATCATGTGGCGCTTGTGCAACAGGGGCCCGCCGGCGGCAAGGGTTGGGCATGTTGCAGGTGCGCAGGGCGCGTCGTATGAGGGCCGCGCGCGAGTGACGACGGGGACCGAGGCGATGGCCGGCCTGCATCAGAGCGAGTTCAAGAACCCGGTGGTGAACTGGATCGACACCAGGCTGCCGATCTTCACTTTGATGAACAAGGAATACGCGACCTTCCCGACGCCGAAGAACTTCAACTACTTCTGGAACTTCGGCGCGCTGGCCACCGTCCAGCTGCTGATCATGATCGCGACCGGCGTGTTCCTGGCGATGTACTACACGCCGAACACGCAACTGGCCTTCGACAGCGTCGAGCGGATCATGCGCGACGTGAACTACGGCTGGCTGCTGCGCTACGTCCACGCGATCGGCGCGTCGATGTTCTTCATCGTCGTCTATATCCACCTGTTCCGGGGTCTCTACTACGGCTCCTACAAGAAGCCGCGCGAGCTGCTGTGGATGCTCGGCGTGCTTATCCTGCTGATCATGATGGCGACCGCGTTCATGGGCTACGTGCTGCCCTGGGGGCAGATGTCGTACTGGGGTGCGACGGTCATCACCAACCTGTTCTCCGCGATCCCGGGGATCGGCCACGGGATCGTCACCTGGCTCTGGGGCGGATTCTCGGTCTCCAACCCGACGCTGAACCGCTTCTTCAGCCTGCACTACCTGCTGCCGTTCGTGCTGGTGGGCGTGGTGTTCCTGCACGTCGTGGCGCTGCACATCACCGGCTCGAACAACCCGCTCGGCATCGACGTCAAGACCCCGCAGGACACGGTGCCGTTCCACCCGTACTACACGATGAAGGACAGCGTCGGGATCTGCGTCTTCCTGCTGATCTACGCCGCGATCGTGTTCTTCCGGCCGGGCTCGCTGCTGGCGCCGGACAATTTCATCCAGGCCAATCCGCTGCAGACGCCGACCGAGATCGTGCCCGAATGGTACTTCCTGCCGTTCTACGCCATCCTGCGCTCGATCCCGAACAAGCTGGGCGGCGTCATCCTTCTGTTCGGCTCGATCCTGCTGCTGTTCGCGCTGCCCTGGCTGGATACCAGCCCGGTGCGCAGTGCGAGGTTCCGGCCGATCTACCGCCAGCTCATGATCCTGCTGGTCCTGTCGCTGATCGGGCTCGGCTTCGTCGGCGCGCACCGGCCGGAGGGGATCTGGGTCACGATCGGGCGCATCTGCACCCTCTACTACTTCCTGCACTTCCTGGTGCTGCTGCCGATCCTGGGCCGGCTCGAGAAGCCGCTGCCGCTTGCCCGAGAGCATCAGCCGCCCGGTGATCGGCGGCGGCGGCGGACCGCTGCCCGGTGCCGCACCCGCCAAGCCGATGGAGCGCGCGTGATGCGCCGCCTCCTGCTGGCACTCGCACTGCTCGCACTCGCCGCCGGCCCCGCCTTCGCCCAGGAAGAGGCGCCGACGCCGCCCGCGCAGAAATGGAGTTTTGACGGCATCTTCGGCACCTATGATCGCGCCTCGCTGCAACGCGGCTTCCAGATCTACAAGGAGGTTTGCTCGGCCTGCCACTCGATGAACCTGCTCTCGTATCGCAACCTGGAGGAGATCGGGCTGTCGGCCGACGCAAGTGAAGGCGATCGCGGCCAGCATCCAGGTGCCGACGCTCAATTCCAGCGGCGAGACGGTGATGCGCCCGGCGCTGCCGTCCGACACGTTCAAGGCGCCGTTCGCCAGCGACGAGGCGGCGAAGGCGGCGAACGACGGCGCGATCCCGCCCGATCAGTCCGATCTCGTGAAGGCGCGCGCCGGCGGCCCCGACTACGTCTATGCCATCCTCACCGGCTACAAGCCGGCGCCGCCCGGCGTGAAGATCGCGCCCGGCACCTATTACAACGAATACTTCCCCGGCCACGCGATCAACATGCCGCCGCCGCTGACCGCCAACCGTGTCACCTACGCCGACGGCACCAAGGCGACGCTGCCGCAAGAGGCGCATGACGTCACCACCTTCCTCACTTGGGCCTCGCACCCCAACCTGGAGCTGCGCAAGCGGACCGGCGTGAAGGTCATCATCTTCCTGCTGTTCCTCACCGGCATGACCTATGGCGTGAAGCGCAAGGTCTGGTCCAACGTCCACTGACGCGACGGCCACGCCGGCCGGGATGGTGGAACCGGTCATCGGCATCATCGGCGGCTCGGGCCTCTACGATATCGCGGGGCTGGCCGAGACCGAGTGGCGGGAGGTTGCGACCCCTTGGGGCGAGCCCTCCGACGCACTGCTGTTCGGGCGCCTCGGCGACGTGCGGGTCGTGTTTTTGCCGCGGCACGGGCGCGGGCACCGGCTCTCGCCCACCCATCTGAACTACCGCGCCAACATCGACGCGCTGAAGCGCGCCGGCTGCACCGAGATCATTTCTCTCTCAGCCGTCGGCAGCCTCAAGCAAGAGCTGCCGCCGGGGCATTTCGTCATCGTCGATCAGTTCATCGACCGCAGCTTCGCCCGCGAGAAGAGCTTTTTCGGCGAGGGCTGCGTCGCGCACGTCTCGATGGCGGAGCCGGTCTGCACCCGCCTCGGCGACGCGCTGGAAGGTGCCGCACGCGGCCTCGGCCTGCCGGTCGTGCGCGGCGGCACCTACCTGGTGATGGAGGGGCCGCAATTCTCCACCCGCGCCGAGAGCCGGCTGTACCGGCGCTGGGGCTGCGATGTCATCGGTATGACCAACATGCCGGAGGCCAAGCTCGCCCGCGAGGCGGAGCTTTGCTACGCGACGGTCGCGATGGTGACGGATTACGATTGCTGGCACGAGACGCACGAGCACGTCACGGTCGAGGCGGTGGTGCGCGTGCTGCTGGAGAACGCGGCGCACGCGCGCGATCTGGTCGCCGCGGCAGTGCCGCCGCTCGGCCGCCGCCGCGATCCCTGCCCGTGCGGCTGCGGTCGCGCGCTCGACCATGCGCTCATCACCGCACCCGAGCGGCGGGACCCCGGTCTGATGGCGCGGCTGGATGCGGTGGCGGGACGGGTGCTGCACCCCGTCTGAGTGGACGCTGAACGCGTCCGTCGCGTTCAGACATACCCAACCAGCAAAAGAATGATGACGATCAGCAGGATCAGCCCGAGCCCGCCCGACGGATAGTAGCCCCAGCCGGAGCTGTAGGGCCACGTCGGCAGCGCGCCAAGCAGCAGGATGATGACAATGATCAGCAGGATAGTGCCCATCGCGTAACCCTTCGTCCCGTGCAAGCGAGTCGGTGACAACGCGGCGGAATGGATTAGGTTCGCGAGCCGGATAAAATTGGACATGGGAAAGTCGCCCTCCCTCCCGCTGTAACGCCAAGCGCCGACGCGGAACCCTGGCCGCGATTGCCGGTTGATGCGGGCGGGGTCGACAGGAGCGAGGCATGGCCAAGGAGACGAGGGCGCAGCAGGAGACCGTCGGACGCGTGATGCACGAGTTCAAGCACGGCGAACTCAAACGCGGCCGCGGCGGCAAGGTGCGCAACCGCAGGCAGGCGGTCGCGATCGCGCTCAGCGAGGCGGGCGCCTCCAACCAGCAGTCCCCGCAGGAGAACCGGCGCCGCCTCGCCAAGACCAAGGCCGGCGAGCGCAAGGGGCGGACGGCGCAGGCGAGCCGCGAAGGCAGCACGACCCGGGCGCAGCTCTACGAGCAGGCAGCACGGAAGGGCGTCCGGGGCCGCTCACGGATGACGAAGGCGGAGCTGGAGCGGGCGGTGCGAGGCTGAGCACGACGCTGCGTTCGCGGGAAGGAAGGTGCCATGAAGGCTGTTCGCATCCACCGCTTCGGCGGCCCCGAGGTGCTCGCGCTGGAAGACCTGCCCGCCCCGCAGCCGGGCGAGGGCGAGGTGCTCATTGCGGTGCGCGCCGCGAGCGTCAATCCGGTCGATTACAAGATCCGCCAGGGCGGGTTCGTGCCGCCGGACAAGCTGCCGATGACGCTTGGTCGCGACGTCTCCGGCACGATTGCAAAGCTGGGCGCAAAAGCAGGCGCGGGCGACGGCGGCGGGGTGTTGCGCGAGGGCGACGCGGTCTATGCGATGCTGGCGCCCGATCAGGGCGGCTATGCCGAGCAGGTGTTGGCGAGGGCGACCGACCTCGCCGCCAAGCCGTCGACGCTCGACTACGTCCATGCGGCCGCCGTGCCGCTGGCGGCACTCACTGCATGGCAGGGCCTGTTCGATCACGGTGGCCTGCGCGACGGCCAGCGGGTGCTGATCCACGGCGCCGCCGGCGGCGTCGGGCATTTCGCCGTGCAGTTCGCGCGCGCGAAAGGTGCGACCGTGTTCGCGACCGCGGCGGGCAAGGACCTCGACTTCGTGCGCTCGCTCGGCGCGGACACCGCGATCGACTACCAGGCGCAGCGCTTCGAGGAGGTCGCGCGCGACATCGACCTCGTGCTGGACCTGATCGCGGGGGAGACGCAGCAGCGCTCGTGGTCGGTGTTGAAGCCGGGCGGGATCATCGTGTCGAGTTTGCAGAAGCCGGATGAAGCCGAGGCGCGGCGGCGCCAGGCGCGCGGCACCAACTACGTGGCGAAGCCGAGCGGCGCGCAGCTCGTCGAGATCGGCCGGCTGATCGATGCCGGCCAGGTGCGGCCGGTGGTGAGCGCGACGCTGCCGCTTGCCGAGGCCGCACGTGCGCAAGCCCGTCTGGAGCAGGAGCATCTGCGCGGCAAGGTGGTGCTGACGATCGCCGCGTGAAGGGAGCGGATCATGCCGGCGCCCGACGTCTATGACGTGCTGGTGATCGGCGGCGGGCAGGCCGGATCCCGCTCGCTCGGGCCTCGCGGGCAAGGGAATGCGCGTCGCGCTCGCCGAGCGCAGGCATCTCGGCGGCAGTTGCGTCAATTTCGGCTGCACGCCGACCAAGGCGGCGATCGCCTCGGCGCGCATCGCCCATCAGTCCCGCCGCGCCGCCGAGTGGGGCGTGCGCGTGGGTGAGGTGGCGGTCGATTTCCCGGCGGTGATCGCGCGGGCGCGGGCGATTGCGGAACGCTCGCGGCACGGGCTGGAGGCCGGCTTCGCGCAAGCGCCGAACCCCGTGCTGCTACGCGGCCATGCGCGGCTCGACGGCCGCACCGAGGCAGGCTTTCGCGTGCGCGTCGGGGCCGGTGATGCGATCGCACGCACGGTCGTGCTCAACACCGGCACGCGCACCGCAATGCCGCCGATCGAGGGGCTGGCGGAGATCGACGTGATCCACGCCGGCAATTGGCTCGACCGGACGGCGCTGCCGGCCTCGCTCGCGATCATCGGCAGCGGCCCGATCGGGCTGGAGATGGCGCAATTCTATCGCCGCATGGGCAGCGCGGTCACCGTCATCGACAGCGCCGCGCGCATCGCCCACGGCGAGGACGACGACGTGGCGGCCGCCATGCAGGCGCTGCTCGAGGCCGAGGGCATCCGCTTGCGGCTCGGCGAGACGCTGCATCGCGCAGAGCGGCGCGGCGATCGGATCGTGCTGCACACCGGAAATGGCGCGATCGAGGCGTCGGCGGTGTTTGTCGCGACCGGGCGGCAGCCGAACACCGACGATCTCGGGCTGGCGACGGTGGGGCTGGCGCCCGATGCGCACGGCGTGGTGCCCTGCGATGCGCGGCTGGCGACGCCGGTTGGCGGCATCTGGGTGGCGGGCGACATTCGCGGCGGCCCGATGTTCACCCACACGTCGTGGGATGATTATCGCATCCTGCTCTCGCAGCTTGCGGGCGACGGCGCGCGCACCACGCGGCGCATCGTGCCGTATGCAATCTTCACCGATCCCGAACTCGGCCGCGTCGGACTGACCGAGGCAGAGGCCGCGCGCGAGGGAAAGCGGGTCCGTGTCGGGCGCTTCGAGATGGCGAACAGCGGAAAGGCCTCGGAGATCGGCGAGGCGGCGGGCTTCATCAAGGTCGTGGCGGATGCAGAAAGTGACGCGATCCTCGGCGCCGCGGTGCTCGCCGCCGGTGGCGCGGAGCTGGTGCATTGCTTCATCGACGTGATGAACGCGGGCGCGCCGTATCGGGTGATCCGCGACGCGGTGCATATCCACCCCACGCTCGCCGAGGCGGTGCAGAGTGCGACGGCCGCGATCGGCTGAAGCTATCATTCGTCCGCCCGCGTCACCACACGGGCGCCGCGCTGGAACGTGACGTAGTTCCACAGCCAGTTCAGCGATACCACCACGCGATCGCGGAGCGTCACCAGGAAGAAGATATGGACGAGGCTCCAGAACAGCCACGCGATGAAGCCGGTCAGCTTGATGCGGCCGATCCGTACCACCGCCGCCTTGCGGCCGATGGTCGCAAGCTCGCCCTGGTCGCGATAGCGAAACCGCGGTTCGGCCGGGCGGCCGGCGATGAGCGCCGCGAGCCGCCGGCCGACATAATGGCCCATCTGCTTGGCGGCCGGCGCGACGCCGGGAACCGGCCCCGCCATCCGGGCGAACGGCCGCGACCGTGTCGCCGATCGCATAGATCTCGGGATGCTCGGGCACGCTCAAATCGGCCGCGACCGCGATGCGGCCATGCCTATCGGAGGCGACCCCGATCCAGGACGCGGCGGACGATGCGCGCACGCCCGCCGCCCAGATCAGCGTGCGGGCCTCGATCCGGCCAGCCGAGGTATCGGCGCCGCCGGCATCGCAGCCTGTCACCTGGACACCGAGGCGGACATCCACGCCCATGCGGCGCAATGCCGCCAGGGCGTAGGCCGACAGGTCCTCGGGCAGCGTCGGGAGCAATCGAGGCCCGGCCTCGACGAGCACCACATTTGCCTCGGCCGGATCGACCCGTCGGAAATCGTGACGCAGCGTGTCGCGCGCGATCTCGGCAATCGCTCCGGCCATCTCGACCCCGGTCGCGCCGCCCCCGATGACGACGAAGGTCAGCAGCCGGATCTGCTCGTCGCGATCCGAGGCAAGCTCCGCCTGCTCGAACGCCAGCAGAATCCGCTTGCGGATCACGGCTGCATCGGCGATCCGCTTCAGTCCGGGCGCGAACCGCGCCCATTCCTCGTGGCCGAAATAGGAGTGCGTGGAGCCGGTCGCGAGCACAAGATAGTCGTAGTCAAAGCTGCCTTCGTCGGTCTGGACGCGGCGCGCCGAGAGGTCGATTGCGGTGACTTCGGCCATCACGACGCGCACGTTGGCTTGGCGCCGGAGCAGGTTGCGGGTCGGCCATGCAATGTCGGTCGCGGCGAGGGCGGCGGTCGCGGCCTGATAGAGCAGCGGCTGAAAGGTATGGTGGTTCTCGCGGTCGATCAGGGTGATCGCGGCGTTCGCGCGCCGTAGCGCCCGAACCGCCGCGAGGCCGCCGAAGCCGGCCCCGATCACGACGATCCGCGGCGCCGGCGCATCAGGCACCTGGTGCCAGGAGCGAGACGTCGAACGTTTCGAGGCCGGTCGCCACGATCTGTCCCGCCACCTCCTGTCGTTCATGGGCATCCGGTGGCTCGCGAGCAATGCCTGATGGCGAACGCCTGCCATGCCGGTCCGTTTCCGCCGCCGGCTGCTTCACCCCGATGCGGGTGCGGCTGCGCCGGCCCAGATGGCCGCCGGGAAGGCTCCTACGATCGTACGGGGATCAGCGCTTGCTGAACTGGAAGCTGCGGCGAGCTTTCATGCGGCCGTATTTCTTGCGCTCGACCACGCGCGGGTCGCGGGTCAGGAAGCCGGCGACCTTCAGGATGCTGCGCAGCTCGGGCTCGTAATGCGTCAGCGCGCGGCTGATGCCGTGGCGCACCGCGCCGGCCTGGCCGGAGAGGCCGCCGCCGATCACGTTGCACATCACGTCGAACTGGTTGTAGCGGTCGGCGACCAGGAACGGCTGGGTGATCAGCATCCGCAGCACCGGGCGGGCGAAATACTGCGCCGCCTTCTTGCCGTTGATCACGATCTCGCCCCGCCCGGGCCTGATCCACACCCGCGCGACCGCGTTCTTGCGCCGGCCGGTGGCATAGCTGCGGCCCTGCGCGTCGCGCTTGGGCTCGCGCCGCGGCGCCTCGGCGGCGGCCGGCGGCTGGGCGACGACCGCGAGATCCTTGAGATCGGCGAGCGTGCGCGTCTGGGTGGCGGACATCGTCAGGCCCTCCGGTTCTTGCGGTTCATGGCCCCGACGTCGAGCGGCTGCGGCTGCTGGCCCGAATGCGGGTGCTCCGGCCCGGCATAGACGTAGAGATGCTTCATCTGCTGGCGCTGCAACGGCCCGCGGGTGATCATCCGCTCCACCGCCTTCTCGATCACCCGCTCGGGGTGCTGGCTGTCGAGCCGCTGGCGGATCGAGCGGCCCTTGATGCCGCCGGGGTAGCCGGTGTGGTAGTAGAAGATCGATTGCTCGGCCTTGTTGCCGGTGACGCGCACGCGCCGCGCGTTGACGATCACGACGTTGTCGCCGCAATCGACGTGCGGGGTGAACTGCGCCTTGTGCTTGCCGCGCAGCCGGTTGGCGACCAGGGCGGCGAGCCGGCCGAGCACCAGCCCGTCGGCGTCGATCAGCACCCAGCCCTTCGCAACCTCCGCGGGCTTCAGCGAAAGCGTCGTTTTCATCGCGGCGATCCTGCAAACCGGTCGCGGCTTATCGCTGCAAGCCGTGCTGCCGTCAAGGCCCAAGGTTTGGGGTATTATGCTACCACAACGGTCAATCCTGCCGTCGCATGATTATAAATGTCGTCATGTCCCAGGCGTTGCGGATGCCGACCAGCAGCAACAGCCCCGCGCCCACTCCCAGCACGTCGCAGCCGATGCCGTCTTGCCACGCCAGCGCGATGCCGGCCGCGATCACCAGGACATAGCCGACGGCGGGGAGTGCGGCGTAGCCGAGCCGGTCCTGCACGTCGATCGTGCGGCTCAGGCCGTGCCGGACCATGCTGCGCCACACGAGGCCGCAATAGACGAAGCCGAACAGCCCGTCCGCTCCGATCAGCAGACCGAGCGCCACCCAGCCCGGCAGCGGTGCGAGGGCGATCAGGCACGCCACGAGCACACTGCTGAAGTGAACGACGCTCGGCGAGAGGAACGCCCGCAGCGTGTACTGCTTATCCTCGGTGAAGATCCTGGACCCGACCGAGGCGGCGACGAACAGCAAGCCAACCAGGGTTGCCGAGGCGGTACCCAGCATCACGTAGAAATCGTGCCAGGGTCGAACGGTGTCGGCCAAGGATGGCATCGCATTCTCCGGCTGATTGGGGCGGTTGCCGTGCCGGTCACGTTTGCGCACGATACGGCGATGACGGCCCGTTCGCGAAATCGGTGGGGTATTCGCGGACGTTGCCGGAGCCGCCGGTCGGCGACATCCTCGATCGCCGGCCTCGCCGTGCGGCGTGGCGGCTGAGCCGGTCCACGTCGTCGGCGCGTCCGGCCGCTCCGGCGCGGCGCTGTGCCGGGCGCTGGCGGCGGCCGGGACGCCGTTCGTGCCGGTGGTGCGCGACGCCGCACGCTGGGCGGCGGTCGGGCTGCCGGAGGTCGCGCGGATCGCGGATTTGGCCGACCCGGCGGCGCTCGCCGCGGCGCTGGGAGATGCGCGGAGGATCGCGAGCGGGGCGCACGCCCGCCATGCGCCGGCGATCCTGGCCGCGGCGCCGGATGCGCGCTGCCTCGTGCTGCTGGGCAGCACGCGAAAATTCACCGCCTGGCCGGACGCGCACGCGCGCGGCGTGCTGGCGGGGGAGGCGGCCTTCCTCGCCGCGGGCCGCCCCGGCGTGATGCTGCATCCGACAATGATCTACGGCGCCCAGGGCGAGGACAACGTGCAGCGCCTCGCCGCCCTGCTGCGGCGCCTGCCGCTGGTGCCGCTGCCGCGCGGGGGCACCGCGCTGGTGCAGCCCATCCATCAGGACGACGTGACGCGCTGCCTGGTGGCGGCACTGGCGCGCGACTGGCCGGGGCCGCAGGCGATGGTGGTCGCCGGGCCGGAGCCGGTTTCCTATGCCGCGTTCGTCCGCGCGGTCGCGCGTGCCGCCGGGCTGGCGCCGCCGCGCATCATCCCGCTGCCGCTGCCGCTGCTGCGGGTGGGCGCGGCGCTCGCGCGGCTGCTGCCGGGTCCGTCGCGCGTAGATGCGGCCGAGCTGCGCCGGCTGCTGGAGGACAAGGCGTTCGACATCGGTCCGATGCGACGCGACGCTGGGCGTAGCGCCGATCGCGCTCGCAGAGGGGCTGGCGCGCACCTTCGCGGCTCAGAACGGCAGTGGGGCACCGTCGCGCAGGATTGCGTCCGCCTCCGGCGTGTAGCCGGCGCCCTCGCCGTGCAGGACCAGGCCCGGCAGCAGCCGGCACGGCGCGCGACCCCCCCGCACGGCGCGCAGCAGCAGCAGCTTCGCGTCCCGCCCGCGCCGCGGCCAGAGCGGCAGGATGGCGGCCCCGCCGCAGCCCGCATCCGGCAGCGCCGCGAGGGCTTCGGGCAGCCGGGCCGCCGGCAGCGCGAGCGTCAGCGTGCCGCCCGGCCGCAGCCGCCGCGCGAGGGCGGCCACCCAGTCCGCAATGCCGCCGGGACCGGCGCGCTTGGCGGCATGGCGGCGCGGATCGGGCGACGGGGTCGATCCGGCCGCGTGATAGGGCGGGTTGGCGAGCGCGTGATCGAATTCTTTTTCGGCCGTCGCGTCGAGCGGCCCCGCCCGGATCGCGAACCCGTCGAGGCCGTTCGCCGCTAGGTTCTCGGCCGCGAGTGCCGCGAGCGCGGGATCGGCCTCGACCCCCAAGCCCGCATATCCCCGGAACCCGCCAGCCGAGGCACAGCAGCGCGGCCCCGGCGCCGGTGCCCCCCTCCAGCACCCGCTCGCCCGCGCGCGCCGGGATGCCGGCGGCGAGCAGCACCGGCTCGATGCCGCTGCGAAACCCCGCCGCCGGCTGGCGGTAGCGGACGCGTCCCCCCAGCAATGTGCCGGGCAGGGTGCCGTCGATGGCCGCCCCACTCAGCCCAACTTGGGTCAGAGCTCGCCGGCCTCCGTCAGCACCCGGCGCGCGCGGGCTTCGTCGCGGGGGCTGACCGCGAGCCGGCGGGGGATCGCGCCGATGCTGCCGTCGGTGGCGCTGGCATAGCCGTCGAGCAGCACCGCCTCGATTCCGGCATCGCGCAGCAGCGCAGTGAGGAAGCTCAGCCGCACCAGGTCGTTGGAGAGGACGATCGTGCGCATCGGCGGCTCAGCGGCCGGCGACGCTGTGGCGGCAGCCCGCCATGCTCGGCGGACGCGCCAGCAGCGGCCCGATGATCGCGGCGACCTGGCACGCCGAGAGCCGCGGGTGCCGCCGCAGCGTCGGCTGGCGGTGGGTGTTGATCACCTGCACGCCGCCGCCGACCAGGGCCAGGCGCAGCGTTCCCTGCCGCATGGCGCGCAGATAGAGCGGCACCGGCCCGCCATGCCCGGTCACGATGCCGGCGCCCATGTCGGCGACCTGCTGGCGGTAGCCGGCGGCGAGTTCGGGCGTGTGGGAGTGATAGAGGCCGACCGCCGCATACCAGTTGCCCCCCGCCTCGGCGCGCAGCTCGGTCAGGTAGCGGGCGGCGTAGTCGGCGTTGGCGGCGGGGTCGAAGGCCCCTGCCACCGAGGCGAAGGCGTGCGGGTGCATTTGCAGATCGACCTGCAGGCAGCCGACATCGATGAACGGCACGCCGCGGGCGAGCGCCAGTTCGGTCCAGACGACCGCCGCCTGCTTGCTCTCGAAGAAGATGCCCTCGCCGTCGGCATCGACCGTCCAGGGCCAGGGGCGGATGTCGGCGAGGGTGTCGACCGGCCGCCCGCTCTCGACCTTGGCCATGGTGCGGAGCAGGCCGGGGGGCAGGTGGTGGCGCGCCTGGGCGCCGGCGATCGCCTGGGTGCAGAGCGCGCTTTGCTGCGCGTCCCAGCTTGGCGGCGCCGGCTGGGGCGTGCCGTCGCGCGCCGCGGCGCGCCCCGGGATGAGCAGAGGGGCGAGCAGGGCGAGGGCCAGGGCGAGGGTGACAGCCGGGAGGCGACGCGGAGCGGGCATCGGCGTTGTATGGCACGAGGCGGGGGCGGCTTCCCAGCCTCGTGGCTTCGCCCACCCCCGGCCCTCGCCCCGACCCTTCCCCGGGGCCTTCACCTGGGTGGCGGGCGCTGGTATAGGCCGGCCGCGCGGGCGCATAGCTCAGTTGGTAGAGCAGCTGACTCTTAATCAGCGGGTCGCAGGTTCGAGCCCTGCTGCGCCCACCATAAAATCAAGATGTTAAGGGCCAAAAGGCAGCGTCATCGCAGCGACGCACAGTAAATGTCCGCACGGTGTCCGCAAATGCGGCGGACACCGGCGGCCATCTGCTAACTGTGCAGGTTACTCTGGAGCCACCTAGGGCCGCCTGGGTGCGCTTCACCCCCAGGGCGGCAGCATCGGCCGCCGGCTTGCGCGGAGGGCCGCTAGGACCGCTCCGGCGCCGCTGGGTGCGGTTCTGCCGCGGTGCCGAGCGGTGGCCGGCTGCAAGGCCGGCCGGGCGGAGTGCGCCACAGCAGCTCCGCCCGGCCTGACCACGGCGCGGCGACAGGGATGTCTTGCCGAGGCTGTCCAGCAGATTACTACAAGCCGGCGTGATTAGCTCGCTTTAGTTGAGGCCAGGGAGCTGCTTGACGGCGGCGGCCGGGTGCTTCTTCTCGCCGCAGACCTTCGTTGGAGGTCGCGCCCGATGCCCGTGCTCCGGCTCCCCCCGCACCTACTTGCCCCACTCTGCGACGGCTTCGCGGCGGCGGCCGGCGACCCGCAGGCGCCGCTCGATGCACTACTGCTAGCTGCGGTACGGGGTGCGCTGGCACGGGCCGAAGCGGCGCAGCGGCCCGGCCTGCCAGTCGTGGTGCCGCTGACCGCACCGGAACTGGCGGTGCTGGCGGCCTGTTTCGAGGTCGGCGCCGAAGGCTTGGACAGCGTAGGCGACGCGCAGTGGGATGCAATACTGGCGCTGCTGGAGCAGGCTGCGCGGCCGGAGGTTTAAGGACGACAGTAACACCTCTAGCCTCCGACGGCCGCTTGCGCCAGGTGCTCTAGGCGAGGGTCAGTGCTCTCGCGCTGATCGGCGAGCCGGGGTGCCAGCACCACGGTAGAGCCGTCTGGGTGCGCGTATCTTATGGCAGTCGGCAGGTCCTGGGGCGATGGCGGATGCACCGCACCGCTGGTCGGGGTGAAGCCGATATCGGTGAGGGCCGCATGTGCCGCTTCGTAGCTCGCGAACCGCATGATGATGGCCCTGAAGGGAGCGCGCTCGTCCGGGATCAGATCCCAAGAGAGCATCACCTCGCGCTCCGGTTCGGCAGCTTCCGAGCGGTTCAAATCGCTCATGGCCTTGGCTCCTAGCCTAATGCACAAACGCCATCAATCGTAGGTGGATGCAGTCTCTGGTACTGTTGCCGAAAAAACAACGGAACCTTTACCGTACGGCCATTGCCTAGAGGCAGGCACCGCCGTGCCTCGGCTGGCTGCGCGGAGGCTTCTAGGGCGCTCGCGAGGGTGGCATGGGCGGCTTCTTCATCACTACGAACCCGGCTCGCCCGAGGTGCTCGACCAACTTCTCGGCGGCAAGCTGGGCCATGAACCCGTCGGCGTGGTGGTGACGTTTCCGCCCCTCGTACCGGAGCGCGAAGGCCAGGGTCTCCCCAGCTCCTCGGCGGTGGCGGGGCGTAACTCGAGGCTGTCAGGCATCTGTCCAGCGTAGTGCCGGGCGAGAGAACAGGTCAAGAACATCTGGCGCGGCGCTTGCGGCGGATCGGTGGCGCGGCCGACATAAGTCGTACGCGCGTTGCTGCCCAGCCGGCCGCGGCCGCGCGGGACGGGCCGCTGCGATCTGGACGAGACCATTTCGGACTCGCGCAATCCCCGACTATGATGCATGATTGCGTTAACGTCGGGGCAATGCACGTTATGAGACAAGCGACTGCCTTCGTCTGCGCACTTGTCGCAAGCATGTCCTTCGCGGAACCCTGGCTTCGGGCGGCACGCCGATTAGAACCTGGAACATGGGGAATTGGTTCGTCGGAGCATACGCTGAGAACAATAGCAATCGATCTCAATATTGCGCTGCCACCGTCAGTTACGCGAGCGGCACTATGCTTACGGTAGCGGTGGGACGGAGCTTCAATTGGCTCCTGCGATTTAGCAACCCGGCCTGGCATATGACGATTGGAAAATTTCCATTGAAGTTGACGTTCGATGGCAACCCACCGTGGGATGCTATGGCCGAGACCGACGGCCCGCAGTCAGCCCTTATAAGAATGCCAGCGAACGAAGCAATGATCAATGCGTTTAGATATAGCAGGCGAATGCAGGTCATTGCAGCCGCGAACATCTTTACGTTTGACCTCGATGCTACATCGAAGTTACTTCCTGAGTTGGCTACTTGCGTGCAAACTGAAGTGGCTTCGCAGGGAGGCGAGACACCGGGTGTTGCCCAATCGGACTCGCGCCTTCCATCAAATCCTGTTCCGCAATCACCGCAGGTAGCGTCCTCTACGCTCGTTCAAGCGGCCGCCACCCGGATAGCTTCAAACCTCCTGCTTCAGGCGAAGCTTCCGAACGCACGCATACTTTCACCTGCGGAAGTCCCCGGATACCTCAAGAATTTAGGGGTTGTATGGCAGTCAGATCTGGGCCTGGGCGCTGTTCAAGTCGCCGCACCTACGGCGTATCCGAATATCCAGCAGGCCGCAGTAACGATCATAAATGCGGGCGCCGTTGCATGCCAAGGCGACTTCGCTTCAGGGCGGTCGACAGAGATGGTGGACAACCTGACTGTAACTAAGATCTTTACGCAATGCAGGGCGTCATCCTCAACGCTGTCGATGCAATACTTCATAGGTACACGAAGAAGGCAAGGAATACGTGGTATACATTTTAGTCGGACCGCGATTTGGCTCCAACTCTCCATCCAACAGCAGCCCTAGCGAGACACAATTTGAGGCCGCAGCAGTAAAGGCTGCCTACGCTCTCTAAGCTGAGCCTTTTGGGCCTGCTCGGGTGACGTCGGGCATGAGGTCGCCAATTCGAATTGCGCGCCCGCTCGTCGCGGCTGGTGAAGCGCCTGGAGCGGTCCGGCTTCGTGGGCTGAAACGACCACCTATCAGCTCCCCAACCGCCAGCGCTCACCTGCGCTGAGCTGGCTGCAAAGTCGCTGCCCCCTGAAGCCGCCGCGGGCCATGCTCAGGGGCGGTTCTGCATCTGGGATGGGCAGAAGGTACGGGCACGACAATCGGTCTCGTTTGGGTTATCCTACAATCGCAAACGGGAGAGGGGACGCAACGTGGCCGACACTCCAGTGGTCCATATCGGTGAAAACTCGCCAGAGCACGTGGCCTATCAACTGTTTCTCCACATCGCCTTTGTCGAACAAAAAGTTGTTCGGGGCCCGGCAGGTCCGGGGACGTCTCCCCGAGCAGATAGAAAGTGGATATTAGATACGTACGCGGAATGCCTAGACGTGGTCCGAAACCCGAATGTCAGGACGCCCTGACGTCGTGACCTGGAACGAATTGCCAAGGGACTGTCAGCTGTCGCTCGCGGAGGGGGCGATGCAGCGCGCCTGCGCGATCCTCGCCCAGCAAGCCGAGAGCCTCGCCGGGGAGATCAATCGCGGCGAGATCGCAGACAGCGGCGGAGCGGACGCACTGCGCATGCTCGCTCACTGGGTCCGCCTCGCCCGTCTGGGATCTCAGCCGGCTTCGGGACACGCCTGACCGTGAATACGGTCGCGAAGCTCGTCGCAACACTGATGCTTGGTCTCGCTGCCGCCTCGGCTGGCGCAGCGATAAGTATAGCGCAAACCCCGCAGCACACGCCGCCAGCGAACCTGTCGTGCCCTGGTGACAAGGTGGTCTGGGTCAACACCCGCTCCGGTATCTACCATTTCCGCGGCGAGCGCTATTTCGGTAGCACCATCGAGGGCGAGTTTATGTGCGAGCGCGAGGCGGATCGCCACGGCGACCGGCCGACGCGGAGCGGGCGGTAGGTGGGAGCGCGCAGTTAGGGTCTTGCGGCCATGTCTGATTCTGAACGCTATGCCGACGTCTACCTGAACTACCCGGACCGTCAGCAGTGGCTCGCCGATACGTTTGCGAGCATGACATTCGCGGAATATCAGGGCTTCCTCGACTATTGCTTCGAGGAGATCAATCTTGCCGCCGCGGCGAAGGACGGAGCGGAGCTTTGGCGCGTAAGAGGCCTGCTAATGGCTCTCGCACGCAAAAACCTAGAGGTGGCCCATTTCATGGACGGGCTGACGGACGAGCAGCGGACGGCCTCACTGCATTTGGCCACATCCAATTACGAGCTGGCGAAGCGCTTCTATCCTGAGGACACGGTGCCAGCAGTTGAAGCCGCCTGGGCGGCAAGCCTGGATGAGGCCGCTCGATTTGGCTGGCCGTCGGCCGTCTTCTACATGCTCGCCCCACACCGAGTTTTCAGGGACCACCCCGAGTTAGAGGCTACACCCCAGCCGGGAGGTCTGCCATGAGCCGAGCACAGCAAAGCGTTCGAGACATCTTCATCGAAGCGCTTTCCTTGAAGGCCAACAAGGCCCCCGCGTCCGCGATACGCGCTTTCATCCTGAAAGCGGCTCACGCCAACAGTTACACCGTGACCGAAAGCGGCGACCTCGACGTGTTCGAGATCGGCTTTCCAGCTGGTAAGACCATCAGCTTTGATGGCAGCGAGCTGCGGTTCTTATGATCTGTCGCTTGTGCGCGGCACGTTCGGCATACCGCGATCGCCAACACATGGAACACGTGGGTGCCAGGGCGCTGGTGCAGGCGGCCGTCACGCCGTCGGCGGGAGCCCCTTCCGCTTCGACTGCCGAGGCAAGACATCGCTCGCGGCCGACTTTGCCCGAAGTTTCTCCTGCCACTCAGCGGCGCGGCAGATCAGCTCGCCGAGCGCGTCAATCAGGCGCTCGACGTGGTGCAGCTCGTCATCCGACTTGAGATGGTGCAGGCTGCTGACGAGGTCGGTGAGGTGGCGCACCGTCTCGTCGTGCCTGTTCTGTGGCTCCAGCGTGCGATGGATCAGCGTTTCCAGGTAGTTCACGTACAGCACCAGGTCCGCGATTTGCGGCGGGTGGTCGAAGCGAAGTGGGTGCTCGGAGCTCGGCATCCCCAGTTCGTCCGTGGTCGTTACCGTCTTCTTGTACCGCAGTCGCTTTTCCGGCTCGAACTCGAACAGGCCCTGTTTGCCCCTTCGCTCAAGCAGATACGTCGCATGCGACTTCGCGCCATGCAGCGAGCGGCCACGGAAATCCTGGATCTGCGCCTTGCCGGCGTCGATTGCCTCCGCCACCCGCTGGCAGGCGGAGGCAGTGTCGTTCATGCGCCGCCGCTCCGGCCGGCGTGGGTCCTCCCGAACCCAACCGAACACACGCGCGATATCGGTCGGGTGCGTGGCTGACCACCCTGCGCGGAATTTCGCGCAGCCATCCACGCGACGAGACACACCAAAAAGTCCGGCTTGGCGTGCTCGCCCGACTCGGTGGGCATCAGGGCGATCATCTGCTCGGCGGTCAACGGCCGAATATCGACCCGGATGCTCAGCAGGTTCAGCCGCTTGGCCGCCTCGAGATGATGGTGGCCAAAGGCGAGTTCGAGGCGATTGCCGCTCCGGCGCGCGACCGGCGGGGCCGGGAATGCGAGATGCGCGAGATAGTAGTCCATCAGTGCCTCGATCTTCTCTTCGTCCAGCTTGGCGACATCCAGCCGCCGAAAGGGGTTGGGGTCGATGGCGTCCAGCGCCCCGTCGATGATCTGCGTTGCGGGCCCGGTGTGGGATTGCAGGTCGGTGATGTGCATGACGATCGCTCCTTCAGCAGAGCCTTTCGGGGGTCTGCTAGAGATTCCATATCGAGCGATCATCACACCTTGGGCGTGATGATGTTACATCACGGACGCCGTTCAAATTTGCCAATTCGGATACCATCGTGTGTAGTATATGGACCGGTGTAATCGTTGGGCGCGGCGGCCCGCCATCGCGAAGATGTGATCGAGCCGAATGAGCGGGCGCCCCCACCTCCACTGTTGCGCTGCCGGTTTGGCATAGGATGCTGTCGGTCAACGGAGGCTTGGTCCTATGCATCCCACGTTCAAGATCTGGCTTGTTACGCTGGGGTTGGCGCTGGTGGTGGCTGGCAGCGGCGCGGCGTTCGCCCAGCGGGTGGACGACTCAACCACGTTACGTCCAGATATCCCAAATTTCGATGTCGACGGCCGTTGCGATCCAATCAAAAATGGGTTGCAAGAACCGGCATGGGTTGCTCATGCTTGCGTGAGTGATGAGCAAAGCGCTTATGAGCTACTGAAAATGCAGTGGCCGCAGGCGAGGTCGGCCGACCTGGTGTATTGCATCCGAGCAGCGAGCCCATCCCCGAGAGCTAACTATCAGCTGCTAGAAACGTGTGTTTCCGGAGCCATCGCCAATCATCAGTATGACGCTGAGCCGCCGCCATTCCATTATTGACGCACCTACAGTAGCCGAACTCTGCCGGGTCGGCCCGGCCGCAGCATACCGTAACCTAGCTACCGCACGGCGCCAGCGTCGATAAAGGTGCGGATCGATCGTATCCGCACCCGGCGCCCCGTGTCGTCACGCGCCCAAGTGTCTTGGCCCAGCCACAAGCCTCCGGGCACCGGGATCGCATCGCCCGCCATATCGACTCGCGCCGCCAAGCTTGCGAAGTCGATCATGAGATCGCCCGTGCTGCAACCGGGCCGGCGTTGATGCCATCTTGCGACCGCATGAAGGCTGATAGTGCTGATCGGCGTGGTCGCCAACGACAGCCCGCGCTTACCGACGGTTAGCTGCACCAGCAAGAGGCCGATGCCCGGCTCGGGACCGTCTTTGGCCAGACGTTCCCAACCTTGATCTTGCCAGCTTGATCCAATCGCGCGCAATTCGTGAAGAGTGATGCTATGACGCCGACGCTCGATCTTGCGATCCAGCATAAACGCACTCGGCATCGCATCAATCCAGCGCGCAAGGGTATCGACAATGTGCTCGGGCCGCAATGTGCCCTTGCGCTTGAGACGTTCGGCGAGCGGGTCTTGCAGATGTCTGATGGCGTGATTAACCGCCTGGTCAGTGTGCAGCACCTCGCGACGTAAGGCGCGTGCCCTGCCGAGATATTCATTCGGCACACGGCCCTGCTCCCGGCCTGGATCGCGCTGGATGGCCGTAGGAGACGACGCCAGGGCAATGTCCGCGCTCACGGCCGTTCACCCTACCGGCGCGTCCAAGAAGTCGCCGAGATCGGCATCAGGATCGTCGACGAGCGCCGCGTGCGTGCCGCGCCACTCCGTTATCATGGCCGGCTTGTGGACCGCGTTGGCGCCGGGTGGCGGTTCACTGACCAGCTTCACCATGCGGGCGGAACAGGGGGCAGGGCCGCCGAAATGGCTGAACCAGGTCATGCTCAAACTTAGCAACTGTTCGCGGAGTGCCAGCGCTTCCCGCTCCACGAGCTCCAGCCGATCGGCAACCCCGTCCGCGCGGCGCATCACCACGTCGACCGCGGCCCGGGCGAGAGTTGCCTTGGCGGTGTTGGCGTGCTGCTCGGCCTGTCGCAGTTCCGCACCCAGCCGGTCCAGCGCCTTGCGTGCAGCATCAAGGTTATCGATTGCCGCCCCCCGCTGGCGCTGCTCGGCCGCGAGTGCATACGGCAGGTGACCATCTGCCTCGCCCACCTTCAGCGAGGCGATCGATGCGGCGATAATCCGTTCGTCGAGATCGCGGTAGCTGGCAAGGTCGGCATCGGCCATCTCGCATCGCGCACGGGCGCGGTCGACGACTTCCTGCGCCCGCCGTTGTTCGGCGAGCGCAGTGTCGTAAGCTGTCTTGGCATCGCGCAGCGTCGGTCTTGGATCGGGTGGCGGGGCAGTGTCGTCGTCGAGATTGGGCGGCGCTGGCGCAGACGGTGTAGCCGTATGTGCCCGCGCCTGCATCTCAGATGGCGATGGAATCGGCGCCCATGGATCATAGTTTGGATCGATGGCGCGCAGCCTCGCCAATCCAGCAGCGTCACGCGCGGCGGTCGCGGCCAACGCAGCACTTTCGTCAAGCTCAGCCTGCAGTCGCAATGTCGGGCTCCTGTATCGCGGCCGACGCCACTGGGTGCAGATAGATGTCAGGCGCTATCGGCGGGGTCGCCGCCACATCGATACCGCCTTGGCGCAACAGCGCTTCTGCCGCCGTTTCGCCCGAGCGGACCACAACAATGCGCGGCGGCCGTGTCACTTCCACAAGCGACGGTTCCGCGCGTTGATTGCTACGACGTTCGGGTTGACATCTTCGGCGCGAGGTGGCGAGCCGAACCTAAAATCCCGGCTCGCGGTAGCAGACTTTTTTAACTGCGCCTGTCCGATCGGCCCCTGTTCGTCTTCCCGCCGTACGTCTTCATTGATCGCGCCGTTGTTCATCGTGTCGTCGACGCTGCCGCGCCAGAGAGAGACGGCGCCGCCTGCCTCAGTCATAAGCAGATACTGACCGGGCGGAAAGCGACCCACCAGCTCGCGCGCCTGATTGGACGGTGAGGCATGTACCAAGCTCTGATCAGGCGATGCTTCATCAGGCCGAATATCGCGTGTGTGGCGATTGCGCAGGCGCGCCGAGTAGGGCAGATGCAACGGGCGTGGCGAATCGCGAAAGTGAAGACGAGGCATTAATCGGTGCTCCTTGGATGGTGTTGTGAAGCTATGCAGCGGAAGCCACTTTTCGCCATATCTCAAGTCCATCTGCGCGGCCGGCTACTTGTACAATTACGCCTGCTACGGCATTCGCCACGTCGTCATGGGAAGCCGGAGGATGATCGATACTGTCGCGTCCGCCTCGCGCCGTACGTCTTTTCGAGCGCGCAGAGCTGTGTCGCGAGGCGTTGATTGTCGAGCAGTTCGCATCGGCCGCTGTTTAAGATCGGTAATAGCTGCTGATACAAATCTGATTTGGGTGCGGCGTTCTGCTCGTAGGTGATGCCGTGCTTGCGGAACGCCGCTACTGGCCACTCGCCCGCGTAGCGGTCGCCTTGGATGGTGTGGATGCCGTACGTCGCGAGCAGATCGCTGTACTCGCGAACGACGTCGTCAGGACTGAACGGTGGCTTGCGTTCGCGTACGCAGTCAAGCACTCCACAGTCGCCCTCGCGATGTGCAATGGCGAGCGTAAATGGATCTGCACTGCCGCCGCTGGGATCGACGAAGCAGTGATAAGTCACGCGCGCCAATTGCGGCAGCTCATGGCGGCCGAGAACTGTGCAGCTATCGACCACGGCACGGTCGGCGAAGGCGGCGATGTCGTTGCGGAATGCGGCGCCATATTCAGCACCAGCAGAGGCGGGGTCATCTTCATACGCCTCGGCAATCACGGCAGGGTCTATCGCCGGGTTCATCTTCTGCGTGTTGGCCTGCCAAACGAGAACGCGAGCGTCGTCGCGGCCGAAGTGGCGGCGGTAGGTCTCCCATAACACACCACGGCGCGCGTAAGGTGATGATGCCATCAGCAGTATGCTATTGGGAATCGAGGCCAGCCCAGGCCGCACCGAGGCGATGACGTCCACATCGGGATTGGCAGAGTTGTCGCTGTGCCAAAACGCGATTTCGTCGGCCAAGACAGCAACGAAAGTACGGCCGCGTGGGCTGGCGATCGAGCCGGTGTGTATCTCGACCACCACGCCATTGGTCAGGCGCACGCTTTCCGCCTGCTCTAATGCGATCATCGGTTCGAGCAACGGCACCACGCGCAAGGCGCCGACGACGTATCTCAGGATGACGCGACCCTGTTTGCGATCTGCTGCAATGATCGCAATCGTAGGTACTTCACCAGGCGCAAGATGCTTGGTGTAGTCGCGAAAACAGGCGAGATACATGGCAATCATCGCCAATGCGCGTGACTTGCCGCCGCGCCTGCCAACGACGAATGCTGCTTCACGGAATTGGCGCGCTGGCGGTGCCGTGCGGTCGGTGCACTCGGTGTAGATGCGGCGCTGGTAACGGCTCATGGGCTCGGCGAACAGTGCAGCCAGACACGCTCGCCACGGCCGCCAGGTCGGGCCGCCGAGCAGCTGACCGAGTAGGTTTGGATCGCCGAGGGCTTCGCCGATCGTCATGACCCGTCGTCCTCATGCACCAGCGGCCTGCGCACCACGCGCCGTGGATGGGCGGTGGGCGGCCTCGGGGCTGGGGCGGCATTGTCCTTGCCGTGGGTCGAGCGAGGGCGCTGGTGGGCACCGTTCGCGGCGGGTGCGGCTCTGGGCTGACGGCTGGCGAGATAGCCGGCCAGCGACGGCACGGCGTCCGCCTGACCGACAAGGCCGAGGCGGCTTAGGACGCGTGCCTGGGCCCCGACCCAAGCGAGATACACTCGCGAAGCGTGCGCACTCTGATCGCCGCGCTCGGCGAACTGGTAATCCATGCTGACGATGCGCGCCCGCAGCTGGCAGCAGATCTCGATCAGGGCGGCCTGTGTAGCAGACGGCGCGTTCCCAACATGACGCAGCAAGTCGCGGCGGAACTCGGCGACGTCTTTGCCGACGGTGGTTCTCGCGTCGATCCGCACCGGGATGCTTAAACTTTCGGGCAGCCGCCGGTTGCGCTTCACACGCCGGACACGCGGCCCTCCGCCGGTAGCGGGGCGTTGGGCGGGCTCAGTAGGCAACGTCGTCGCATCCATCGTCCTATGCTCGTCTGTCCTGCCGCGTCCGGCGGCTTTGCTGCGGCCTACCGCCGCCGGCTTCAGCAGCGGCGATTCTGGCGCCAGCTGCGGACCTCTGGCGGACACGGGTGCCAGAGATGGCAGAAACACCCAGCTTTGCAATAGCTTCTATAGCGAGGCCAACTGACTAGGTCTCAGATTTCGGCAGTTTGCGCGGGATTTCGCGCAGCCGTCGAGCGAGGAAGCATCGGGGTGGGGTAGTGTAGATTGATTTGCTCGCCCGAGGAGGTAACAGCCCGGCATCAGCCGGTAGAAGAGGTGTGGTCTGCGGCTGATCTGATCGGGGATAGCTGCTCCCGATAACACCTGAACGGCGGCACTCAATGCAGCTGGAATGCTCGAAGCCTTACTGCCCAGGATGAGGGCGTGCAGCTGGATCGGTTTGACTGTCTTGGCTGCACTGCTGGCGCAGCTTCATTGTCTCCCTGCTCCAGGTGATCCAGGTGCTCCAGGTGATCCTGGGGCATAAATGGCTGAAGCCCTTTTTTTCAGAAGGGAGTCGCTGTACCTTAGCACACCATAACACAGCCACCCGATGGCGGCAAAAAAGCGCCCATGTGGATTTGGCGCCCGGATCACCAGGAACACTCGGATCACCTGGATCACGTATCCCAATCCAGCGATGTACCCGACTTGATGCCCTGCTCGAATTGCTTGCGCGCGCTCGTCAAGCTGGGAAGGATGACCGCGCGAACGCTCGTGGCGCCCTCGCGCGGCCGATAGTTGCTTACGGCGACCAGCTTGCGTAGCTTCAACCAGAATTGCTCTTGGGACTCGATGCGGTACCTGCCGCCGCTCCCGCGACCAGGCGAGATAGTCCTCGTACAGGACCGCCTTAGCGATCACGACGGTCTCGTCGGGCGCATTATCCCAGGGATAGATCCCCTCGTGCAGTTTGTTGTACCCACCAGGCGGAAACCCCATGCATTGATTGGGTCTTCTGTTGCACCCGGATCAGCGTGGACGGGATCACGCGCGGGTCGAAGGCGCCGAGATCGAAGACCAACATATCATGCAGGAATGCCGCGGCACCGCCCATGTTGATCTCGGCGTGCAGCCGCTTAAATATACAGCCGGGCCGCCTCGTCCTCCCATGCAGGAGCGGTTTCGAAGGTCGCTACCCGACGATCATCGACGTCCAGATGCAGGGCGTGCCGCTCGTTAGAGCTGAACAGCAGCCGAAGCCGGTTGGGCACGTGGAAGAGGTCGACGAATTTTGGTTCGATGGGCAAAGTGGGTTCGCTGATCAGGCTTTTCACCGCACCGGCGGAGGCGCGGTCGCCGCCAAAGAAGGCTTCGTCGATGTAGGCGAACAACGCTCCCGCAAGATGGGCGTTGTGCTTGCCGACAAACTGCTCCTTCTTGTTCAGGTAAATGCCGTGATTGCCGTAAACCCTGGTCAGCAGGTTCCCGAGCGCGCCCTTGCCTCCGCCTTGGCCGCCAATGAGCAGGACCGAGACATCCATCTTCTCAGCCGGATGCTGCAATCCGTAGGCGATCCAGTAAAGCAGATAATCGCACGACGCCTGGTCGCCACCCGAGAGTACGCGCTGGAAGTGATTGTACAGCAGGGGCCAGTCGCCTGACGCCGGTTGGATGCCCCAACCGCGCCAGAGATTGTAGTGTCCAATGGGGATCGCGAGAGGTGGCGGATACATTCCCAGGCCGCTATAGGTCCGCCGACTGGGGTGCACGAGCCACGCATCTGCAATCGGGACTTCCGCCACCCTCCCCTTCGCGTCGCGGGTACTGATCCGCTGATTGGCCAGCAGCAGCCGGAAGTCTGCCGCGCGAAGGAACGGTTGCGTCACGCGGTCGAAGCCCAAGAGGACGTCGCTCTCTTCCGTCATCACGACCACTTTGCCACCGACCCGGATGACGGCCCAGTCGCGGTTCATCTGCTCCAGCCAGGGCGGGGTGTCATCGGCCGCCTTCGACCAGATGCGGTGCAGCTCGCGCTCACGGCTCGCGTCGCCCTTTTCGGCACACCATGCCGCGGTTTCGGGATCAGCGCGGAGAGCCTCGACCATCTCCTCAAACGTCTTGCCAGCGCGGCGCAGGGCGATACCCTTCCGAAAGGCGATGGCGCTGCGCGACTGATCGCTTCCTCCGCCTCGGCCGACCGTGCTGTCTTGCGCAGAGTTCGGCGGCGAGGAAGGCGGGGGCGGCCTCGCGGATGATCCACAACAGCGTGTCGAGCGACACGGGGCGCAGGTCGGCTGGCGTGTCGGGAAGATGTTCGTCCGTGACAGCGAAGTAGCGATTGCTCATGTAGACTTCGATCCCGGGTGGGTGCTCGCCGCCGCCGCGGGTCCACCTCTTGCCGTGCTCGGTTGCCATCGCTTGCCGCAGCGTCGGCACGTCGGCGACGGCGATCAGGCAGAACACCTTGATGCCGGTGCCGCTGGGCGAGGTCTCGGCGTAGGAGCCGATGCGCACGATCACCTCAGCCGCCCACGGCTCGATCGTGCCATCGGGTGCACGGCACGTATCGAGGTCGAGGCCGGCCAGATGGAATTCCGTCGTCAAGATTTCCCAGCGTGATGCCGATGCCGCCACCAAGGCCGTTGATGATGCGCTGCGCGACTGCTTCGGCCTGCTCGCGCGTGCGCCACGTGGTGGGGTTATCCGACTCGGCCCGTTGGTCGGGCGTTGCAAACGGAGTTCTTGTTAAGTTTCCCGCGTCGTTTCTCATTGCGCCACGCAACCCAGCGCGGGACGGGTGCAAGGGACTTCGAGTGTGAGCGCGTTCATGGGGCGATTCCGATCGCCGTAACTGTCGCGCTCATTGCACCGGCCCTCCGCGTAGCTGGCCGACCATGTTCTGCAAGATCTCCCGTTCGCTCGCCTCGGCTGCGAGCAGCACGTCGAGCTGGTGTTTGGGGAGGTGATCTTGGATGTACATCTCGACCAAGTCGCGCAACGTGTCGGGATGGATCGCATCGAGCTCGACCGACACATCTCCGAACCCTTTGGCCCGAGTGTCGGTTGGCTTGGTCGGTCGCGTTGGCAGACGCCACGCTGTTATCTGCTCCGGAGTGACCGCGATGCGCTCGAAATTTATCTTGGCGTCCGGCGCCAGCTCGTTCAGGGTCTGCTCGATCTTCTCGCCCGCGTTCACACCGGACGGATCGTAGTCACCCAAGTGGTAGATGTGGGCTGGTACCTCCAGCTCGTTGATGTATTCGGCCGCGGAGTGAAGGAAGGACAGGCTGGCGTATCCACGCGCCACCATTAGCGGCACGTCGGTACTTGGCCGTGACGGGGAGAATGACGCCGGAGAGCGCGTCCTTCTCTAGCCACACCTCGACATAGCTCCCAGTGTCCGCCCAAAGGGACTTGCGATAGAAGCGCGCCGTATCCTCCAGGGCCTCCTCGATGCCGGTGAAGGTGGTCGGCTTACGTTGCCATCGCGTGTTGTCCGCGAGCCATCCATAGGGCATCTCGCCGGAACGCCGCATGAGCACGAGATCGGTTTGCACCTTCCTGTATCCGGCCGCGGTCTTCTCGACTAGGCCTCGCACCGTCGCCTGATAGAACACCTGCCGAACGGTCATGGGCTTCATCTGCTCGACGACGGCGAGCAATGCAGTCCTGCGCTGCTCAACCTCGCGCTTGGTCGCACGCTGCCGCTTTATCAGGCTAGTCGGATAAAGGGCGGTCGCGCTCATTGGAGCGCCGCCTTCGCCGGCAGCTCGCCGCGGAGCACGCGATCCAGGTGCTCAGTGCGATCTGCATCGTAAAACCCAAAACCCATAGTCGGCACTCCGCAATGAAATGCCGGCCTTGCGAGAACGTCCCAACTGCTTTAGGCACCGATCCTTGGAAGTTGCTGATGCCTCAGACAGTCGGTCTCGCAGGGGCCGACTGTTTTTTCTACACCAAGGGCTTTCGAGCGGGCCGCCCAGGCGCACGCGGGCGGCGGTCGATCTCGTGCTCCATGACCCAGCGGCGCACGCCATCAATCGGGTAGAATTTCTGCTTTCCGAGTTTCACGACGGGCAAGCCCGCGTGTTTGTACCGAAGCACCCGCCGCCAGTGCCAATCGAATGTCGCGCACAGCTCCGCGTGCGTCACCAGTCCGGCCAGCAGTTCCGACCGAAGCTGCTGCTGCGCGTTCTGCCTTGGCAGCTCGTCCAACATCTCGTCCGGCAGCTGCGCGTTCCGCCTTGGCAGCTCGTCCAACCGGTCGTGCCGCTGCATCGTGGTGCGCGTGGCTGTCCCCGCCGCCGGCTTCGCGGTCTGTGTGGGCACCGTCCATCATCAGTCTCCGCTCGTTACCCACAATCAGACATACCGAGCGGGATTTGATGGTTGTTTAGTACTGCACACTGCCGCGCCCACCCATGACCCGCCGCCGCCGTTCGTTGACACGATCAACCTGCCGGAACTGCGGATTGGTGCAAGCGGATCTGGAGGTGCGGGTCGATTTATGGGTGCTCGATTGCAAGCCTCGAAATTGCTGGACCTAGACAGCGTTCATCTGGTGTCGAATTGCGCCTATGATGTTGCTTCACAGAGGTGGGCGGGTGGCACGTGAAAAGTGCATCTGCCAGTTTGGGGCTATGATGCCTCGCGATATACTAACATTGACAGCAGTGCACCGCCCGCGTCATGTAGTTATAGACATCGGACTGTGCGTGCCGTCGGTCACACGCGCCGGTTGGCTGGCAGTGTCACCACCTCGGCCGACGGCCTTCCCGCACCGCTGATCACGGCGCCAGCGCGCTCGGTGGCGGCACGCAGCGGATCATCGAGCAGATGGGCGTAGCGCTGCGTAGTGGCGGCTTGCGTATGACCAAGCAACGCGCCGATCACCGGCAAAGATAACCCCGGACGTCGGCCAGGATTGATGTGTACGTATGTCTCGAGATCATGCACCCGGACGTCCGGCAGATTGGCCGTCTTGCAAACACTAGCCCAAGTTTTTTTGATCTCGGTCAGCGGCTTACCCTGGTCGCCGGGGAACAGATACGGCGACACCACGCTGCGGCGCTCGGCTGCGCGAGATTCCGCGCAAGTGCGCATCTCGGTCAGCAAGGCGAGGGCTGGCGCCTGACAACGGCACTCGATGCAGTTTTCCCTGCTTCGTCGTGGCGGTGGTCGGTTCATACGCCAGCCGTGAGGTCAAACTGCTCCCATCGGGCGCCCAGCAGCTCTCCCCTCCTGGCGCCGGTCAACAACAGCAGCCGGATCGCGTTGGCCGAACTCTTCTCCGGGTGGACCGCTAGCGCCTCGCCCAGCCGGCCGATCTCCCGCTGGCGTCAGGCAACCGCTCGCCCTTCTCTTCCGGTGCCCGCTCTAACCCGCGCACGGGATTATCGCTGCGTAGCTCCCACTTCACCGCCAAGCTACATCATCTTGCTCAACAGTGCCACGACGCGATTGGCGCGATACGGTGCCTTCGCCGCGATCTCCCGATGCAGCTTCTCGACCTCCGAATGCCGGAGCTCGGCCACCCGGCACCTTGCCGAAGCCTCCGCTTGATGTAGAGGCGAAGCATTGTTTGATAATCACGCTGCTGGTGCCTCGGCCGCTTCTTCGGCAGATGTTGAGCCACGAACCGAGCCGCCAGGTCGTTCATGGTCAGGGCCGCGCATCGGCGTGCCTCTCGCCCATGGGATCCTGCCCTAGGTCGATGCGGCGCCGCAACGCCTTCGCGGCCTCCCGGGCGTCCTTCACCCGCCAGGCGGGGAAGGAGCCGATGGTCAGGCGCCGCTCGCGACCACTCGCCCTGTAGTTGAGAACGAAGCTCTTGGCGCCCGCAGCAGTGACGCGGACCCCGAACCCCGCCAACGGCGGGAATCGTAGCTGATCCGATGCGCCTTGGCCGGAGCGGCAGGTCCTTGACCGCCTTGTCGTCGAGCTTGGTTCCCATGCCTGCGTCTCTCCCCTGGCCGCGCTGAACTTACCGTCGTCAGGAAGTTCCGCATCCGTTACTACACCAAGCGGAACGAACCTCGTGTCCGCCTGGTGTCCGCAAACAGGATGCGCTCTGGCGTCCGCCGCCGTCAACCAAAGTCAGAGGTTGGCAGGAAAATAGGTGAACAGGATCAGTGGTGTAACTATGTCCTGCGCTGCGGACACCATGACATCAAAGGCTTGGGAAACGGCCTTGCATGAAACTCTTAATCAGCGGGTCGCAGGTTCGAGCCCTGCTGCGCCCACCACAGCCCCCTCACCGCCTGACATACGCCGGTAACGTGCGACAACGACCCTGCCCCGGACGGGATCGGAGTCGCTGCTTGAAGATGCTGAACGACCCTGCCGAGCGCAGCCGGCGCCTGGCATCCGAGCTGACGGGACAGACGCTCGCCCTGCTGCGGACGGTGGGTGGCTCGCTGGCCCGGCGGGCCGAACCCCGGCGCGGCGAGCGGGCGGCCCGGCAGCGCGCGCTGGGGGCGGACTGGCACCCGCATTTCGGCCGCATCGGCGGCACCAGCCTGGAGACCTGGCTGGCCCGCTACCCGGACGCGGTCGCCCCTGCCCGCTCCATCGTGCTGGCCACAGACGAGCGGACCGGCAGCGAATGGCTCTGCCAGTTGCTCGGCGCCACGGGGCGGCTCGGGCGGCCGTCGGAATACCTGAACACGCTCTGGATGCAGCGCTTCATCCCCGATTATCCGCCCGACGTGCCGGCCCAACTCGCGATCGCGCACCATGTCGGCACCACCGGCAATGGCTGCTTTGCCATCAAGCTGCACCCCTGGCACCTCGACCGCCTGCTGGCGGGTGCCACCTGCTCGGGGGCGTTTCCGGCGCCGGTGTTCGTGCGGCTGCTGCGCCACGACCTGCTGGGGCAGGCGATCTCGCTGTATCGGGCGCGCGCCACGGCACGCTACCATTTCCATCACCCCGAGCGGCAGGCCGTGGCGTTCGACGGCGACGCGATCGAGGCGATGCTGCGCGAGCTGGCCGCCAACCGGGCGCGCTGGGACACCTATTTCGCGCGCAACGCTATCACGCCGCTGGTGGTGAGCTACGAGGCGCTGCGGGCCGATCCGCTCGACGTGGTGCGCCGGGTCGCGGCCCTGGTGGGCGAGACGGTGCGGCGGCGCGACATCCTCTGCCCCTCGCCGATGCGCGCGCAGTCCGACCGGCAGAACGAGGAGTGGCGGGCGCGCTTCGTCCGCGAGCGAAGCGATCTCGACCGGTTCGATCCGGCGTAGCCAACGCCGCCCTTCCGCCCGGCTCGCGATCACGTGACCGGAATCGCCCAGCCGTGGCATACTCGCCCGGTGCCCGCGCCCGTCATCGACGACCCGATCCTCAACACGCCGTTCGCGAGCCGGCCCGCCACTGGGTCCTGGACGAAAACGGCATCCCGACCGGGGTTGCGGCCGAGGGCCGCCGTCGCAGCGAGTTCGTCGTGCCGGTGCCGCTGCCGAAGCACAGGGTGAAGGATCAGGCCGCCCTCGATCTCGAGGAAGCGTCCGGCAAGCGGCATGTCCAACGACTACATCAACGAGCTCCGCGGCAAAGTCGCCGCGTGGCGAGCGACCGGCGAGGCGGGGCTGCGTGCGACCGTCACCCCGGTCACGGCGCGGCTGCTGCGGCACTGGCGCGACCCGCAGCGCACCCGCCGGCTGTTCTTCTGCCAGATCGAGGCGGCGGAGACCGCCATCTGGCTCGCCGAGGTGGCGCCGAAGAGCCGAGCTGGACCGGCTCCGCGTCCTGAATGCCGAAGCGAACCCGGATTTGTTCCGCATCGCCTTCAAGCTCGCGACCGGCGCCGGCAAGACCACCGTGATGGCGATGCTGATCGCGTGGCAGGCGCTGAACGCCGCCCGCAGCCGCGGCGCGACGCGGTTCGCCGACGCGTTCCTGCTCGATCGCGCCCGGCATCACCGTGCGTGACCGGCTGCGCGTGCTGCTGCCGGCCGATCCGACCAACACCTACGACCTGCACGACATCGTGCCGCGCGACATGCGCGACGACCTCAACGGCGCGCGCATCGTCATCACCAATTTTCACGCCTTCCAGCACCGCGAGACGCTCGATGCGCCGAAGCTCGCCAAGGCGATCCTGGGCGGGCGCGACGGGCCGATCGAGACGCTGGAGACCGAGGGGCAGATGATCCGGCGCGTCTGCGGCACCTGCTCGGCCGCTGGCGCATCGTGGTGCTGAACGATGAGGCACACCATTGCTATCGCGAAAGCAGTGCGCGACCCCGACAAGCTCGATGCCGAGGACGGGCGGAGGCGAAGAAGAACAGCGCCGCCGCCCGGCTCTGGATCAGCGGCATCGAGGCGTTGCAGCGCATCGGCAAGCGTCCGGTGCAGGTCTACGATCTCTCGGCCACGCCGTTTTTCCTGCGCGGCTCCGGCTACGATGAAGGGACGCTGTTTCCCTGGGTGGTCTCGGATTTCTCGCTGATCGACGCCATCGAGTGCGGCATCGTGAAGGTGCCGCGCGTGCCGGTGCAGGACCTTCCGGGCGCCGAGGAGCCGATCTATCGGCACGTCTATGCTACATCCAGAAGCACGGCGACGGAAGCTGCCGAAAGCGGGCCGCGGCAAGCAGGCGCAGAAGCTCGACCCGGAGGAGCTGCCGAGCCAGCTTGTCGGCGCGCTCACTGTCGCTTTACGGCCACTACGCAAAGGTGTTCGCCAACTGGGAGGCGAGGGGCGGCGCCACGCCGCCGGTGTTCATCGTCGTCTGCAACAACACCGCGACGTCGAAGCTGGTGTTCGACTGGATCGCCGGCTACGAGCGCCGCGAGACGTGCACCCGATGGCACCGAGCACACGGTGCTGGTGCCCGGCAAGCTCGCACTGTTCTCCAACGTGAGCGACGACGGCCCCGGGCAGCGCCGCATGGCACCCGGCGCGGCCACCATCCTGATCGACAGCGAGGAGCTGGAAAGCGGCGAGGCGCTGTCGGAAAACTTCCGCAAGCTCGCGGCGCCCGAGATCGAGGCGTTCAAGCGCGACCTGCGCGCGCGCGGCCGCCATCAGGAGGCCGAGACGATCACCGATTCCGACCTGCTGCGCGAGGTGATGAACACGGTGGGCCAGGTCGGCCGGCTCGGCGAGCAAATCCGCTGCGTCGTCTCGGTCTCGATGCTCACCGAAGGGTGGGACGCGCGCACCGTGACGCACGTGCTCGGCGTGCGCGCGTTCGGCACGCAGCTTCTCTGCGAGCAGGTGATCGGCCGCGCGCTGCGCCGCGTTTCCTACGATCCGGTCCGCACCGACGCTGCGGGCAACGGCCATGTTCGCGCCGGAATATGCCGACGTGCTCGGCATCCCGTTCTCGTTCGTGCCGGCGAACTCGGCGAGCGATTATACCCCGCCCAAGCCGATGACCCGCTCGAGGGGCTGCGCGATCGTGTGGATCAGGAAGTCCGCTTCCCCCGCGTGCTCGGCTATCGCCTGGTGCCACCGCCCGGCCGGCTGAGCGCGCGGTTCTCGGCCGAGAGCCGCCTTTCGATCACGCCCGACATGGCGCCGCCCGATGCGCTCAACGCACCCTTTGTCGGCGAGACGATCAAGCTCTCTCTCGACGAACTGCGCACCCAGCGCGACGCCACGATCGCCTTTCACCTCGCCGGGCACACGCTGGACCGCTGGTTCCGCGACAAGGAGGGCAACCGCAAGCCGTGGCTGTTCCCATCGCTGCTCGCCATCACCCGGCGCTGGATGGCGGAATGCGTCGCCTGCGTGGGCGGCACGTTCCCCGCCTACCTGCTGTGGCGCACCGTGGGCGACCACGCGGCGGAGCGCATCTATCGCGCTTGCGTCGAGAGCGAGGCAGGCGCGGGCACGCTGCGCCCGATCACCGACCCCTACAACGAGGAGGGCAGCAGCCGGCATGTGGGCTTCGTCACGAGCAAAACAAATCTATGGCGCACCGATCCGGCGCGCTGCCAGATCAATTTCGTGGTCTGCGACGGCACTGGGAGGCGGCGTGCGCGCAGGCGCTCGAAGCGATGCCGGACGTGCTTCGCTACGTGAAGAACGACCGGCTCGGCTTCGAGGTGCCGTACGAGCACGGGGGCCAAGACCATCTGTATCGGCCCGACTTCATCGCCGTGCTGGATGACGGCTCCGGCCCCGACGATCCGCTGCACCTGGTATTGGAGGTGAAGGGCGAACGCGACGCGCAGGACGACGCCAAGCACGACACGATGCGCCGGCTGTGGGTGCCGTCGGTGAACGGCGCCGGCCGCCACGGACGGTGGGATTTTCTGCGGCTGGACGGGCCGTATGACGTGGCCGAGGCGATCCGCGACCATCTGGCCGGGCGGCCCCGGCCGCCGGCCGCATTCGCACTGACCGAAGCCTGACCGGGAGCCGCTGATGCCCGCAGCCTTGCGTAGTTACCGTTGTCACAGCGTCATGGTCGGCGAAGGCCGACCATCCACGACTTCGCTCTGTGTCACGACAGAAAGACGTGGATGCTCGGCCTTCGCCGAGCATGACGAGGGAGAGGCATGGAGGCCCGTCATCGCGAGCCGGCCGCTTGGCCGGCGTGGCGATCCAGGCCCGCGGCACCGTGCGGCGGGCTTGGACTGCTTCGTCGCGTTGCTCCTCGCAGTGGCAGGTACGGTGCGATGACTGATGCATCCAGGAAAGCCGGTCCCAGGAAGACGACTGCCCAAACCGCCCCGGCCGCCGAGCTGGAGACGCTGCGCCACCCGGCGGATGTGACACGGCGCAACATCCCGACCGCCGAGACCTCCTCGCTGATGGCCGACGTCGAGGCCACGGCGCCGCCGATGCTGTATCCGCGCAACCCCGACCTCGATCCGCAGCTCGTCTGGCGCGGCAAGGACGCGCAGGATGCGGCGCCGCTGAGCGTGCCGACTGTGCCGATCTACATCCAGGAGAAGGTGCTGCCCGAGGCGCTGATCCGCGACCTCCAGCGTCAGTCCAGGCAGGGCGTGGTGCCGCAGGCCGATTTGTTCGGCGGCTTCGACCGGATCACCGATCCCGAGACGAAGCTGGAGTTCTACGAGCACGCCGAGAACTGGTCGAACCGGATGATCCTCGGCGATTTGCTGCTGGTGATGAACAGTCTGGTGGAAAAGGAGGCGCTGCGCGGACAGGTGCAGTGCATCTATTACGACCCGCCCTACGGCATTCGCTTCGCAAGCAATTGGCAGCCGAGCACGCGGTCGCGGGACGTGAAGGAGGGCAAAGCGGAGGGGTTGAGCCGCGAGCCGGAGCAGATCAAGGCGTTTCGGGACACGTGGAAGGACGGGGTTCACACGTACCTGTCGTACCTGCGAGATCGGCTAGCGATCGCGCGGGAGCTTCTGGCTGAAAGCGGCAGCATTTTCGTTCAGATTAGCGACGAAAACGTACACCGCGTGCGAGCAGTCATGGACGAGGTATTTCGATCAGAGAATTACATTGCGGAGATAGCATTCAGAAAGACGTCTAGCCTCGGGGGAGAGGCGATCGGCAAGACATACGACGTTTTGCTTTGGTACGGGCGAGACAAAGGTCATGTGAAAATTCGCCGCATTTTCACACGGCGATCCGTCGATGATGATATCGGCGCGGCATTACTCGCGAGTTGAGATGCCAAACGGCGACCGTGCGACCGCCGCAGATTTGCGTTTAGCCATTCTTCCTTGCCCCCTGGCGCACGTCTATATCGGCACGACAACCTTACTTCGCAGAGTGGCCAGAAAAGTCGCAGTTTCCCGTCGAATTCGATGGGACGATATTCCTTCCTGGCCGAAACTACTGGAAGTCAAACCAGGAAGGCATCGGCCGCCTAATCTGGGCCTCGCGGATAGGTGCTCCGACGGAAAGGTCGATAACTTACATCCGCTATTTTGATGATTTCTCCTATGTCGCCCTCACTGACATTTGGCTCGACACGCAGACAGGCGCGTTCACGGACGAGAAAACCTACGTCGTCCAGACGGGCACCAAAGTCATAGAGCGCTGCCTGCTCATGGCTACCGATCCTGGCGATCTCGTGCTCGATCCCACCTGCGGTTCCGGCACCAGCGCATTCGTTGCCGAACAGTGGGGACGCCGCTGGATCACTATCGACACGTCGCGTGTGGCGCTCGCGCTCGCCCGCACCCGCCTGATGGCCGCGCGCCATCCGGCCTACATTCTGCGCGACAGTGATGAAGGCGCCGCGAAGGAGGCGGAGATCACCGGCCATCCGGTAGCCGCCGGTCCGTCCGCCAGCGACATCCGCCAGGGTTTTGTCCTGGAACGCGTCCCGCACGTCACGCTGAAATCCATCGCCAACAACGCCGAGATCGACGTCATCCACGAGCAATGGCAGCCGACTCTCGACGCCGCCCGCGCCACCCTCAACGCCGCGGTCGGCACCGCGCACGAGGAATGGCAAATCCCCCGCACCCTCCCGCCCGGCGCCCCCGACGCTGCGCAAAAAGCCCATGCCGCGTTCTGGCAGGCACGGCGGGAGCGGCAGGCGGCGATGGACGCCTCGATCGCGCGCAATGCCGACGTGGAATTGCTGCACGACCGCCCCTACCCGAAGAAAAACACCGTCCGCGTCACCGGCCCGTTCACCGTCGAAAGCCTCTCGCCGCATCGCGTGCTGCCCAGCGACGAGGAGGACGAAGCGATCCTCGACGCGCTCGCGGCCGAACACGGCGAGCCGCCACCGCCCCGCCGCCGCCTGCGCGCCAAGCCCGATACCGGCAGCGATGATTTCGTCACCGCCGTGCTCGACAACCTCGCGAAATCCGGCGTGCAGAATACCCGCAAGAACGAACGCCTGAGCTTCGCCACCATCCGCCCCTGGCCCGGCCAGGGCCACGTCGCCGCCGAGGCGACCTATGCGGAAGCCGGCCAGCAGAAGCGGGCCGCCATCGTGCTCGGCCCCGAATACGGCACCGTCGGGCAGGAGCTGGTGCGCGAGGCGGCGCGGGAATGCCGCGACTGGGCCGACGCCCTGGTGGTCTGCGGCTTCGCCTTCGACCCGCATGGCGGGCGAGACCACGATGAATCTCGGCCGCCTCGTGGTGCTGAAGGCGCGCATGAGCCAGGAGCTGCACGCCGCCGACGCCTACAAAGCCGGCGGCGGTAATCTGTTCGTCGTGTTCGGCGAGCCCGACATGGCACTCGACCGCGCGCCCGACGGCGCCTGCGTCGTGCGCCTGCTGGGCGTCGATATCTTCGATCCCACCACCGGCCAGGTCCGCGCCTCCGGCCGGGTGGAGGAAGACGTCGCCTGCTGGTTCATCGACACCGATTACGACGGCGACAGCTTCTTCGTCCGCCACGCCTACTTCCTCGGCGGCCACGACCCGTTCGAGAAGCTGAAGGCGGCGCTGAAGGCCGAGGTGGACGAGGATGCCTGGGCCACGCTCTACCGCAGCAAGAGCCGCCCGTTTCCGCCCCCCACCTCCGGCCGCATCGCGGTCAAGGTCATCAACCACTACGGCGACGAGGCGATGCGCGTGTTCCAGGTCACCGGCCAGACGACGACCTGAATCTCATCCCCGTCGTCATGGTCGGCGGAGGCCGACCATCCACGACTTCGCTGTGACACGACAGAAAGACGTGGATGGTCGGCCTCCGCCGACCATGACGGGGAGAGGGTCAATATTTTCGGCGCCTGGTGCGACCGGCTGAGCGCCGCCGCAACCCCCGCCCCCCGCTCGCGTAATCGTGCGATGACACGGCGGCGCACGCTCAAATGGCTGGCCTTCCTCGGCATCCCGGTCGTGGCGATCGTGGCGCTGATCCTGCTGTGGAACTGGGACTGGTTCATCCCCTTCGTCGATGCCCGCGCCTCCGCCACCATCGGCCGCCGCGTCACCATCACGCACCTGCACGTGCAACTCGGGCGCGTCACGCACATCGTCGCCGACGGGGTGACGATCGCCAATCCGCCCGGCTTCCCCGCCGACCAGAAGCCGCTCGCAACCGCGCAGCACCTCGGCGTCGCCGTGCGCATCATGGACTACGTCCACGGCCGCCACATCGTGATCCCGGCCGTCGATCTCGCCTCTCCCGAAATCTCCGCGGTGACGCTGCCGGACGGCCGCGACAACTACAAGCTGAGCCTGGGCGGCAGCAGCAGCGCGCAGATCGGCCAGGTCTCGATCGAAAACGGAGAAATCCACTTCGTCGATCCGAAGCTGCGCGCCGATTTCAGGCTCGCGATCGCCACCCGCACGGGCGTGGCCCCCGGGACCGGCGTGGTGCCGACGGGCGCACAGGCGCAGGCCGCCGCCGCCAACCGGGCCGCAAGCGCGGAACACGCGCAGATCGTGGTCGATGCCAACGGCACCTATGCCGGCCAGACAATAACCGGCCGGCTGATCGGCGGCGCGCTGCTGTCGCTCCGCCGCAAGAACCAGCCCTATCCGATCGCGCTCCGGCTGGCGAACGGACCCACCAACGTCAGGCTGGTCGGAACGGTGCAGAACCCGCTCGCCTTCGCCGGTGTCGATGTCAAGCTGGAACTGGCCGGGCCGAACATGGCGCTGCTTTACCCGCTGACCGGCATCCCCATCCCCGAGACGCCCGCCTACCGCATCACCGGCCAGCTCAATTACGCCAATCACCGCATCCGCCTCGACAATTTCGCCGGCATCGTCGGCACCACCGACGTCGAGGGCAGCATCGCCGAGGCGCCGGGCGACGTCCGGCCCGACGTGACGATGGATTTGCGCTCGCGACAGGTGGACCTTGCCGATCTCGGCGGCTTCATCGGCACCAACCCCGGCAAGCCGGGCGAGGCGAACCTGACCGCCCAGCAGCGCACGGCCCTGGCGCGGGCCCGCGCGAACCCCCGCCTGCTGCCGACCACGCCGATCAAGATCCCGAAGCTGAACGCGGCCGACATCCACCTCAAATACGCCGCCAGCCACATCAAGGGGCGCGCGATCCCGTTCGACCGCCTTTCCGTGGTGATGGACGACGTGGGCGGCCGCATCGACCTGCATCCGGTGCGTTTCGGCATCGGGCGCGGGCAGATGGCGGGCACGATCGTGCTGGTGCCGCAGAGCGCGCAGGCAGGTTCATGCGACCGCCGATGTCAGCTTCGATCAGGTTGACCTCGCACGCGTGCTGGGTTCGGCGGGGGTGAAGGGGGCGGGGCTGGTGAACGGCCGCGCCACGCTCAACACCACCGGAAGCTCGATGGCGACCTTCCTTGGCAACGGCACCGGCGGCGTCAGCCTTTATCTCGTGGGCGGCAATCTGAGCGCGCTGCTGGTCGATCTGTCCGGGCTCGAATTCGGCAACGCCCTGCTTTCGGCGTTGGGGATGCCGCGGCAGACCGAGCTGCGCTGCTTCGTCGCCGATTTCGCGCTGACCAACGGCGCGTTGCAGACGCGCACGCTGCTGGTCGATACCGGCGAGGCGGTGATCCACGTCACCGGCGGCGTCAACCTCAAGGACGAGGCGATCCAGTTTCGCCTGCGCACCCGGCCGAAGCACTTCACCATCGGCTCATTGCCGGCGCCGGTCCTGATCGGCGGCACGCTGAAGCATCCGGGCATCTCGGTGGGGGTGAAGGAACTCGCCGCACGCGGCGGGATCGCGGCCGCGCTGGGGTTCCTGGCGGCGCCGCTGGCGCTGCTGCCGACGATCCAGCTCGGCACCGGCCCCACGCACGAATGCGCCTCGCTGGTGGCGCAGAGCCGGTCCGAGGCGGGATCAGCGCATCCCGGGCGGGCGGCGCCGGTGAGGAAGTAATACCGGCGGCTTTAAAGATCGACCTCTCGCCCCCTCCCCCCGGCCCCCTCCCGCAAGGGGAGGGGGAGCAGCGGACGCGAATAGCCCCCTCCCCTTGCGGGAGGGGGTTGGGGGAGGGGTATCACGACCGAAAGGGTCGTCGCGCTTTCGGTCACGGCGCATCACCCCGCGTCGGCTGCTTCTCCTCCTCGTCCTCGGCATGGTGCCGGGTGCCGCGCCGGGCAACCGGGGTCTGGCGCCACTCGCCCTGGTCGGCGGAGCGGTCGGGGAACTCGCCGAGATTGTCCTGGATTTCCGCCTCCTCGGCCGCCGGCTCGGGATGCGTCATCGGGTTGGGCAGCAGCCCGGCGCCGGCGCTGTCCTCCATGCCCACCAGCTCCCGCGCGCGCTCCCAGTACTCGAGGTCGCGTCCCTCGGGCCGGCCATCCGCCTCCCACAAATGATAGGCCCGCTCGCGGATACGCTGCTGGCGCGCGGGATCGTTCTCGTCCAGCGGGTTGTCCGACACGGCACTCTCCTTCTCTCGTGCGTCCGGCCTGAACGTTTTCATCCGGCCTGGAGTGCCGCCAGCGGCGCCGGGCCGCCCGCCATCCAGTCGAGCAGCGCCACCGTGTGCACCACCGGCACGCCGCCGCCGCCGAGCTGGGTGATGCAGCCGATATTGCCGGCGGCGATCACATCCGGCCGGGTCGCGCGCAGATGGTCGAGCTTGCGCGCGCGCAGGCGCTCGGCGATCTCCGGCTGCATGATGTTGTAGGTGCCGGCCGAGCCGCAGCAGAGATGCGCTTCGGCCGGCTCCACCACGTCGAACCCGGCCGTGCGCAGCAGGGCCTTCGGCGCGTCGGTCACGCGCTGGCCGTGCTGCAGGCTGCACGCGGAATGGTAGGCGACGCGCAGACCCGGCGGCGGCCGGCTGGGCGCATAGCCGATGCGGGCGAGGAACTCGCTGATGTCGCACGACAGCGCCGCCACCTGATCGGCGCAGGCGCGCAGATCGCCCGCCGCGGTGCGAAACAAGAACCCGTAATCCTTCAGCATCGTGCCGCAGCCCGACGTGTTGGCGATGATCGCGTCCAGCCCCTCGCCCGCGATCTCGCGCGAGAAGCCGAGGATCGCGGCGCGGGCACTCGCGGTCGCCTGCTCATGGCGACCCATATGGTGGGTCAGCGCGCCGCAGCAGCCGACGCCCTCGGGGATGACGACCTCTACGCCGAGCCGCGTCAGCAGCCGGATCGTCGCCGCGTTGATCTCCGGTGCCAACGCCTGTTGCGCGCAGCCGGCGAGCAGGGCGACGCGCGCCCGCCGCGTCCCTTGCGCGCGATGGATGCCCGGACGCAGCGCGCCGCGCGGCGCGGACCCGGCCGGGGCGAGGGCAAGCATGGCGCGCAGCCGCCGGCCGAACTCGCTTGTCTCCGGCAGCAGGTCGCGGAACGGGCGCACCAGCCTGGCCCCGAGGAGCGCCAGGCGAAACCGCGCCGGGTGCGGCAGCACGAAGGCAAGCAGCGCCCGCAGCGCGCGGTCCTGCCAGGGACGGCGATAGGTGCGCTCGATATGCGTGCGCCCGTGATCGACGAGGTGCATGTAATGCACGCCCGAGGGGCAGGTCGTCATGCAGGCGAGGCACGAGAGGCAGCGGTCGATATGCGTCACCACCTCCGCGGTGGCGGGCCGGCCGTTCTCGAACATGTCCTTCATCAGGTAGATGCGGCCGCGCGGGCTGTCCAATTCGTCGCCGAGCAGCACGAAGGTCGGGCAGGTGGCGGTGCAGAGGCCGCAATGCACGCAGGTGCGCAGCACGTCGTTGGAGGCGGCGATCTCGGGATCGCGCAACTGCTCGGCGGTGAACCGGGTCTGCATCGCTCAGCGGCCGCGCAGCCGGAACCGCTGCGTGCGCGGCCGCCACAGGTACAGCGCCAGCAGCACCAGCGGCATTGCGATCGCGAGCCAGCCGAATACCGTCCGCAGCCAAGCCGTGTGCTCAAAAAAAGCGCTGAGCATCTGGTAGGCGATCAGCAGCAGCACCGAGATGCAGGGCACCGCGGCGGTGACGTAGAAGCGCAAGGGAACCAGCGGCACCGCGATGCCCTTCTGGATCTCCCATTCGAACATCGAGCGCGCGTAGGCGAGCGGCAGCGCCACAAGAGCGGTGATGATGAAGCTGGCCAGGATCAGGAGATGCATCGGAAGCCCGTTCACAATCCGGCGCGGATGCGGCCGGGGTTCAGGATGCCCTTGGGGTCGAACGCCGCCTTGACCCGGCGGGTGATGGCGGCGAGCGGCGGCGGCTCCGGCGGCACCACGTCGAGCGTCGCGCGCAGCGCCGCGGGGGCGCGCAGCAGCATCCAGGTGCCGCCGGCCGCACGCGCCGCGGCCGAGATCGCCGCGTGGGCCGCTGCGGTGGCGGGGCCGGCGAGCCATACCAGCCCGCCGCCCCAGTCGAGGAAGCCGCCGGCGCCGGCGTGGGCGGCCTCGCTTAGCACCGCCGGCCCGCGCGACGGGCGCACCGAGACGCGCCAGAGCGCATCGTCCGGCGCCGCCGGCAGCGCCCGCGCGTCGCGCACCGCGCGCCAGACCGCCCGGCTCGCCGCGTCGTCGAGCAGTTCCGCTTGGGCGAACTCCGCCAGCGCTTCGCGCAGCCTTGCGGTCCGATAGGCGACGGACGCGGAAAAATCCTCGATGCGGGCGAGCGCCACCGGGCCGCCCAGCCAGGCGAGTTCCGGCACCCGTGCCGCCGCCGGAGCGGGCAGGTAGGCGGCGGCCGAGACCGAGAACGGCGAGCCGAGGGCCGCCGCGAGCGCCGCCACCCCGGCCTCGGCCCCGAGCCCCGGCAGGGCGAGGGTGCCACATTGCTCGGGGGCGGGCAGCACCTTCAGCGTGATCTCGGTGAGCACGCCGAGCGTGCCGTGGCTGCCGGCGAGCAGCTTGCAGAGATCCAGCCCGGTGACGTTCTTCAGCACCCGCCCGCCCGAGCGCAGCACCTCGCCGGTGCCGTTGACGAAGCGCACGCCGATCACGTGATCGCGCATCGCCCCCCAGGCGACGCGGCGCGGGCCGGACAGGTTGCTCGCCACCACGCCGCCCAAGGTCTGCGGGGCGCGCGCATCCCCGTCGAGGAGGGCTGCGAGGTCGGGCGGCTCGGCAATCAGGTGCTGGCCGGCTTCGCCCAGCGCTGACTCGATTTCGGCAACCGGGGTGCCGGCGCGGGCGGAAAACACCAGCTCCTTCGGCGCATAGAGCGGGATGCCGCGGAGGTTGCCGGTGGAGAGGCTGCGCGCCGCCTGCACCGGGCGCAGCATCGCGGATTTGGTGGCGTTGCCGCACACCAGCAGCGGCTCGCCCGCTTGGTGCGCCCCGGCGACCGCGTGCGCGATGCCCGCCTCGTCGGCGGGGGCCATCATGGCGCTCATGCGGCGAGCGGGAACACCTTGCTCGGGTTGAGCAGCCAGCCCGGATCGAAGGCCGACTTGATGCGCCGCTGCTGCTCAAGCTCGGCCTCGGTGAACTGCACCCCCATCAGCTCGCGCTTCTCGACGCCGACGCCGTGCTCGCCGGTGAGACACCCGCCGGCCTCGACGCAGAGGCGCAGGATGTCGGCGCCGAATTTCTCCGCGCGGCTCATGCTGTCGGGATCGTTGGCGTCGAACATGATGAGCGGATGCAGGTTGCCGTCGCCGGCGTGGAAGATGTTGGCGACCTTGAGGCCGCACGCGTCGCTCATGTTTCCGATCTGGCGCAGCACGTCGGGCAGTCGCGAGGTCGGGATCACGCCGTCCATGCAGAGATAGTCGGGACTGATCCGTCCGACGGCGCCGAACGCGCCCTTGCGGCCCTTCCAGATCGCGAGGCTCTCCTCGGCAGATTGCGAGACGCGCAGGCTGATCGGGTCGAAGCGGTTGCAGATGTCGCGGATGCGCCCCAGCAGCGCGTCCTGCTCCTCGCGGCTGCCTTCGACCTCGATGATCAGCATCGCCTCGGCGTCGAGCGGATAGCCGGCATGGGCGAAGGCTTCGCAGGCGTGGATCGCCGGGCGGTCCATGAACTCGAGGGCGACCGGGATGATGCCGGCGCCGATGATCGCATCGACGCACTGGCCGGCGACCTCGTTGGCGCGGAAGGCGGCGAGCATGGCGCGGGCTCCCTCGGGGGCGCGCAGGATGCGCACCGTCACTTCGGTGACGATGCCGAGCTGGCCTTCGCTGCCGGTGAGCAGCCCGAGCCAGTCGTAGCCGGCGGCATCGAGATGCGCGCCGCCGATGTCGATGATCTCGCCCTCGATCGTGACCACGCGCAGCCCGAGCAAATTGTTGGTGGTGACGCCGTATTTCAGGCAGTGCGCGCCGCCCGAGTTCATGCCGACATTGCCGCCGATCATGCAGGCGAGCTGGCTCGACGGGTCGGGCGCGTAGAAGAAGCCGCGCTCGGCCACCGCCTGCGTGATCGCGATGTTGGTCACGCCCGCCTGCACGGTGGCACAGCGGTCGGTGTAGTCGATCGCCAAGATGCGGTGCATCCGCATCATGCCGACCACCACGGCGTCCGCCATCGGCAGCGCGCCGCCGGAGAGGCTGGTGCCGGCGCCGCGCGGGATCACGCGCACGCCGTTCGCGTGGCAGAGGCGCAGCACCGCGGCGACCTGCTCGGTGGTCTCGGGCAGGGCGACGGCGAGCGGCGGCTGGCAATAGGCGGAGAGGCCGTCGGTTTCGTACGGCTTGACCAGCAGCGGCTCGGCGATCACGCCGGACGCGGGCAGCAGCGCACGCAGCCCGGCCACGATCGCCTCGCGACGGGCGAGCACGTCGGGCTTCGGCGCAGGCTGTCGGACCATCAGCAGAACATGGTCGGCGCGGCGCGCGGGCGCAAGCGCCGAGGGTGGGTCGGCGGATCAGCCCTGGCGGGCCTTCATCCGCGGGTTCTTCTTGTTGATGACATAGACGCGCCCGTGCCGGCGCACCACGCGGCAATTCTTGTCGCGCGTCTTGGCGGCGCGCAGGCTGTTGCGGATCTTCATGGCGGAGGTTCCTTCGAGGGCGCCGGATACGGAGGGCGGCGGAAGCTGTCAAGCGCTTGCCGCCCCGACGGTGCGGCGCTATAGGGCCGGTCGGTGTGCTGCTGTAGCTCAGTGGTAGAGCACTCCCTTGGTAGATTTGCCTCGCCTCGCGGGAACGCGGGGCTGAACACCGCCCAAAGTCGGGGAACCCTTCCGTCGCACGAGACGATGGCGATCCCGAGCCAAGCCCGCGCGCTGCGGGAAGGCGTAGAGGCCAGACGGGCGGCGCCCGACGGCCGGCAGGATGCCGGCGCGGGGCGAAGGGATGGTCCAGCCCACGAACCGGCGCGAACGGCGCGGCGGGCGGCGAAAGCCGTGGTGGGATGAAGGGAGAGGTCGAGAGTTCAATCCCCTCCAGCAGCACCACCGCTTCATCGCCCACCCACTCTCTCCGGAGCCGCGCCGAAAGCGTTGGCCTCCTCGTCATGGTCGGCGAAGGCCGACCATCCACGTCTTTCTGTCGTGGCGTACGGTAAAGTCGTGGATGGTCGGCCTTCGCCGACCATGACGGTGGGGATGAACCGTCGCAACGATCAGCCGAAGCCGAGAAAGCCCGGCATGTCCGCGATCGGCCGGGCCGCCCGTAGCTTGTCCAGGTCCGGCAACGGCCGCGCGGTGCGCGGATCGTCCGTCAGCAGCCGCTCCAGCGCCGCGGCGGCCGACAGCACCAGCGCATCGCCGCCGCGCGGTCCCACGATCTGCAATCCGAACGGCATCCCGCCGCGGTCGCGGCCCACCGGCAGGCACAGCGCCGGGTGGCCGGGCAGGGTCACGGCATAGGCGAGCGCCAGCCAGTGGAAATACGTCCGCGTCGGCCGACCGTCGATCGTGGCGGGATACAGCTCGCGCCAGGGCCGCGGGCTGAGCGTGATCGCCGGCGAAAGGATGACGTCGGTACTGGCCGAAGAACACCTGCCAGCGCTGATAAAGGGCGGTCTGCAACGCCATCGCGCGGGCGACGTCCGCGGCGGAATAGCGCATGCCCTCCTCGACATTGGCGCGCACGTTCGGGCCGACCTGATCCGGATGGCGGCCCACCTTGTCGGCGTGGGCGTGCAGGAAGCCGAGCGCGCGCAGCACCTCGAACGCCTCGTCGGCGCCGGTGCAGTCGGGGCTGGCGTCGTCGGCGCGGGCGAAGACGTGCCGGAACCGGCCGGTCGCGTCGGCGAACACCTCGGCGATGTGCCGCTCGGTCGGCGCGAAGCCGAAATCGGGTGTCAGCGCGACACGCAACTGCGACAGGTCGCACGGCGCCGGCCGGGCAAAATCCTCGGCGCGTCGCACGACCTTGCCGTGAATGGTGGTGGCCAGTGCATCGCGAGAATCGTCCGACACCATTGCCGAGAGCAGCAGTGCGGCGTCGGGCACGGTGCGCGCCATCGGCCCGAGCACCGGCAGGTTCGACCAGCCGAGCCCGCGCTTGGGATTGGGCACCAGGCCGGGGGAGGGACGGAAGCCGACGATGCCGCAGAACGCGGCCGGATTGCGCAGGCTGCCGCCGGTATCCGAGCCGGTCGCGATCGGCACCATCCCGCAGGCCAGCGCCGCCGCCGAGCCGCCCGAGGAGCCGGCCGCGGACTTCTCCGGGTCGAACGGGTTGCCGGTCGCCCCATAGACGGCGTTGCGCGTGTTCGCCCCCGCCCCCCATTCCGGCGTGTTGGTCTTGCCAAGCACGATCCCGCCGGCCGCCCGGATCGCGGCGATCGAGCGGAGGTCCGCCTCCGGCACGAAATCGCGGAACAGCAGGCTGCCATAGGTGGTGCGCAGGCCGGCCGTCTCCTCCAGATCCTTCACGCCGAACGGCAGCCCGTGCAGCGGCGGCAGCACCTCGCCCGCCATCACCGCCGCCTCGGCGCGCCGCGCCGCCTCGCGCGCACGGGCGAAATCGCGCACGACGAAGGCGTTGACGGCATGATCCACCGCCTCGATCCGGGCGATGCAGCTCTCGACCAGCTCGACCGGCGAGAGCTGCCGGGCGCCGATCCGCGTCCGCGCCTCGACCGCACTCAGGTCGCACGGTTCGCTCATCTCTCGGTACCCCATCGCCACGCCGTCCTTGCGCGGATCGGAGCCGCCGATCAGCACGCCGCGCGCGTGGTCGATCCAGATCGCCTGGCCGCCGCCGTGCGGTTTTTCCACGGTCTCGACCGCGTGGCCGAGCTTGGCCAATGCGCGCGCGACCGCCTCGGGAATGCCGCGTTCGAGTTCGGTGCGTCCGCCGGTGGCGAAGGCGCGCGGCCAGTCAATCGAGGTCTGGATGCCGAGCCCGTATTCCAGCAGGTTGGTCAGGAACAAGGTCTGGCCCATCGGCTGGAAGTGCCCGCCCATGACGCCGAAGGGCATCACCGCGCGCCCGCGCTCCGTCACCATGCCGGGAATGATCGTGTGCATCGGCCGCTTGTTCGGCGCGATGCAGTTCGGATGCCCGGGCTGCAGCCGGAAGCCGAAGCCGCGGTTGTGCAGCATCACGCCCGAGCGCGGCGCCAGGATGCCGCTGCCAAAACCCTGGAACAGCGAATTGATGAAGCTGCACGCATTGCCGTCACGATCGACGACGCAGAGATAGGTCGTGTCGCGATGGCGGGGCAGGAACGCCTCGCCCGGCTCGGGCATCGCCGGCATTGCCGCGTCGTCGCGGATCAGCCGGCGCAGCCCGTCGAGATAGGCCGGATCGAGCAGGCGCGCGACCGGCACATCGGCCTGCGCCGGATCGGCGAGGAAGGCGTCGCGGTCGCGGTAGACCAGCCGCGCCGCCTCCAGGTGGCGATGGAAGCGGATCGGCCCGAGCGGCCCGTCCGGCGCGCTCTCCATGCCGCCCAGGATGCCGAGCAGCATCAGCACCAGCAGGCCCTGGCCGTTGGGCGGGCACTGCCACACATCCACGCCACGCCAGCGCGCGCGCAGCGGCTCGACGAAAACCGACGCGGTGCGGCCGGCGGCGAAATCGGCCTCGGTGTGCAGGCCGCCGCGGGCGCGCAGTGTTGCCACCATGTCGGCCGCGACCGCGCCCTCGTAGAAGCCGCGCGCGCCGTGGCGGGCGATGGTGCGCAGCGTCTCGGCCAGCGCGGGTTGCGCGAAGCGGTCGCCAGCGCGGGGTGCGGTGCCGCCGGGCAGGAACGTCTCGGCGCCGCCGCGGCGCAGCCTGTCGGTCAGACCCGCCCAGTCCTGCGCGACCCGCTGATGCACCGGAAAGCCCCGCTCGGCGAAGCGGATCGCCGGCTGCAAGGCGTCGTCCAGGCCCCGCTTCCCGTGCGCCGCCAGCAGCATCTCCCACGCCCCGACCGCGCCGGGGATGGTGACGCTGTGCGGCGAGGTCTCCTCCAGCGCGGTCACGCCGGCCGCGGCCAGCGCCGCGGGCGTGGCCGCCGCGGGGGCACGGCCGCTGCCGTTCAGCGCCACCACCGTCTCGGTGCCTGCCGGCGCGTAGAGCACGAAGCAGTCGCCGCCGATTCCGGTGGATTGCGGCTCGATCACCGCCAGCGCCGCCGCCGCCGCAACCGCCGCGTCCGCCGCGTTGCCGCCGGCGCGCAGCGCGTCGAGTGCTGCCAGCGTCGCCGCCGGAACCGCGGTCGCGGCCATCGCCTCGGCGGCGAAGGCCGGACTGCGCCCGGGCAGGTGAAAGTCGCGCGACCCTGAAAGACTCATCCACTCATCTCCTGACCGGCCCGGCTCCTGACCCGCTGGCTCGTTGCGACGGTTCATCCCCGCCGTCAACGATGCGGCGCAGCACCTCCGCCACCACGGCCTCGAACATGGCCGCGGTCAGCCGCCCGGTGTTCGTGTTGTAGCGCGACACGTGATAGCTGTCGGCGAGCAGCAGCCCCTCCGGCAGCGCGTGGATGGCGCCGTGGCGGAATGGCGCCGCTGCCAGCCGCAGCCCGCGCGCGCGCAGCACCGCATTATGAGCCAGCACGCCGAGCGCCAGGATCGCACGCAGCCGCGGCATCGCCGCGATCTCGGCGGCGAGGAAGCGATTGCAGGTTCGCGCCTCCTCCGGCTGCGGCAGGTTCGCGGGCGGGGCGCAGCGGACGGCGTTGACGATGCGGCAGCCGTGCAGCACCAGGCCGTCGGCCGGATCGGCGGCGTAGGTCCCCGCCGCCAGCCCGGCGCCGAGCAGCGTGCCGTACAGCAGCAGCCCGGCGTGATCGCCGGTGAACGGCCGGCCGGTGCGGTTGGCGCCGCGCAGGCCCGGGGCGAGGCCGACGATCAGCAGCGCCGCCTCGCGCGGCCCGAACCCCGGCACCGGCGCGTTGTGCCACCCCGGATTGGCGGCGCGGTTGGCAGCGCGGTACGCCGCCAGCCGCGGGCAGAGCGGGCAGTCGCGCTCCGGTTCGTGATACCCCTCCCCCAAGCTTCGTGCGCGCCTCTCCCCCTCCCCTTGCGGGAGGGGGTTGGGGGGAGGGGGCGAGAGGTCGCTTGGTCGGGCCGTGGCGATCAGGTCAGCTCGGGGGTTCCGGCGGTGGCGAAGGGTTCGGCGGGAGTGCTGCGCGGTGGCATCGAACGGGTGCGCGGCTCCATCTGCCGGCGGGTGAACTCGGGACCGATCTCGGCCAGTTCGAGGAACTGGTCGGCCTGCCGGCGCAGCTCGTCGGCAACCATCGGCGGCGAGGTCTTGATCGAGGAAACCACCGAGACCCGCACCCCGCGCCGCTGCACCGCCTCCACCAGCCGGCGGAAGTCGGAATCGCCGGAGAACAGCACCGCGTGGTCGAGCTTCGGCGCCAGTTCGAGCATGTCGATCGCAAGCTCGATATCCATGTTGCCCTTGACGCGGCGCCGCCCGGTCGCGTCGGTGAACTCGCGCGCGGGCTTGGTCACGAGCGTGTAGCCGTTATAGGCGAGCCAGTCGGTCAGCGGCTTCAGCGGCGAATACTCCTCGGTCTCCAGCACCGCGGAGTAGTAGTAGGCCCGCACCACGTGGACCTTGCGGCGGAAGAACTCCAGCAGGTTGCGGTAGTCCACGTCGAAGCCGAGGTTGCGGGAGGCGGAGTAGAGGTTGGCGCCGTCGATGAACAGCGCGGTGCGCTCATTGGGCAGGAAATGCATGGTCGTCGATCCCTTCTTTGGCTGTAATCCGGCGGCTCGGAAGGGCCGCCGCGAGGCCGTAAAGAGAGGCACCGCCCGCGCGGCGTCAATCCCCGCTGAGCCGTGACCCGCTGAGCCGATGGCGCCCATCCTGGTCGCACCCATCCTGGTCGCGATCGGCGCCAACCTGCCCGCCCCCGACGGCGCGCCGCCGCTCGAGACCTGCCGCCGCGCCGCGGCCCGGCTCGCGGCACTGCCCGGGCTGCGGCTGGCCGGCGTGTCGCGCTGGTTCGAGACCGCGCCGGTGCCGCCCTCCGGCCAGCCGAACTACGTCAACGGCGTCGCCCGGCTGGAGGGGGCGGCCGAGCCGGCGGCGCTGCTCGCGGCCCTGCACGGCATCGAGGCGGCGTTCGGCCGCGAGCGTGGCGAGGCGAATGCCGCGCGCACGCTCGATCTCGACCTGATCGCGATCGGCGCCCTGATCCGCGACGCGCCGGACCCGGTGCTGCCGCACCCGCGCGCGCACCGGCGGGCGTTCGTGATGGTGCCGCTGGCCGAGGTGGCCCCCGATTGGGTGCATCCGCGCCTGGGTCTGACCGCCACGGCGCTGGCGGCGCGGCTCAAGGATCGAGACGGCCGGACCGCAGGAGGGATCCGGTTCGCGGGAGGGTTGTGACGCGGCCGGGTCGTTTGTGCCGCGCTTGCGAACGGCCCCCGCGCCACCTAGATAAATCGCTCGCCCGCGAGAAACTGCCGCAGGAGTCCGCCGCATGGCGCGCGTCACCGTCGAGGATTGCGTCCAGAAGATCCCGAACCGCTTCGAGCTGGTCCTGCTCGCGGCCCAGCGGGCGCGCAACCTCGCGCGCGGCGAGGAGCTGACCATCGAGCGCGACGACGACAAGAACCCGGTCGTGGCGCTGCGCGAGATCGCCGAGGAGACGGTCTCGCTCGACAAGCTCAACCAGGATCTCATCAAGTCGCTCGCCCGCGCGCCGGAGCCCGAGCCCACCGACGAGGAGGTGCTCGACCTGATCCCGACCGACCAGAACATCTTCGGCCTGCAGGACGTCGCGGCCGAGGAGGAGGCGGCGGGGCTGCCGGTCGAGGAGCTCTCGCCCGACGACATCGAGGCGGCGATCGAGGCGGAGCTCGGCGGCCGCCCGCACACCTGACCGCGATGACGGAGCGTCTGTGAACGGCGCCTTCCCGCCCTTCCCCGGCCCACCGCGCGCGCCCAGACGGCACCCAGGGCGCGCTCGCCGGCCCCGCGACCCCCGCCGAGCTCGACCGCAAGGTTCTCGCCTACGATCCGAAGGCCGATACCGGCCTGATCGACGCCGCCTACGCGCTCGCGCGCGACGCGCACGGCACCCAGAAGCGCGACAACGGCGATCCCTACATCACCCACCCGCTCGCGGTCGCCGACATCCTCGCCGGCTACCGGCTCGATACCGCCAGCATCGCGACCGCGCTGTTGCACGACGCGGTCGAGGACACGCCGCTGCGCCTGCCCGAGATCGAGCGCCGGTTCGGGCGCCAGATCGCGAGCCTGATCGACGGCGTGACCAAGCTGACCCGGCTCGAACTGCAATCGGACCGCACCAAGCAGGCGGAGAACTTCCGCAAGCTGGTACTGGCCATGAGCCGCGACATCCGCGTGCTGCTGGTCAAGCTCGCCGACCGGCTGCACAACATGCGCACGCTGCATTTCGTGCGCGAGCCGGAGCGGCGGCAGCGGATCGCGCGCGAGACGATGGAAATCTACGCCCCGCTCGCCGAGCGCATCGGCATGGAGGCGATGAAGAGCGAGTTGCAGACGCTGGCCTTCGCGCAGCTCGACCCGGAAGCCTACGACACCATCATCAGCCGGCTGAACTTCCTGCGCGGCCAGGGCGCCGACGTGATCGAGCAGGTGCGCCGGGAACTCGTGCGCATCTGCCGCGAAGCGGGAATCGAGGGCGTCGAAGTCACCGGGCGCGAGAAATCGCCGTACTCGATTTGGGAGAAGATGCAGCAGCGCAACGTGGCGTTCGAGCAATTGTCGGACATCATGGCGTTCCGCATCCTGGTGCCGACCCGCGACGCCTGCTACGCGGCGCTGGGCGCGATCCACGCCGCCTATCCGGTGATCGCCGGACGCTTCAAGGATTACATCTCCACCCCCAAGGCGAACGGCTACCGCAGCCTGCACACCGGGGTGACGCTGCGCGAGCCGCGCAACCAGAAGATCGAGGTGCAGATCCGCACCCCCGACATGCACGCGATCGCCGAGAACGGGGTCGCCGCGCACTGGCTCTACAAGCAGGCTGACGCGAGCGCCGAGGAACTGCACCGCTTCCGCTGGGTGCAGGACCTGCTGGAGATCCTGGAGAACTCCGCCCCCGACGAATTCATCGAGAACACCCGGCTCGAACTCTACCAGGACCAGGTGTTCTGCTTCACGCCGAAGGGCCAGCTCATCCAGCTCCCGCGCGGCGCGACCCCGGTCGATTTCGCCTATGCGGTGCACAGCCAGGTGGGCGATGCCTGCGTCGGTGCCAAGATCAACGGCCGGCTGATGCCGCTGCGCTACGAATTGCAGAACGGCGATCAGGTCGAGATCATGACCGCGCGCGGCGGCACGCCCTCGCCGTCGTGGGAACGCTTCGTCGTCACCGGCAAGGCGCGCGCGCGCATCCGCCGCCACGTCGCCCAGCAGCAGCGCCAGACGCATATCGACCAGGGCCGCGCGGCGCTGGCCAAGGCGTTCCGCCAGGAGGGCCTCGACGGACAGGAGCGGGTGCTGGAGCCGGCGCTGAAGCCGCTCAAGATGGCGAGCCTGACCGATCTCTACGTCGCCGTCGGCAACGGCAATCTCGGGCCGAAGGACGTGGTCCACGCGGCCTACCCCGAGCTGCGCCAATCGTCGCGCGCGCCGCGCATGGTGCCGGCCCTGCCGCCGCGTCCGGCCGGGCGGGCCGCGCGCGGCGCCGGCATGGCGGTGACGGGGCTGGTCGCCAACATGGCGGTGAGCTACGCCGGCTGCTGCCACCCGCTGCCGGGGGAGCGGATCGTCGGCATCGTCACCACCGGCAAGGGGGTCACGATCCATACCCGCGACTGTCCGACGCTGGCGAGCTTTGCCGCGACCCCCGAGCGGTTCATCGACGTCGATTGGGACCCCGGCGCCATCGCCCGCGACAAGGCCGGCCCCACCCACACGGCGCGCATCTCGGTGATCGCCGAGAACGGACCGGGGGCGCTCGCGAGCCTGACCAACGCGATCGCCAAGCACGAAGGCGTGGTCTCGAACCTGCGCGTGGTCAACCGCCAGCAGGATTTCTTCGAGGGGCTGGTGGATGTGGAGGTGCGCGACCTCGGCCACCTCGCGACCGTGATCGCCGGGCTGCGCGCGGCAGCGGGCATCACCCAGGTCGATCGGGCGCGGGCGTGAGGGGCTCGCCCCCTCCCCCCGGCCCCCTCCCACAAGGGGAGGGGGAGTCGAGCACCGAAGCCCCCTCCCCTTGCGGGAGGGGGTGGGGGGAGGGGTGCCGCCGCATCGCTCGGACATTGTCCGCATGATCCTCGGCCTCGGCTCCGACCTCTGCGACATCCGCCGCATCGAGCGCGCGATCGGGCGGTTCGGCGACCGCTTCCTCGCCCGCGTGTTCACCGAGACCGAGCGCGCCCGGGCGACGCGCCGCACCGAGGCATTGCGCGCGCCCACCTTCGCCAAGCGCTTCGCCGCCAAGGAGGCGGCGGCCAAGGCGCTCGGCACCGGCTTCCGCGGCGGCGTGTTCCACTCCGACCTCGGCGTTGCCAACTTGCCGAGCGGCCAGCCGACGCTCCGCCTGACCGGCGGCGCGGCGCGGCGGCTCGCCGCGATCACGCCGCCGGGGATGCGCGCCGAAATCGCGCTCACGATGACCGACGAATATCCGTATGCCTTCGCGCAGGTGCTGATCTCGGCGGTACCAGCGCGATGAACGAGGGGCGATGAACGATCCCACGCCCACGCAGGTGTTCGACTGGGAGCGGCGCTACCGCGACGGCACGACGCCGTGGGAGAGTGCGGCACTCAATGCGGCCTTCGTCGCGTGGCGCGCCGACGGCACGTTGGCGCCCTGCCGCATCCTGTTCCCCGGCGCCGGCCGCAGCCTGGAGCCGGCGGCGCTGGCGGCAGCGGGGTTCGATGTCACCGTGGTCGATGTCGCGGCGAGCGCGGTCGCGGTGCAGCGGGCGCGGCTCGGCGCGCGCGGCCGGGCGATCGCGGCGGATTTGCTGGAATGGCAGGCCGGCGCGCCGTTCGATGCGATCTATGACCAGACCTGCCTCTGCGCCCTGCCGCCGGCAATCTGGCCGGCCTATGCGGCGCGGCTGGCCGAATGGCTGCGGCCCGGCGGGCAGTTCTTCGTGCTGCTGATGCAGACCGGGCACGAGGGCGGGCCGCCCTTCGATTGCCCGCTCCCGGCGATGCGCGCGCTGTTCGACGATACGCACTGGCGCTGGCCCGCGACACTGCCGGCGCCGGTGCCGCACGGCTTGGGCTATCTCGAGCAGCCCGCAGTCCTGCAACGGAGGCAGCCGCTTGCTTGACAGGCAGGGGTCGCGTCGGCTTGATCCGCCCGCCCCGGCCGGATAGCGCGCCCTTCATGCCCTCCCCACGCCCGATCGCCGGCCGCAAATCCAGCGGCCTGGCCGAGAACGTCAAGACCATCGTCTATGCGGTGCTGATCGCGGTCGTGATCCGCACCTTCCTCTACGAGCCGTTCAACATCCCGTCCGGTTCGATGATCCCGACGCTGCTGGTGGGCGACTATCTGTTCGTCGCCAAATACGCCTACGGCTACTCGCGCTACTCGTTTCCGTTCTCGCCGCCGCTGTTCTCGGGCCGCATCTTCGGCAGCCTGCCGCAGCACGGCGACGTGGTGGTGTTCAAGCTGCCGCGCGATCCCTCGATCGACTACATCAAGCGCATCGTCGGCCTGCCGGGCGACACGGTGCAGATGCAGGACGGGCAGCTCTATGTGGACGGCACCGAGATACCCGCGCCAGCCGGCCGGCACCTATGTCGCGACCGGCGACGGACCGTCGATGCAGCTCAAGCGCTATCAGGAGACGTTCCCCGACGGCAACAAGCACTACATCCTGAAGGCGTCCGACAACGGCCCGCTCGACAACACGCAGGTCTATCACGTGCCGCCCGGCTACGTGTTCGCGATGGGCGACAACCGCGACAACAGCCTCGACAGCCGGGTGCTGAACGCGGTCGGCTTCATCCCGGTGCAGAACCTGGTCGGCAAGGCGGAGTTCATCTTCTTCTCGATCGACAGCGAAGACCCCTGGTGGCAGTTCTGGGAATGGCCGTTCGAGATCCGCTGGGGCCGGCTGTTCACGGGGATCACCTGACGCACTCCGCCAGCCCCATAACGGCAAGCACCGCGCCGGACGCCATCGCGGAACTGATCGGCCACCGCTTCCGCGAGCCGCGGCTGCTGCGCGAGGCGCTGACCCACCGCTCGGCCGCACCGGGTGCGGGATCGAACGAGCGGCTGGAGTTCGTGGGCGACCGCGTGCTCGGGCTGCTGATCGCCGAGTGGCTCGCCGAGCGCTTCCCCGCCGAGCAGGAAGGCGCGCTGGGCCGGCGGCTGGCCGCGCTGGTTTCGCAGCCGACGCTGGTCGCCGTCGCCCGCGCCGAGCAACTGGCGGACGCGCTGGAGATCGCGCCGCATGATGCCGGCGCTCGGCGCTCGGCGACCGTGCTCGCCGATGCGATCGAGGCGGTGATCGGCGCGCTCTATTTCGACGGCGGGCTGGACGCGGCGCGCGGCTTCGTGCGCCGCGCCTGGGCGGAGGCGATGGCGGCGCAGGGCGCACCGCCGATCGACGCCAAGACGGAATTGCAGGAATGGGCGCAGGCGCGCGGCCTGCCGCTGCCGCGCTACGCGGTCGCGCGCCGCGAGGGACCGCCGCACGCACCGCGCTTTTGCGTCAGCGTCACCCTGGGCGATGCCCAGGGCACCGGCACCGCCGGGGTCAAGCGCGCCGCCGAGCAGCAGGCGGCGGCCGATCTGCTGGCGCGGCTCGCCGGATGACGCGCGCGCTGCGGCTTTGCCGCCCTGCTCGGCGCGCCGAATGCGGGGAAATCGACGCTGCTCAACCGCCTCGCGGGGGCCAAGGTCGCGATCGTCTCGGCGAAGCCGCAGACCACGCGGTTTCGCGTGCGCGGGATCGTGGTGCGCGGCGAGGCGCAGGTGCTGCTGGTCGATACGCCCGGCATCTTCGCGCCGCGCCGCCGTCTCGACCGCGCGATGGTGGCGGCCGCCTGGGCCGGTGCGCACGACGCCGACATCGCCGCCCTGGTGGTGGATGCGAAGGCAGGGGCCGACGCCGGCGGTGCGCACGATCGCCGCGCGGCTGGCCGGCACCGCGGCCCCGCTGTGGCTGGTGCTGAACAAGATCGACCTCGTGGCCCGCCCGTCGCTGCTGCCGCTCGCCCAAGGCATGGCCGCGCTGGCGCCGTTCGCGCGCACCTTCATGGTCAGCGCCGCGACCGGCGACGGGGTGGAGGCGCTGCTCGACGCGCTCGCCGCCGCGATGCCGGAGGGGCCGCATCTCTATCCCGACGACGAGCTCTCCGACATGCCGGACCGGATGCTGGCCGCGGAGACCGTGCGCGAGCAGGTTTTCTGGCAGACCCACGAGGAGGTGCCGTACGGCACGACGGTCGAGACCGAGAGCTGGGCGGAACGCGACGACGGCTCGGTGCGGATCGACGCCACGATCTACGTCGCTCGCCCCGGGCAGAAGGCGATCCTGATCGGCGAGGGCGGCGCGCGCATCCGCGCAGATCGGCGCCCGCGCCCGCGCCGAGCTCGTGCGGCTGCTGGAGCGGCCGGTGCATCTGTTCCTGAACGTGAAGGAGCGGCCGGGCTGGGACGAGGAGGCGGCGCGGCTGCGGGCACTCGGGCTCGAGACGGAGGGTGGCCGAGCGCGCCGCCATGACGGGGCGCCTGCTCGGCCTCGCCTCGGGCGCCCGCGCGGCGGCGGGGCGGGCCGCGAACGAGACCACGATCCGCCTCGCCGTCACCGGGCTGAGCCGCGCCGGCAAGACCGTGTTCCTGACCTCCATGATCGCCAACCTGCTCGCCCTCGGGCGCGGGCGCGACACGCTGCCGGCGGTGCAGAAGCGGCTGGAGGCGGGCGGCGAGAGCCGGCTGCGCGCGGTGCGGATCGCCCCCGCGGGGGCGGCGACGGTGCCGCTGTTCGACTACGCCGGCCGGTTTGCGGCACTTGCCGCCGATCCGCCGCGCTGGCCGGAGCCGACCGAGGGCCTCGCCCGGCTCGCGATCGACATCGAGATCGACCGCTCGGGCGTGCTCGCGCGGCTCGGGCCGCGGCGCCTGCGGATCGAGGCGCTGGATTATCCCGGCGAATGGCTGCTCGACCTGCCGCTGCTGCGCCAGAGCTTTTGCAGAGTGGTCGCGGGCCACGCTGGAGCGGCTGCGCAGCGCCGCCGCGGGCCGCGATCTGTGCCGATTTCCTGGGCTTCCTGTCGGTGTTCGACGGCCGTGGCCGCCGCCTCCGACCAGACGCTGCGCACCGGCCACGCGCTCTATCGCGAGGCGCTCCGCGCCTGCCGCGCGCAGCTCGGCCTGCGGCATCTGCAACCCGGCCGGTTCCTCGCCCCCGCGTCGGACGCCGAGGCGCCGTTCATGTGGTTCTTCCCCGCCCCCGGCGAGCCGGCGCGGGATGCCGCACTCGCCCTGCTCGCCGAGCGGTTCGAGGCCTACAAGCAGGACATGCGAACCCGGTTCTTCGACACCCATTTTTCCGCCTTCGACCGCCAGATCGTGCTGGTCGATGTGCTCGGCGCGCTGCACGCCGGCCGCGCGGCGTTCGAGGACACCGCGCGCGCGATCGCCGACATCGCCGCCGGGCTGCACTACGGCCGCAACCTGCCGGGCATCCTGCGTCCCTGGGAGGCGGCGGCCCGGCTTCGGTGCCCGGCTGCTCGGCCTCGCCGACGCGGAGGCGCCCACCGGCGGACGGCGGATCGAGCGCGTGGCCTTCGTCGCCACCAAGGCCGACCACGTGCCAGCGCCCGCCCGCGAACACCTGCGCGGGCTGCTGCGTTCGCTGGTCGAGGGCGCGGCCCCGCGCGAGATGCTGGGCGAGCAGCGGATCAGCTACCATGCGAGCGCCGCCGTGGTCTCGACGCGCGACGGCACGGCGACCGTCGAAGGGCGGCCGGTGGAGGTCGTGATGGGCGTGAAGCTGGGCGAGACCAGGGAGCGGGCGTTCTATCCGGGCGAAGTGCCGGCCGCGCCACCGCAAGCGGATTTCTGGTCCGGGCGCTTCTTCGAGCTGCCGGTATTCGCGCCGCCGCGCATCGACCCCTCCGGCGCCAGCGGCGTGCCGCAGCTCGGGATGGACGCGGTGCTGGCGAGCCTGCTCGCGGACCGGCTGTGATGGTCCGCCCGCCGGGATTCCTCGACGAGCCGCCGCTCGCGCGCCCATCGCCGATCGAGACCCCGCCGATCGAGACCAAGCTGGCCGAGCCGCCGCCGCGGGCGCCGGTGCTGCTGGAGCCGGCGCCCGACGCCGCCGCGGGGCGGATCGCGCCGGACTGGGCGCCGCGGCTGATCCTGCGGCGGCGGCGCCGGGCCGGCACGCTCGCCTCGATCGCGGCGGGCATGGCGCTGCTGGGGGCGAGCTGGATCGGGCTGGCGGCGGTGCGCTTCGTCGAGGCGCAGTTCGCCCGCGGCGACGGGCTGGGCTGGGTGGCGCTGGTGCTGTTCGCGGCGGCGCTGGCGCTGATCCTGCGCGGCGGATTGGGCGAAGTGCGGGCCTGGCGGGCGCTGCACCGGGTGGAGGCGCTGCGCGACGCGCTGGATGGCGGCGGCGCCGGCGCTGGAGCCGGTGCGGCACGCGAGCCGCGCCTGGCTGCACGCCGTCGGCCGCCGCCTGCCCGACCCCGAGGCGGTCGCGCTTCGGATCGCGGCCGCCGGGTCGGTCGCCGAGCTGCGCGCGGTGCTGCGCGAGCAGGTGGCCGAGGTGCTGCGCGGGCAGGCGCGGCGCGCCGGGCGGCGGGCCGCGGTCGAGGGCGGTGCGATGGTCGCGATCACGCCCTCGCCGGTGCTGGAGGGCGTGCTTGCCGGGGTGCGCGGGGTGGCGCTGATCCGCGAGGTGGCGCAGCTCTATGGCGTGCGGCCGGGCCTGTTCGCGACGCTGGCGCTGGTGCGGCGGGTGGCGTGGACGGCGGCGGGGGTGTCGGGGCTGGATCTGCTGTCGCAGTCGCTCGCCGACCACACGCTGCGCACGCTGCCGCTGGTGCGGCACCTGGCGGGTGCGGTGCCCGGCACCAGCCTCGCCGCGATGCGGCTCTATCGGCTGGCGGACATGACCGCCGAGGCGTGCTCGCCGGTATCGGGGGTGGCGGGCGAGGCCGAGGGGTGATCCCTCAGGCCGTTCAGATCACAGCGCCTTTGCGCCTCTGCGTCGTGTGTCTGTCGATTCTGTTCGGGTTGGCCATTCTGCCGATGGCATGTTCCGGCGGGAGTTCTGACGGATTGGAGAACGACCTCAACTACTCTGGTTTGTATGTCCGGATTGATCCCAGCCATGTCAATAAGGCCGGTGAGTTTGCCCGCGCCCTCTCAAAAGACTTTGTTGACGGCGCGGCAATCATGGTTCAGTGGGCTGCCATTGAGCCTGAACCAAACACGTACGCATTTGCCGCTCTGGATCACTGGGTGCAAATGAGCGTAGCCCGCCATAAGAAGATCAGTTTGGGACTGATGGCCGGTGCTTTCACTCCCGCATGGTTGTATACAAGCCATCACGTTCCCTTCAACCAGTTTAGATACAATAGGAATCCGCAAGGACCGGCACGGTGTGTGTTGCTGACCCTTCCGTCTCCTTGGTATCCTGCCTACATAAAGGCCTACAACCGGGCGGTCGACAGGATAGCTAGCCATTTGCGGAATCTGAAGCTGCCCGGGATTTCATCGCGGAGCCGCCTACGATTCGCTGAGGATCGTCAAACTGAGTGGTATAAACAATACCTCTGAGGAGCTTCGGCTCGTTGCCACGAAGGGTGGCGACGGGCCATGCGACCAGTCAAATGCCCAGGAGATATGGCGCCATGCCGGATTTACTCCCCTCAAGATCGTGCAGGCCTGGGTCCAATTATCAGACAACATAGCCTCTGCTTTCCCTGACAAGCTGCTGTCAATGGACATCATTCAATCTAATGCGTTTCCCCCGATTGACCGTTCAGGAAATGTATTCAGGCCGCGCGCCGGATCCCTGGATGCCTTGACGTCGCGCATTGTCGCTTTAGGTGCATCTCGTTATGAGGGCAGGTTTTCCGTGCAGTGGAATGCGCTCTCCCAGAGGTCGCCGAACCCGGCCGTCATTGATGCCGGCAGGAAGGGTGCAATTGTGGCGTGGCAAATGAATGAGTTCCTGGGTCCGCAAGGAGGCACGGGATGTTTTTACGGGGAACAGCGCCTGCCGTGCAAATCTGCGGAAGATTTTGCGGCGATACTGACCAATGGCCTCAAAAGCGGCGCACGCTTTATCGAGATCTGGGCTCCAAACGTTGACCGGTTCGCTGCGTCCTTTTCAAAGGCACACCGGTTTTTGACATCGCCGAAGCCATAAGCACCCGGCCATCACAGAAGGGAAGCCAAAGGATGTCTGACGCGATCGACCGTGACGGCGCCGGCGACGGTAATGGCGCTGGTCGGGCGAGCGGCCGCGAGCGCGAGATCGGCCTTGCTGAAGAAGGCGACCCGCTACGCGTTCCGCGCGCGCATGGACAAGAAGGTGGCGACCGGGCCGATCTTCGCCAGCGCGCGCGACTCCACCATCACCGACGTGACCGGCAAGAAGTTCCTTGACTTCAACTCCGGGCAGATGTGCTCCGCCCTGGGACATAATCATCCGACGGTGGTCGCCGCCGTGCGCGCGGCCTGCGACACGATGCTGATGCCCATTCCAGCCATCAAATCTTCAACGAGATCGAGCCGGCGGCCCCGCGGCTCGAAGCGAACTGGTGCCGGCACCGCTGCAGAAGAGCCTGTTCGGCGAATCCGGTTCCGATGCCAACGGATGGCGATGATGCATGCCGCGCGGAAGTTCACCGGCGGCTACGAGATCGCCAGCCCGCACATCAGCTTCCACGGCCTGTCGGACGCGACCCGCGCAGTGACTCGTTTCGCTGGCTGGCACGCCGGTCACGGGCACCTGCCCGGCGGCACCAACGCCATGGCTGGCGCCGAGACAGCTACCGTTGTCCGCTGGCGCAGAGCTCTCCGCAATGCGGCAACGCCTGTCTCGCTACCAGCTTTGCGTCGCTGGATGCCCAATCCACCGGCCGGCCCGCGGCAATGATAACCGAGCCGCTGTTCAGCGCCGGCGGCGTGGTCGAGCCGCCTCCCGGCTGGCGATGCGTGCCGCAGGTGATGCTGCCGCGCGCGCGGCATGCTCCTCATCATCGACGAGGAGCAGACCGGGCTCGGCAAGCTCTTGCACGATGTTCGGCTTCCGAATCCGAGGGGCTGCGCCCCGGACATCGTCACCGTTGCCAAGCATTTCGTGGCGGGGTGGGGATCAGCGCCGTGATCACCAGCGAGGAGATCGAGGACAAGGTGGTCTCCGAGGGCTATGCCGCCACTCACTCGCACAGCAACGACCCATTGATCTGCGCGGCGGGAATCGCCAGCCTCGACGTCATTCAGCAGGAGGACACACCGGCCAAGGCGCGCGCGATAGGGGCGCACATGCGCGACCGGCTGGAGGCGCTGATGCAACGTTACGATATGATCGGCGACATCCGCGGCCGCGGCCAGCTGGTCGGCGTCGAGCTGGTGCGCGACCGTAACACGAAGACGCCGGCAACCGAGGAGGGCCGCACGGTCGGCCGGCTCTGCTTCGAGGCCGGCCTGATCTTCAGCTTGCGACGCGAGGGCAGCGTGCTGCGCTTCGTGCCGCCGGCAACCACGACGCCCGGGCAGATCGACTGGGCGATGGACCGGCTTGGGGACGCGCTGGAATCCGTCTCCGCCGGCAAGAGCTGAGCGAAATCTTCGAGCGCGGGGTGTTCATTCAGCCCGGGTCCCGGCCGGCCAACCGGTGCAGCGAGTTCATACCACGGGCCTTTGGCAATGATCCGTGGAACGCACTGATTGCCTCGTCGTCATGCCCGGCCCCCGGGTCGGGCCGAAGGCCCGCCTGAGGACAGGCTCCGGCCGGGTATCCACGACTTTGCCGCGTGCCACCAAAGTCGTGGATGGTCGGCCTTCGCCGACCATGACGGACTGGGAGCGGTCATCGCATACGGCCGCCGGTATCAGCCTGCGCCAGGCGGTTGTGTTGCAAGAGTGGAACCGAGGTCATCCGGCGGCCACACCCGTGGCTGCACGGCCCAAGTATTTCTTCGCGACCGCCGCGCCCACGGTATATTTTGGATCGACGAAGTTGCCGAGTCGGACCCGGCCGCACTGGCTCAGCATCATGTAGGCGTCCCATCGGTCGAACCCGTATTCGGCGGCGAGCCAGCGCACCAGTTCGCGGTAGGCAATGCGTGCCGCATCCTCAAGCGGCCGCGCGCTGCCGATCGTCATGATGAAGTCTTCCTTCTCGAGGCGCGGCCACTCGATGGTCCAGCTCTTGATCAGGTCCACGCGGATCGTGGTGACGCTGGCGTATTCCACCGCCACGCCGCAGACCTCACCGTCGCCCTGACAGGCATGCGCGTCGCCGATGAACAGCCGCGCGCCGGCGCTGCGCACCGGCAGATAAGTGATGCTGCCCGGGCCCATGTCCGGCAGGTCCATATTGCCGCCGTGATTGTCGGGCGTGAGGGAATTGATGCTGTCGATCTCGGGCGAGAGGCTCAGCGTGCCGATGTGCGGATTGTACGGCAGGGTCACGCGGTCGCTCCAACGCACCCATTCCTCGTCGATATGCACCTTGCGGACCTTCTCCGGCAGCGGGTCGTTCAGCAGCGCCGTGTAGGTCGTTCCGGTCAGGCCGCCGAATTCCGGGATCATGCAGCAGGTGCCACGCGGGTTGTGGCCGCGCGGGACCATGCTCTCGATATGCACGGCAACCGTGTCGCCTTTCTCGGCGCCTTCGATCATGATCGGGCCGTTCTGCGGATTGAGGAACGGCATACGCAGTTTCTGCGTGGGCCGGTCCTGCTCGGTCTGGATCGCGCCCTCGAAGGCGTCGCGCGTCTCGACGACGACGCGATCGCCGGGTTTGACCGTCAGCACCGGATCGGAATAGGGCCCGATCGTGTAGTGATACCTGCCCTGCTTCGCCTCGGTGAGCTCATGGGTCTGCGGCTTTCGGTCGCGCCCTGCGCCGCGCCGCGCCATGATCGAGCCTGCCACCCACTCCTTCGAGCCTGCCGCCGGTTCCAACATGCGTCTTCCCTTTCAGATCGCCAGGTATCCCGCGAGCAGTGATGCGTCCTGCACCTGATCGTGGTCGAGCGTATCGACGATGGCGCCCTTGTCGAGCACGTAGGCTCGGTGTGCCACGGTCTGCATCAGTTCGAGGTTCTGCTCGACGATGAGCACCGAAAGCCCTTGCCTGCGGTTGAGATCGACGATCGCCTCGCCGATCTCCTGCACGATGCTCGGCTGCACGCCGTCGCTCGGCTCGTCGAGCAGCAGGACCTCGGGTCCGGCGACCAGCGCGCGGGCCAGCGCCAGCATCTCCTGCTGGCCGCCGCTCAGGGTCCCGGCGAGCTGCCTGGCGCGTTCGCGCAGCACCGGGAAGTAGCCATGCACCAGATCGAAGTCGGCCCGCTTGCGTCCGCCGCCGATAAAGGTGCCCGTGCGCAGATTGTCCAGCACGCTCATCTCGGGAAACACGTGGCGCCCTTGCGGGACATAACCGAGACCGCGGCGGGCCCGCTGTTCCGCCGGCAGGCGGGTCAGCCGCTCCCCGTTCAGCGTCACCGTGCCGCGCCGCGCCGACAACAGGCCGATCAGCGTCTGCATCAGCGTGCTCTTGCCCGCGCCGTTGCGGCCGATCACGCCGACGATCTCGCCGCGTTCGAGCCGAACCGTCACGCCGCGCAGCACGTCGCCGGTGGCGTAGCCGCTCCAGAGGCCCTCTGCGACGAGCATCAGGCGCGCTCCCGCGCATGGCCGAGATAGATCCGCCGTACGTCATCGCGCGCGGTGATCTCGGCGACCGTCCCCTCGGCGAACACCGCGCCCTGGTGCAGCACCGTGACGGTCTCGGCCACCTCGCGCACGAAGGCGATGTCGTGCTCGACGACGGTGATCGCCAGCCCATCGCGGCTCAGTTCCTTGAGCACCGAGGCGGTGCGCATCGTCTCGGCCGGCGACATGCCTGCGGTTGGTTCGTCGAGCAGCAGCACCGAAGGGCCCCGCCGCAGCGCCATGCAGATCTCCAGCCATTGCAGTTCGTGGTGCGGGAGTTCGGAGGCCGGCAGCGCAAGCCGCGCTTCCAGACCGAACGCGGCCAGCGCGCGGCGGAAATGCGTATCGTCGCCGGCACCGGACGCACCGCCCCGCCGCGCCGTCTCCAGGTTCTCGGCCACGCTGAGGGCGTGGAAGGTGCGATTGGTCTGGAAGGTGAGCCCGATGCCGAGGCGCACGCGCTGAAACGGCTTAAGCCGCGTGATGTCGCGCCCATGCAGCAGGATGCGGCCGGAATCCGGCGCCTGGATGCCGCACAGCAGGGAGAAGAAGGTGGACTTGCCGGCGCCGTTCGGCCCGATGACGCAGCGCAATTCGCCCGCGCCGAGCGCGAAATCCACCGCGTCGGCCGCCACCACGCCGCCGAAGCGCTTGTGCAGGTCGATTGCCTGCATCGCCGGTTCCTCGCGGATTTCGGGCGAGGCCATCACGTCGGGTGCCGCCAGCGCAGGAGCTGCCGGCGCAGCCGTGGGCGGGCGAGGCTCACGATCACGCCCTCCGGCGCGAACAGCATCACGAACACCAGCAGCGCCCCCACGATCACCAGTGCGTACTGGTTGCCGGCGGAGGAGAGGACGTAGGTCAACTGGTTGAGCAGGAACGTGCAGATCGCGGCCGCGAGCAGGCTGTCGCGGCCGCCAACGGCGACCCAGATCACCGGCAGTGCCGCCTGTTGCAGGCCCGTGACGGACGGCGTGATGTAGTTGCCCCACTGCACGTAGAGCACGCCGCTGATCCCCGCGAGCACCGCCGCCAGCACGAAGGCGCCGAGCTGCTCGCGCCGCACGTCGTAGCCCAGGAGTTCGGTGCGCAGCACGTCCTCGCGGACCGCCATCAGCACCTGACCGCGATGCGAGTTCACCCAGGCGCGCAGCCCGAAATAGCAGAGCAGCACCACCACCAGCACGAGATAGTAGAACGGATAATCCATGAAGGTGAGCGAACCCACCTGCAGCGCGGGAATGCTGGTCATGCCGTTGTAGCCGCCCAGCGCCACCTCGCCGACGGTCCACTCCGGCCCGGCGGTGAGGCCGAGGAAGGTGTTGAGCAGCAAAGCGAGAACCAGCGTCAGGATCGGCACGATCCAGGCTGCGACGCGGCCGTAGAAGACGAAGTAGCCGAACGCCGCGGCGACCGCGGCCGCGGCCACCAGCCCCGCCACGACCCCGGCCCAGGTGGCCCATGCGGCGTCGGGGAAATTGCCGGCGACGATGCCGTAGAGATACCCGGCAATAGCGAAGAAGGCGACCTGCCCGAAGCTGAGCACCCCGCCATAGCCCCAGAGCAGGCTGAGCCCGAGCGCCAGCGGGATGTTGAGCAGATAATAGGCGACGTTGGTGGCTTGAAAAGGCGAGGCGACCGCGGGGTAGGCCAGCAGGGCGCAGGCGAGCACCAGCAGCGCCGCCCAGGCGGGGCCGCTGCGGCCGATGTCGTGCGGTCCGTTCAGCAGGTGGACCAGCGCCGAACGCGGCCTGGCGGAGGTTGCGACCATCGTGCTCATCGCACACGCGCCGGCCGCAGGCGGCGCCCGAGCGAGGAGACGCCGCCCGGCAGCACGCGGATGACCAGCAGCGCCGTGAGCAGCAGCGCCATCGACCCCCAGAAGGTGCCGAGCATCACCGACACCGGCGTCTCGACCACCGACAGCAGCCCGCTGCTGCCAACCACGCCGCCGATCACGCTGGCGGCGCCGCCGACGACCACCGTGATGAAGGCCGGCGCCACGAACTGCTGCCCCATGAACGGCGCGATCGACGTGGTGGGGGCGAGCAGCGCGCCGCTTAGCCCGGCCAGCGCCGCGCCGAGCCCGAATGTCGCCATGTAGACGCGCTGCACCGGGATGCCGAGGGCGCGTGCCATGCGCGGGTTCTGCATCGTCGCCCGCGCTTGCAGCCCGAAGCGTGTGCCCCGGTAGAGCCAGCCGAGCCCGGCCAGCAGCACGATGCAGAGTCCGATCAGCACCAGCCAATAGACGGAGAACGAATACACGCCGATCCCGACCGCGCCCAGCGGGATGCCGATCGCCGGCATGAACGGCCCGAACAGGAGCAGCGTGCCCTGGGCCAGGATCAGGCTCACCCCCCAGGTCACCACCAGCGCGCCGAGCTCGCGCCCGTAGAAATGCCGCACCACGAGCCGTTCGAGCACGACACCGAATATCCCCACCGCGACCGCCGCCACCAGCACGGCAAGCGGGAACGGCACGCCGCGCTGCACACTGGCCGTCGCGGCGTACGCGCCCAGCATCATGAACTCGCCGTGGGCGAGATTGATGATGTTCATCATGCCCAGGATCACCACCAGTCCGAGGGCGCTCAGCAGCAGGAAGGCGGCATTGGTGCCGAACTGGTAGAGCAGGCTGATGAAGTCCGCCATTCCGCTATGTCTTGCTGAACATCTTGAAGAACGGGTCCTCGCTCGGCGTGTACTGCTTGTGCTCCGGGTGGCGGACCAGGTTGACGCCCGAGGCGCTGCAGCCACCACGGCTCGATCGTCGGCCATTCCCGCACGAAGCTGATCTGGTGCTTGTCGTCGGCGACCGCGAGGCGGATGAACTGGGTGGCGTGATGGGTGCCCGGCTCCAGGAACACGCTGCCTTCCGGCGCCTCGATGTTCCAGCCGGCTTCCAGCGTGCGGCGCACCTTCTCCTGATCCAGGGTGCCGATCAGGCGTGCGGCCTTGGCGTAGAGATGGATGCTGAAATAGGTGTTCTGCGCCATCTGGCCGAGATACGGGTCGTTGGGAAACATCTTGTAGAAGCGCTGCACGAAATCCTGGTTCCGGCGGGTCGGGATTTCCTGCATGTAGTTGACGGCGTTGTGCATGTTGGCGAGCGAAGGCGGCTTGAAGCGCTTGTGCTCGTAACCCTGCGCCATGTTGATGGTGGAGGCCATCGGCAGATGCAGCCCGGCGGCAGCGGCCTGCGGGTAGTAGTTCGACTGGTTCTGCCCGACCATCAGCGTCATCACCCAATCGGGCTTGGCCGCCTGCACGCGGGCGATGACCGAGCTGAACTGCGAGACCTCCAGTGGCGGGAACTCCTCGCCGATCACCTGCGCCTTGAGCACCGGTGCGAAGGCGCGTACCCAGGCCGCGGTGAGCTGGCCGAAATTGTAGTTGGCGGCGATGGTGAAGATTTTCGGGCCGAACTTCTCCACCATGTACTGCATGACCGGGATCACCTGCTGCTCGCAGACCGCGCCGGTGCAGAACGTGTAGGTATCGGCGACCCCGCCCTCGTACTGGTTGGTGTAGAAATAGAGCTGCTTGCGCTGATCGACGATCGGGCGGATCGCCTCGCGCTCGGCGCTGGCGAAGCCGGCGAACAGAACGTCCACGTGGTCCTGCTCGATCATGCGCCGGGCGAGCTGCTGCCACAGGGTGTTGTTCGACTGCCCGTCCGCGGCCACGAGGCTCACCGGATGGCCGAGCAGCCCCTTCTCGCCCGACGCCACCAGGATGTCTCCGGTATCGGAGATGACGATCCCCTTCTTCGAGGGCGTGCCGCCGTCATTGATGACGTTCAGTGTGCCGCCGGTGGTGGTCAGCAGCGGCGGATTGGGGGCGTACAGCCCGTCACTGCCCAGATTGCCCATGCCGACCGGGCCGCCGACCAGCGTGTGGCCGTCGTTGATCTCTTGCACCGCGAGTTGCGCGGCGTGCAGCTTCTGCACGCCGTAGATCGAAAGATTGCCCGACTGGTCCTCGATGAAGCCGATCTTGGCCGGGCGATCGGCCGCCGCCCGCACGATCGCCGGCCGTGCGAGCATCGTGCCCGCGGCCGCCAGGCCGGCGACCTGCATGATCCCTCTGCGCGTAGGACCGCCGTGGACCGGGGCTGCGTCAGTCGGTGGTGTGTGCTGTGTCATGGCGACCTCTCGATGATCAAGGTGGACGGGGATCAGCGGGAACGGGGATCGGCGTTGGCCGGAGCACGGGCCGCAAGCCGGGGGGCATCGGACAGGCGCGCGGCGAGCGCCGGGGTCGCGGCGATCGAGGCGCACAGCGCCTCGATGCTGGTGCGGGCCGACATCGCGGCGCGGCGCAGCCGATTAAGCGCCTCCGCCTCGTCGGTCCGCTGCCGGCGCATCACCTCCAGCACCGCCCGAACCACCAGCGGGCGGGCGCGCAGCCGGTCGGAGAGTTCGCCCACCGACCGCCGCAGTTCGCCGATCTGCTCGTGCAGGCGCGCGGCGACAACGAGGGCCTGAAATGCGCCGCTGGAGCCGATCGGCTTGGACATGAATGCGGTTGCCGATTGTGCCAGCGCCCATTCCAGCCGGCCCGGCGCCTCGGTGCCGAGAATCGCCACCAGCGGCATCGGCGGCGGCGACCGGCCCCAGGGAAACAGGCAGTCATGCCCGACATCCGCATCGAAGAACACGAAGTCGGCATTGACCTGGCCGAGCCGCGCCGAGGGCGGCAGGCAGCACACGACCAGGCCGACCCGGTGTAGCTGGGCCGCGAGTGCCGCACGGTGGTGGTCGGCCCGATGCAGCACCAGCGCCCGGCGCCCGGCCAGATCGAGCGGGCTCATGTCCGGCCGACCAGTCGCAGCGGCGGCCGGCGAGAGCCATCCCCATTCGCCGCCGCCAAGCTCCGGTCCAGGCGCGCCAGATAGGGATCCGGCCGGCAGGGGGCGGCCGCTTCCCATTCGACGCGAAACTGCCCGTCCGCGGTGGCGCGGCCGATGCGCGGCGTCAGCCAGGCGTGGTTGTTCTCGGGATCGACCCTGACGTCCCCTTGGGGGGCAGCGAGGCGGCAGTCATAGGCCGCGCGCTTGACCTCCGGCACACGGTCGGTGCCGGCCGCCTGCAGGCTGGTGGCCAGCAGCAAGGTGGTGACGTAGGCCGCCTCGGCATCGGCCGAGGTCACGCGGTGCGCGCCGAAGCGCGACCGGAAGTCGCGGACGAAGGCGGCGTTCTCGGGCCGCTCGATGCACTGGAAATAGACGCTGCACGCGATGTGGTCGCAGGCGGCGACGCGGCCCGATCGCCTGCACCTCGGGCTCGGACAGCGTGCAGCTCAGGATCGGCCGGCGCTCGGCGCGGAACCGCTCCTCCTGGCGCGAAAGCCGATGGTAGGCGCGGTAGAAGGCGTAGCTGGACTCGCCGATCAGCGTGTTGAACACGACATCCGGCACCGTGTCGCGCACCTCGCGCAGAATCGCGTCCACGTCGGTCGCACCGATCGGCAGATAGCGCTCGCGCAGCACCCTTCCGCCGGCGCCCTCGACGAGTTCGCGCATGATGCGCGTGGTCTCCCAGGACCACACATAGTTGCTGCCGACGCAGTACACGTCGTGGCCGTAGCGCGGCAGCGCCCAGCCGACGAGCGGCACGACGTGCTGGTTGGGCGCCGCGCCGCCGTAGATCACGTTGTCGCAGCTCTCGAACCCCTCGTAATGAGAGGGATACCAGAGCAGCGCGTCGAACTTCTCGATGGTCGGAATGATCTCCTTGCGGCTCGACGATGTATAACAGCCGACCAGGTGGCGGATACCTGCTCCCCCCAGCAGATCGTCGCAGGCGACGCGATACGCATCGAGCACGCCACCGGGATCGACGATTTGCGGTGCGAGGCGAACATCGCCGCACGCCCCGGCGTTCACCGCCTCGATCGCGAGCAGCGCGCCGTCGCGCATTTCACGGCCGACCGTGGCGTAGGCACCGACTAGTCGAGAACACGATGCCGACGGGGATCTCACGCCGGTGCGGCTGCATAGGCGCGGCTCCTCCGGAGTTCCCGTTCAGCCGGAACGCAAAAAACACCCTCTGACAATGAATTGCCGAGGGCTCTATCGCCTGCTCGCGCGGGATCGCCGCTGAGCTATGTTGGGACGTGCTTCACCCTGTCTCAAGCCGTTACTGCCGGCGGGTGGCGGTTCCGGCGCCGGAAATGTAACCCCACCTCGCGACTTGCTGTCAAGCGCTCTGATCGGTGATCCGCGCAGTGGCCCGATCCGCCGCGTACCGCCTGCCGATGGAGGCGAACTTCCAAGGCCTTTTTCGAAGGTATCGCCGCACCGACTGCCAGGGCCATACTCTGCGCGACCATCTCGGCCTACCGCGCCCCACGAACCCGCAGACGAAGCACCCAGCCTGGCCATCCCCACCCCGCCCACACAAGGACACTCACACCATGTTCCGATGCGCCCTGGCCCTGTCTCTGTTCCTGCTGCCGGCCTTCGCCATGGCGGAGCAGCCATCGCTGGTCGAACCCGGGAAGCTGACCTGGGGCAGTTCGCCCACCTTCATGCCGTTCGAGTTCATGCGCGACGGCAAGGCCGTGGGCTTCGACGTTGACCTGATGGCGGCACTCAGCAAGCGCATCCACCTCGTATCCAATATGACGGCCATGGCGTTCAAGGGCGTCATCCCGGCCCTGCTCGGCCATCGCATCGATGCCGGCGTCAGCGGACTGTATATCACCGCCGAACGGATGAAGGTCGCCGACTTCATTCCTTACGTCAGGGTCGGTGACCAGATCGTGGTGCGCCAAGGCAATCCCAAGCACCTGAACGGCCCCGGCTCGCTCTGCGGGTTCAAGGTCGCGGTGCCGGTCAGCACGGCGTTCGAGGCGTCAGCCAAGCGGGCAAGTGCGGCCTGCGTGGCTCATGGCAAGCGTGAGATCGGCATTCTTTCCCTGCCAGGCAGCGACACCGTGGCGCTTGCCTTGGCCCAGGGCCGGGCGGACGCAGCCCTCAACTCCACCGCGACGGTGGCGGCGATGATGAGTGCCAATCCGGGCACCTACGAACGGTCGGGCGAGCCGTTCGACACCAACACCCGGGTCGGTATTGCCGTGCGCAAGGACGATCCGGCGCTGAAAGCGGAGCTGGAGCAGGCGATGCACGACATCGTGGCCGATGGCACCTATGTCGCATTGCTCAAGAAATGGAACCTGCCCGCGACGGCCTCGCCGTTCTGAGAGCTCGTGATGGCTTTGTTCAAGCCCGCCGTATTCCTGCATTATCTTTTAAGCATCGATTTCGCTGCTGCCGCCCTGACCACGCTTTGGATCAGCCTCGCCGCGTTGGTCCTCGGCCTGGTGGTCGGTCTGCTCCTGGCCTTGGCACAGGAAGCGCGACCGGCCCTGCTGCGCGGATGCGTGACCCTGTATCTCTGGCTGTTCCGGGGCACGCCCGTGCTGCTGCAGATCGTGTTCGCATTCAACGTGCTGCCCTCGTTCGGCGTCGTGTTGCCGGGCTCCATGTGCGCGATTCTGGCCCTGGGCTTGAACGAGGGCGCCTATATGGCCGAGATCATGCGTTCCGGCTTCCGCGCCGTGGCGGCCGGGCAGCGATCGGCCGCACGCGCATTGGGGCTCGATGAAATGCAGGTCATGCGGTGGGTGGTGCTGCCGCAGGCGCTGCGCATCATCATCCCGCCGATCGGCAATCAGTTCATCAGCATGCTGAAACTCTCGGCGCTGATCTCGGTCATCGGCGTCCATGAGTTGCTGCTCGTCGCAGACCAGGCCGCGTCCTCCAACTTCCGCTACTTCGAGGCGCTATCCGCAGCGGGCATCTATTACCTCGCTCTCACCACGCTGTTCATGGCCGTGCAATATCGGATCGAAGCGGTCCTCGGTGGCAGGTCAGCCCGGCGTTTGCCGTCGTCCGCCCTTCCCCGGCTGAGCAGGGCGTTGAACCGGTGACGTCCGTCCTCGGTATCGGGTAGGGTCGCGCGCAGGCGCGCGATCCACCGCGCTCACTCGGCGGCAGGTGCTGCGGCCAAGCCGACGAAGGCGGCAAGCGCTCCGACCTCCCGCTTGTCGGCCGCCTGGTCGGCCGCAAGCCGCTCGTAAAGCCGGGCCATGCCCTGATAGATCGCGGCGACAGCCGGGTCCTCAGCGGTGAAGGCGGCGATCTCCTCCATTTCCGAGGCCCAGCGATAGGCCTTTGGGAACATGCCCGGCACCGATCGCGTGAGCTGCGCGAGGAGCTTGGGCTGGCTTTCCGCGAGCTCCGCATACAGGATTCGGTCCGCGCCGAAGCGGGTGGCTGCCAGCATCATCGCCGCGCCGAGCGCGGTGATGCCCTTGGTCAGGCCGGCATAGCTCATCTTGAGCCCGGATGCGGCGCCCACCGGGCTGTCCAGCAGCTTCACCGCAATGCCGTGTGCGTCGAGCACGGCCGCGCGCCGTGCCTCGTGGCCCGAGAGATAGAAGACCGGCCCGGACTTGCCGGGCCCAGACTTGCCGGGCTCCGGCGGCGGACCGATGATCGCCGCATCGACGAAGGGCGCACCGGTGCCGCCGATGACCTCGGCGATCCGTTCCGCCATTTGTGGGCTGACGGCATTGCAGTCCACGTAGGCGGGCTTCTCGCGCGCTGCCCTGAGGACGTGCGCGAGCCGCCTCGCGAGTGCCAGCGCTTCGCCCGGCGGCACGATCGAGAGAATGATGGCGGCGTCGGCCAGCGCCTCGTCCGCAACGGCGCGCATCCCCGCCGCCTCGGCCCGTGCCCGGCTCGACGCGCTTCGACCTGCGAGCGAGGTGACTACCTCCGCGCCGTTCGCCGCAAGCCGGGCGGCGACCGCGGCTCCCATGGCTCCTTGCGCAATAATGGCGATTTGCATCGGCGTGCTCCTTCGTCGGGGAAATAACGTGACGATTGCAACTCAGCGTTTCGTGCCGCCCGACGCCGGCGACCCTCGGGTTGAGCTGCCTCACCTCTCCTCCCTCGACTGGGAGCACGTCAATCTCACGGGCGGCTACGTCGGGGGCCACCTCGCATGACGGGCTGTTTGCATTTGTCCGGACAATATGTTAAGAGCCGCCCGGGCCAAGGGATAGCAAGCCGATGCCGCTGCCGACCTATCTTCGCATCCTGCGAGCGTTGCGTGCCCGCATCGCGCAGGGCGAATGGCGTGTCGGCGACCAGATTCCGACCGACGAGGAGCTGATGCGGCATTTCGGCGTCAGTCGCTTCACGGTGCGCGCGGCGCTGGATGTGCTGGTGGCGGACGGCATCATCAAACGGTATCGCGGGCGCGGCAGCTTCGTAGCCGTGCGACCCCACGGCGCCGATACATGGATGCTGACGTCGCTCGACGATCTCGTGCTGGCCAGCTTTCCCACGCCACCGATCGTCATCGACAGCACCCGGCGCCGCTGTTCGCCACAGATCGCGGCGGCACTGGGGCTCGAACAGAACGCCAGAACGCTGCGCATCCGCGCGCTGCGCCGCCGCGGCGATGAGGCGTATGCCTATTCCGTCATTCATATTCCCGCATCGCTGGTGAGCAGAATGCCGCCGAACTGGCAGGCACGGCTGGAACGCGAGGCTTTCGTCAGTCTGGTAGCTGCCGCCAATGGGCTTGCGGTGCACCGGGCGATCCAGGCCGCCCAGGCGGTGGCGGCGCCGCCGGACATCGCTGCATCGCTGGATGTCGCCGCGGGCGCGCCGCTCCTGCTGCTGGAACGCACGTTTCTCGCACGCGAAGGCACGGCGCTGGAACACGCCCAGGTCTTCTGCCGGCCGGATCGCTACCGGCAGGTCATCGATTTTCGGAGCGCCGCAGGGCGCATCTCTGAGGAAACTGCAACGAAGCCCGATCGGGTAAGGCCCGATCGGGTAAGGGAGGACGCATGACCCGGCGCCAGCTACTGCTCTCCTGTCTGGTCTCCTTGCCGGTCGCCGCGCCACTCTTCGCGCCGGCGATGGCGCGCGCGGCCGATTCCTCCCTGGTGGCGGCGGCACGTCGGGAAGGCGCGCTCGCTGTCGCCGATGCCGCGCCTGGCGAGAACTTCGAGAAGTTCATGGCCGCGTTCCGCACGAAATATCCGTTCCTGGACGTCGCGAGCGGGTTCTACTCGGCGCCGACGGGACGTGTGCTGGCGCGGGTGAATGCGGAAATTGCCGCCGGGCGCCACAGTTTTGATGCGATGCTTGCGGCGAATACTGCCGCCTTCGTCGAGATGACCCGGCAGCACAAGTTGCTCCGCTACGATTCGCCTGAATACGCCGCGTTCCCGCCCGGCGCCAAGATGGATGGCTACTGGGCGGCGGCGCAGGCGATCGGCGTCGTGCCGGTCTATGACACGCATATCCTGCCTCCTGCGCAAGCGCCGAAATCCTGGCGCGACCTGCTGGCGCCGCGCTTCGCCGACCACCAGCTCGCCATTCAGAATGCGGCCGCCGGCACCCAGTTCAACTGGACCTATCTGCTCGAACGCCGGCTCGGTGCCGATTTCATGCGCGGCTTCGCGGCGCAGAAACCCGTGGTGATGGCGACCGGCGCGCAGATGACCGACGCCATCCTGCGTGGTGAGGTGAAGCTGGGCGCAGCACTCGATCACTGGCGTGCCTTCACGCCGGAAGCGAAAGAAGCGGGCCTTGCCGCCATCTATCCGACGGAAGGAATGCCGCTGACGCTGGCGCCCATTGGCATCCTCGCCGGCGCGCCGCATCCGAACGCGGCCAAGCTGTTCATCGACTTCGTCCTGTCGCGGGAGGGTCAGCAGCTGCTGAATACCGAACTCTACGGCATGTACTCGATGCGTGCCGACGTGCCGCCGCCCCCCGGCCAGAAGAAGCTCGCCGAGGCGCACCCGCTGCTGCCGGAAAATCTCGACGATTATCTGAAGGCCAGCCGGGAGTTCCCGCAACATTTCGAAGAATTGTTTCACTGATCCCACCATGGTCGAGTCGCCCGCGGTTACGGTGCAGCTTCCCCGCTCGGAAACGGTGCTGGAGGGCACGGTCGGCTTGGTCGTCGCGCTGCTGGTGCTGCCGCCGCTCTGCGCCGTTGCCATCACCGGCCTGAGAAGCGGGTTCGCGCCACTCCATCACCTGGACATCGTGCGCAACACGGTCCTGTTCGGATTGAGCACGACCGTCGCGGCGCTGCTCATAGGCGGCGGGCTGGCTTTTGCCCTGGCGCCCGGCGTGCCCGGCCGCGCGGTGCTGGAGCGGCTGGTCGTGATGCCGCTCTATCTCACCCCTTTGCTCACGGCGATGGGCTGGAACTGGCTTGCCTCGCCGCGTGGCGGGCTGATTAACCTGCTGCTGCATGCGGGGCTGGGGCCGGATGTCACCATCAATGTCGTCTCGGCTGGAGGCGTCATCGGCGTCAGCGCGTTGGCGGCCGCGCCGCTGACCTTCCTGCTGATCTCCGACGCGTTGGCCGGCATGGATGCGTCGCTGCTGGACGCGGCGCGCGTGCATGGCGGCACACCCTGGACGGCGGTGCGCCGTGTCGTTCTGCCGTTGCTGCTCCCGGCCACGCTTGCCTCTTCGGTGCTGGTGTTTGTGCAGACAGTGGGGCTGTTCAGCGTGCCGGCGGTGCTTGGCATGCCGGTCGGGTTCGGCGTCGCCACCACGGAAATATTCCGGTCGCTGGAGACCTATCCGCCGCGCATCGGCGACGCCACCGCCTGGGGCGTGTTCCTGCTGGCGATGGCAGCCCTGCTGACCTTCGCGCAGTCGGTGCTGCTTTCCCGGCGCTCCTTCGTCACCATTACCGGCAAGGCCTTTCGCGGACCGGCACGGATCGGGCGGATGGGATGGTTCGCTGCCACGCTGGCCTGGCTCTATATCGCTCTCGCGACGGTGCTGCCCCTGCTCGCGCTGCTCTGGGCGGCCAGCAGTGCCTTCGTCACCGCTGACTGGCGGTTAATGCGCTTCAGCACACAGCACTTCGCCTATGTGCTGCTGAGCTACCCGAAGACCTGGCTGGCGGCGGGCAACTCCATATTGCTCGGTGCGCTGTCGGCAAGTCTTGTGTGCCTGCTCGGTCTTGGCGTCGCCTGGTTCGTGCTGCGTGGCCGCGGGCCAGGGCGCGGCCTGATGGACCAGCTCAGCATGGTGCCGCTCAGCATGCCGGCCATGGTATTCGCGCTCGGGCTGCTATGGGTCTATGTCGCGCTGCCGCTGCCGATCTACGGCACACTCGGCATTCTGCTGATTGCCTATGTCACCCATTACCTGCCGTTCGGCGTCCGCACCATCGGCGCCGCGCTGCGGCAATTGCACCCGGAGCTTGAGGAGGCGGCGCGTGTCTCCGGCGCTTCGTGGTTCGCGACGATGCGACGCGTGACTTTGCCGCTCACCCGATCCTCCGTCCTGGCCGCGTGGATCCTGCTGTTCGTCATGGCGATGCAGGAAGTCAGCTCCTCGATCCTGCTCTACACCAGCCACAGCTTGGTGCTGTCGGTCGCGGTCTTCGATCTGTGGGAAAACGGCAACCCGAGCGACGTGGCGGCGCTGGGCTTCGTTCAGCTCGCGGTCAGTTCCGTCGTCGTCGGGCTGGCGCTTGGGGTCAGGCAGCGGCGGGTGCTGGCGTGACCGCACTGCCGCCTTCCACGCTCACGAGCGGTCTGGTCGCGGTGGAAGATCTTGCTGTCTCGCACGGGAAGCTGCTGGCGGTGCATTCGGTCAGTCTTGCGGCGCGGCGTGGCGAGGTGGTCACCTTGCTGGGCCCGAGCGGCTGCGGCAAGACCACCACGCTGCGCGCGATTGCGGGGCTGGAGCGGCCGGGGCGCGGCCGGATCGCGATCGGCGGGCGCACGGTGTTCGACATCGGGCGCGGCATCGACCTGCCGCCCGAGCGGCGGGGCCTGTCGATGGTGTTCCAGTCGTACGCAATCTGGCCGCACATGACGGTGTTCGAGAACGTGGCGTTCGGCCTGCGCGCCCGCGGCATCGGCACGCGCGATCTGGCCACCCCGGTGCGCGAGAGTCTCGCCCTGGTCGGTCTTGCCGAGCTGGCCGACCGGCCGGCCACGCGGCTTTCGGGCGGGCAGCAACAGCGTGTCGCGCTGGCGCGTTCCATCGTCGGCGATCCCCGTGTGGTGCTGCTGGATGAGCCGCTTTCCAATCTCGACGCGCAGCTGCGGCTGACCATGCGCGCCGAGTTCAAGGAATTGCAGCGCCGGCTGGGGCTCACTGCGATCTATGTCACGCACGACCAGGAAGAGGCGCTGGTGCTGTCGGACCGCATCCTGGTGATGCGCGAGGGCAGGGTGGAGCAGACGGGGACACCCGCCGAAATCCACGATGCCCCGCAAACGCGCTTCGTCGCCGAGTTCATGGGTGTGCGCAACATCCTGCCGTGCGAGACCGTGCGGGATGGTGCACGCGCGGTGGCGCTGCTGACCGGCGGCATAACGCTGTTCGCGCGCGGCGCGGCGCGGCCGGGACCGGCCTATCTCTGCTTTCGGCCGGTTGCCGTGCGCCTCTCGGCGCAGCCCGCCCCGGATGCGCATCCCGCGACGCTGACCGACCTGACTTATCTCGGCGACTTGATGCAATACGAACTTCGGAGCGAGGGGCTGTTGATCTTCGCGCGTGGACTGCCGCGCGAAGATCTCTCTCCGGGCATGCACCTGTTCTGGTCGGTGCCGCCGGAGGCGTGCTTTCTCGTCGGCGAGTGACCGACGGCATCTGGCGAAGGGAATCGGATGACCACCCAGGTTCAGGCTCACCGTGTGTCGAACCGGAGTCTGCGGATCCTCTGCCCGAACGGGCATCTGGGCTTCGCACCGATCCGGACCGGCAGTTTTCATGCCGGGCTCTCGCTGCGCCCGGATCTGATCTGCGCCGATTCCGGCTCCTGCGATATCGGCCCGGGCCCGCTCGGCCAGGACGTATCCACCAGCCCGCTTGCCTGGCAGACGCACGATCTCGAGGAGATGCTGCTCGGTGCGCGCCGCCTTGGCGTGCCGATGATCATCGGCTCGGCCGGCGATACCGGCACCAACAGCCGCGTCGATCTGTTCGTGCGCATCATCCAGCGTCTTGCGCACAAGCACGCATTGCCGCGATTTCGCCTCGGCTGGTTTTACTCCGAGGTGCCAACGTCGCTGATCGCCGAGCGTCTGGAGAGGGGCGAGACGGTCGACGGGTCTGGACGGACGCGAGCCGCTGGACCGGACGACACTTGCAGCGACGGACCGGGTGGTGGCGGTGGCTGGCGTGCATCCCTACATGGCGCTGCTGGAGGCGGGTGCCAACGTGATCATCGGTGGGCGGAGCAGCGACTGTGCCATATTCGCCGCCCCCGCGCTGCGCGCCGGCTTTCCCGAGGCGCTCTGCTACTATTTCGGAAAAATACTGGAATGCGCTTCGTTCTGTGCCGAGCCGTATGGCGGCAAGGAATCCGTGCTGGGTCAGATCAGCATGGAGGACGTGGCGGTGACGGCAATGGCGCCGGAGCAACGCTGCACCATCGCGTCCGTCGCCGGACACGCCATGTACGAGCGGGCGAACCCATTTTACGAACACGTGTTGGGCGGCTGCCTGGACATGAAGAACTGCGTCTATGAGCAACGCGATGAACGCACGTGCCGCGTCACCGGCCCGCATTTCCTGCCGTCCGAACAGCTGCAGGTGAAGCTGGAAGGCGCCGGCAAGCTGGGCGAGCGGTTCGTCGGGATCGCCGGTGTGCGGGACCCCTACGTCGTGGCCCATATCGACGAGGTGATCGCCTGGGCGCGTGCGCGGGTGCGTGAGCGGTTCGGCGAAACAGGCTACGAACTGTACTACACCGTCTATGGCCGCGATGGCGTCATGGGCGAGTTGGAGCCATTGCGGAATCGGCCCGGCCACGAGCTTGGCATTCTCGTGCAAGCCGTTGCGCCCACGGGTGAGATGGCGGAGGAAGTCTGCATGACCGGGCTCCGCCAGATGTTCTATGCGCGGCTGCCGCAGGTGAAGGGCACGGCCGGGGGCGTCGCTTTCGTGCTGGACGAGGTACTGCCGGCCAGCCCCGCCTATCGCTGGACGCTCAATCACACGATGGGAATCGGCGATCCAATGGCGCTGTTCCGCACCGGGATTACCGAGGCGGGAGTGTAAGTCCGATGGCAGGCACGAGACTGTTCGACCTTGCCAAGACGATCCGCAGCAAGAATGCCGGCGTCGATCATATCACCTTCGATGTGATATTTCCGGACCGCACCGCCTATGACCGAGTGCGACAGAGCGGGGCGTTGTCGCGGGACGCTGTCTGCCGCATCTTCGGCGTGATGCCGGAGCGCATCACCGACCATGTGGAGTTCGATCCGGCTTTGGCGATCAAGTTTACCATCCGCCGCGCGCGATCCAGCGGCAGCCCGGGCGATGCCGATATTTTCGGGAGTCAGCAGCACGGACCGCTTCTCGAGCTGGAGATACCAGACGCGCCGCAGGCGCTGTCACGTTGACGGCGGCCGGAGGCTGGACTCGAACAACGCTTGCGTTGGCATTTCCGGTTCAGTATGCGAGGGTTGCAGCAAGCAATCGCGGCTGGTGTTCCAGCAGGGGAGGAAACGATGAGCACAATGCGCAGGCCGGGATTTCGCGTCACGCGCCGGGGCGCGCTGCTCGGCGCCGCGGCGATCGGCGCCGCCTGTGCCGCACAGCACCTCGGCATGCCGTTCGTCCGCAACGCCGCCGCGGCCGAACCGATCCGCATCGGGCTGCTGCTGGCCAAGACCGGGCAGATCGCGCCGCAGACCGAATATCTGGCGAACGGCTCCTATCTGGCGCTGGCGGAGCACAAGACCGTGCTGGGCCGCCCCGTTGAGATGGTCTGGTTCGACGAGCCGAGCCCGCAAGGCGCGCAGCAGAACATGCAGAAGCTGGTGCAGGAGCAGAAGGTCGTCGCCATCCTGGGCGGGTCGCTGAGTTCAAACGCGCTCGCCGAGGAGGCGACGGCGGCCCGGCTCAAGGTGCCGCTGGTGATCGACAATGCCGCGGCCACGGAGATCACCGGCAAGAACTGCAATCGCTACTCGTTCCGGCTGAACCCGCCGGTGCAGGTGCAGGCGCGCCTGCTGGCGCCCTACATCATGGGCTACGGCAAGAAATGGTATTTCCTCACGGCCTCCTACGCCTTCGGCCAGGACATCAACAGATCGTTCCAGCAGATTTTGAAGGCGGTCGGCGGGACGGTGGTGGGCAACGACGCGGTGCCGCTGAACACGCCGGACTACAGCTCGTTCATCCTCAAGATCCGGCAGGCGAAGCCGGACATGATCCTGGGCGGACTCTCGGCGCAGGATCTCTCCACCTTCCTCAAGCAGTGGAACGAGCTCGGCATGCGGGGCAAGATTCCCTTCGCCGAGATCGCCATCGGCGACACCGATATCTGGTCCGTCGGCCCCGAAGCCGCGACCGGCATCTTCACCTCGCTCTGGTGGTACGCCAATCCCGCCAACCCGCCGGACGAGAAGGCTTTCGCCGCCGCCTATCTGACGAAATATGGCAAGCCGGCTGCCGACAAGGCGTGGATGGGATGGATCACTACGCGCTCCCTGCTCGAATCGATCGAACTCGCGAAATCCACCGAGCCGATGGCGATCATCGAGGGGCTGGAGAAGTGGCACATCGGCACCGGCCCTGGCGCGATCCGCTACCGTCAATGGGATCACCAGATGCTGCTGCGCAATCTGGTCGTCGAAGTGAAGCCGAAGATCACCGACAAGTGGGACTATTTTAACGTCAAGGCCGTTGTGCCGAAGAATTCGGATGACCTCGAAAAGGCCTACGGCACGCAAGCCGAGGTCGGCTGCCACATGCAGACCTGATCAGGCATCACGAACAACCGGCGGACGTTTCGGTCGGGAAGGGGCGGATGCTCGACGTGATCGTATCCCAGATCGCGAACGGTCTGGTACTGGGGGTCCTCTACGTCCTGATCGCGATCGGGCTCTCGATCGTGTTCGGGTTGCTCGGCATCGTGAACTTCGCGCACGGCGCGTTCTTCGCGCTCGGCGCGTATTTCGCGCTCACGCTCTACCATGTCCTGGGGTGGCCGGCGGTGGTGCTGGCGCCGATCGGCGTCGGCGCGCTCGGGATGGCGGTGGAGCGGGTGCTCATCCGCCGCCTCTATGTCCACGATCCGCTGATCGGCCTGATCGTCACCTTCGCGCTGTCGCTGCTGATCGATGCGATGATCCGGCTGATCTGGGGCGGCAGCGGCCAGCCTTTCGACGCGCCGCTCTTCCTGCATGGCTTCCTGCTTTACGGCCCGATCCTGATCACGAAGTACCGGCTGGCGGTGCTGATGGTCACGGTCGTGCTGCTGGTCGGGCTGTGGGCGTTCCTCTCCTTCACGCCGCTCGGCCGCATCCTGCGCGCCGGCAGCCGGGACGCCGAGATGGTGGGACTGCTCGGCATCAACCTGCCGCTGGTGCTGACCTGGGTGTTCGGCCTGGGCTGCGCGCTGGCCGGCATCGCCGGGCTGCTGGCGGCGCCGCTATGGACGGTCAGCCCGGCGATGTCGGTGGGCGCGATCATGCCGGCCTTCGTCGTGGTGACGATCGGCGGCCTCGGCTCCTATGCCGGGGCGATCATCGCCGGCCTGCTGGTCGGCGTGGTGACCACGCTCACCATCCAATTCTGGCCGGCGGCATCGGGTGCCGTGATGTACGTGTTCATGGCGCTGGTGTTGCTGCTGCGCCCGCGCGGCCTGCTCGGCGAACAGTGGGAGCGCTTCGAATGAGGCGCGGGTTCCGCGTGTCTGTCCACCCGGTGGTGCTGGCAGCCGCCGTTCTCGTCGTCCTCTCGCTGGTTTGGCAGGTGAGCGGCGCGCCGGTCAGCCTGATCACCGAGATCGCGATCTACACGCTCTATGGCGCCGGCGTGAACCTGCTGGTCGGCTATACCGGGCTGGTGCCGTTCGGCGCTTCGGTGTTCTTCGGCTGCGCCACCTACGCGACCGCGATCTCGATGCGCGGCTATCTCGGCAACGAGATCGAGGGGCTGGCGTTTGCGATCCTGTTCTCCATCGTGCTCGGCGCGGCATTGGGGATCATCATCCTGCGCCGCCGCGGCCTGTATTTCTCGCTGCTCACACTTGCGTTTTCCCAGATCGCCTTCGAGATCGCCTACAAGTGGACCGACCTCACCGGCGGCGAGAACGGGCTCCAGGGCGTGCCGCGCCCGTGGCTGGACAATTTCGCGGCATTCCACGCCTTCACGCTGGCAACCGTCATCGGCGGCCTGTGGCTGCTGTGGCGGCTGGCACACGCGCCGTTCGGCCGCGTGCTGCAGGCGCTGCGCGACAACGAGCAGCGCGTGCAGAGCCTGGGCTACAACCCCTTCCTGATCAAGCTGCAGTCCTTCGTCATCATGGCCGCCGTGCTCGGCTATGCCGGCGGCCTGCTGGCGCTGATGCTGGGCGGCGCCTATGCCGACAATCTGAGCTGGCAGCACGCCGGCGACGCGCTGCTGATGACCGTGCTGGGCGGCGTGCACCAGTTCCTCGGTCCGCTGTGGGGCGCCATCGCCTTCATTCTGCTGGAGGACCGGCTGAGCGCGGTCACCGAGAACTGGTGGCTGCTGTTCGCGCCGATCATCATCGTCTTCGCGCTGGCCTCGCCGGAAGGGCTGCAAGGCTTGGCGCTGCGGCTGTTCCGTCGCCGCCACTGGATGCTAGTGCGGCGCGGCATCCCGCCCCGGCCGGAGCTGATCGCGCCCTATCGTCCGGCAGAGATCGCCGCCGACCGCAGAAAGCCGATCCTGACCGTGCGTGGCCTCAGCAAGCGCTTCGGCTCGCTGGTCACGGCGAGCGAGCTTGATCTCGACGTCTATCCCTATCAGTTGCACAGCCTGATCGGCCCGAACGGCGCCGGCAAGACGACTTTCTTCAACATGCTGACCGGCATCCTGCGCCCCAATTCCGGGCGGATCGTGCTGGACGGCCACGACATCACGCGATCGCCGGTGCACCGGCGCATCCGCCTCGGGCTCAGCCGCTCCTTTCAGATCCTCAGCGTGTTCCGCAACCTGACGGCGTTCGAGAATGTCCGCGTCGCCGTTCAGGCGCGCAGCCCCAAACGCCGCGGGTTATGGCGCAACGTCTACGCGATCGACGAGATCAACGCCCGCACCTGGTCGCTGCTGGCCGCGGTCGGGCTGCTGGACCGCGCGGCGGAAGACTGCGCCAACCTGGCGCATGGCGAGCAACGCCTGCTGGAGATCGCGATTACGCTGGCAACCGACGCCAAGCTGCTGCTGCTGGACGAACCGCTGGCTGGGCTTGCCGAGGCCGACCGGCGCATCGTCGGGGCCTTGATCCGCGAATTGGCGAACAGTCACGCGGTCCTGCTCATCGAGCACGACATCGACCGCGTGCTCGCGCTGTCCGACCGTATCAGCGTTCTGCACCAGGGGCGGCTGATTGCGGACGGCAAGCCAGCCGAGGTGAGCAGCAATCCGGCGGTGATCGCCGCGTATCTGGGGAATGAACGGGAGGGCGAGAAGGCCGCCCTGCCGGGCGTCGCCGCGGCACCGGCAGAGGCCGTCACCGGCGCGCCCATTCTGCAGCTCGAGAAGCTGCGCGCCGGCTATTCCGGCAGCGTGGTCCTCGACGGGATCGATCTCGTGGTGCACGAGGGCGAGGCGGTGGCGCTGCTGGGCCGCAACGGGGTCGGCAAGACCACCACGCTGCGCGCCATGATGGGGGTTGCGCAAATCGGCGGCGGTCGCATCGTGCTCGACGGCTGCGACATCACCGGCGCGCCGCCGTTCGAGATCAACCGCCTCGGCATTTCCATCGTGCCGGAGGGACGGCGGCTGTTCCCGAACCTGACCGTGCTGGAAAACCTGCGCCTCGCCGCCCGGCCGGGGGGCCAGGGACTGGAAGCGGTGTTCGACATCTTCCCCAAGCTGCGCCTGCTGCAGCGCTCGCGCGCGGAGAGCCTTTCCGGCGGCGAGCGGCAGATGGTGGCGATCGCCCGTGCGCTGATGATACCCAGCCGCATCATCCTGCTGGACGAGCCGTTCGAGGGGTTGGCGCCGGTCGTCGTGGCGGAAGTGGTGGACGCCATCATCCGCCTGCGCGGCCGCGCCGCCTTCGTGCTGGTCGAGCACCATGCCGAGACCGTCCTGCCGCTGGTGGATCGCGCCTATGTGCTGGTCAACGGACAGATTGCCTACGGGGGCAGTGCGCGGGAGCTGCAAGCGAACGCGGCGTTGCAGGCACGTCTGCTCGGCGTCGTGCAGCAGGATGTCTATGCCGCCTGAATTGAGAAATTGCTGTGGCGGCGGTCTGTCATTTTCCCGAGCGGACGGCCGCCGCGGCGTCAGCCAGCCCCGGATGGCGTGATGCCAGGAATTGCAGCCGTTCGACCAGCTTGGCGACGGGGTCCTCGGAGGGAACCGTTTCCAGCGCGTCGAACAGCGCGCGTTTGAGATACGCCCGCCAGTGCACCGGGGTTGCCGCCATTGCGCGTGCCATCGCCGCATAGGCCGGTGTCGTCCAAACCGCTTCATGGGCCAGCCTCTCCGGTCCGAATTCGAACAATCCGCCCGGCACTGATCGCGGTGCGGCACGCAGCCGCGACGTTTCCGCCGCATCCACGACGCCGTCGCGGATCGCCACTCCGTAGTCCCGCAGCGCCGCTGCCGGCGAAACGGTGCCGCATTCGGTGTCGCGCAGCACGAGCGCCGGATCGCGCGCAAACGGATCGCCGCGCCCGCCGCCGCCGGGCGAGACGATGTGCAGCACGTCGCCGGGATCGAGCCGCACCGTATCGACGTTGCCGAGCTCGCGCGCCCGGTCGGTCCCGGGGTTCAAGGAAAAGCGGGAGGCAGCGCCGGCGCGCCCGCCCAGGATGCCCCAGGCGCGGAACCGACATCGGTCGCGGTTGCGCGCGGTCACCATGCTGCCCGGGCTTGCGACCGCGAGCGCGAGCTCGGTCGCCGACCCGCCCCGCCTCTCGCCCGCCCCGCCGGTATCCGGCGCCAGCCCGTAGCGCAGGATGCGCACGGGCACCTCGGCCTCGGTGATCTCGACCGGGGTGTTCTTGAGATAGGCCGCGTCCGCGCCGGACCCGTCGGTGCCGTCCCGATGCGGCATCCCGCCGGCGCCGCCCACGATCGGCGCGATCGCCGCGATCAGCCGCCGCCCGGTGCGATCGTCATTCGTCATCAGGTTGACGATGCTGCTGGAGCCGGCGGGTGCGGCCGGCATCCGCTCGGGTGCCGCGCGACAGAAGGCGCCGAACACCAGGCTGCGCAGTCGCGCGCAGGTCAGGCTGCGCATCCCGACCGCCGCCGGCGGCAGCGGGTTCACGACGCTGCCTTCCGGCAGGATGCAGGTGAAGGGCCGCGTCAGCCCATAGTTCAACGTGATGCCCGGGTGCAGGGTGAACAGCACATAATAGACGCCGACGAGCACCAGCGAATGCCGCGGTCGCCCGCCGGTCGGCACATTCAGCGCCGCCATCACCTGCGGATCGGTGCCGGTGAAATCCATCACCGCCGCATCGCCGGCAATGGTGAGCTTCAATGCCAGCCGCACCGGGTCGCCGCCCGGCAGGTCCTCATCGCAGTAATCGACGAACTCGTACTCGCCGTCGGGAATCGAGGCCAGCACCGCGCGCGCCTGGCTCTCGGCATAGTCCAGCAGATCGGCGAGACCGTCGCGAAAGCGCGCGATGCCGAAGCGCTCGACCATGGCCCGGATGCGCCGCTCGCCGGTGGCCGTTGCCCCGAGCAGCGCCTTCAGATCGCCGAGATTCTGCTCCGGCACCCGAACGTTGGTCAGCAGCACGCGCAATAGATCGGGGTCGAGCACGCCTTCCTTCACCAGCCGGACCGGCGGCAGCCGTACGCCCTCCTGGTGCACGTCGGTCAGCGCGCGCGAGAGCGAGGCGGGCACCGCGCCGCCGACATCGGTGTTGTGGATGTGACCTGAGGCGAAGGCGACCAGCTCGCCTTCGTGGTACACCGGCCGCCAGGCGTGCAGGTCCGGCGCATGGGTCGCGAGATAGCCTGAATACGGATCCGAGGTCGCGCATACGTCGCCCGGCCGCATGTCGGGCACGAGAGCGATCGCCTCGCCGTAATCCAGCCCGGGATACCAGGTGGCGCCCAGATCGCGCGAGCAGGCGCAGGTCTTTCCCGCAGCGTTCAGAAGCTGCACGGTGAAGTCCTCGGTCTCTTTCACGAAGGTGGAATGGGCGGTGCGGTAGAGCGTGTAGGCCATGGCCTCGGCTGCCGCACTGGTGTGGTTGGCGATGACCTGCAAGGTGACGGGATCGGTGCGCATCGTCAGCCGAGCTCGATCATCAGATGGCCATGGGCGTCGGTCGAGGCGATCGTGTTCCGTGGCAGCAGCACCGTGGCGTCCTCTTGCGCAATCACCGCCGGACCGTCAATGATCTGCCCGGGTGCCAGCGCCGCGCGGATCAGCAGGGGCACTTCGTCCCAGGCGCCGTGGATGAAGATCGCAATCCGTGCCGCGTTCGCTTTGTGTGCGGGGCCCCGCAGTTGCGGCAGGTTCAGCGCCGGCGCCTCGGCGCGGATCGCGAGCCGCAGGTTCACGATCTCGACCGGCGCTTGCGGATCGGCGTGGTCGAACACCGCCTGATGGCGCGCATGGAACGCCTCGGCCAGCGCCGCCGGATCATCTCCGGCGATCATCGCCGCATCAAGCGGCACCTCGATCTCGTACGATTGCCCGTGATAGCGCATGTCGGCCGCGAGCTGCACGATCGCGACACTCTCGGCCGAGCCCACCTCAGCGAGCCAGTGTCTCGCTCCCTGCTCGAGCCGCGCAAATTCCGCACGCAGGCCGGGCAGCACGGCGCTTTCCAGCGGCAGCATCACGGTGCGTAGCAGATCGTTGCGCACTTCGGCCACCAACCCGCCGACCGCGCACAGCACGCCCGGCGCGCGAGGCACCAGCACGCGCCGGACCCCGAGTTCGCGCGCGAGCGCGCAGCCGACCATCGGCCCGGCGCCGCCGAACGCGATCAGGGTCAGATTGCCGAGATCGACGGCATTGCGGGCGAACAGCTTCGAGGTTTCCAGATACATGGCCGAGACAGCGACCGCCTCGATCGCCTCCGCCGTCGCCTCGACCGGGCGCCCGATCCGCTCTGCCAGGGATGCCACGGCTCGCCGTGCCGCGTCCGCGTCCGGCTGCACCGCGCCGAAGCCAAGCGCCGCGTGGCCCAGAATGCCGCGCGCCACATAGGCATCGGTGAGCGTCGGCAGCAATCCGCCGCGCCCGTAGCAGGCCGGTCCCGGCACGCTGCCGGCGCTCTCTGGTCCCACTTTCAGCACGCCGAATGCGTCCACGTGCGCGATCGATCCGCCGCCGGCGCCGATCGAGGATACCGCGACCGAGGGGATGAATAGCGGGAAGCCGCCGACCGTCTCGCCCGCGGCGAACTGCACGGCGCCCCCGAGCAGCAGCGCGATATCGGCGCTGGTGCCGCCCACGTCGAGTGTCACGGCATCGCGAAGTCCGGCTTGTGCTGCGACGAACGCGGCCCCCATCACGCCGCAGGCGGTTCCCGAAAGCAGCATCCCCACGCAATCCCGCCGGCCCTGCCGCGCCGTCATCACGCCGCCGTTGGAGCGGGTGATCAATGCCGGCGCCGGCACGCCCAGCGCGCGCAACGTCGCTTCGAGCCGTTCGAGATAGCGCGCGACCTGCGGGTGGACATAGGCATTCAGCACGGCGGTGCTGGTGCGCTCGTATTCGCGGATCGCCGGCCACACTTCGGTCGAGCGGAACACGAACAGCTCCGGCGCCAACGCGGCGATGATCCGCGCGACCTCGATCTCGTGCGCGGGCTCCCGCCAGGCGTGCAGCAAGGCGATCACCGCGCCGTCACAGCCCTTGGCGCGTGCCGCCGCGACCGCTGCCGCCACGCTGGCGCGATCGACCGGGGTGAGCGCGGTGCCGTCCGCTGCCATCCGCTCGATGACCGGAAACACCCGATCTCTCGGCACCAGCGGCGGCGGACGCTCGCCGAACAGGCTATAGGCATCCGGCATCCGCAGTCGCGCCAGTTCCAGCACGTCGGTGAAGCCGGCGGTCACAAACAGTGCCAGCACCGCGCCGCGCCGCTCGATGATGGTGTTCACGCCGACCGTGGTGCCGTGCGTGAACCGACCCACCGCTGTCAGATCGACCTGGTGGCGTCGCCCCAGCTCCTCGAGGGCGGTGCCCACATCGGTACCTGGTCGATCCGGCTGCGATAGGACCTTCAGGGTGTGGAGGGCGCCACGCACCTCGTCATAGGCGCAGAGATCGGTGAAGGTCCCGCCGATATCGACGCCGAGTCGCCAGGCCATGCAAAATCCCCTCTCGTGGTTGCAGCCACGCTGTCATCGCCTTCGTGTCTCCTTGAGCCGTGCCTTCAGCTCAGTGCGAGAGGGTCTGGGCGTAGCGCAGTTCGTCTTCGGTGCGATGGCAGAGCACGCTCGAGCCTTTCGCGAGATGGCGTGTCGGCGGCTGTTGGATGTCGCATGTTCCTGGGATGCGCACAGCGCAGCGTCGGAAGAACGCACAGGGGCACTGGATGTCCTGGAGGACCAGGCCGCCCGCCGCCTCGTCCAGATGCGTCTTGCTGATGCTGTCCAGCCAGCCCGGCCGCAGCTCGGGCACCGAGGAGAGCAGCAGGTCCGTGTACGGATGCACCGGCACGCGCTGCAACGCCGCGCGCCCGCTCAACTCCACCCGCCGCCCGGCGTAGAAGATCATGACCTGATCACAGATTGCGCGGACCGTGGACAGGTCGTGGCTGATGAACATGATGGCAACGCCGAGTTCGCGGCGAAGCTCCGCCAGCAGCTCCAACACCGCCGCGCCGACGATGCTGTCGAGTGCCGAGACCACCTCATCGCACAAGATGAGTTTCGGCTCGGCAGCCAGGGCTCGCGCCAGGTTCACGCGCTGCTTCTGGCCACCCGAAAGCTCGTCCGGGTAGCGGGACGCGAGATCGGGTGCGAGGCGCACCATGTCGAGCAGCGCCGCCACCCGCCGTCGCAGCGCCTTGCCGCGCATGCCATGGTAGAAACTCAATGGGCGGGCGAGGATCGCGTCCACCCGCCGCGCCGGGTTCAGCGCGACATCGGCCATCTGAAACACGATCTGCACGGCGCGGAGCTGCTGCGCGGTCCGCTGCTCCACGCGAGGCGGTAGCGCCTCGCCGTTCAGCAGGATCGTGCCGCGCGCGGGCGGCAACAGACCGGCGATCACCTGCGCCAACGTGCTCTTGCCGCATCCCGATTCGCCGATCACGCCCAGGACGGAGCCGGGCGCGATGCTGAACTCGACATCGCGCAGAACCGGGACCAGCGGCAGCCCCTCGGCATCAACTCTGCCGTATCCGGCGACGAGACCCGACACCTGCAGGAGTGCAGGCGCGGACGTGAGCGGGGCGGCGGCGGCTGCCGCCGGCACGGCGGGCGCTGCCGCGGCCAGCAGGCTGCGCGTGTAGGGGTGCTCGGCGCCGCCGAGGATGCGCCGGATCGGCGCCATCTCCTGCATACTGCCGCCGCGCAGCACCACCACCCGGTCCGCCACCTGTGCCACCACGGCCAAGTCATGCGAGATGTAAAGCGCGGTCGTGTTCAGTTCGCGCACCGCATTCTTGAAGGCGCGCAGCACCTCGATCTGCGTCGTGACGTCGAGCGCGGTGCTGGGCTCGTCCAGGATGACGAGCTCGGGATCGCTGATGAGCGCCATAGCCGCCATCAGCCGCTGCAACTGCCCGCCCGAGACCTGATGCGGGAAGCGCGCGCCGACCCCCTCCGGGTCGGGCAGCGCCAGGGCACGGAACAGCGTCCGGGCCTTGGCCGCCGCGGCGCGGCGCGACATCAGCCCGTGGATGAGCGCGGGCTCGGCGACCTGGCTCATGATGCGCTGCGCCGGGTTGAAGGATGCCGCGGCGCTTTGCGAGACGTAGCTCACACGGTGCCCGCGGAAATCGGCGAGTGCGCGTGGCGAGAGCGAGAGCACGTCCGTGCTGCCGACGCGCACGCGCCCCGCCACAATGCTGCAGCCGCGGCGGGCGTAGCCCATCAGCGCCAGCCCGGCCGTGGTCTTGCCGGAGCCGGACTCGCCGATCAGGGCGAGGACTTCGCCGCGGGCGATGGTAAAGCTGAGATCCGTGACGATCGCGGTCGCGGTCGCGCCGTCCTCCCGGCCGATCACCGAGAGACCGGCGACCTCGACATGCGGCATCGTGCCCATTGCCCCGATTGCGGGCCTGTTGAGGTCGATGTCCATCACTTCGCGCGCTTCCCGCGCCGCCTCCGCCAGGTCGGTTCCAGGCGCAATTTGCATCATGTCACGGCTCGCGTCAGGCGGCCTTGCGGCCAGGCAGGCTGTCGATCAGGAGATTGACCGAGACGGTGAGGATCGCGATCGCGATGGCGGGGACGAGCACGGCCGGAGCGCCGGCGCTCAAACCTTCCAGGTTTTCGCGAACCAGCCCGCCCCAGTCGGCATAGGGCGGCTGGATGCCGAGGCCGAGAAAGCTGAGGCTGCTGAGTAGCAGCACGATAAACACGAAGCGCAGGCCAAAATCGGTCAGGATGGGGGCCACCAGGTTAGGCAGGATTTCCCCGATGATAATGGCGGGGCTGCGCTCGCCCCGCGCCCTGGCCACTTTCACGAAATCGGTCGCGTTGATATCGACCGCAAGGGAACGGACGATCCGAAAGCAGCCGGGCATGTAGATGACGGCGGCCGTCAGGATCAGGACGGCAACCGACGAACCGAGCGCCGCCACCACGACCAGGCTGAAGATGAGGCTCGGGAAGGAGATGAGCGTGTCCATCGAGCGGCTGACCGCAGCATCGAATGCGCCGCCTCGTGACGCGGCCAGCGTCCCGAGTGCCGTGCCGGCGAGGGAGGCGAGTGCCGCGGCGGGAAGCGCCACCCCGATCGTATAGCGCGCGCCCACCAGCACGCGGCTCAGCATGTCGCGGCCAAGATAGTCGGTGCCAAGCGGATGGCGCCACGTCATCGGCCCAAAGACATGGGCGCCGACGATCCGGCCGGGGGCGTAGGGGGCGATCATCGGGCCGATCACCGCCAGGATCAGGCACACGCCCACGAGCAGCGCCGCGACGATGCCGATCGCGGACAGGCCCCGGCCGGTGCGGGGGCGCCGCAGCGACGGGGAGAGCGGGATCGTCCCTTGCGCGGCGGGCATCAGTGCCTCAGCCTCGGGTTCGACAGGACCGCGATGATATCGGCCACCAGCACCAACAGCAGGTAGGCCGCGCAGAAGATCATCGCGCAGGCCTGGATCAGCGGCATGTCCCGCGTGCTGACCGCATCCACCATCAGCTTGGCGATACCGGGATAGTCGAAAATCGTCTCGACGATCACCACCCCGCCGAGCAGGAACGAGAGGCTCAGCGCGACCGCATTCGCGACCGGACCGAGCGCGTTTGGCAGCGCGTGAAGCAGCACGAGTCGCGCCGGCCGCACACCCTTCAGAACCGCCATCTCGATGTAGGAGGAACCGAGCGTGTTGATGAGCGCGGCCCGCGTCATGCGCGCCATCTGCGCGAAAATCGCGAGCGAAAGCGTGCAGACCGGCAGGGCAAAGGATCGGATCAACCCTGCAAACGATTCGGTATCCGCGGCGTAGGACAAGGCAGGGAGCCAGTGCAGCCGCACTGCGAAAATCAGCACCGCCAGCGTCGCGAACAGGAATTCCGGTGCCGAGACCACGGAGATGGTCAGGACGTTGATGATCCGGTCGTAGCGCGTGCCGTGCCAGACCGCCGCGGTGATGCCTACCAGCAGCGCCAGGGGGACCGTCACGAGCGTCGTCAGCAGCGCGAGCAACAACGAGTTCGACAAACGCCCACCGACGAGATCCGCGATCGGCATTCCATTGACCAGTGAGTGGCCGGGATTGCCGCTGACCAGCCCGAACAGCCAGTGCAGATAGCGGAGCCAGCCCGGCTGATCGAGGTGCAGCGTTTCCCGCAATCCTGCAAGTGCCGCGGGCGTGGCACCCTGCCCGAGCACCATCTGGGCCACGTCGCCCGGCAGGAATTCGGTGCCGGCGAACACGACCACCGACACGGCCAGGAGCAGCAGCACGCTCAGCGCGATACGGCGCACGATGAGGCTGACGACGACCGGATTGATGCCCGGCATCCACCCTGCCGGGCGCTCGGCGATACCGGTTGCCGCTTCAGGCATCCAGCCACACGTTCTGGGCGAAGTCGAAGCCCATCAGGTCACCGGTTGGAACAGGGCGTAGCCCCTTCACGCGGGAGGAGTGGGCATCGAGGTCGCTGATGAAGACCGGAATCCCGATGCCGGCCTGGTCGCGGATGAGACGCTGCATCTCGCAGTAGAGCGCCTTGCGCTTCGCGGGATCGGTTTGCGCACGGGCGGCCGCCACGAGCTTGTCGAAAACAGGGTCTTTCCAGTGACTCTCGTTCCAGGGAGCGGTCGAGGTGAAAAACAGGGTCAGCAGAATGTTGGCACTCGGGCGCGGGTTGATGTTTCCGTAGGCAAACGGTGCCTTCAGCCAGTAATTGGACCAGTAGCCGTCCGCAGGAACGCGGCGGATGTCGATGTTGAGGCCGACGCTGCGTGCCGTGTTCTGCATGATCACGGCCATGTCGACCGAGCCGGTCGCGGCGGGCGAGCACACGAGCGGCATCGTGCTGCCGACAAGGCCCGCCTTCTTCAGGTGGAACCGGGCCTTGTCCAGATCCATCGTGCGCTGCGGGATGTCGCTGCAGAAGTTGGGATTGGTGGGGTCGATCGGCTGATCGTTGCCGATAGCGGCGTAGTCCAGGAATACGCTGCTCTTGATTTTCTCGCGATCTTGCAGGTATTTCAGTGCCATGACGAAATCCGGGTTGCCGACCCTCGGCGCGTCCAGGTGCATGATCAGGTCGGTGTAGTTCCCGCTCTTGGTCTCAAAGACCTCGAACCCCTTCGCAGCCTTGACCTGCCGGGTCGAGAGCGCGTCGATCCCCGCAGCGATATCGATATCGCCGGAGAGCAGCGCATTGACGCGCGCCGAGTTGTCGGTGATGCCGAAGAACATCACCTGATCAAGATAAGGTCGCCCCGGGCGGAAGTAGTTCGGATTCCGCACGGCGACCGAGCGCACACCCGGCGAGAACTGCTTGCAGATAAACGGCCCGGTGCCAATGCCCTTGTTGAAGTTCGTAGTGCCGTTCTTGACGATGACAAATTGGTAGATCGCGAGGATGGTCGGCAGCTCGGAGTTGGGCGCCCCGAGCGTGATCCGCACCTCAAGCGGGCCGGTCGCCTTGATCTCGCGCATTTGCTCGGCGATTGGGCGGACAACCGAGCTCGTCTTCGGGTCCTTATGGCGCGCCAGCGAGTAGACCACGTCGGCCGAAGTGAAGGGCGATCCGTCGTGGAACGTGACCCCCTTGCGCAGCTTGACAGTCCAGTCCGTCGCGTTGTCGCTTTCGACCGATAGGGCCAGGTCCGGCAGCGGGCTCAGATGCTCGTCGAAGACGGTCAGGCCGTTGTAGAACATGAAAAGACGCGAGTAGTCGGTCGAGTTGCTCGCGTGTGCGGGATCGAGTGTGTCGGCGGTCGAGGAGGCGTAGCCGGCGACGCGGATCCTGCCGCCGCGCTTCGGCGTCGCGGCGAGAGCCGACGGGATGCGGCCGATCAGGCCGCCCGCCGCGGCGCCGAACCCGCTCGCGAGCGCCAGGCGCATCGCCTCGCGCCGGGTGGTAGAGGTCTCCTGCGCCCACGGAGCGCATCCTGCCGTCGGTTCGATCACCGCCTCATCCCCCCTGTTTCGCAGGATTGCATCCCGCGGCTCGTAGGTCCGCCAACCCCATATTCCACGTGCAGGCTCTCACGCAGCGGCAAGCATCCGCAGCGCGCCGGCATCGGCCGCGTCCGCCAGCCCGGCGAGGGTGGTGAAGTGATAGTCGGGCCTTGTCAGTTCCGCCACCTCAAGCGTGCCGCCGAAGCCCTTCAGGCCCTTGCGCCGCTCGATCCAGCACACGGCGAAGCCAAGCCGCCGGGCAACGCCGATGTCGTGGTACTGGCTCTGTGCCACGTGCAGAATATCGTGCAGGCCGTGCCCGTCGCGACTGAGGCGGCCGCGCACGAAGGCGAAGAAGTTCGGGTCGGGCTTTTCGCACAGCGCCTCATCGACGGTCACGGCATCGTCGAAAGGCTCGCCCAGGGTGCGGGCCATGTGCTGCAGCGACCAGCGCTGCGCATTGGTCATCGCCACCAGCTTGTAGCGCCGCCGCAGCCGCTTCAGCGCCTCCACGGAGTCCGGGAAGGCTGGCCATTGCTTGATGGAATTGCGCAGCCCTTCGGCGATCGCCACGCGCTGCGGCAGGCCGAGCCGGAGTGCGATCTCTGCGTAGACTCGCACGAGATCATCGGGAAAGCGGCCGGCAGCCTTACTCGCGCGTGACCGTCGGTAAGCCGCGAGGATCGCATCGTCGTCCAGCTTGCTCGCCGCGTCTGCGCAGGCATGCCGGAGAAATCCGAGCATGCCGGCTTCGAAATCGATCAGCGTGCCGACCACGTCGAAGGTCAGGACCCTCGGTTCTTGCTGCGCCACTCGGTGATCCTCGACAAAGCCCGGCGCGGGATGTCGCGTGTCGCCGATCTTAGCGAGGAGGTCGGTTGCGGATGACCGAAATCGCCGTGCGGCACGGCCGCGAATGCCGTTTCAGGCGCTCCCCGCCGCATCATCTGCCGGATTGCAGGACACCCCCCTTGCCGGCGCCGGGCCGCAAGCCATGCCGCTAGCGGGGGCGTAAACGGCAGGATCTACGCCAGGCGGCCAGGGATGCGGCTGTCCTCCGGCAGCAACTCCCGTACCATGGCTGTCGCACCGGCCGCGCCAGGTCCGGGTTGCGTCACAGGAAGCAAACATGTCCGACCTCCGGCCCAAGTTCATCACCTTCGACTGCTACGGAACCCTGACCCGCTTCCAGATGAGCGAACTGGCACGGGAGATCTTTTCCGACCGGATCGCGGCCGGGCGGATGGACCAGTTCACCCGGGATTTCGCCGCCTACCGCTTCGATGAGGTCCTGGGCGCCTGGAAGCCCTATGTCGATGTGCTAAAGAACGCTTTGCGGCGGACCTGCCGGAAATACGGTATCGCCTTCGTGGAGGCGGAAGGCCAGCGCTTCTACGACGCCATCCCGAGCTGGGGCCCTCATCCCGACGTGCCGGGGCCGCTCACGCGTGTGGCGAGTCACTACCCGCTGGTCATCCTCTCCAATGCGTCGGACAGCCAGATCCACAGCAACGTCGCGAAACTGCAAGCGCCGTTCCACGCCGTATTCACGGCCGAACAGGCGCAATCCTACAAACCGCGCATGCAGGGCTTCGAATACATGCTCGACCGGCTCGACGCGCGACCGGAGGATTTGCTGCACGTCTCCAGCAGCCTGCGCTACGATCTGATGACGGCGCAGGACCTCGGCATCCGCGACAAGGTGTTCGTCAATCGCGGCCACGAGCCCTCGACGCCCTATTATGGCTACCATGAGGTCCGGGATATCGGCGGCCTTCCGGGTCTGCTCGGCCTCTGAGCAACGCCGGCAGCGGCGAAGGAGACGGCTCGCATGAAGCTGGTCCCGTACTGGCTTGACACGGCCACCGCCTTTGCCGGCGGGGCCGAAGGGCCGGTGGAAGGCGAGGCGGACGTCGCCGTGATCGGCGGCGGCTTCACCGGCCTCTCCGCGGCGCTCGCCCTGGCGGGGAAGGGCGCGCGCGTCGTCGTGCTTGAAGCCGGCCGGGTGGTAGGCCAGGCCTCCGGCCGCAATGGCGGGCACGTCAACAACGGGACGGCCGTGGATTTCGGCGCACTTGCAGAGAGGCTCGGCCTGGACCGGGCCCGCGCTCTGTATCACGCCTACGACGCGGCCGTGGACACCGTGGAACGCATCGTGCGCGAGCAGCAGATCACCTGCGATTTCCGCCGCGGCGGCAAGATCAAGCTGGCGGCCAAGCCTGAACATTACGAAAAGCTCGCCCGCAGCTTCGAGCTGCTGCATCGTGAGGCGGATGCCGAGACCGAGCTCGTGCCGCGTGCGCGCATCCGCGGCGAGGTCGGCTCCGACACGTTCCACGGCGGCCTCCTGTATCGCAAGAGCGCCCAGATGCACATGGGCCGCTTCGGCGCGGGGCTGGCGCACTCCGCGAGGCGCAACGGCGCCCGCATCTTCGAAAATACCCCGGTCACGGCTTTGAAGCGTGTGCGCGGAGCGGCGCACGACGTCGCCACCCCACGCGGCACTCTGAGAGCACGGCAGGTGCTGGTCGCGACCGGGCCCAGCGTGCGCGGCCCGTTCTTCTTCTTTCGCCGTCGCCTGATCCCGATCGGCAGCTTCATCATCGCAACCGAGCCGCTTGACGCGGCGCAGCTCGATTCCATCATGCCGACGCGCCGCACCGCGACCACCACCCGCAACATCGGCAACTATTTTCGGGTCTCTCCTGACAATCGCCTGATCTTCGGCGGACGTGCGCGCTTTGCGCGGTCCAGCCCGGCCTCCGACGCGAAGAGCGGCCGCATCCTGGAGGCGAGCCTGCACCGCACATTCCCGCAGCTCGGCCGGATCCGGATCGACTATTGCTGGGGCGGGACCATCGATTTGACCGCGGACCGCCTGCCGCGCGCGGGCGAGCACGACGGGCTGTTCTATGCGATGGGGTACAGCGGGCACGGCGCGCAGATGTCAGTGCACATGGGGCAGCAAATGGCCGCGGTGCTGGGCGGCGATCCGGCCGCCAACCCGCTGCGGGGCCTGGCCTGGTCGGCGATCCCGGGGCATTTCGGCCCGCCCTGGTTCCTGCCCTTCGTGGGTGCCTACTACCGCATCAAGGACTACCTTCACTGACCCGTCGCACCCGGCCCGGGTCGCGGCACAGGCCGACGATCAGAGGCCGGCTTGCCGAATGCCGTCCCGGGACGGGAAGAATTTCTCGAGCGGGTACTGCTGCTTCACAAAAATTGTTTTGATGACGACGTAGCTGAAGTATTTCTCGATCCCGATTCCCAGCTCCAGCATATGTTCAATGACTTCCTGGTAATGCTGGACATTTCTGGTCACGAACTTCAGCAGGTAGTCGTAGCCGCCACTCACCAGGTGGCACTCGATGATTTCGTCCACCTTCCGGATGCTGGATTCGAAGCGGGCGAAGTCGCTGCTGCGGTGGTCCGAAAGCGTCACCTCAGTGAAGACCACCTGCGTGTCGCCGAGCTTCTGCATCTGGATGTGCGCGCCGTAGCCAAGGATGTAGCCGGCCCGCTCCAGCCGCTTCACCCGCACCAGGCAGGGGCTCGCCGAAAGCCCCACCGCCTCGGCGAGCTCCACGTTGGTAACCCGGCCGTTCTTCTGCAGATGTGACAGGATGCGCAGGTCGATGCGGTCCAGTTTCGGCGCGCCACCGACCATCAGGCGTTCCGGCTCATCAGCGGCTCCCGCAGGCGGCCTACCGCGGGATTGTAACGTGGTCCGCCCCCTACTCAATATCCTCGCGAGCCATCGCTAGCCGAACGCCTGGCTGATGAGGGCGAAGCTGCTGACGCGCCCCGCTCCGCACGCGTCGCGGCCGCGCACCATGCGGATAGCAGGGCCGGCGTCCGCGAGGCCCAGCCCCTCCAGCCACGGCGAAAGCCCGCTCTCCTCCGGCACGTCGAGGCGGATGAACTGCCCGGGCCTGGAGCCAAGGAAATGGCCGATCAAGGCCTTCGCGCCCGCCGCGTCCGGTGCCACGACGGGCCCGATGGCGTGGCCGTGGCCAAAGCGACGCAGCAGCGCGAAGCCCACCGCCTCGCCACCGCGATCGAGCACCACCCAGGTCGCGACGTCGAGCAACGCCGCCAGGACTGCCTGCCGCTGCATACCAGTCGCTTGCAAATCCAACGCGGCCAGGATTGCGGGATCGCTGTGTCCGATCGGACGCAGGCGGTCTCCCTGCGGCAACGGCATCAGCCCGTCGCGGAACGCGGCGCCCTGATGCTGGCGCGCCCTCCCCGTGGGCGAGAAGCCGAGCGCACGATAGAGTGGCAGGCCGGCCTCGGTCGCGTACAACGCGACGGCACGCTCGCCCAGCCGGTCCAGGACCGTCTCCGTCAGTCTGCGTCCCAGTCCCTGCCCCTGCATGGAGCGCGCGACCCCCACCATGCCAAGGGCGGCCCGGTCCGTGCCATACAGCCAGGAAAGGGCGGTGCCGACCACCTGCCCGTCCCGCTCGGCCACCACGCCGCGCCCGAGGCCGCACATGAACGCCCAGTCCTCAAGCCGGTGCGGCCAATTGAAGGCGGCGGACAGAGCATGCGCGGCAGCCAGATCCTGCCACCCGAGCGCGCGCAGCGCGATGTCGCCCGGCGGCCGCGCAGGCTGCTCTGTGCGCCCGTCTGTGTGCCCGATGCGGGTCGGCCGGCGCATCACATCATCCCGGGCTTGCCCAACTCGGTGCCGTCCACCAGCCGCGTGTAGCGAAACGGGGCCGGGTCCACGATCGGCGCATCGCCCGCCACCAGGTCGGCCGCGAGCCGGCCTGCGCCGGGGCCGATGCCAAAGCCGTGACCGCTGAAGCCGGTGGCGAGAAAGAAGCCGGGCAGCCGGTCCACGCCCGAGATCACCGGCACTGCGTCCGGTGTCGAATTGATCCAGCCGCCCCAGATGCGTGCCACCCCGATCCCTCGCAAGGCCGGATAGGCCTCGACGATCCGCCGCAACGCGGGTGCCACGATGCGGGTATCCGGCGGTGGGGCGAAGATGCGGTGCCGCTCGAAGGGCGATGGCTTGTCGAAGCGCCACTTGCCCGACAGCGCCTCCGGCCCGTCGAAGAACGATCGCCCGATGCCGACCTTCAGGCTCTTCCGCCGCGCCTGGAGAGTGGGCCAGAACTGGCGAGCATAGCGCAGCCCCTGCGGCGTCACCTCGAGTTGGCCGCGATCCTTGGCGGCCACGATATAGCCGCCGTCCAACCGTCGGCTGATCGTGAAGTCGGGGGTCACCAGCCCGCCCGGGGTTACCTCCGCGGCCGGGGTGGTGCAGAAGATGGTGGACCGGATGCCAGCCTGCGGCAGCGGAATGTCGTGCCGGCGGCAGAACATGGAGGCCCAAGCGCCCGCAGCGCAGAGCACGGCGTTCGCCGCGATCCGCCCCCGCTCGGTGATGACGCCCGAGACGCGGCCGCCGGTCGTGTCCATGCCGCGCACGGCGCAGTCCTGGTGGATGCTGACGCCAAGCTTCCGTGCCGCCTCGGCCAGGGCGGGGGTGGCGATGGCGGGTTCGGCGCGCCCGTCGCTCGGCGAGTGGACGCCGCCGATCCAATCCTGCTCATTGCCGGGGGTCAGGGCGCGGGCCTCCGCCGGACCGAGAATGCGGCTGTGGACCTGAAAGGGCCGCGCCATCCTCACCCAGGCGTCCCAGGCGGCGAGCTCCTGCGGGCTTTTGGTCACGTAGATCAGGCCGGTGCGGCGGAAGCCCAGGTCGGCGCCGATCTCCCGCTCCAGCGCACCCCACAGCTCCATGCTGTGCTTTATCAAGGGCAGCTCGCGCCGGTCGCGATTCTGCTGACGGCACCAGCCCCAGTTGCGGCTCGACTGCTCGCCGGCGATCCGCCCTTTCTCGACCAGAGTGACGGCATGCCCCTTCTTGGCCAGGTGGTAGGCGGCGGAGACGCCGATGATGCCGCCGCCGATGACGACGACATCCGCCCGCGGGGGAAGCTCCGCGTCGCTGGCGACCGGATCGAGGGGAGGCAACATGCGACGGACGGACCTTTCGATGCAGCTCGGCGGCGGGTGCCAGCCTATCGCCAGGGTTCCGGCGCAGGCTGCGGAATCCGGGGCAGTCGGGAGCAGCATCTGCGTTGCCGGCAGGCCAAACGAGCGGAAATCGTTGCGGTAGATCGGCGGCAGCGATCACGCCGGATCGATGCCAACCGACACATCGCGCCGCGCCGCCCGCGAGGGCTGGCGCGCCATTGCAGACCCTAATTGAAGAACCGGTCGGGTCGGAACGGCGCCAGTTCCGCTCGCTCTCGGCCATGCGCGATCTCGTCGGCAATCACCGCACCGAGGAAGGGCGAGAGGGTGACGCCGCTATGCGTGATCGCGACGTAATAGCCTTCGACCCGGGGCACCGGGCCGATCGCGGAAAGCTGGTCCTTCGGGATTGGGCGGATGGCAATGCGGGCCGCTTCCGGCAGCACTGGGCCGATGCTCGGCAAGACCCGCATTGCCCGCTGTACCAGCTCGCGCGCCTCCGGCATCTCCGGACTTGGCCGTGTCTCGGGCGCGAGCGTTGCATCGATCTCGCTCCGATGCAGCATGAGGCGTCCTGCGCCGTCGGGCCGCGCGTCGATGATCGGGCTGCCGAGGACGCGGCGAAGCGAGGTCGCGACCGGCGGCGTGAACACCAGGAACCCGACGGTGGGGGCGAGGGGAATGCGCAAGCCTTCGTCGAGCACCGCATCATTGGCCCAGCGGCCGGCGCAGTTCACCACGATATCGGCGGGAAAGTGCTGACCATCCTGCGTCCGCACGCCGACGACGCGGCCGGCGCGCGTCTCCACCTCTCGCACGCGCGCACCGCAATGGAGTGCTGCACCCAGCCGCCGCGCGGCTGCAATCATGGCATGGGCATAGAGGACGGGATCAAGCCATCCGTCCTCCGGGTAATAGGCGACCGGAGCACCGCCGACGATTTTGGGATCGATATCGGGTTCAAGCTCGGCCAGTTCCTTGCGTGTGATCCATTGCACGGGATAGTGCCAGGATTTCAGGCGCTCCACCTTTTCCCGCTGCGCCGGCTGGGCGTCTTCATCCTCCCATTCGATCCTGCCGCCGGCGTGCCACCAGGGTGTCGCGCCGAATTCCTGGGCGAGTGCCTGGTGTGCCTTCATGCCGGCAACGTTCAGGTCGTGATAGGCCCGGGGTGGCTTGTTGTTGGCATTGGTCCAGGCAAAGCTGGTGCCGGACGTGCCGCCGCCAACACGGGTCGCTTCCAGGATCGACACGGACTGGTCCGCCTGTGCCAGCCGCAGGCTGACGGATGCGCCCATGACACCCGCGCCGATCACCACAATCCTTGCCATCGCCTTCTCCCCTGCTGGGCCGCCTCGGTGGTGGAATCCGGATGCACACCTTCATGCCCGCTGCTGCCGCTCAGCGGGGGTGGTGGCATGCCACCACGTGCCGCCCGCCGTGGGGCGCGAGCTCCGGTTCAATCTCTCGGCAGATCGCAGTCGCCGCGGGGCAGCGAGTATGGAACCGGCATCCGCGCGGTACATGCATCGGGCTTGGCGGCTCGCCACGCAGCACGTCACGGCCGGCATCGGCATCCGGGTTCGGCACCGGAATCGCGGCCAGAAGAGCATCCGTATAGTGGTGCAGCGGGTGCTCGAACAGATCATTCACCTCGGCCATCTCCACGATCCGGCCGAGATACATCACCGCGACGCGATTGCTGATGAAGCGCACCGAGCTGAGGTCGTGCGAAATGTAGAGATACGTGAGGTCCAACTCATCCTGAAGCGTCGCCAAAAGATTGAGAATCTGCGCCCGGACCGACACGTCGAGCGAGGAGACCGGCTCATCGCAGATCAGGAGATCGGGCTCGACCGCGATGGCACGGGCGATGCCGACGCGCTGGCGCTGCCCACCGCTGAACTCGTGCGGATAGCGCCAGGCGTGCAACTCCTCCAAACCGACCAGCTCCAGCAGCTCCACCAGCCGGTCCTCGCGGGCCTCGGGCGGCACGTGATCATGCACCCGGAACGGCTCGAGCAGCGTCTGCGCGATGGTCCAGCGCGGGTTAAGCGATAAATAGGGGTCCTGAAACACATACTGCAGCCGCCGGCGGATCGCCAACACCTGCTTGCGGCTGCCGCTTCGGAACACCCCCTCAATCTCGGTCCCGTCGAGCCAGATCCGTCCGTCGGTGGGCGCCACCAGATGCAGAATGGCGCGCGCGGTCGTGGTTTTGCCGCAGCCGCTCTCGCCGACGAGGCCCAGCGTTTCCCCGCGCTCGACGGTGAACGAAATACCGTCGACGGCGCGCACTTCTCCGACCACCCGCCGTCCGAGCAATCGCCGCTGATGCACGGGATAGTGCTTCTGCAAGCCCTCGACGCAAAGCAGCGGGGGCGCCATGGGCGGGGTCGCGTCAGGCATCACGGGCCGGCGGCCGCACCAACGGCCGCAGCGGGAGTGCTCGGGGGACTGCCGCGCTTGAGGCAGCTCACCACGTGGCCCGGCGCAATCTCCTTGAGCTCCGGCTGCAGTCGAGCGCACTCCTCGGTGGCTTCCGGGCAGCGCGGGTGAAAGCGGCAGCCGCGGGGCGGATCGAGCATGTCCGGCAGGCGGCCGCCGATCACCGGAAGCGCGCCGCGCTCGCCGGCGGAATAACGTCGATCGGCCCGCGGGATGCTCTCCAGCAAGGCACGCGTGTACGGGTGTTGGGGGGCGCGAAAGACGGTCCGCGTATCGGCACTCTCGCAAACCCGGCCCGCGTACATGACCGTGATCCGGTCCGCCATCCGGGCGACCACGCCCATGTCATGGGTGACCAGCACCATCCCGGTCCGAAAGCGGTCCCGCAGCTCGCGCAGCAGCTCCAGGATCTGCGCCTGGATGGTCACGTCCAGATTGGTCGTCGGCTCGTCGGCCAGCAGCAATGCGGGGTGGCACAGCAGCGCCCGCGCGATGCACACACGCTGTTTCATCCCGCCGCTGAGCTCGTGCGGAAACTGTCGGAATCGTGTGACCGCCTCGGCGATGCCGACCTGGCGCAGCAATTCGACCACCCGCTCCTCGGCCGCCTTTCGGCTGAGCTTCTCATGCCAGCGGACGATCTCGGCCAGTTGCGTGCCGATGGTCAGCAGCGGGTTCAGCGAATAGGCGGGATTCTGGAACACCATCGCGATGCGCTTGCCCCGCAGTGCCGCCATTTGCTGGCGGGTCTTCAGCAGCAGATCCTCGCCCTCGAACAGGATCCGGCCATCCACGATGCGCGCGGGCGGCGGCACGAGCCGCAGCAGAGCGAGGCTCGTGACCGTCTTGCCGCTTCCCGATTCCCCGACCAGCCCCAGCGTTTCGCTGCTCCGCAGCGAGAGATCTATTCCATCCACCGCCTTGATGATCCGCGCCAAGGTATGGAAGTGGACCCGGAGATTCTCGACCCGCAACAGCGGCGGCGCTGCATCCATCGCGCTACTGCTTCAGCCGCGGATTGAACGCGTCGGACATCCCGTCCGCCAGCAGATTGAACCCGAGGACGGTGATGAAGATCGCAGCACCGGGTGCAATTGTCGCCCACGGCGCCACCTTCAAGGTTTCATAGTTGAAATAGAGGATTTCTCCCCAACTGATCGAATTTGGATCGCCGAAGCCGAGAAAGCTGATCATCGCTTCGGTCAGGACCGCGCCGCCGATGCCGAGTGCCACCACCACGATCAGCGACGGCAGCGCGTTCGGCAGGATGTGGCGCAGCACGATATCGCGCCGGTTGGCCCCGATGCAGCGTGCCGCCTCGACGAACTCCATCTGCCGCAGCTTCAGGAACTCCGCCCGGGCCAGCCGCGCGATCGGCGGCCAACCGAAAAGGCCGATCAGAACGATGATCGTCATCAGGGTGAGGTGCGGAACATTCTCGAGCGGCGTGCCGACGACGACCACCCCGAACAGCCGGACCACTGCGAGGATGACCAGGAAGATCGGGACCACCAGGAAGAACTCTGTGAACCGCATCAGCAGCTCATCGGTGAGGCCGCCGGCATAGCCGGCGATCCCGCCCAGCAGCACGCCGATCGTGGCGGCGACGGTCATGGCACCGATGCCGACCACCAGGGCCGTCGGCGCGCCATAGATCACGCGGCTGGCAACGTCGTAGCCCATGCGGTCGGTGCCGAGAATGTGCTGCCACGCCGGCGCCGCGTTCGCGCCAAACCCCATCATGGCTGACTGGTCATCGGGCGGGTACGGCGCCAGGAGCGGACAGAAGATCGCGACCAGCAAGACGACGCCGACCAGGAAAAGGCCGAGCATGCCGATCGGGTTGCGGCGGAGCCGCTGCCAGCCCTGGCGCCACAGGCCGGGGCGCTGTCGCCGCGCCCGCGAGGGCCGGCTGACCGGCGGCGACACTACGGAGCGAGCGAGCACGGCCATGTCCTGCCCTACGCCAGCCTGATCCGCGGATCAATCCAGACATACGCGACGTCGGTAATCAGCGTTGCCGCCACCAGCATCACCGCCACCACGAGGGTCTCGCCCATGATCACCGGATAGTCCAACTGCTGGATCGCATTGACGTAGAGCACCCCGAGGCCGGGCCAGGAGAACACGGTTTCCGTCACTGGCGCCGTGGCAAGCATCAAGCCGAACAGGATGCCGAGATAGGTGAGGACGGGAATGATCGCATTGCGGAGCGCGTGCCCGAACACCACGCGCCGCTCCGGCAAGCCGCTGGCGCGCGCGGCCATGACGAAGTCGTGGCGCAGCACGTCCACCATGTTTGCCCGCAGCAGCAGGGTCAGCGTCGCGGTATTGAAGTATGTCAACATCGCGACCGGCAGCACCATGTGCCACAGCCCATCGAGGAACGTGCTGCCGAACAGCGGCACGCGGGTGGAATAGGCGCCGTAGCTCGGGAATATGCCAAGCCAATAGGCGAACACCAGGATCAGCAGGATCCCGGTCAGGAAGCCCGGCAGCGATTGGCCGAGCAGCGCGCCCGCCATCACGCCGAAATCGGTTCGGGAATGTTGCCGGGTCGCGGCAATGGTCGAAATGCCGATTGCCAGCAGCAGCGCCAGGAGGATGGCCGGGATCTGGATTTTCAGGGTTTCCATGCCCCAAGTCACCAGCATCGAGGCGACCGGCTGATTATAGACGATACTGGTGCCGAAATCGAGATGGGCCACGCTCCACAGCCAGTGCAGATAGCGGAGCCAGACATTCTGGTCGAGGTGATAGTAGTGGGTGAGCTGGGCGATCGCCTGATTGGTCACGCCGGGTCGGTCGGCCATCAGCAGTGCCACCGGATTGCCGATCGCGTTCACCAGAAAAAAGATCAAGGCGCTGACACCGACGAGCAGCGCCAGGGAGAAGGCCAGGCGACGCAGGACATAGCGTGTGAGGTTCATCAGGCTCTGCCCTCCCGGGCGGTCCGGCCTGTGCTCGGGTCGGTTGGCAACGCCATATCATCGGCGGGTCGGCGGCGGATCGCAACCGCCCCGATGCTCGCGCCCAAGCGCAGACGTTGCGTGCAGAGGTTGGCGTGCAGAGGTTGGCTTGACAGCCGCAGACCGTGGTGCTGGCCTTTGTCAATAGCGGGCCGACCAGTTATGGCGGCGGGCGCCATGACCACGAGTGCCGCGCGGGAGGGACCGGTCATGGCCAAAGGTCGCAATCGCCGCGAGTTCCTGAGAGAGGCCGGCGTCACCACGACGGGCCTTGCGGCCGCTTCCGCGCTCGGCACCGGGCTTGCCGTGCCGCAGGCAGAGGCAGCGCCGCCCTTCTTTAAGCTCTATTTCATGATTCCGAACAACCAACCGGCCCGGATGGCGTGGGGCACCCTTGCGGCTCGGCAGATGACACTGATCGGCATTCACGTCATCTCCAGCTACGTTCCGTTCACGACGATCATCCCGCGGCGCAATCAGGGCAACGGCAAGTCCTATGTCGAAGGCGGCTGGGATGCGTATCTGGAACGCTATTATTATCAATCCATCACACCGTTGCCGAACTCGCTGTTCATGGGCAACCTCACACCTCCCAACGGGCCCAATTATTACTATCTGAACGACCCGGTAATCAACAAGGTGCTGACGACCTACGCCACCACCACGGATGCCGCCGTGCGCAAGCAGGCGATGGAAGCGTTCGAGAAGCGCTGGTACGACACCGAACCGCTGATCATCCTGTTCTACCCGGAGGACGTGATCGCGATAAATCCCAAGCTCAAGGGGTTCGAACTCGACCACCTTTGACCCGGTGTTCTACCCGCGGCCGGAAAACTGGACGCTGGAAGGTGCCGGGGACAATGCCTCGGCCGCGTTCGCGTGCTGGCCGCCGCCGATCGAATTGCTTCCCATGTACACGCAGGGCTATGAGGATTCGAACGGCTTCGGTCCGGTGTACAACTGCCTGCTGGAATACGATAGCTGGAAGGACAAGAAGCTGGTGCCGGCCCTGGCCACCAAGGTCGAGTCTTCGAGCGACGGCAAGCGCTGGGTCGTGACGCTCCGCCAGGGAGTGAAGTGGCACAGCGGCGAGCCGTTCACCGCACGTGATGTGAAGTTCACCTGGGACACCATCCTCAATCCCGCTTACGCGGCGTTCTATCAGGCGGACTTTGCCAGCATTTTCGGATCATCCGGCGCCTACAAAGTGACGGGCACCCACGAGATCACCGTCAGCCTGCCGGAGTACTCGATCCTGTTCCGCAATATGGTGCTGAGCGCGGTGGCGATCATGCCGGAACACGCCTACAAGGGCATCTCGCCGCGGGCGATCCGGGGGCATCCCGCGAATACCTTCCTGGGCACCTACACCATCACCACGTCGTCGGGAGCCCCCTATACCGCACATGGCGGCATCGGCACCGGTCCGTGGATCACCATGGGCTACGATCCGAGCAAGAAAGCCTACAAATACGTCAAGAACCCGAATTACTGGAAGCCGACATCCGGCAACGTCAAGACGTTCTGGGTCGTTAACATAGAAGGCACCGATGCGTGTCTTGCCGCACTTAAATCCGGCGCCATCGATGCACACGATCCGATGTACGATATCACCTCACTGGCACATACGATCAGCCCGTCCTGGGGCAAGGTTTTGCAATTCAACTCCTTCAAGTGGCAGCATATCTGCTTCAATCTCCGCCACCCGGTGTTCGGGACGGGTGTCGCCACCCCGTTGGGCAAGAAGGATCCCGCGCGCGCGGCTGAGGCGGCCGCCTATGTGCGCAAGGCAATCAGCTGCGCGATCCCTCGCGATCAGATCGTCAGGCAGATCGTGGCCGGGTTCGGGCATCCGGGGACGGTGCCCATTCCGTGGTCGTCCCCGGACTATGATCACGAACTGCTCAAGCCGTTCCCGTTCAATCTCGATCTCGCCAAGAGCTACATGGCAAAGGCGGGGTACAGTTACTGAGTCCGGATCGTGGCCCGGTGGGGCGATGCGTGCTCAGCCATGACACTGAATTGACATCGCGCACGAGCTGCCCGAAGCTCTCCAGGAACGCCTGATTCGGGCCGTGCAATTGGCGGGCCGTGCAATTGGAAGGATCCATGATCAATAAATTCAGCGTTCTCGGGACAGATGTGGGTGGCACTTTTACGGATCTCACGTTGATTACGGATTCCGGCGAACTGCATTGCTTCAAGGTGCCCAGCACGCCGTCCCGTCCCGGCGCCAGCATCCTCGGCGGCATCGATGAAATTCGCGAAACTCTGCGGCTCGAAGGCGGCACCTGGCGCCACATGGTCCACACCCACAGCAGCACGGTGGCGACCAATGCCCTGATCGAACGTCGCGGCGCCCGCGTCGGGTTGCTCGTCTCAGACGGCTTCCGCGACCTGTTCGAGCTGCAGCGGCTCGCCGTCCCACACCCCATGCGTTTCGACTCGCGCAGGCCGCAGCCCCTCGTCCCGCGCGCGCTGGTCCGGGAAATCGGCGGCCGCATGGATGCTGACGGGCAGGAGATCGAGCCACTCGACACCGCGGCGGTCGTTCAGGCCGCTCGCGACCTTCACGCTGCCGGCGTGGAGATCGCGATTGTCGTGTTCCTCCATAGCTATCGCAACCCCGCTCATGAGCAAGCTGCCCGCGAAGCCGTCGCCCGCAGCGGCGTCAATCTGCGGATCGAGCTGTCCAGCGAGGTCTGGCCTCAGGCCCGCGAATACGAACGCGGCGTCCTGACCGCGATCAACGCCAGCATCCGGCCGCTGGTCGAAGGCTACCTCGGTCGCCTGGTGACGGGGTTCACCGAACGGCACATCGAAACGCCTGCGCGGATCGCCCGTTCCAACGGCGGAGCGGAGCTCGCCGGCACCCTCGGTGATCGCCCCGTCGTCGCTCTGCTCTCCGGCCCTGCTGCCGGGGTTAGCGGTGCGGCCGCAGCCGCTCGCGACGCGGGTTGGCATGCTGCCGATCTGATGACCCTGGACGTCGGCGGCACCAGCGCGGATATCGGCGTCGTCCGCAGCGGCCGCCCGGTCTTGAGTTCGGAGGAACACGTCGCCGATTTCCCCGTACTGATCCCGACGGTCGCCGTGTCCAGCATCGGCGCCGGCGGCGGCTCGATCATTTGGCTCGATCCGACCGGCTCCTTGAAAGTGGGCCCGCGCAGCGTCGGCGCCGATCCCGGCCCGGCGTGCTACGGCACGAAGGGCTCGCTCATTCCCGCCCTCACCGATGCTTTCCTCGTCGCCGGCCTGCTCGAACCCGGCCAACGTCTTGGCGGCAAACTTGCGTTGCAACTGGCGCCCGCCCGCGACGCGCTCGGCACGATCGGCAGACAACTCGGCTGCCCGGTCGAGGACGTCGCCGACGGCGCGATCCGCATCGCCATCGCCATGATGACGGCGGAAGCGTCCAACGTCCTCGCCCGTCGCGGCGTGGATGCGCCTCGCTTCCGCATGGTCGCCTTCGGCGGTGCCGGCCCGCTGCTCGCCGCCTTCCTCGCCGAGGAACTCTCGATCGACGCCATTCTGGTACCCCCTCATCCCGGAGCGCTCAGCGCGCTCGGCGCCGCCCGCGCCGATCTCGAAGGCGACCTGGTCCAGCCGGTCTACGCGATGCTGGGCAAGCTTCCGCCCCGACATCTCGCCGGCCTGCTCCACGGCCTCGAGTCCGCGGCCCAACGCTGGATCGCAACCCAGACCGAACACATCCCCGTCTCCGACGCGCGCACGGCGATCGCGGCCGAAATGCGCTACGACGGCCAGGGCTATGACGTGACCGTGCCGCTCGACCGCGCCTGGCTCATCGACGGCGACGTCCCGCGGGTCAGTGCCGCCTTCCACGCCGCCCATCGCAACACCTACGGCCACGCCAACGAACACGCGCAGATCTGGCTCAAGGAACTCCGCGCACACATTGTCGGCGAAATGCCGAAGCAGAGCTTCGCGCCGCTGCGTCTCCTCACCGCCGACGCGATCCCGACAACTCGTCCGGTCCGTCTGCTCGGCCGAGCCTCGACCGCCTCGGTCTTTGACCGCTCTGCCCTGCGCGCGAACGAAGCCGTCCCCGGCCCCGCCATCATCAATCAGATGGACACGACAACCCTGGTTCCCCCGGGCTGGCAGGCCCGCCGCATCACATCCGGCGCGCTGGTCCTGGAGCCCGTCGCCGTGGCAGGAAAGGCCGCACCATAATGGCCGCCACCGTCCGGCAAGACGCTATCGGCATCGAGATCTTTGCCAACCTGTTCAAGGCGATCGTGGACGAGATGGCATGGATTGTCCTCCGCTCCTCCCACACCACCTTCGTGAAGGAAACGCAGGACTTCGCGGTTTCGCTGGTAACGAAAGAAGGCGAGATCTTTGCCTATCCCTACGGCAGCGGCGCCACCCCGATCATGGGCGTGCCCATGCACGCCGGCACTCGGGCGTTCGAGGATTGGCTGCCCGGCGATGTCATGATGACCAACGACCCGTACACCACGGGTGGCATGGTGATGCATCTGAATGACATCTACCTGTTCAAGCCGGTGTTCGTGGAGGGCCGGCTGCTTTGCTTCGCCTGGTCGTTCATCCACTGCACCGATGTCGGCGGCTATGCGCCGGGCAGCATCGACATGCGCAACAGCGAGGTGTTCCAGGAGGGCCTCCGCCTGCGCCCGGCCAAGCTCTTGCGCCAGGGCGTGCTGAACCAGGAACTATGGGACATCTTCGCCGACAATTGCCGCATTCCCACCCTCAACTGGGGAGATATCACCGCCTGCATCGCGGCACTCGACAAGGCCGAGCAACGCCTCGCACGCCTCGCCGAACGCTACGGCCGCACCGCGGTGGAACAGTCCATCTACGCCACCCTGGACCGCACGGAGCAACTCGCTCGTCAGGTCCTGGCACGCGTCCCGAAAGGCAGATACTGCTTCGAGGAATATTTTGAAGATGATTACGTCAGCGACTTGCCCATCCGCATCACGGGCACGCTTGTCTCCCACGGGGACGGCACCATTACGCTGGATTTCACCGGATCGGATCCCCAGGTCCGCGCCGCGCTGAACCTGCCAACGGGATCTATGCGGCGCCACCCGTTCCTTTGCATGGCGCTCACCAATCTTGTGGTGACGCAATCCGAGTCCATCCACATTAACGCTGGCATTATCCGCTGCATCGACCTGGTCCTGCCGGACGCCTCGATCGTGAACGCGCGGTTCCCCGCGGCCTGCGGGATGCGGTTCACCACGGCCATGCGCGTGCACGATCTGGTTCTCGGTCTGCTGGCTCGTGCCACGCCGGGCCTCGCGCCAGCCGGCGGATCGGGCACTGTCGTGATCACGTATATTTCCACCTCGGAGCTCGGCGAAACGGGGCGGGTGGTGGTGGCCAATCCCGTCTCCGGCGGCTCCGGCGGCAGCGCCCGCCAGGATGGCATTTCCGGGTCCGAGCTTTCGGTCGCCTTTCTCCGCAACGTGCCCGTCGAAATCCTGGAGTCCGAAGCGCCGGTGCTGATCCGCCGTTTCGGCCTGCGTCCCGACAGTGAAGGCGCGGGCCGGTTCCGGGGTGGGTTCGGGGCGGAATACGATCTCCAGGTCCGCCACCCGAGTGCCGTCGTCGTCATGCGCGGCAAGGACCGCCATCGCTTCTGTGCTTGGGGGGCAGCCGGCGGCCACGCCGCCACGACCAGCGGCAACATGGCGAGCGGCCGGGGCAAGCGCCGCACGATATCGGTAAGCAAACCATCTATCGTCCCGCCCTGGGCGAGGTGATCCGTATCTGGAGCGGCGGCGGCGGCGGTTGGGGCGATCCGCTGGAGCGCGATCCCGAAGCCGTCGTGCAGGATGTTGCCGCTGGGCTGGTCTCGCCAGAACGCGCGCGCACCGTCTACGGTGTCGTGATCGAGGATGGCAGTTTGCAAGCGGGGCCAACACGGGCGCGCCGTGCCGAATTGGCCGCGGTCCGCGGCGCACGACCTGCGTTCGACTTCGGGCCCGGCCGCACCGCTTGGGAAACCACCTACGGCGTCGCCGCGGGATGCATCGCCGCGTGGCTCCCCACGCTCGCCGAGGGCGTGCGCCGCCACGCGCAAGCTGAGGTGTACCGATGCTTGCGGGAAACCGGGCCCGGCCCGTACGATGCTTCTGCATCGGCGCAGGCCATCCGCCAGGCGGCAGAAGCGCTGCGAAAAGAGGTCGGGAGGACGGGGTTATGAGCAATAGCCGTTTCGCCCCGCTGAATGCGTCGGAACCCATCGCCTCTGGCAGCGGAACCGTCCTTGGCGGTGTCATCGGCAACATCATAGAATGGTACGATTGGACCATCTACGGCCTGCTCTCTACCGTCTTTGCCAGGCAGTTCTTCCCGTCCAGCGATGCAACCGTGGCACTGCTGCTGACGCTCGCCACATTCGCGCTCGGCTTCATCATGCGGCCGATCGGGTCGGTTGTGCTATCGCCGCTGGCCGACCGCTACGGCCGGCGCCGCATGTTGTCGCTGACCATTCTTCTCATGGGCATAGGCAGCCTGGTCGTCGCCGCGACCCCGTCCTATGGCGCGATCGGGATCGCGGCGCCGCTGCTGCTGCTGTTCGCGCGATTGCTGCAAGGGTTCTCAGCCGGTGGGGAGTTCCAAGGCGCGGCAGCCTTTTTGGTCGAACACGCGTCCCCAACCCGACGCGGTCTCACCGGTTCGTTTCATATCGCAAGTATCGGGTTGTCCATCCTGATAGCCACTGCAGTGTCCGCACTGGTCACCCGCTTCATCTCGCAGCCCGCGTTGGGCGATTGGGGCTGGCGCATCCCCTTCCTGCTGGGTGCCGCGCTGTCGCTTTACGGCCTCTACATCCGCAGCGGTCTGCCCGAAACGCCACTCTTCGTTGCGGCGGCGCAGCGCCGAAGCCTGGAAAGCCGCCCGATCATGCGAGCCCTGAAGGATCACCCGTGGGAATCCTTCGTGGTGTTTGCGATGCAGATGGGCACCGTGCAATTCTACATCTGGACGGTCTTCCTGCCGACCTATGCGCACCTTGCCGGCGGCCTTCCGCTTGACCAGGCGTTCATCGGCGGGGTGATTTCACTGGCGGTCTTCTGTGTCGCTACCCCGGCTGCCGGCGCGCTATCGGACCGGATCGGGCGGCGCCCCGTCCTGATTGCCTATGCGATCGGGTTCTTCGTCCTCGCTTGGCCCTTGCTGTATCTGCTGCAGAACGGCGACTTCCTGACATTCCTGTTCGTGGACATCGTGGGCTGCCTGCTTCTGGCCATGGTCGACGGCGTGATGTCGGCCACATTCTGCGAGCTGTTTCCGACCCAGGTGCGCGCGTCCGGGATTGGCCTGCCCTATGCGATCTGTGCAGCGATCTTCAGTGGCACTGCGCCGCTGATCGCGGCTTGGCTGCTCACGCATAAGATGCCGGGCCTGATCGCCGTGTACATCATGGTCATCTCAGCAATTGGCGGGATCACTTTCCTGAAAATGCGGGAAACGCGGGGGATGACCCTGGACTGAACACGCCCTGCCGACCGGAACGACAGAATGGGCGCCGAACCGAGCCAGCCGCCGGAACCCAGACCCTGGGTCGGGCAGTCGGTGCCGCGCATCGAGGACGCGGCACTGCTCGCCGGATGCGGCCGCTTCATCGACGATCTCGGGACGCCACCCGGCACGCTGCACGCCGCGATCCTGCGCTCGCCGCACGCGCACGCGCGGATCGCATTGGCGGACGCGTCCCGCGCCTGCGCGCTCCCCGGTGTCGCGACGGTGCTCACGGGGGTCGAGGTGCGCGCGCTCTCGGCGAGCCTCCTCGTCGGGGTCAAGGCGCCGATCGAATGCTGGCCGATTGCGACCGATCGCGTGCGCTATGTTGGCGAGCCGGTGGCGGTGGTGGTCGCGCGCGACCGCTACATCGCCGAAGACGCGGCCGAGCTGATCGCGGTCGAGTACCAAAGAATCCCTGCGATCGTGGATCCGACGGCGGCGCTGGCGCCGGACGCGCCGGTGCTGCACGAGGGGCTCGGCGGCAATCTGGCGAGCGAACGGCGCTTCCGCTTCGGCGCCCCCGAGGCTGCGTTCGCCGCCGCCGCGCATCGGGTCGAGATCAAGACGCATTACCCACGCAGCGCCTGCACGCCGATCGAGACTTATGGGGTGCTCGCGCAATACGATGCGGGCAGCGACGCCTACGACGTGCTCGCGAACTTCCAGGGTCCTTTCAGCCTTCATGCGGTGATCGCGCGCGCGTTGCGCGTTCCGGGAAACCGGCTGCGGCTTCGCACGCCGCCCGATTCCGGCGGCAGCTTCGGCGTCAAACAGGGCGTCTTCCCCTACATCGTCCTGATGGCGCTTGCCGCCCGTCTCGCCCGCCGGCCGGTGAAGTGGATCGAGGACCGGCTGGAACACCTCGCCGCCTCCACCTGCGCCAGCAACCGCGTTACGCGTCTGGCGGCGGCGGTGACGGAGGACGGATGCGTGACCGCGCTGGACTGGGACCAGATCGAGGATTGCGGCGCGCATCTGCGGGCACCCGAGCCGGCGACGCTGTACCGGATGCACGGCAACATGACCGGCGCCTACGCGATCCGCAATGTCACGATCCGCAACCGTGTGGTGCTGACCAACAAGATGCCGACCGGACTGAACCGCGGCTTCGGCGGTCCGCAGGTCTATTTCGCGCTGGAGCGGCTGATGCAGCGCATTGCGGTCGAACTCCGGCTCGACCCGCTCGACGTGATCCGCCGTAACCTGGTGCCGCCGGACGCCTTTCCGTACCATACCGCCACCGGCGCAATCCTTGATTCCGGCGATTACGGGGCGACCGTCGCGGATGCGCTGGATCGCGGCGGCTTTTCCGAACTTCTGGCCCGCCGCGAGGCCGCGCGCGCCGAAGGCCGCCTCTACGGCATCGGCTTCGCGGCCGTGGTCGAACCGAGCGTCTCCAACATGGGCTACATCACCGCCGTCCTCACGCCCGCCGAGCGCCGCCGCGCCGGACCCAAGAACGGCGCGCAGGCGACGGCGACGGTGCAGATCGATCCGCTCGGTTCGGTCAGCGCGCATATCGCCTCGGTGCCGCAGGGGCAGGGGCATCGCACCGTGATTGCGCAAGTCATCGCCGATGTGTTCGGCCTGACACCGCGAGACGTGCGCGTTGTCACCGAGATGGACACTGCGCGTGACGCCTGGTCGATCGCGTCGGGCAACTACTCCAGCCGCTTCGCGCCTGCCGTCGCCGGGGCCGCGCATCTCGCGGCAACGCGCCTGCGCGACCGGCTCGCACGCGCCGCCGCCGGCGTGCTGAACGTGACCGTCGAGGAGGTGATGTTCGTGGGCGGCCGCGTGCGCGCGCGCGACAATCCGGACAATTCGATCCCGTTCGGACGGCTGGCCGCGACCGGCCACTGGGCGCCCGCGACGCTGCCCGCCGGCGAGGAAGCGGCGCCGCGCGAGACGGTATTCTGGACGCCGCCGGAACTCGCGGCACCGACCGAGGCCGATGAGGTCAACAGCTCGCTTTGCCACGGCTTCATCTTCGACATCGCCGCCGTCGAGATCGACCGAACCACGGCGATGGTGCGCATCGAACGCTACGTGACGATGCACGATTGCGGGCGCATCCTGCATCCCGGCATGGTCGCGGGCCAGGTGAGCGGCGCCTTCGCCCACGCGCTCGGGGCCGCACTGCTGGAGGAGTGCGCCTACGCGCCCGACGGCAGCCTGCTTTCGGGAACCTTCGCCGATTATCTGGTGCCGACCGCGATGGAGGTGCCCGAACCCCTGATCCTGCACCGCGAGACCGCCTCGCCGTTCACGCCGCTGGGCGCGAAAGGCGTAGGCGAGGGCAATTGCATGTCCACGCCGGTCTGCATCGCCAACGCGGTTGCCGATGCGCTTGGCGTGGCCGAGGTGACGCTCCCTTTGACGCCCGCTCGGTTGGCACCGCACCTGCACGGCGCGGAGAGTGCGCCCCGTCGTCGCGCGCAGCCGGCGCCGGCCGGTGGTCGCGAATTGACCGGCGAGGGCAGCGCGCGCATCGCGGCACCGCGCGCGCGCGTGTGGGCAACGCTGCTCGACGCCGACGCGCTCGCCTCGCTGATCCCCGGCGCGCACGACGTGCGAAAAATCTCGGAGACACAGTTTCGCGCCGAAGTGACGCTCGGCGTCGGCCCGGTGCGCGGGCGCTACCGCGCGGAAGTCATGCTCTCCCATCTCGATCCGCCGAACGCGGCGACCCTGCAAGGCTCGGCCGAGGGTGGGCTTGGCTTCGGTCACGGGCACGGTCGCGTGACGCTCGCGGATGAAGGGCCCGGGCGCACGATCATTTCCTACCGCTACACCGCAACGATCGGGGGCAAGCTCGCGTCGGTCGGCGGCCGGCTGCTCGACGGGGCCGCTCGCATCATCATTGCCCGGTTCTTCGACGCTCTGGCGGCACGGGCCGGCGGCCGGCCGCCGCGAATAGGCCTGCTCGCGCGGCTGCTGCGCCTGCTCGGCCTGCTGCGATGAAGCCGGCGCGCTTCGATTATGTGCGCGCCGGCAGTATCGCGGAGGCGCTCGACGTGCTGCGCCGCGAGGGCGGAGAGGCGCGCGTGCTCGCGGGCGGCCAATCGCTGCTGCCGATGCTGAACATGCGTCTTGCACGTCCCACGACGGTGATCGACATTATGCACATCGCCGAGCTCGCGCGCATCGACCAGGACGACGGAAGTCTGCGCATCGGCGCTGGCGTGCGGCAGGCGGCGTTGCAGCGCCATGCCACGCTGCCGCCGCTGGTCGCCGCGGCGCTGCCCTGGGTAGGGCATCGGCAGACGCGCAACCGCGGTACCGTCTGCGGCTCGATCGCGCACGCGGACCCGAGCGCCGAATTGCCGCTCGTGCTGCTGGCCATGGGCGGCCACGTCGCGCTGCGCTCTCACCGCCGCCGCCGTCGGGTACCAGCCGCCGAGTTCTTCGCCGGCACGATGGCGACCGCCCGCGACGACGACGAGCTGATCGAGGCTATTCATCTCCGACTGCCACCGCCAGGCACCGGCACCGCCTTTCGCGAGATCGCACGCCGGCACGGAGATTTCGCGATCGTCGCCTGTGCGGCCCTCGTGGATGCAGGTGCCGCGCGACTCGCGGTGGGCGGTGTCGCCGACCGGCCGGTGCTGCGTGAGATGCCGCTGCCCGGCAGCGCCGACCTCGACGCCGCACTCGACGATTTCGCCTGGGACCTCGACGCGCGCGACGACATTCATGCGACCGCCACCTACCGCCGCGAGCTGGTTCGCCGGATCGGCCGCACCGTGCTGGAGGAGGCCGCGCGATGCCGCGCCTGACCGCCGATCGCCGTCATCTGGTGCGCTTGACCCTCAACGGCCATGAAGTCGAAGGTGAAGCCGAACCGCGGATGCTGCTGACGGATTTTCTGCGCCACGTGCTCGACGCCACCGGCACGCATGTCGGCTGCGAGCACGGCGTCTGCGGCGCCTGCACCGTGCAGATCGATGGCGCGCCAATCCGTAGTTGCCTCATGCTGGCCGTCCAGGCGGACGGCGCGGACATCCGCACCGTCGAGGGGCTGGCACCGGCACCCGGAAAACTCTCGCCCTTGCAGGAGAGTTTTGGCGCGGCGTTCGGCTTGCAATGCGGGTTTTGCACGCCCGGCATTCTGATGACGCTCGACGCGCTGCTGTGCGAGGCACCGGATGCGGACGATGCGGCAATCCGCGACGCGCTTTCCGGTCATCTCTGTCGCTGCACCGGCTACGGCAGCATCGTGCGCGCGGCGCTGGCGGCGGCGGGACGGGGGATTTCCGATGCTTGACCTCGGCACCAGCCTGCTCGGCAGCGTCGCGCGCGACCCCGATGCGCTCGCGATCGTCGATGGTGACGTTCGGCTTACCTATACGGAGTGGCACCGCCGCATCGGCGCCACCGTCACCGGCTTCGATGCGATCGGCCTGCGGCGCGGCGACCATCTGCTGACGTTGCTCCAGAACCGCTGGGAGACGGCGACGATCCACTGGGCCTGCCAGCTCGCTGGCCTCATCGTCACCCCGCTCAACTGGCGCGCGAAACCCGAGGAAATCGATTACTGCATCGGCGATGCCGATATTCGCGCCATCGCCTACGAGGATGCCTCCGCCCCGGCGTTGCGTGCTGCCTCCGGTAGCGCGTATCTGCCGCGCCTCGCGATCGGGAGCACCTTGCCCGGCGAGCTCGCCTTCGCCGAGATCGCGGCGGCGACTGCGCCGGAGGTGGCGCCGCGCGCAGATCCGGAGGATTGGTCGATCATGCTCTACACCTCCGGTACCACCTCGCGGCCGAAGGGCGTGCCGCGCCGCCATCGCGCCGAGCGCGCGGCGGCGATCGCGCATGTCGCGCAGAACCTCTACGCGCACGGCGAGCGCACGCTCGGCGTGATGCCGCTTTATCACACGATGGGCGTGCGCTCGTTGCTCGCGATGTCGCTGATCGGTGGCGCCTTCATCTGCCTGCCGCGCTTCGATCCCGCGGCGGCGCTCTCGCTGATCGCACGCGAGCGAGTGACGAACCTTTATCTCGTGCCGACTCTGTATCACGATCTGCTTGCCGCACCTGGCTTCGCCGCCGCCGATATAAGCACCGTGCGCAAGCTGGGATTCGCCGGCGCGTCGATGACCGACAGCCTGCTGCAACGGCTGCAATCTGCGTTCCGACCCCAACTGTTCGTCAACCACTACGGAAGTTCGGAAATCTATACCGTTGCGATCGACCAGAATGCACCTGCCAAGCCGGGATCGGCGGGTCGCGCCGGCCTCAATCAGATCATCCGCGTGGTCCGCTTGCACGCAAGCTCTGCCGATGATCGCGCCGCTTCGGGCGAAGAGGGAGAAATCATCGCCACGCTTGCCGGCGACGAGGCGTTCGAGGGCTATTGGCGCCGCCCCGACGCCGATGCCCGCGCGCTGCGCGACGGCTGGTATTTTACGGGTGACACCGGCTATATCGACGCCGATGGCGATCTGTTCGTCACCGGCCGCGTCGATGACATGATCATCACCGGCGGCGAGAACGTCTCGCCGGTCGAGGTCGAGAGCTGCCTGTCACTGCACCCGGCGGTCTCCGAGGTTGCCGTGGTCGGCCTGCCCGACGAGCGTTGGGGCAAGATCGTGACCGCCTTTGTTTGCGCCCGCGTGCCGGTCGCGGCGGAGGAGTTGGACCGCCACTGCCGCGCCTCGGGCCTCGCCGATTTCAAGCGCCCCCGGCGTTTCGTGTTCGTGGCCCAAATCCCGAAATCCCCCGTCGGCAAGCTGCTCCGCCGCCGGCTCGTCGAGGGCGACTACACGTCCGCGCAGAAGGAACCCAGGCCGTGACCGATCCCCTGTTCGAGAATCTCGACGGCTTCCGGGTCGAGCGCGATCCCGCGCAGCGGCGCGCCGATATCGTGCTCGACCGCCCGCCGCTCAACGTCGTCTCGATGCCGCAGCGCGAGCAGCTTCGGCGCGTCTTCGAGGCGCTGGACGAGGATGAGGCTGTGCGCGTGATCGTGCTGCGCGCGGTCGGCGAGCATTTCTCCAGCGGCGGCAACATTGCGGGATTCATGCAAGCCTCGCCCGAGCATGTCTCGAAACTCGCCTGGAACATCGCGGCACCGGCGCGCTGCACCAAGCCGGTGATCGCCGCCAATCGTGGCTTTTGCTTCGGCGTCGGCTTCGAGCTCTCGCTCGCTTGCGATTTCCGCCTCGCCTCCGACACCTGCCAGTACGCGCTGCCCGAACAGCGGCTTGGCCAGATCCCCGGCTCCGGCGGGTCGGCGCGGTTGCAGAAGATGGTCGGCATCGCACGCACCAAGGACATCGTGATGCGCTCGCGCCGAATCCTTGCGCACCAGGCGTATGAATGGGGGATCGCGACCGAAATCGTTGCCGACGATGCGCTGGAAGGCGCAACCGACGCGCTGGTTGCCGAGCTGGTGGCGTTCTCGCCGCTGGCGCAGCGGACCGCGAAGAAGCTGCTGAACGACACCGAGGACGCGCTGCTCGCAACCGCGATCGAGCTCGAAGGACACTGCTACAGCCGGCTGCGCGCGTCGGAGGATTTCAAGGAGGGTGTCGCCGCGTTCAACGAGAAGCGAAAGCCGGCTTTCCAGGGTCGCTGAGGGCGTCATATGAGCGAGAACGACGAGACCATCGGGATCGAGCCGATCACCACCTTGCGGGGCTGGCTCGACCACCTCGCGGAGCGCGGGCGCCTGGCCATCGCACGGCCGGGCCTGTCGCTCGTGCATGAACTGGCCGCGGTCGCCAAGCGGCTGGATGGGCGGCAGGCGACGCTGTTCCCCCGGCCCGGCGGCCACAAGATGCCGGTCGTCTCCGGCCTCATCTCCGACCGCCTCTGGGCGGCCGAGGCGATGGGCGTGCCGCCGGCGGCCCTGCTGCGGCGGTTCCAGGATGCGGCCGCGGCGCCGCTGCCGAGCCGCGAGGTGACGTCGGCACCCGTGCAGGAGGTCGTCCATCGCGCGGTCGATCTGCCGAAACTGCTACCGATCCCGACCCACAACGAACTCGACAGCGGCGCCTACATCACGGCGGGGCTGCTGATCTCGCGCAACCCGCGCAACGGCATCCAGAACGTCGCGATCCATCGGCTGCAGATCAGCGGGCCGGACCGCATGGGCGTGCTGCTGCTGCCACGCCACACGCTGGGATATCTGCAAATCGCCGAGCAGGACGGCCGCGATCTCGATGTCGCGGTCGTGATCGGCGTCGATCCACTGACGCTGCTGGCCTCGCAGGCGATCGCGCCGCTCGATACCGACGAGCTTGCGATCGCCGGCGCTCTGCACGCGGCACCTCTCGGCGTGGTGAAGTGCCTGACCAACGACGTGCGGGTGCCGGCGGAGGCGGAGATCGTGATCGAAGGCCGCATCCTGCTGCGCGCACGGGAGCCGGAAGGCCCGTTCGGGGAATTTCCACAATATTACGGCGAGAGGGCGGACCGGCACGTCATGCAGGTCGATGCGATCACGCATCGCGAGCGCCCGGTGTTCCATACGATCGTCGGCGGCGGCCTCGAGCACCTGCTGCTCGGCGGCATCCCGCGCGAGGCGACGCTGCTGTCGCATTTGCAACGCAGCTTCCCCTCGGTGCGCGACGTGCACCTCGCCCGCGGCGGCGTGTGCCGCTACCATTTGTATGTCCAGATGAACCAGCGCTCCGAGGGGGAGGCGAAGAATGTCATCCTTGGCGCGTTCGGCGGCCACTACGATCTCAAGCAGGTGATCGTGGTGGACGAGGACGTCAATATCCACGATCCGACCGAAGTGGAATGGGCGGTCGCCACGCGCTTCCAGGCCGACCGCGATCTGATCGTGGTCGGCCACACGCAAGGCTCGCGGCTCGATCCGTCCACGCACGATGGCGTGGGTAGCAAGATGGGACTGGATGCGACCGTGCCGGTCGGCGCGCCGGAGGGCCGGTTCAGGCGGATTTTTGTGCCCGGTGAGCGCGACCTCGACCTGCCGGCGCTGATCGATCCGCATCCACCGGCCAATTGGCGCGACATCGGCTGAAGGAGGTATAGGCAATGTCCGCGACCACGCGGGATGCAGCCGCCGGGCTGCCCGTGACCAACCGGCAGATGGTCTCGGCCATCATCGCCTCATGCCTTGGCTGGTCGTTCGACCTGTTCGACCTGTTTATCCTGCTCTATGTCGCACCCGTGCTCGGGCACGCCTTCTTCCCTTCGGACCGTCCGACGCTGTCGCTCTCGGCGGTCTATGCGGCGTTCGCGGTCACGCTGCTGATGCGTCCCGTCGGCTCGGCCGTGTTCGGATCGTACGCGGATGTGCATGGGCGCAAACGGGCGATGACCATTGCCGTGGTCGGCGTCGGGATCGCCACCGCGATCTTCGGGCTGCTGCCGACGATCCAGCAGGTCGGGCTGATCGCGCCGGTGTTGTTCCTGATCATGCGGCTGGTGCAGGGCGTGTTCGTCGGCGGCGTGGTCGCCTCCACCCATACGATCGGCACCGAATCGGTGCCGGCGCGGTGGCGCGGCACCATGTCGGGACTGGTGGGCGGCGGCGGCGGCGGGATCGGCGGGCTGATCGCCTCAGGCGTGTTCCTGCTCGCCTCCACCCTGTTCCCGGGCGCGCTGTTCGCCGTCTGGGGTTGGCGCTTCATGTTCTTCTGCGGCATCGCGAGCTCGTTCCTCGGCTATTTCGTCTTCCGCAGCCTCGAAGAATCGCCGGTCTGGAAGCTGATGGACGAAAAGCGCGCCGCGCGCCGCGCGATTGCCGCCGAGGAGGGAGGGGTCGCCACGACGCGCTCGCCCCTGCGTACTTTGTTCGCCTCGGAGTACCGCGGCATCCTGCTGGTGAATCTGATGATCACCTTCGGCGGGGGTGCCGGCTACTACCTGACCTCGGGCTACATGCCGGCCTTTCTCAAGGTGGTCAAGAAGCTGCCCAATCACGAGACATCGCTGATTCTGGTGGTCACGAGCCTCGTTGCCATCGCCGCTTCGCTGCTGGTCGGCACACTCAGCAACCTAACCGGCCGACGCACGATGTTCCGCATCATGGGCACCGCGAACGTGATCCTGCTGCCGATCCTGTACCTGTCCATGCCTGGGGCGAGCAACGTCACGACGGTGGTTCTCTACGCGACTGCGATCTGCTTTCTGGGCAATGCCGCCTACTCGCCGGCCCTGATCTTCCTGAACGAACGTTTCCCCACAGCGGTGCGCGCGAGCGGCACCGGGTTGTCGTGGAATATCGGGTTCGCGCTCGGCGGCACGATGCCGACTTTCGTCTCGCTCGCCAGCGGCTCGCCGGCGGGGATCCCGGTCGCACTGGCCGCCTTCATCGTCGCGATCTACGTGCTCTTCCTGATCGGCACTCTCATCATCCCGGAGACGCGCGGCCGGTTCGAATAGGATCTATGCGCTCCCATGCACGGGAGAACTGCCCAAAAGCCATGCCGCGATCTTCCGCTGCGCACCGCGCCTTCACAAGTGGCGTCGCTGGTGACAGGCTGCGAGTGCCTCATCGTGGAGAGCCTGTGACAAGCTTCACCAATCTGGGTGCCGCCCTCTATGCCGCGACGCCGGATCGGACCGCGCTGGTCGATCTCGGGGGCGCGATCGGGCCGCGCAGCTACAGCTTCGCGCAGGTCGAGCAGCTCTCGGGCGCGGTTGCTCACGTGCTGTCGCGGCGCGGCCTGACGCGCGGCGACCGGGTCGCGATCCTGTCGGCCAACCGGGCAGAGTTCCTGCTGGCGTTTCTCGGCACGATGCGCGCGGGTTTCGTATCCGTACCGATCAACCATAAGTTACCCCCCGAGACCGTGGCCGCGGTGTTGGAGGATTGCGACGCGCGGCTGGTGTTCGCCGACGCGCCGCGCCGCGCATCGGTGCCCGCCGGCCTGCCGGTGATCGGCGTGGAGGACTTCGACGAGTTCGTGGCACCCGGCGTTTCGATGGGCAATTTCGCAAGCGTCGAACCGGCGCCGTGCGAGCCGGCGATGTTTCTGTATACCTCCGGCTCCACCGGCCGGCCCAAAGGCGTTGTGCTGTCGCACCAGAGCCATTTGTGGGTGTTGGCGGTGCGGGGGCGCGCGCCGCACCTGGACGCGCGGCGCACGCTGGTCGCAGCACCGCTTTATCACATGAACGGGCTTGCCATCTCGCAGCTCTCGCTCGCCTCGGGTGGATTGCTGGTGCTGCTGCCGGCCTTCACCGCGCGCGGCTACATCGAGGCGGCGGCGACCTGGCGCGTCACCACGCTGACGGCTGTGCCGCCGATGATCGCGATGATGCTGCGCGAGCCGGATGCGCTGGCGCGTGTCGATCTGTCGAGCGTGACGTCGATCCGCATGGGCTCGGCACCGGTGACGCAGGCGCTGATGGACCGCATCCGCGAGGCTTTCCCCGATGTGGCGATCGTCCTCGGCTACGGCACGACCGAGGCCGGTCCCGTCGTGTTCGCGCCGCACCCCGGCGGCAAGCCGACGCCGGACACCAGCGTCGGCTGCGCGCATCCCGCGGTATCGTTGCGGCTGGTGCGCGACGGCGCGACGGTCACGGACGAGGGCGTGCTGGAGATGCGCTGCCCGGCGCTGATGAACGGCTACCACAAGCTGCCCGAGGCGACCGCGCGCGTGATGGCGCCGGACGGCTTCTACGTCACCGGCGACGTGTTCCACCGCGACGCGGACGGCTTCTTCACCTTCGTCGGGCGCGCCGACGACATGTTTGTCTCCGGCGGCGAGAATATCTATCCGGGCGCGGTGGAGACGGTGCTGGAATCGCACCCGGCCATCCTCGAGGCTGCCGTGGTCGGCGTGCCGGACGAGATCAAGGGCACGAAGCCGGTTGCCTTCGTGGTGCTTCGACCGGGAGCGACGCTGACCGAGGCGGCGGCGCGCGCGCATGTGCTGGCGCACGCACCCGCCTACGCGCATCCGCGCCGCGTCTTCTTCCTGCCCGCGCTGCCGCTGGCGGGCACCAACAAGATCGACCGCCGCGCGCTGCGGCAGCTCGCGATGCAGTCGCTATGAAGGATGAGGGAGCCCGACGATGAGAGCGATGGTGGTGCGCGCGCATGGCGGGCCCGAGATGCTGGCGCTGGAGCCCGATTTCCCTGATCCGACGCCCGGCGAGGGCGACGTGGTGGTGCGGGTGCGCGCAACGTCGCTGAATTACCACGACGTGTTCACTCGCCGCGGAATGCCGGGCATCAAGGTTCCGATGCCGGCCATCATGGGCCTTGACGTCGCCGGCGAGGTCGTCGCGATCGGCGCGGGTGCCGCGGGTTGGCATCTCGGCGATCGCGTGCTGGTGGACCCGATCAACCGTGTCGAGGGCGGCCTGATGGGCGAGACAATGCACGGCGGCCTGGCCGAGTTGTGCCGCGTCCGCGCCCATCAGCTCATCCGCATCCCCGACGGCATCGATTACGCCGATGCCGCGGCATTACCGGTCGCCTACGGCACCGCGCTGCGCATGATGGTCACCAACGGCGGCATCGAGGCCGGCAACAAGGTGCTGATCCTCGGCGCCTCCGGCGGCGTCGGCGTTTGCTGCGTACAGCTGGCCAAGCTCGCCGGCGCGGAGGTGGTCGCCTGCACCGGCACCGACGACAAGGCGGGACGGTTGCGCGATCTCGGCGCCGACCACGTCATCAACTACGCGACGGGCGACTTCATGAAGGAATCCTGGGCGTTGTACGGCAAGCCCGCGCGCCGCGGGGCGCACACCGGCAACGGCTTCGACGTGGTGGTGAACTACACCGGCGGCGATACCTGGGTGAAGTCGATGCGCGTGCTGAAGGTCGGCGGCAAGCTGCTGACCTGCGGTGCCACTGCCGGCTACGATCCGAGCGAGGATCTGCGCTTCATCTGGACCTTCGAGCTGAAGGTGCTCGGTTCCAACGGCTGGACGCGCGACGACATCCACACCCTGCTCGCGATGGTGCAGGATGGCCGGCTGAAGGTGCTGGTGGATCGCGTCTCCACGCTCGATGATGCGCCGGCCGCGCTCGCCGCCATCGAGCACCGGCAGGTGTTCGGCAAAGTGGTGGTTGCGCCATGACCGAGGCAGCACTTCCCGCCGAGGAGTTGCAGCGTCGGCTGTCGTTCTCGCCCTTTATCGCCTTCCTCGGCATGACCGTCATCGAGGCTGACGCGGCGGCGCAGCGCGTCACGATGACGATCCCGATGCGCGCGGAGTTCGAGCGCGGTGCGGGCAGCGGCCAATGGCACGGCGGCCCGCTCGCCGCGATCATCGATACGGTCGGGGACTACGCTCTGGTGATGATGCTCGCCCGCCCGCTGCCGACGGTCAATTTCCGCGTGGACTATCTCAAGCCCGCCGTGTCGCCGTCGCTGACCGCGACCGCGACGGTGCGCCGCGCCGGCAAAAGCGTCGGCGTCGTTGATGTCGATCTGCGCGACGCGAAGGGCGGGCTGGTGGCAATCGGCCGCGCCACCTACTCTACGCTGACAGCCTGAACCCGGTCCGTCTCCACACTTCAGTGCATGGAGTAGCCCTGCGCGTCAGTCGGGCTTTTCAACGCGCCCCGATGCCGCGCGCAGCGAAAATATAGCCCAAAAAGTTCAGCAGCACCTGGGCGGCGAGGAAGCCGGTCACTCCGGAGGGATCATAGGCGGGGGCCACCTCGACGAGATCGATGCCGACGACGCTGCCGCGTCTCACCAGGCCCTGCAGAAGCTCCATCACCTCGTAATAGAGGAACCCGCCATGGCTCGGCGTTCCCGTGCCCGGTGCGATGGAGGGATCGAAGCCGTCGATATCGATGGTCACATAATACCGCACGCCCTCCGGGATCGTGGCGAGCACGCCCGCCGTGCCGAGGCGCCGCGCCTGGCGCACAGAGTGGATCGTGGAGCCGCGGGCACGCGCATCCTCATAGCCTTCGCGGGCGGTTGAGGAGACGTTGCGGATGCCGATTTGGCTGAGCCCCGTCACGTAGTCCTGCTCCGCGGCACGCCGCATTGGATTGCCGTGACCTTCACGCACGCCATGCCGGACATCGACGAAATCGAGATGGGCGTCGATCTGCACGACGTGGATCGGCCCGTGCTCGCGGAAGGCACGGATGCAAGGAATGTTGACCGCATGATCGCCGCCAAGGACGACCGGCAGGGCGCCGCTCTTGAGGATCTTGCGCACCGCCTTCTCGGCATTGGCATGGCTGCTTGCGGTGTCGGTGTGGATGATGTCAACGTCGCCGACATCGACGATGCGCACCGCGTCGAGTGGCAGATAGACGGTGTCGTCCTCATGGTCGTAGGCGCCGCCATGACCGAACGAGAAAAGCGTGGATGCCTCGCGAATGGCCCGCGGCCCGAAGCGCGCGCCGGCGCGGTACTGCGTGCCCATGTCGAAGGGAATGCCGAGCACGGCAACGTCGGCCTTGATGGCGTCCCAATCCAGGCAGACCGGCCGCTTGCCGAAGGTGGCGTGGCCGACGAAGGGCAGGTCGAGGCGTCCGTGTTCATAGCCGTGTTCTGTCATGGCAGGTGCTTTCGGGTGCGACTCTATCTCAGCGTGGATATTTACGGCGTCAAGCCGGCGACAGAACCGCGAGGGCTCGACCGTTGCCTTCGACGCCATCGCCGAGAGCGTCTGGAATAGTAGGCAAAGCGGCGTGAGGTCCGAATGGTGCATAGTTTCGGCCGGGCCGACCAGGTCGACCGTCGTAAAGCTCGATGTACTTATCGACACACAACGGAAACGAGAATCGGCTTGCCATAGTCGCGAAATTCTCTGCAGCCCAACCCAGCTCGCCGTTAACTGCCCTCTGCATCTGACCGAGCAATGCCGCGACAAAAGCTTCTTCATCCCTACTGGGCTCAATCGCCACTCCAACCGGGCCTGTTTCGCCCCGCAACATATCCCGGATTTGACCGACATCAGTGGTGATAATCGGCACGGACCCAATGATACTCTGGATCAATGTCAAAGGCATCGACTCACCGGAAAAGCGGGTCGGGAGGAGCATACAATCCGCCAACTCTATGAGATCGTCGATGTCGCGCCTAAATCCCAGCAGTTTGATCGCCGGATTGTGCCCGTACTCCTGCCGCACGAAATCTGTCTCACTGCCCTCGCCCGCCATTACAAGCACAATCTCTTGCGGAGTCCTTTTCGTTAGCTGGTCAAAGGCCGAAGCCGCTTGCCGCCACCCTTTGTCCGGGTGCGATCTTGCGGCAAACAGGAAGACAAAGGCGGTATCTGAAATGCCCAGGTCGGAGCGTGAGACCGGGTCTGGTGACAGCCTCCTCGATACTCCATTCGGGATCAGGTGGAAGCCGGAGGTATCCAGCCCAAACTCGTGGAATTTTTCCAGGTTCCTGTCGGCCAAGTAAACCCAAGTTACTCTATCGAAAAACCTGGTGATTTGATGGCGCTGCACGTCGGAGACTTCATAGGAGCCGTGCAGTGTGGCAATGTATCGTAGCCGTTCATTTGCGACCTCATCGGTAAGAAAGTAGAACTCCGACCATATGTTATGGGAGTGCACGATATCAAAGCTCGCATCCAGAGCCAGGTAGGCACCGCTCGCCGGGTACAGGTCGGATGAGTAGACGGGGATATCGGGATCCAACCAATTCCTCACGAAATCGTTATCCGACTCCAGATGCTGGACTACGGCGGACATGATAAAGCCCTTCTGCTTCAATGCGTTTGCCAATTCAATTGGGAATATCTCGCCTCCGCCGACATTGAAATTCAGAAAGGAAACAGCAACGTGCCTCGACTGCCTTTTCACCTTAAGCAGATGCTCGAGGGAAACGAGGTCAAAAATCTCCCCATTGCCTGCCAATCGCGAAGCTTCGAACACGCCGGTCATCGCTGCAAAGAATCTGAATGTCGTTTCCTGGGGCACAGCCCAGCGAGCGCGCAAGAGGGCGTGAAGACGTCCCAACTCAGTGTAGAATTCCGGGTCGTCGAAGGCCGCGACCGAGGTGTTGTTCGCATGCTGCCTAAAATAAGCCTTCGCCTTTGGTGCGTAGGCAATCTGGCCTCCTGCCGCGATCATCAAATACAAATACCAGTCACCGGCGACGCTGAACGTCTTTGCCGTCTTCCAAACCTCGGGGCTGAGCCGTGGCTTCCGAAACACCGCGCCGCCCACATTCGATATCAGGTTGCGGATTGCCAGCGGGCCGGTGAACCACTTTGCCGCGGGCATCAAGTTATTGTCTTTCCAAATACCCGGCTCCGCACTCTCGCGTAAGTCCGTCATGCCCTCGACGATGCGGCCGTCATGGTCGATAAACTGAATGTCTCCGAACACCAGCCTTACACTCGGGTCCTGGAAAAAATACACGATTTCCTCTAGGAATTGCCCGTCGCAAGTATCGTCGCTTTCGCAAATCCAGATCAGATCCCCGGTCGCTAACGAGAGCCCCCTTTCCCATTGCGAAAACACATTCCCGGAATTGACCTCGTTAAAGGCCAAACGGATCGCTCCCTGATAGGAGCTGGCCCACATCCTGATGATGTCCCGGCTATTATCGCTCGAGCAATCATCCAGGATTATAAGTTCAAGGTCCGGGTAGTGTTGAGCCTCGATGCCGCGAAGTCTTTCCAGCAGGAACTCCGAATGATTGTAATTCGGCACTATTACGGACACCTTTGGGAATACCATTTGATCCTCGCGCCGCGGTATGCGACGGACGGCCCGGCGTCCCTCCCGTTTGCCGTGGAAAACGTAGTGCTTGAAGGGGTTTATACCCGACTCCCGGATATCGGTCTCGTTCCTAAGGTAGAACGATGTATCAAAATTCCGCGACGGATTCTTGCCCTCTTTCCACCCGATCGTCATGTAATGCGTAAACGGATCATCAACCGTAGCCAGTTCCGGATAACTCGACCGGTAGAACTGATCGTCGAACTCGGCACGGAGCACAGCCGCTTCATCATCTTGCACCGGCGCCACTCGTTCGGACGGATAGACAGTCCTCCCCTCATGGATTCCATGCCTGATGAAATGCGCGAGCGGCTCCATGCCGGCCTCACGCACATCCGGATGCTTCGCCAGATACCTATTGACCGAAAACTGCGGGTTGGGGTCATACCCACTCACCCAACCGGACCTCACGTAGTGTTCGAAAAGGTCGGAAGACTTCCGCGCTGATGGACATGTCTGTTCATAGAAAGTCGGGTCGAAGTGAGATCGGACCCTCTCGAGCCACTCATTTTCGGTCAGTTGCGGGGTTATTTCCTGCCGACTGCCTTCGACAGGAATGGCCGCCCTTCCCTCGGCCTGCCCGTGAGCGAGATAATGGATGAGCGGATTAATGCCCCGTCGCCACACATCGGAGTATTTCCAAATGTACTTCTGAGTCTGAAAAAGAACGGCAGGGGTCCCTCCCTTCCACCCAACCCAGAACAATATACTGTGCAAGGAGGTCTTTGGCTTCCGCGAGCTCCGGATATAGGTCAGCATAGTATCGGTCATCGAACCACATTGGCAGTAGCTCTGCGACGCGCCTGTCGGCCGGCAGATAGAGGCTAGCATCTTCCGTGTGACTGAAAGACTGACGGCCTTCTGATTTGCCGAAAGAGATGTGATATAGAAACGGATTCTGATGCCGAAACAACACGTCCTCATTGTCGCGCAAATATCTCAGGACGGAGAAGTTCGGGGACGGATCGCAGCCCTGAATTCAACCGATGGCGAGGAAATGGTCGACAGGATGCTCAAATCTCTGGGCCCAGGGGTACTTTTCTCCGTAAAAATCCGTGTCGAATTCTGCTGCGAGGAGCTCTCTGGGGCTTTGTGGCACGAGCATGTCCCCAAGGTGGTGCCGGAGCGGCCGCCTCGGTGCAGCGGTGCGCTCCTCGATCAGGCTGCCAGCCATGACGGCTGACGGCCGGATGATTGCTCAGGCAGATGCCCATCCCACCGTTACCCCGATGATACTCTTGCGCGACAGGGTGCGGGGTGCCAGCGTTATATCGCGTGAGCGCTGCACCGCGCATTCATCGTTGCGGATTGCCCCGCGGGTCAGCTAAAACCGCACGCTGGCCGTGCCGTCACAGGCAGCGTCATCGGGTACCGGAGCGCCGATAATTGGCCGACGGATTTGAAGATCGTGCCGCACGCGCGCGACACTTGGGCGTTCGTGCCCGGGAAAGCGTCTCAGAAGGCGCGATCGAAAACGCCCTTCGGCTTGAACAGCAGGCCACGGAACTTTGGCGTTCGCTGGCTGATGAGAAGCCGGAGCGATTTTCAATCGACCTGGCCAAGAGCCTGACCAGCTTAGCCAACCGATTTTCGCAGCTGCACCGTCTCGACGGAGCGCTCAAGGCCACGAACGAGGGCGTGGGTCTCTGGCGGCAGCTTTCCGCAACAGCGCCGCACGAGTGCGAACCCGACCTGGCCTACGCCCTCTCGGCATGGTGCAAGTTTCAACTAAGTGCCACGAAGCGGCCGTTCGAGGTGTATTCCACCTCTTCGGAAACTGTCCAGATCTGGCGCCGGCTTTGCGAGCGAGAGCCGAAGGCCTACCGGCTTCCATTCGCAAACAGCCTACTCTTCCACTATCGCATGGGCGATCCCACTGGCCGCCGCAAAACCGAGCTTCTCGAAGAAGCGATCTGCCTGTGGCGAGGACTCGCAGCCGAGGAGTTCTCCAAGCATGGTTTCCAGCTGGTCATTTGTCTCGATTCGTTGGCTTTCGAACTCGGCGCCTCGCCCCCTGGCACCGCCAGATGGAAGGCATCATTGGCGGCTCGCAGGGAGGCGAAGCGCACCAGGCGCCGCCTCTATGCGTCCCGGCTCCGCGGATGGCTTCTGCGACCTCTGCGCGGCGCGCGAACGCAGGGCAGGCGTCCAACGGGGTGAGGCGCGCCGCCGGACGGCAGGCTAGATCAGGGCCATTTCCTTGCCTCTGAGATATTTGCTCAGCTCCAGCCCGGACGCAGGGAGCATCCCCCTGCCTTTTGTGATGCAGGCCAAGCTATCCGTTATTGTAATCGACTCGATCACCCGGGTGACGGCTGTCAGGACAACGAGGTTCAAAATCAGATTTGTCAGCGCGGGTTGCTCGCTCCACGTCGCTCCTGCCCCCTGGTGATTAGGTTTGTGTGACCATCCCCAATCTTCTATCACATACATCCCGCCGGCTTTGACCAGCGGGAAGATATTTTCGAAGGTGGTCTTGGTCCTCTCATACGCGTGCGATGCGTCATCGACGACCAAGTCGATCCCTTCCGGGAAACTCGCTTGGGCGATGTTACGGCACTGCGGCCGGTCCTGCGAGCACCCGTAGAAGACCTTGATGTAGGATCTCCCTTCTATGTATTTGTCCAGGGCGGGAACTCGAGTGCGAGACACGTCGATGCCCACTAAAGACTTTGGAGCAAAAAGCTTATCGAAATAGATCAGCGAGCCACCCTGCGCGATGCCGATCTCAAGAATGTTGCTAATGCCACGGGCCACCAAAAACTCATAAAAAGACAATAACCGACTCGTCTTGACAAGGACAAATCTGTCTCCGTCCGACGTTCCCCTTTGTGAGGGCGGGCGCTGATCGAGAACGAATTCTACCCCGCCGAGCTCAATGCTTTCCATCGTTCTTACCCTCCCTCCGCGCCCGATCAAGCTTGTACATAGAAAAAACCAGAGAGGCCAAAAACTGTATTTGCCTTCGGGTAAGTTCTTCCGTCGCGAGGTATTCATATCTGGAATGATCTACCATCTCAAACAGCCGCGGCCGCCCAGGGAAATACCTTCGGCACACGAGCTCGTTTTGCGGTCTGTAATACTCGATGATGCTATCCCGCTGTTGCCTGGACAGCAGCGACACTTTCTTCTGCTTGACGTAAAAATCGCCCGTTAAATCCTTGACCATTTCATAGAACTTATTGTCATGTGCATTTGAAAACAGAAGCTCACTCCCACTTGCAAGGTGCGTGATTATATCAGAATATGACGGATTGATCAGGGAAGAGGGTTTAGTCAGCGTGATTGAGTGCTTCTCCAATTCCAGAATTGAAAAGAAGTCCTCGACGACATCGCCCTTCGTCAGGTCCGATTTCTGAAATATCCTTACAACGACGTTCCCACTTCCCGCCGCGCTCTCCCAACCCTCAATGCATCGCTGCCAATGACCATATTTCTGGAGCGCAAGTATGAGCCATGCCTCGAATTCAGGCCCGCTCTTCGAATACCACTGTTGCCAGGACGACGTCAGTAGCTCGTCCTGCCGACGAATATAGAAAACAACTTTACAGTCGGTCCCTAATAGATCTCTCTTAAAGAACTGAAAATTTGCGGCATTGGAAAGGTTCTCGGCAGAAATCAGTATGACCTTTGCATCCGATTTCCTGAGTGCCGTGATCTTTTGTTCCAGCGTAATTCGATCTGATCGAGCGAACATGTCCTGAAAGGAAAAAACGTGCTCGCCCGTGACGCGGTCCGTCATCCCGAGTTCGCGATCGGGCACAAGGAACCCGATGTCCCGTAACTGTCGCCAATTCAGCTGCAAGGCCTTTTGAATGGCCGAGCTTCCGGTCTTGTTGGCGCCAATGTGAAGGACAATTTGCTGGGTCATAAGGTATTCCAGTGAGTTCAGCTGCAGAACTCCGTCAACAGCGATGCTCTGGAGGAAAGGGGGGCAGATACGCGTCCGAGCGACCGCTTTCGCCCAAACACTTTTGCGGTCCCCTCTGCACACCGCGCCTGAAGCCGCCGCTGGCACTGCTCGTCGCGTTCCCCATCCGCTTAGCGAACATACGGGCGTATCGTCAATAGCGAAGCAAGCCGGCGGCGAGACCCCTGGCGAGACACCCGGGCCACCCCACCCGCCGTGATCGCATACCGAGGAGATCAGACGATGCTCACCTCCACCGATCGGCCCGCTCCGTTGCCGTCCATTCCCTTCGACACGGATCGGCTCGACCGCCTCATGGACGAAGCGGGCATCGATGTCCTGCTCGTCACCTCGAAGCACAATGTTCAATACCTGCTTGGCGGCTATCGGTCGCAGTTTTTCGGCTTCATGGATGCCATGGGCATCAGTCGCTACCTGCCGGTCCTCGTCTATCCGAAGGGGAAGCCGGAGAAAGCCGCCTATGTCGGGCACCGCACCGAGGCTCACCAGCTGGCGATTCGGCCGTTGTGGCTGCCCAAGACCGAGGCAGCCTCCACGGGCAGTACCGACGCCATGGCGCTCGCCGCCGATCATATCCGCCGAGCGGGGCTGGCGTCGGGACGACTTGGCGTCGAGCGGCCGTTTCTGCCGGTTGACGCCGCCGAAATCCTTGCCGGCGCATTCCCGGACAGTCACATCGTCGAGGGGCTTTTCGTGCTCGAGCGGCTGCGGGCGGTCAAGAGCGGCGACGAACTCGCGAAGCTGCGCCAGGCTTCCGAACTCATCATCGATTCGATGCTGGCGGTGATCGGCAGCCACGGGCCGGGAGCGACGAAGCGGCAGCTGGTCGAGGCGCTGCGGCGCGAGGAAACCAATCGCGGGCTCGACTTCGAATACTGCCTGATTACGGCAGGCCAAAGCCTCAATCGGGCGCCTTCGGACCAGCCCTGGCGCCTCGGTGAACCGCTCTCCCTCGATTCGGGCGGCAACTACCAGGGCTATATCGGCGATCTGACCAGAATGGCGGTGCTCGGCGAGCCGGACGCCGAGCTCGAAGACCTGCTCGCGACGGTGGAGCAAATCCAGCAGGCGGCGATCAGGCCGATCCGGCGCGGCCTGCCGGGCGGTGCGATTTTCGCGATTGCAGAGGAGGCTCTCCTCGCCTTGTCCGACCACGCTCACATGCATTTCATGGCGCACGGCATGGGCATGATCGGGCATGAGGCGCCGCGGTTGCCGAGCAAGGGACGGCAATCCTATCCCGCAGCGGACGCCGAGCGTCCGCTTGACGCCGGAATGGTGCTGTCGATCGAAACCACCCTCGCGCACCCGCGCCGCGGGTTCATCAAGCTTGAGGACACCGTCGCCGTGACCGAGGGCGGATCGGAAATGTTGGGTGATCGTGCGCGCGGGTGGAATCGCGGCGGCGTGAGGTCCGGTCAGGAATAGCGTTCCTCGGTCCAGGGATCGGCGTTGTTGTGGTAGCCGCGGACCTCCCAGAAGCCGGGGCGGTCGGCGGCGACCAGTTCGATCCGGCGCACCCACTTCGCCGACTTCCAGAGATAGAGCCGCGGGATCAGCACCCGCACCGGCCCGCCGTGCTGGCGCTCGATCGGCTTGCCGTTCCAGGTGTGGACGAGGAACACGTCGGGGGCGTCGAACTGATCGAGCCGCACGTTGGTCGTGTAGCCGTCATGGGAATAAAAGATGACGTGCCGCGCCTCGGGCAGCGGCTCCGCCCGCGCCAGCAGCGCGCGCGCGGCAACCCCTTTCCAGCGATTGTCGTAGCGCGACCATTGGGTGACGCAGTGGATGTCCGAGGCGCTCTCGCTCTGCGGCAGCGCCATGAAGTCATCCAGCGTCAGGCTGAGCGGATGCGCAACCCGCCCGTCCACATCGAGCCTGAACTTCGCCGCCGTCACGTCCGGCTGCACGCCGAGATCGAGCACCGGCCAGTCCTTCACCAGCCGCTGGCCCGGCGGCAGGCGCTGTTGCGCCGGGTCGGCGGTCTCGCCGGTCAGCAGCCGGCCCTCGCGCGCCCAGTCCTGCTTGCGCGCGATCAGCTTCTCCCGGACCTCGCCGGTGCGCTCGATGTCATCGCTCATGTCTCTCACCCTCGCGCCCGCAGCAGCCGCGCCCGGTCGCGCTGCCATTCCCGCTCGGCGACGGCCGCGCGCTTGTCGGCCTTCTTGCGGCCCTCGGCCAGCCCGAGCAGCACCTTGGCGCGGCCGCGATCGTTGAAATGGATTTGCAGCGGCACCAGCGTCGCCCCTTCGCGGGTGATCGAGCCGAGCAGGCTGCGCACCTGCTTCCTGTGCAGCAGCAGCTTGCGCGGCGCGCGCGGCTCGAAGCGCGACAGCACGCCGCCCTGGTATTCGGGGATGTAGGCGTTGAACAAAAAAATCTCGCCGTTGCGCTCGCCGGCCCACGCCTCGGAAAGGGTTGCGCGGCCGCGGCGGAGCGATTTCACCTCCGGGCCGCGCAGCACCAGGCCGGCCTCCACCGTCTCCTTGATCGTGTAATTGTAGCGCGCCTTGCGGTTCTGCGCCGCGATGCCGTGCGCGATCAGGCCCGATCTGCGATCCGCCACCACGACATGCGCGCCTAGTTGAGCAGCCCGGCTTCGGTCATCGCCGCGCGCACCCGCTCGCGCGTCGCGGGCGCGATCGGCGCCAGCGGCAGCCGGCAGTGCTCGCTGGTATGGCCGAGCAGGCTCGCGGCAAACTTCACCGGTGCCGGGCTGGTTTCGGCGAACAGCGCGTCGTGCAGCGGCAGCAGCCGGCGCTGGATGCCCATCGCATCGCGCACCCGCCCATCGCGCCAGGCATCGTGCATCTCGGCGCACAGGCGGGGGGCCACGTTCGCGGTGACGCTGATGCAGCCGTGGCCGCCGGCGGCAAGGAAGGCAAGGGCCGTGTGATCCTCGCCGGAGAGCTGGCAGAAGCCCTCGCCGCACGCCCGGGCGGTGTGCAGCGGGCGGACGAGATTGGCGGTCGCGTCCTTCACGCCGACGATGTTCTTGTGCCGCGCCAGCCGCGCCATCGTCTCGACGCTCATGTCGACCACGCTGCGCGAGGGGATGTTGTAGATCAGGATCGGCAGATCGACGGCATCCGCGATCGCGGTGAAATGCAGGGAGAGGCCCTCCTGGGTCGGCTTGTTGTAATAGGGCGTCACCACCAGGGCCGCGTCCGCACCGGCCTGCTTCGCGTGGCGGGCGAGGTCGATCGCCTCGGCGGTCGCGTTGCTGCCGGCGCCGGCGATCACGGGCACCCGGCGGCGGGCGGCCTCGATGGTGATCTCGACCACCCGCTTGTGCTCGGGATGGCTGAGCGTCGGGCTTTCGCCGGTGGTGCCGACCGGGACCAGGCCATTGGCGCCTTGTGCGATCTGCCACTCGACGAAGCGGGCGAGCGCCGTCTCGTCGAGGGCGCCGTCCGCCCGCATCGGGGTCACAAGTGCCACCAGCGAACCCGTGAACATCGCCGGCCCTCCTGCCGTCTCGCGAAGCGGCCATAGCTAGGCGCGCGCGCCGAGGCTCGCAAGCGTCTGCTCAGCAAGCGTCTCGGGCGGCTCGCGACGCCCACCCGCACGATCCCCAACACGATTCCCGGCGCGGTAGCCGGCCCGCGCACGAGGGCGTGTCCGCGGCGTCGAGGAAACTTATGCTAGTAGCCTCGGTTGACCCCGCGTGTGGTGCCAAGTCACGCGCCGCGCTGGGGGCCGCAGGCGCCGACGCGCGCAAGCCGATCGAGGATTGTTCGGCTGGGTCGAGGCGGCGGCCGGGACGAGAGTGTCCTCGCGACACCGCAAGGGGCGGAGACCATGGATCGGGACTACTTTCAAAACGACAGAAGTGAAATCGTGCCGCTGCTGCCCGAAAAGCGGCCGCGGGTGCTTGAGATTGGCTGCGGGGAGGGGCAGTTTTGTGCCAATCTTGAGGGAACTGAAGAAGTCTGGGCGATAGAGCCGGATCCGCTTTCGGCTGAAATCGCAACGGAACGTCTGAATAGAGTCTTTCCAACGACGTTTGAGAATGCTCATCCAAAACTCCCGACGGCGTTCTTCGATGTTGTGATCTGTAACGATGTCATCGAACACATGGATGACCACGACCGCTTTTTCACGCAGATCCGCGACCATTTGGCCCCGGCGGGCGCGATTGTCGGATCGGTGCCAAACGTCAGGTATTTTCGCAACTTATTCGATCTGCTGGTTGTGAAGGACTGGGACTATAAGCAGGCTGGAGTATTGGATCGGACCCATAAGCGATTTTTCACCATGAAAAGCCTCAGGAGGAGCTTGGAAAAGGCTGGCTACAAGGTTCAAGAATTGCGCGGGATCAACGCAAAATTGGCGCCGGATTTCTCGCGAGGACAGGCACGTTATAGTATTTTCGGATATCTGATGCTGGGGCTGTCGTTAGGGTACGCGCGGGATGTGCCCTACATGCAGATCGGTTTTCGCGCGTCCCTTGCTTAGACGCGCCCCGACCTAGACGAGCCCTGCCCGGGCCGGTTCAACCCCGGCGTTCGACCTGGAGCTGTTTGATCGCGCCGATCGCCTGCGCCGGGTTCAGGCCCTTCGGGCAGCACTGGGTGCAGCTCATGATCGTGTGGCAGCGATAGAGCTTGAACGGGTCTTCCAGCGCGTCGAGCCGCGAGCCGGTCGCCTCGTCGCGGCTGTCGGCGATCCAGCGATAGGCGGCGAGCAGCACCGCCGGCCCCAGATAGCGGTCGCCGTTCCACCAGTAGGAGGGGCAGGAGGTGGTGCAGCAGAAACAGAGGATGCACTCCCACAACCCGTCGAGCCGGCGGCGTTCCTCGGGCGATTGCAGGCGTTCGGCGTCCGACGGCGGCGGGGTGTCGGCCTTCAGCCACGGCTCGATGCTGCGGAGCTGGGCGTAGGCGATGGTGAGGTCGGGCACCAGGTCCTTCACCACCGGCATGTGCGGCAGCGGGTAGATCTTCACCGGCCCCGTCACGTCCTCGATCGGCTTGAGGCAGGCGAGCGTGTTCACGCCGTCGATGTTCATGGCACACGAGCCGCAGATGCCCTCGCGGCAGGAGCGGCGGAAGGTGAGCGTGGGGTCGATCGTGTTCTTGATCGCGATCAGCGCGTCGAGCACCATCGGGCCCATGCGGTCGAGATCAAGCTCGAACGTATCGAGGCGCGGGTTCTGTCCGTCATCGGGGTTCCAGCGGTAGATGCGGAACTGCTTTTTCCGCGCCGCACCGCTCGGCGCGGGATGGGTCTTGCCCGCGGTGATCTTGCTGTTCGCGGGCAGCGTGAACTCGGCCATCGGCGTCTGGTCTCTTCAGGAATGGGTTCCAAGGGCGACCGCCCTTGGCGGGGTTCGGGGCAGCGCCCCGCGCTTGCTGTCTCAGTACACCCGCTTCTTCGGCGGGATCGTCGCCACCTCGTTGGTCAGCGTCTGCATCTTCACCGGCCGGTAATCGAGCCGCACGGCGCCGTCGCGGTCGCACCAGGCGAGCGTGTGCTTCATCCAGTGCGCGTCGTCGCGTTCGGGGAACTCGTCGTGGGCGTGGGCGCCGCGGGTCTCGTGGCGGGCTTCGGCGCTGACCATCGTGGTCATCGCGTTGTCCATCAGGTTCTGCAATTCCAACGCCTCGACAAGATCGCTGTTCCAGATCATGCTGCGATCGGCCACCGAGATGTCATCCAGCCCGCGCCACAATTCCCGCATCTTCGCGACCCCTTCGGTGAGGCTCGCGCTGTTGCGAAACACCGCCGCGTGGCCCTGCATGGTCCGCTGCAACTCGGCGCGCAACGCCGCGACCATCGTGCCGCCGGCGGCGTAGCGGGTGCGGTCCAGCCGCTCGATCGCGGCATCGCCCGCCGCCGGCGGCAGCGGCGCCTGGGACGCGCCGGGCCTGATCGTCTCGGCGGCGCGGTGGGCGGCGGCGCGGCCGAACACCACGAGGTCGAGCAGCGAGTTGGTGCCGAGCCGGTTGGCGCCGTGGACGGAGACGCAGGCGCATTCGCCCACCGCCATCAGCCCGGGGAATATCGCGTCGGGATCGTCATGGGTCGGGCGCAGCACCTCGCCGCGGAAGTTCGTCGGGATGCCGCCCATGTTGTAATGCACGGTCGGCAGCACCGGGATCGGCTCCTTGGTGACATCGACGCCGGCAAACACGCGCGCGGTCTCGCTGATGCCGGGCAGACGCTCGTGCAGCAGCTCGGCGCCGAGATGCTCCAGATGCAGCAGCATGTGGTCCTTGTTCGGACCGCAGCCGCGCCCCTCGTTCATCTCGATCGTCATCGAGCGGGAGACGACATCGCGGCTGGCGAGGTCCTTGGCGGTCGGGGCGTAGCGTTCCATGAACCGCTCGCCCTCGGAATTGGTGAGGTAGCCGCCCTCGCCGCGCGCGCCCTCGGTGATCAGGCAGCCGGCGGGGAAAATCCCGGTGGGATGGAACTGCACGAACTCCATGTCCTGCACCGGCAGGCCGGCGCGGATCACCATGCCGTTGCCGTCGCCGGTGCAGATATGCGCCGAGGTGCAGGAGAGATAGGCGCGGCCATAGCCGCCGGTCGCGAGCACCACGGTCTGCGCGCGGAAGCGGTGGATGCTGCCGTCATCGAGGCTCCAGGCCATCACGCCGCGGCAGGCGCCCTCGTCGATGATGAGGTCCAGCGCGATGTATTCGACGAAGAACTCGGCGTCGTGCTTGAGGCTCTGCTGATAGAGCGTGTGCAGGATCGCGTGGCCGGTGCGGTCGGCGGCCGCACAGGCGCGCTGCGCCGGCGCCGTGCCGAACTCGATCATGTGGCCGCCGAACGGGCGCTGGTAGATGCGGCCGTCCTCGGTGCGGCTGAACGGCACGCCATAGTGCTCGAGCTCATAGACGGCCGGGATCGCCTCGCGGCACATGTATTCGATCGCGTCCTGGTCGCCCAGCCAGTCCGACCCCTTCACGGTGTCGTACATGTGCCAGCGCCAGTCGTCCGCGCCCATGTTGCCGAGGGCGGCGCCGATCCCGCCCTGGGCCGCGACGGTGTGGCTGCGGGTGGGAAAGACCTTGGTGATGCAGGCGGTCTTGAGGCCGGCCGCGACCATGCCGAAGGTCGCGCGCAGGCCCGCCCCGCCGGCGCCGACCACCACCACGTCGTAGGTATGGTCGGTTACGGCGTAGGCCTGGCGGGAAGGCATGGTGATCGCGTTCATCGGGTCCGTTCCGTTCCGTCAGGGCACGTCAAGAAATCGAACTTGTGAAAGAATGCCCCCTGGTATCCTGAGGCTTTTCACGTCGGTTTTGGTGCGAAAGGGCATTCTTTCACAAGCTCTCAGGCGACGAACGCCAGCTTCAGCACCGAGATGGCGCAGGCCAGCGCCAGAAGAATGGTGACGGCCTTCATCGCCAGCAATGTGATCAGCTTGGCGCTCTCGACATGGACGTAGTCCTCGATCACCACCTGCAAGCCGAGCTGCATGTGATGGAACATCAGCGCGATCAGGGCCAGCAGCAGCACAGTGTCGATCGGGTATCCGACCCAGTGCGCGACGACCACGCGCGGGCTGCCGAGCAGGGCGATGACCGAGACCACGAACCACACCGAAAGCGGCACCAGCGCCGCCGCCGTCAGCCGCTGCGCCCACCAGCCGCCGACGCCGGAATGCGAGGCGCCCAGCCCGCGCGCGCGGGCGAGCGGCGTGCGCATCGCGGCGAGATGGAGTTTCTGCACCTCGGCCATCAGAGCCACGTCACCAGCGACACGATCCAGATCACCACCGTCAGCACCACTGTGCCGATCAGCACCGCATAGCCGGTGCGGTGCATGGTGGGCAGCTCGAAGCCGCGGCCGGTATCCCAGGCGAGATGGCGGATGCCGGCGAGGAAATGGTAGCAGAGGGAAATCGTCCAGCCGATCAGGACGATGAAGCCGATCACCGAGGAGGCGAACCACTGCACGGCGGCGAACGCAGCATCGGAGGTGGCGGCGGCGACCAACCACGCGGTCAGCAGCAGCGTGCCGAGTGCGAGTGCGATGCCGGTCGCGCGATGCGCGATCGACAGTGTCGAGCCGATCTGCGGGCGATATACTTGCAGATGCGGCGAGAGCGGCCGGCGGACCAGCCGCCCCTGGCTGTCGCGCCCGACCATCTGGGGGTCCATCTGGGCGTCGCGTATGTCGGTCATCGGCGGCGAGGCTCCACGGTCCCGGCAACTTGGTGCGCCGCACTATGGCACCGGTGCTTACGCTGCGCGATGGCCAGGGTCAACGCAGGTGCCCGTTAGCCAGGGGCGCATTTGCGCGAGGCTCAATCGTCATGCCCGGCCAAGGCGCTTTCCGGGCATGACGATGGGAGGCTAAGGCGGGTCTCCCCCGCCGCTTGCGGGCTGCGATGGAGTCCGCCGCGCCGCGAGCCGTGCCGACGCCTCCTCCGCCGCCATGCGCAGCGCGCGGTACGCCACCTCGGCCGCAAAGCCGGCGCGGGCCAGCGCCGCCGCCTCGCGCCGGCGGCCCTCGGCGTCCGCCGCGGCGGCGCGGAACGGGCCGAGGCGGCGGCGCCGGGCGTAGGCCAGTGCCGCGTCCAGCTCCGCCTGCGGATCGTCGGGCAGGGCGGCGCGCGCGGTCTCGGCGGCAACACCCTTGGCCGCCAGATGCGCCCCGATCGCGCGCCGCGAGCGGCCGGCGCGGCCGAGCCTGGCGACCCGCGCGGCGGCGAAGGCGGCATCGTCCACGGCCCCCGCGGCGGCGAGCCGGCGCACCACCTCCGCCGCCTCGGCGCGGGCGCGGCCGGCGACCGCGGCGGCATCGTCGGGGTCGGCCTCGGCCGCCTGGCGCGCCCAGCGGTCGATGCGGCGGGTCAGCACGCGCAGCAATCCCCGTTCGGTCGCGGCATAGCGGGCGAGGTGGGCGAGTGCTGCCTCGTGCAGGCTCTCCTCAGTTGGCGGCGGCGGACGGGCAGTCATGCATCGAGGATGGCACGGCGGGCGCCAAACGTCAGCGCCATGGCCCGCGCCATAGTCCGCGGTTGACACGCCCGCGCGGCGCCGCGATGCACCGGCCATGCGCATCCACATCCAGAACGACCCCGCCGACCCGCTGTTCGAGATCACCCGCGCGCAGTGGGACGAGGCCGCTGATCGCGCCGGCGAGAAGGGCCACGCGGTCAGCTTCGGCGACACGCCCGAGGCCTTCGCCGCGGCGATCCCCGCGGCGGAGGCGCTGATCACCGCCGCCCACGTGGTCCGCCACCTGCTGCCGGCGCCGGCCCCGGCGCTGCGCCCGGCGCTGCGCATCGTGTTCTGCACCTCGGCCGGGCTGGACCGGCTGGCGCCGTTCGACTGGCTGCCGCCGGATGCCGAGGTCTGGAACAACAGCGGCACCCACGCGACGAAAGGAGCCGAGTTCGTGCTGATGGCGCTGCTGATGCTCGCCTGCCGGCTGCCCGAGATCGGCGCCGACCAGCGCGCGCAGCGGTGGGAGAAGAAATACGGAACGGTGCTGGCCGGGCGGCGGGTCGTGATCGTGGGCCTCGGGCAAATCGGCGCGGCGGCGGCGGCCCTGGCAGCGCGGCACGGAATGGAGGTGATCGGCTGCCGCGCCCACCCCGCCCCGCACCCCGATTGCGCGCGCGTGGTGGCGCCCGCCGATCTGGACGGCGAATTGCCGCAGGCTGACGCGGTGGCGCTCGCGGCCCCGCTGACCACGGCCACGCGCAACCTGCTGGACGCGCGTCGGATCGGATTGCTCAAGGCCGGGGCCGGGGTCGTCAACATCGGCCGCGGCGCGGTGCTGGATCAGGACGCGCTGTGCGATGCGCTCGATGCCGGCCGGCTCGGCGGCGCGGTGCTGGACGTGTTCGCCGCCGAGCCGGTGCCGGCGGGGCATCGGCTATGGACGACGCGCAACCTGGTGATGACGCCGCACGTCTCCTGCGACGATCCGGCGAGCTACAACCCGATCAGCCTCGACATCTTCTTCGCCAATCTGCGCGCCTGGCGCGCGGGCGAGACGCCGCCCAACCGGTTCGACCTCGCGCGGGGGTACTGACACCCCTCCCCACCCCCTCCCGCAAGGGGAGGGGGCTTATGGACCCTGCTCCCCCTCCCCCTTGCGGGAGGGGGCCGGGGGGAGGGGGCGAGAGATCGATTTGCCGGGCGATCGGTTTCAGAACGCGCTCTTGATGACGCCGCCATCGACGCGAACCGCAGCGCCGTGAGTGGCGGAGGCGGCGGGGCTGCAAAGATAGACGATCATGTTCGCCACCTCCTCGGTGGTGGCGAAGCGCCGGAGCAGCGAGGTGGGACGCGCATTGGCGAAGAAGTCCGCGGCGAGCTCCGCCTCGGTCTTGCCCTCGGCGGCCGCACGGCGCGCCGTGCCCTCGGCGAAGGTCGGGCCGGGCAGGACGGAGTTGGCCGTGACACCCGACGCGATCAGCGTCTCGGCGATGCCGCGGGCGAGCGCGATCACGCCGGCCTTGACGACGCCGTAGTGCAGGAACTCGGTCGGGATCTGCACGCCGGATTCGCTCGCGACGAAGATCAGCCGGCCCCAGTTTCGCGCCCGCATCGCCGGCAGGAAGTGCCGCGTCATGCGCACGGCACTCATCACGTTCAGCTCGTAGACGTGCTGCCAGTCGGCATCGTCGAGCTCCGCGAACGGCTTGCGGGCGCCGACGCCGCCGACATTGTTGACCAGGATGTCCACGCGCTCGATGCGCTCGGTAACGGCGCGGGCGCCCTCGGGCGAGGCGAGGTCGCCGACGGCGCCGTGCAGTTTCGCGTCCGGGCGGCGCGCGCGGATGGCGGCGATCGCATGATCGACGCGCTCACGGGTGCGGCCGTTGACCCAGACGCTGGCCCCGCATTCCGCGAGGCCGGTTGCGGTCGCGAGCCCGATGCCGGCGGTCGAGCCGGTGACGAGGGCGGTCTTGCCGGTCAGGTCGAGGTTCATGGCCGTGATTTACCCCTCCCCCAACCCCCTCCCGCAAGGGGAGGGGGCTTATGCGCGTTGCTCCCCCTCCCCTTGCGGGCTTGGGCCGCGAAGCGGACCAAGGCCGGGGGAGGGGTCGAGCGGTCGGTCGGTTGCGGCTCTGGCATTGCAGCCCCCTGCACCTTGCGCACGATCTCCGCGAACGCCGCCGCGTCGTCGTAGGCGATGGCGGCGAGCACCTTGCGGTCGATCTCGATATTGGCGCGCTTCAGCCCCTCGATGAAGCGGCTGTAGGTCATGCCGTGCTCGCGCACCGCGGCGTTGATGCGCTGGATCCAGAGGCCGCGGAAGTCGCGCTTGCGGTTGCGCCGGTCGCGGTAGGCGTATTGCAGCGACTTCTCCAGCCGCTCCAGGGCCGTCCGGTAGGTGGTGGAGGAGCGGCCGACGAAGCCCTTGCTCTGGGCGAGAACCTTCTTGTGACGGGCGTGGGTGGTGATGCCCCGCTTGACGCGTGCCATGGCGGTCTATCCCTCTCAACCGAGCCCGTAGGGCGCCCATTGTTTGACGGTGCGCGCGTCCATGTCGGTCAGCGTCTGGTGGCGGCGATTGGTGCGCTTCATCTTCTGCGGGCGGTTGATCAGGCCGTGCCGCTTCAGCCCCGGCCCGGCCAGCACGCGGCCGGTCGCGGTGATCTTGAATTGCTTCTTCACCGACGACTTGGTCTTCATCTTGGGCATTTTTTTCTCCTGTGGCTGATCGCCTGCGCGGCGCAGGCGGCACGGCCGGGCATGCCCATCCAGGCCCGGTCGCGTGCGAGGGGCGGCCTATAACGGGGAGCACGATGCCTGACAAGGTGAGGCGCCCAAGATGTGTAGGGAGCACGCGGTCTGTCCGGTGCAGGTAGCACGTGATCTGTCCGGTGCATTTGACCTCTGGGGGGTTAGATGCGCCGGACGGAGCAACGGCAGGGCGTGCGGATGCTGAAGCTTCGCGACGTTTTGAGCCGCTAGGAAGCGGACGAGCTGAGTCAGATGGAAGCGGCTGAGCTTCTTGGCATGAGCGAACGGACGTTCCGTCGTTGGACCCGGCGCTTCGAGCAGGAGGGCGAGGCCGGTGTGATGGACCGGCGCCTGGGGCGGCGATCGGGGCGGGCGGTGCCGGAAGCCGAGGCGGCCGAGGTGGAGCGGCTTTTCCGCGAGCGCTACGCCGGTTTCACGGCCAAGCACTTCCACGAGCATCTGCGGCGCAGCCATGGCTTCGCCTGGGGCTACACCTGGACCAAGACCTTTCTTCAAAACCGCGGGCTGGTGGCAAAGGCGCCCCGCCGCGGGGCGCATCGCCGCAAGCGCCCGCGCCGGCCGATGGTCGGCATGATGCTGCACCAGGACGGCTCGCGGCACGCCTGGCTGGCCGGGCTGGCGCCGCTTGACCTGGTGGTCACGCTGGATGACGCCACCAGCACGCTCTACTCGGCGTTCCTGGTGACCGAGGAGGGCACGGCCTCGAGCTTTGCCAGCTTGGCGGAGACGATCGCGGCGCACGGCCTGCCGTGCGCGCTCTATACCGACCGCGGCAGCCACTATTTTCACACACCCGAAGCGGGCGGTCCGGTCGGCCGAGGGGTGCACACCCAGGTCGGGCGGGCGTTGGCGCAGCTTGGCATCGAGCACATCGCGGCCTACTCGCCGGAGGCGCGCGGGCGCTGCGAGCGAGCGTTCCGAACCCTGCAGGATCGGCTGCCGAAGGAGCTGGCGCTGGCCGGCATCGCCGAGGATGTGGCGACGGCGAACCGCTTCATCCGCGAGGTCTATCTGCCGCCGCACAACGCGCACTTCGCCCTAGCACCGGCAGAGAGCGGGTCGCGCGTTCGTGCCGGTGGCCGAGGCGCAATGGCGCGACGTGCTGTGCATCCAGGAGGAGCGCGTGGTAGCCCCCGACAACACCGTGGCTTGGAGCGGCCAGCGCCTACAGATCCCACCCCACCCGGCCCGAGCGCATTTTGTGCGGGCGCGGGTTCGGGTGCATGAGTATGCCGACGGCGCGCTGGCGCTATTTCATGGTCCGCGCTGTCTGGTGCGCTGGCCGGGCGATCCGGCCGCCGCTTCGGACCCCGAGTTGAGGCCCGCCGCGTGAACCGCTTTCGCGACCGGCCGAGCCCTGTGGACAAGATGGACAAGCCAAGTGGCTTGCCCACTTGCCCACAGGGCCAGCATCATCAAAAGCGGTCAATTCATCTGCTACCTGCACCGGACATCTTTAGGTGCTCGCTACAGGTGAGGCGCCCAAGATGAAACGCCTGGAGACGGTCTGGCTCGACGTGCCCGAGGCGGCCGTCGCGGCCTACGAGGCGGCGCTGGGCCGCGCCTGCATGGCCGTCGGCTTCTTCCATGACGAAGCCGCCGAGACCTGGCGCGTCGAGGGGGTGAAGGAGGCGGGGGCCGACGATGATGTGCTGGCGACGGCGCTGCTGCTGGCGGCCGCCGCGACCGGCATCCCGGCCGCCTTGCATCGCCGGGATACCGCGGTCGAGGGCTGGCTCGCCCGCACGCAATCGGGCTTTCCCGAGCAGCGCGTCGGCCGCCGCTTCGCGATCCGCGGCACCCACCTGCCGCCGCGCGCATCCCCCGGCCGCATCACCCTGGTGCTGGATGCGGGGGTGGCGTTCGGCTCCGGCGAGCACGGCTCCACCCGCGGCTGCCTGCGCGCGCTGGAGCGCCTGGCGAACCAGACCGCCTTGGCGGCCGCGCCGCATCCTCGATCTCGGCACCGGCTCGGGCATCCTGGCGATGGCGGCGGCCCGGCTGCTGCACCGGCCGGTGCTGGCGGTGGACATCGAGCCGTGGTCGGTGCGGGTGGCGGGCCAGAACGCGGCCCTGAACGGGCTCGGGCGGCGGGTGCGGGCGCGGCTCGGCCGTGGCTGGGCCAGCGCCGATGTTGCGCCGCGCCGCGCCCTATGATCTCGTGTTCGCCAACATCCTGGCCCGCCCGCTCTGCGCGATGGCGCGCGATCTCGCCCGCAACCTGGCCCCGGGCGGGCGCGTCGTGCTCGCAGGCTTGCTCGACGAGCAGGCGCCGCTGGTGCTCGCCGCGCATCGCCGCCAGGGCCTGCTGCTGGAGCGGCGGCTGGCCGAGGGACGCTGGGTGACGCTGGTGCTTCGCCGGCCGGCTTCCAAACCGGGACGGCCGCCCCTATAGGGACGCGACCGCCAGCAGGAGCACCGGATGCCCGACGTCGCGACCGCGCCCGATCCCAAGGTGTCCGACTACAAGGTCAAGGACATCTCGCTCGCGGCGTGGGGCCGCAAGGAGATCGCCATGGCCGAGGACGAGATGCCCGGCCTGATGGCGCTGCGCGAGGAATACGGGACATCGAAGCCGCTGGCCGGCGCGCGCATCGCCGGCTGCCTGCACATGACGATCCAGACCGCGGTGCTGATCGAGACGCTGACGGCACTCGGGGCGAGCGTGCGCTGGTCGTCGTGCAATGTCTTCTCCACCCAGGACCACGCCGCCGCCGCGGTCGCCGCCGCCGGCATCCCGGTGTTCGCCTGGAAAGGGATGAAGGAGGACGAGTTCTGGTGGTGCATCGAGCAGACGGTGCGCGGCCCGGAGCGGCTGGACGCCGAACCTGCTCCTCGATGACGGCGGCGACCTCACCAAGCTGATGCACGAAAAATATCCCGAGATGCTCGCCCACGTGCGCGGACTTTCCGAGGAGACGACGACCGGGCGTGCACCGGCTGCGCGACATGGCGCGCGACGGGCGGCTGCTGGTGCCGGCGATCAACGTCAACGACAGCGTGACGAAATCGAAGTTCGACAATCTCTACGGCTGCCGCGAGAGCCTGGTCGACGGCATCCGCCGCGGCACCGACGTGATGATGGCCGGCAAGATCGCGGTGGTGGCGGGGTTCGGCGACGTGGGCAAGGGCTCGGCCGCCAGCCTGCGCAACGCCGGCTGCCGCGTGCTGGTGACCGAGATCGACCCGATCAACGCCTTGCAGGCGGCGATGGAGGGCTACGAGGTCGTCACGATGGAGCAGGCGGCCCCGCGCGGCGACATCTTCGTGACCGCCACCGGCAATGTCGATGTCATCACGCTCGATCACATGCGGGCGATGAAGCACCGCGCGATCGTCTGCAACATCGGCCATTTCGACAGCGAAATCCAGATCGAGAGCCTTGCGCAACTTCACCTGGGAGAACGTCAAGCCGCAGGTGGACGAGGTGGTGTTCCCCGACGGCAAGCGCCTGATCGTGCTGAGCGAGGGACGGCTGGTGAACCTCGGCAACGCGACCGGACACCCGAGCTTCGTGATGTCGGCGAGCTTCACCAACCAGGTGCTGGCGCAGATCGAGCTGTGGGGCGCGCCCGCCGGCCGCTACCAGCGGCAGGTCTATACGCTGCCCAAGCAGCTCGACGAGAAGGTGGCGGCGCTGCATCTGGCCAAGGTGGGGGCGACGCTGACGCGGCTGACCCCCGAGCAGGCCGCCTATATCGGCGTCTCGCCGTCGGGTCCCTACAAGCACGACCTCTACCGGGTACTGAACGCCGTTCTCCCTCTCGCCCGCGCTTGCGGGGGGAGAGGGGCAGTTGTCGCGGCGGCGCTTGAGGACGCTGGATTTTTCGGCCGGTTTCGAGTAGAGTGTTTTTAGGTGGCCGCGTCGGGACGGCCATTTTTGAGACGGGGACCGGCAGCGGTGCCGTCAGGCGATACCGCCGGCGCATAACTGCCATGCACATGCAGGCCCCTGTTACCGAGCCGTCGGGACAACGAACATGTGTCCGCAACGCGCGCAGTCCGGTGGGGGATCGCCTCGTCCCGGCCGAGCGGCGGACCGAACCTGGAGTGATCATCATGCGTCAGCAGCTTCTTACCGCCGTCTTCGCGAGCGTCATCGCTCTGCCCGCTTTCGCGCAGGCCGCCTTCGCGCAGGCGCCGGCCGGCCCGTTGCAGCCCGGCACCCGCGGCGCCGTCATCCATGTCAACGACAGCAACGTCGCCTGCCCGCAGGGCATGGTCGCCAGCCTCGGCACCGGCGGCTCGCCCAGCTACTCGGGCGGCGGCATCGCCAGCGACCGCAGCAGCGGCAACGCGCCGGGCAGCTCGCCCAGCTATTCGGGCGGTGCGGCGTCGCCAGCACCGCCACGCGGCAACGCACCGGGCAGCTCGCCCAGCTATTCGGGCGGCGGCGTCGCCAGCACGACGCCGGGCAGCTCGCCCAGCTACTCGGGCAACGGGTGGCCAGCACCGCCAGCGGCAACGCCCCGGGCAGCTCGCCCAGCTATTCGGGCGGCGGCGTCGCCAGCAAGACGCCGGGCAACTCGCCGAGCTACTCGGGCAACGGGATGGCCAGCACCGCCAGCGGCAACGCACCGGGCAGCTCGCCAAGCTACTCGGGCGGCGGCGTCGCCAGCACCGCCAGCGGCAACGCGCCGGGTAGCTCGCCGAGCTATTCGGGCGGCGGGGTCGCCAGCACCGCCAGCGGCAACGCCCCGGGCAGCTCGCCCAGCTATTCGGGCGGCGGCGTCGCCAGCACGACCCCGGGCAACTCGCCGAGCTACTCGGGCAACGGCATGGCCAGCACCGCCAGCGGCAACGCACCGGGCAGCTCGCCCAGCTATTCGGGCGGCGGCGTCGCCAGCACCGCCAGCGGCAACGCACCGGCAGCTCGCCCAGCTATTCGGGCGGCGGCGTCGCCAGCACCGCCAGCGGCAACGCACCGGGCAGCTCGCCCAGCTATTCGGGCGGCGGCGTCGCCAGCACCGCCAGCGGCAACGCACCGGGCAGCTCGCCCAGCTATTCGGGCGGCGGCGTCGCCAGCACCGCCAGCGGCAACGCGCCGGGCAGCTCGCCGAGCTATTCGGGCGGCGGCGTCGCCAGCACCGCCAGCGGCAACGCGCCGGGCAGCTCGCCCAGCTATTCGGGCGGCGGCATCGCCAGCACTGCCAGCGGCAACGCGCCGGGCAGCTCGCCGAGCTATTCGGGCGGCGGCATCGCCAGCACTGCCAGCGGCAACGCGCCGGGCAGCTCGCCGAGCTATTCGGGCGGCGGCGTCGCCAGCCTCGGCGGGGCTGCAAACCCGTATGCGAACACCTCGTTCGACCCGAACGCGCCGGGGACCGTCAACCCCTGCCGGCCGATGCTGCAGCGCTGACCGCAACGCGGGCGCTGCCCGCGAACCAGGCCTGGAGGGCCGGATCGCCGCGAGGTGATCCGGCCCTTCGCTGTTGAGCCGTGTCTTGAACGCCGGGCCGCTTTGCCGCAGCCTCGGGCGCGAAACGTCCGGAGATTTCCCGCATGACCCCTCGGAGCGGCCTGCTCGCCGCCGTGCTCGCAGCCGCGCTGATCGGCCCCGCTCACGCCCAAGGCACGACTACCCAAGCGGGCAAGGCCCAAGCGGCGGCGCCGCCCCCGGCCGCGCCGCCCGCCGCCGCGGCCCAGCACGCGCCCGCCCCCACGCCCGCGCCCACGCTCGCGCAGGTCAATCAGACTTTCGACGAAGTGTTCGCCCGCATCGCCAACAACTACGTCGATCCCACCAAGCCGGCCAACGTGCTGGGCGACGCGCTCAACGGCATGCTCACCAAGCTCGATCCGCACAGCTATTACCTCACGCCGCCGCAATGGAAGGACCAGCAGGCGCAGAACACCGGCGTGTTCGGCGGCCTCGGGATGCAGATCGAGCTGGAAAAGGGCGTCATCTCCGTGGTCAGCCCGATCGACGGCACGCCCGCCGCCCGCGCCGGCCTCAAGCCTGCCGACGTGATCCAGTCCGCCGACGGCCGCGACTTCAAGGGCGAAAGCCTCCAGCAGGTGCTCGAGCGGCTGCGCGGCGCGCCGGGCAGCACCATCCGCCTCGCCATCGCCCGGCCCGGCGAGGCGAAGCCGTTCGACGTCACGCTGACGCGCGAGATCATCCACGTCCAGGTCGTCAAGAGCCGGCCGATCGGCGATGTCGGCTACATCCGCATGACCAGCTTCAGCGCCCAGAGCGACCCCAACCTGCGCGCCGCCCTGACGGCGTTCCGCGCCCAGCTCGGCGACAAGCTTGCCGCCGTGATCCTCGATCTGCGCAACAACCCGGGCGGGCTGTTCGGCGGCGCGATCGCGGTCGCCAACGACTTCCTGAGCCAGGGCGAGATCGTGGCGCTGCGCGGCCGGCAGCCGCAGGACAATCACGTCTGGACCGCGAGCCCCCAGGGCGACGTCGCCGGCCGGCTGCCGCTGGTGGTGATGATCAACGACGGCACCGCCTCGGCCGCCGAGATCGTCTCCGGCGCGTTGCAGGACCAGCACCGGGCGGTGCTGCTCGGCACCCGCAGCTTCGGCAAGGGGTCGGTGCAGCTCCTGTTCCCGCTCGGCAATGGCGGCGCCATCCGGCTGACGACGGCGCGCTACTACACCCCGTCGGGCCGCTCGATCCAGGCGGAGGGGATCGTGCCGGACGTGCGGGTCGAGGAGAGCCGGACGCCGCTGCCCTCGAAGGGGCCGACGCACGAGGCTGAGCTCAGCGGCGCGCTCAAGAACCCGGGCAGCATCGCGTCCGGCCTGACGGCCCCCGCCCGCTCCGACCTGCCGCCGGTCGCGGCCCAGATCCCGAGCCTGCCGCCGGCGGATTGGCCGAAATACGACCCGACCAAGCCGGCGACCGACTTCCAGCTCGCGCAGGCGCTGGTGCTGGCGAAGGCGATGGCGGCCCAGCCCGGGGCGGGGCATTAGGGTCGGCCGCTCGCTCTCCCCCCAACCCCCCTCCCACAAGGGGAGGGGGATCAACCCGTCAAAGCCCCCTCCCCTTGCGGGAGGGGGTTGGGGGGAGGGGTGCGCCTCAGCTTTTGCCGTTCGCCGCGGTGTAGTGGTAGCTCGGCATCTTGTTGAGGGCGTCTTTGCTGGCGTCGGGCATCACCACCCGATCGTCGCCGTTCTTGAGGGTCTTGCTGAACTGCAGCTTGTCGTAGGGCACCGTCACCAGCTTGGCGCCCATGCCGAGAAAGCCGCCGAGCGAGATCACCGCGGTCGCGGCCTTCTTGCTGTCCTGGGTGAGCAGGATGTCGTCGATCGTGCCGACCTGCTTGTCCTGGGCGTTATACACCGCCGAGCCGATCACCTTGCTGGCCCGCACCTCGCCGTTTTCGGTCAGCACCGGGTTGGGCTGCGGCGGCGCGGTGCTCGCGGCCGGCGCGGCGCCCGGCGTGGTTTTGGCAGCCATGCCGGCGGCGGGCGCGGCCGGGCTCGGATTGGGCGCCGTCCCGAGAGCGCCGGGGTTGGTGGTGGCCGAGGTGCCCGCGGCACCCGCCGCCGTGGCCGTGTTGTTCGCCGGCGTGTTCGCGTGCGTCGGGCTGCCGGTGGCCGGCGTGGTCACGGCCGGCGCGGGGCTGGTGCTGCCGGGGGGGGAGGCGGCCAGGGCCGGCGAAGCGGCGAGGGCGGCTGCCAGTGCCAGTGCGCTGGCCGTGGAAAGCAGTCTCATTGCACTCTCCTCGGATCGATGCTGCATCGGCAACGCGCCGGCCGCGAACCGGTTCCGCCTCGCAAGGGCGGCCCGCTTGTCCGCCGCCCCGCGACCGATTAGCTATCCGCCCGGGTTCGCGTGGGCTGGGCGGCCAGGAAGCACGAGGGCGGAGCAGGAGAGCGATGGCCTACCGGGTAGCAGTGGTCGGCGCCACCGGAGCGGTCGGGCGCGAGATGCTCAAGACGCTCGCCGAGCGCGAGTTTCCGATCGCCGACATCGCGGCCGTCGCCTCGGGCCGCTCCGCCGGGCAGGAGGTCTCGTTCGGCGAGCGCCGCGTGCTCAAGGTGCAGAACCTCGACGGCTTCGATTTCCGCGGCTGGGACATCGGCCTGTTCAGCCCCGGCGCCGCGGTCTCGGCGCTGCACGCGCCGCGCGCCGCCGGCGCCGGCTGCGTGGTGATCGACAACACCAGCCAGTTCCGCATGGAGCCGGACGTGGCCCTGGTGGTGCCGGAGGTGAACCCCGACGCGCTGCGCCGCTTCGCCCGCCGCCGCATCATCGCCAATCCGAATTGCAGCACGATCCAGATGGTGGTGGCGCTGAAGCCGCTGCACGACCGCTTCCGCGTCCGCCGGGTGGTGGTCGCGACCTATCAGTCGGTCTCCGGCGCCGGCAAGGAGGGGATGGACGAGCTCTATGCCCACACCAAGGCGAGCTTCGTCAACGACCTCACCACGCCCGAGCAGTTCACCAAGGAGATCGCCTTCAACTGCATCCCGCACATCGACCGCTTCATGGACGACGGTGCCACCAAGGAGGAGTGGAAGATGGCAGTCGAGACGCGGAAGATCCTCGACCCCGACATCGCCGTGATCGCGACCTGCGTGCGCGTGCCGGTGTTCATCGGCCACGGCGAGGCGGTGCATGTCGAATTCGAGCGCACCGCGACCGTGAGCGAGGCGCGCGCGGCGCTGCGCGAGGCGCCCGGCGTGAGCGTCGTCGATGTGCGCGAGGACGGCGGCTACGTGACCCCGCTCGAGGCCGCCGGCGAGGACGACGTGTTCGTCAGCCGGCTGCGCAAGGACGCGACGGTGCCGAACGGCCTCGCCTTCTGGTGCGCGGCCGACAATCTGCGCAAGGGTGCCGCGCTGAACGCGGTGCAGATCGCCGAGGTGTTGGTGGCGCAGGGATTGCTGGCCAAGCAGGCGGCGTGACCGCTCCCACCCGTCATGCCCCCGGCCCCCGGGACGGGCCGAAGGCCTGCCCGAGGACAGGCTCCGGCCGGGTATCCGCGACTTCACGCGCCGCCGGCAAGTCGTGGATGGCCGGGACAAGCCCGGCCATGACGAATTGACCACGGCCACGGCGTACGATCGCAGATATGCAGCCCGCAAGCGGAGAGATGCGCCAGAGAGAGGGGAGATAAGCCGCGCCGACCATGACGGTGGGGATGGGTCGATATGTTCGCTGCTTGGTATAATACCAATCCGCCTAGACACTGACACACGCCCAGTCGCGGGTTCCGATTGAGCGGATACGCTCTGGATCGCCGATCAGCCAGTTCCAGGCGGTTTTGCAAGCCTCCACAATTTCGTCGTAGCTGTCCCAGACAGTTGAGCAGAGCTTGTTTTGCCGCAGGTAGTCCCAGACATTCTCCATCGGGTTCAGCTCCGGGCTATACGGCGGCAGCGGCAGCAGCCTGATGTTATCGGGCAACCGCAGACCGTTGCCCTGCTGGTGCCAGCCGGCGCCGTCACACAGCATCACGGCACAAGCGCCGTGCGCCACCTGCGTGCTAATCTCCTCAAGGTGCAGGTTCATCATCTCGGTATTTGCAGCCGGTGTAATCATCGCGGCGCCAACGCCGCGGCTCGGGCAAATCGCACCAAAGATGTAGGCGGAGTCATGGCGATTGTCGCGCACCATCAGAGGTCGCGCGCCGACCGGGGCCCAGATATAGGCGTGGGTTCCCTTTTGGCCGACTCTGGCCTCGTCCTGGAACCAGATTTCTATTGGCGTGCCTGAGGTGGTGCCGAGAAGCGCCGCCTCGACCAGGCTGGGGAAGTTTTTTTAAATGTCACCTCGGCCTCGGCCTCCTTCTTCGGATGCACCGGGCGAGGTTGCAGCCGGGTCAGGCCAAGCTGGCGCAGCCATTTGCCGATCGTGCTTTCATGGACCTCGACCGAAAAGCGTCGTGCCACCTCGGCTTGCAGGTCCACGCACCGCCAACGCACGACCCGGGCGATCACCGGATCGGGGCCGCGCACCACCAACGCCCGCAGCTCGGCCTTCTGCTGCTCACTCAGACAGGGCGGCTTGCCGGGGCTTTTGCGGGACTTCAGGCCGTCAATGCCGGCGGCATTGTAGCGATGCACCCAATCGCACAAGGTCTGCCGGTCCATGCCATTGAGGGCCGCTGCCTCGCTGCGGCGGCGGCCGTCCAGCACCAGGGCCACAGCCAGCATCCGGCGAACCTGCGCCCCATCAGCGCATTTGCTTGCCATGGCACGCAGCATCGGACTGGTGTGGTCCGTGCGGGTGATCTTCAACGTCGCGCCCATCGAAGCCCTCCTGGTGCGAATTGTCGCACCAGGGCATCGAACCGGAACTCAGCCGCTTTGGGAATCCCCCAAGAGAGTCGGCTTCAACGCGGACTGGTATAACATACCAAGCAGCGGAAGTAGTGACGTACTCTGTCCCCGGCACATCCACGTCATGCTCGGCGACGGCCGAGCATCTACGTCTTTCTGCCGTGCCACAGCGAAGTCGTGGATGGTCGGCCTTCGCCGACCATGACGGTGGGATGGGCCGATATCTTCGCCGCTTGGGATAAATATTAGGGCGCCGATATTACCTCGCCTCTCAGAACAACACGGTCGATTGCACGGTGAAGGCAACGGCGGGACTTCGGGCGGTCTTCTCGCCGGGTTTCGGCGAGAACGTCAGGACGGGTTGCACATAGACCGCGCCGATGACGTGGACCTGGTCATAGGCCTGCAGCATGACCTCCTGGGGCCGCAGATCGCGGTTGCGGTTCAGCCATGACCAAGCGAGTCCGGCGCCCACGGAATCCTGCGGCCGGCCCGGGATCAGCCCGAACCCGGTGACGCCGATCCCGACATACCGGGTCGCGAACATTGTCCGCGAATCGTTCGCGCCGAACTGCACGAATCCGGACATGCCTCGCGCGACGCCGTTCGCATTGCCGCGCCACAGACGCTGCGAGGCGAACGCATAGAGACCGTGGGTGCCGTCCTGCGTGACCGTCCGCGGCGGGGCCGCCAGGGTGGGAGCCGACAGGGTGAGCGTGCCGGTCTGCTCCCACACGCCGGCGGCGAAGGCGCCGGGCAGCCGGTCCGGCCCGAGCAGCCAGGCCGTGCCGGCCTCGCCGACCTGGAACCGGTAGCCGTTGAGGTCCGGCCCCGCCCGCAAGCCGGTCTGCTGCCCGCGCGCGAGATTGCCGTCATAGACGCCGAGGGAGACATAGAGGCGGCGGCTCGGGGAGACGGTCGCGGTAACGCCGTAGGCCGAATTATAGTAGCCGGGGAGCGCACCGAGAATGGTGGGGTTCACGAACACCGGCGTGTAGATCAGGCCGCTCACCGCCGGGATTTGCAGCGCCGCGTCCCGCACCGGGACGGGACGCAGCACGTTGCCGAAATCTTCGGTCGGAACCGTCTTGCCGACCCGCACCACCAGCCGGTCCGCGAACAGCGATTGCCGCCACCACAGCTCGTAAAGCTCGGTGCGGTCGAGCGGCGGCGCGCCGGGCAGGCCGTTATAGCCGGTCACGAGACCCGCCTGCTGATTGGTCGGCTGTCCGTCGAAACGAAGCAGGGCCGCGCCCACGCTCGCACCCGGAATGTGCGCGAGGCGGTCGAGATCGGCTTGCAGGTCGACGACCAGCAGGTTGTTGTAGCTGGCCGTGCCGGGCGCATTGCCGCCGGCGAGCAGGGCGTTGGCGTTGCTGACCAGCACGCCGCCCAGCCGCAGCCCGCTCTCCGGGCCGAGGCCGAGCAGCCGCCCGAGCGCCCCGGTTCCCGCCGCGACGTTGACCGCGCCCGGATTGCCCGTGATCGCCAGTGGCACCGCCTCGGCGGCCGGCGGGGTTTCGGCGCGCGGCGCCCGTGCGACCCCGATGCACAGGGCCATCGCCAGCAGCAGTGTCCACGCCGGGAGCATCCCGGGCGCGCGTGCGATCATGCGAGACGCGAAAAGACGAAAAGCAATGCGACGTAGAGCACGAGGATCACCGCCGCGCCCGCAACGCTGATCCGGCCGCCTGCGTCGCGCGCCGGCGCCAGCCACCAGCCGAAGCCGCGGCTCACCCACGGCACCAGCCAGTTCAGCAGCAGCACGCTGATGACGTTGCCGATGAACAGGGCGAACCAGAACGGCAGGCGGGCCTGCCCCATCAGCAGCGGCGTCTGCACCCAGAGGCCGAACAGGAACACCACCGGATAGAGCAGCAACAGGACGATCATGTTCTGCTTCCAGGCCGCCGGTGCCGATCCGGACTCGGCACTCGTCGGGAACCATTGCTCGAACCCGGTGCGCACCACGCGGGCGTGAAACTCCTCGAGGAACGGAGCGGCATCCTCCAGCAGCCTCTTCCGCTCCGGCGAGTCCAGCCACCCCTGGAGATGGCCCTCGGTGTCGAAGCGCAGGATCGCCAGCCAGTCATCCTGCACGCCCGGGATGGGCGGCTCGAACCGATAGCCCTGGAACCCCGCCGAGCGGGCCTGCGCGGCCGCGATGCGCTGTTCCCAGGTGCGGAACGCCGCTTCCTGGCCGGGCCTGATCCGCGACGAGATCACGGCCGAGACCGGCGCCGGCCGCACGCCGGCGCCGCGGTCCCGCACCAGATGCACGTCGTCGTGCCCCACGAGCATCGGCTGTGCCTCGTCCAGCAGCCGCATCCGCCGGTCGGAGCGCAGCCAGGCGGAAGCAGCCTCGGCGCTCGGCAAAACGCTGGAGGATCACCCAGTCCGCCTGCAAGGGCGGGTTCGGCGGCAGCACGCTCTGTTCGATGAAGCCGGGAAACTCGGCCGCGGCGGCACTGATCGTGCTCTGCCAGCGGGCGAATTCCTCCGCCATCCCCTCGCGTACGCGCGTCTGGGTCACGACGGTGACCGCCGTGGCGGCGGAGGCGGCGGCAGGCGGGGCGCCAGCCGGGACGACAGGGGGGGCGACAGGCGGGGCGACGTCGTTCATGGCTGCGGGCAGAGTGCGGCGAAGATGCGGTCCGGCGTCAGCGGCAGGTGGGCGAAGCGGACGCCGGTGGCGCGGGCGACGGCATTGGCGATTGCGGGTGCCACCGGGTTGATGGCGCACTCGCCTTGCGCCTTGGCACCCAGCGGGCCGATGCGGTCGAAGGTGTCGGCGAAGAACACCTCGCTCGGCGGCACGTCGGCGAAGGCGGGAATGCGGTAGTTGCGCAGGCTCGGGTTCACGATCACGCCGTCCGCGTCGTGCACCATGTTCTCGCACAGCGCCCAGCCGAAGCCCATGGCGATCGAGCCGTCGATCTGCCCGCGGCACTGCATCGGATTGATCAGCCGCCCGATATCGGCGGCATGCACGCTGTGCAGGATGCGGATCTCCGCGGTGATGCGGTTCACCGCCACGCGCACCCCATGCACGTTGAAGGCGATCGTGCGCGGCGAGAGATAGGCCTTGCGCCGCGCCTCGAACCGATGCCGCTCGCGCATGCCGGCGGCGTGCAGCTCCGCGAGCGGGATGCGCCGCGTGCCGCAGATCACGGCGTCATCCGCGAGGCGGCACTCCGTCGACGGCACGCCGGCATGGCGGCTCGCGTAATCCAGGATGTTGTCGCGCAGCGCCGCGGCGGCCAGCGCCACCGCCTGGCCGGCGACCACGGTGCCGGTGCTCGCGAACGTGCCGGTGTCGTACGGCGTCAGGTCGGTATCGGCATTGACGATCGCGATCCGCCCGGCCCGCGTCGCGAGCACCTCGGCGGCGATCTGGCGATGCGAGGTGACGGAGCCGTTGCCCATTTCGGTCGATCCGACCGCCAGGTGATAGCTGCCGTCGCCCAGCAGCCGCATCTCGGCGCCGGAGCGGTGCTCGGTCGGCGGCCCGCATTCCAGCATGGCGAGCGCGCAGCCGGTGCCTTCCGCCCACTCCTCGCCCTCCGGCTTCGGCTCGCCGCGGCCGCTCGCCAGCGCCTGCTCGACGAGGTCCATGCACTGGTCGAGCCCGTAGCTGCCGAAATCGACGTCCGACGGGTCGCCCCACACGGATTCGATCCAGTCGTCCGGGGCGGATCATGTTGCGCCGGCGGATCTCGAACGGGTCGAGCCCGAGCTGCTTTCGCCAGATCGTCGATCGCGCATTCGATGGCGAAGGTGGTCTGCGACGAGCCGTAGCCGCGGAAGCCGCCGCCCGGCACCATGTTGGTATAGACGGCGTAGCCGTCCGCCTTCTTGTTCGGGCAGCGATAGGCCGCGAGCGGGCTGGCGAGCGCCGCCGCCAGCGTCTCGCCGCCGTGGCCGCCATAGGCGCCGGTGTTGGAGACGACACGGACCTCGATCGCGGTGAGCGTGCCGTCGCGCCGCGCGCCGAGCCGGACTTGCGTGGTCATCTGGTGGCGGGTGGTGGCGCCGATGAACTGCTTCCTCGCGCGTGAACTCCCATCTGACCGGCCGCCCGGTCTTCAGCGTGGCGAGGACGCAGAGATCCTCGGACAGCATCTCCTGCTTGCCGCCGAAGCCGCCGCCGACCCGCTCGGTGAACACGTGAACGTCGCCCGCGCGCAGGCCGAAGATGTGGCAGAGCTTCTGCTGCGCGATGAACGGCGCCTGCGAGCTGGTGCGGACGTGGACGCGCCCCTCGCCGTCGGTCCAGGCGATCGAGCCGTGCGTTTCGAGATGCACGTGCTGCACGCGGGAGGTGGAATAGGTGCCCGTCATGCACCACATCGGCGGCGGCGAACCCGTCCGCCGTGCTGCCGACCTCGCCGTGGATATCGACATAGATGTTGCCGTACGCGGCGATCCCCTTGTCGTGCAGCACCGGCGCATCCGGCCGCATCGCCGCCTCGGGGTCGAACACCGCGGGCAGGATCTCGTACTGCACATCGAGCAGCCGGCAGGCCGCTTCCGCTGCGCCTCGGTTTCGGCGACCACCGCCGCGACGCGCTGGCCGACGAAGCGGACCACGTTGTCGAGCACGTAGGTATCGTCCGGATCGACGAGGTGATCCTCGTGGGTCGCGGTGCTGTAGAGGCGGCGCGGCACGTCCTCCCAGGTGAAGATCGCGACCACGCCCGGCACGGCGCCGCCCGCTCGCGCCCGATGCGGGTGATCCGCGCATGGGCATGCGGGCGAGCGCAGCACCTTGAGGTGCAGCAGCCCCTCGATCGCGACATCCATCGTGTAGCGGGCTCGCCCGGTCACGATCGCTTCGGCGAACGGATTGGGCAGGCTCGCCCCGCAGGCGTGGCCGGCCACGTCCTCCTCGACCGACCGCACGCCGTGCAGCGCATCGGCGATGGCGCGATATCCGGTGCAGCGGCAGAGATTGCCCTTGAGCGCGTGCGGCAGATCGGCCCGCTGCCCGCCATCGAGCGCGGCGGCGGTCATGATCATGCCGGCGGCGCAGAAGCCGCACTGGAACGCCTGCGCGTCCAGGAAGGCCTGCTGCATCGGATGCAGGGCGCCGTCCTCCGCCAGGCCCTCGATGGTCGTCACCGCGCGCCCGGCGGCGCGGAAGGCCGGCATCAGGCAGGAATGCACCGGCGTGCCGTCGAGCCAGACGGTGCAGGCGCCGCAATCGCCGGCGTCGCAGCCTTTCTTCACGCCGAAGCAGCCGTGCTCGCGCAGGAAGGTGCGCAGGCACTGGCCGGTTCGGGGCGCGGCCTCAGATCGCGGCCGTTGACGCTGAAGGCGAGCGCGCCGGCGGCTGGTCGGTCTGATATGCGACGTCGTTCATGCGCCCGCTCCCGGCCGCGCCAGTTCGGCGCGGATCTGTTCGGCGAAGTGGTATGTCAGGTGGCGCTTGTAGGCGGCGCTGCCATGCACGTCGGCGAAATAGCCGTCCGCCGGGATGCGCGGCGTCGATCGCGTCGCGCAGCGCCTCGGCGGACGGCGCACGCGGGAAACGAAGCTGCACCGGGCCGGGCGTCGCGGCGGTGATGGTGAGCAGCAGGTCGCGCGCCGCCGGATCGCTGCGTGCCGATCAGCAGTGCGGCAGAACGGCCGAGCTTGGTGAGCGAAGCCCGGCGCAGCGCGACCCGCTTCACGAGGGCTGCCGCCGGCAGGTGGATCTTGCGCAGCAATTCGCCGGGCCGCAGCACGTTGGCGTGGTTGCCGGTGACGAAATCGACGGCGGCAACCTCCCGCGGCGCCCCGTCGCGCGGCCAGAGCGTGCAGCGTCCCTCGAGCGCCACCGCCAGCGAGATCATCGCCCCGGCGGGAAGCGACATGCAGATGTTGCCGCCGACCGTGGCCGCGTTCCAGATCTTGAACGAGGCGAGCAGGGCATCGCAGCACTCCCGGAACAGCGGCGCGGCGGTCCATTGCCTCGGCGCCTCGAAATGATAAAGCTCGGCGATGCGGCAGGTCGCGGCGATCTCGAGCCCGGCGGCCGACGCCTCGAGCGCCGGCCAGCCGAGCCGCTCCAGGTCGATCAGCGTGTCGAGTGGCGGGCTGCGGCTCCGAGAACAGCCAAGTGCCGCCGGCGAGCCAGGCATCCCCGTCATGCCACTGCGCGATCTCGGCCGCCGATTCGGGATGGCGGACCGCGGTGACGGTGTTGAGGTTCATGTCGAGGGCTCCGGTCGCGTTACGGCAGATCGGCGAGCGAGGTCGGGCCCGGGCCCGGGGTGATCAGGGTGGGCCATTGATGCGAGCCGAACGGCACCGCCGGCGGCAGGAACGGCTTCATTTCGTACTTCGCGCTATCGGCGGTGATCGCCTTGCGCGCGTCCCCGCCCATCAGCTCGTAGTCCATGAGGTAGTAGTTGCCGAAGAAGATCGCGCCCACCGAGCGGTCGGCAATGATGCGGGTCAGCGATTCCAGCATGTCCTCCGGCGTGGTCGTGAACGAGATCGTCTCGATCAGCATCAGGCGGGAGTTGATCGCGTCCGGGCCGAAGAACTGCGCCAGCACACTGAACAGCACATTGTTCTGGCGGGCGACGTAGATCGTGTTGCTTGCCGCGTAGGTTTTGTCCCAGTCGTCTCCCAGCATCTTCTTCCAGCCGGCGATCACGCCCATCCAGTGGTCGACCTGCGTCTGGGCCGCCCAGGCGATGTCCATTTTCAAAAGCGGCGCCTGCTGCTTGGCGAAGCCTTGCAGATCGGCGAGCGATATGACGCCCTTGCGCGCACATGCGTCCATGAAGGCGATGTTGTTCTGCAGGATGCTGCGGTTGTTCGCCCGCCACTCGGCCGGCATGTCGGTCGCATCGAGCCCGTCGAGGGCGGACTGCATCCGGCTGCGATAGGCGAGCAGAGAACCGCGCCAGGACTGGTTGGCGGGATTGTCGAGATACGGGCCGACGACCTCGGCCAGCGCCATGGTGCTGTGGCCGATCGATTTCAGGAGCTGATAGACGACCGGCACCGACGGCGCCTCGAGCGGCGCCATGCCGGGCCGGTACAGGATGAAGCGCCCGCCGGCCCCGGAGAACAGGCCGAGGATGACCGGGTGCTGGGCCAGAATGTTCTTCTGGAACACCCGTCCGGCATCCGCATAGAGCTCGAACATGCCGGTGTTGAGCGCGAGGACGTTCTTCGTCGCGGTTTCCGCCGCGGTGGACACCGTGACGCCGCTGATCGGCTCCATCCCGGAAGGGGTTTCGGCAGCGTGACCGATCGCGGGCGCGGCAAGCAGCAGCGTGGCCAGGATCGCGCCGAAATATCCTTGCGCACGGGAGCCTTTTGCACGGAAACCCCCTCCGGTCACAGGATTGCCGAGGGGCCATCCTGGTCGCCGCGCGTGGTCGAGCAGGTCCGAAACCGATCAAGCTCGGGTGCCCCGTGCGGGAACGAATTCAACAGGGTATAGCAACTGAAAGGTGATAAGCAAGGGCGAAAT